>NZ_JARUXP010000001.1:2398993-2660617 GCF_031451315.1 Caballeronia sp. LZ032
TCTCGTCCTTCGCGTGGGTTGCTTGTGTTTGCCAGCGCTTCCATGGACTTCCTGTGTTCGCGTCGGTCTGCTAGCACTGCCCCTCCCCGGGGCGGGGGTCTTCGCTCTCGTCCTTCGCGTGGGTTGCTTGTGTTTGCCAGCGCTTCCATGGACTTCCTGTGTTCGCGTCGGTCTGCTAGCACTGCCCCTCCCCGGGGCGGGGGTAACTTTCTTTGCCGCTGCAAAGAAAGTCACCAAAGAAAGCAGCTTTTTTTCCGCCCAGCGTCATCCTATGGGCGCAGCACAGAATCATGTTTCTGGCCCGGCACTATCGAGTGCCCTTGTAGACCTAACCGGGCGTGGATCGCGGACCCACTGGGACAAACTGCCGTTCAGCGAACTGGTGCAGCACCTGAGGGTTCCGGCCCAGCGCTACGCGCTGCCGGAGGGTATGCAAGGGAAACCAGTGGGAGGCAAGAGCAATGAGATGGACGCGTAAGCAAGAGTGCACTGGCATCCCCGATTGACCGGTCGGCGGCGCGTAGCGCAGCGCCGGAGCATGCAAGGGCTGCACCAGTCTGTTCTGTGGTGCGATGTCACAGTGGGTCCGCGATCCACGCCCGGTGTGGCCTATGAGGGCACTCTCTACTGCCGGGCCAGAAACGTGGTTCTGTGTCGTGCCGCTAAATGACGCTGGGCGAGAAAAAAAGCTGCTTTCTTTGGTGACTTTCTTTGCAGCAGCAAAGAAAGTTACCCCCGCCCCGGGGAGGGGCAGTGCTAATAAACCTACGCGAACACAGGAAGTCCATAGAAGCGCTGGCAAACACAAGCAACCCACGCGAAGGACCAGAACGAAGACCCCGGCCCCGGGGAGGGGCAGTGCTAACAGACCGACGCGAATACAGGAAGTCCATCGAAGCGCAAGCGAACAACAAACGACAACAAGCGCAAGCAAAGCAAAGCAAAACAAAACCCAACCGCAAGAGCCAAACCCATGTTGGAAATAGAAAACCTGAACCAATACTACGGCGGTAGCCATATCCTCCGCGATGTGCGGATGACCGTCCCGGAAGGCAAGCTGACCGTCCTGCTAGGCCGCAACGGCGTAGGCAAAACGACGCTCCTGCGCTGCCTGATGGGCGTAGTCCCAACCAAAACCGGCACCATAACCTGGCGAAACACAACAATCTCCACAATGCCCACCCACTCCCGCGTGGCGAGCGGCCTCGCCTACGTCCCGCAAGGCCGGGACATCTTCGGCCGCCTGACCGTAGAAGAAAACCTGCTCGTCGGCGCCGCCAGCCGCAAGGCCCCCTCAAAAATCCCCGACCGCATCTACGAGCTCTTCCCCGTGCTACGGGACATGAAACACCGCCGCGGCGGCGACCTCTCCGGCGGGCAGCAGCAACAACTCGCCATCGGCCGCGCCCTCATGAGCGAACCCCAACTCCTGATCCTCGACGAACCCACCGAAGGCATCCAGCCTTCGATCATCCGCGATATCGGCCGCACGCTGCGCCAGCTCGTCGATGAAATGGGCATGACCGTCCTGCTCGTCGAACAGTACTACGACTTCGCCCGCGAACTCGCCGACCGCTACTGGGTCATGAGCCGCGGCGAAATCATCGCGGGCGGCGCCGGCAATGAAATGGACCAGCATGGAGTGCGCGAGCTGATCGCCGTATGATCTCGACTCACCCCTGACCCGCATCGCCCATGCACCACGAATCGCACGCCGCCCTCGCCGATCCCCACGTGTGGCGCGGCCGCCTCGAACTCGGCTTCACGCATCAGCACGGCCGCACCGTCTGCTCGCATCGCAGGCACGAAGGACCGCTGCGGCTGCAACGTCCGCTCTACCCCGAAGCCGACATCTGCCACGCCGTGATCGTGCATCCGCCCGGCGGCGTCGCGGGCGGCGACCGGCTCTCCATCGACATCCACCTCCACGAACACACCCACGCCGTCATCACGACGCCCGGCGCCACCAAGTGGTACAAGGCCAACGGCCGGCTCGCCACGCAACGCATCGACATCACGCTCGCCGCCGGCGCCAGACTCGACTGGCTTCCGCAAAACAACATCGTGTTCGAATCATCCAACATCGAGCTCGACTTCAACCTGACACTCGACGACGACGCCACCGCCATCGGCTGGGACGCCATGCTGCTCGGCCGCGCCGCCGCCGGCGAGAAATGGACGCAAGGCCACATCCGGGCGATCTCGCGCATCGGGCATCGCAGCGGCGCCACGCGCTGGCTCGAACGCACGCTGCTCGCCGCCGACGACCCGCTGCGCGACTCACCCCAAGGCCTCGCCGGCTTTCCGGCCTACGGCACGCTATGGGCCGTCGGCCCCGCCTGCGACGATGCGCTCGCCGAAACCCTCACCGCCGCCCTGCCCTTCGACGCCGAACTGCGCGCCGCCGCTTCCTGCGTCGCGCCGGGCGTGCTGATCGTGCGCGCCATCGGCCGCTCGATGGAACCGCTGCAGAACGCACTCGCCGCCTGCTGGACACAACTGCGTCCCGTCGTGCACGGCGTCGAGGCGCGCCCGCTGCGCCTGTGGACTACCTAGTACGCACCACGATGGCGCATCACGCTGCCCCGCAAGGGGGCGCGCCACGGCGCCCGTGAACCGGGAAGCTCGACAGGACAAGACCATCGCCCCGATGGCACGACTCTCGCTTTAAGCCTTCGCTCAAGAGCCGCACTTCCCACGCGGCCGCCAGGATCGAACCAAGACCGAAGGATCATCGATGCACACCCCGTTCTCCCGCGCCCGCCGCACGGCGCTCGCCGTCCTCGCCCTCTCCCTCGCCGCCTTCACGCCCCTCGCCGCCCACGCGGATGCGCTCGACACGATAGCCAGGAACGGCACGCTGCGCGTGGCCGTGCCCGAGGACTATCCGCCATTCGGCTCGGTCGGCGCGGACATGAAGCCGCAAGGCTATGACGTCGACATGGCCGCGTTGCTCGCGAAGTCGCTGAACGTGAAGCTCGAACTCGTGCCCGTCAACAGCGCCAACCGCATCCCCTATCTGACGACCAACAAGGTGGACCTCGTGATCTCGTCGCTCGGCAAGACGCCCGAGCGCGAGAAGGTGCTGGACTTCTCGACCGCCTACGCACCCTACTTCCAGGGCGTGTTCGGCCCCGCCGACATCAAGGTTGCCGGCCCCGCCGATCTCACCGGCAAGACCGTCGGCGCCACGCGCGGCGCGCTCGAGGAGATCGCGCTCTCGCAGATGGCCCCGAACGCCACCATCAAGCGCTTCGAGGACAACAACGCCACCATCTCCGCCTTCCTCTCCGGACAAGTGCAGCTGATCGCGGCGGGCAACATCGTCGCGGCCGCGATCCTCGCCAAGAATCCGCCGCGCCGGCCCGAAGCGAAATTCGTCATCAAGGATTCGCCGTGCTTCGTTGGCATGAACAAGAACGAGCCGCGTCTGCTCGCCAAGGTGGACGGCGCCATCGCGCAGGCGAAGAAGGACGGCACGCTCGACGGCATGTCGAAGAAGTGGTTCAGGCAGCCGCTGCCCGCCAGCCTGTGACCAGGAGCGCGGCATCGTATGGCCTATGAACTTGAGTTCGCCGATCTCGCGCAATACGCGGGCATGTTCGCGAGCGGCGCGGCGACGACGCTCGCGCTCACCGCCGTCTCGACCGCGCTGGGCGTCTCGCTCGGCGTGCTCGGCGCGGCCGGGCGCGACAGCCCGCGTCAATGGCTGAATACGCTCGTCGGCGCGTATGTCGAGGCAATCCGCAACACGCCGTTCATCGTGCAGCTGTTCTTCGTGTTCTTCGGCTTGCCGGCGCTCGGCATCCACCTGAGCGAGTACGTCGCCGCCATTCTCGCGATGACCCTCAACCTCGGCGCCTATTCCACCGAGATCATCCGCGCGGGCATCGGCGCCGTGCCGAAGGGGCATCACGAAGCGGCGGCATCGCTGGCGCTGTCGCGCGGCGAGACCTTCCGCCATGTCGTGCTGCCGCAGGCGCTCGCCAAGGTGTTTCCCGCGCTGACGAGCCAGATCGTCATCACCATGCTCGGCTCAGCCGTCGTCTCGCAGATCTCCGTGCCCGATCTCACCTATGCGGCCAGCTATATCCAGTCGCGCAATTTCCGCGCGTTCGAGACCTGCTTCTTCATCACGGGCGCGTATCTCGTGATGGCCCTCGTGTTGCGCACCGTCCTCAACGCGGCCGGCAAGCGCTTTCTCACCGCCAGCCGGAGCCACGCGCGATGATCGAATTCACTCTCGCGCAGATCGTCGAGAACCTGCTGCTCGCGGCGCGCTGGACCATCGTGCTGTCCGTCGTGTCGTTCGTGCTGGGCGGCATCGTCGGCTTCGCGCTGCTCGTCATGCGCGTGTCGAAGTCGCAAATCCTGCGCATGCTCGTCAAGGGCTACATCCAGGTATTCCAGGGCACGCCGCTGCTGATGCAGCTGTTCCTCGTGTTCTTCGGCCTGCCGCTGCTCGGCATCGACGTCGCGCCGTGGCTCGCCGCGACCGTCGGTCTCACGCTCTTCACCAGCGCCTATCTCGCGGAGATCTGGCGCGGCGCCGTGGAAGCCGTGCCGACGGGCCAGTGGGAAGCGTCGTCATCGCTCGCGATGAGCTACTTCGAGCAGTTGCGCCACGTGATCCTGCCGCAGGCGCTGCGCATCGCCGTCGGTCCCACGGTGGGCTTCGCCGTGCAGGCGGTCAAGGACACGGCGCTGGTCTCGATCATCGGCTTCACCGAGCTGACCAAGGCCGGCACGATGATTTCGAATGCAACTTTCCGGCCCTTCCTCGTGTATGGACTCGTGGCCGTGATCTATTTCGTGCTCTGCTATCCGCTCACGCGCTATGCACGCACGCTTCAAAGGAAATGGCATGCCGCTCGTTGAAACCCGCAATCTCCAGAAGCAGTTCGGCGCCAACCTTGTGCTGAGGGGCATCGACTTCTCCGTCGAGCGCGGCCAGGTGGTGTCGATCATCGGGCGCAGCGGCTCGGGCAAGAGCACCCTGCTGCGCACGCTGAACGGGCTTGAAAGCATCGACGAAGGGTCGATCGAAATCGACGGCGAGCACATGGACGCGCGCCACGCCGACCTGCGCGCGCTGCGCCTCAAGGTGGGCATGGTGTTCCAGCAGTACAACCTGTTCCCGCATCTCACCGCCGGGCAGAACGTGATGCTCGCGCAAACGGTGGTCAAGAAGATCCACAAGGCCAAGGCCCGCGCCACCGCGCATTCGGTGCTGGAACGCGTGGGCCTCGGCGACAAGTTCGACGCCTATCCCGACCAGTTGTCGGGCGGCCAGCAGCAGCGCGTGGCCATCGCCCGCGCGCTCGCGATGAAGCCCACCGTGCTGCTGTGCGACGAGATTACCTCCGCGCTCGATCCCGAACTCGTCGGCGAAGTGCTGGCCGTGGTGGAAGACCTCGCCCGCGACGGCATGACGCTCATCATGGTCACGCACGAGATGCGCTTCGCGCGCAAGGTGAGCAACAAGGTGGTGTTCATGCATCAGGGACGCGTGTGGGAATCCGGCGCGCCGGACGCCATCTTCGAACGGCCCTCGACCGTGGAGTTGCAGCGCTTCATCCAGTGAGCCGCAAGCCATCCGTAAGAACGGAAGCAGGCTAACGAAACAAGGTGTTCCGGTGCTAGCATGGCGCGGCCCGTCACGCTTTACTGCCCAAGAAGCTCATGAAACTGACACCCAGAGAAAAGGACAAGCTGCTGATCTTCACCGCGGCGCTGCTCGCGGAACGCCGCCGCGCACGCGGCCTGAAGCTCAACTATCCCGAGGCCGTGGCGTTCATCTCGGCTGCGCTGATGGAAGCGGCGCGCGATGGCCAGACCGTCGCCGAGGTCATGCACTACGGCACCACGCTGCTCACCCGCGACGACGTGATGGAAGGCGTCCCCGAGATGATTCCGGACATCCAGATCGAAGCGACCTTTCCCGACGGCACGAAGCTCGTGACCGTCCATCACCCGATTCCCTGAGCAGAGCGACGCTGATGATCCCCGGCGAATATTTCATCGACGACGGCGAGCACGAACTCAACGCGGGCCGCGAGACCGTGACGGTCGTCGTCGCGAATCATGGCGACCGGCCGGTGCAGGTCGGCTCGCATTACCACTTCTACGAAGTCAACGCGGCGCTCAAGTTCGAGCGCGAGCGGGCGCGCGGCTTCCGGCTGAACATCGCGGCGGGCACCGCCGTGCGCTTCGAGCCGGGCCAGGAACGCACGGTCGAGCTCGTGGCGCTCGCGGGCGACCGCCATGTGTACGGCTTCAACGGCCTCGTCATGGGTCCGCTCTAAATCATTCCCGCAAAGGACGCTGAGAATATGACGCTACGCATCGGCCGCCGCGCTTATGCGGAAATGTTCGGCCCGACCACCGGCGACCGCGTGCGCCTCGCCGACACCGACCTCATCATCGAAGTCGAACGCGACTTCACCACCTACGGCGAAGAAGTGAAGTTCGGCGGCGGCAAGGTGATCCGCGACGGCATGGGCCAGTCGCAACGCGCCGCCGCGGACGTGGTCGATACCGTCGTGACCAACGCGCTGATCCTCGATCACTGGGGCGTCGTGAAAGCCGACATCGGCATCAAGGGCGGGCGCATTTTCGCCGTCGGCAAGGCCGGCAATCCGGATATCCAGCCAAACGTGAACATCGCCATCGGCGCGGCCACGGAAGTGATCGCGGGCGAAGGGCTGATCGTCACGGCGGGCGGCGTGGATACGCACATCCACTTCATCAGCCCGCAGCAGATCGACGAAGCGCTCGCGAGCGGCGTCACCACGATGCTCGGCGGCGGCACCGGCCCCGCGACCGGCACCAACGCAACCACTTGCACGCCCGGACCGTGGCACATGGAGCGCATGCTCCAGGCCGCCGACGGCTGGCCGATGAACCTCGGCTTCCTCGGCAAGGGCAACGCCAGCCTGCCGGCGCCGCTGATCGAACAGGTAAAGGCCGGCGCGATCGGCCTGAAGCTGCATGAGGACTGGGGCACGACGCCCGCGGCCATCGACAACTGCCTCTCTGTTGCCGACGACACCGACACGCAAGTCGCCATTCACACGGACACGCTCAACGAGGCAGGCTTCGTCGAGACGACCATCGCCGCGTTCAAGGGCCGCACGATCCACACGTATCACACCGAAGGCGCGGGCGGCGGCCATGCGCCGGACATCATCAAGGTGGCGGGCGAATCGAACGTGCTGCCCTCCTCCACCAATCCGACGCGTCCCTACACCGTCAACACGCTCGACGAACACCTCGACATGCTGATGGTGTGCCATCACCTGGATCCGTCGATTGCGGAGGACATCGCGTTCGCCGAATCGCGCATCCGCCGCGAGACCATCGCCGCCGAAGACATCCTGCACGATCTGGGCGCGCTGTCGATGCTGTCGTCGGATTCGCAGGCCATGGGCCGCGTCGGTGAAGTCATCATCCGCACCTGGCAGACGGCGCACAAGATGAAGGTGCAACGCGGCGCGCTGCCCGAGGACACCGGACGCAACGACAACTTCCGCGCGAAACGCTACGTCGCCAAGTACACGATCAATCCGGCGATCACGCACGGCATTGCGCATGAAGTGGGCTCCATCGAGCCGGGCAAGTGGGCGGACCTCGTGTTCTGGGAGCCGGCGTTCTTCGGCGTGAAGCCGTCGCTGATCGTCAAGGGCGGCATGATCGCGCTGGCGCAGATGGGCGACCCGAACGCTTCCATTCCGACGCCGCAGCCGGTGCATTACCGCGAGATGTTCGCCACGCGCGGCGGCGCGCTCGGCAAGACCTCGCTCACGTTCGTATCGCAGATGGCGATGGAAGCGCGCATCGCGGACCGCTACGGACTGACCAAGCAGGTGGTCGCGGTGCGCAACTGCCGCAATGTGAAGAAAGCCGACATGATTCACAATGCATGGCAACCGTCCATCAGCGTCGATCCGCAGACCTATCAGGTGATCGCCGACGGACAATTGCTCACTTGCGATCCCGCCACCGTCCTGCCGATGGCGCAGCGCTATTTCCTGTTCTGATGCCATGCGTACCATCGATAAACGCCTGACCGCGAAACTCGCGCCCGTGCTCGTGAAGCGCGCGCCCACCCTGACGCTGCCCTTCGACGCGCGCTGCAAGAGCCGCCTCGCCGCGACGCTCGACAGCGGCGAGGAAGTCGCGCTCGTGATGCCGCGCGGCACCGTGCTCGCGGACGGCGACATGCTGGTCGCGGAGGACGGCGGCTTCGTGCGGGTCGTCGCGGCTGCCGAAGACGTGCTGGTGGTGCGCGCGCCGAGCGTGCGGCTGTTGACGCGTGCCGCCTATCACCTTGGCAACCGCCACACGCCGGTGGAAGTCGGCGCGGACTATCTGAAGCTCGAAGCGGATGCCGTGCTCGAAGACATGCTGAAGCGCCTGGGCGTGCTGGTGGCGCACGAAACCCAGCCGTTCCAGCCCGAGACCGGCGCGTATGGCGGCGGCCACAAGCATGGTCACGACGAAACCTTCAGCGAGGACTATGCACTTGCGCAGAAGGTGTTCGACGAGCATCACGGGCATGCCCACGATCACGCACATGATCACGATCATTCGTCATGCGGCCACGATCATTCGCATGACCACGATCACGATCACGGCCACGCTCACCACGGCCATGCGCATCGCTGAACTCACGGCGCTGCTGCATCTCGCGTCGCCGGCACTGCCGATCGGCGCGTTCAGCTATTCGCAAGGGCTCGAAGCGGCCATCGAGCACGGCCTGATCCACGACGGCGACAGCGCGCGCCAGTGGATCGAAAGCGGACTCTCGACGGTGCTGGCGCGCGGTGAACTGCCCTTGCTTGCGCATCAGATCGATTCCTGGCGCACGCATGACGCAGCCGCGCTCCGCGCCGCCAACGACGCCTACCTCGCCAGCCGCGAGTCGGCCGAGTTGCGGCGCGAGACCGAGCAGATGGGCTGGTCGCTGGCCCAGTTGTGCGCGTCGCTCGAATGGGGCGATGCCGCGCGCCGCGAGACGCTCGCATCGCTCAAGCCGATCGCGCAGCCCACCGCCTTCGCCTTTGCCGCCTTCGCGCACGACGCCGCGCCTGAGGCCGCGCTCGCCGCCTACGCGTTCAGCTGGGTCGAGAACCAGGCGGCCGCCGCGCTCAAGGCCGTGCCGCTCGGCCAGCTTGCGGGGCAGCGCATCATCGTCGCGTTGCGCGGACCCATCGACGATGCCGTGCGCCGCGCGCTCGCTACCTCGCCCGACCGGATCAACACCTTCGCGCCGCAACTGGGCATCCTGTCCGCGCGGCACGAATCCCAATACTCACGACTCTTTCGTTCCTAGCCCGACTCATGAACGCTCCCGCCTATTCCGCCGCCGCCCGTCGAACCAAGAAACTGCCGCCCCTGCGGGTCGGCGTCGGCGGGCCGGTCGGTTCCGGCAAGACGACGCTGCTCGAAATGCTCTGCAAGGCGATGCGCGAACGCTACGACCTCGTCGCCATCACCAACGACATCTACACCAAGGAAGATCAGCGCCTGCTGACGGTGGCGGGCGCGCTGCCGGCCGAGCGCATCATGGGCGTGGAGACGGGCGGCTGCCCGCACACGGCGATTCGCGAGGACGCGTCGATCAACCTCGAAGCGGTGGATCGCATGGTGTCGAAGTTTCCGGACGCCGACATCGTGTTCATCGAATCGGGCGGCGACAATCTCGCAGCCACCTTCAGCCCGGAACTCTCCGATCTCACGATCTACGTGATCGACGTCGCGGGCGGCGAGAAGATTCCGCGCAAGGGCGGCCCGGGCATCACGAAGTCGGATCTGCTGGTGATCAACAAGACCGACCTGGCGCCGCATGTCGGCGCGAACCTCGACATCATGGCGAGCGACGCCCGCAAGATGCGCGGCGAACGTCCCTTCGTCATGTGCAATCTGAAGGCGCAGGAAGGACTGGCCCAGGTGATCGCGTTCATCGAGAAGAAGGGCTTGCTGGTTTCGTGAATTGATGTCGCAGTGCGCGCCGCTTCATGAGCGCGGCACGCGCATGCGGTAGCATGACGGCTTCGCAATCATTCCACGCCCGCGCTGTGCGGCGGGCGCTGCACGGTGTCCATCGCTGCCCTGTCCCCTCGTTCGCCCGCGCATTTTCCGGCCGGCCGTGTTCCGGTGCTGTTTCACATTGTCGACTTCGGCAACGGCGGCATCGAGTCGTCGCTGATGCAATGGCTGCATGTCTTCGACCGCAACCGCTTCACGGTCACGCTGTCGGTCATGCACCCGTCGCCTGCTTTCGAGGAACGCTTTCGCCCGCTCGTGCCGGCCGATGTCGCCATCGAAATCCTCGCCGATCAGGACTGGCTCAATCACTTCCAGAAACGCCGCTATGCGCAGAGCCTGAGCAAGCTCGGGCGCGTCGGGCGCGACGTGTTCAACACGCTCGCCGTGCGTCCGTATGTGAAACGCCGCGTGGCCGAGCTTGCGCGCCGCCATGCGCTGATCGTCGACTACGACATGTCGCTGCGCCGTCTCGCCGGGCAGTTCGGCGTGGCGTGGCTGGGCGTCAATCATTTCAGTTTCGACGCGCGCCTCGCCAACCGGCCGCGCAAGCAACGCCGGCTCGCGACGCAGTTCGCCCGCTACGACGGCGTTGGCGCGCTCAACCAGCACATGGCCGACGAGGCCCGCGCCATGTTCGGCGACAGGCTGCAACGGCTGTTCACGCTGCCCAATGCCATCGACATCGAGCGGATTCGCAGCAACGGCGCCGCGCCACAGACGCCGCCTTGCGATGCGCCGTATATCGTGTCGGTCGCGCGTCTTGATGAAATCCAGAAGGACCATCGCACCCTGCTGCGGGCGTATGCGCAACTGATCCGCGATCCGGCCATTCGAGAGCATCTCGTGATCGTCGGCGACGGCGCGTTTCGCGGCGAGCTGCAGGCGTTGTCGAAGGAACTGGGTGTCGATGGCCGCGTGCATTTCATGGGTCAGCTCGACAATCCGCATGCGCTGGCAGCGGGCGCGCGGCTACAGGTGCTGAGCTCGCGCTATGAAGGCATGCCGATGGTGCTGCTCGAAGCGCTCGCGCTCGGCAAGCCGGTGATCGCCAGCGACTGCCCGACCGGTCCGCGCGAGATTCTCGGCGACGGCCGCTTCGGCATCCTGTTTCCGGTCGGTGCCGTCGATGAACTCGCACAGGCGCTGCATCGCGTGCTGACCGACGATGCGCTGCGCGCCAGCATGCAGCAGCGTGCGTCGGAGCGCGCCGAGGAGTATGGAATCGCTGCGAGCAACGAACGCTTCGCGCGCTGCGTGACGGAACTGCTCTCCCGCAAGCCGCACTGACCGCTAATCGGCGAGCGACGCGGCATCGCGCGCCGCCTCGCTTTCCTCCAGCAGCGCGCCCAGCACGCTCACCGTGCGCGCCGTCGCGCCGCGATGCGCCGCCGCGAAGGCCGAGGCCGCCGCGCTCATGGCCAGCCGCCGGGCGCGATCCTGGAGAATCTCGCGCAGGCCTTGTCCCAGTTCCTGCGGATCCTGGACGCGCAGCGCCGCACCGGCGGCAATGGCGTCGCGGGTGGCCTGCGTGAAGTTGAAGGTGTGCGGGCCGATCAGCACCGGCACGCCCGCCGCGCACGCCTCGATCAGATTCTGCCCGCCGAGAGGCAACAAACTGCCGCCGATGAACGCCACATCCGCGGCCGCGTAGTACGCGCCGAGTTCGCCCATTGAATCGCCGAGCAGGACCTGCACGTTGGCCGGCAGGGGCTCAGGGGTATCGGCGCCGGAACCCGCCGCGGCCGGTTTGGGCGCCCACACTGAACGCCGCGCGCTCGTGAGCCCATGGCTCGACAGCAGCGCGGAGACTTCGTCGAAACGTTGCGGATGACGCGGCACGAGAATCAGCAGCGCATGCGGCATGTCCAGCGCCGCGAGCGCGCGCAGCACGAGCGTTTCCTCGCCCTCGCGCGTGCTGGCCGCGACCCACACCGGGCGCTCGCCGATCGCCGCGCGCCATGCCTGGCCCCGCGCGATCAGTTCGGGCGGCGCGCTCATGTCGAACTTCAGATTGCCGAGCACCGCGACATTGCGGGCGCCGAGCGCGGTGAGCCGTTCGGCATCGGAAGGCGTCTGGGCGAGCACGCGCGAGAAGCCGCCGAACACCTCGCGCACCGCGCGGCCGAACTTCGCCGCGCGCCGGTACGAGCGCTGCGACATGCGCGCGTTGGTCAGCACGAGGGGCACGTCGGCACGCTTGCATTCGTCGATGAGCGTCGGCCAGACCTCGGTTTCCATCACGATGCCGAGCGACGGCCGCCACGCCCGCAGGAAGCGCCGCACGAGAATGGGCAGATCGTAGGGAAGATAGCTGCGCAGCACGCGGTCGCCGAACAGCTCGACACCGGTGGCGCGGCCGCTCGGCGTCATGTGGGTGAGCAGGATGAGGGCTTCGGGATGCGCGTCGATCAGCGCTTCGATGAGCGGCTGCGCGGCGCGCGTCTCGCCGACCGATACCGCGTGAACCCAGATGAGCGGTGCGAGATCGCCGGCGCTTCGGCCGCCATACGGCGGCATGTGTCCGAAGCGCTCGCCGATGTGTTCGCGATAACCGCGTTCCCTGCGCGAGCGGATCAGGAGCCGCAGCACCGCGAGCGGCGCGACGATCCACCACAGCGCGCGGTAGATCCGTCTCAGCACGCCGGCGGCCAGACTCGGAGAAGCGGCGCCGCTCAAACGAGCGCCCTGCCCTTCAGGCGCTCGAGAATGCCGAGCGGCGCGCACTCGGGACGGGCCATGGCCTTGACGGGCAGGAAGAAGGTCTGCTCCATCATGTACTGGCCGGACATCACGGCATGCGAGGTCTGATCGGAGAAGCAGACCCATACGGAGCCGGGCGGGAACGGCATGGTTTCCTGCGGCGAGACCTTTTGATAGTCGAGGTCGGCTTTCATCGCGTCGTGCAGATGCAGCATCAGATGGTCGTACTCGCTGCGGCGCGATTTGGTGATGTGCAGCAGGTTCATGAGCCAGGCGGCGCCGGGCGCCTGCGCCTTGATGCCGGGCAGGAAGCGCTGCGCCATGTCCTCGAACGGCTCGCCCACGCGCCAGACGCGTGGCGCGCCTTGCGGGTTGATGTTGGTGAACACGCGCAGGATGCGCTCGCCGTAGTTCGGGCGCGACGGGAAGGCGTCGACGTGCAGGCGGCTGTCGTCCTTGCGCCACGAGGTCTCGCGGGTTTCGACCTGATGCAGCCGCAGGCTGGTGGGCGCGACGCGCAGCTTGCCGTCGTATTCGGGAAACAGGCCGTCGACGAGCGAGCGCGCGTTGTCCTGATAGCGCTTGATGAGCGAGCGCACCGCCGACTGCATCACGGCATCGCCGAGCACGCCGTTCAGCGCGCCGCCATTGGGCGCGAGGCTGATGTTCTTGCGCTTCGGATCGGCGATCTTTGGATCGAGCAGCGCGCGTTCGCCGCCCTCGATCGCGAAACGCAGATTCGGGAAATACAGCACCTTGCCGTTTTCGACGCCGGCGAGCAGCGTCTCGCGCGGCACGGAGAGATTTTTCCCGTGCCAGTCGGCGGAGGCGACTTCGATGATTTGCGATTCCGTCATGTGACTATGACCTTGCTTCGAGCTTGAATGACCGCTGTGTTGTCCCGCGCGTTGCCCGCGCGTGCGGGCCATGCACTGAAGCGCTACAACAGGCCGAAGCCTGCGAGCGCGGTCTTGACGTCTGCAAGCGTGGGATGGCGGCTTGCGTCGCCGAGATTGACGACTTGCGGCGACCAGTAGCCGCCGGTGCGCCAGGCGGTCGAGAAATTGTACAACTCGACGGTCGGCCGCTTCAGCGCCGCGGCAATATGCACCAGGCCAGTATCGACGCCGACTGTCGCCGCCGCTCCTTCGATCAGCCCGACCACGGCCGGCAGCGAGAGCCTGGGCGGCACGATGGCGGCTGCACCGAATTCCTTCGCGAGCTTTTCGCTGGTCGCGCGTTCCGCTTCGCTGCCCCAGGGCAGCACGAGTGATGCGCCGCGCGTGACGAGGGCTTGTCCGAGTTCGATCCAGGCGGCTTCGGGCCATTGCTTGTCGGCGCGCGAGGTGGCGTGGACGAACACGACGTAGGGCACGGGCAGGTTGAGACCGAGTTCGGAGACGGCGAGCGTGGCGCGCCGGGTGTCGAGGCCGAAGTCGATGTCGTCGGTCATGTGCGGGTCGGGCAGGCTGAGCGCGGCGGCTACCAGCTTGCGGGTGCGCTCGACGACGTGGGTGCGCGGCTCGACGGGGACGCGCCGGTCGTAGAAGAAGCGCACGGGCCATTCGAAGCCGGCGCCGTCGGTGCGGTTGGCGAGGCCGGCGAGCGGCCCGCGGGCCCAGCTCGCGACCCATGCGGTTTTGATGAGGCCTTGGCAGTCGATGACGAGATCGTAGTTTTCGGCGGCGAGCGAGCGCTTGAACTGACCGATCTCGCGCCAGGTGGCGGGTGAGGCGATGGACTTGCGCCAGCGTCGGAGCGAGAACGGAATGGCGCGATGGACGCCCTGGACCAGTTCGACGAGACTTGTGAAGCTTTCTTCGACGAGCCAGTCGATTTGCGCATCCGGATAGCGGCGGCGGATGTCGGCAATGGCCGGCATATTGTGGACGACGTCGCCAAGCGACGACACGCGGATGATCAGGATCTTTTGCACGCCGGGGGAGTGGCGCCGAGGGCGCCGGGATGGAGGGTAAAGGGGGGATTTTAGCGCGGCATGGGAGTTGGACGGCTTACCGCCGTCGGGTGGGGTTGTTGGCACTTGCCGCTTGTCCCTTGCTCCTTGCCGGGGCGGGGTCTTCGCTCTGGTCCTTCGCGTGGGGTGCTTGTGTTCGCTTGCGCTTCCATGGACTTCCTGTGTTCGCGTCGGTGTATTAGCACTGCCCCTCCCCGGGGCGGGGGTAACTTTCTTTGCCGCTGCAAAGAAAGTCACCAAAGAAAGCAGCTTTTCTTCCGCCCAGCGTCATCAAATGGGCGCAGCACAGAACCCCGTTTCTGGCCCGGCCGTAGAGCGTGCCCTCATAGGCCACACCGGGCTTGGATCGCGGACCCACTGGGACAAACTGCCGTTCAGCGAACTGGTGCAGCACCTGAAAGCGCCGGCCCAGCGCTACGCGCTGCCGGAGGGTATGCAAGGGAAACCAGTGGGAGGCAAGAGCAATGAGATGGACGCGTAAGCAAGAGTGCACTGGCATCCCCGATTGACCGGTCGGCGGCGCGTAGCGCAGCGCCGGAGCATGCAAGGGCTGCACCAGTCTGTTCTGTGGTGCGATGTCACAGTGGGTCCGCGATCCACGCCCGGTGTGGCCTATGAGGGCACTCTCTACTGCCGGGCCAGAAACGTGGTTCTGTGTCGTGCCGCTAAATGACGCTGGGCGAGAAAAAAAGCTGCTTTCTTTGGTGACTTTCTTTGCAGCAGCAAAGAAAGTTACCCCCGCCCCGGGGAGGGGCAGTGCTAATAAACCTACGCGAACACAGGAAGTCCATAGAAGCGCAAGCGAACACAAGCAACCCACGCGAAGGACCAGAACGAAGACCCCGGCCCCGGGGAGGGGCAGTGCTAACAGACCGACGCGAACACAGGAAGTCCATCGAAGCGCAAGCGAACAACAACACCAACCAAGCGCAAGCAAAAAAAACAACGGCGCGGCCCCCAAAAAGCAACCGCACCGCTGAGTCAAGCGCCGCGAAGGCGCTTTAAAACGGCAGTTGAGCGTCCGGCTTCTCCGCCAAAATCACCCGACGAAAATCCTCCTGAATGCGCTTCAGCGCCCCTTCACTATCGGCCTCGAACCGCATCACCACGACCGGCGTCGTGTTCGATGACCTCGCCAACCCGAACCCATCCGGATACTCGACGCGCAGCCCGTCGATCGTGAGCACATCATCGGCGCCCGTGAACTTCGCGTTCTCCTGCAGCTTCGAGATCAACTGGACGTTCTCGCCCTCTTCCATCTTGATCTGCAACTCCGGCGTCGAAAGCGAGTCCGGCAGGTCGTTCAGCAGCTTGCTCGGATCCGCCACCCGCGACAGGATCTCAAGCAACCGCGCCCCCGTGTACAACCCATCATCGAAACCGTACCAGCGGTCCTTGAAAAACACATGGCCGCTCATCTCGCCCGCCAACGGCGCGCCCGTCTCACGCAGCTTCGCCTTCACGAGCGAATGGCCCGTCTTCCACATGATCGGCTCGCCGCCCTGCTCGCGCACCCACTTCGCCAGATTGCGCGTGCACTTCACGTCATAAATGATCTGCCCACCCTTGTTGCGCGACAGCACTTCCTGCGCAAACAGCATCAGTTGACGATCCGGATAAATCACCTGCCCATCCTTCGTCACGACACCCAGACGGTCGCCGTCGCCATCGAATGCAAAGCCCACTTCGGCATCGGTTTCCTTCAAGGCCTTGATCACGTCCTGCAGGTTCTCGACGTGCGCCGGATCCGGATGATGGTTCGGGAAATTGCCGTCGATGTCCGTGAACAACTCCACCAGCTCGCAGCCGAGCGCCTTGAACAGACGCGGCGCCAAGCCGCCCGCCACGCCGTTGCCCGCATCCACGACAATCTTCATCGCGCGCACCGGCTTCACATCCGACACGATGCGGTCCAGATACATCTGCTGCACGTCGAACTCGGTATAGCTGCCCTCGCCCGTCGTGAAGTCGTTGTCGACGATGCGCTTGTACAAGCCCTGGATCTGCTCGCCATAGATCGCCGCGCCGCGCAGCACCATCTTGAAACCGTTGTAGTCGGGCGGATTGTGGCTGCCCGTCACGACGATGCAGGAATCCACCCGCCGCTCACCCGACGGCAAAGGCAGCGGCACGCTCGCCGCAAAATAGCCGACCGGCGTAGGCACCATGCCGACATCGATCACATCGACGCCTGCCGCGCGCAAGCCGTCCGCCAGCGCGCCGACCAGCTCCGGACCGGACAGACGGCCGTCGCGCGCGACCACGACCGAATCGCCGCCCTGCTTCCTGATCTCGCTGCCGAACGCCTGGCCGATGCTCTTCGCAACGTCGCGATCGACCGTCTTGCCAACGATGCCGCGAATGTCGTAGGCCTTGAAAATGGATTGGGATACTTGGCTCATGAGATGGCTACCTCTTGTCGATTGATGAACGAATTCTCGGCGATGCAGCCATGAGGGCATGCAGGTCGTGACGTTGGCCGCCGTCACGGCGCCCACGCCGCGCAGACGACCGCCCGATGACGTGATGACGTGATGACGTGTCGAATTCCGCTTATGCGTCTGTTAAACCCATACGACTGAAACAAATGGATGCAAAGCGATATGCAAAGCGCAGCAGCACATGCAAAGGCAACACACTGAAGCCGTCCCCCGCCCGCCGAAGCGGACGGACGCGCCCCGGATCGCACTTATAATCGCTGTCTTTCGGCGCTCTCGTGGCTTTCGCGTTGCGGTAAAAACCGGCGCGTTCATTCTAATCCAATGCTCAAACGCCCTATCGCCCCGATGCCCCCGAATGAAGCGCCTTCGCGCGTCATCCCACATAACGTGACGATTGAATGCTATTCGTCAGCCGATCACGCGGTTTCTGCAGCCGGACAGTCTTCGGTAGCACGCCGCGTGCCCGTGCGTGACGGGAAGCCGGCTGAATGAAGGCCCTGCTGCGTTCCGGCAATCCGGACGTCGCCCGCGCGCTGGCCAACATCGTCTGGCTCGGGCTCGAACGGCTCACGCAAATCGCCGTCGCCATTGTCATCGCGGGCGTGCTGGCGCGCTATCTCGGCCCGGACGACTTCGGCAAGTGGCAGTACGCCAACACGCTGCTGCTCGTGATCGCGCCGGTCACGTGGGTCTGCGGCGCCGAGATCCTGGTTCCGACCATCGTGCGCCGGCCGCCCGCCGACACCGGCATCGTGCTAGGCAGCGCGTTCGTGCTGCGCATGGGCGTCTCGATACTCGCGCTCATTGCAACCTGGATCTGGATCGCGGCGGGCGGCATCGACCCGACCGTCGGCCTCATGCTCGCCGGCCTCGCCGTGACGATGCTGTTCCGCGAACCGTTCATCGGCGTCGTCAACTCCTGGCTGCAAAGCCAGACCTACAGCAAGCCGCAACTGCTCGCCAGCATGCTGGCCGCGATCTTCAAGGCGGCGCTGGTCTACGCGCTCGTGCGCGTGGCGGCCGCGCCGTCGCGCTTCGGCTGGCTGTGGGCGCTCGAAGCGGCGGCCATCAGCGCGGCGCTCGTGCTGTACTACATGCGCAGGCACGGCGGCCGCCTCGGCTGGCGCTTCGACCGCGCGCTCTTCAGGCATTTCGCGAGCGCGGGCACGGTGTTCTGGCTCGGACTCATCTGCATGTACCTGTTCCTGAAGCTCGACCGGCTGATGCTCGCGCATCGCGTGTCGTTCGCCGAACTGGGCCTGTATTCCGCGGCGCAGCAGCTCAACGAAAACTGGATCGCGCTCGCGCTGATGCTCGCGCAGACCATCGCGCCGGCCTTTGTGTACCGCGTACAGGACACGCGGCTGCTGCGGCGCAACCTGCTGCGGCTGTTCGCGATGACCGCCGCGCTGATGATCGCGGGCGCAGCCGTGCTGGACGCGCTCGGCGGTTTCATCATCGCGCGCGTGTTCGGCCCCAACTATGCCGACGCCGCCAGCCTGTTCCGCTGGGCCGTGTGGCTGTCGGTGCCGGCGGGCATCGAGGCGATCGGCAATCTGGTCGTGCTCAAATATCAGGCGAAGTACGTGCTGCTGTCGAAATGGCTGCTCGCGCTCGCGGTGGCGTTCGCGGTGAACCTGATCGCGATTCCGCGCTTCGACGGCTATGGCGCGCTGATGGGCCTGGCGGCGGGTTATGTGGCGGCGGCGGCGGTGAACTTCTATTACCTCCGTTTCCGGCTGCGCGCATGAATGCTCTTTCCGATGTGATGCTGCTGCTGCCCGCCTTCAACGGCCAGGCCGAAGTCGAGCGTACGCTCGCGTCGTTCCGCGAAACCTCCCCGGTGCGCGTGCTGATCGTCGACGACGGCAGCACCCCGCCCATCGCCGCGCCCGCGCTGGCGAACATGCAGATCGAGATTCTTCGGATGCCGAGGAACGGCGGTATCGAACGCGCATTGCAGACCGGCATCGACGCGCTCGCGGCGCGCGGCGTGCGCTATGCGGCGCGCATCGACGCCGGCGATCTCGCCATGCCCGGCCGGCTCGCGAAGCAGCGCGCCTATATGGAAGCGCATCCGCGCGTCGCGGTGCTGGGCATGTGGACGCATGTCGTGTCCACCGCGGGCGCGCCGCTGTTCGACCTGAAGCCGCCGTGCGAGCCGTCCGCGCTGCGCCGCCTGATGCTGGCGCGCACCTGCTTCACGCATCCTTCGTTGATGCTGCGCGTGGACGCCGTAATCGAGGCGGGCAATTATCGGGCGCAGTACCGCGCCGCGGAGGATCTCGACCTGATCCTGCGCCTGCTGCGGCGTCACGACGGCGCCAACCTGCCCGAATTCGGCCTGTATTACGAACTCAACGAGGCCGGCATCAGCGCGACGAAACGGCGGACACAGGTGCTGTCGACCCTGCGGCTGCAACTGCGCCATGTGCGGGTGATGAATCCGCTCGACTGGCTGGGCATGGTCAAAAGCGTCGCGCACCTGGCGCTGCCGTACCGTCTGCTGCGCGGCCTGAAGGCGAAACTCATGCGCTCCACGCCCGTCGCCTGAGCTTTTTTTGTCGATTTGTTTTTGAATTGTTTTGCGCTACGTTGAGTGCACGGTGAATCCGCGCGGCGCCTGTCAATCGCTTGCCACTCGATGACGCGCCGCGCGATCCACGCCGTCGAACCATGACCTCCGGATGACGAAAGAAAAGTCGAGTCTTCGCATTGCCCTCGTCTGCAACACCGCATGGGCGATCTACACCTACCGGCGCGGCCTGCTGCGCATGCTGACCGCGCGCGGCGCGGAGGTGACGATCCTCGCGCCGCGCGACCGCACCTTCGAGCCGCTCGCCGAAATGGGCTGCCGCTGCGTCGAGTTGCCGGTGGCATCGAAAGGCACGGATCCGCGCCAGGACCTGAAGACCCTTGCCGCGCTGTACCGTGCCTATCGGACGACGCGCCCGCACATCGTGTTTCACTACACGATCAAGCCGAACATCTACGGCTCGCTGGCCGCGATGCTCGCCCGCGTGCCGTCGATTGCGGTCACGACGGGTCTCGGCTACGTGTTCATCCAGACGAGCCGCACGGCGCAGGTCGCGAAACGGCTCTACCGCCTGGCGTTCCGCTTCCCGCGCGAGATCTGGTTCCTGAATCAGGACGACCATGCGGCTTTCGTGCAGGAAAAGCTGCTGGCGCATCCGGATCGTGCGCGGCGGCTGCATGGAGAAGGCGTCGATCTCGACGAATTCGCACTGACCCCGCTGCCCGCCCGCGAGGAATTCGTCTTCATCCTGATCGGGCGGCTGCTGTGGGACAAGGGCGTGGCCGAATACGTGGAAGCCGCGCGGCGCCTGAAGGCACGCTTTGCGCACGTGCGCTTCCAGTTGCTCGGGCCGGTCGGCGTCGACAATCCGAGCGCGATCAGCCGCACGGACGTGGCGCAATGGGAAGGCGAGAATATCGTCGAGTACCTGGGCGAAGCGCACGACGTGCGTCCGCTCATCGCCGCGGCGGACTGCGTCGTGCTGCCGTCGTACCGGGAAGGCGTGCCGCGCACGCTGATGGAAGCCTCGGCGATGGGCCGCCCGATCGTCGCCACCGACGTGCCGGGCTGCCGCGAAGTGGTCGAGCACGGCGTGACCGGGCTGCTTTGCGAAGTGAAGAGCGCGGACAGCCTGGCCCAGGCACTCGAGCGCATGCTGACGCTGCCCGCCGCCGAACGCGCGGCGATGGCGCAGCACGGCCGCGCGAAGGTGGCCCGTGAATTCGACGAGAAGAATGTCGTCGAACGCTACAAAGGCACAATACATGCCATCACCGGCATTTCACTCTGATTCGAGTTATTTGGAGAGCGCATGATGAATGGCAAGCAGTCGCTGAACAACGCGACCCAGGGCACGATTCTCGTCACCGGCGGGGCAGGCTTTATCGGCACGCACACCTGCGTCGAACTGCTCGACGCGGGCTATGACGTGGCGGTCATCGACAATCTCGTGAACAGCCGTGCCGAATCGCTGCAGCGCGTGGAGCAGATCACCGGCAAGCGGGTGGCGTTCTATCAGGAAGATTCCCGCGATGAAGCCGCGCTCGAACGCATCTTCGACGCGCACGACATCACCGGCGCCATCCACTTCGCGGCGCTGAAGGCCGTGGGCGAGTCCGTGGCGAAGCCGGTCGAGTACTACGCAAACAATGTGGGCAGCCTGCTGGCCGTGCTCAAGGTGATGAAGGCGCGCAACGTGCGCAACTTCGTGTTCAGTTCGTCCGCGACCGTTTATGGCGTGCCGAAAAGCGTGCCGATCGACGAAAGCTTCCCGCTCTCGGCGACCAACCCCTACGGCCAGTCGAAGCTCATCGCCGAGCAGATCCTGCGCGATCTCGAAGTCTCGGACCCGTCATGGCGGATCGCCACGCTGCGCTATTTCAATCCGGTGGGTGCGCACGAAAGCGGCTTGATCGGCGAGGATCCGGCGGGCGTGCCGAACAACCTGATGCCGTTCGTGGCGCAGGTCGCCGTGGGCAAGCTGGAGCGGCTGCGCGTGTTCGGCAGCGACTACGAGACCCACGACGGCACCGGCGTGCGTGATTACATTCACGTCGTGGATTTGGCGCGCGGGCATATCGCGGCCATCGACGCGCTGCGCCGCCTCGACCGCAGTTTCGTCGTGAACCTGGGGACGGGCCAGGGCTACAGCGTGCTCGATGTCGTGAAGGCGTTCGAGGCGGCGTCCGGCAAGCCGGTGCCCTACGAACTGGTGCCGCGTCGTCCGGGCGATATCGCCGCGTGTTACGCCGACCCCGCCGCCGCCGCCGAGTTGATCGGCTGGCGCGCGCAGCATGGCATCGAACGCATGTGCGAGGATCACTGGCGCTGGCAGTCGCAGAATCCGCGCGGTTTTGCTTGAGGGTTCGCCTGGAGCGTGGCTCCGGGCATCGCGCTCCGGATCGTCCCTGCCGATAAGGTACGATGCGGGGCGCAACCCCTCCTCCGGTTCATCTTCATGCTCAGTTTCGCGCTTGCCTTCCTGATTTCGCTGCTGGTGACGCTGTTCATCGTGCGCTTCGCCCATCTCCAGGAAGGCGTGCTCGGCGATACCGACCTCGCCGGCGTGCAGAAATTTCATGCGTATCCGGTGCCGCGTATCGGCGGCGTCGGCATCCTGTGCGGACTGACCGCTTCCGCCGTGCAGTTGCGCTGGGGTTATCCGGCTGTGTCGGGCGGCATCCTCGGCATCATTGCGTGCGGCATGCCGGCGTTCCTGTCCGGGCTCGTCGAGGACCTGACCAAGCGCGTGTCGCCGCTGGTGCGACTGCTGTGCACGATGGCCGCCGCCGGACTGGCGTACGCGTTTCTCGACATTGCCGTGACGCGCATCAGCGTGCCGCCGCTCGATTTCGTGCTTTCCTACGCGGTCGTTTCCTGCGCGGTAACGGTGCTCGCGGTCGCGGCGCTCGCCAATGCGGTGAACATCATCGACGGCTTCAACGGCCTCGCCTCGATGGTCACCTTCATGATGTTCGCCTCGCTCGCCTATGTGGCGTTCCAGGTGCACGATCCGGTGGTGCTGTCGGGCTCGCTCATCATGATGGGCGCGGTGATGGGCTTCTTCATCTGGAACTTCCCGGCCGGGCTGATCTTTCTCGGCGACGGCGGCGCCTACTTCGTCGGCTTCATGCTCGGCGAGCTCGCCATCATGCTCGTGATGCGCAACCGCGATGTTTCGGCCTGGTATCCGGTACTGCTGTTCATGTACCCGATCTTCGAAACCTGTTTCTCGATCTATCGCAAGAAATTCATTCGCGGCATCTCGCCGGGCATTCCGGATGGCGTACATCTGCACATGCTCGTCTACAAGCGTCTGATGCGCTGGGCCGTCGGCGTCAAGAACGCGCACGAACTGACGCGCCGCAATTCGCTCACCTCGCCGTACCTCTGGCTGCTGTGCCTGATCGCCGTGATTCCGGCGACGCTCTTCTGGCGGCATACGTTGCACCTGTTCTGCTTCGTCGTGGTGTTCGCGGCGACCTATGTGTGGCTGTATGTGAGCATCGTGCGCTTCAAGTCGCCCCGCTGGCTGGTGTTTCGACGGCCGCATACGGTGAAGAAATGAACTCGAATGGATGAACGCGCGCCGCCCTGCTCCGGGCGGCGTTTTTTCTGGCGCATCCGACGCGCGTCATTTCAGGTGCTGCGCGAAGAACGCAAAGGTGCGGCCGTTGGCGAGCTGCGCGGCGGCGGCATCGTAATGCACGCCCTGGTTGCGCGCGAACGCATGATGACAGCCGGGATAGGTGAACGCCTCGATGTTCGCCTGTCCCTGTACGGCAGCAAGCACGCGGTTGCGCGCATCCGCCGGAATGAATTCATCCGCTTCGGCGAGATGCAGCAGCAGCGGAATGCGTATCTTCGGCACTTCGCCGAGATGCTGGTCTGTGCCGCCGCCGTAGTACGCGACCGCGGCGTCGACGTCCGTGCGCGCCGCCGTCAGGAAGGACAATAGCCCGCCGAGACAGAAGCCGACCGCGCCGATCTTTCCCCGCACCTGCGGCAGCCCGCGCGCGAAGCCGATGGTCGCGGCAATGTCCTCGACGCCCGTGTTCAGATCGAACGCGTTGTAGTACTTCATGGCCTGCTGCCATTCGGCTTCGGTGCGATCCGTCAGAACGACATTGGGTTCGAGACGCCAGAACAGGTCGGGGCACAACGCGACGTACCCTTGGCGCGCGTATTCGTCGCAGGTTTCGCGCATGTCGCCGTTGATGCCGAAGATTTCCTGGATGACGATGACTGCCGGTGCGGACGCCTGCGCGGAAGTCGAGGCCGGACAGGCGACGTAGGCGTCGAAGTTGCCGTCAGGGGTGGAGATGCTGAGCATGTCGGACATGAAAGTCTCCTGTGCGAAGTGGAAATGGATGGTGCAATGCGCGGCAAGGTTGGTCAGGTTGCGGGTCTGCTGCGGTTCAGGTACTGCTTGAGAAGGTCGGCCAGTTCCTTGAGCAGGGCTTGCCAGAGGGTGGGTGACGCAGGTTCGTCGTCGCTGGAGGCGTCCCGGAACACGAAGCGAACGAGCGCGAGCAACGGCAAGACGACCGAAGCAGACATCACGATCATGGGCGTGAGAAGGAATACGCTCAAGGCAGGATCCGCTCGAAAACTCTCATGGAGTTTCATGCCGAATGACGCAGTCCACGCCACGAACAAGGTTGCCAGCGTGGCGATCAGTCCCGCCACACCGTAGAAAGAAAACGCTCTGAGCTGACGATACTGCTTTCGATCAGCAATTTCCTCTTCAATGAGCGCGGGATGCGCCGCCGCCCGCTTCTTGAGCTCAGGCGGCGGTATGGTGAGATCCGAGGTTTCATCGCGCTCGGCCACGACAGGAAGACGATTCATATGCGTGCTCGTTTGATCCATCCAAGTTGCTTCAGACGAAGCTTCATCGCAAGTTCGCTGACTTCGAAAGCATCGGTCAGGCGATGAAAGTTGGTGATGTTCCGCTTCTGGATAAGGATGTTGAGCGCAAACCCGGGTACGAGCATTTCCAGCGCGAAGCGATTGGCCTGGTTCTCGATTTCGTCCAGCTGATACAGTGAAAACTGGCGTGAGGCACACGTGAAATGCGTGCCGTGCTCCAGCGCCAGATGTCCCAGATGGTGCGCAACGACAAAACGCTGCCTCAGCTCCGGGGCATCGCCATTGACGACAATGCGCGGCTGTCCGTCAACGAATTCGAAGCGCCCGTACACGGCGCCCATGTCCGGTTCACGCTGCACAGTCACGTTCTCGGATCGGGCAATCGCAAAAGTGTCGACGGGCAATTTCCCGTCCCAATGCTTCGCAAGCATGTAACGCGCAATCCTTTTCAGCATGTTTCCTTTCCCTTCATCATCCGTTACCAAAACAGATACTTCGCCATCCTTGGCGAATTGGCGATGCAGTCTATCATCGGCTTTTGCGCGTCTCTACGCACCTAGTCCGAATGGCTGGCGTCATGAAGAAGAAAAGGAAGTGGCGCGCGTCGAGGGCATCGATAACCCCTGACGAAAGGGCAGAAAGGAAACCGCGTTAGAAGCCGAAAGGCAACAAGGAATCAGACCGCAGCCGCGCGCAGCGGCCGCGTGACCTCGCGTGCGACGGCAAGATAGCGCGCTGCCGTATCGGCGAGCGTGAGCCCCGGCAGCGGCCGATGCGAACGCGGTTCGGCCAGTGCGCGCACGAGGGCATCGGCGTAGGCCTGGGTATCGTCGGGATCGCACAGATGCACGCCGGGCAGATCGGCGGCGAAACCGAACGGCCGGATGGTGCTGGCCACCACCGGCAGTCCCGAGGCGAGCGCCTCGAGAAACGCGATGCTGTGCCCTTCCGAGCGCGACGGCATCGCAAACACGCTGGAAGAAAACAGCAGGTCGGCGACATCCGTGCGCGGCCCTTGCAGGCTGACGCGGTCCGCCAGCCCGAGCTTGTCGATCAGATCGCCCACTGCCGCGTGATAGGCCGGATCCTCAATCACGCCGCACAGCAGCAGCCGCGCGGCGGGCACCCGTTCGACGACCTGGCGGAACGCATGCACCGTCGAGAGCTGGTTCTTGACCGACGTATAGCGCCCGATCTGCACGATTTGCGCCGTCTCCGGCGCCTGGGTGCGCGTGCGCATGCCGAAGCGCGACATGTCGACGCCATTCGGGATCAGCGTCATCGACGGATGGCGGCCCACCGCGCCGACGTAATCGTCGATGTTGTTCGGCGACACCGCGATCACCGCACGCGCCCGGTGCGACAGCACGCGTTCGACGCTGCGGAACATCGAGCGCTCGAAGTCGTTGGCGGCCGAATGCATCACATACACGACCGGCACCGCGAGCGGCAGCGCGCGCGCATAGAACGCGGGAATGGTCGCGTGGGCGAACAGCACGTCGGCGCGATAGTTGCGGATGGTGCGGTACAGGTTCCACAGCTTGCCGAAGCGGCCGTGCCTGCGCTCCGGAAACAGACATTGCACCCCGCCGGCAACGAGTTCCGCCCTGAGCGCCATGAAATCCTCGTGCGCTGGCATCAGCGAAGCGACCGCGACGGTTTCGCCCCCCTTCTGCTGATGAATCGCGAGATCTTTCGCCAGGACTTCGGCACCCGACAGGCGCGGCGTCAGCACGAGGTGGACTATGCGCATTCACGCCTCCCGCATGATTCGGAACAGCATCCAGCTCGCGGCCGCGCCGAGCCCCAGCGTCATGGCCCAGGCAATGCCCGTCACGCCCCACAGATGCGTCGCGACCGGCACGGTCACGCACAGCACGATGGCCTGCAGAATCGACGCATGCGTCGCGACCTTCGGCAGTCCGGCTGCACGCAGCCACGACACCAGCACGGCGATGATCGCGCCGATCGCCATGTTGATGGCGAAGATCCTGAAGAGCGGCACGGCGGACAGCCACGCCGGGCCGAGCACGAAGTTGAAGAGCGGCTCGGCGGCCCAGCGCAGCACGATGACGAACAGCGCCAGCCCGAGCGCCGCGAGCAGCAGATAGCGGCGGAACAGCTTGCGCGCGGCCTGCACGTCGCGCCGGTGATGTTCGGAGAAGGTGGGAAACAGGTATTGCGACATCGCGATGGCGGCATCGGCGAGCAGCATCTGCGCGAGTTTCGAGGACATCTGGTACGCGCCCAGCTGGACCGGGCCGAGCAGCTTGGCGACGACCACCTTGTCGAACTGGTTGAGCAGCAGGTTGACCACGCTGCCCGCCCAGATCCAGCGGCTGAAATTCACGTAATGGCCGATTCCCGCGAAGGAGAAGCGCAGCGGCGGGCGCGGCGACATGCTGGTCCAGGTGAGCGCGGTCTTGAGCAGTTCGCCGGCGACCAGCCCGATCAGCACGGAATACGCGCCCGCGCCGGACAGCGCGCATACGAGGCCGATGGCGCAGTCGGTGAACGCGGCCGAGGTTTCGACGCCCGCCAGCTTCTGGAAGCCGCGCTGGCGGGTGACGACGAAATACGCCGGAGAGGCGATGCCGCGCAGCAGCGGCAGCACGGCGGCGAGCAGGATCAGTCCGACGGAACCGCTCAGATGAAACTGACTGCTCATGAACGGTGCGAGGGCGGCGAGCAGCAGGCCGATCGCCAGGCCGCGCATGGCGAGGGTGGTCCAGACGGCGCCGAGTTCGCTGTGGGTGGGCGCATCGCGTCCTTGCACGACGGCCTGGGCGAGACCCGTATCGGAGAGCGATTCGGCGATGGCGACGGCGAGCAGCGCGATGCTGACGGCGCCGATGGCTTCCGGCCCGAGGATCCGGCCGATGGCGAGAAACTTGATGGCCACGAACCCGCGCACGACGACTTGCTGGAGCAGCACCCAGAACGCCGCATCGTGCTCGAAACGCGCGCGTGCCGGAAGAAAAGGAAGCCGGACCGATCTCACTCGAATTCCCCGCGCAGCTGAGATTTCAATTCGTGGCGCCGCGATATGTCGGTATCGCGTGCGGACCACCTTGCGAGCCGTTGCATTGCCTTGTCCGGACGGCGATGCGAGCGCGGCCACGCTTCTTTTCAGGCGACTGTGGCAAAAGTATCGTGCGCCGTGCCGCGACGGACGCCAACGCGTAGTCGAAATCGGCCCGAAATGGGTAGCAATGCGGATTGCGGGCGCGTCGCGGTTGCGAAGGGTGTTTTGGACGCCGCTCGGGGCATGCGGACGGCACGCAGAGGGCACGCAGAGGGCACGCAGAGGGCACGCGGATAAACGCTCACATATGGCGTCCGATGACGTGCGGCCGGTGCTAGTGTTGATTCGTCGGCGCAATCGACGGAGGTCGGCGGCGTTGTCCTGTCCGCTTCACGCGTGACCCACGTGCACAGAGACCGCAAGGGCCCCTGCGATGACCGAAAGCGTCTTCATCATCGAACCCGACTTCAGCGGCCACCGCTGGCGTTATGCCGAATGGGCAGCGAACGCGTACATGGAAGCGGGATTCCGATGTGCGATCGTGACGGACCCGTGCAACGAAGACCATCCGCTGGCGCGCAGGATTCGCGAGGCGGCGCCGTCCGGTCTCGACATCGTGTTCGTCGCGCCACCTGCGCGAAGCGGCGCGCTGGCCTCGAAGCTGGGTTATGTCCGGATGCACCGGCAGTTCCGGCACATGTACGACGAAGCGAGCCGTGAGCGGCGGGCGGCGCTGGTCGTCGTGCCTTATGTCGATTACTTCCTGCTTGCGCTGCCGTTCCTGGGATCGCCGTTTGGCGCGACGCCGTGGGTGGGCATCACGATGCGCTCGAACTTTCATCATCACCGTGTGGGCGTGCGTGCGCCGCGCCGGCCTTTGGTCAATGCGGTCAAGGGGACGCTGTTCGCACGCGCGATCCGGGCGGGCGGCATGAGGACCTTGCTGACGATCGACCCGACCTTGCCGGACTGGTGGAAGCGCCGGTCGCATGCGGCAGGCGCGAGCATCGGCTATCTGGCTGATCCCTTTCCGGATGCGCGCGCCGCCGATCCGGCTGCCGCCCGTGCGCGGCTGGGGCTGTCGGACGGCACGCATGTGCTGGTGTACGGGGCGATCAACGATCGCAAGGGCGTGTTCGAGTTGATCGAGGCGTTGGGGCGGCGGGCGAGTGGATCGCATGGGCCGACGCTGGTGATTGCGGGGTCGCAGGATGTGGAGACGCGCGCCCGGCTGAGTGCGGCGCTGGCGGCGCTGACACCGGCGCCGGTGGTGTTCGACCGCTTCATTTCGAGCGAGGAGGAACTTGATCTGTTTTCGGCTTGCGATGTGGTGTGGCTGGGGTACAAGGGGCATTACGGGATGAGCGGCGTGCTGGTGCAGGCATATCGCTTCGGGAAGCCGGTCGTGGCGACGGCGGATGGACTGATTGGATGGTTCTGCCGGACCGGGGAGCTTGGACCCGTGGTCGAGGATCTGGCGGTTGCGTCGATCAACCGGGCACTCGATGATGTCCTCGCGACGAGGGGCCGGCCGCAGGTGGCCGGGCATCTGTTGGAGCGCAACACACTTGCGCAGTTTAAGGAGACTTTGAGGCAGGCGGTTTGAAGGTTTTCTGCTTGCGCTTGTTGTCGTTCGTTGTTCGCTTGCGCTTCGATGAACTTCCCGTTTTCGCGTCGGTCTATTCGCGCTGCCCCTCCCCGGGGCGGGATTCTGCGCGCTGGTCCTTCGTGTGTGTCTTTTGTGTTCGCCTGCGCTTCGATGGACTTCCCGCATTCGCGTCGGTGTATCAGCACTGCCCCTCCCCGGGGCGGGGGTAACTTTCTTTGCCGCTGCAAAGAAAGTCACCAAAGAAAGCAGCTTTCTTACCGCCCAGCGTCATCCTATGGGCGCAGCACAGAATCATGTTTCTGGCCCGGCACTAGCGAGTGCCCTTGTAGACCTAACCGGGCGTGGATCGCGGACCCACTGTGACATCGCACCACTGAACAAACTGGTACAGCCATTGAAAGCGCCGGCCCAGCGCTACGCGCTGCCGAAGGGTGTACACGGGAAACCAACGAGCGATTTGCGCGGTGAGATGGATTTGCCGGATAACAAGTTACGCGCGGACCTTTTTGACCGGACAGCAGCGCGCAGGAATCGAGACATGTAACACGTGTGTCAGGACATGGGTAACCTTCGGACCAATGACTCGTCCCGAGTCGATCATGAGTGGATTAGCAGCCTCGCGCATCTGAGCGGAGAGCGACACAAACTTGCTGTGTTACCTATGTCCTGACACACCTGTTACCCATGTCCTGAATCTACGCACGCCGATCGATACACCGGGTTCACGCGTGCACGCTCATCGGGCCATCTATCTCACCGCGCAAACCACTAGTTGGTGTCCCTTGCATACCCTTCGGCAGCGCGTAGCGCTGGGCCGGAACTTTCAGGTGCTGCACCAGTTCGTTGAACGGCAGTTTGTCCCAGTGGGTCCGCGATCCACGCCCGGTTAGGCCTATGAGGGCACTCTCTACTGCCGGGCCAGAAACATGGTTCTGTGTCGTGCCGCTAGATGACGCTGGGCGAGAAAAAAAGCTGCTTTCTTTGGTGACTTTCTTTGCAGCAGCAAAGAAAGTTACCCCCGCCCCGGGGAGGGGCAGTGCCAATAGACCGACGCGAAAGCGGGAAGTCCATGGAAGCGCTGGCGAACACAAAAGACTCACGTAAAGGACGAGAGCGCAGAATCCCGCCCCGGGGAGCGGCAATGCTAATAAACCGACGCGAATACAGGAAGCCCATAGAAGCGCAGGCGAACAACAACCAAGCGCACCGCAATGAAAACCGATCAAGCCTGCCTTCCCCCCACAAGATCAACCTCAACCTTCCTGCGAGCGGGAAACCACGCATCCCTGATGCGAAGAAAGGGAAACTCGACGGCCCGCGTCGTCACATACCCGACCACGATGGCGATAGCAAACTGCGCCCCCATGATGGCGAACCAGGCCGGAACAGCTGGCAGATGCAACGCCGCGGCCTTGCGAATCAGCATATCCCCGGGTGCGAGTGCAAGCGAGTGCCACAGATAGATGCCATACGAATAAACGCCGATCCACCCGATCACCCGATACACCTTCGACATCCGCCAGGAACCAGAATATTCGAGCGTCAGCACAATCAACGCACAGAACCCGACAGCCTGAACCGTGTACCCGATACTCTGATCCAGCGCGACATCGCGCGTCCCGAGCACGAGCCAGAGCACGACCCCCACGACCATTGCGATCAACATCCGCTTGCGCCGCGCAATCGCCTGATACACCGCCGGCTTCATCCAGTAAAGCGCCGCGAGCATCACCCCGAACAACAGGCTGTCGATACGGTACTGCGTATAAAAAAACGTCCCTTGCAGATCCCCGCGATACACCGCGACACTGCGCGCAACGAGCACAACGAGACACAAGGTCCCGAGCACGCCAAGCAACGCATCCACCCGCGTACGCCAGCGCGCCAGCACGATCAACAACACCGGCAGGAACAGATAAAAATGCTCCTCGACCGCAAGACTCCAGGTCTGCGCAATCGACGACCCGAAGTAGTTCTGCATATGCGTGAGGTTCTGCACGAGAAAGGTATTCGCCGGATGCCGCCCGACAATCACATGGAACAGGATCAGCACGTAATACGCCGGCCAGATCTTGAAGATCCGCCGCACAATGAAGCGCCCCGCGTCGATGCGCCCCTGCTGCGCATACTGCTTGAGCAACAGCCCGCCCACCAGAAACCCCGACAACGTGAAGAACAGATTGACGCCCTCGTGACCGAAGTTCTTCAGCGGATACTCGATCGCCGCAATGAACGCGCTGCCCGTCGGATACGAATGAAAGTGATACCCCATCACAGCGATGATCGCGAGCCCTCGGATGAAATCCAGTTCGATCGACCGGCTGGGTCCCTGCATGCGTGTCGCGCCGAACAAGCCCATGCTCTACCCCGTCTGCGAAGGTCGTTTATCGTCATCGAATCGCGCGCGTGCAACCGCGCCGCCGCAAACCGGCTCCGGCTTATCAATCTTCGTTCCGCCAATCCGGGACGATCCGCCAGAATCACGCCGTTTGCAGACATCGGCCCGCACCGCCAGGGCACGCGACGCCAGCGTGGTGCGGCGCACATGCGCATCCGTCCTTTCGCGCCGAACGCTAGTCGCTGGACGCCGCCCCCGGCGGCACGCCGCATGGCCCGCTGTATAGTCGGTTCACCTTTCCGGCACGCCGGAAACGACGCATTCGCCGGGCGCATCGGCCCGGCACGGCATCGACACCGCGTTGAAGACTCGAAAGAGTGCTGCGATTCTCGAGAGAACGCCATGCGCAACAAGTTCGCCGTCGTCTGGGTCTGGCTGTTCCTGCTTCCGCTCGCGTTCGATTTCAAGGGCGCCGAAACGGCCAGCAAAGCCATCCAGATCCTGCTCACCGTGCCCTCGATTCTCGCGGGCTGCTTCCTGCTGCTCATCGCGCCGCGTTTCGCACAGCGCTCGCGCCTGCGCACGCTGGTTACATCGCTGTTCCTCATCACGATACTCGGCAGCATCGCCACCCAGGCCATGCAGGGCAACGACTCCGGCAACTACATGCGCGTGATCCTGCCGTTCGGGCAAATGCTGCTCGGCTATTTCGTCGCCTGCCGGCCATGGGACCCGAAGCGCCTCGGTCAGCTCGAACACGCCATGTACTGGTCGATGATCGCCTCCCTCGTCTTCAGCTTCGGCTTCGGCATGGCCACCGGCGGCAATCTCGAAAGCGTGCGCTTTCGCATCGTCTCGGTCACCTTCCTCTGTCTGCAGGGGCTGCTGCTGCACGAGTTCGTCGTGGTCAAGCGCTATACCCGCTTCACCGTGCTGCTGTTCCTCGCGACCATCGTCATCGAGTTGCTCAGCGTGACGCGCAGTCTCGTCGTCGGCACCGTGCTGCTGTTCGCCTTCGCCACCTGGCTCGCCGCGCCCTCGTTCAAGAAGCTGGTGCGCGCCGGCCTGCGCGCCGTCGCCTTGATGGCCCTGCTCGGCGCGCTCGCCGTCGCGGCCAGCACGTTCTTCCCCGGCGTCGGCGAACACTGGGTCCAGCGCATGTCGTTCAAGAAGGACACCGAGTCCGGCCGCGATCCGACCACCATCACGCGGCTCGCCGAAATGAAGGACCAGCTCGATCAGACCACCGCCTCGACGCTCGGCACGCTCGTCGGCATGGGCTACGGTCACGACTATCGCTATTCGCCCACTTACCTGCCCGACCTCGCCGGCCAGTTCACCAAGAAGGATTTCTACGCGATCAAGGAATGGTCCGCAGGCCACAATTTCTGGGTCTACCAGTTCTTCGCGGGCGGCCTGCTGTTCGGGCTCGCGCTGCCCATCGCGCTGCTCTGGGCACTCTGGAAAGGCTCGATGGCCTATCGCTCGTGGCGTCATCGCGCGCCCGAAACGCTCTATCTGCCCGTGCTCGGCCGCGCGCTGCTGGTCGTCGCGGCGCTGCCCGCCACGTCGATCGGCGGCAATCCGCTCGGCAACCGCTTCTCGGGCGTCGTGTTCGGCGTGGCGCTCGGGCTGCTGGTCGCGTCCTATGCGCGCATCGCTCACGCCATGCGCATGCGCGCCGCCGAAACCGCCTCGCAGCAGGCACGCGCACGCCGGCGACAGGACGGCATGCCCGGCGCCATGCCGCCCGACCTGCGCCCGCACGACGAACCGTTGCCGGAAATCCTGCCGGCGCACAGCGCCGCCGCGCCAGGCCTGCCGCACGGCGCCGGACGCCACGAGCCGCCGCCCGGCGCCGGTTCGTTCGCGCCCAACGCCTGAAGTCGCTGCGCTCGCTCACGGACCCGCCCGCCCGTCATGAAGATCCTGCACCTGCTCTCCACTGTCGATCCGCGCGCCGGCGGTCCCACCGAAGGCGTGCTGCAAAGCGGCCTCAGCCTGCGCGCGTTGGGCCACGAGGTCGAAGCGGCATCGCTGGATGCGCCCGATGCGCCCCATGTCGCGGGATTCGGCTTGCCACTGCACGCGCTCGGACCATCGCGCGGCTTCTACGGCCTGTGTCCGGCGCTGGTGCCCTGGCTGAAGGAACACGCGCCGCGCTTCGACGCGGTGATCGTCAACGGGCTGTGGCAGTACCACAGTTTCGGCGCATGGAAGGCCTTGCACGGCGGCGGCGTGCCGTACTACGTGTTTCCGCACGGCATGCTCGACCCTTGGTTCAAGCGGACCTATCCGCTCAAGCATCTGAAGAAATGCCTTTACTGGCCCTGGGCCGAGTATCGCGTGCTGCGCGATGCGCGCCGGGTATTGTTCACGACCGAGGAGGAGCGGCTGCTCGCGCGCGAATCCTTCCGGCTGTATCGCGCGAACGAGGAAGTGGTGGCATTCGGTACGCGGCCGCCGCCCGCGGATTCGGCGGCCTTGCGCGAGGCCTTCCTCGCGAAGTTTCCGCAACTGGCGGGCCGGCGCATCATCCTGTTCCTCGGCCGCATCCACGAAAAGAAAGCGTGCGACGTGCTGCTGAAGGCTTTCGCGCGCGTGCGCGACATCGATGCGAACGCCCACCTCGTCATGGCAGGCCCCGACGACAACGCCTACGCCGCGCAGATGCGCGCACTGGCTGGCGAACTGGGTATCGCAGAGCGAATGACCTGGACCGGCATGCTGGCCGGCGATCTGAAATGGGGCGCCTTCCGCACGAGCGACCTCTTCGCGCTGACCTCGCATCAGGAAAACTTCGGCATTGCGGTGGCGGAGGCGCTTGGTTCGGGCCTGCCGGTGCTGATCTCCGACAAGGTCAACATCTGGCGCGAGGTACAGGCCGATGGCGCGGGCATCGTGACGGCGGATACCGTCGAAGGCGCGAGCTCGGGGCTGTCAGCCTGGCTGGCAATGGACCCCGCCGCGCGCGACGCGATGCGCAAGCAGGCGCTCGACACCTTCACGACACGCTTTCATGTGGAAGCGATGTCGCAGGATCTGCTGCGGGTCTTGCGCGAGAACGCCGACCTGCAAGGCGGCGCCTTCTCGCGCGATCAGTTCGCCGGCAAGCGCGCCTTGAGATAAGGCACGAAACCGTTCTGCACCGAGAGGATTTTCTTCGCGCAGTCGTCGAAGTCGGAGCCGCGTGCGCGCTCGTCTTCATACATGCCCTTGCATTGCGCAAACAGCGACACCGTCGCGCCGCCGCCGGCCGCGGCCACGCGCGTCGCCGAGAACACCGGCTTGCCCGAGCCGGACGGCACGTCGGTCTCGATCGCGTCGGCATCGGCGCGGGTCAGCCGCTCCTTCGAATTCTGCTCGACGTAGGTCTTGGTCAGCGCCCACACGGCGTCGCATTGCGCGGCATCGCGGCACGCGACGGTGGCGTTGCGCTGGGCGTCGTCGAGCGATTGCTGGGAGAGCATGAACAGGCGCTCCTTGCTTTGCTCCTTCTCGACGGACGAGCAGGCGGCGAGAGACATCGAAACGAGTGCGAGTGCAAGTAAGGCGGGCTTTTTCACGAGCGGGACACCAAAAAACCAGGTCGGACGGCGATTATAGCGATGCCCGCCCACCCCACGCCGTTTCCCGCCCGCGCTACTTCTTCGCCATCTGCAAGGGCAACGCGACCCCGGGCATATGCAGCGCCGACGCCGCCATGGGCAGCGTCTCGCCCGGCGCGTCGCTCCTGGCCGGCATGCCGGACGGCGTGACATGCGCGCTGACGGTGTCGTCGCCCTTGATGACGCGCCCGAGATGACCCGCGAGCCGCAGGGTCAGCGCCGCGATCGTGATGGTCGGGAAATTCGCCCCGACCGTCGGAAAGACCGAGCTGCCCGCCACATACAGATTGCTCATGCCGTGGATCTTCAGGTTGCGATCCACCACGCCCTGCTTCTCCGAATCATGCATGCGCGTCGTGCCCATGTGATGCCACGTGCCTTCCAGCTGCGCGGGCCAGGGCTTGCCTTCGAGCGGCTCGTCGAGCGTCACGTCGGCCACGCCGCCGCGCTTCAGGTCCGCCGCGATATGCGCCACCGTGCGGTCGAAGGTGCGCTTCACGAGCTCGGTCACGCGCCAGTCCACCTTCACGCGGTTCATGCCAAGGAAGTCCTTCTGGGCCGACAGCGTCACGCGGCTGTCGCGATTGGGCTCGGCTTCGACGATCGTCTGGATCTTCACCTCGGTGATCAGCGGACGCGGCTGCAACAGGCGCGCGAGACCGAAGCACGCGGTATCGACGGGATGGGTCGCCATCGCGAGCAGGTCCGCGGCCGTGCTGTAGCCGGGTTCGTCTTTCTTCAGCAGCCGCTGCTTCATGCGGATCAGCGCCTCCGATCCCTTCGTGTTCTCGCCGCGGAACACCGAATAGAACCAGGCGCGCGCATTCAGCAGCTGCTCCTTTTCGAGCACCTGCTGCGTGAGCGCGAACTGCGACGAGATGAAGGTGCCGTGCGCCGATACCGCGCGGTTCTGATAGTGATATTTGATGTCGTAGAGCTTGTTGCGCGCCCACTGCTTCGTGAAGTGCACGTTCGCCGACATGATGCGCGGATGATCCATGAAATAGCGGCCCACCAGGTCATGGGCGTTGCCGAGGCCCGCCGCCTGCACCCGGTTCGAGGCCAGCAACAGGCGCGCATTCTCGATGCCGCCCGTCGCCAGCACGAAGACCTTCGCGCGCACCGCGAAGCGCCGGCCCGTCAGCGTGCCGACATCGATTTTCGTGACCGAACGCGCGTCGGCGTCGGTGTCGATATTGAGCGCGTTCGCGAACAGCATCACGCGCACGTGCTTCGCGTCCAGCAGATGCTGCCGATACACCTTGCCGAAGCGCACCGGCGGGCTGAACTGCGAGATCGTGTCGCGCACGGCGCCGCTCGGGAAAGGATGGCGCCTGACGTCGTCGCGATGAATCGCCGCTTCCCAGTACGCCGGCTCGAAGTTGCCCTCGCCCAGTTGCAGCAACTGATGCGTGCGGACGTAGTACGGCCGCAGTTCGTCGATACCGAACGGCCAGCCGCTGTCGGTCACCCAGTCGCGCTTCTCGAAGTCCCATGGGTCGAGCGGACGGCACCAGCCGCCCCAGCAATTGCTGCTGCCGCCGAGATAGCGGCTGCGGCAGCCGTCGGCGAATTCATACGGCACGCCGACGTTCTCGCCGCGATACAGGTCGCGGGTGTCGTCGTCCGGCTTGTAGCCGCCGCTTTCCAGCATGCAGGCGTCGATGCCCTGCTTTTCGAGTTCCAGCGCCAGCGTGATGCCCGCCACCCCCGCGCCGATGATGCACACCGTGGTCTCTATGACTGCGCCTTCTTCCACACTCCGGCTGTCGATGAACATGCCCCGTGCTCCCTCGTTCCGTGCTGTAGAGCGGTGTCACGCAATGCTCGATTGGTCACCGCGCTTCTCTGATCCAAGATCCCTGACGCCGTATCGCGCGCGCCGTGCGCACCGTGCACGCGGGCGATACGAACGATCCCGACGGTGTTCCTTTCGCGTGTTCGCAGCGCGCGCCTGTCGCGCAGCCGCGTTCCCCCGGAATACCGCTTCGGCTTCACGGCCTCCTTCGCAAGTCGGTCCACAAATCCCGGTGCTCGGGGCGGCTCCTTCGTGGAGCTCTTGGGCCGTCGCGCCGGCGCGTTGCCTGTCTCGCCGTCTGCAACGTCAGGTGCAACGTTGCAACGGCACACGCCACGAGCAGGGACGCCCTGCGCGTGGCGCATCGGTTCAAACGGGAAAACGCTTTCTGATGAAGCGCACGGGATTGCCGCCGTACACGCCGTCCGCTTCGAGCGAGCGATGCACGACCGAGAGCGGCGTGACGACCGCCGACCGTCCGATGGTGACGCCCATCTGCACCACGCATTTGGATGTGATCCAGACGCCGTCCTCGATCACGATCGGTGCGACTTGCAGGTCCATGTTGCCGGCCACGTCATGCGAGCCCGTCGTCAGGAAGACGCCCTGCGAGATGCAGACATGATTGCCGATGCGAATCCCGGCCTGGTTGTAGATCCAGGCATCGACGCCGAACCAGCAGTGAGCGCCGACCTCGAGGTTCCACGGCGCCTTGACGCGAATGGGATGCGGCATGCGGCAGCCGCGGCCGATGCGTGCGCCGAACGCGCGCAGCAGCGCCACGCGCACGAACGACACGGGAATGAGTTTGTTGTTGATGAAACAGGCTTCGACGAAGAACCATACGAGCTCGGTCAGGAAGCCACGCCTGGCGACGAAGTTGCCGGGACCGGCCCGTGACAGGTCGATCACGCGGCCCGACGCCTTGGCGCCACGCGTCGCGCGTGCGCCGGCCTCCTCGGCGTGGCCGGCGCAACGCTCCCCGATCGCTTCGTCCATATGCCCCCCGCCCGTGTGCTGCTGCTCGCTGCTTCTGGCCCAAGGGCGCCTTGCGGCGCGCCACGCATATCGTTTGAATCGTTCGTCGTTCGCAGCTTCGTCTGCCGTCGAAGACCTGCGCGCGATGACGTGCACGAAGTCTTCCGGTGTCTGCTTGTCTTGCCCGCATGATCCGCGCTGAAGAGCGTTCTGTCGTTCACCCATTCGCGGGGAACGGACGCCTTCGCAGCGGCGGCATGCGGCGTGTGGTGCATGGATTATCAGCGAAGGGCGCGCGGCGTCACCCGCGCCTTCATGCGAATGGCCGCTTCAGCAAGGCTTTTGGCGTTAGCGGGCGGTGCCGCGCAATATGCTGTTTTCATGCGCCGGACAAGCGTTTCCGCAGGCGGTCCGGCGCTCCCCGAAACGATGCGCGATGCCTCGTTGCGAAGCATGGCGAAACGTTGCAACAGGCCCGGAGAATCCGATGAAACATCAACCGCGCACGGCGCTGCGCTCGCTGTTCATGACCGCTCTCGCGGCCGCTGCATGCATGGCGACGCCCCTCGCGCACGCGGGCAACTTCTCGGATGCGGCGATCAGCAAGGGCGAAGCCGGCGGCGCCGCGCCGGCGGAAATGGACCTGCTCGGCAGCCCGGGCGCGTATGCGGACCCGTATGGCGCGCCGACCAACGGGCGCGGCGGACAGCGCGGCCCGATCACCAACGGGCAGACCGCGCAAGGCGTCTCTCCGACGGACAAGCTGCTCGCGCAACAGAACGGTTATGCCGGCAATGCGGGCGCGGGTGCGCGCCTGCGTGCGACCGGACGCAAGCCCGACACGAAGGCCACGATGATGCCGCAAGGCGCGGCGGCGGCGCTCTATCCGACGCCCAACGGCCTCAGGCCGCCCGCCGCCAATGCGGCGCGGGCGCGGGACATCTACAAGTCGCCTTATTGATTTGAAGGTCCACGTCACGGGCGCGGTTCATGACGAACCACGCCGAGGCAGACGCTATTCGATCTTCTCGACCTGCGGCAGGATCGGCGCGCGTTCCGTCATGCGCGCGAGCGTGACTTCAGGGCTGTCGACGGGCCGGGTCTGGGACACTGCCTCGCGCACTTCTGCCGCATTCGGCAGACGCGAGCCCGACAACTCGAACAGACGCTCTTCGAGCCGCGCGAACACCGCCGCCGGTGCGAGCCGTTCCTGCGCGAACAGACGGCCTTCCTCGCCGTGACGCGCGCGCTGTTCCGGATCGGCGACGAGCCGTTCGATCGCGCCGATCAGCGCCTGCGCATTCTCCGGCTCGATCACCTCGCCGCGCCCGCTGACGGCTTCGAACAATTCGGTGCCCGGATGCGCCATCGCGATCACGGCGCGCGCGCTCGCGAACATGCCGGTGAGCTTCGACGGCATCACGAGATCGGCGACGTCGCCGCGTTGCGGCAGCACGTGGATGTCGGCGAGATTGAGCAGTTCGTTGAGACGCTCGAGCGGCTGGAGACTGAGAAAGCGCGTATTCGGCAAGCCGGCGCAGCGCTTCTGCAATTGCAGCCGCGTCGCGCCGTTGCCGCAGAACACGAAGACGATTTCCGTGCGGCCGGCCAGCGCGGCGGCCGCCTCCGCCAGCACTTCGAGACCCTGCTTAGCGCCCATGTTGCCGGAATAGAGCACGACCGGCGTATGCTCGCCGATGCCGAGTTCCCGACGGAAGGCGCTCGGACGATCGAGCGGAAAGATCGCGGCGGTGTCCACCCAGTTCGGCAGATGGAACACGCGTGACAGCGCGACGCCCTTGTTCACCGCGCGATCGACCATCTTGTCGGAGATCGACGACACCACGTCGAAGCGCTTCATCAGCCAGCGTTCGAACGCGAGCGCCAGGCGCCCGGCGCGCGGGTTCCTGAGCATGCCGAGGTCGAAGGCGGCATCGACCTCGAAGTCCTGGATATGCAGCCACGCGCGCGCGCCCGTCGTGCGCGACAGCATCAGCGCGCCGGGCGCGTTGAGCAGGCTCGGCGCGATCGTCATCACGACATGGGGCCGCCACAGCGCATGACAGGCCAGCGCGGGCAGCGACGAACACGCGAACGAAGCCAGATGCAGCATGCGCTTCGCGCCGCTGGGCTTGGCCGGCACCCACAGCGGCGCGCGCCACAGCCGCACGCCCTCGCGCGTTTCGAAGCGATGCAGCCAGCTCCGGTAGCCCTGCCCCACCTTCCACTCCGGGTAATACGGCGGCGCGCAGACGACGCGTACCCGGTGGCCCGCGCAGGCCAGCGCCTCCGCCATTTCCGCCGTGTACTTGCCGGTACCCGTCAACTCGGGCGCATAGTTCAGCCCGTAGATAAGTATTCTCATGTGGTCCCTCGCCCGACATGCGCGCCTGGATGCGCGGGCGTGTCCTCGCCGCCCGGCAAAGCGCAGGCCGCCGGGTACGCAGGACCGCGTGCCCGACGGCGTTGGTGACAGCCTGTGGTCCCTCCTTAAGCGTCCTTCGGGTTCCTCCGCTCCAGTCTTGCTCAGTTCGTCAGCAGCAGCGCGCAGCCGCGCGCGATGTTGGCCGCCGCGGACGGCGGATCGAAGCGCTGGATCACGTCGATGCAGCGCACGGCGACACCCGCCGTATCCGCGAACGCCTCCAGCGACTTCAGCATCACGCGATGCAGCGCCGGCACATCGCCGGCGGGAAAGGCATAGCCGGACACGCCGTCGACGACGAGTTCGGGCACACAGCCGCAACTCTCGCTGACGAGGACCGGACAACCATGGGCCAGCGCCTCGTTCGTCACGAGACCCCACGGCTCGCGCACGCTCGGCAGCACCATGCAGGTGGCGCCGAAATACTCGCGCGAGAGCGGCTCGTCCTGCAGACTGCCCAGGAACTGCACGGAGTCTTGCAGACCGGCATCGGCGACTTGCTGTTTCAACTGATTGCCGAGCGGTCCCGTGCCGACGATGCGCAACTCCGCATCCTGCACACGCTCCTTCAACATCCTGAACGCTTCGACGAGCGTGTTTATTCCTTTCTCCGCCGAGAGCCGTCCGACGAAGAGAAACACCGGCCGGCCGCCTTGCCGGTGCGCGCGCCGGTCGGACACGACGGTGCCCGGCGAGAACGCGCGCGGCATGGCGGCCGCCTGACACGGACTGAAGATCGCGTCCTGCTTCGCGCCGAGCGACATCAGATACTCGCGGCTGCGCATGCCGAACGCGAAGTAGCCGTCGCACAGCGTGAAGAACACGCGCTTCGGAATCGAGGTGAGCATGCGGCGCGGGTTGTCGCGCGCGGTCGAATCGCAGAACACCGCGCGACGCTTGCCCGTCACGATGCAGGCTCCCAGCATCGCCCAGTATTCGGGACGATGGTAGCCCGGCAAAACCACGAGATCCGCCTTGGTCCGGAGCACTTCCCACGTGAGGCGCATCGTCATGCGCCATCTCGGCACGTCTTCATAACAGCCGTTGAAGAGCTTCTTCATCGGGTAGCGGTGAAACGAATAGTCCACTTCCGAGAAGCCGATGCGGTCGTGTTCCGTGTCCGCGATCTGCACCATCGAATAGCGGATCGCGCCGGATCCGGAGATGTGGTGCAGCGCCGACAGCACCTCGCCCTTGTGCCGCGACCACACGACGTTGTGAAAGATGGTCACTGATGCAGACATTGTTGTTCTACCCTGTGTCGTTTTTGTCGTAAGCGATGCCGTCGCGCAACCGCTCACGCGGCAACCGGCGTCTGCTGCATCGATGCATAGCGCACCAGAAACTCCTCATACGTCGCGCGGATTCCCTCCTCCAGTCCGATCGACGCCTGCCATCCCATGCCGCCCAGCTTCGAGACATCGAGCAGCTTGCGCGGCGTGCCGTCGGGCCTGGTCGGATCGAACACCAGTTCGCCGTGAAAGCCCACCACGCGGCAGATCGTCTCCGCCAGCTCGCGGATGGTGAGATCCGTGCCCACGCCCACGTTGAACATGCCTTCGCCCACGTCCTGTTCCATCAGGAAGACGGCGGCGGCGGCGAGGTCGTCGACATGCAGGAACTCGCGGCGCGGCGTGCCCGAACCCCACACGGGCAGCGTCGTGTCGCCACGCAGGCGGGCTTCATGCGCCTTGCGCAGCAGCGCGGGCAGCACGTGACTGCTCTTCAGGTCGTAGTTGTCGTTCGGCCCGAAGAGGTTGGTCGGCATCAGCGAGACGAACTTCGTGCCGTACTGGCGGTTGTAGGCCTCGCACATCTTGAGACCGGCAATCTTCGCGATCGCGTAGGCCTCGTTGGTCGGCTCCAGCGCGGACTGCAGCAGGTATTCCTCGCGGATAGGCTGCGGACAGTCCTTCGGATAGATGCACGACGACCCGAAGAAGATCAGCTTCGACACGTTCCAGCGGCACGCCGCATGAATCACGTTGGTTTCGATCGCCAGGTTCTCGTAGATGAACGAGGCGGGCAGCGTCGAATTCGCGAGAATGCCGCCCACGCGCGCCGCCGCGAGCAGCACCACGTCGATCTTCTCTTCCTCGAAGAACAGGTTCACGCCGCCCTGGTCGGTCAGGTCGAGATGCGCCTTCGTGCGGGTGACGATGTTCCGGTAGCCGGCGTCCGTGAGGCGGCGCACGAGCGCCGAGCCGACCATGCCGCGATGTCCTGCCACGAAGATTCGTGCGTGCTTGTCCATGCGCTTACTCGTGATGTTCGAGGGCCTTGAAACCGGCGAGCGTGACGAGCGCGTCGCGCCGGGCAATTTGAAAATCGGCGCGCACCATCTCCTTGACGAGCGCCGCGAACGGAGTGGCGGGCCGCCAGCCGAGCCGGGCGTGCGCCTTGGAGGGATCGCCGAGCAGGGTTTCGACTTCGGTCGGCCGGAAATAGCGCGGATCCACCCGCACGATCACCTGTCCCGGCGCGAGCTTGGTTTCGCGGCTCTCGACGTGGTCCACGATGCCCACCTCGTCCACGCCCTCGCCCTCGAAGCGCACGTGCACGCCGAGTTCGGCGGCCGCCTGCTGGACGAATTCGCGCACGCTGTACTGCACCCCGGTGGCGATGACGAAATCCTCAGGCTTGTCCTGCTGGAGCATCATCCACTGCATCTCGACGTAATCGCGCGCATGGCCCCAGTCGCGCAGCGCGGAGAGGTTGCCGAGATAGACGTCGTCCTGCAGGCCCACGCCGATGCGGGCGATCGCGCGCGTGATCTTGCGCGTAACGAAGGTTTCCCCGCGCACCGGCGACTCGTGGTTGAAGAGAATCCCGTTGCACGCGTACATGCCATAGGCCTCGCGGTAGTTCACCGTGATCCAGTAGGCATACAGCTTGGCGACCGCGTACGGGCTGCGCGGATAGAACGGCGTGGTCTCGCGCTGCGGGATTTCCTGGACCAGCCCGTATAGTTCGGATGTCGAAGCTTGATAGAACCGCGTTTTTTTCTCGAGGCCGAGAATGCGTATTGCCTCGAGAATGCGCAGCGCGCCGAGGCCGTCGGCGTTCGCGGTGTACTCAGGTTCCTCGAACGACACCGCCACATGGCTCTGCGCGGCGAGGTTGTAGATCTCATCCGGCATCACGCGCTGGATGATGCGCACGAGGCTCGTCGAATCCGTCAGGTCTCCGTGATGCAGGAACAGGCGCTGGTCCGCTTCGTGCGGATCGCGGTACAGATGGTCGATGCGGTCGGTGTTGAAGAGCGAACTCCGGCGTTTGATGCCGTGCACTTCGTACCCCTTGCTGAGCAGCAGTTCGGCAAGATACGACCCGTCTTGCCCAGTGATGCCCGTGATCAACGCGACTTTGCGGTCCATGCGTAACCTCTCCATCTTCGGTCTCAAGATGCGGCGCGCGGGGACGCGCCGACATTGTTGTACCGGGCACTTCTACCGAGCTATTGTTTTGCGCTGGTCACTCCGCGATGCTTTCGTAGCCGTAATACCCGGCGTATGTACTTCCCATCAACATTTTCGACTGCGGCACGTCGGTCAGCAGCACGCCCTTCATGTTCACGCCGCCGTGGTGCAGGCGCTTCATCGTCTCGCCGATCTCCTGCACCTGGTTCTTGCCATGCCGCACGACGAGCAGGCTCGTGCCCGCGTGCTTGCCGATGACGGTCGCGTCGGTGACAGCCAGCACGGGCGGCGTGTCGATGATCACGAGGTCGTAGCGCTGCTTCAGTTCACCGAGCACCTCGCCCAGCCGGTCGCTCGCGAGCAGCTCCGACGGATGCGAGGGCAGCGAGCCCTTGGTGATGAGGTCGACGCCCGGCAGGACGTCGGTGAGGATCGCGCTCGCCACGTCCGCGCCCATCAGCACGTCGGAGAGGCCCGGCGAGTGACGCACGCCGAAGTGCGAGTGGATGTCGCCGCGGCGCATGTCGCCGTCGATCAGCAGCACGCGCTTGCGGGTCGAGGCCACCAGGGTCGCGAGGTTCACGGAAAGGAACGACTTGCCCGCCTCCGGCCGCGAGCCGGTCAGCATGACGACGTTGTTGCGGGCATCGGCGAGTTGCAGTTGCAGCGAGGTGCGCAAGCCGCGAATGCCTTCCACGGCCGCATCTTCCGGCGCCTGCGCCGCGAGCACGTGCAGCCCTTCGCGGCGCATGCCGACCTTGCGTTGCAGGCGCAGTTGCTGGGTGCTGCGCGGCACGATCGCGAAGACGCGCACGCCCAGTTGCTTCTCGATCTCCTCCGGCCGCTCGACGCCGCCATACAGCGACTTGCGCACGAACGCGAGCAGGATGCCGAGCACGAGGCCCACGCCCGCCGAGATCAGGATCACGAGCACGCGCTTCGGGCGCACCGGATCGTCCGGCGTCTGCGCGAAATCGACGACGCGCACGTTGCCGATCTGCCCCGCCTTGGCGATGCGCAGCTGCTGCGCGCTGTTCAGGAGATTGGTGTAGAGCTCGGTATTGACGCGCACGTCGCGCAGATAGCGCAGCGCGGTCTGCTCGGTATCGGGCAGCGTCGACACGTTCTTGGCCATGCGCGACTGCGCGCCGGTCAGCGAGGCAATCTGTGCGTCGAGCGCCTGCACCGAAGGATGGTTCGCGGTGAAGCGCAGCGACAGTTCGGCGCGCTGCTGTTGCAGGTCCGAGAGCTTGGTCTTGTTGTCGACGATCTGCTGGAGCAGCAGGCGGCTCTCTTCCGAAAGATCCACCGTGCCCTGCTTGTTGCGGAACGAGTTGTATTTCTGCTCGGATTCGTCGAGCTGCTTCTTGAGGATCGGCAACTGCTGGTCGAGGAACGCGAGCGTGTGCTCCGCTTCGGCCGAGCGCTTCTCCGAATCCTGCGCGACATAGCGGTTCGCGATGTTGTTGACGATCTGCGCGACTTCCTTCGGGTTGCTGCCTTCCAGGCTGAGTCCGATGATGCCCGACTGCAATGCCGTTTCCGCGACCGTCAGGCGCTTCTGCAGGCTGTCGATGGTGGTGAGCGTCGAGAAGCGCTGCAACTCGAACTGCACGCCCGGGTTGCCGACGAGCTTGTCCACCTTGAGCTTGACCGGCCCCTGCTGCGTCACGCCGGTCGCTTCCTGGCCCACGCGGCCCGTGAGAATGGCGACCCCGTCCGGATCGTTCAGCACATAGCTGCCGTTCTCGCCCGCGACCAGCGTGAACTTCTTGTCGTAGAGATCCTTCGGCGTATCGAAGAGCGGCACCTCGATCTGCTCGCCGCCCCATGCGAAGCGCGACAGATAACCCGAGGGCACCGCCATGTTGAACATCGAGAACGCGCTGCCGAGCAGTCCGCCCAGCACCGGGAAGCCATGCGGCACCGCGCTGATGTCGAGATGCAGGCGGCGCACCGCGTCGTCCACCACGAGGCGCGAACGCAGCAGTTCGATCTGCGCGGCCGTGGTGGCCTTGCCGTCGAACATCTGCGACACGGCCTGCACGGCATTGGCGTTCGCGTTCGGGTTGTTGTTCGGGTTCGTTTCCTCGACCTGGATGAGCGCGTCCGCCTTGTAGGTCGGCGTCGCGATGAACGCGTACGCTGTGCCCAGTGCGACCACGGCGAGCATCACGATTGTCACGAGCTTCCAGTTGCCGAGTACGGCCGCCAGATAGTCGGAAAGCCGCAATTCGTCGCCCGTCGATACGTCGGAGTATCGTGAATCGAAGTTCATCGCCATGGTCTCGCTCGCTCAGTTCTTGAAAACGAACAAACAAACCACCGGCGCGCCCCTGCGCGCCGGTCACAACCCTTACTTCGTCAGGACGGCTGCCGTCAGACCGGCGTTGATGGCAGGCAGGAGCAGGTTCAGCACACGCGAGAAGCGAACCAGTCCGTTGTTGTCCACGTAGACCACGTCATGCGGCTGCAGCTCGAAGCCGTTCGCGAGCAGCATCGACACCGGCGAACGCGCGTCGAGGTGATACACCTCGGGCTGGTCGGTCTGGCCGTTGCGGATCACGTACACCTGCTTCGGATCGGACGTCTCCGGGTTGAAGCTGCCCGCCTGCGACACCGCATCCGACAGCGTCAGCTTGCCGTTGCGCATCGGGATCACGGTGGCCGGCTTCGACACTTCGCCCATCACATAGACGCCGTTGTCTTCGCGCGAGTCGATGCGCAGCGCATCGCCCGGCTTGAGCATGATGTCCGACGGGCTCTTGCCCTTCGACGTCATGCCCGCCATGTTGATGTGATACGTGACGCCGTCGCGGATCAGCGTGACGCGGCTTTGATCCGCCGTCGTCGCGAAGCCGCCCGCGCGGCCGATGGCCTCGGTGAGCGTCATCGGAATGTCGTTGATCTGCTGCGAGCCCGGCGTGCGGACATCGCCGTCGATATACACCTGCGACGCACGGAACGATGCAACGCGCACCGTCACCTGCGGCTTCACGAATACCTTCGAGAGCTCCTGATAGAGCTCGCGCTGCACCTGGCCTTCGGTCTTGCCTTCCACATGCAGCGGACGGTTGACGTACGGGAACTGCAGGTTGCCGTCGGCATCGACGACGAAGCCCGGCGCGGCATCCGCGGTACGCGTCTGCTGCGGCGGCTGGCCGAGCGCGGCGACGAGTTCCGGGTGATCCCACACGGTGATCTGCAGCACGTCGCCGACGCCGAGCTTGTACGCGCCGGCCTTGCCGTACAGCGAGGCGTTCGGATCGCCCGTGACGACCGGTTGCGCGGCCTTCATCTTGCGCACGAGCGAGAGGTCGATCGGCGTGATCGGAATGTTGACCGTGGATGCAGGATCGCCCTGGTCGTTCGAGGTCTCGACGAGTTGCGCCGGTTGTTCGAAGTGCATGCCCGGCGCCAGACCGCAGCCCGCGAACAGCACGGTGAAGGAAGCAGCCGCAGCCAGGCTCGTGAGGCGGAACATGCGCGACACGTTGGTATTGGCGGCCATGGAGGTGGTGCCCGGTTGTTGTTGATTGTGCATAATGGTCGTCCCCTACATCAGTAAGCGTTGGTGTGGCGTAGTCCCTTGAAGATCGTTGCGGCGATGATTCTCATGTCGAGGCCGAACGACCAGTTACCCAGGTAGTACAAATCGTGTGCGACGCGTCCTTCCATCTTCTCGATGCGATCAGTCTCTCCTCGAAATCCGTTGACCTGGGCCCAGCCGGTAATGCCCGGCTTGATCCGGTAACGATGGATGTACCCCGATACGACCTTCTGATACAGGTCGTCATGCTCCAGTGCGTGTGGACGCGGGCCCACGACCGACATGTCGCCGAACAGAACGTTGAGGAACTGCGGCAGCTCATCGAGGCTGGTACGGCGCAGGAACGCTCCGACCCGGGTCACGCGCGGGTCGCCGCGCGTGGCCTGCTGGAGCACTCCGGCCTGTTCCGTATGCAGACGCATTGAACGGAATTTGTAGATTCGGAAGACGCGGCCATCCGCGCCCTTGCGGCGTTGCCTGAAGAACACCGGGCCGCGCGAGGTCAGCTTGATCGCAAGCGCGATGCCGATCATCAGCGGCGCGACGGCGATCAGCGCGGCGAGCGCGAACGCGCGGTCGAACAGTTCCTTCTTCAGCAGCGCCGACGCCGACAGCGGCGACGCCACCAGGTTGATCGCGGGCGTGCCGAGCAGATCCGTCACGCCGCTTTCGAACAGCGCGAGACTGCGCACGTCCGGGATGAAACGCACGTTGATGAGGTCGTCGCGGAACTCGTTCACGAAGCGCAGGATCATGCGTTCCTGCGACAGCGGCAGCGCGAGCCACACTTCATCGACATGCTGGGTGCGCACGTAGTTGACGAACGCCTCGTAATTCTCGAACACCGGCACATGCGTGTTGATCGTGCCGGTCTCCGGCGCCGCATTGAAGACGGCGGTGGCGCGGAAACCGGAGTCGGTGGCGCGGTCGACCTTGCGGATCATCGAATGGCAGTGCCGCCCGCAGCCGACGATCGCCACCTGATGCAGGTTCATGCCCGCATGACGCATGTGCGCGAGCACCGCGTGCGTGATCAGCCGGCCGGCGATCATCAGGCCGCCGGACATCGCGGTCCAGTAAGCGAACCAGAGGCGCGACACATAGTCGAGGCGATGCAGCGAGAACATCAGCGCCAGGGCGCAGCCTTGCACGACCAGCCAGCCGAGCGACACCTGGCAGGCCAGTTGCAGCTTGCTGCGGCCGCGCCACGACTGATACACGCCGAAGCCCGGAAACAGGGCGAGCGAGAACGCCGCCGCGAACGCGACGAACGCCACCGAATAGGCGTGAGCCTCGATGTACTCGAACCTGATCTGCGATGCCACGGCCGCGCCGCCGACGATCACGATGACGTCGAACAGCCTGGCCAGCAATCCCTGTAAATCGCGCATGTCATTCCCCCGAATGCTTATCGCCCGTGTACCGCACCCGCTCGTGTCCTCCCTCGCCAGCCAGTCTTGGATCTGGTGTGAAGCCGTTGCAAAGAAGTGTCGCGTGTTGCCCGTTTGTTACTCTCAAGCCGTGCTCAGTTGCAGCGGCCGTAGGTGTCGTCGAAGCGCACGATGTCGTCTTCGCCGAGATAACTGCCCGACTGCACCTCGATGATCTCGAGCGGCACCTTGCCCGGGTTCTCCAGCCGATGCGTCACGCCGAGCGGAATGAAGGTCGACTGGTTCTCGGACAACATGAACTGCTCGTCGCCGCGCGTGACGAGCGCCGTGCCGCACACGACGATCCAGTGCTCCGCGCGGTGGTGATGCATCTGCAACGAGAGCTTCGAACCCGGCGACACCACGATGCGTTTCACCTGGAAGCGCTCGCCGTGTTCGATCGAATCGTAGAAGCCCCACGGACGGCGCACCTTGCGATGCGCGTTCGCTTCAGGCGCGTGCTGCTCGCGGATGCGCGCCACCAGCCCCTTGATGTCCTGCACGCGCGAACGGTCCGCCACCAGCACGGCGTCATCCGTCTCGACCACGATGATGTTGGTCGTGCCGACGCACGCCACCAGGCGGCCGCCTTCGGAACGCGCATAGCTCGACGTGGCGCCTTCGAACATCACCCGGCCGCTCGCGACGTTGCCCGACTCGTCCTTGTCCATCGCGTCCCACACGGCGTCCCACGAGCCGAGGTCGGACCAGCCCGCCACCAGCGGCACCACCACGCCGTCGCACGGCCGGTTGTTCGTGCCGATGTGCTCCATCACCGCGTAGTCGATCGAATCCGACGGCGCGCGGCCAAACTCGGCGGCCGACGGACGCATGAACTTGCCGTCGTCGCGGCCTTCCGCGAGCGCGGCGCGGCAGGCCGCGTGCATCTCGCCATTGAGCTTCTGCAACGCGGCGAGCCACACGCTCGCGCGCACCACGAAAATGCCGCTGTTCCACCAGTACGTGCCCGCCGCGACGTATTGCGTCGCGAGCTCGGCCGCGGGCTTCTCGACGAAGCGCTCGATCTTGTGCGCGCCGTCTTCCAGCGCCTCGCCCAGGCGGATGTAGCCGAAGCCGGTGTCGGGGCGCGTCGGCGGAATGCCGAGCGTCGCGATCACGCCGCGCGCCGCGTGCTCCGCCGCGATGGCGATCGCGCGATGCAGCGCCGGCAGGTCGGCGATCGAGTGATCGGCGGGCATCGCGACCATGATCGCGTCCTCGCCGTCCTTGATCGCCGCGAGTGCTGCGAGCGTCAGCGCGGGCGCCGTATCGCGGCGCGCCGGCTCGACGATGATGCGGGCATCGACACCTGCCTCGCGGGTCTGCTCTTCCGTGGTGAAGCGATGTTCCTCGCCGCACACGATGATCGGTGCAGCGGCCACCTTGAAATCGCCCGAGAAACCCTTGAGGCGCCCGACGGTGGCCTGCAGCAGCGAATCACGGCCGACGATGCCGATCAGCTGCTTCGGGAATTGTTCACGGGACATCGGCCACAGGCGTGTACCCGAGCCGCCGGCGAGAATGACCGGGACAAGCCTGCGGCACGCGGCCGTCTCCATGCTCGTCGTGCCAGTCATCGTCTCGCCTACCGTGCGTGCCTCATTCGTCATATGGACTCCTGCCTGCGATTTCGGTCGGGCAGCACACTGCCGCCCGAGAATGATTGAGTGCCGAACCGTTCTGGTCCGGCCAAACCTTCGACGCTTTACGCCATCGTTGTTCAGACCATGCGCGCTAGCGCGCGTATCAGCCGTTCGGCCGTTCAGCCGTTTGCTTCGCGCCTGCTCTGCGTCCGGTACTCGGTCGGAGAGATCAGGAGGCGCTTGCGGAAAATCTTCGCCAGCCGGTCGCCGTTGCCCATGCCGCTGCGGCGCGCGATCTTGTCGACCGGCAGTTCCGAATCCGTCAGCAGCGCACAGGTGACGGCAAGCCGCGCCTGCAACAGGTAATCGGACGGCGTGATGCCCATCTCGATCTTGAAGCGGCGCAGGAAGTTGCGTTCGCTCATCGCGGCTACCTGCGCCGCATCCACCACCGAGATTGGCCGCTCGCAGTTGTCCTGCAGCCAGCGCGCCGCCGCCCGGATCTTGTCGCCGGCGGACGCCGCGCCGCTGTCGCCGAGAATCGACACCAGCTTCGCCGCCGAACCCGGCATCAGGCGCTCCGCGACGCTGCGCGACACGTCGATGCCGAGGTCGCGCTTCACGATCAGCAGCGCGCCCTTCATCGACTCGTAGCGGTCGCCAGCGTCGGCCGACTGCTCTTCTCGCACCAGATGGATCATGGCGCCGCCGTAGCGCGCCTGCGGATCCTGCACCTGGCCGATGCCCGCGGCGTCGAGCACCTTGCGGCCCTCGGAGATGGCGCGGACCACGGTGGTCTTGGTCTGCACGCGGCGCAGCCATTCGACGATGCGATCGTCCTTCGCGGCGCTTTCCGCGCCACGGCCGCCGGCGACGAACAGCGCGTCGAAGCCGCCGTAGTGACGCCCGTCCAGGCCGTCGGTCCACACGCGCACCGACGAGGAGCACGCAACGTTGCCGCCTTCCACCGACAGGAAACGGACGTCGTAGGTGCAGTCCACGCGGGACCGTGCCGACGACAGCTCGTTGGCCATGTGGAAGACTTCCGCGACGATCCCCGCGCCCAGCAGGGAGAATCCGTCGAACAGCAGGATCGCAATGCGGCGGACCTCGGTCTGCGAGGTTCGCGCCGCGGGCGGCGTCCAACCCATGACTGCGGGTTCGAGATTGGCGTAAGGCATGGTCATCCTCTGCAGCTTTGTTTCCAATGAGGTGCGGAAGAGTTCTCGGTCATTGCGGCGCATCAAAGGAGTTTCCCGAACTTCGCCGGGTTACCGTGACCGATTGGAACGGAGTGATGGCGGAATCGATCCGCTGGCTTGAATAATAAGCAGACAAACTTTTTTGTGCTCTAGATTTTCGCGCTTGAACCACAAAATCTGTCGCGCTATGAGGGTGAGCGCACATTGATATCCCTCCCCAAATTCGGAATGCGCCGCTTTCTAAAGAATCACGCGATAAAGACGCGATTTGTCATACAAACTTTTAGTCCGCGACTTAGTGCAATCCGCGCCCGCGAGCCGCTTGATCGGCCATGGACAAAGCCTGAAAGCCACGCCCCGCGGCCCTGTACGGCTGGCGCGGCGAGGTTTGGCGCAGGTCGGAGCAAAGAAACTGATTCAACCATGAAACATCGCGCGGTTCAGAGACCGGCCAACGTATCGCGTCAATCGGAAATTTTTTGCCGTTCGCGGCGGTTCAGAACTCGGTCTTAATCCGGCTTTCGTACACCCGGTTAATCCCGTAATTGGCGATGTATTAACTGATTGCTATTTTTTCCCGGTGATTAAATCACGCGTTTTTTGATTTTAAATTAATCATCATAATGCCGGCTTACTGGCAAATCTGAAGACATGGCTTATTAACTCCGATGCTGCACCGCAAAACGGCCGCAAGCGCGACACGTCCGCGTATCCGCCGGGAAACGGCAACTGACGCGTCCGCCATTCTCTAGCGTTTTGCGGCGGCGCAGGGTCCGTCGCGGATTTTCTCCACGCCATTGAAAGCGGCTGTAATCATCGGGAGAATACGTGCGCTTGCTTGCAAACCTCTCATGTCATTCAAATCACGCTGTTTAGACGCAGCGAAACAGTGTCCGCGCCGGTCAGCTTTGCCGATTTTCAAGGTCGGATGCAGTTGTCGTGGTCATCCTTCCATGTTTCACTCCTGAAATTGGATGAGCGCTCACGCACATGGCTGCCATCCCGGAGCGTTCACATTCGCAACGCAGGCACCCGGTCCAGCATTCTTCCGACGACGCACGCCCACGCGTGCGCGCGCGCACGGTAGCCCGCCGGCGCAGGCAGCATCGTGTGCGCTTGGCGCGTGGCCCGAGCGCCTTCGCCGCATCGGCGGCACGCAGCGCTCATGCGCCAGGCTCACGATGAACCGGAAACCCGCTTCGCGTTTCACCGCCCCTCGTCGAACCCTGCGCGTCCCGCAGGCGCGCATCGCCATGGCCGCGGGCGCGCTGCTGGCGCTGAGCGCCTGCGACAAGCCAGGCCCCGCCGAGACGCTGGCCACCCGCATCGAGACGCTCGCGGCGGAGGGACCCGGCGCCCCGCGCGCGGCGCTCGTGAAGGTCGCCGAAAACGAGGCGCCGGACCCGGCCGACACCCCGCCCCTGCGTTGCAGCGCGCCCACGCCGCCCGTCGCGGCGAAAGCGGGCGGCGATCCGATCGAAGCCGATACGCCCGGCAGCGACGGCACGCGCATGTTTCCGCTCGATGCCCCCGTGCGCATCGCGATCACCACGCGAACCCAGGCCGCCGACACCGTCGAATGGCAGATCCGCGATGCCTGGAACACCCGGAAGGCCAGCGGCAGTTTTCCGGTGAAGGCCCAGCCGGGCACCTACACGCTCGCCTGCACGTCGGAGGCGGCGGGATACTTCTCCGTCAGCGCCTCGCTCGCTTCGGGCAAGAGCACGCTGCCGATGCGCGGCACCCGGGCCGCGGGCATCGCGACTTTCGGCGTGCTGCCGGACGTGTCGCCCGCGCTTCCGCCCATCACCTTCGCGCATCCCGACCAGCATCGCTTCGGCGGGCAAGGCTCCGCGTATCTCAAGCCCGGCGAGGAATGCTGCTCGGGCGACGGCTATCGGCCGCTGTACACGGACCTCGGCCTCACCTGGGTGAACGACAACCGCAACTGGTACGTGACCGAGGAAAAAGGCCCGAACACCTTCAACGCCAGCGCCGACAATCTCGCGGCCTATTTCAAGCCCGGCGACCTGCTGCGCCTCATCCAGCTCGACGGCATCCCCGCCTGGGCCAGTCCGACGAAGGAGCGCACGCACAGCTGGGCGCCGGTCTCGCTCGATGCATACAGCGCCTATATGAAGCGTGTGGGCGAGGAATCGAACACGGTGCGCAAGACCTGGTTCGCGCGGCAGACGCACAACTACTACCAAGTGACCTGGGAGCCCGACTACGAAGGCGGACTGCCGTGGAAGGATACGGACGCCCATCTCGTCGCGCTGTACAAGGCCACGCACGATGCCATCCACGCCGGCGATCCGAACGCGGTCGTGATGGGGCTGACGCTGTCGAATCTGGCGTCGAACACGAAATGGCTGAGACGCCTCGCGCCGCTCGGCATCGGCAAGTATCTCGACGGCGTCAGCGCGCATGGCTATTACGATGTCGGCACGTCGCCGTCGCATCCGCCGGAGCGCTTCGACGCCTCCCCGGCCACCGCCGCGAAAGCGATGCCGGGCATGATGCGCGACCTGCGCCGCGCAATGACCGAGGTGGTCAGGCCCGGCGCGAAGCTGTTCGTCACCGAGACGGGCGTGAGCTATGACATCGGCAGCAAATACGGGCTGACCTCGCCCGGCTGGAACGTGCTGTATGCGCAGGGCGCGGTGGTCGCGCGCGCCCATCTGATCCTGCTCGGCGAAGGCGCGGACGTGAGCTTCGTGTTCTATTCCGCCGACATTCCCAACGAGATCGGCTACGGCATCTTCTTCGACCTAGTGAATCCACAGGGCGGCTTCGGGCAGAAGCAGATCAGTCCGAAGCCCGCCGCGATGGCGGTCGCCGCGATGACGCGTCTCATCGACGGCACGACCACGCTGGGCCCGGTGAAGGACACGCCGAAGGGCGTCTATGCCTATGCGTTCCAGCGCCTCAACAACGGCCGCGTCGTGACCGCGCTGTGGACGCACGACAATGCCGCCTGGCCCGGCGCCAACGGCTTCGATGCCACGCGCGCGGTGAACTACCGGCTCGCCGTGGACGCGCCGGGCAATTCCGGCTCGGTCACCGTGTTCGACATGATGGGCAACGCCTCGACGGTGCCTTACAGCGACGGCCAGGTGCCGCTCGTGCTCACGGCCGCGCCGGTCTATGTCGTGTCGAACAATGCCGAATCGATGCGCGCGAACGTGATGCGTCCGGCCGGCTATGTCGGTCAGTGAGCGATGGTCCAGGCCGCGTGCCGCATGGCCTGCGCTGACGGCATTCAGGCGGTTTTCGCCAGTGCCGCGCATGCCGGCGGAGCGACCCCGCGCGCTACACTCGATTCGCAATGAACCCGGCCACGATGGACGCGACCTACGGAGCGGCGATGCTGAGCGAGGCGGATTTCCTGACCGTGGTGCGGCTCACGCCGCTGGTCTCGATCGACCTGATCGTCACCGACGGCAACCGGCATGTTTTGTTAGGACGGCGGCGCAACCGGCCGGCGCAGGGCACCTGGTTCGTGCCGGGCGGACGCATCGCCAAGGACGAATCGCTCGATGGCGCGTTCACGCGCATCGCCCACAACGAGCTGGGCGTGGCCAGCATGGAGCGCGCGGGAGCGCGCTTCTTCGGCGTGTATGAACACCGCTACGACGACAACTTCGCGGGCGCCGGCGGCTTCGGCACGCACTATGTCGTGCTCGCCTACACGCTGACGCTGAACGCCACGGCGGCCATCGGCCGCTTCGACCAGCACAGCGAATATCTATGGCTCTCGCGCGACGAACTGCTCGCGCGCGACGACGTCCACGAGAACACCAAGGCGTACTTCCGCTGAGCGTGCGCACGTGCGCCGGCGCTCAAAAGACAAACGGCGCGCATCGCTGCGCGCCGCCCATCCTTCCCGCCAAGAAACTGGTTATGCCTCGACCACCGGGCACGCGCTCGCGTCGTCCGCGGCAGGCGTGGCCACTGCCTGTTGCTCCTGTTGCTGCGCTTGTTGCTGCTCTTGCTGCGCACCGAACTGCGCGCGCAGATAGCGCTCGAACTCGTCGCGCACTTCAGGATGACGCAGCGCGAATTCGACCGTTGCCTTCAGGTAGCCGAGCTTGCTGCCGCAATCGAAGCGCTTGCCGCGATAACGGAACGCCAGCACTTGCTCCTGCGTAAGCAGCGCCTGGATCGCATCGGTCAGCTGGATCTCGCCGCCTGCGCCGGGCGTCTGCTTGCGCAGGAAGTCGAACACGCGCGGCATCAGCACATAGCGGCCGACCACGCCGAAGTTCGACGGCGCCAGCGCCGGCTCCGGCTTCTCGACCATGCGCGAGAGCTTGAAGAGCCCGTCGTCCCACGGCTTGCCTTCGATCACGCCATACGAGCGCGAGTCCTGCCGGTCGATCTCCTCCACGCCGATCACCGACGAATGATAGTGATCGAAGACATCGACCATCTGCGAGAGCACCGGCGGCTCGCCGTCGAGCAGGTCATCGGCGAGCACGACCGCGAACGGCTCGGCACCGACCAGCTTTTCCGCGCACAGCACCGCGTGACCCAGTCCGAGCGCTTCCGCCTGGCGCACATAGATGCAGTTGACATGACTCGGCTTGATGCTGCGCACGAGGTCGAGCAGCTTCTGCTTGCCGCGCGCTTCGAGCTCGGACTCGATCTCGTAGGACTTGTCGAAATGATCTTCGATCGCGCGCTTGCTGCGGCCGGTGACGAAGATCATCTCGGTGATACCCGCGGCCATCGCTTCCTCGACCGCATACTGGATCAGCGGCTTGTCGACCACCGGCAGCATTTCCTTTGGGCTCGCCTTGGTGGCCGGAAGGAAGCGCGTGCCGAGGCCCGCGACAGGAAACACCGCCTTGCGTACTTTGAGCATCGGCTCACCTCGTGTCATGGTTGTCGGGGAGGCATGCCCGATGCGTCGTCGAGCGTTTGCGGCACGCCTCTTGTTATGAGAAAAGCGTCGTCGGTTTCGTCAGACGACAGGAATGAAGTGAGCTTATTCCTCGAGTATCGAAATCATCTGCCAACACTTCGCCTTTTTCCGACTGCGAGCGTGGCGAATGTTGCCTGCCGCGTATAGTGCGACGCATGTGAGCTCACATTGCCGCACCTTGCGCCGCCTTCAACGGAGGTTCGCGTTCCTTGCATGTGACCGGTCCGGATGCCGTGAGGGCCCGTTCCGGTCGAGGGAGAAAGTCGATGGAATACGCCAATGGCATGGGCCGGCTTCAGGTGGTGCGCGGGGTCACGCCCGGCATCGAGCCTGAGCCCGCCAGCATGGCCGGCACGGAGAAGCGGATCGGCATTCTGGTCTTCGAGGAATTCTCGCTCGTCGAAGTGAGTTCCATCTCCGAGGTCTTTTCGCTTGCCAACGAAGTCCATCTGCCGGCGGATGCTGGCCACCGCACGGAAGCGCCGCACTATTCGCTGCTATTTTTGTCCAGTGAAGGCGGCAGCGTGGCGAGCAGTTGTTCGATGCGCATCTGGACCGACAGCCTGGAGACGCGCTGGATGAACGAATGCGATGCATTGTTCATCGCGGGCGGCGCGGGCGCGCGCCAGGCGCGGCACGACACGATGCTGCGCAAGCGCCTCGGCCGCGTGGCGCCGAAGATTCCGTTCATCAAGGCGATCGGCGAAGGCGCGCATATTCTCACGGCGGCCAATCTCACCGTGCAGAGCCGTTCGCTCGATTTCGCCGGAGAAGCAGCGGCGCCGGCGTTCCCGGCCGCGCACCTGCCCGGCATGGCGAACCCGCTGTTCATCGCCGAGCAGACGCTCACGCTCGATGATCCGAAAGGACCGATCGCGGCGGCGCTGTCCATCATCAAGCGGGACTATGGTTCGGCGGTGGCGCGCGAAGTATCGGAACGCTCGATTCCGGGCGCATGGCACAAGCTCGCGACGGTCCTCGACGACACCGACGGCGGCGGCGTGCGCCAGAAGATCGACGCGGCCGCGCGCTGGATTCGCGAGAACTACGTGCGGCCGATCTCGATCGCCGATGCGGCGCGCGTCGCGGCGATGAGCGAACGCAATTTCCTGCGCCGTTTCAAGGCGCAGATCGGACTGACGCCGTCGGAGTATCTGTTGCGCGCACGGCTCGATGCGAGCTGCATGCTGCTCGCCGGCACCGACCTGCCGGTGGACAAGATCGCGCGGCGTTGCGGCGCCGGCAGCGGCGACGGTCTCGCGAAGATCTTCCGCAAGCGGCTGTCGATTTCGCCGACCGAATACCGTCTGGCGGGCCGCCGCAAGGAGGCCGATGCCGGAAGTACATAGGCGCATGCGCCGTCACGTTCGTTGACCTTTTCGTCGGCGCCCGTGAAGTTACCTGGAACGAATACGCATGGAAACAAGGGTACTCTGGACTCTCTCGAATCTCGGCGACGCGGCGCTCCTGCTACCGCTCGCGCTCGTCTGCGCGCTCTGGCTGCGCTCGGTGGACCTGCGCCTCGCGATCCGCTGGGCCGTGCTGCTCACACTCGGCATGGGACTCGTCGGGCTCTCCAAGGTGCTGTATGCCGGCTGCGGCGTCGAAATCTCCGCCATCCAGCTGCGCATGATCAGCGGCCATACGATGCTCGCCGCCTCGATCTATACCGTGGCCGGCGGACTGCTGTTCGGCGGCCTGGGCGGCGCGTGGTACCGGCTGGGTGCGCTGGGCGGGCTCGCGCTCGCGGCGGCCATCGGCGCGAGCCGCATCATCCAGGATGCGCACACGCCGGCCGAAGTCGTGGCCGGCTGGCTGCTCGGCGCATTGGTGGCGGGTCTTCTGCTCACGCGCGTCTTCGACCAGCCGCGCAAGATGCCGCGCGCGCTCGCCGCGGGCGTCGGCCTGCTCGCCGTCTCCTCGATCGCCTACGGCCATCACGCGCCGTTCCAGCGGATGATCGAACACTACTCGTGGTGGCTCTGCCAGGGACTCGGACTCTGACGCGCGGCTTGCCCGGTTCACGCGTCACGGCGTCCCGTTCACGTTTGGCGCGCGCCGGTGCGATCTTCAGTATGATCGTCGCTTGAAAAAAAGCAGGCCGCCGGCATGCTGAGTCTTCGCGCGCGACCACGCGACCCCGCGGCCGCGCCGACACGTTTCCGGACCCCGAGCATGGATCGCTTCCTTGCAATGAAAGTCTTCGCGCGGGTCGTCGAGGCGGGCAGTTTCTCCAAAGCCGCCGACGCCCTGCGCCTGCCTCCCGCCAGCGTGTCACGCACGCTCCAGGCGCTCGAAGCGCATCTCGGCGCGCGCCTCATCAACCGCACCACGCGCAGCATCAGCATCACCGAGGACGGCGAAGCCTATTACGAGCGCTGCGTGCGCGTGCTGGGCGAAGTGGACGACATGGAAGCGTCGCTCACGCATTCGAAGACCAATCCCAAAGGACACATCAAGATCAGCCTGCCGCAGGTGATGGCCAAGAGCACCATCATCCCCGCGCTGCCGGAATTCTTCGCGGCGTATCCGGACATCGGCGTCGAGCTGCTGCTGACCGACCGGCAGGTGGATCTCGTCGAGGAAGCCGTGGATTGCGTCGTGCGCGTGGGCGCGGTCGGCGACGTCGGACTCGTGGCGAAGCGCATCGGCGCCTATACGCAGATCACCTGCGCCGCACCGAAGTACATCGAGGCGCACGGCGAACCGCAGACGCTCGACGATCTCGAACAGCACCTGGCCATCGGCTACGTGCTGAACCACTCGGGACGGGTGCGCAACTGGGAATTCGGCGTCAACGGCGAGACGCGCAGCTTCACCATGAAACACCAGATCGCGGTCAACGACGGCGATTCGTACATCGCCGCCGGCGTCGCGGGACTCGGGCTGATCCAGGCCTCCAGCTATACGCTCGACCCGCTGCTGAAAAGCGGCGCGCTCAAGGAAATCCTGCAGGAGTATCCGTCGTATCCGCGCGTGGTGTCGGTGCTGTATGCGGCCAACCGGCATCAGCCGAGGCGCGTGCGCGTGTTCATCGACTGGGTCGCGGAACTCTACAGCCGCCTGCCCACCTTCCAGGTGCGCAGCGCCGGCAAGCCGGACTGAGTGGTCAGGCGGCGTTCGCGGTTAATGGTTGCACGAGCGGCATGGTGCGCCAGTCGTAGTCGCGGAACGCGCGCTCCAGTTGCAGCAGGTCAGTGGCGCGGGCGCTCGCATGCATGCCGCGCAGACCGGGCACGTCCATCTCGACAGCAACGCAGTTCGCGTAATCGCGCGCCCGCAGGTTGGCGGGAATCGTCGTGAAGAACGCGGTGGTCGGCACGTTGAAACCCGCTGCGACATGCAGCGCCGCCGAATCCGCCGTCACCAGGCAGCGCGCGTGCCCGACCCAAGCAAGGAAGGCCTCGGTATCGACCGACAGCGGCGCGATATCGCGGTAACGCGGGTGATCGACGGGGCCGAAGCCCAGCACGTCGAGCCCGGTTGCATCGGCGAGACGCTCGACGATGCTGGCATGCGCCGACGCGCTGATGCTGCGCACCGGCGTGCTCGCGCCCGGACCGAACAACGCATAGGGCGCGTGCTCGAACGGCGCCAGCGGCAGGTCCGCGAGCCAGCGATTGCACTTGTCGTGCGCGGCGATGCTCGCCGGTTCGAGCCCGAGCGCCCACAGGAAGAAATCGATCATCGGCAGCGTGGCGAACGGCGGCCAGAACAATTGATTGCCGAGATCGATTTTCAGGTCGGCTTCCGGGAGCGTCGCGAACGGCACCGGCAGCGCGGCAAGCTCGCCGAACTGCGGCGCGGCCAGTTCATAGAGCCGCTGCACGTAACGCGGCGCGCGCGACGGCCGGTAGATCGTGAAGCTCAGATGAGGATGGCGGCGCTTGAGCGCGAACAGCGCCGTCAGCCCGATGATCGAATCGCCCAGCGTCACGCCGAACGCGTTGATGAGATGCACGCGCTGTGCGTTCGCATAGTCTGCCTGGAACGGCGCCCGCCCCGCGTGCAGGATGCCGGCGCATGCGCCCAGCGGCCGATGCCCGGCAGCGTCGCCGCCCGAGATTTCGAGGTCGTACGGCGCGACGATCATGCCCTCGCCCGACAACAGCGAGCCCGCGTGGGTCAGCGCCTGTACGTCGTCGAGCGTCGCCTTCATGCGTCGCCTCGCTGTGTCTCAACGCCCCGCGTTGCGCTCGTTCGCCGCCTTCACGACCGGCACGCTCTGCAACACCGGCAGCATCGTGGTCTGATATTCCGGCACCCAGCGGCGCAGGTCGCGGCGCACCTCTTCGTCGGACAGCACGCGATGCTGCATCAGCCACGGCAGCAGCTCGTCGATGAAATCGTCCGGCACGCCCCGCGCCTGCGCAATGCGGAGCTTCGGATGCGGCGTGCGCGTGGTGGTTTCGTCGTCGGCGAGCAGTTCCTCGTAGAGCTTCTCGCCCGGCCGCAAGCCCGTGAACACGATGCGGATCTGCTCTTCCGAATAGCCGTACAGGCGGATCAGGTCGCGCGCGAGATCGACGATCTTCACCGGCTGACCCATGTCGAGAATGAAGATCTCGCCGCCGCGCCCCATGCTGGATGCCTGCAGCACCAGCTGCGCCGCCTCGGGAATGGTCATGAAGAAGCGCGTGATCTCCGGATGCGTGACCGTGACCGGACCGCCCTTCGAAATCTGCTGCTGGAATTTCGGAATCACGCTGCCCGCACTGCCGAGCACGTTGCCGAAGCGCACCGTCTCGAACTGCGTGCGCGGCGCGGATTGCTGCAAGGCCTGGCACGCCATCTCGGCGAGGCGCTTGGAGGCGCCCATCACGTTGGTCGGGTTGACGGCCTTGTCGGTGGAAATCAGCACGAAGTGACGCACGTCATGACGGATCGCCGAACGCGCCACCCGCAGCGTGCCGAGCACGTTGTTGCGCACGGCCTGCCAAGCGTTCTGTTCTTCCATCAGCGGCACATGCTTGTAGGCCGCCGCGTGGAAGACGATGTGCGGCGTGAAGCGCGCCATGGTCTGGTCGAGCAGCAGCGAGTCCTTCGCGTCGCCCACGACCGGAATCACCGAGCAATCCGGAAACTTCTCGTGCAGCTCCTCGATGAGCCGGTACATCGCGTATTCGCTGAGGTCGTAGGCCACCAGTTGCGCGGGCGAAAAGCGCAGGATCTGCCGGCACAGCTCCGAGCCGATCGAGCCGCCCGCGCCCGTCACCATCACGACGCGCCCGTGCAGCAGGCGCTCGACGTGCGGCATGTCGATCTTCACCGGTTCGCGGCCCAGCAGGTCTTCGAGGTCGATCTGCCGCACGCGCGACAGGAAATTGCCCTCGCCCGCCGTCAGCTGGCTCAGCGCCGGCAGCACCATCACCTTGACGCCGGCGCGCACGCACAGCGTGGCGACGCGCCGCTGCTCGTCGACGGAGGCCGACGGGATCGCGATGATCGCGTAATCGGTCTTGTACTGCTCCGCGAACTTCGGCAGGTCGCCGAACTTGCCGAGCACCTTGTGCCCGAGGACTTCGCGGCCCTGCTTGGCCGGATCGTCATCGAGCAGGCCGACGAGACGCCATTCGCTGGAGCGCGCCAGTTCGCGCGCCAGCATCGCGCCGGCCGTGCCCGCGCCGAGCACGATCACGGGCTTGCCCTGTCCGACCAGGCCGCCGTAAAGATAGAACTCCTTGCCCGCGCGATACAGCGCGCGCGCGCCGCCCATGGTGAGGAACAGCAGCAGCGGGGAGACGATGAGCACGGAACGCGGGATGACAGGCAGCGGCTGCCACATCACGGCGCCGATCATCACGAGCAGCGCGCCCACCACGACCGACTTCGAGATGCGCATCAGGTCCGGCAGGCTCGCGAACACCCACATGCCGCGATACAGGCCGAACACGCGGAACACGATGCCGTAGACCGGCAGCACCCAGACGAGCGCGCCGAGCGCGTTCTCGCGGAACGTAGGCGGCACACTGCCGTTGAAGCGAATGACGTAGGCGGCAACCCAGGAACCGGCGACCGCGACCAGATCGAAGAAGAATGCGCCCGCCGATAGCCACGAAGCTTTGATTCGATTCATCAGCAGGACCTCAAAGTTGTTCGGAACGGCGCGTTTCATGCCGCCGCCAACGCGCGTCGACCACCGCGCCCGCGGCCACAACCACGACTGCCCAGCCCGCTACCGCCAGCCACTGCATGGAGAGGGAACAATGCAGCGCCCCATTGGCGAGAATTATGCCCGCCGCCATGAACAGATACCAGACAAGCGCCGTGCGCGCGTGTCCGAAACCCATACGCACCATTCGTTGATAGTAATGCTCGCGATGTGCTCGCCAAAATTTTTCGCCGCGCGCGAGCCGCCGGACCAGCGTGACCGAGGCGTCGGCGATGAACGGCGCGAATACCAGCGCCGGGAACCAGATGGGCCACACACCGTGCTGCCAACCCCAGTACCCCAGTGCGCCAGCGAGGAAACCCAGGGAAATAGACCCGGCATCGCCGAGAAAAATCCGGGCCGGATGAAAATTCAGGGTCAGGAAGCCGGCGGCCGCGCCGGCAATGCCGATGCTTGCCAGACCCAGGCCGAATGCCGGCGCAGGCGCGGGCCCGGCGAGCGCGGCGGCGGCGTAGCCCGCGAAACCGAACAGCGCCATGCCGCCGGCGAGGCCGTCCGAGCCGTCCATGAAGTTGTAGAGATTGACGAGCCAGAGCATCAGGAAGCCGATCACCACGAGCGCCCACCACGGCACCGCCGCCGGATGCGTGACGATCACCGCGATCACGGCGATGAAGTGCGCGGCGAAGCGCACGCGTGCGGGCAGGCCGCGGCGGTCGTCGATCAGCGAGACGGCGGCAAGGAACAGCACGCAGACGGCGATCAGCCACATGGACGGCGCGCAGACCAGCAGCGCGGCGGCAGCCGCCGGCACGATGCCCCAGCCGCCGACGCGCGGCGTGGGCCGCTCGTGCAGCGAGCGTTCGTTGGGGATATCGGTGGCGAGGCGCCAGGCGAGGCCGGTGCGCAGCAGCGTCTGGAGGATCAGCACGCACGCGACGAAGGCCAGCACCGCGACGATGATCGCGGCGATGAACGGCGAGTTGTCAGATAACGAAAGCGGCATGCAGGGTTATTGGATTATCCAGGCGAAGAGCGCCCGCCGAAGGGCGAGTTTCGCTTGGCAAAACCCCAAAGGATACGCGATTGTCCGGCGGCTCCGGTTTTTAAAATCAGACGAATACAGCCGGTCGCGCGCCGCTTCGTTGCTGCGTCTGGCGCGCGCAGGTCAACGTTGCTTCGAGCGATACCACTCGGCTGTCACGGCCAGTCCCTGATCGAGCGTCTGCGGCGCCCGCCAGCCCAGCGTCTCGCGAATCCGGCTGGAATCCACCCGCAAGCTGTTCGTCAGGCGTTCGATCTGCGCGGTCTTGCCTGCCAGCCGCGCCATGCCGCGCAGCCATCCCGGCGGCACCGGGACCAGCCGCGCCGGCCTGCCAAGATGCTCGCCCAGCTTGCGCACGAGTTCCGCGACGCCCGGGTCTTCGCCGTCCGTCACGTGGAACACGCGGCCCGCGGCGGCGGGATGCAGCGCGCATTCGACCGTCGCGCTCGCGAGGTTGTCCACCGACACGAGGCTGCGGCGCGCGTCGATCGCGCCGAGCGGCAGCGGCACGCCGCGCGCGACCGCGTTCATCATCGCGAGAAAGTTGGCGCGCACGCCGGGACCGTACACGAGCGGCGGGCGCACCACCACTACTTCCATACCAGTGCGGCTGCCGAATTCGAGCAGCCGGACCTCGGCTTCCGCCTTCGAGGCGCCGTACGCGTCCGGCGGACGGCGCTCGTCGTCCTCGCTGAAGGGACGGCCCGGGTCGTGTTCCCCCAGCGCCTTGATGCTGCTCATCAGCACGAAGCGGGTCGCGCCCGCGCGGCGCGCGGCCTCGGCGGCGCCGAGCGCGCCCGCCACGTTGACCGCCCGGTAGGCTTCGAGCACCGCCTCGGCTTGTGAGGCAGCCTCACCCATCACATGCACGCGCGCGGCGAGATGGATCACCGCTTCGCAACCCGCGAAGGCTTCGGGACCGAGCGCGTCGAGTCCTTCGACCACACGCACCTCGACGTCCGGCCCGCACGCCGCGCCGGCGCGCACGAGACCCGTCGCCGCGATGCCGCGTGCGAGCAGCGCCCGGCTCACCGCCCGGCCGACGAACCCGTTCGCGCCGGTCACCGCGATGCGTTGGCCCGGCGCGCTCACAGCCACTTCCAGCCGAAGCGGTTGAAGAAGCGGAACGCCGACGTGACGAACAGCTTCACATGCGTCGAACCCTTGCGTGCCGCGCCGCCGCCGTGATGCAGGATGCGCACCGACGGCACATACACGACGCGCGCGAAGTTTCGCGTACGCAGGCTCAGATCGTAGTCTTCGAAGTAGAGGAAATAACGCGGATCGAAACCGCCGAGCGATTTGAGCACGCCGGTCCGGAACAGCATGAAGCAGCCGCTCACGATGGGCGGATCCCATACGATGTCCCGCTCGCCGATGACATCGCGCATTTCATAACGCGCCAGGCGCCGCGCGAACAACTTGCGCAGCGACGCGGGCAGGAAGCCGCGCGCGAACAAATCGAGGACGGTCGGGTAGCGGCGGCACAGGAACTGCTGCGCACCGTCTTCGCCGCCGATCCACGGCGCGAGCAATCCGGCATCGGGCTCCGCCTGAAGAAAGGCGAGTGCGCGGCGCAGGCCGTCGGCGTTCAGCTCGACATCGGGATTGAGGATCAGATGAAAGCGGCTGCGGGTCCGCTCGATCGCGAGATTGTGGCCACGTCCGTAGCCGACATTGCCATGCCCCCGGATCACGACGGTCTCGAGGCCTTCGTCGGATGGCGCCGGAAGATCGGCGAACTCGCCGGGATTGCCGTTGTCGATCAGGTAAAGCTGCGTATGTCCGGCCACGTCGTGCAGCTGGCCCAGCGCGGCGTCGAGTGTTTCGACCGTGCGTGCGAGCAGCGCCGCATCCGGCCGATAGACCACGATGGAGATGCTGAGCGGGCAATCATCGCCGGTTCGCTCCGGCCTTGAGGTGCTCCGGCCTTGCGGTGGGATCGCGTTCATCGGACAAGGAGAGGTGTCCGCGCCACGAAAGGAATACGGACCGCGTCATGAAGTGGAAACCGCACCGATTGTGCTCAAAGTCACCCTTTTCGGCAACCGCACGAGCCTCCGGAAAAGCCGCGGCCGGGAAGATTTGTAAAATTTTGAGCTTGGGTTTGTGCTAAATTCCGCCCACTCGCAGTGACCATGCCCTATCCGAATCGGCCCCTGCTGTTGCTTCGGCTCCGACCGGACCCTCGCAGTGGGCTTACCCTGATCACCTTATCGTGAACTGAATGAGCAAGCCCATCGTCGTCGATCTCGACGGTACGTTGATTCGCTCCGACATTCTCGTCGAGAGCGGATTCGCCTTCCTGAGATCGTTTCCGCAGAAGTTCTTCCAGCCGCTGCAATGGCTCGCGAGCGGCGGCAAGCCCGCGCTCAAGGCGGGGCTCGCGGAGCACGTGTCGATCGACGTGACCACCCTGCCGTACAACCTCCAGGTCATCAACTGGCTGACGGAGATGCGCGCGGCGGGCCGCGAGCTCGTGCTGGCCACGGCAAGCCACGAGTCGTTCGCCAAGCGCATCGCCGAACATCTCGGCCTCTTCGTCCGCGTCTTCGCCAGCGACGAGCGCGTCAATCTTTCGTCGCATCGCAAGCGTGAGCGGCTGGTCGCCGAATACGGCGAGAAGGGCTTCGACTACGTCGGCAATTCGCACGACGACATCGCCGTCTGGCAATCGGCCGACCGTGCCTATGTCGTGAATCCGCATGCGGGCGTGATGCGCGCCGCGAATCGCGGCGCCAACGTCGAGCAGGTGTTCGAAAACCGTCCGCCACAGTTCAAGGTCTGGGCCAAGGCGCTGCGCCTGCACCAGTGGCTCAAGAATCTGCTGATCCTGGTGCCGCTGCTCGCCGGACATCATCTCGCCAACCTGGCTCTGCTCGGGCATGCCGTGCTCGCGTTCGTATCGTTCGGCCTGTGCGCGTCGAGCGTCTATCTGCTGAACGACCTGCTCGATCTCGAGGACGACCGCCATCATCCGGTCAAGCGCAGGCGGCCGCTCGCCGCCGGCACCCTGCCGCTGCTGTGGGGCATGGCCTTGTGTCCGGTGCTGCTCGCCGTGGCCTTCGGCATCGCCGCCGCGTTCCTGCCATGGCGCTTCAGCGCGGTGCTGCTCGGCTATTACGTGCTGACGCTCGCGTATTCGCTCGTGCTCAAGCGGCGCGTGATGATCGATGTGGTCACGCTCGCCGCGCTCTATACGACGCGCATCATCGCCGGGGCGGCCGCGATCAGCGTGCATCTGACTTTCTGGCTGCTCGCCTTCTCGATGTTCTTCTTCCTGAGCCTCGCGTTCGTGAAGCGTTACGCCGAACTGAACGCGATGGTGCAGGCCGGCCGCGAAAAAACCCGCGGACGCGGCTATCTGTCCGACGACCTCTCGATGGTATCGTCGCTCGGCACGGCCTCGGGCTACATCTCGGTGCTGGTGCTCGCCATGTACATCCAGGACGGGGGCACGACGGTGCTGTACCGGCATCCGCAATACATCTGGCTCGCCTGCCCGGTCATGCTCTACTGGATCAGCCGCACCTGGATCATCACGCATCGCGGCGGCATGAACGACGATCCCATCGTGTTCGCCGCGCGCGACCGCATGAGCCTGCTGGTGGTCGCGCTGTGCGGCCTGGCCTTCTGGCTCGCGACCTGACCGATGAGCGAACTGCTTTCCTGGGGCCGCTATCCCCGTCTGCCGCAGACGCCGCACGCCGCTCACTGGCGCGATCAGGCGCAGGCGCAGTGGCGCGGGGTGCAAGAGACGCACGGCACGACGCTCGCCTTCGGCAACGGCCGCAGTTACGGCGATGTCTGCCTCGCCAGTTCCGATCACGTGTTCCAGACGCTCGCGCTCGACCGCATCATTTCGGCCGACTGGACCCGCGGCATCGTGCGCGCCGAGCCCGGCATCACCTTCGAGCAGATCCTCGCCGTCGCGGTGCCGCGCGGCTGGATGCTGCCGGTCACGCCGGGCACGAAATACGTGACGCTGGGCGGCGCCATCGCCAATGACGTGCACGGCAAGAACCATCATGTGCGCGGCACTTTCGGCCGTCACGTCCGCGCGTTCGGCCTCGCGCGCAGCGACGGCACGGTGCTCGAATGCTCGCCGGACACGAACCCCGAGTGGTTCAAGGCAACCATCGGCGGACTCGGGCTCACCGGGCTGATCCTGTGGGCCGAGTTCGCGCTGATGCCGATCCGCACGAGCCTGATCGACGTGACGAGCATCCGTTTCGGCAAGCTCGACGAGTTCTTCGATCTCTCGGAAGAGTACGACGCGAAGCACGAGTACTGCGTCGCCTGGGTGGATTGCGCGAGCCGCGGCGCCTCGCTCGGACGCGGCATCTTCATGGCGGGCGATCACGCGATCCACGGCTCGCTCGATGTCGAGCAACGCCGCAAGCGCAGCGTGCCGTTCACGCCGCCCGTGTCGCTCATCAACGGCCTCACGCTGCGCGCGTTCAACGAGCTGTACTACCGCAAGCAGCGCAAGCCGGTCGAGGTGTCGCGCGTTGGCTACGACGGCTACTTCTATCCGCTCGACAGCCTGCTCGAATGGAACCGCATCTACGGACCTGCGGGCTTCCAGCAATACCAGTGCGTCGTGCCGGCCGCGACCGCGCGCGATGCGGTGCGCGCGATGCTCGATCGCATCTCGTCGAGCGGGACAGGATCGTTCCTCGCGGTGCTCAAGCGCTGCGGCGACATTGCGTCGCCCGGGCTGCTGTCCTTTCCGATGGAAGGCACCTCGCTCGCACTCGACTTCCCGCAGCACGATGCCCGTAACGCGCCGCTGTTCGCCGCGCTCGACACCCTCGTGCGCGAAGCGGGCGGACGCATCTATCCGGCGAAGGACGCGCACATGTCCGCCGCCGATTTCCGCGCCGCTTATCCTCAATGGCAGCAGCTCGAATCGCTTCGCGATCCCGCGATGCTGTCGCACTTCTGGAAACGAATGATCGCCTCATGAAGAACATCGTCATCGTAGGCGCCACGTCCGCCATCGCCATTGCCTGTGCCCGCGAATGGGCCGCGAAAGGCGCGCGCTTCTTCCTCGTGGCGCGCAACCAGGACCGCATGGAGCAGGTCGCCGCCGATCTCACGGCGCGCGGCGCGGCTTCGGCGGCTGTGTACCGGCTCGACCTCGACACGCTCGACGAGCACGCCGCGATGCTCGCCGCCTGCGCCGCGCAGATGGATTCCATCGATATCGTGCTGGTCGCCTCCGGCACCCTGCCCGATCAGGCCGCTTGCCAGAACGACCCGGCGGTGGCCGTGCGCGAATTTCACACCAATGCGCTCTCGCTGATCGCGCTGCTCACGCCGCTCGCCAACCGGCTCGAAGCGCAGCGGCACGGCGTGCTTGCCGTGATCTCGTCGGTGGCGGGCGATCGCGGGCGGCCGTCGAATTATCTGTATGGCAGCGCCAAGGCCGCGCTGCAGGCCTTCCTTGAAGGGCTGCGCGCGCGCCTCTTCAAGGTCGGCGTGCATGTGCTGGACATCAAGCCGGGCTTCGTCGCCACGCCGATGACCGAAGGGCTGCCGCTGCCGGGTCCGCTGGTCGCGACGCCGGAGAAGGTCGCGAAGGACATCGTGCGCGCGGTCGAGCGCAGGAAGGACGTGCTTTATACGCCGTGGTTCTGGTGGGGCATCATGCTCATCATCCGCAACGTGCCGCGCTTCCTCTTCAAGCGCGCGTCGCTCTGACGTGTCGCCACGGCGCCGGCGGGACGAGCGATCAGTCGCGGGCGGCCAGCGCGGGCTGCTCGCCGCCGAAGCTGCGGAACACGTAGCGCTTGTCGAGCCGGTACTTGATCACATAGCCGATCGCCAGGCCGATGCACGCGCCCACGTAGCGCATGGTGGCCGTCCCGAAGACATGCTCGAACGCGAATTCGACGCCCCAGAAGATCGCGGTGGTGACGAGGCCCATCGTCACGTAGAGCGTGAACATGGTGGCGTCGTGACGGGCGTTCTCCGCCTTGAAGCGGAAGATCCATTTCTTGTCGAGCACGTACTTCACGACCAGCCCGACGCCCGTGCCCACGAGCACGGACAGCACGATATGCCACGGACCGCCGTAGATGCGCGTCGAGAGATCCTGCGCGCCGATGTTGGCGAGCGTCGCGATGGCGGCGAAGAACGAATAGAGCAACACGAGCTGCATGGAAATTCCGGATCCGGTTGATGGAGCGACGGGGATAAGGCGCTGAATCAGGCGTGTTCCTGCGCGTCCGCCGGCTCGGCGCCGCGTCCGCGCAGCAGCAATGCCAGCACGCCCGGCACGAAGAATACCGCGGACAGCGACAGCGCATAGCTCGCGCCGATCAGATGGCGGGTATTGTCCGCGAGACCATCGCCGAAGGACGTGGCATAGCCCACGAAGCCGAACAGCCCCAGGAAGGACGCGATCTTCAGCAGCACGAGCCGCCCTGCCCGCGCGCTGCCGCGGTATTGCGCGATGAGCACGAGCGCCACGACGAGCGACGCGAGCATCGCATAGTTGAGCCGCTCCCGATACAGGTCGCGCCACCACGAAAACACGGGCAGGTTGAAGAAATTGTCGCCGTGCTCGAGCTTCGTGCCGAGATAGCCGATGCGAATCTCGTTGCCTGTGTCGAACACGGCCTGCGCGATGCGCGGCACGATCACCGGCTTGACGAGGGCGAGGCGCACCACATCGGCATAGCGGGCGTGCGCGCGTTCCATGCAGGACGGCCCGTCGGGCGCATAGGCGATCACGTTGACGCATTCGCGCAGGACGGGCTTGTCGCCGATGCGCTCGATGCCTGCGATTTCCCGCGGCGACAGCACGCTCAACGCGCCCGCATAGACCGCATGGTATTGGTTGATGCTCTTGAACGCGCCCGAGAACACCGGCAGCAAGGTCGCGGCGACGCAGACCGTCAGCACGGCCGCCGTCTTGAGCCGCGCGCGCCGTGCGTCGAACAACGGCATCACGAAGGGCGCGACAATCAGCGGCAGCGGGAAGAAGGCCGTCTTGGCCGCGCCGACGAACGTGGCGAGCAGCAGCGCGCACCAGCGCGGGGCGCGCGCCGGCTGCGCATCCCGTTCGCTGCGATAAATGCACAGTGCGATCACCGGCAGGAACACGATGACCAGCTGATCCTCGAAGAAGGTATTGAAATACGCTGAGAAATCCGCCGACAGCGCGAGTACCGCGGCAATCAGCATGAATATCCAGGTGGTCAGCAGATGCTCGGCGCGGCGCAGGCGCATGAACAGCGCAATGAACGCGCAGAAGTAGATGGCGCGCGAGATCAGCGAGCCGATGATCAGCGAATACCGGCCCGACCCGCAGTCGATCAGCCTGACGAACAGCGACTGCACGAACACATAGGCCTTGTAGGACGACAGCGTCAACAGCGCGGGCCGCTGCAACCAGCTCTGCGCGAACACCCATTTGTCGTGCCACGAAGAGAGGAATAGCCGATGTGCTTCATCGCTGCCTGGCGGCGGAAACAGCGAACTGAATCCGGCCGGCCTGTCGATGAAGAACGTGATGCTGCGGTTGAAGTCCATGTTGTCGGCGAGGCCGCTCAACAAATGGAGTGATCCTAATGTGACCAGCAGCACCGCGAAGGCGCGGAATAGCGTTCGGGATGCGAAGAAGCCCTTGATGTACGCTGGCATGAACCTCTGGGGACGTATCGATGAGCGGCGCGCGCGTGCTTGCAACTGCGGCCTGAAGGAAGAGAATGCCTGGTCGACGATACCGGCGAAGGCAGTTACACGACAGCGACCAAGTGTAACGGACGTTTCAAATCAAAAGATGACTTGCCCGCAGGTTGTCCGGCGGGGGAACATTTCGGATTCTTTCTTATTTACGCCGTGGTGCGTGCGTCACTGGCGCGCCCTGATGCCCGTCTTTGGACCAGCCCGCGGGCCGCGGCACGGAACGGGCATGCAGTATAATTTGCCGCCCCTGCGTCCCACTGCAAAGCAGGCGGCGACGCCCCAGCCGTATCAAGAAATACGATAACGTCGTGCTGTTTTTACCGGCTGAAGGCGTGATCGCACTAGAAAACGGTTAATTTTGCATCCTGCGACGGGCGGACCACCCATATCACCGTCGCGCGCTACGAGCAGGGGTGATGTGCTGCGCGCTTGATGAAACGCGCCCGGCCATTGCAACAGCATTCGCAAAACTTGATGAATCCACATTCGAAGCATCCCGCGTCATTCGCCGCGATTCTGAAGACCGTATGGCGCAACCGCGGATTGATCGTCCAGATGACGCAGCGTGAAGTGATCGGCCGCTATCGCGGTTCGGCGATGGGGCTCGCCTGGTCGTTCTTCAATCCGGTGCTGATGCTGGTGGTCTACACGTTCTTCTTCTCGGTGGTGTTCAAGGCGCGCTGGGGCACGCTCGACGACAACAAGGGCGCGTTCGCCGTCGTCCTGTTCGTCGGCCTGATCCTGCACAGCCTGCTCGCCGAATGCATCAACCGCGCGCCCACGCTGATCCTCGCCAACGTCAACTACGTGAAGAAAGTGATCTTCCCGCTGGAGATCCTGCCGATCGTCGCGCTCGGCTCGGCGCTGTTTCACAGCGCCATCAGCCTGCTGGTGCTGCTCATCGCGGAAGTGATCCTGCTGCATGCGCTGCCGTGGACCGCGCTGCTCTTCCCGCTGATCCTCGCGCCGCTGCTGATCGGCGCGATGGGCTTCGCGTGGTTCCTGTCGGCGTTCGGCGTGTACGTGCGCGACATCGCGCAGATCACGGGCATCCTCACCTCGGTGCTGATGTTCCTCTCGCCGGTGTTCTATCCCGTGTCGAACCTGCCGCCGCAGTACCAGACCTGGATCCGGCTGAATCCGCTGACCTTCATCATCGAGGAAGGCCGCAATACGCTCATTTTCGGCAAGCAGCCCGACTGGACCAGTTGGCTCGTCTGCATGGCCGGCTCGATCCTCGTCTGCTGGTTCGGCTTCTGGTGGTTCCAGCGCGCCCGCCGAGGCTTCGCCGATGTACTGTAAGCTTGACGGCGGACCTGTTCCGGCTGTCGGCACTTGAGAGATCGCGCGCGCGGCAGGGTCCGCGCGCAGGAATTGTCGAAGTTATCCGGAGGCTAGCAACACATGTCGGCTCAACTCGTCCCCACCATTCTTTGCGGCGGCGCCGGATCTCGCCTGTGGCCGGTCTCGCGCGAATCGCATCCGAAGCCGTTCATCCGGCTGGAAGACGGCGAAAGCCTGCTGCAGAAAGCGTTCAAGCGCGGCGCCGAGCTTCCGGGCGTCGCCCAGGTCCTGACGGTCACCAACCGTGACCTGTTCTTCAAGACCAACGACGAGTATCGCGAAGTGAATCCGGCGGCCCTGCCCGCCTCGTTCATCCTTGAACCGTTCGGCCGCAACACGGCAGTCGCCGTGGCGGCCGCGGCGCTGCACGTCGCCGCCACGCTCGGCGAAGACGCGCTGCTGCTCGTGCTGCCGGCAGACCATCTGGTGCGCAACCACGCCGCGTTCGCGCAAGCGGTGACGCAGGCCGTGCAGCTCGCGCAGGCGGGCGCGCTCGTCACCTTCGGCATTGCGCCGACCTTTCCCGAAACCGCCTACGGCTATATCGAGGCGGACGGCACGAAGGTACGGCGCTTCGTCGAGAAGCCGGATGCCGAGACCGCGCAAGCCTACGTCGACTCGGGCAACTTCCTGTGGAATGCCGGCATGTTCTGCCTGCGCGCCGGCACGGTGCTCGCCGAGATGGCGCAGCACTGCCCCGACGTGCTCGACGCCACCCGCACCTGCCTGGACGCCGCCCGCCGCGCCGCCGGTGCGGACGGCGCGCAGATCGAACTCGATGCCGACACGCTCGCGCGCGCCCCGGACATCTCGATCGACTATGCGCTGATGGAGCGTTCCTCGAACGTCGCGGTCGTGCGCTGCGATATCGGCTGGAGCGACATCGGCTCGTGGAACGCAATGGGCGAACTCTCGCCCGCCGACGAACGCGGCAATCGCGTCGAAGGCGAAGCGCTGCTGCACGACGTCTCGAACTGCTACGTGCGCAGCGAGAGCCGTCTGGTGGGCGCGGTGGGGGTGGAAGATTTGCTGATCGTCGATACCTCGGACGCCCTGCTGGTGGCCAACCGCCACCGCGCGCAGGACGTGCGGCACGTGTATGCCGCGCTCAAGGCGAGCGGCCACGAAGCCTACAAGGTGCATCGCAGCGTCCACCGGCCGTGGGGCATCTATACGGTGCTCGAGGAAGGCTCGCGCTTCAAGATCAAGCGCATCGAAGTGAAGCCCGGCGCGAGCCTCAGCCTGCAACTGCATCATCATCGCAGCGAGCACTGGATCGTCGTGAGCGGCATGGCGCTCGTGGTCAACGGCGAGAACGAGTTCTACGTACGCACCAACGAATCGACCTACATTCCCGCGGGACACAAGCACCGGCTGACGAATCCGGGCGTCGTGGATCTCGTGATGATCGAGGTGCAGAGCGGCGAATATCTGGGCGAAGACGATATCGTCCGCTTCGACGACAACTACGGACGCAGCTGACGCGGCCCGCGTCCTGCGCATCGTCCAAGGCAGCCACTCACTCCATCACGACCCATGAGCCAAGCCAGCGCGCGCCCGAGCCTGAAACATCGCATCAAGGCGAGGCTCCTGCGCTCCTCGACCTATTACTTCCTCGCGGCGCTGAAATACTACGTCGGCAACAACGTGATTGCGCGCGTGCCGTTCGAGCGCCTGCGCAACGCGTACTACCGGCGCGTGCTGGGCATCCGTATCGGCCAGCGCACGCACGTCAGCATGCGGCAGTTCTTCACGGGCTATCACTCGCGCTGCAACGTGACGATCGGGAACAACTGCGTGCTCAACCGCGAGATCTATCTCGACGGCCGCACCGGCGTGACCATCGGCAACAACGTCAACATCTCGTTCCAGTGCTGCATTCTCTCGCTGCATCACGACCACAATCATCCGGGCTTTGCGTCCATCGGCGGCGTGGTCGAGATTCACGATCACGCGTGGCTCGGCGCCCGTGCCACCCTGCTGCCGGGCGTGACCATCGGCGAAGGCGCGGTGGTCGCGGCCGGTGCGGTCGTGACGAAGGACGTCGCGCCGTACACGGTGGTCGGCGGCGTGCCCGCAAAACAGATTGGCGAGCGCAATCGCGAGATCGCCTACCTGACCGATTTTTCACCTTTCTTTGACACCGACGTTTTCGACGAATCTCATGGCCACGCGTAAAAAGAACGTTCTCGTCTTCACCCTGGCGCCGCCGCTGCCGGCCAACGCCGGTGGCGCGATCTATACGATGAACACGCTCGCGCCGCTCGTCGACGACTACGACTTCCATCTGTTCACCATCGGCGGCGAGGAAGAGCAGAAGAAAGTGGCGCAGCATCGCGAGCTGTACGAGCGGCACTTCAAGTCGGTGCACGTCGAGCCGCGCGCGCCGATGCCGTCCGACAAGACCACCGCCGGCCGCGCGCTGCACTCGCTGGTGCATTCGCTGCACGGCCTGCCGTTCATGGACGCGAGCTATTTCAGCCGCGCCGCCGTGCGCAATGCGCGCCGCATCATTCGCGAGCAGCACATCGACATGCTCGAAGTGCACACCACGCACCTCGCGTTCTTCCGCAAGTTCGCGCGCGAGTTGCCGGCCGTGCTGGTGAGCCACAACATCGAGTCGGACCTGTTCCCGTTCTGGATTCCGGGCGGACTCGGCGGCTGGCAGAAGCTCGCGGTGTCGAAAGTGGCGGAGATCAGCCGCCGCAACGCGCGGAAGGTCGAGATCGACAACGCCTGGAATTTCGACGCGATGACCTTCATCTCGCGCGAGGACATGGAGCGCGTCACCGCGCCGGTCGAGAAGCACTACATTCCGCTGTGCTTCCCGGTGAAGCCGTCCGACTACGACAAGAAGCCGAAGGATGCCGTGAACCTGCTGTGGATGGGCGGCTTCTGGTGGTATCCGAACGCGGAAGGCGTGTCGTGGTTCGTGCGCGAGATCCTGCCGCTCGTGAAGGACCGCCTCGCCGAAAACAACATCCGGCTGCAATTCCTCGGCGCGAATCCGCCCGACGACCTGAAGGCGCTGCATGACGGCAAGCACATCTTCGTGCATGGCTTCGTGCCCTCCATCGAGCCGATTCTCGCCGAAGCGCATCTGCTGTTCGTGCCGCTCCTGTCGGGCAGCGGCGTGCGCGTGAAGATCCTGGAGTCGATGAGCAACGGCATTCCCATTCTCAGCACCTCCAAGGGCTGCGAAGGGCTCGGCGCGGTGGACGGCCGCGATCTCGTCATCGCCGACACCGCCGCCGATTTTGCCGAAGCCATGATCCGCCTCGCGCAGGATCCGGCGCAACGCGCCGCCATGGCCCGCAACGCTCAGGAGCTGCTGCGCACGCGCTACGACCTCGACGCCTGCGTCGACATCAAACGCCGCCTTTACAACAAGCTGCTGGGCATCAACGCCGCATAGCACGCGCCGGCCGGCCGCACGGCCGGCCCCGTATCGGAGACCTTCATCAGCACACTTGAGCCGACCCCGCCGTTCATCGAAATGTCCATGCCACCTGTCGCGAACCCCTCGCCGGATAACGCGGATCACGTGCTCGTGAATGTCGAGCGCATCTCCAAGCTGTTCCGGATCTACGACAAGCCCGCCGACCGCCTGCGCCAGTCGCTGGCCTCGCGCATCCGCATGCCGGGCCGCGCCCCGCGCGAGTACGGCCGCAACTTCTGGGCATTGCACAACGTCTCGTTTTCGGTGAAGCGTGGCGAGACCATCGGCATCATCGGACGCAATGGTTCGGGCAAGTCCACGCTGCTGCAGATCATCGCGGGCACGCTTTCGCCCACCAGCGGCGAGATCGACGTCAACGGCCGCATCTCCGCGCTGCTCGAACTGGGCGCGGGCTTCAATCCGGAATTCAGCGGGCGCGAGAACGTGCTGCTGTCGGCGCGCATCATGGGCGTGTCGGGCGAGGAAATCGCGGCGCGCTTCCACGAGATCGAAGCCTTTGCCGATATCGGCGAGTTCATCGACCAGCCGGTCAAGACCTATTCGTCCGGCATGTACGTGCGGCTCGCGTTCGCCGTGGCAATCCACGTCTCGCCGGACCTGCTGGTCGTCGACGAGGCGCTGGCTGTCGGCGACACCGCGTTCCAGACCAAGTGCCTCACGCGCATCCGCGACATGCAGAAGGCGGGCGTCACCATCCTGCTGGTCACGCACTCCACCAACACGCTGGTCGAGTACTGCGACCGCGCCATCTACCTGAAGCGCGGCCACTTGATCAAGGACGGTCCGTGCCGCGACGTCGTGAAGCTCTATGCGAACGATCTCGTCGATGAGGAAGGCGGCCGGGCGATCGACATCGACGTGCCCGAAGGCGAGCGCGCGGCGTCGGAGAGCGGCGCGGAAACGAAGAAGGTGGAGTCCGACAAGACCTCGATCCTCGACGTGAAGATCACCAACGAAGACGGCCGCGAACGCACCACTTTCTCGTTCGACGATCCGTTCCGCGTCACCGTGTCGATCCGGGTGTCGCAGCCGAATCTCCGGCCGTGCTTCGGCGTGCAGCTGAAGAGCGTGGACGACATCGTGCTGTGGAGCACCACGACACAGCACATGAACATTGCGATGGACGCGCTCGAGCCGGGCACGTATCACTTCACGTGGTCGCTGCGCGCCAACTTCTCGGGCAACCGCTATGTGGTTGCGATCGGCGTCGGCGATGTCGAGTCGGGCGAATACAAGCGTCATGCGCGGCTGCCCTATGCCGGGCACATCGACGTGCTGCCGCAGGCCGACGGCGGCTCGGGCTGGCTCGCGCCTTGCCCCGCTTTCGACTTTTCGCAATGAGCACGGAGGATCGCGTGATGTCGGACCGGATCAGGGTGGTCGCCGTCGGCTATTACGGCGCGCCCAATATCGGCGATGAACTGCTGCTCGCCGCGCTCGCCGCGCAGGTGCAGGCGCGCGGCGGCGAGCTCGTCGCGCTGAGCAACAACCCCGCCTACACGCGCGAGGCGTTCGGCATCGAGGCGGTGGACTACTTCAATCTCGGCGAAGTCGGCCGCGCGCTTGCCGGCGCCGACCTGCTGGTGTTCGGCGGCGGCGGGATCTTCCAGGATCATCATCCGTTCCACCTCGAGGCGCTATACGACCCGACGCAGAACGACATCGCGGCCTACGCGCGCGTCTTCTACATGGCGCGCCAGTTCGGCGTGCGCACGGCGATCTGGGGACACGGCGTCGGACCGCTCAACCAGCCGCAGGCGCAAGAGGTGGTGAAAGACGTCTTCGAGCACGCCGACGACGTGACGCTGCGCGATGCCGATTCGCTCGCGCTGCTGCGCTCGCTCGGCGTGACGCGCGAGATCGCGATCGGCGCCGATCCCGGCTGGGGCTATGTGGCGGACGCCGCGAGCCGCGAGCCGGCCGCATTCGAAGCGCCGGGCATCGAGACGCTTGCCGGACGCAAGAAGCTCGCGATCATCGCGCGGCTGTGGGAGTTCTCGCACGACTGGGAGGAGAAGCTGCTCACGGCCTTGCGCGAAACATTGACGCCAGAATGGTCGGTGGTGTGGGTGGGCTTCCAGTGGTCGGAGAGCGCGCGCGAGCAGACCTCGGACCGCGCGTTCCTCGAAACGATGCAGAGCCAGCTGGGCGACGCCATTCCCGGCATCGTCGTGGACCGGCTCACGCCGGACGAAGCACTGACGCTGCTGCGCCAGTGCGACGCCGCGTTCTCGATGCGCCTGCATGCGAGCATCATGACGATCGCCTCGGAGATCCCGACGGCCGCGCTCGAATACGACCGCAAGATGACGCTGGCGCACGACATGGCCGGCATGCCCGCCGACCTGCGCTTGCAACTCACTGACAACAATGCGCGTTTCAGCCACGCGCTGCATCGCCTGACCGGCGGCGACGCACCGGCGTGGACGATCGCACCGGAGCGGCTGGCGGAACTGGCGGCGTCGTCGGGGGCGCATGACGCCATGCTCGATGCCGCGATGGCGCGCGCACGCGAGGCCGCCCGTCCGAAGGACAGCTGGCAGAACCGCGACTTCGACTGGATGAGCACGTGGCTCGAACAGACCATCTGGCAGAAGAATGCGGCTCAGCGCATGCGCGAGAAAGCCCTCGAACTCCTGCGCTTTCGCGACGGCCAGCTCGCGATGAGCGAAGCGCAGGCCGCCTCGGCGAAGGCGGCGGAACAGGCGGCGCTCGCGCAGTCCGCCGAGCACGAGAAGCGCGTGCAGGAGCTGAGCGAGATGTTCAACGCGTTGCAACGCGCGGGCGCGGCTCCCGGCGTGCAGAACGCGGAAGAGGCGCAAGAGGCGGACGCCGGCCTCGCCACGCTGCGACGCGAACTCGAAGCAAGCCGGCAGAAAAACGAAGCACTCTACGAGTCGCTCACGTTCGCGCAGGACGAGCTGGCCGCCGCGCAAGCCGAACTCGCCCAGATGCGCAAAAGTCTCGAGAATCACCGCAATCACGAGAATCGCGAGATTCGCGAGAATCAAACCCGACACGAACCAACACTGGGCATGACGCCTGCCGCGACTGCCGCACCGGACGCCTCGAACGTCGAGCCGGCCGGGACCGCGACCGTAAGCGTCCCCTCATCATCACTGGGTCCGAACATGCTTGTCCGCAAGTTTTTTTCCGCTCCGCGCACCTATACGGAACGCGCGCTCTACATCCTGCGCAACGGCGGCCTGCGCGCGCTCGCGTCAGCGGCGAAACGTCACACTCGCTCGCGCCAGGCGCTGCAGAACGGGCAGGTCCGGGAGATTCTCGACGCCTCCCGCCATGGGCTCTCGCCAACGGATCCGGACCTGTGGTTCCAGGCATCGGCGCAGTTGCAGCGTTCCGAGCTGGTGATCGTCTCGCAGCATCGCTACGACTGGGCTGGCGGGACGCACCGTCATGCGCAGCTGGCGCTGGCGGCGCTGCATGCGGGCCATCGCGTGATCTATCTGTACGTGTCGCCGCAGGACAAGGCGTCCGTTGCGCCGCGTTCGGACGCCTTGCAGATCCCCGGCCTGATTCACCATTCGATCGACGCCGTCACGCTCGAATACGTGTTCGAGCGCGTGTCCGAAGCCGCGCGCCTCGTGATCGGCGTGCCGGACGCGCGCGTGAGCCCGTTCTTCCTGTTCGCGAAGCATCGCGGCGTCGAGACCGTGTTCGATGTCGCCTACGACTGGACCCACGCCGCCGAGCCGCATCGCGCGATGCTGTCGACGCTGCTCGCGCAGGCCGACCGCTGCACCGTTGCGACGCCCGCGCTCGCGGACGCCGTGCGGCAGCAGCGCGACGCCGTGGAAGTGCTGCCGGGCGCCGCGCTGCACACCGTGTTCGATCCGTACAAGACCTACGACGCGCCCGCCGGCTTCGTGCCGAAGAACGGCCGCGTGGCGCTGTGCTTCTGCGTGAACGGTCTCGAAGCGATCGACTGGTCGCTCGTGCGGCGCAGCGCGGAACAGGCGCCGGAACTCACCTTCTGCTTCATCGGCACCGGTGCGGCCGCGCCGGGCATGCCGGCGAACGTCGTCGTGCGCGCCGCCGAGCCGCTCGCAGCGCTGCCGGCCTATGTCGCGCATGCCCATTTCCTGTTCTTCCCGCTGCTGCGCAACGCGCTCGTCGACGGCGACGCGACCGCGGGCCTCTATGCCGGCCTGCATCTGCGCAAGCCGGTCGTGACCTCGCTCGATTTCGGCATCACGCCGTCGGCGGACCTCCATGTCTGCGAGGACGAAGCGTCGTTCGTTGCGCGCTGCGCCGAGCTTGGCCGGGCGGAGCCGTCCGCGCGCCCCGACGACGCCTTCGTCGCGAGGAACAGCTGGCTCGGCCGCCTCGAACATCTGTGCCCGCCTGTACCGCGCCATGACGTGAGCGTCGTGATCCTGATCCACAACAACGCGAAGATCATCGCGCGGGCGCTCGAAACCCTGCTCGCGCATTGTTCGCCCTATCTCGCGGATGTCGTCGTGGTGGACAACGCGAGCGTCGATGGCGGCGCGGAGATCGTCGAGCAGCAGTTCCCGCAAGTGAAGCTCGTGCGCAATCCGGAGAATGGCTGCTCGTCGGGCCGCAATCTCGGCGTCGAGCACAGCACTGGCCGGTACATCGCCTTCTTCGACAGCGACCAGTGGTTCGCGGGCTCGTCGGGCTTCGCCGAGGCGCTGCGCGTGCTGGAAACCGATGCGAGCGTGGGCGTGATCGGCTGGAACGCCGGCTGGTTCGACAAGACCCGCACCGACCTGGGCGGGATGATCGCGGACTACTGCCCGAACCGCGCGATGAACGCCGTGGCGATCCGCGACGGCTATCGCGCCGACATCGGCTTCCTTGGCACGAGCGGCTTCTTCATGCGCCGCCGCACCTTCGACGCGACACATGGCTTCGATACCTTCTACGATCCCACCTGCTTCGAGGACACCGATCTCTGCTTCCAGATCAAGGCGCTCGACATGAAGGTGACGTTCCGCGATCTCTCGGGCATCCGGCATCAGCCGCACCAGACCACGCAGGCCAATTCGGGCAGCGACAAGTACACCGCGCTGTTCCTGCGCAATGCGCAGTACTTCAAGGAAAAGTGGCGCGACTATCCGCAGTTCTATGTCGACTACACGTGGTGAGGAACCCGCGCATGCCGCCCGCCACGCCTCGTCACGCAAGCAGCCTTCACTGATGCGGCAACTCGTCTATCTCTCGCCGCTGCCGTGGGCCAGCTTCGCGCAGCGCCCGCACAAGTTTGTCGAATGGTTCCATGCCGCGACCGGCGGCCGTGTCTTGTGGATCGATCCCTACGCGACGCGCCTGCCCGCCTTGCGCGACCTGCGGCGGCCTTCGAGCGGCGCTTCGGGCGCGAGCGTGGCTCGTCCTGACTGGGTCACCGTCGAGGGCGTGCGCGCGCTGCCGCTCGAACCGATGCCCGGCGGCACGCTGCTCAATCGCATGGGCTGGCGGTCGCTGGCGGGCCGCGTGGCGCGCTTCTGCGCCGAGGGCGAGACGCTGCTGGTCATCGGCAAGCCGAGTGCGCTGGCCTTCGACCTGCTGCGTCATGCACGTGCGGCGCGTTCGGCCTATGACAGCATGGACGATTTTCCGGCCTTCTATACCGGCATCTCGCGCACGGCGCTGGCGCGGGTCGAGGCGCGCATCGCCACGGACGTGGACCGGCTGCTGGTGTCATCGACGGCGTTGCGCGCCCGCTGGCAGACGCTTCGTCCCGACGCGCGGCTCGTCTACAACGGCCTGGACCCGGCGATCCTGCCCGCCGCCGACCTGGAGAAGCTCGCGCGGCTCGGCGACGGCCAGCCGAAGGTCATCGGCTATCTCGGCACGATGGGGCCGTGGTTCGACTGGGCGTGGCTTACCGCGCTCGCGCGCCAGCGTCCCGCCGACACCATCCGGCTGATCGGTCCGGTGTTCTCCGCGCCGCCGGGCGCGCTGCCGGGCAACGTGCAGATGCTGCCGCCGGTCGCGCATGCGGAAGCGCTCGAAGCGATGCGCGCGTTCGACATCGGGCTGATTCCGTTCATCCGCAACCAGCTGACGGACGGTGTCGATCCGATCAAGTACTACGAGTATCGGGCGATGGGGCTGCCCGTCATCTCGACGGCGTTCGGTGAGATGAAGCTGCGCGCCGGCGAGCCCGCGACCTTTCTGGTGGATGCGCCGGAACAGCTCGGCGGCGCCGTGGAAGCCGCGTTGCGCAGTCAGGCGGGCGCGGCGGAGATCGAGGCTTATCGCGTGGAGAACAGCTGGGCGGCGCGGTTTGATGCGGCGGGGGTGCTGGACTAGCCAGTGCTGCGCGGACAGTCTTCACCGGCTGTTTCATAATGAGCTGAACCACCTTTCCCCGCTTCTTCTTCAATGACCGACGCCCTGACCTCCAGCCTCGACACCGCTCTCGCTCCTCTCGTCTTCGGCGACCTGCAAGGCTGCTGCGAGCCCTTCGAGCGCCTGCTCAAAAAGGCGGCCGTCGCCGACGACGTGCCGCTCTGGTTCGCGGGCGACCTGATCAATCGCGGGCCGCAGTCCTTGCAGACCTTGCGCGAAGTGATCGCGCTCGGCTCGCGCGCCACGGTCGTGCTCGGCAATCACGACCTGAACCTGCTGTCGGTCGCGGCGGGTCTGCGCAAGCCGAAGAAAGGCGACACGCTCGACGAGATCCTCGCCGCCCCCGATGCGGACGAACTCATCGAATGGGTGCGGCACAAACCCGTCGCGCACTTCGAGCACGGCATGCTGATGGTGCACGCGGGCGTGCTGCCGCAATGGGACGCCGCGCTGACCATGACGCTCGCGCATGAACTCGAAACCGCCTTGCGCGCACCGGACTGGAAGGAGACGCTGGCGGGCCTGTACGGGAATGAGCCGCATCGCTGGGATGACACGCTCACGGGCCTCGACCGCCTGCGCGTGATCTACAACGCGCTGACGCGCATCCGCTTCTGCACGCCCGAAGGCGCGATGGAGTTCGCCAACAACGGCGGCCCGGATGCCGCGCCGCCCGGCTATCTGCCGTGGTTCGACGTGCCCGGACGCCGCACGCAGGACGTGACGGTGGTGTTCGGCCACTGGGCCGCGCTCGGTCTGATGATCCGCGACAACGTGCTGTGCCTGGACTCGGGCTGCGTGTGGGGCAACAAGCTGTCGGCGGTGCGGCTCACGGCCGATCCGGCGCAGCGCGTCGTCACGCAGGTGAGTTGTTCGATGAAGAAGTGACGACCGGCTCGACCAACAGCGGCTCGCTGACGACAGCCGGCGCGCCGCGCATCTGATCGAGCGCCGCGCTCACCGCAGCCTGCGCCTCGCTCGCGAGCAGCCGCCGGTCCGCGCCCGGCGCAAGCGGATTGCACACGTAGAGATGCGCGGTGATCTCGCCCGCGCGCAACAGCGCATCGAGCGAATCGTTGAGCGACATGTCGCCGATATACGCAGGCGCCACCGATTGCCGGCCCTGCGCATCCTCGTACCTCAGGCAGATCGGCTGCACCGGCACCGACGCCGACACGGCCGCCTGGAACAAATTCGCATGGAACGGCAGCAGCGTGCGGCCATCGCTCGTGGTGCCTTCGGGAAACACGCACATCGTCTCGCCCGCCATCAGCCGTTGCGCGAGTTCGTGCATGATGCGCTTCGCGTCGCTGCGCTTCTCGCGCTGCACGAACACCGTGTCCAGTTGCTGCGCGAGCCAGCCGACCACCGGCCACTTGCGGATCTCCGCCTTCGACACGAACGGCGTCGGACGCCACGCGTTAATCACATAAATATCGATCCACGACACGTGATTGCCGACCACCAGCACGCCGGCATCGAGCCGTGCTTCGTCGTTGTGCACGACGAGCTTCATGCCCGCGAGCCGCAGCATCTCGATCGACCAGACGCGGTTCATCGCGCTGCGCTCGCTCGCGGAAGCACGCGGAAACCGCGTTGCGACGATCCCCATGCCCACCAGCAAGTGGACGAGCAGCCGCAGTTTGCGCAGCGTCAGTCTCATGTTCAGCGGCTCTCGTAGGCGAGATGGCCGCCGACCACCGTCGCACGCACGCGCGCCGGCAGTTCGTAGCCCAGGAACGGCGTATTGCGGCCCTGGCTCCTGAGCTTGCGCGGATCGACGCGCCAGTCGGCGTTCGCATCGAACACGCAGACATCGGCGAGCGCGCCCGTCACGATGCGTCCCGCCGGCAGCTTCAGCGCATCCGCCGGCGCCGACGTGATGCGCGAAAGCGCCTTCGCCAGCGGCACGTCCGCCTCGCGCGCCCACTTCACCGTCAGCGACAGCAGCAGTTCGAGGCCCGTCGCGCCCGGTGTCGCTTCGGCAAACGGCAACAGCTTTTCGTCTTCGTCGAGCGGCGTGTGATCGGAACAGATCGCGTCGATGGTGCCGTCCACCAGACCCGCGCGAATCGCCTCGCGGTCGCGCTGCGAGCGCAGCGGCGGATCGAGGCGGAACTGCGAATCGAAATAGCCGATGTCCACGTCCACCAGATGCACGTGATTGATGGTCACGTCGGCGGAGACGGCGAGCCCTTCGGCCTTCGCCGCGCGCACCAGCGCGATGCCCGCCGCCGACGACAGATGCGACAGGTGCACGCGCGCGCCCGTCACGCGCATCAGTTCGAACAGCGTGTGCAGCGCGATGGTCTCCGCCGACACCGGCACGCCGGACAGCCCGAGCCGCGACGCCACCGGGCCGCTCGCCGCGACGCCGCCCTTCGACATGTACGCATCCTGCGGACGCAGCCACACGGTATAGCCGTAGGTGGTCGCGTATTGCAGCGCGCGTTGCAGTGTGCGCGTATCGACGATCGGGTTATCGGCCTGCGAGAAGCCGATGCAGCCCGCTTCGGTCAGCTCGACCATCTCGGTGATGGTCTCGCCCTTCAGTCCCACCGTCAGCGCGCCGAGCGGATACACATGCGCCTGATGCAGCTTCTGCGCGCGGAACTTGAGCATCTCGACGAGACCGGGTTCGTCGAGCGTCGGGTCGGTGTCGGGCGGACACACGAGACTCGTCACGCCGCCCGCCATGGCCGCGGCCATTTCCGATTCGAGCGTCGCCTTGTGTTCGAAGCCCGGTTCGCGCAGCCGCGCCGACAAATCGACGAAGCCCGGCGCCACGTACAGCCCATTGGCGTCGATCACCTTCGCCGCCGTGAAGTCGGCGGGCGCCGCGCCCACGCCGACGATCCTGCCCGCCGCAATGAACACGTCCTGGCGTGTCTCGGTGCCCGCGGCCGGATCGATGATCGTGCCGCCTTGAATCTGGATCTTCATGTCGCGTTCTTAGTCACTGTTGCCGGCCACGATGCCCATGACCGCCATGCGCACGGCGATACCGAAGGTCACCTGGTTGAGGATCACCGACTGCGGGCCATCGGCCACCTGCGAGTCGATCTCGACGCCGCGGTTCATCGGCCCCGGATGCATCACGATGGCATCGGGCGCGGCGAGCGCGAGACGCTCGGGCGTGAGACCCCAGCTCTTGAAGTACTCCTGCGCCGACGGCAGCAGCGCGCCGCTCATGCGCTCGTTCTGCAGGCGCAGCATGATGATGACGTCGACGCCCTTCAGGCCTTCGTCGAGATTGTGATAGACGTGCACGCCCATCTGCTCGAGGTTGCCGGGCAACAGCGTGCGCGGACCGATGGCGCGCACTTCGGGCACGCCGAGCGTGGTCAGCGCATGAATGTCCGAACGCGCGACGCGCGAATGCAGGATGTCGCCGACGATCGCCACGCGCAGCTTCGTGAAGTCGCGCTTGTAGTGGCGGATCGTGTACATGTCGAGCAGACCCTGCGTGGGGTGCGCGTGACGGCCGTCGCCTGCGTTGATGACGTGCACGTGCGGCGCGCAATGCTCGGCGATCAGATACGGCGCGCCGCTCGATGCGTGACGCACGACGAACATGTCGGCATGCATCGCCGAGAGATTGTTGATCGTGTCGAGCAGCGATTCGCCCTTGCTCGTCGACGACGCGTTGATGTTGAGGTTCAGCACGTCCGCCGACAAGCGCTTGGCCGCGATCTCAAACGTGGTGCGCGTGCGTGTGGAGTTCTCGAAGAACAGGTTGAACACCGACTTGCCGCGCAGCAGCGGCACCTTCTTCACTTCGCGGTCGGTCACGCTCACGAACTGCTCGGCGGTGTCGAGGATGTGCGTGACGATCGAACGCGGCAAGCCCTCGATGGTCAGCAGATGCTTGAGTTCGCCGTTCTTCGTGAGCTGCGGATTGCCCTTGAGGAAGCCGTAGCGGAAGGGTTCGGCCGGGGGATTCGCCGCGCTGTCCGCGCCCTGGGTTGCCGTATTCATGATGATCCCGGGTGTTTCTCTGGAGAAAGCTCGAAGCCGCGCGTCACTGCGCGCGCGGTTCCGTCGTGAAAGTGAACGCGTTGGATTCGTTGCGCGCCAGCACGAGGGTGTCGCCCGCCGGCACGTCGACCATGCCGCCGGTGAAGCGCGCCGCGATCGGCATCTCGCGTCCGCCGCGATCCGCGAGCACCGCGAGGTCGATCGACGCGGGCCGGCCGTAGTCGTACAGCTCGTTGATCGCCGCGCGCACGGTGCGGCCGGTGGACAGCACGTCGTCGATCAGGATGATGCGGCGGCCATTCACGTCGAACGGCAGTTCAGTCGGGCGCGCCTGGCTGTGCAGGCCCTTTTTCGCGTAATCGTCGCGATGCAGCGCCACGTTCACCACGCCGAAATGCGGCGCACCGAGGTCCTGCGCGAGCCGTTCGGCCAGCCACACGCCGCCGCTGTAGATGCCGGCGAGCACGGCGCCGTCGGGTGCGTCGAGCGAGGGACCGTAAGCGCTGCGAATCTGCTCGACGAGCGCGCGATACAGCGCTTCGGCGTCAATGGAACTCATGATCGTCGGCTAGTTCGTCAAGATATTGTTGAAGGATGACGCGGGCGGCTTCGGCATCGATTTCGTCGAAGCGGCCGCGCGCATTGGTGCGCACGCCGCGTTCGCGCAGGTCGGCTTTGGCATCGACGGAGGAATAACGTTCGTCCACCCATTGCACGGGCACGTTGAAACGCCCGTTCACCTGATTGCCGAAGCGCTTGGCCAGCCCGCTCATCTTGTGCGGCGTACCGTCGGGATGCATCGGCATGCCGACCACCACGGCGTTCGGCTTCCATTCATCCAGCAGCTTGCCGACTTCGAGGAAGCGATAGTCCGAGTTGCGGTTTTCCAGCGTGAGAAGTGCGCGTGCCTGACGGGTGAGCGTATTGCCGACGGCGACACCGATACGTTTTTCGCCGTAGTCGAATGCCAGCAGCGTGGCTTCGCGGCTCATGCGTGCCCTGCTTCGCCGGACAACATCGAGCGCGACACGCCGAGCAGCGAGAGCGCGGCTTCGAGACGGTCTTCGGCAGGGACGTCGAAGATGATGCGCGGATCGGCTTCCACGGTGAGCCAGCCGTTCTTCGAGATTTCTTCCTCGAGCTGGCCCGCGCCCCAGCCTGCATGACCCAACGTGAGCAGGAAACGTTCGGGACCCGTGCCGCTTGCGACGGCTTCGAGCACGTCCTTCGACGTGGTCATGGCCAGGCCGCCGGGCACGCTCATGGATGAGCTATACGGCTCGCCGTCGCCGGCTTCGTGCAGCACGAAGCCGCGCTCGGTCTGCACGGGACCGCCGAAGTACACGGGCAAGTGAACCAGCGGCTCGATCTCGAGCTTGAGATCGATGCGGTTGAAGAGGGACTGCAGATCGATGTCGGTCGGCCGGTTGATGACGAGACCCAGCGCGCCCTTCTCGGTGTGATCGCAAAGATAGACCACGGTTCCTGAGAACGTCGGATCGGCCATGCTCGGCATGGCGATCAGGAACTGATTCGTCAAATTGATGCGATCGGAAGTCTTGGACATAATTCAGGATTTTAACAAAGGCGCTGCGAGATGGCCGACTTCGATGTGGGATTGGTCTGGTTTCGGCGGGACCTGCGCGCGGCAGACAATGCTGCACTCTATCACGCGCTTACACGCTGCCGCCGCGTGCTGTGCGCGTTCGTTTTCGATCGCGAAATCCTCGCGCCGCTGGCCCGGCAGGACCGCCGCGTGCCGTTCATTCATGCCAGTTGCGTCGAACTCAATCGCACCTTGCACGATGCGGGCGGCGCGCTGATCGTGCGCCATGGCGCGCCGCTGCACGAGATTCCCGCGCTGGCGCGCGCATGCGGCGTGAATGCGGTCTTCGCCAACCGCGACTACGAGCCGTCCGCGAAAGCGCGCGACGAAGCCGTGGCGAAGCGGCTCGCCAGCGACGACATCGCGTTCTTCACCTTCAAGGATCAGGCCGTCTTCGATCACGACGACGTGCTGACCGGCGCGAACAAGCCCTACACCGTGTTCACGCCGTACAAGCGCAAATGGCTCGCGACGCTCACGCCTGATGCGCTGAAACCGTATGCGTCGGAGGACCATCTTCAGGCGCTGGCGAAGCCGCCTTCCGATGTGAAGCACGCAATGCCGTCGCTCGCGCAACTCGGTTTCGCGGAGGCAAACGGTCCGGCGTTTCCCGCCGGCACGAGCGGCGCGTATGAACTCTTCGACGACTTCCGCGAGCGCATGACCGACTACGGCCGCACGCGCGACTTTCCCGCGCAGAAGGGTCCGAGCTATCTCAGCGTGCATTTGCGGCACGGCACCGTGTCCGCTCGCGCGCTTGCCCGCAGCGCGCACGATGCGCAGCGGCACGGCGACAAGGGCGCCGAGACCTGGCTCGGCGAGCTGATCTGGCGTGAGTTCTACTTCTCCGTGCTGCACCATTTCCCGCATGTTGGCGTGCCGGGGGAACATCGTGCGTTCAAGCCGGAGTACGAGCGGATCGAATGGGAAACCGGCGACGCCGCCGAGGCCGACTTCGCCGCGTGGTGCGCCGGCCAGACAGGCTATCCGCTCGTCGATGCGGCCATGCGGCAGATCAACACATCGGGCTATATGCACAACCGTCTGCGCATGGTGGTGGCGAGCTTCCTGACCAAGGATCTCGGCATCGACTGGCGGCGTGGCGAAGCCTATTTCGAAGCGCTGCTGAACGATTTCGAGCTGTCGAACAACAACGGCGGATGGCAGTGGGCCGCGTCGAGTGGCTGCGATGCGCAGCCGTATTTCCGCATCTTCAATCCGGTCACGCAGTCACAGAAGTTCGACTCGGCGGGCAAGTTCATCCGCCATTACGTGCCGGAGATCGCGGGGCTGTCGGATCGCGACATCCACGCGCCGTGGCGCGCGAAACCGGACGCGCTCAAGGCCGCGAAGATCGCGCTCGGCGCGGACTATCCGCAACCGGTGGTGGATCACGAAGCAGCGCGCAAACGCACGCTCGCGCGCTATGACGTGGTGCGCGGGCCGGGCAAGCGGCCAGACGAGCCCCGGTCCAGCGATGACGATTAACGCGTAACGGGCATCGGTTTTTCGATCATCGCGGTAAGCGCGACGATCGAGCCACGCCCTTCCGACGGCGCAATCCCCGCCGCCGCCTGATGCAGCATCGAGCGCAGCATGTGCGCGGCGCGTTCGGGCACGGTGGCGTCGAGACCGCGGGTCGCGCCTTCGGGTGCTGCAGGCGCTGCGCCGCGGGCTTCGCCGTGATACGCGACGCGCCGCCACGCGAGACCGAGCGTATCGGCGAGCAGCGCGACATGGCCCAGCCCCAGCGCGCACGCCGCCGCGCCCAGCCGATGCGAAGCATTCGCCGCCGACAGCGCCGCCGCCTCATCCACCGTGCCGGTTTCGCTCGCCTGCGCACCCCGCTCGACCAGCGCCTCGATGGCCGTCTCCGCGCTCTGCAGAAAATCCTCGTAGGCGAACGCGTTCACGCGCAGCACGCCGAGATCGCGCGTGGCGGCGTCGCGGGCAAGTTCCCCGGCCTGCGCCGCGCCCTCTTCCCACGCCGCCTCCGACGCCAGCGTAGACGCCACGTGCCACGCGACCGTCAGGCCGTAGTCGCGCAGCACGTCGACATGCTCCGCCTCCTCCGGCGCCGCGCCGTACAGCGCGAAATCCCGCCACAGCAGTGCGAGGGTCGCGCGCACCAGCGAGCGCGGGGCGTAGGTCAGCGCGTGCGCCTGATCGGCCAGCACGAGGTTGAAGCGCGCGTACAGACGTCTCGCATCGGCGTCATGAGCGTTCTGCCGGGCGCTGTCGTCAGGTTCGGCACGCTCGGCCCGCGCGCGCAACGACGTGACACACGACGACGCCAGCCGCCAGAAATCGTAAGGATCCGGGCCGCGCAGATCGGCCAGGCACGCATCCAGGCGAGCGTAGGCAGCGGCGGATTCGTCGGCCGGTCCGCGCAGCAGCCTGAGCAGCGCTTCCTCGTAATGCGCCCGCACGCGCGCGAGCCGCTCGGGCGCGAAGCCGCGCAGCGTCGCCGGAGCGATCGCGCGGCCGGCAAGCGCCAGGTCGTCGTACGAAACGGGCGCCACCCGCGTGTGCGCCGCCAGCAGCGCATGCAGCCCGCGATAGTGATCGAAGAGTGCTGTCGAGCAGGCCAGCTCGCGCAAATTGTGACGTTCCACCGCGGCGCCGAAGATGGCGATCGCATCCGCGATGCGCGCACGGTTGGCGTCGGATTCATCGCCCAGCGGCGCGACCAGCGCCAGTGCCTCCGCAAAGCGCTGCGCCGGCAGCCAGCCGGCCGAATGCAGCGCGGCGATCGCCCGTTTCAGCGCCGCGCCGGTTTCGCCCTGGCGCTGGAAGGCGTGCTGGGCATCGGTGAGGGCCATCTCGGCGAGCCGCACCGATCCGCCGCGCGGATTGGGCAAGGCTTCGAACGGAACGTGCAGATCGGGACGTGATGTCATGTCGGGCGCTCACAAGCCGTTGCGCGGGCGTGTGGCTCGATGGGCCGCCGCACGCGGTTGAACTGCGTCACTGCGTCTTCGGTCGATGCGAAGCCGGCGTCGCGGGAGGGCCGGCCGTTGCGCGCACATGCTGCGTGTATGCTGCATACGTGCTGCCAAGGCGCAACGCCTGATCGGGAAGGTCCGCATGCCCTGCGCCCGGCGGCGGTGTGCTCCACCTCGGTCGGCGTCTCGCCAAAAAACGCGCGCCGCATGACGGAGGTCATGCGGCGCGTCAAAACATGTCAGTCAGATCTGCACCATCTCGAAGTCTTCCTTGCGGGCTCCGCATTCGGGACAGGTCCAGTTGATCGGGACGTCCTCCCAGCGGGTTCCCGGCGGGATGCCCTCTTCGGGCAGGCCCGCTGCTTCGTCATAGATCCAGCCACAGATCAGGCACATCCAGCTGCGCGGTTCGTGTTGAGATTCGCTCTGTTCCATACTGACGCCAGGTCGATTGGTCGGTTGAAATTAGGACAAGATGGTACCGTGTTGCTGTAGTGATGCCTAGCAAGCGTCCCGCCCGCAAGGCGGGTTGTAATCTTGTCGCTCCGGTGCCGCTCCCATGCGAAGGCTAGCGCGTCGGAAAAAAGTGCGCAAAGAGAACAGTCGGACGGCATTAGGCCGCATAATCGGAGCGTGTCCGAGCAGGCATTCCTTCGCGCGAACAGTTGAACACGCGCGGGCGGACCCGCTCCGAGCCGCCATGTCCATCCAAGCAATCCAATACCACAATGTCCGCTTTTGCCATGACCGGCGACTCCCCACCGATCGTACTCACCTTCGGCCTCTCGGATCCCACCGGCGGCTCCGGCCTGCAGGCCGACCTGCTGACGCTCGCGAGCATGGGCTGTCACGGCGTCACGGTGCTGACTGGTTACGCGGTGCGCGACTCCGCGTCCTGCGACGAAGTGACCGGCCTCGATCCCGATACCGTGGCAACCCAGGCGCGCATGTTGCTGGAGGACATGCCGGTAGCCGCGTTCAAGATCGGCGCGGCGACCCGGGCCGAAGTCGTGTCGGCGATCGCCGAAGTGGTCTCCGACTACGATGACGTCCCGCTGATCCTCGCCCCCGACTTCACCCTCGACGACGAGCACGTGCTCGCCGCGGATGAGTTGCGCGAGTCGCTGGCCGATCTGCTCGTGCCGCAGACCACCATGCTGATTGCCGATCACGCCACGCTGCTGCAACTCGCGCAACCGGACAGCGACGCGGAATCGCCCACGCTGGACACGGCGATTTCACACCTGCTGTCGCAGGGCTGCGAGTACGTGCTGGCCCTGGAAGCGGGTACGCACCGGCACGTGATCACGTTGTACAGCGAAGAGGGACAAGTGCGTCAGGACATATGGGACCGGGCGGTGCATCGCGTCGTCGGTCTGACGGATACCATGGGTTCGGCCATCGCCGCCTTGCTGGCGAACGGCCAGGAGCCTGCGGAAGCCGCGCGCGAGGCTCAGGAATATGTGTTCCAGGCGGCGCGCGCCGCGTTTCGACCGGGCATGGGCGCCTATCTGCCTGACCGCTTTTTCTGGGCGCGCTCGAATGACGCGGACGAGGAAGGCGAGGCGTCCTCGCTGTCCGACGATTCCACCGGTCTGCCGGGAGAAGCGCGGCACTGAGTTCTTGCAGTGAACCACTTGCAGTGAACCCCAAGAGGGAGGCTTCGCGAACGCATGCCGTACCGACTGCCCCATCTGCACAAGCCCGGCCCACAAGGCGCGATCCGCATCGGCTGCGCGGGCTGGGGTCTGTCGAGCGCTGTCGCAGCCAGCTTCCCCGGCGAAGGCTCGCATCTCGAGCGCTACGCGCACACGCTGACGTGCGTCGAAATCAACACGAGTTTCTACAAGCCGCATCGGCCGGAAACCTACGCGCACTGGGCGGAGAGCGTCCCCGACTCGTTTCGCTTTTCGGTCAAGCTGCCGAAGGCCATCACGCACGAAGCGCGACTGGTCGACAGCGAAGCGCTGCTCGACGAATTCCTGCACGCCGCCGGCAAACTGGGCGACCGGCTGGGTTGCTGGCTCGTGCAACTGCCGCCCAGCCTGCCCTTCGATCACGACATCGCCGAGCCTTTCTTCAAGACGCTGCGTGCGCGCACGGATCTGCCGATTGCCTGCGAAGCGCGCGAGCACGGCTGGTTCACGACGCACGCGGCCGCGCTGCTGAAGGCGCATCACATCGCCTATGTCGACGCCGACCCGATTCCCGACGACTGCGAAATCCGGCACCGGGCGGATGGCGGACTGGTGTATGTGCGGCTGCACGGTTCGCCGGAGCTCTACAAGAGTTCCTACAACTACACCTATCTCGACGATCTGGCGCGCACGCTGCACACCCGCGCCAAAAAGACGGCCGAGGTCTGGTGCGTCTTCGACAACACGGCCGAAGGCCATGCCCAGCCCAACGCGCTGCATCTGATGGAGCGCTTGCGGATTCATCACAAGGTCTGAAGCGTTCGACGCGACGGAGGTTCACGCGATGCACAAGCCGGCAGGACGACTCACCCGCTTACTGGAAGCCGCGCTGCTGGCTGGTCTGCTTGGCCTCTGCGTTCCCGCGCAAGCGCAGAACGCAGCGCCGCCACCCGCCGCCACACCCGCCGGCGACGGCACTTTCCTGCTGACGATCTTCCTCAAGCACGATGAATCGAAGACGCTTCCGCAGATCAATCAGCAACTCAAGGAACAGGGCTACTTCAAGCAGTTCCCGCCGCCGGGCGTGGAAGTGGTGTCGTGGTACGTGATGATGGGCATCGGCCAGGTGGTAACGCTGCGCGTGCCGGCCGACCGGCTGCGCGAGGTGAATCGCGCGATAGAGAGTACCGCGTGGGGCGGATATCGCACGGAGTTCTATCCGACCTACGACTACAAGGCTGCGGCGCAGAAGCTGCGCGACGACATGAACAAGTAGGCGTGTCGTGTCAGGAAAAGGCGGACGAAAAAAAACCTGCATCGCTGCAGGTTTTCTCTGACATGACGCGAGCCCCTTTCGAGACTCGCGCCCATGTAGTCCGGCGTGAAGCCAAATTTACATGTCCATGCCCATGCCGCCCATGCCGCCGGGCATGCCGCCAGGCATCGGAGCATCTTCCTTCGGCAGTTCGGCAACGGCTGCGTCGGTCGTCAGCAGCAGGCCTGCCACCGATGCCGCGTTTTGCAGCGCCGTACGCGTGACCTTCGTCGGGTCCACGACACCGGCTTCAACCAGGTCGCCGTACTCGCCCGTTGCCGCGTTGTAGCCGTAGTTGCCCGAACCTTGAGCAACCGCTGCCACCACGACCGACGCTTCTTCGCCGCCATTCGTCACGATCTGGCGCAGCGGTTCTTCCATTGCACGCAGAACGATCTTGATACCGGCGTCCTGGTCGGCGTTCGCACCCTTCAGGCCGTCGATCGCACGACGTGCACGAATCAGCGCCACACCGCCGCCCGCCACGATGCCTTCTTCCACAGCTGCACGGGTTGCGTGCAGTGCGTCTTCGACACGTGCCTTCTTTTCCTTCATTTCGACTTCGGTCGCAGCGCCGACCTTGATCACTGCAACACCGCCGGCCAGCTTGGCCACGCGCTCTTGCAGCTTTTCACGGTCGTAGTCCGACGTCGCTTCTTCGATCTGCTTGCGCACTTGCTTCACGCGCGCTTCGATGTTCACGGCTTCGCCAGCGCCGTCGATGATCGTCGTGTTTTCCTTGCCCACTTCGATGCGCTTCGCCTGGCCCAGTTCAGCCAGCGTTGCCTTTTCGAGCGTCAGGCCGGTTTCTTCCGCGACGACTTGACCGCCGGTCAGGATCGCGATGTCTTCCAGCATGGCCTTGCGACGGTCGCCGAAGCCCGGAGCCTTGACAGCAACCGTCTTCAGGATGCCGCGGATGTTGTTGACGACCAGCGTAGCCAGCGCTTCGCCTTCGACGTCTTCAGCGATGATCAGCAGCGGACGGCCAGCCTTCGCGACTTGTTCCAGCACCGGCAGCAGGTCACGGATGTTCGAAACCTTCTTGTCGTGCAGCAGCACGAACGGGTTTTCGAGGACGGCGACTTGCTTGTCCGGGTTGTTGATGAAGTACGGCGACAGGTAGCCGCGGTCGAACTGCATGCCTTCGACGACGTCGAGTTCGTCTTCCAGCGACTTGCCGTCTTCGACGGTGATGACGCCTTCCTTGCCGACCTTGTCCATGGCTTCAGCGATGCGGTCACCGATGGAGGTGTCGCTGTTCGCCGAGATCGAGCCGACTTGCGCGATTTCCTTGTTGGTCGTGCAAGGCTTGCTGATCTTGCGCAGTTCTTCGATGGCGGCAGCAACGGCCTTGTCGATGCCGCGCTTCAGGTCCATCGGGTTCATGCCCGAGGCAACATACTTCATGCCTTCACGGACGATGGATTGCGCCAGGACCGTAGCGGTCGTGGTGCCGTCGCCGGCGTTGTCGCTGGTCTTGGAAGCCACTTCCTTGACCATTTGCGCGCCCATGTTCTGGAGCTTGTCCTTCAGTTCGATTTCCTTCGCGACCGAGACACCGTCCTTGGTGACCGTCGGGCCGCCGAACGAACGCTCGAGCACGACATTGCGACCCTTCGGACCCAGCGTGACCTTGACCGCGTTGGCCAGAATGTTCACGCCTTCGACCATCTTGGCGCGTGCGGAATCGCCAAAAGTAACTTCTTTAGCTGCCATATCAAGACTCCTTGATTCGATTCAGTTTTCCGGCTTCGCCATGCGCGCCCGAGGGGCTGCTGCAAAGGGCGAAGCCAGACGTGCAGGAAGGATGCTTACTTGACCAGGACGGCCATGATGTCTTCTTCGCGCATGACGAGCAGTTCCTGCCCGTCCACCTTGACGGTCTGGCCGGCGTACTTGCCGAACAGCACGCGGTCACCGACCTTCACGTCGAGGGCGATTTGCGCGCCCTTGTCATCGCGCTTGCCCGGGCCGATGGCCAGGACTTCGCCTTGATCCGGCTTTTCTGCCGCGGCTTCCGGGATCACGATGCCCGATGCGGTCTTGGTTTCCTGATCCAGACGCTTGACGATGACGCGATCGTGCAAAGGACGAAGGTTCATACACACTCCTCTCTTGATTGAGACTGAAATCGCTGGAAAACCCGTCCTGCAAGGCAATGCCCGCGGGACGGCAAACTTGTTAGCACTCGCGTGCGGTGAGTGCCAATTATATGGACCGGATTTGACAATTTCAAGGATGACGACGGCGGGTAATCCCGTAGCGGTGAAATTTTTTCGAATTTGCCGGCCAGTTGGCGAGAACCGCATGGATTCGTCTTGACCGGGTCCGCGAAGAAAAGGTTCACGGAAGGCCCGCATTTTCAGGCGTGAAATCAGGACGTCTCCTATGAGACCTCAGACCCCGATTGAATCGATTAATGTCGATTAGAGAATTCTGATTTATCCGAATCAGGGTTTTTACCTAGATCGCCGCGAACTAGACTGCCTTCAACGACGAAGCAACAGCAAGCAGCACCACCACTTACTGCCGCATCGTTTCCCCAATCAAGATTCGGAGGTCGTCATGTTGAAGTCCATCGTTCCCGCCCTTGCCATCGTTGCCGTCCTGGCCGCTCCCGGTTTTGCCCAGGCCCGCGAAGACGGTCCCGTCACCCGTGCCCAGGTGCGTGCCGAACTGGTCCAGCTCGAGCGCGCCGGCTATAACCCGGTCGGCGATCAAACCACCTATCCGGCCGACATCCAGGCTGCGGAAGCCCGGGTCGGCGCCAGCCAGCCCAATGCAAGCGCCTTCGGCGGCGCGGCTGAAGGCGCCTCTGCGGCAGGCCATGCGCATCGGCTGAACTTCCTGGATCGCGTCGTGCGTCCCGAAGCCGCCAATCCGGTCGATTTCAATCGTCCGTAATCCGGCTGGCCGCAGCATAAGCAGCAGCACCAGCAGCAGACAACCCGGCCCCGCGCCGGGTTTTTGCGCCTTCCGATGAACCTCAAGCGCACGCCGGTTCATCACGCTGTCAGTCACGGATCGGACGAGGGTTGCATACCGCGTTTTTTCATCGTCCAGTCCGACGGCACTACAATTTGTCTCTGCCGTTGACCCACACTCCGGATCCGCCGCTTTATGTCCATGCCGTCGCTGCGCTCAAGTCTCGTTCTCCTTGGTTTGATTGCCCTCACCGCTTGCGGAGGCCGCTCGGCCACCACCCCCAGTTACCAGCAGGAGCTGTTCAACACCGGCGCGAGCCCGTTCGCGCGCAACTACGACGCCACCGTCAACGAAACCTGCGAGGCCGCGCGCCGCGCCCTGCTCTCGCAAGGTTTCCTGACGACCATGGGCCAGCCCGATACCGTCGACGCCACCAAGAACTTCCAGCCGAGCGCCGAAACCCACGTCGTGGTGTCGTTTCATGTGGTCTGCACGCCGGGGGAAAACGCGACGAATCAGAGCATCGCGTATGTGAACGCCGTCCAGGACGGCTATGCGCTCAAGAAAAGCGATACGTCGGCGAGCGTGGGACTGAGCGTGCTCGGTTCGCTGTCGCTGCCGATCCGCTCGAACAGCGACGCGATGGTCAAGATCTCGAGCGAAACGGTGCCCGCCGGCAAGTTCTACGATCGCTTCTTCAACCTGATGAGCCACTATCTGAACACGGTGCCGCGCAGCGCGCCCGTCGCCGCCGACGAGGTGAAGAGCAAGCCGCTCGCGCCCTCGCTGATCGTGAACTCGCCGGACCTCACGCCCACGCCGATCGTCGTGCAGACGCCCGCCGCCGCCACCGCCATCCCGACTTCGGAGGCGGTCGCGGCGAGCGCTTCACAGGCGTCGTCGGCAGCAGCGGCGCCCGTCAGTTCGGCACGTTGACCGCGCCGCCCGACACGCTGATCGCATTGGCGCCGGGATCGGCGGCGATCGCCGGCAGGTTTGCGGTCGTGAGCGCGGGCGCCGAGCCCGCCGTGCCGCCACGCGCAACCGTCCGCACCACTTGCGAAGGCGGCAGCGTCGCGTTGTTCTTCAGATGATTCCACATCAGGTTCAGCGCCTGAATGTTGTAGTAGTGGACCGGAATGAAGCGCGTGTCGAAGCCCGCGACGCTCAGGAATGCGTCGAAATGCTGGCCGTTGGTGATCTCGTACAGCGACAGCTGGCTCTTGTTGCCCTCCGCCACGCGATTCGCGCCCAGATACGGCCGACCGGCATGGTTGATCGGCACCAGCGCATCCGCGCGTCCCTGCACGATGATCGCCGGCTTGCCGCGCAGGTTCGCGTTCACGCGGATCGCATTCACGCTGGCCGCCATCGTCGCGTTGCCGATGGTCCACAGCGAGCGCAGGCAGGCCGCGCCCGCATAACTCGCGTCGGGCGTGGCAAAGCGATGATCCGCCGCGCCGCCCGTCCCCACGTTGTAGACCAGGTTGATCCCGTTGGTCGGCGGCACGCCATTGCCGTTGCCGAAGACCGTGAGCATCGGCGACACCAGCGGCGCCACGCCCGCCGCGCCGCTCACCGCGTTGGTCGTGCCGAAGCTGAAGTTGCACAGGTTGTCGAGCACGCTCGCCTTCATGTAGGCGTCGGCATACGTGACCGCCACCGCCGGCACCGCCTGCGAATCCCACATCGGCGCCTGCAAGGTATCGGAATCAGTTTCGTAGCCGGCCTGGTGCAGCTGGTCGAGCGCGCTGTTGGCCTGGGCGATCGTCGTGGCGCCCGAGATCAGTCCGCCCGCCGCCAGCGACGCGCAGCGCGCGGTGCGGATCGCCGTGGTCGTGGCGAGCGGCAGCGTCGTCAGGTACGGCGCGCCGGCCGCGGCGGGGGCAAGCGCGGCGCACGGCTGCAGCAGGTTGGCGAGCGTCATGTAGTCGGCAAGCGGCCGGCCGAACGAGCCGACCGGCAGGCCGCCCTGCCGCACCGACACCTGCGACGGCAGGTTCAGATTGATCTGCGGCTCGCCGACGACGACCGCGGTGATCCAGCCGTCGGTATCCTGCTCGGCTGCCGCGAGCGCCGCGCCGCCGCCGTTGCTCACCGAAGCGGCGATGGTCGTGATGCTGCCCTTGCCATAGCGCACCTGATGGTTCGAACCGTTCAGTGGCCCGAACATGTCGTTGAGCGCCCAGTAAGCGAACTGGATCGCCTGCAGGGTATTCGCGCCCCAGTCCTTCTCGGGATTCTGCTGTGAATGCGCGTGCTTGTAGGCGTAGCGGTTCGGGAAGGCCGAGTTGAACGATGCGATGGCGGACGCGCTTGCATTCGCCTTGAAGATCGCGCTGGTGCCGGCGAAATCGGCATTGACGAGCGTGCCGTCGATGCGCGTGATGAGGTTGCTCGCCAGTTCGTGCGCGCCGTTGCCGCTGCCCTTGTCGGTATAGGCCACCGCGCAGCCGCGCTTCAGGCCCCACTCGCCCGCCGCCGAGATCGCGCCATACACGCCGCGCGATCCCGACGACGTCGCCGTCACGATGCACGGCTGATCGGGATTGAAGCTCGCCGGCACCTGGACCATCAACGAAACGTTCTGCGTGCCGCTGCCGTCGTCGGCGAACGCAAGGTATTCCTTGCCCGCGATCTTGCCTTCGCCGAGCGTGTCGTTGCCGTTCAGGTCGACATTCGGCCCCCAGAAACGCCCGTAGCCGCCGTTCGCCGACATGTCGACGAGCGCGCGGTAATTCGACCAGATGGCGAGGCGCCGCAGGTCGGCGGCGCTCGGCGACGCCGGGTTGGCAATCGAAGGCGCGGTCGCCGCAGCGAGCCCGGTCTTGCCGAGGCCGGCGGTCAGCAGATCGTCGGACTGGCCGTCGTAGGTTTGTGACTTGATCGCGCCGGAGACGAATTTCGGCACGCTGTTGTTCGCCGGGCCGCCGCCGTTGTCGTCATCGCCGCCGTGGCAGGCAGCGAGCGTCGCGGCTGCCAGCAGCGCGATCACAGCCGTGCGCGGCCAAGTTCCCGAACACTGAAAACGTGCGAATCGCTTCATTTTCGTCTCCCGTATTGTTGTGCTTCACGCCTTGTTTCAGAACACGCTACGCTTCGCTTTCGATCCGTCAGTATCACGCGGAAGCTGAAAACAGTCGCTGCTGAGTTTCCCTGTCTGCAACGCGACGGGCCGTAAGAGACACACCCGGCGTAAACGACAACGGGCTCCGGCGATCAAGCCGGAGCCCGTTGCATGGCGATGGCGTCAGACCGGGCGGCGGTGCGACGCCGCCCGAAGTCTGCCGCCTGCGTCCCGGATCAGCCTCCGCCGCCGTTCTGGACGCCGAGGGTGATCTTGTTGCTCACCGATGTGACGCCCTGGACGCCCTTCGCCACTTCTTCCGCCTGGGCGATCTGGCCGCCTTCCGGCACCGTGCCGGTCAGCGTCACCGCGCCGCCGCGGGCGCGTACGAAGACGTTGGAGACATCGAAGCCTTGCGCCTTGGACAGCGCGCGGCGCACCGCGTAGCCGAGCTTGCGGTCTTCCTTCTTGACCGCGGACTTCTGCGCCTTGGTCGGCGCAGCCGACGTGTCGCTCGACTGGGCATAGGCGCTCGAGGCAATGGTCACGCACAGCACCACGCCCAGCGCCTTCAAGAGATCAACTGCTTTCATGGTTTCTCCTTTTGTTTCGCTTGTTGACTTCGCACAGTTTGCTACTTCGCTCGTTTTGCACTTCAAATCCGGGCCGCGCTTGCTGGCGGCTGGCTACGACATCGAGCGGTTGCCCCGTGACCACGCGCTTCGCCCGAAGCGCTGAACGGCTTGAGGGCATGGCGGAGGCAAGCCGGCAGATGCGGCTCACGGTGCTGCGAGAGGCTGGCGAACGAAACAATTAGTGGCCGGTTGATCGGGTGGCATGCCCGTCGGCTCGAATATGTCCTGACACATGGCGCGATACTGCGTTGCGCGGCTCAACGTGACGCTGCGGCCCAAACTGCGGGCAGCGGCGCGCGAGGCTTCTGACATGCGGCGGCGATCGTCAATTTAGCCCAGCGCGGCCATTAGCGCAAAACATTTAACGACGCGGCCCGTGCGAGCAACATCGGCGGCGGCGAAGACACATCGATGTCACAGTCGGCGTTCATGAGGGCACGCCAGGAAGCGCCGCCCGTTTCCGGCAATCCGCGACGTCAGGCCGGTGCTTTCGGAACCTGCGCAGAGGAAGCCGCGGTGCGATCGGGTAAGCTCGCTTGCACGAAGTTTCACGATCACTCATCAAATGACTCAATCCACAGGCCCCGATCCGCGCGGCAATCCGGGCGGCGAACCGGGCGGCGAACCGGACGCGTCCCGGCGGCGGCGGCCGCAGCCGAAAATCGTCGCCCGCTTCGTGGCGATCTCCTGGCGCGACCTGGCGCTCACCTTCGGGCCCATCCTGCTGGTCTGCGCCGCCGCGCTCTACCTGGCCGTCCGGCTGATCCAGCCCGCGCCGCCGAACACGCTGACCCTCGCGGCCGGCCCGAAGGGCAGTTCGTTCTGGAACGCCGCGCAGAAGTACAAGACGATTCTCGCGCGCAACCGCGTCACGCTGAACGTGCTGGAAACCCAGGGCTCGCTCGACAATCTGACGCGCCTGGAAGCCCCCGATTCGAAGGTCGATGTCGGCTTCGTGCAGGGCGGCCTGACCAAGCCGGGCGAGACGCACGACAACCTGGAATCGCTCGGCAGCGTGTCGTACGTGCCGCTCGCGGTGTTCTACCGCAGCCCGACGGTCGTCAACCGGCTGTCCGAGCTGAAGGGCAAGCGCCTGGCGATCGGCGCGGAGGGCAGCGGCTCGCGCGTGCTGGCGCTCACGCTGCTGAAGGCGAACGGCATCGAACCGGGCGGCGACACGGAACTGCTGCCGCTCGCCGGCGACGAAGCCGCGCAGGCGCTCGAAGCCGAGCGCGTCGACGCCGTCTTCCTCGCGGGCGATTCCGCCCAGCCGCCGACAATGGCCAAGCTCCTGCGCACGCCCGGCATCCGCTTCATGGATTTCGCCCAGGCCGACGCCTATGCGCGCCGCTTCCCCTATCTCACCGAGATCCAGCTGCCGATGGGCGCGTTCGACTTCGCGCGCAACCTGCCGCCGCGCCCGGTGCACATGATCGCGCCGACAGCCGAACTGGTCGCGCGCGACAGCCTGCATCCGGCCTTGTCGGATCTGCTGATCGAGGCGGCGCGCGAAGTGCATGGCCGCGCGAATCTCTTGCAACGCGCGAACGAGTTTCCGGCGCCGCTCGTCCACGAATTCCGCATCAGCGACAACGCCGAGCGTTATTACAAATCGGGCAAGAGCTTTCTGTACCGCTCGCTGCCGTTCTGGCTCGCCAGTCTCGCGGACCGCGCGGTGTGGCTGCTGGTGCCGCTGATCGTGGTCCTGATTCCAGGCCTGCGGCTGGTGCCGGGGCTGTACCGGTGGCGGGTGAAATCGCGCATCTACCGCTGGTATGGCGCGCTCATTGCGATAGAGCGGGAAGCGATCAACGGTCCCGACCTCGCGCAGCGGGATGCGTTGCTCGACCGTATCGACGCGATCGAAACCGCCGTGAACCGGATGAAGATGCCGCTCGCCTTCGCGGATCAGTTCTATGTGCTGCGCGAGCACATCGGTTTCGTGCGGCAGCGGCTGGCGAATGCACCGGCGGCGGCGCCCGGCAGTGGGGCAGGCGACGCGAAGGACGGCAGCCCCGAAGGCGACGTGGCGCAGGCCGATTCCCCGGCCATCGCAACGCAGGCAGACACCGGGCCGCGCAGCACATAATATCGATAGCAGCGACGTTGCAAAGCGCGCCGTTCCGCTCTCGCCAACCGGGCTGGACGCCGCGCACGACGAATAACAGACGCAGCCCGGGTGTCCGCCGCGTGGGACCGCCAGGGAAAATCAGGGAGAGGCAACATGAGTGCCCCGCTTTCGAGCAATTCCAGTCAGCCGTACTTTTTCTTCGATTTCATTTCGCCGTTTTCGTACCTGCTGCTCGAGCAGCACGAGAAATGGCCCGACATGCCCTTCGAACTCGTGCCCGTCCAGTTGATGACGCTGCTCGAACGCTGGGGCCAGCCGCACGCCGCGACGATTCCCTCCAAGCGCGTCTTCACCTACCGCCATGCGCTGTTCCGGGCGGAGCAACTGGGCATTCCCTTCAAGATGCCTCCCGCCCATCCGTTTGATCCCGCCAAGGCGCTGCGGCTCGCAGTGTTGGCGAACGGCGAGATCAACTGCGTGCGGGAGATCTTCCGCTACATCTGGCGCGAAGGGCGCGATCCCGCCACCAGGGACGGCTTTCGCGGACTGTGCGAGCACGTCGGCATGCCGGACGCGGTGGCGCGCGTGGAAGACGAGGACATCAAGGCGAAGCTGCGCGACAACAATGACCGGGCGGTCCAGATGGGCGTGTTCGGGGTGCCGACCTTCCTCGTCAACGAGCAGATCTTCTGGGGCGAGGACACGCTGCCGATGGTGCTCTATGTCGCGCGGTCGCCGAACTGGCTGGACGGCAAGGAGGTGAAGCGCATCAGTGCCTTGCCGACCGCGCCACGGGACGCCGATTTCGCCTGACGCGGCTGGATGAGGCTCGGAAGACCGGGAAGGCGTCCGTACGCGACGAACCGCGCCGGCGCCTATCTCATAAATAGCGCTCCCGCTATGGCGTCAAAAAGGGATAAGCGGTTAACTTCGGAACAGGCTGCGTGACATATCGGTGACCTGGGCGTTTCCGGACGTCCGGGCAGCGTCGCGCGCGGCGCGCGGACGCACACGAACACTGACGGACGCGCGTTCTCGGCCTGACCGAACCCATCGCCCGATCATGAACGAACCCGCCGACTCCCTCGATATCTGGCTCATCCGCGTGCTGCGCACCTTGTTGCAGGAGCGCAGCGTCACGCAAACAGCGCAGCGGCTGAACCAGACCCAGCCGGCTATCAGCACGGCGCTGCGCCGCCTGCGCGAGATCCTGAACGATCCGATCCTGGTGCGCGGCAAGCAGGGCATGGTGCCAACCGAATACGGCGAGTCGCTGCTGGCGCCGGCCCAGCGGGCGCTGCGCGAAGTGGAATTCGTCGCGACCCCGCACGGCGATTTCGATCCGGCCAGTTCGCGCCGCACCTTCCGCCTCGCCGCCCCCGACTACCTGAACGACTTCTTCATGCCGACGCTCGTCGCCGCCTTTCGCGACGCGGCGCCGCACGCCCGGCTGGAGATCGAGTCCCTGAATCCGATGCGCGATCACGAGCGCATGCTCGACCAGGGCGAGATCGACGTGATGGTCGCGAACTGGACCAAGCCCGAGCCGCGCTTCGAACGCCGCGACCTGTTCTCCGACGTCTTCGTCTGCCTGATGCGCGCGAACCATCCGCTCGCCCGCGAGCCGCTCACCATCGACCGCTATGCACGCGCCGCGCATCTCGCGCCCACGCCGTACAGCGGCGGCCGGCGGCATCCGATCGACATCGGACTGGCGCGGGCGGGCATCGAGCGGCGCATCGTCACGACGATCCCCTACTTCGGCCTGGTGCCGCAGGTGCTGCTGCAGTCAGACCTGATCTTCACGGCGCCGCGCCGCTTCGCGCAGCACTATGCGTCGATGCTGCCGCTCGCCGTGCTCGAATCGCCGGTGCCGTTTCCGCGCATCAAGTGCTACCAGCTGTCGCTGCCGCAACCCGATCAACCCACCGACGTCGCGTGGCTGCGCACCCTGATTTCGACGATGTCCGCCTCCCTCACGGGCAGGAAAGGCGCGGCGACCGCGTTCAGCGCGCCCGACACACCCGACGCATCCGGTACGGACGACAGCGCCGAACTCGGCGAACTGGCGAAGTAAAACTGCCGAAGCGAGCGCGCGAGCGGCGCGGCGGCTGGACTTTCGGTAGTATCCGAAGCGAATCGTCGCCCTCCGTCCGACCCCGACCGTTCCCATGGATGCTCTCGACAAACTGATCCAGCTGGCGAATCTGTCCGGCGCGCTCGATCTGCGCTGCCTGCTGAGCGGACCGCTCGAACTCGATCACGCGCCCGCGCCGGCGGGCGAAGCGGTTTATCACGTCGTGCTGGACGGGGCCTGCGCGGTCCTGCGTCCGGGTCACGCGCCGCTCGAACTGCGCGCCGGCGATATCTTCGTCCTGCCGCGCGGCGACGCGCACGTGCTGAGCATCGAGGCGCGCGCTGCCGGCGCCTTGCGTATTGAAGCTCATGGGGAGGTGGAGAAGCGCCACAACGGCGCCGTGATAGTGAAGAGCAATTGCGGCGAGCGCGATCCGGCGGTCGACCTGCTGTGCGGCCGCTTTCTGTACGCACCGCGCGCCTTGCTCGTCGATGTCCTGCCGGACGTCGTGCATGTGTCGTTCTCGCGCACGTCCGCGCCCTATCTCGATCCGCTCGTGCAGACCATGCGGCGCGAAGCCGAGGATGCACAACTGGGCGCGCCGTCGATCGTCACGGCACTCTCCACCGCTCTCTTCACGATGGTGCTGCGCGCGTGGCTGGCCAGCCAGCCGTCGCTCGCGGGCGTGCTCGGCCTGCTGTCGAACCGGCGGCTCGGAGCATCGATCATCGCGATGCTGGAGCGCCCCGCCGAGCCCTGGACACTGGAGATGCTGGCCAGGGAAGCGGCGATGTCGCGCGCCACCTTCATGCGCGCCTTCTCCGCGCATTCGGAGAGCTCGCCGCTGGCGTTGCTGAGCCACGTCCGCATGCAGCTTGCGAGCACGATGCTGACACGGACCCGCAAAAGCATTGCGGACGTCGCGGCGGATGTCGGCTATCAGTCAGAGGCCGCCTTCAGCAAGCGTTTCAAGGAGCTCTACGGTGTGGCGCCGGGACGCTTCCGGCAGGCCAACGGCATTACTTGAGCGTCGTCGTCACGCGGTTGCGCGGACGGTCTTCCACGCATCGGCGCCATAGCGCGCGGTCATCTCGCGCACGCGCAGCAGCTGCGCGGTGACTGCCAGCGCGATCGAGCCGGGCGCCTTGTCGACGATGCCTTCCACGCCGATCGGACAGGTGATCTCCGCCAGCCGGTCCGCCGCGACGCCGCGCTCCAGCAGACGGCGCTCGAACTTCACGCGCTTGGTCTTCGAGCCGATCAGCCCGAAATACGCGAAGTCGTCGCGCCGCATGATGCGCTGCGTGAGCGAGAAATCGAGCGCGTGATCGTGCGTCATCACGATGAAGTAGGCGCCGGCGGGCGCTTCGTCGACGATGGCATCGGGCAGGTCGGTGGCTTCGACCTGCACGTTGGCCGGGACTTCGTCGGGGAACAGTTCGTCGCGCGCATCCACCCATTGCACGACGCACGGCAAGGTGCCGAGCACCTTCACGAGCGCGTGACCCACATGGCCCGCGCCGAACAGGACGACGTGCATCATGAGCGTGCGCTCCTGACCGCGTTGACCGCCTTGAGAATCTCTTCGGCCGTCGCGGGCGCGTTGAGCGGCGGATTCACCGTGTGATCGCCGACTGCCGAGACGGCGTCGCGGATCGCGAAGAACACCGAGAACGGCAGCAGCAGCGGCGGCTCGCCGACCGCCTTCGAACGATGGATGCTGTCCTCGACGTTGCGGTTGTTGAACAGCTCGACGCGGAAGTCCGCGGGCATGTCGTTGGTGGTCGGGATCTTGTAGGTGGACGGCGCGTGGGTCATCAGCTTGCCCTGGTCGTTCCACCACAGTTCTTCCGTGGTCAGCCAGCCCATGCCCTGCACGAACGCGCCTTCCACCTGACCCTTGTCGAGCGCGGGATTGAGCGACGCGCCTACGTCGTGCAGCGCGTCCGCGCGCAGCACGCGCATCTCGCCGGTGAGCGTGTCGATCACCACTTCCGATACCGCCGCGCCGTACGAGTAGTAGAAGAACGGGCGCCCCTGCATGGTCGCCTGATCCCAGTAGAGCTTGGGCGTGGCATAGAAGCCGTCGGACCACAGCTGGACGCGCGCGAGATAGGCCTTCTGCACGACTTCGCCGAATGGAATCGCATCGCCGCCGACGATCACGCGGTCGTTCGCGAAGCGCACTTCCTCGGCTGTCACCGTGCCGCCGCCGAACTTATCGGCCGCGAACTTCGCGAGCCGCTCGCGCAACTGGCGCGCGGCGTCCTGCGCGGCCTTGCCGTTCAGGTCGGTGCCGGTGGAAGCCGCCGTCGCCGACGTGTTGGCCACCTTGCTCGTGTCCGTCGCCGTGACGCGCACGCGTTCGAAGTTCACGCCCAGTTCGTGCGCGACCACCTGCGCAACCTTCGTGTTCAAGCCCTGGCCCATTTCCGTGCCGCCGTGATTCACGAGCATGGAGCCGTCGGTATAGATGTGAACCAGCGCGCCGGCCTGGTTGAAGTGCGTCACGTTGAACGCGATGCCAAACTTCACCGGCGTCAGCGCCATGCCCTTCTTCAGGATTGTGTTGCTGGCGTTGAAGGCGTCGATGGCTTCGCGGCGGCGGCGATAGTCGCTCGTCTCTTCCAGCTCGGCGATCAGTTCGTGGATGACGTTGTCTTCGACCGTCTGCCCGTACGGCGTCTGGTTGTTGTCCGTCTTGCCGTAGAAATTCGCGCGGCGCACGTCGAGCGAATCGCGGCCGACCGCACGCGCGACGTTGTCCATGATGTATTCGATCGCGAACGCGCCCTGCGGCCCGCCGAAGCCGCGGAACGCGGTGTTCGACTGCGTGTTGGTCTTGCCGCAATAGCCTTCAATCTTCACGTCCGACAGCCAGTAGGCGTTGTCGAAGTGGCAGACGGCGCGCGTCATCACGGGGCCGGACAGGTCGGCGGAAAAGCCGCAGCGCGACGTCATGTCGACGGCCACGCCTTCGATCTTGCCGTCGTCGTCGTAACCGACTTCGAAGTCATAGATGAAGTCATGGCGCTTGCCGGTGATCATCATGTCGTCGTCGCGGTCCGGGCGCAGCTTCACCGGGCACAGCAGCTTCCACGCGGCCAGCGCCGCGCAGCACGCGAAAATGCCCGACTGCGATTCCTTGCCGCCGAAGCCGCCGCCCATGCGCCGGCATTCGACCAGCACGTTGTGCGAATGCACGTTCAGCACGTGGGCAACGAGATGCTGCATTTCCGTCGGGTGCTGCGTCGAGCAGTAGACGTGCATGCCGTCGTCGTCCTTCGGCACGGCGTAGGCAATCTGGCCTTCCAGATAGAACTGTTCCTGGCCGCCCAGCTTCATCGCGCCGCGCTCGTGATGCGCGGCCTGCGCCATGCGGCCGGCGGCGTCGCCACGGGAGAGCTTCAGCGGGTTCAGCACGTAGGACTCGGCCTTGCGCGCGTCGGCCGGCGTGAGCACCGGCACGAGATCCTCGAACTCGATCTTCGCGCGGCGCGCGGCGAGACGCGCGGTGTCGTGCGACGTCGCGACGACGATGAACATCGGCTGGCCGACGAACTGCACGATGCCCTGCGCGAGCACCGGATCGTCGTGGATGATCGGGCCGCAGTCGTTGACGCCGGGAATGTCGTCGGCGGTGAAGACGGCGACAACGCCCGGCGTCGCGCGCACGGCGTCGAAGTTCATCGACACGATCTTCGCGTGCGCCTTCGGACTCGTGCCGAGCGCCGCGTGCAGCGTGCCCGCGACGATCGGAATGTCGTCGGTGTAGCTGGCGCGCCCGCTCACGTGCAGATGCGCCGACTCATGCGGACGCGACACGTGGACCTGCTTGAAATCGTCCGCTTCGTTCGCGAGCGACTTGGCTTCGGCGAGGAAAGCTTCTGCTTGCTGATTCATGTTCGTGTCCCCTTCTTACTTCGCTTCGACCAGTTCGATGGCGCGCACATCCAGCTTCGACTTGTCCAGCGGATCGTTCGGACGCGTCTCCAGCCAGAACCGATACAACAGGCTCTTGGCCGTGTCGAGACGGTAGTCGCTGCTCGCGCGCATGTCGGTGAGCGGCTGGTAGTCCTTGCTCAATGCGATCATCGCGGCCTGGACGGTGGCTTCGTGCCACTGGGCATCGGCGAGAATGGCTTCGGCGTGCGCGGCGCGCTTCGGCGTCGCGGCCATGCCGCCGTAGGCCAGGCGCGGCTCGCGAATGAATTCGCCATCGGCGATGAACGAGAACGCGGCGTAGACGGCGGAAATGTCGGAGTCGAAGCGCTTCGAGAGCTTGTACGCGCGGAACTGGCGCTTCGCATGCTGGCCCGCGCGGGTCGGCACCCGGATGGCCGCGACGAATTCATTCGCCGCCATGTCCTTCTTCTGATACGCGATATACAGGTCTTCGAGCGGCATCTCGCGCGTGCCGTTCACGCTCTGCAGCACGACGCGCGCGTTCAGCGCGATGAGACCGGGCATCGAATCGCCGATCGGCGAGCCGTTGGCGACGTTGCCGCCGAGCGTTCCCGCATTGCGGATCGGCAGCGACGCGAAGCGCAATTGCGTTTCCTCGAGTTCCGGATACGTCTTGACGAGTTCCGCGTAGGCGCGTTCGAGCGACACGCCCGCGCCGATCTCGATCCACTCGCCGGTCGTCTCCAGGCGCTTGAGCGCGTCGATCTGCCCGACATAGGCGATGTCGCCGAGATCGCGCAACTGCTTCGTCACCCACAGACCGACGTCCGTGCTGCCCGAGAGAATCCGCACGTCCGGATTGCTGTCCTTGAGCGCGGCGAGCGCCTCGACGGTGCGGGGCGCGTCGAAACGGCGGCCCGCGTGTTCGTAATGGAAGGTATCGGTGCGCCGGATGCTGTCGAGCGAACGCGCGAGCGCCGGGACGTTGACGGGCGCGAGCGGCGCGTGATCGAACATCTGCTCGGCGGCGTCGATGATCGGCCGATAGCCCGTGCAGCGGCACAGGTTGCCGGTCAGCGCGTCGCTGATTTCCTGGCGCGAGGGCTTCGACTTCTCGCAGGCGCCTGCACAACCGGTGGTCGCATGACCGTGCTTTTCGTACAGCGCGAACATCGACATGGCAAAACCCGGGGTGCAGAAACCGCACTGCGAGCCATGGCAGTCCACCAAGGCGCGCTGCACCGGATGCAGCGTGCCGTCGGGCTGGCGCAGGTCTTCGACGGTGAACAGCGCGCGGCCGTCGAGCGTCGGCAGGAACTGCACGCACGAATTGACGGCCTTGAACGCGACGCCGCCCCGGCCGTCCGGCTCGCCGATGACCACGGTGCACGCGCCGCAGTCGCCTTCCGCGCAGCCTTCCTTGGTGCCGGTGCAGCGCGCGTCTTCGCGCAGGTATTGCAGGACGGTGCGCGTCGTCGCTGCGTCGCTCACTTCCTGGATCGCGTTGCGGTGATAGAAGCGGATCGGCTGGCTCATGGGGATGTGGGCTCTTCGATGCTGTTCTGCTGGTTGCGCGGGGTGCGCAGCCGGTGGCATGCGCGACAGGGACGAACGGTCGGGCCGGTCCTGTCGCCTCGATGGTTCAAAAGCTATCACTGCCAAAATCCGCATCCCATAGGTGACATTGCATGGTGGGCATACTCCTGTCCCGATATGCCGTCAAAGCCTTACGCGACAAGGCGTCGGCCGATGCCTTCCGATCGTTCGGACAGGCGGTTTGTCCTACCTGGTTACAAAACCGGTGCGACGCTGCGACGCAACATATGTAACAATCACGCCTTCGCGCCGAATACAAGTCCGCACTTTCCCTATGTCCACCGAGCCCCGCTCCGCCGCCGCGTCACAAAGCGACTTCGCCGTCACGCTGCGCATCCTGCCTGTCGTGCTGTACACGTTCCTGTGCTACCTGACCATCGGCATTCCGCTGGCGGTGCTGCCGGGCTTCGTGCATACGGATCTCGGCTATGGCTCGGTGATGGCCGGCGCGGCGATCAGCGTGCAGTATCTGGCCACCCTGATGTCGCGACCGCTCGCGGGCCGCACCGCCGACACCCTCGGTCCCAAGAAGACCGTGCTGTACGGACTCGCGGCGTGTGCCGTGAGCGGCGTGCTGCTGCTGGGCTCGGCGCTCGCGGCGCAATGGCACGTGGCGAGCCTGGTGCTGCTGGTGATCGCGCGGCTCGTGCTCGGCTTCGGCGAAAGCTGGGTGGGGACCGGTTCGATCACGTGGGGCATCGGGCGCGTGGGCGTGACGAACAACGCGAAGGTGATCTCGTGGAACGGCATCGCGACGTATGGCGCGCTGGCGATCGGCGCGCCGCTGGGCGTGGCGATCGATCATGCGCTGGGGTTCGCGGTGCTCGGGCTGCTCGTGATCGCACTGGGCGGCTTCGGCTACTGGCTCGCGACGCGCATGGCCAGCGTACCGGTCGTGCATGGCGAGCGCATGTCGTATCGCAGCGTGTTCTTTCGCGTGCTGCCGCATGGCCTCGGCCTGGCGCTCGGTTCGGCGGGCTTCGGTTCGATCGCCACCTTCATCACGCTGTACTACGCGGCGCACAACTGGCCGAACGCGGCGCTGTCGCTCACCGTGTTCGGCACGATGTTCATCGGCGCGCGCCTGCTGTTTGCCAACACGATCAAGGCCTATGGCGGCTTTCGGGTGGCGATCGTGTCGTTCGCGTTCGAATGCGCCGGCCTGCTGATGCTGTGGCTCGCCGCGGAACCGACCTTCGCGCTCGCGGGCGCGGCGCTGACCGGCTTCGGCTTCGCGCTCGTGTTTCCAGCGCTCGGCGTGGAAGCGGTCGGACTCGTGCCGCCGGCGAGCCGGGGCGCGGCATTGTCGGCTTATTCGGTGTTCCTGGATTTGTCGCTCGGGCTGACCGGGCCGCTCGCCGGGTATGTCGCGGGTGAATTCGGCTACGGCTCGGTGTTCCTGTTCGCCGCGCTGGCGGCGGCCGCGGCGGTGGCGCTTTCCGTGGCGCTGTATGTGCGCACGGGACGCGGCGTGGGCGGGCCGGCGACGGCTTGACGGCTTCTGCGATCGGCAAGCGGCTGCAATCCTGATTCCGATGCGGGGATCACCGTATTCCGGCAAGGCCCTCCCGGGCGATTCCGATCCCGCGCACAGGCAACGACGCCCAGCGCATGAGCGATGAACGCCGGATCGTCGCCGCTGTCCCGAAGGCAGGCTTCCGAATACCCGGCGATGTCCTCTTCGGTACGCAGATGACCGGCGGACTCCCACGGTCTTGTCCTGATCCTGCCTGACGTCATTGCCTGCTCCATGTGAAGGCGAAGTGTGGATCGAGTGAACCGACGGACGTGCCGAAAGCCGCTCCGAAACCACGTGATCGCAGACAGGATAAGAATCCGCGCGACCTTCGTCATCGAGGTTTGTCTTAAAATCGCCGCTTGGCCCCTCTGCGTCCGCTTATGAACTCGACATCGGAAGACCGTTGGCGCGACTTGCGCCCGGACCCGGACAGCGACACCCCGCTCTATCTCCAGCTCGCCCGCAAGCTCGCCAACGCCATCCACGAGAATCGCTGGAACGCAGGCGAGGCACTGCCCTCCGAACGCGTCCTGTCCGATGCACTCGGCGTATCGAGGATCACCTCGCGCAAGGCCATCGCGCTGCTCGTCGAGCAAGGGCTGATCCGGCGCGAGCAAGGCGCGGGCAGCTTCATCACGCCGCGCTATGAAGACCCGCTCTCGCGTCTGTCGAGCTTTTCGGAGATGCTCAGGCGGCGCGGCTTCACCCCCAGTTCCAAGTGGCTCTCGCGCAGCATCGAGCCCGCCAATCGCGAAGAGGTCATCCAGCTCGGCCTCTCGCCCGCCGCCGCGGTGACGCGCCTGAAGCGCCTGCGTCTCGCCGACGACATCGTCATGGCCGTCGAGAACTCCACCTTTCCGGCCGCCTGCATTCCCGAGCCGCAGGCCATCGGCGACTCGCTCTACAGCTATCTCGACTCGCGCGGCCTCTCGATCGTGCGCGCGCTCCAGCACTTCCGCGCGGTGAATGCGAGCCAGGAGATCGCCGCGCAAATGGGCATCGCGCCGCACGACGCGCTGCTGCTCATCACGCGCGTAGGCTATACGGCGGACCAGCGCGCCATCGAACTCACCGACACCTACTGTCGCAACGACTACTACGACTTCGTCGCGGAACTCCGCAAATAAGCGCCCCATGACCGATATCGCCACACGCACGCCGTCCGACCGCTCGCTTTCAGTCATGCTGTGGATCGTCGCGACGGGCTTCTTCATGCAGACGCTGGACTCGACGATCGTCAACACCGCGCTCCCCGCGATGGCCCGCAGCCTCGGCGAAGCGCCGCTGCGCATGCAGGGCGTCGTGATCGGGTATTCGCTCACGATGGCGATGATGATCCCCGTCTCCGGCTGGCTCGCGGACAAGCTCGGCACGCGGCGCGTGTTCTTCAGCGCGATCCTCGTGTTCACCATCGGCTCCCTGCTCTGCGCCAAGGCCCAGTCGCTGCAGGCGCTGGTGGCGTTCCGCGTCGTGCAGGGCATCGGCGGCGCGATGCTGCTGCCGGTCGGCCGGCTCGCGGTGCTGCGCGTGTTTCCCGCCGAACGCTATCTGTCGGCGCTGGCCTTCGTCGCGATTCCGGGGCTGATCGGTCCGCTCATTGGTCCGACGCTCGGCGGCTGGCTCGTGCAGATCGCCTCGTGGCACTGGATCTTCCTGATCAACGTGCCGGTGGGCATCGTCGGCTGCATCGCCACCAACATGTACATGCCCGACAGCCGCAATCCCGCCGTTGCGCCCTTCGATCTCGCCGGCTACCTGCTGCTGGCGATCGGCATGGTGTCGCTCACGATCTCGCTCGACGGGCTCGCCGATCTCGGCTTGCAGCACGCCGTTGTCATCGTGCTGCTGGTGCTGTCGTTCGGCTGCTTCGTCGCCTACGGCCTGCACGCGACACGCGCCGCCCAGCCGATCTTCTCGCTCGATCTGTTCAAGATCCACACCTTCAGCGTCGGGCTGCTCGGCAATCTGTTCGCGCGGATCGGCAGCGGCGCGATGCCGTATCTGATTCCGCTGCTGCTGCAGGTGAGTCTCGGCTACACGGCGTTCCAGGCGGGGATGATGATGCTGCCTGTGGCTGCCGCCGGCATGCTGTCCAAGCGCGTGGTGACGCGGCTGATCGAGCGGCGCGGCTACCGGCGCGTGCTGGTGGTGAACACGGTGCTCGTCGGGCTGATGATGGCGAGCTTCTCGCTCGCCAGCGCGCATCAGCCGCTGTGGCTGCGGCTCGTGCAGCTGGCGGTGTTCGGCGCGGTCAACTCGGTGCAGTTCACGGCGATGAACACGCTCACGCTGAAGGATCTCGGCACGGGTGGCGCGAGCAGCGGCAACAGCCTGTTCTCGCTCGTGCAAATGCTTTCGATGAGCCTGGGCGTGACCGTCGCCGGCGCGATTCTCTCGACCTTCACCAGTCTGCTGCCGCAGGTGACCGCGTCGAATTCGCTGCCGGCCTTTCACGCGACGTTCCTGTGCGTCGGCGTCATCACGGCGGCGACGGCGTGGATCTTCGGCCAATTGGCGCCCGAAGTGCGTTCGGCGCCACGCAAGCCCGATCCATCGGAAGCCAACTAGACTGCGCACCGGGACCGCGCACCGCGCCGGTGCCCGCGCGCACAGCGGCGCGGCGTGCGCTCCCGGGCGCGCAGCATGATTCGCGTATCTGCACACGAATTGTCGCGGGCATTGCGCCGCAAGCCTGCCGGAAGCCGCTTGCGGCTTGAATTTGCACGCTTTTTGCTCAAACGGAGGTAAGCCGTTCCTGTAAACTAGCGCTGTTCAGTTTCCCTGCCCCGATGCCTCGACACCATGAGCATGGTTGATCTCGACCCTCCCCGCTTTCAGCCGCCGCGCCCCGTCGCCGGCGACGACGGCTCGCGACGCACCGTGCTGTACGGCGAATACACCGTCTTCAGCGTATTTCAGCCCGTGTTCTCGGTGTCGCACCGGCGCGCCATCGGCTATCACGCTTCGCTGCGCGCCCGCGACGACACACATCGTCATGTGCCGTCGCACGAAGTATTCACCCAGGCCGCGCGGCGCGGCGATCTGCTCGAACTCGGACGGCTCGCCGAATCCCTTCATCTTGGCAATTTCAACGCGTTCGACAGCCATGACGAATGGCTCTTCCTGAGCCTGCATCCCGCCGCGCTGATGGACATGAGCTACGGCGACGCTCTGGTCGCGGCGCTGAAGGACATTGGACTGTTGCCGCAGCGCGTGGTGCTGGAGGTGCCCGAGCAGGCCGGCGGCGAAACGACGCGCTTTACCGAGATCATCGATTCGCTGCGCAAGTCGGGCTTCCTGATTGCGCTGGACGGTTTCGGCGTCAAGCATTCGAACATCGATCGCGTGTGGCAATTGCGGCCCGACATCGTGACGCTCGACCGCTGCATCCTTCAGCAGGCCACCGAGCATTCGCATATCGAGCGCGTGCTGCCGCGGCTTGTGTCGCTGCTGCACGAGTCCGGCCAGCTCGTGCTGATGGGCGGTCTTTCGACCGAACGTGATGCGTTGATCGCGCTGGAGTGCAACGTGGATTTCGTGCAGGGCGCATATTTCGCGCAGCCGAGCGTCGATGCCGTGCATCCGCAGGTTGCGGCAAGCGTGATGGATGCGTTGACGGCGGCATCGCGCGAGCGCATCGGCGCGCGCGACCGCGCCCAGGCAACGCGTCTCGAACCGTATGTGAGCGGGCTCGAACGGGCGTCGGTGAAACTGATGGAGGGTGAAACGCTCGTTGCGGCCACGAGCGAACTGCTGCAACTCGCCGACACCGCCCGCTGCTTCCTGCTCGATCAGGCCGGACGGCAGATCGGCGATAACGTGGTGCCCATCGTGCGCACGTCGCAGCGCGCGAAACGCTTCAGCCCGCTGCTGCATTCCGAAGGCGCGAGCTGGGAGCGGCGCCCGTATTTCATCGAGGCGCTGCGCGCGCCGGGACGGGTTCAGTTGACGGCGCCGTATCTGTCGATCAACGAGGCGCATCTGTGCGTGACGGCGTCGATCGCGGCGCAGACGCCTTATGGGTTGCAGGTGCTGTGCGTCGACATCAACTGGGAAGCGATGCCGCGACGGCGGTAGCGGGTTGCGCGTTGCGCCTGATTGACGGAACGGGAGCCTTCCATCGGGGAGGCTTTTTCGTTTCTGGAATCAGGCGTTGTGGTCGGGTTCGGGACGGACGAGATCGAAGCCCGCCAGCATGACCACGCCGGACAGCACGATCAGCGCGACGGAATGACGTCCGAAGTACAGCAGCGCGGCGGCGGACCAGGCTGCGACGCATAAGCCTGCGAGGTGTCTCATGGCGGTGTGCGGGGATCCAAAGCGATATTTTAGGGTTTTGGGATTTGTCGCGCTGGGATGGGGCGTGCAGTCTGCTAAGGTTCGTAAAACTACGCGGAGCGGGTGAGAAAAGCGTAGCGCCGCCCGGGAAACCGGGTCCCACCTGGAGTGGGTGTTTCACCTCACGGTGAATAGAGAGTCCCGCCTACAACGGCTGCCCTTGGGCAGCCGTTGGTCTTTTGAGCTCGACTCCTCCCCGCCGCACATAAGTGTCATTGTCCGAGCTCCAAAAACAAAAAGCCGCATCGAACTGAATCGATGCGGCTCTTGCCGAAGCGACCCACCGGGCCGCAACAACCCAAAACTTACGCGCCGAAATTCTGCGCAGCGAAGTCCCAGTTCACGATGTTCCAGTAAGCCTCGATGAACTTCGGACGCGCATTGCGATAGTCGATGTAATACGCGTGTTCCCACACGTCGATGGTCAGCAGCGCCTTGGCGTCCGTCGTGAGCGGCGTGGCGGCGTTGCTGGTCGACACGATGTCGAGGCTGCCGTCGGTCTTCTTCACGAGCCAGGTCCAGCCCGAACCGAACGTGCCGGTGGCAACCTTGGCGAACTCTTCCTTGAACTTGTCGAACGAGCCGTACTTCGCGTTGATCGCGTCAGCCAGCGCGCCAGTGGGTGCGCCGCCGCCCTGAGGCGACAGGCTGTTCCAGAAGAACGTGTGGTTCCAGACCTGAGCGGAGTTGTTGAACACGCCACCCGACGACTTCTTCACGATTTCTTCGAGCGACAGGTTCTCGAATTCAGTACCCGGAATCAGCTTGTTCAGGTTGGTCACATAGGTCTGGTGATGCTTGCCATAGTGATACTCGAGCGTTTCTTGCGACATGTGCGGAGCGAGCGCGTTCTTTTCGAACGGCAGCGGCGGGAGCTTATGTTCCATGATGCGAGCCTTCCTTTCTATGTGGAATGTGTGTTTGCGGGGGAGTGAGGCAGTGGAGCAATGGATTGTAGGCGAGTTGGGATAACCCAGCAAACCGTGTGCCCTTTATGAGTAAGATCGATTTCCAATCGCCTTGGACGGCGTAAAAAGTGCTTCCACGGGCTGCACGGCGTCCTTGAATGTACGCCTGAACACGCCAGTTTTCAGGCATCAGAATTCATCTGACAGACGCGGCTGGACATCGGCGAGCAACACATCCGCCGATCCTTCCGCCAGATGCACCGTCAGCGGACGCTTCGGTTTCAATGCGTTCGGCGCACGCAGCGCGCGTCCCGTCTGGGCATCGATCAACGCCGCATAGCCGCGTTCCAGCGTGCGCTGCGGACTGAGCACCTGCAAGCGCGCCGCGAGTTCCGACACACACGCGCGCTCGCGCTCCGCACGGCGCTCGTGCGCGCGTTGCAGGCGCTGCGCGAGCCTCGACACCTGCTCGCGCGCCGCAGCGACATCCGGGCGTTTGCGCTGCCAGCGATACTGAACCAGCGCGAAGTGCGCGCGCGCATCGCGCACGGGCCGCGCCCCCGCCGACACCAGACGCCCCGACAGTTGCCGCAAATGTTCACGCTGCCGCGCCAGCCGCTCAGCGGGACTCACGAGCCGGCGCGCCAGCCAGTCGAGCTGCTGGGCACGGCGTTCCATCGCCCGGCCGAAACCGCGCGCGAGCGCCGCATGACGATGATCGAGTTCGCGCAACAACAGCACGCGTTGCGGACTTACGAGTTCGGCGGCGGCCGTGGGCGTCGGGGCGCGGACATCGGCGGCGAAATCGGCGATGGTGAAATCCGTTTCGTGGCCGACGCCGCTCACCACCGGCAACGCGCTCTCCGCAATCGCGCGGGCCAGCACTTCCTCGTTGAAGGCCCACAGATCCTCGATCGACCCGCCGCCGCGGCACACGATCAGCACATCCACCTCGCGCCGTGCGTTGGCGGCTTCGACCATCGCGGCGAGCTTCGCGCTGACGCCCGCGCCCTGCACCGGCGCCGGATACACCACCACCGGCACGTGCGGCGCGCGCCGCGCAAGCGTCGTGAGCACGTCGCGCAGCGCCGCCGCCTGCAACGACGTCACGATGCCGATGCCGCGCGGATGCGACGGCAGCGCGCGCTTGCGCTCCGCCGCGAACAACCCTTCGCCTTCGAGCTGCGCCTTGAGCCGCAGGAACGCTTCGTAGAGCCGCCCCTGACCGGTACGCCGCACCGCCTCGACGTTCAGTTGCAGTTCGCCGCGCGGCTCGTACATCGTGACGAGCGCGCGCACCTCGATGCGGTCGCCTTCGCGCGGCGTGAACTCGGCGTATTGCGCGCGGCCGCGGAACATCACGCAGCGCATCTGCGCGCCCGCGTCCTTGATCGAGAAATACCAGTGGCCGCTCGCCGCCCGCGTGAAGTTCGACACCTCGCCCGACACCCAGACGAGCGGAAAGCTGCGCTCGAGCATCGAACTGATCGCGCGATTGAGCGCGGAAACGGGAATGACGGCTTCGCCGCCTGGCGATGGCAGGGAATCGGGAGTCATGGCTGAACCGGAAAGAAACAGGCTGCTACGGCTGATTGGCCCAATGGACAGGAACCGCTCGGCGAGGTACGGCAGTGTAGCAAGTGTCCACACAGAAAGACTTACCGGCCCCGTCGCCGCGCGCCTGTGAAAGCTTTAGGATTCGTCCTAAGCCGTTGATTTTGCGAAAATAGATTGATATGAACACTGTCTTCGCCGAAGCAACTCTTTCCTGACGCGGCTTGCTGCTTCCAGCTCCGGAAGTTTTTCACAGAGTTATCCACAGGCGCGCGGTGCTGAAGCCAGGCCCGGAAACGACCGGGCGACTGGCGCGCACGGCCCGCGCGCGCTAGAGTGCCGGGTTCCAGCACCGGCCCGGCACGCATGCGCAAGCGCGGCGCGTCGTCGCCATCGCCGGTCGATCCGTTCAACGCCAACCGACACTCGAGGAGCTGCCGTTGCACGCCACGCCTTATCCGCTTTGTTCCGCTTCTGTCCCGCCGGCGTTCCGCGTAAAGGCGGTCCATGTCTGATTTCAAGCCGCCGGTCGAAAACTTCCTCGCCCGCGAGTGGCGCCGCCGCGGTCCGGTCGCCTGGGCGCTGACGCCCTTCGCCTGCGTGTTCGGCGCGATCGCCGCGCTGCGCCGCGCATGTTTCGAACTCGGCTGGCTCAAGCGGATCGACGTGGGCGTGCCGGTGGTCGTCGTCGGCAATGTGACGGTGGGCGGGACGGGCAAGACGCCGACCGTCATCGCGCTGGTCGAAGCACTGCGCGCCGCCGGCTTCCAGCCGGGCGTGGTGTCGCGCGGCTACGGCGCGAAAGTGCCGAAGCCGCTCAGCGTGACGCCGGCCAGCGAGGCCGCGCAGGTCGGCGACGAACCGCTCCTGATCGCGCGCCGCACCCACGCGCCGGTGTTCGTCTGCCCGGACCGCGTGGCCGCCGCGCGAGCGCTGCTCGCGGCGCATCCGAATGTCGACGTCCTTGTGTCCGACGACGGCCTGCAGCACTATCGGCTGGCTCGCGCGTTCGAACTCGTCGTCTTCGACGATCGTCTGGGCGGCAACGGCTTCCTGCTGCCGGCGGGCCCGTTGCGCGAGCCGATGTCGCGCCGCCGCGATGCGACGCTTATCAACAGTCCCTACGAGCGCACCTTGCCGCCGTGGCCGGACACCTTCTCGCTCGACCTCGAGACCGGCGACGCATGGCTGCTCGACGATCCGTCGGTACGCCGGCCGCTCGGCGAGTTCGCCGGCGAGCGGGTGACGGCGGCGGCGGGCATCGGTTCGCCCGAGCGCTTTTTCGCGACGCTGCGCGCGGCGGGCATTACCCCCGCGACGCGCGCCTTCCCGGATCACTACGCCTATCGCGAGAATCCGTTCGCCGGCGTAGAGGCGGATGCGATCCTGATCACCGAAAAGGATGCAGTAAAATTGGGCGCCTGGCGCGACGCACGCATCTGGGTCGTTCCGGTGCAAGCCGTGCTCCGGCCGCGCCTCATCGCTCTTGTTGTGGAGAAACTCCGTGGACGCACGTCTGCTTGAAATCCTCGTTTGTCCGATCTGCAAAGGCCCGCTCAGCTATGACCGCGCCGCGCAGGAACTCGTCTGCAGCGCGGACAAACTCGCTTATCCGATCCGCGACGGCATTCCCGTGATGCTCGTCGATGAAGCGCGCCAGACCGTCGAGGGCACGCCCGTCGAACCGATCCAGCCGCTCAAGCCGGCCGGCGACGTCTGATCAGCAGCCTGACCATGCCTGACATGTCCGTACCGTTCATCGCCGTCGTTCCCGCGCGCCTCGCGTCCACCCGTCTGCCCAACAAGCCGCTCGCCGACATCGGCGGCAAGCCGATGGTCGTGCGCGTCGCCGAGCGCGCACGCGAATCGGGCGCGCGCCAGGTGATTGTCGCGACCGACTCGGACCGCGTGGTCGAAGCCGTGCGCGATCACGGCATCGAAGTGATGTTGACGCGCTCGGATCATCCGACCGGCACCGACCGCCTCGCCGAAGTCGCGACCCGGCTCGGCTGGGCCGACGACACCATCGTCGTCAACGTGCAGGGCGACGAACCGCTGATCGATCCGCAACTCGTCCGCGACGTGGCGTCGCACCTCGCGGCGTTTCCCGCCTGCGCCATCGCGACCGCCGCGCATCCGATCCACGATCCCGCCGACGTCTTCAATCCGAACGTTGTGAAGGTCGTGCTCGATGCGAAGAGCATCGCGCTGTACTTCTCGCGCGCGCCGATTCCCTGGACGCGCGATCTCTGGCAGCCGCACTGGCCGGACGTCGCCGCGCTCGGACAACTGCCCGCGGTGCCGGACAACGTGCTGCGCCACATCGGCCTGTACGCCTATCGCGCGAAGTTCCTGCGCGACTTTCCGAACCTCGCGCAGGCGCCGATCGAAGCCGCCGAAGCGCTCGAACAACTGCGCGCGCTGTGGCATGGCGAACGCATCGCGGTGCGCGTGACGCAGGATGCGCCGCCGCCGGGCGTCGATACGCCTGCCGATCTCGCCCGCGTACAAGCGCTCTTCCCCGCGTCGAACTGAAACACTGAAAGCTGGAGACAACCCGTGTAAACCCCGCCGGAACGCCCGGCCGGCGCGGTTCTCGGGGTTTCCTATGCGCGTTATTACGGTCGCGGCCGTAAAGAGCCGTGGCATAATCGAACGATTGCGCGAGCCTTCCGGCCAGCGCCACGCTCAACGTTGCGCCGCTGTCCGCAGGTGCCCGCCGTCTCCAGTCGGCTGCGCGCCCTGTCGTCGACGCCGCACGAGCCAGGCCATCGGATGTCAACGAGCCTCGCGGCGTGAAGCGGTTTCTAGACGATTCGGAGATATCACCATGCGTTTGATCCTGTTGGGGGCACCCGGTGCGGGCAAGGGCACCCAGGCAAACTTCATCAAGGAAAAATTCGGCATTCCGCAGATTTCCACCGGCGACATGCTGCGCGCGGCCGTCAAGGCTGGCTCGCCGCTCGGCGTCGAGGCGAAGCGTTTCATGGACGCGGGCGAACTGGTGCCGGACTCGCTCATCATCAATCTCGTTAAGGAACGCCTCCAGTCCGATGACTGCAAGAACGGCTATCTGTTCGACGGTTTTCCGCGCACGCTGCCGCAAGCCGAAGCAATGAAGGAGGCGGGCGTCGCCATCGACTACGTGCTCGAGATCGACGTTCCCTTCGACGAAATCATCACGCGCATGAGCGGCCGCCGGGTTCACGCGGCGTCGGGCCGTACGTACCACGTCAAGTTCAATCCGCCGAAGGTGGACATGACCGACGACGTCACCGGCGAACCGCTGATCCAGCGCGACGACGACAAGGAAGAGACCGTGAAGAAGCGGCTCGACGTGTACGTCGCGCAGACCAAGCCGCTGATTTCGTACTACAACGACTGGGCGAAGAACGGCACCGCGCCGAATGGCCTGAAGGCGCCGGCGTACCGCGCAATTTCGGGTCTCGGCACTGTCGATGAAATCCGCACGCGCGTGTTCGACGCGCTGAAGTAAGCGCGCTTCGCTTCGCGTTCTTCGCGTTCTCCAGAACCCGCTTCCCAGGAGCGGGTTTTTTTACGCCTGCCGATCGCGGGCGCGGCGAGCGGCTTCGCTACAATCGACGCGGCTCCCACAAGGACACCACAACGACACACTTCCGGCGAGCGGCATCCACCCCGCCCTCGCCTGCATGCATCACACAAAGGAGAAGAGACATGGAGATTCAGGGCAACGTGTTCCTCATCACCGGCGGCGCATCGGGCCTGGGCGCCGCGACGGCGCGCCTCGTCGCGTCGCTCGGCGGCAAGGTCGTGCTCGCCGACATGAACGAGGCCGCGGGCGAAGCGCTCGCACAGGAACTGTCGGGCGCGTTCGTCAAGTGCGACGTGAGCCAGGAAAGCGACGGTCAACGCGCCATCGAATCGGCGCTGTCGCTCGGCACGCTGCGCGGCCTCGTGAACTGCGCGGGCATCGCACCGGCGGCAAAGACCGTGGGCCGGGACGGCCCGCATGCGCTCGATCTGTTCTCGAAAGTGATCGCGGTGAATCTCATCGGCACCTTCAACATGATCCGGCTCGCGGCCAATGTGATGTCGAAGAACGAGCCCAACGGCGCGGGCGAGCGCGGCGTGATCGTGAATACGGCGTCGGTCGCCGCGTACGACGGACAGATGGGCCAGGCGGCCTATGCGGCCTCGAAGAGCGGCGTGGCGGGCATGACGTTGCCCATCGCCCGCGACCTGAGCAGAAGCGGCATTCGCGTGATGACCATCGCGCCGGGCCTGTTCGAGACGCCGATGCTGCTCGGCATGCCGCAGGAGGTGCAGGACGCGCTCGGCGCGATGGTGCCGTTCCCGCCGCGCCTCGGCAAGCCCGACGAATACGCAATGCTCGTCAAGCAGATCTTCGACAACCCGATGCTCAACGGCGAGGTGATCCGTCTGGACGGCGCGATCCGCATGCAGCCGAAGTGATGGCGTTTCAGTTATGAAAACGGCGGGCTTCTTTCGAAGTCCGCCGTTTTTTATTCAGTCGCCGTTTTGCTGGGTGCGCTGCCGCAGCTCGTGCAGTTCGGTTTCGACGACCGTCGCATCTTCCGCGTCGGGCCGATGTTCGATGTAGCGCTGCAAGTCCTCCAGCGCCGGACGCAGGTAATCGAGCCGCGCATAGGCGAAGCCGCGGTCGCGCACTTCCTCGATGCTGTGCGGCAACGTGATCACCAGCCGCTCCTGCACCGCGAGCAGGCGCTGCCAGCGCTCCGTCTGCAGATAGATGGACTTGAGGTTGCGCAGCATGCGCGCGACGATCTCGCGCCGCGTCGCGGGCTGCAACAGCACGCGCAACGCACTGCCGATCGATTCGCCGGCACGCTGCACATACGGCTCCAGCATCTCGACCATCTGCGCTTCGGAGAGCGTCTGGCCGGTGGTCGGATCGAGCATCAGATCTTCTGCGGGCAACGCGACGCGCAGCAGGAAATGCCCCGGAAACGACACGCCCCGCACCGGCAGGCCGAGCTGGTCGGCCATTTCCAGATAGATCACCGCGAGCGAGATCGGAATGCCGCGCCGGCGCCGCAGCACGACATTCAGATGGCTGTTGTCGGGATCGTAGTAATCGTTGAGATTGCTGGAGAAACCCAGCTCGCGGAAAAAGTATCGGTTGAGCGCATCGACGCGCGTCCGGACGTCAGCGTCGTCGGGCAGGCGGCGGCGGGCGCGCACGACCAGCTCGTCGATCTCGGCGAGCACGGTCTGCATGTCGAGATCCGGGTACGCGTCCTGGGCCAGCGACAACGCCGCTTCCGTGAGCGGAAGCGTGTCGTCGTCCGCCATCAGCGACGAGAAGTAGTCGAGGATACGCGTTGTCGTCATCAAAGCGTGCGTCTCTTGAAGTAGGCGTACTTGAAGCCCATCGCGGAAAGAATACCGAAATATAGCGCCGCGAACACGACCAGGCTCGCGCCCAGCAACGCGATGCGCAGCATCGGGGTGGCGCGCATGCCGATCCAGTCGAAATTGATCGCCACCCAGTGCATCACGCCCGCAAGAATCAGGCACGCGCCGAGCAGCTGCACGACAAAACGCGCCCAGCCCGCGGACGGCCGGTAGATCTGGCGGCGGCGCAGGCCCACGAAGAGCAGCGACGCATTGGCGAGCGCGCCGAGGCCGATCGACAGCGTCAGGCCCGCATGGGAAAAGATCGGCACGAACAGGTAATTGCTCACCTGGGTCATGACCAGCACGAAGATCGCGATCTTCACCGGCGTCTTGATGTCCTGCTTCGCATAGAAGCCCGGCGCCAGGATCTTGATGAGGATCAGGCCGATCAGCCCGATGCCGTACGCCGACAGCGCGCGGCCCACCATCACCACCGAATGACTGTCGAACTTGCCGTAGTGGAAGAGCGTCGCGGTGAGCGGCTCGGCGAAGAAGAACAGCGCGACCGCGCTTGGCGCGGCCAGCAGGAAGGTGATGCGCAGGCCCCAGTCGAGCAGCGCGGAGTATTCGTCGTTATTGGCGTCGACGTGCGCCTTCGAAAGGCTCGGCAGCAGGATGGTGCCGAGCGCCGCGCCCAGCAGCGCGGTGGGGAATTCCATCAGGCGGTCGGCGTAGTTGATCCACGACACGGCGCCCGGCCCGATGTTCGATGCAATGTTCGTGTTGATGATGAGGCTCAGCTGCCCGACCGAGACGGCGAAGGTCGCGGGCACCATCTTGAGCAGCACGCGCTTCACGCCCGGATGCGCGAGCGCGCGCCGGAAGTTGAAACTGATGCGCGGCATCATGTCGATCTTCTTCAGGCCCGGCAGCTGCACGAGCAACTGCAGGATGCCCCCGGCGATCACCGCGTAGGCGAGCGCATACACCGGCACCTTCAAGTGCGGCGCGACGAACACCGCCGCGAAGATGAACGCCACGTTGAGCAGCACCGGCGCGAACGCGGGCAGCGAGAACTGCTTGTAGGTGTTTAGCACGCCGGACGCGAGCGTCGTCATCGAGATGAAGACGATGTACGGGAACATGATGCGCGTCATCTCGACGGCAAGGCCGTACGCGGCGCCTTCGTGGGCAAGCCCCGACGCCACCGCGAACACGACCCAGCTCGCGCCCGCCATGCCCGCCAGCGACAGCACGACGAGCCCCCACGTCAGCACGGTCGACATGGCGTTGACGAGCGCCTTGGTCGGATCGTGGCCCTGGCTGTTCTTGAACTCGGCGAGGATCGGCACGAACGCCTGCGCGAACGCACCCTCGGCGGACAGACGCCGCAGCAGGTTGGGGATACGGAACGCGACGTAGAACGCGTCGGTATAGAGACTGGCGCCGAAGGCTCGGGCGATCAGCGTTTCGCGGATCAGGCCGGTCACGCGGGACAGCAGCGTGAAGCCGCTGACCGTCAGTAGGGCTCGGAATAGATTCATGGGGCGCCCATTATACGGGCCACGTGCGGCGCGTCTGCGACACGCCGCCGCTCGCTGGCGGCAAAGCCCGCAACCTTGACCGATCGTGCCAATCCTGCGCGCCATCGCGCGGATGACGTCGCGCTTGTCACGACTCCGGTTCCGTTGCTATAATCGCGGGTTTCGAAGCTCCGAAAACGCCCGGATTGCCCCTTGTGTATCCGGATCCGTGGAGCTTCGCGTCTCTCCCCGGCTCCGGCCGGCGAAGTATCAGCGGTTCCCGGGCCATCACAACGCTGCGTCACTGCACGCGTTCCCGGGAGTTCAGGCAAGACAAACAGGACAAGGCAGCACGCTCGAACCACCGGCTCAGGCCAGTTCAAGGCCCTCTCCGGCCCGCGCGCTCCAGACAAGTAACAGCAGAAACAGGACAAGGAACCGTCATGGCAAATACCGCACAAGCTCGCAAGCGCGCCCGTCAGGCCGCTAAAGCCAATTCGCACAACTCGGCGCTGCGCTCGAAGTTCCGCACGGCCATCAAGGCAGTTCGCAAGGCTATCGACGCCGGCGACCAAGCCAAGGCTGCCGAAGTGTTCAAGTCGTCGATCAAGACAATCGACATCATCGCGGACAAGAAGATCGTCCACAAGAACAAGGCCGCTCGTCACAAGAGCCGCCTGGCTGCAGCCATCAAGGGCCTGCAAGCCCCGGCTGCCCAGTAATTCCGGCCCGCTTCAGGCGGGCGCCTTACGCTTTCCGCGTTCCGGCGTTCGTCGAAGCAGCTTCCTGTTTCCGCTGCGCAGTAACGAAAAAGCCCGCTTCAGCGGGCTTTTTTGCGTCTGCTCTGCTCCGGTCGGCTCACGACTGGGCGTGCGGACTTCCAGCGTTCGGCACCTCGGATTCCTGCCGCGGCTGCTCGTGCGCAGGCGCGGTCTGCGTGGCGGACGCGCCCTGCGTGCCATGATGCGGCGGCAATTCACACGCCTCGGTCACGAGCAGGTCATTGTCCTTCGCAAAGTTCAGCACGAAGTCGAACGCCATCGGCTCGATGTCGCGCAGGCGGGAATCGACGATCACGACCTTGATGTCGCCGATCATCGTCGGACGCACGTAGATGGAATACTGCAGCCGTGCGTTCGGCCCTCTTGCCTTCGGACCGAAACCCGACATCACACCGCACAGGCGCTCCGACCAGTCGCTCGGCCGAAACTTCCTCCCGTTCTTGGTGATGCCTTGTATGAAATATTCGGTAGGGGATGATTCAGCCATGTAGCAATACCTGTTGACGGCCGGTGACGCGCACCGGCGAACGCACATCCGCACGACGGAAACCGCGGGAGCCAGCGCAGCGAAAGGCGCCGGGCGGTTGTTCGCGAGCTGCTCTCCGTTGAGGAGGAACATTCGCGTCCGCGAGAGGATGGCAGACTCGACAGCACTGGGTCATTCACCGCGATCCGTATGCACAAAACACGCACAAATACACGCCTGCGGGACGCTTGCGAGCCCCTTCGCACATGCGAGTGAAACGGTGCTTGATGTTGCAGAACTGTTGAAACGAGCGAACGCGATTATACCGCAGCGACCTTTTTTCCGCAGCGCACACAAACACGACGCACGCTGCGAAGACGTCCGTGAAGGCCGTCGGACGGGCACGTGCGGCGCATGTGACGGCGCGGACGGCCTCGTCAAACATCGTGAAATCCTTTATGCTCAAACGCGATACCACTCCCGACGGCGGCGCCGTCCGGCCAGGCGCCTCGCAACAGAGTGCAGCGCCACGCGCCGGTTCGGAGCCGCCGCTTGCGTTTCATGACCTCCAAGAAAATTCGCCACTATCTTCAGTTCAAGGATTTTTCGCTCGATGACTACGAGTACGTGCTCGAACGCGCGCGCATCCTGAAGCGCAAGTTCAAGAACTACGAGACCTATCATCCGCTGCACGACCGCACGCTCGCGATGATCTTCGAGAAGAGTTCCACGCGCACGCGCCTTTCGTTCGAAGCCGGCATCTTCCAGCTCGGCGGCCACGCAGTGTTCATGAACACGCGCGATACGCAACTCGGACGCGGCGAGCCGATCGAGGATTCCGCGCAGGTCATCTCGCGCATGGTCGACATCATCATGATCCGCACCTTCGGCCAGGACATCATCGAGCGATTCGCGGAAAGCTCGCGCGTGCCGGTCATCAACGGTCTCACCAACGAATACCATCCGTGCCAGGTGCTCGCGGACATCTTCACGTTCTACGAGCATCGCGGGCCGATTCACGGCAAGACGGTCGCGTGGGTCGGCGACGCGAACAACATGCTGTACACGTGGATCCAGGCGGCGCAGATTCTCGGCTTCAGGCTGCGGCTGTCGACGCCGGCAGGCTACAAGCTCGACGCCGCGCTGGTCTCCGAAGACAGCAAGCCGTTCTTCGAGGAATTCGACGATCCCAACGAAGCCTGTACGGGCGCTCACCTCGTGACCACGGACGTGTGGACCAGCATGGGCTTCGAGGCGGAGAACGAAGCGCGCATGAAGGCGTTCGCCGACTATTGCGTCGATGCCGACATGATGGCGCGCGCCCAGCCCGACGCGCTGTTCATGCACTGCCTGCCCGCGCATCGCGGCGAGGAAGTGAGCGCGGAGGTCATCGACGGTCCGCAGAGCGTCGTCTGGGATGAAGCGGAAAACCGTCTGCACGTGCAGAAGGCGCTGATGGAGTATTTGTTGCTCGGCAAGCTCAATCACTGAAGCCCGCAGCACGCTCATCATGCTGAACGTACAAAACCCGCGCCAGCGGGTTTTTTTCTTTTGCGAGCCACGCTTTCAGAGCGTCACCGGCTCGATTTCCAGTTCCACGTCGAAGCGCGCCCGCACGTCGCGCTGAATGGCTCTGGCCAGTTCGAGCACCTGCGCGCCCGTCGCGCCGCCGCGATTCACCAGCACGAGCGCCTGACGATCATGCACCGCCGCGCCGCCGATGCCGCGCCCTTTCCATCCGCACTGGTCGATGAGCCAGCCCGCCGCGAGTTTCACGCTGCCGTCGGCCTGCGGATAGGAGACGATGCCCGGCTCGCGCTGCCTGAGCGTGTCGAACGCCTGCGCGCTCACGACCGGATTCTTGAAGAAACTGCCCGCGTTGCCCAAGACGGTCCAGTCGGGCAGCTTGGCGCGGCGCACGGCGACCACGGCGTCGAAGATCGCTTGCGCGTCGTAGCCAGAGGCGCCTTCGAGCGCGCGTGCGATGTCGGCGTAATCCGCGCGCGGCTGCCAGCGCTTCGGCAAGCGAAACACCACGGACGTGATCATGAAACGCCCGCGCCCTGCCCGCTTGAAGAAACTGTCGCGGTAGCCAAACGCGCACTGGGTGCGATCGAACTCGACGCGCGCGCCCGTCGCCAGTTCGACGGCGCTGAGGCGCTCGAAGCGCTCGCCCATCTCCAGCCCGTAGGCGCCGATGTTCTGAATGGGCGCGGCGCCGACCGTGCCCGGAATCAGCGCGAGATTCTCGAGCCCCGGCATGCCCTGCGCGAGCGTCCACGCGACAAAGCCATGCCAGTTCTCACCCGCGCCGGCTTCCACGAGCCATGAGCCGGCGTCCTCGGCGATCACGCGCTTGCCCTCGATATTCACGATCAGCGCCACGCCGTCGAAGTCGCGCGTCAATACGAGATTGCTGCCGCCGCCGAGCACCAGTTGCGTGATCCCGGCGAGGCGGCCATCGCGGCACAGCAGCGACGCGGCCTCGACGCTGTCGATCTTCATCGCATGGCGCGCGCGCACGTCGAAGCCGAACGTGTTGTGCGAGCGCAGCGAATAAGCGTCGAGAAGTTCGGGCGCGTGGGATGCGTGAGGCATGAATGACCGCAGGGAGATTCAGGAGAATCGGCGCGGCCTTGGGGAACTCGGCGCCGCGTCGGTAGAATGACGGGAGATCGAATTATAACCAATGCCATTATGCGAGCCGCGCCCAGCGCGCTTGCCTCAACGAAGGAGAAGGCACATGCCGTCGTTTGACGTCGTCAGCGAAGCAAACATGATCGAAGTGAAGAACGCCATCGAGCAGGCGAACAAGGAAATCTCCACGCGCTTCGATTTCAAGGGCTCGGATTCGCGCGTCGAGCAGAAGGAGCGTGAACTCACGCTCTACGCCGACGACGACTTCAAGCTCGGCCAGGTCAAGGACGTGTTGTTGAACAAGATGGCCAAGCGCGGCGTCGACGTGCGCTTCCTCGACTACGGCAAGCAGGAAAAGATCGGCGGCGACAAGCTCAAGCAGGTCGTCACCGTGAAGAAGGGCGTGTCGGGCGACCTCGCGAAGAAGATCGTCAAGATCGTGAAGGACAGCAAGATCAAGGTGCAGGCGAGCATTCAGGGCGACACGGTGCGCGTGCAAGGCACCAAGCGCGACGACCTGCAAAGCGCCATTGCACTGTTGAAGAAGGACGTCACGGATACGCCGCTCGACTTCAACAATTTCCGCGACTGATCGTTCGCGGATTTCAGCTTTCGGAAAAGCCGTTCCGGGTTGTACCGGAACGGCTTTTGTTTGATCGGCCGCTTTTTGACTTCCGAGGCCTTCAAGTCCCGGTCGCGTAACGGCGGCAATGCTCCAGATAGCCGGCCTCGTGACTGCTCACCAGCTGGACGATGCTGTTCCAGAGCCACAACGGCGCATCGATGGTTTTCGACCGGTTGCGGCGCAAGTCGGCCTGCCATTCCTTCCGCGTCGCCGCCTCCATTTGCCGTGCGTGCGCCTTGCCGACCACAGCGGCCAGATAGTGCGCCACGTACATCGCGTCGTCCTTGTCCAGTTGCTCGATTTCGAGCTTCATGTCCTGCGGCAGCAGTTCGCGAATGACGACCGCGCGATCGAGCAGACGCGCCGCCCGCATGCGTTCGCCGAGAAACGGCGAAAGATGCCGCGCGCCTTCGATGACGCGCAACGCGTTGTCGCGCGGCATCGTGACGTCCTTGTAACGCGGAGCGGCCGCCTTCACGCCCTCCTTGATGTCGATGAGACACAGATCGTCTCCCTCGACCACGCCGCCATCCACGTCGAGCAAGACCGCATAGCGCGCGCGGCCGAGCGAACTGCAGCCCTTTACCCAATAGGCGGCGTCGAGCATCACGACGTCACCGGAGTCGTCGCGGCCCCGCAGGCCCGTCGCGAGGCTGGCGATGTCCTTCTCCTGGAAGAGCGCTTCGATCTCGCGACGCTCGCCCTTCGCGAGCGGCCAGAACCGCTTGCCCAGTGGTATCGACGGATGGAGATTCTCGATGCGTTCGCGCGCGAGATGTTGCCACGAGCGCCGGACGGCCTCTTTCATCGTCACGTGAACGGGTTCGGGACGCCGGGACTCGATGTCCAGATTCGAGAACGCTGATTCGTAGCCGGCGGCCAGCGCCTCGATCGTGCGCACGACATTCAGTCCGGACAGCGACGAGCCCCGCGCGGCCGTTGCAAGCGACAGCCCGAGCCGCACCAGGTCATGCACCGGATTGCCGATGACGGTCTGATCGAGATCGCGAATCTGGATCTCGACTTTGCCCTTCGCGTTGGCGATCGGGCCCAGGTTGCCCGTGTGGCAGTCGCCGCAAATCCAGACAGCGGGTCCGTGCGGCAAGGTATCGCCGTTTGCTTCGAGCACCCACTCGTAGAAGCGCTCCGTATTGCCCCTGACGTAGGCGTGCGGGGAACGCGCCATCTTCCATCGGCGTCGTTCCGTCAGTACGGCCTGCCGGCCCTCGGCTTCAGGCAGCCCCTTCCTTGCTCTTGTGATTTTGTTCATGTGCCTTTGCGCCCAGGTTCGAACGCTCCAAGCGCAGAATGCGTGCCGCGGTCTTGCAGTCGTCTTACAGCGGGCATGGCGGATGCGAGTGTGCCCTGCCCAACATAATCATCAGACGATACAGGCTAGGCTTGGCCCATCACTGCAAGCCACGCACCGCCACGCACGCATGGACAACTATTTCACGACACAGGAAGGCGCGATCCGACGGCTCGTTGGCATCAGGCGCGGCTCGCCGGGCACGCCCGGGCCGTCGATCATCGTCGGCAAGAGGAAGGACGGCGCCGAGGTCAACGGCATCGCCGATATCCTGTCCGCCGTCCGTGCAGGACGCATCGCGAGCTTCTTCTATTCAAGTCCGGCGGATACGTACGTGGTCTTCGTCAGCTGAGCCGGTCCGGCCGGCATCTTATTCGGCTGCTCCCGCAGCCTTCTTCTTGTCGCCGATGCGGCTTTCCTGCCCCGCCAGCAGCTTCGAAATATTCGCGCGATGCCGCCAGATGAGCAGCAGGCTCATGGCCAGCACCGCGAGCGAAATACGGCTGGGGCCGAACAGGAACACCTGGTAGAACGGCGCGAACACCGCTGCGACGAGCGCCGCCAGCGACGAATAGCGGAAGAAGAACGCAATGATGAGCCAGGTCAGCAGCGTGGCGAGTCCGAGCACCGGATGAACGGCGAGCAGCACGCCCGCCGCCGTGGCCACGCCCTTGCCGCCCTGGAAGCGGAAGAAAACCGGGTACAGATGCCCGAGGAACACGGCGATGGCCGCGAGCGCCGTGGCCGTGTTGATGAGCGCCGGATCCCAGCCGAAGCTCGCGCCGAAATGCACGACGACCCACACTGGCAGCCAGCCCTTGAACGCATCGCCGATCAGCGTGAGGATCGCGGCCTTCTTGTTGCCGGTGCGCAGGACGTTGGTGGCGCCGGGGTTGCCGGAGCCGTAGGAGCGCGGATCGGCGAGACCCATTGCGTGGCTGACGACGACGGCAAATGAAATCGAGCCGATCAGATAGGACACGACGGCGACGATCAAAGGAATCATGGTGTCTTTTCGGTGGTGACGAGAGCGGAGTGCATTCTAATCGACGCTTGCGCACTGCACGGGCGTGGCATGCAGCAGGCGCGTCAGGACCTCCGGCGCGAGACTGACGAGATAACCACGCCTTCCGCCGTTCAGATAGATGCGGTCCAGTTCGAGGATGCTGGCTTCGACATACACCGGCATGGCCTTCTTCGTGCCGAACGGCGACGTGCCGCCCACCAGGAAGCCCGAATGGCGGTTCGCGACTTCCGGCTTGCACGGCTCGATGCGCTTCGCCCCTGTCTGCCGCGCGAGGTTCTTGGTGGACACGGTGCGATCCCCGTGCATGAGCACGATGAGCGGCTTGGCGTACTCGTCTTCCATCACCAGCGTCTTGACGACTTGATGCTCGTCCACGCCGAGCTGGCGCGCGGATTCCTCGGTGCCGCCGTGCTCGACGTACTCATACGGATGCTCGCCGAACGCAACCTGATGACGGCGCAGGAACTGCGTCGCGGGCGTTTCGGATACGTGTTTGCTTTTCGACATGGACGCATTGTAGCGGCGCGTCCGGCGCGTCACCATTGGCCGAATGGCCGAGTGTGCGTGCCCCGGCACCTGTGGCACGATCGTTCTCCAGCACAAGGAGATTCCATGATCCGCGACACCGAAATCCAGACCCTTCTCGAAGACACCATTCGCCGCTTCGTGCGCGAGCAGCTCGTGCCGCGCGAGCGCGAAGTCGACGAAACCGACGAGATCCCCGCGGACCTCGTCGGCGCCATGCGCGAGATCGGCATGTTCGGCCTGACCATTCCCGAAGCCTATGGCGGTCTCGGCCTCACCATGGAAGAGGAAGTGCGCATCGCTTTCGAACTGGGGCAGACCTCGCCGGCGTTCCGCTCGGTGATCGGCACGAACAACGGCATCGGCTCCATCGGTATCGTGCTCGACGGCACCGAGGCGCAAAAGTCGCACTATCTGCCGAAGCTTGCTTCCGGCGAATTGATCGGCTCGTTCTGTCTCACTGAGCCGGATGCCGGCTCGGACGCGGCCTCGCTCAAGACCAGCGCGCGCAGGGAAGGCGAGTTCTACGTGCTCAACGGCACCAAGCGCTTCATCACCAACGCGCCCGAAGCCGGCCTCTACACCGTCATGGCGCGCACCGGCGACCCTCAGGAAGCGAAGGGCGCGAGCGGCATCTCGGCGTTCATCGTCGAGCGCGGCACGCCTGGGCTCTCCATCGGCAAACCGGACCGCAAGATGGGCCAGCGCGGCGCGCATACTGCCGACGTCATCTTCGAGAACTGCCGGGTGCCGGCGAGCCAGTTGATCGGCGGCGTGGAAGGCGTGGGCTTCAAGACGGCGATGAAGACGCTCGACAAGGGCCGCATTCACATTGCGGCCATCGCGGTGGGCGCAGCCCGGCGCATGCTGCGCGACGCCGTTGCCTATGCCCAGGAGCGCCGTCAGTTCGGCCAGCCCATCGGCGAGTTCCAGCTGGTGCAAGGCATGCTCGCCGACAGCAAGGCCGAGCTTTACGCCGCTGAATGCATGGTGCTGGACGTGGCCCGCCGCCGCGACGAAGGACGCGACGTGTCCGTGGAAGCGTCATGCGCGAAGTATTTCGCCACCGAGATGTGCGGACGCGTCGCGGACCGCGCGGTGCAGGTTCATGGCGGCGCGGGGTATGTCGCCGAGTACGGCATCGAGCGCTTCTACCGCGACGTGCGGCTCTTCAGGCTGTATGAAGGCACGTCGCAGATCCAGCAGGTGATCATCGCGCGCGGACTCATGCGCGGCGCGGAAATCTGAAGCGCTTCCAACGTTCGGGCCTACCCGCGCGGATGATGCTCGCGATGCAGCTTGTGCAGCCGCTCGCGCGCCACGTGCGTGTAGATCTGGGTCGTCGAGATGTCGGAGTGGCCGAGCAGGAGTTGCACGACGCGCAGGTCCGCGCCGTGGTTGAGCAGATGGGTGGCGAACGCGTGCCGCAAGGTGTGCGGCGAGAGAGGCGCATGCACGCCGCCGTTCAGCGCATGGCGCTTGATGATGTTCCAGAACTGCTGGCGCGTCATGCCCTCGCCGCGCGAGGTGACGAACAGCGCATCGGCGGCGCGGGGGCCGAGCAATGCCGGGCGCGATTCGCGCAGATAACGCTCGATCCATTCGTGTGCCTGCTCGCCGAACGGCACCAGGCGTTCCTTCGAACCCTTGCCCATCACGCGCACCACGCCCTCGTTCAGGCCCAGTTCCACCGTCTTCAGCGTCACTAGCTCGGTCACGCGCAGGCCGCTCGCGTACATCAGTTCGAGCATGGTGCGGTCGCGCAGGCCGCGCGGGGTGTCGGTATCGGGAGCGTGGAGCAGCGCCTCGACCTGCACTTCGTTCAAGGTGGAGGGAAAGCGCGGCGGCTGCTTGGCCGAACGCAGCTTGAGCGTCGGATCCGCCGCGGTACGATGTTCGCGCATCGCCCATGCGTAGTAGCGGCGGAAGACGGACAAACGCCGGTTCGCCGAAGTCGCCTTGTCGCCGCGCCGGGCCGCCATGTAGCCGTTCATGTCGTTCTCGACGGCGGCATCGATCGACGCGCCGCGCGTCTTGCCGAGCCATTCGGCGAAGAGCTTCAGGTCGCGCCGGTAAGCTTCGAGCGAGTTCTTGGCAAGGCCGTGTTCGAGCCAGAGCGCGTCGCAGAAGAGGTCGATGGCGTCCCGGCTCGCGGCCAGCCCGGGCGTGTGGACCGGGTCGGGCGTGTGGACCGGGTCGATCGCCGCGTCCGCCGCGTCCGTCGCGTCCGTTGCGTCCGCGGTGTCCGCTGGGTCCGTTGCGTTGATTGCGCTCGTCATGCGATGGATACACCTTCATGCGCCAGTAGCCAGCGCTTCACGTTGCGATAGAAACCGTCGCCGGGATGATGCGCGAATCCGCCGATTCCGCTCGCCGCGACGACCCGGTGGCACGGTATCACGATCGGCAGCGGATTGGAGCCGCACGCCTGCCCCACCGCGCGCGGCACGCTGCCTATCACCCGCGCCAGTTGCCCGTAGGTCCACACCTGTCCCTGCGCAATGCCGCTGATGCCCTGCCACACGCGCCGCTGAAACGCCGTACCGCCGATGCCGAGCGGCAGCTCGAAGCGCATCGACGGACTGTCGAAGTAACGGCGGATCTGCCCGGCCGCTTCGCGTGCCAGCGTCCCATGCGGCTCGATGCTGTCCGCGTCATCGGGCAAATAGACGATCTCGCGCACGCACGCTTCATCGGCGCGGATGCCCACCTTGCCGAACGGCGCGTCGATCACGGCATCGAATGGCTTCATGGTTGTTCCCCCTGGCTCTCTTGCTTTAGCGCCCACGCTACGTGCTCACGGACCAGCGCAGAAGCATCGTCCGCACGGGCTTCCAATGCGGCGACGATGGCCTCCCGCTCGCGGGCATCGAGCCCGGATGCGCGCAACGCATTGCCCATCGCCACCGCGATATTGCGCAGCCAGCGTTCGTGCCCGATGCGACGAATCGCGCTGCCCTGCATGCGCGTGTCGAAATCGTCCGCGCTCCAGGCGAACAGTTCAACCAGCGTCGCGCGATCCAGCCCGTGACGCACGTCGAAATCCGCGACCGGCGCAGCCTGCGCGAACTTGTTCCACGGACAGATCAGCTGGCAGTCGTCGCAGCCATAGACACGGTTGCCGATCAGCGGACGCATCTCTTCGGGAATGCTGCCATGCAGTTCGATCGTCAGGTACGAGATGCAGCGCCGCGCATCCACCCGATACGGCGCGACGATCGCCCCCGTCGGACAGGCGTCGATACAGCGCGTGCACTGCCCGCAGTGCGCGCCGTCGTGCTGGGGATCCGGATCCACGGGCAGCGGCACGTCCACGAAAATCTCGCCGAGGAAGAACAGCGAACCCGCGTCGCTATCGAGCAGCAAGGTGTGCTTGCCGCGCCAGCCATTGCCCGCCTTCTGCGCCAGCGCCACCTCCAGCACCGGCGCGGAATCCGTGAACGCGCGATAGCCGAAGGCGCCGATCTCCCCTTCGATGCGCTCCGCGAGCTGCTGCAGCCGCTGCCGCATGACCTTGTGATAGTCGCGGCCGCGGGCGTAGACCGAGACCATCGCCTGCTCGGGCTGCGCAAGCCGCGACCACTCGATGGCACGCCAGTCGTTCTTCTGACCGTCGCCTGTCGCGACGCTTTCAGCGCCCGTTTGTGCGAGCGTCGCCGCGGGCAGATAGGCCATCCGCGCGGTGATGACACGTCGCGTGCCGGCCACAAGCTCGGCCGGCCGCGCGCGTTTCATCCCATGTTTGGCCATATAATCCATGTCGCCGTGATAGCCTGCTTCGAGCCACTCAGCAAGGCCTTGCTCGGCATCCGCCAGGTCGATATCGCTGATGCCGACCGCACCGAATCCCAACTCGCGCCCCCAGGTCTTGATGCGGTGCGCGAGTTCCGCCAGCGCAGCCTCCTCCATGCGAGTCGAGGCGCGCGACTCTGAGACGGACTCAGCGGCGGCGTCGCTGGACGCGGTCGTGATTTCAACGGAATGTTCCGGCAATCGGTTCATCACGATATTTTACGAGCAATGCCCGAAAGCCCCGACCGCATCACGCCCGATTCTTCTGCCGCGCTGCTCGAACGCCGCTTCGACCTGCGCGACGAAGCGGCCACGCTCGCGTTCGGCGCGCGCTTCGCGCAGGCCATCGACGCCACCCGCCAGTTCATTTCGCCTGAACGTTTCGCGGGCCTGCAAGTCCAGTTGATCGGGGATCTGGGCGCGGGCAAGACCACGCTCGTGCGCGCGACCTTGCGCGCGCTCGGGCACGAGGGCCGCGTCAAGAGTCCGACATACACGCTCGTTGAGCCGTACTCGCTCGCTACCCGCAGCGGTCCGCTCGACGTCTATCACTTCGATCTCTACCGCTTCGCCGATCCGGCCGAATGGGCCGATGCCGGCTTTCGCGAATATTTCGACCGGGGTGCCGTGTGCCTGGTCGAGTGGCCGCAGCAGGCAGGCGGACTGCTCGGCGTGCCGGATCTCGTGTTCCAGCTATCGCTGCCGGGCGAGCATGATGCGCCCGGCGATTCGAACGAAGAAGAAGGCCGCGTGCTGACCGCGCGGGCGTTTAGCGAAACAGGAAAGACATGTCTCGAAAGATGTTGATCAAGCCGTTCCACTCGATCGAATCGAGCGCCACCGCGCCGCACAACTGGCGTCGCCGCCAGGTGCTGCGCGCAGGCGCTTCGACGCTCGTGCTCGCGCTCGTCGCGCCGAAGCTCGCCCATGCCAGCTCGGTGCTCGGCGTGCGCGTGTGGCCCGCGCGCGACTACACCCGCGTGACGATCGAATCGGACCAGCCGCTGCAGAACACCAACCAGATGCTGCAGGGACCGGACCGGCTCGTCGTCGATCTCTCCGGCATCGATCTCGACCAGGCGCTGCGCGACCTCGTCTCGAAGATCGCGCCGAACGATCCGCAGATCCAGGCCGTGCGCATCGGGCAATATCAGCCGCACGTGGTGCGCATGGTGTTCGACCTGAAGGGATCGGTGAAGCCGCAGGTGTTCACGCTGGGGCCGATCGGCAGCTACAAGTACCGGCTCGTGTTCGACCTGTACCCGGCCGTCGCGCCGGATCCGCTGATGGAATTGCTCGCGGAAACCGAGCGCAAGCAGGAAGCGCTCGACCGCGCCAATCCGAATCCGTCCGCGCCGCCGCCCGCCACACTGTCCGGGCCGACGACCGCGCAGAAGCCCGGCGCGTCCGACTCGACCGACGAGTTCTTCCAGAAGTACGCGCAGAACGACGCCGCGCCGGCCGTTCCCGCGGCGCCGTCCATCCCCGTGCCGAAGCCCGCGCCGAAACCGCGCGTGCCGTCCGCGCCGCCGGTCATCGCGCAAAAGGACGACGAAGATCAATACACCTTCTCCGCGCCCAAGCAGGGCGCCGGCACCACGCGCCTGCTGACGGTCGCGATCGATCCGGGACATGGCGGCGAGGATCCGGGCGCGATCGGCGGTCAGGGTACGTACGAGAAGCACATCGCGCTCGACATCGCGAAGAAGCTGCGCGCGAAGATCGACGCCCAGCCGAACATGCGCGCGATGATGACCCGCGACGCCGACTTCTTCGTGCCGCTCAACGTGCGCGTGCAGAAGGCCCAGCGCGTGTCCGCCGACCTGTTCGTGTCGATTCACGCCGACGCCTTCACCTCGCCCGATGCGCGCGGCTCGTCGGTGTTCGCGCTGTCGGACCATGGTGCGTCGAGCGCGGCGGCGCGCTGGATGGCGAACAAGGAGAATGCGTCGGACCAGGTGGGCGGCATCAACGTGAAGTCGCAGGATGCCAGCGTGAACCGCGCGCTGTTCGACATGTCGACGACCGCGCAGATCCGCGATTCCATGCGCTACGGCAGCTTCGTGCTGAACGAGATTGGCGGTATCAACAAGCTGCACAAGGGTTCGGTCGAACAAGCGGGCTTCGCCGTGCTGAAGGCACCGGACATTCCGTCGATCCTCGTGGAAACGGCCTTCATCAGCAACCCGGACGAGGAAACGCGCCTCAACGACGACGCCTATCGCGACAAGATGGCCAACGCCATTCTCAAGGGCATCAAGCGCTACTTCGCGGCCAATCCGCCGCTCGCGAAAAGCCGCATGACTTGAGACTCGCGCAGGAATTCGTTCAGCGCGCCGCCGGCATCAGCCGCTGAACGAGCCACTTGCCGAACACGTTCACTACCAGTCCCGCCATCACCAGCGCCGCGCCGGCGATCTGCGCGGCGCTCAGGTCTTCGCCGAGAAACACCGCCGCCGACACCAGTCCGATCACCGGCACGAGCAGCGAAAACGGTGCGACGCTCGCCGCCGGATAGCGCGCGAGCAGCTTGCCCCACAGGCTGTAGCCGACGATCGTCGCGACGAACGCGAGATAACCGATGGCGAGGACCGACACGAGCGGAATGGCGGCGAGACTGGATTCGATGCGCGCCGGGCCCTCGAAGATCAGCGACAGCGCGAGGAACGGCAACGGCGGGATCAGGCTGCCCCAGACGACGAGTGACAGCAGATCGACCTTGCCCATCGCTTTCGTCACGACGTTGCCGAGCGCCCACATCGCGGCGGCTGCCAGAGTGAAGAGGAAGCCGGTCAGGGTCATGGCGTGGCCGCCCTGGATGCCGATCAGCGCAAGACCGGCCGCGGCGATCACGAGTCCGACGAGATTGGCCGCGTGAACGCGCTCGCCGAGGAACATTGCAGCGAAGAACAGCGTGAAGAAGGCCTGCGCCTGCAGCACGAGCGAAGCAAGCCCCGCCGGCATGCCGACCGACATGCCATAGAACAGCAGCGCAAATTGTCCGAGCGAGATGGTGAGACCGTAAGCGAAGAGCCAGCGCAGCGGGATCTGGGGACGCTTGATGAAGACCGCGGGCGTGGCGGCCAACGCGAAGCGCAACGCGCCGAGCAGCATCGGCGGCACGCCGTGCAGGCCCAGCTTGATGACGACGAAGTTCACGCCCCACGCGAAAATGACCACCGTGGCGATCAGCAAGTCCCTTGGCGACATCGCCCTTCCCCTCGTGCCTGACGCAATGTTGTCGAGGCGCAAAGTGTAATTGAGCGACGCTTTGTTGCGCTTGTCAGATCGTGCACAAAACAGCACGGCGCTCGCGCCACCGAAGGGACGCGAGCGCCGGTAGACACGCAGCAGCGTATTACTTGCTCTGGCCCGACTCGGCCGCCGCGTTGTTGCCGGTGGTCGCCTCAGGCGTCTTCTTGCCCGACGACGGACGCGCCATATGCTTGCGCGGCTTCTTGTGCTGGGTCATGCCGCTCGAATTATCCGTGGTCGCTGCGGCGGCATCGTTGCCCATTGCCCCCGACGAATTGCCCGACGACGTTTGTGCAAACGCGCCGCCCGCGGCGGTCGCGGTGAAGACGCCTGCGGCAATGGCCATCAACAGTTTGTTCTTGCTCATGTCTTTACTCCCCAGTCAGGTTGGATGACGTCGCGCGCGGCTGCGCGCATTTTCGAGAACGCGACGGCAGAAGATGGAGGACCGAATCAGAACCGGGAAGCGCATCTGCGCCGCGCGGCGTCGGCCGGTAGAATCGAAAGTTCCGCGAGCGCCAATCCGGCACTCCCATCACGTCCGCTTCCGCTCATGCCCTCGACCCCGCGCACGCTGCTCAAGCCTCACCAACACGACGTCGGCGGCCTGACAGTGCGGCGTGTCCTGCCCGCCCTGGCTGCCCGGACGGTCGGGCCGTTCATCTTCTTCGACCACATCGGTCCCGCAACGCTCGTGCCCGGCAAGGGTCTCGACGTGCGTCCGCACCCGCACATCGGGCTCGCGACCGTCACCTATCTGTTCGAAGGCGCGATCATGCATCGCGACAGCGTAGGCTCAGTGCAGAAGATCGTTCCCGGCGACGTCAACTGGATGACCGCCGGACGCGGCATCGTCCATTCGGAACGCACGCCCGACGCGGAGCGCGCCGCCGGCCAGACGATGCACGGCATCCAGACGTGGGTGGCGCTGCCGGTGGCGAGCGAACAGGTGGAGCCGTCGTTCGAGCATCACGCCGCCGCCGCGCTGCCGCAGATCGAACGCGATGGCGTCGCATTGCGCGTGATTGCCGGCAGTGCGTTCGGCGCCACCGCGCCCACGCGCACTTTCTCGCCGACGTTCTACGTGGCCGCGCAGTTCGCGCCCGGCAGCGCGATTACGCTCGACACCGAGCACGAAGAGCGCGGCATCTATCTCGTCAGCGGCGACCTGAGCCTCGACGGCGAAGCGCTGCCCGAACAGCAGATGGCCGTGCTCGCGCCGGGCGCCGACGTGCGGCTCACGAGCGCCGGCGGCGCCGTCGCGATGCTGCTGGGCGGCGCGCCGCTCGACGGCACGCGCTTCATCGAATGGAATTTCGTGTCGAGTTCGCGCGACAAGATCGCGGCGGCCAAGACGGCCTGGAGCGAACAGCGCATGGGCCACGTGCCCGGCGAAAGCGAGTTCATCCCGTTGCCGCCGCAGCGCCGCGAACCGCAGGCGCCGGAAGCCTGACGCGCGGCGGAACTTGAAAAACCGCGCATCGTCCCTATTTGAACGAGATTGACTGCAGGCACTTGGAGAACGCATGGAAACGACCCTCGCCACTTTCGAGAACGATGTCATCAACGCGTCGATGCTGGCGCCCGTGCTCGTCGATTTCTGGGCGCCGTGGTGCGGCCCGTGCAAGACGCTCGGACCGATGCTCGAAAAGCTCGAAGCCGAAGCCGCCGGGAAATGGAAGCTCGTCAAGGTGAACGTCGATGAAAACCAGGAGCTCGCCGGGCACTTTCAGGTGCGCAGCATTCCGCACGTGATCGCCTTTGCGGAAGGCCGTCCGGTCGACCAGTTCATCGGCGTGCTGCCGGAAGGCCAGTTGCGCGAATTCCTGGACCGGCTCGTGCCGGCCGGGGCCGACGCCGAACGGCTCAGCGCGCAGGCCGCCTGGGCGGCGGGCAATCGCAAGCTCGCCATCGACACCATCAAGGCCGCCATCGCGCTCGATCCCGGCTATGACGACGCCCGTCTCGACCTGATCGAATGGCTGATCGCCGAGCGCCGCTACGACGAAGCGAAGGAAGAAGACAAGCTGCTGTCGCCGAAGACGACGCAAGGCATCGACGCACGCTACAACGCGCTGAAGACCGAGCTCGACGCCGCCGACGCAGCCGCCGATCTCCCGCCCGCCGACGCCCTGTACGCCGCCGTCGAAGCCCATCCGGACGATCTCGACGCCCGTTTCGCGCTGGCCAACCGGCTGATCGCGGGCCGCGAATTCGACGGCGCGCTGGAGCATCTGCTGGAAATCGTCGTGCGCGACCGCGCCTTCATGGACGATGTCGGCCGCAAGACCATGCTTTCGGTCTTCGAACTTGCCGCGAATCAGCCGGACGTCGTCTCGCGCTGGCGGCGCAGGCTCAGCGCGGCGATGAACTGAGCGGCGCTCGACGCTCCCTCAAAGACAAACGGCCAGCTCGTGCAGTTGGCCGTTTTGCATTGGCAACGCGCGACGCTCAGCCCGCGCGTTTCGCCAGATCCCTCAGCACGCGCGCGGCCGCCGCGAAGCCGAAGCTCGCCGTCACGCACACGCTCGAACCGAAGCCCGCGCAGTTGAGCCCGACCGGCCCCTGTTGTCCGCCGCCGGTTTCCAGATGCTCCGCGCCCTCGCTCAGATCGCAGACGGGCGCTTCGGGATAGATCAGCGGCTCGTCGGAATACACCGCGTTCACCTTGAAACGCGCCTTCGGGCCGCGCGGAAAGCCGTGCAGCTTGCGCAACTGGCCACGCACCTTCGACAGCAGCGGGTCCTGGATGGTCAGCGCGAGATCGTCGATGCGGATGCGCGTCGGATCGAGCTGCCCGCCCGCGCCGCCCACCGTGATCAACGCCTGCCTGTTCTTCACGCACCACGCGATCAATGCGGTCTTCGTGCGCACGCTGTCGATGGCGTCGACCACGTAGTCGAAGCCGGTGCCGAGCACCGCATCGAAGTTGCCGGGCTCGATGAAGTCCTCGATCTCGCGCACCTCGCACGCCGGATCGATCAGCCGGATGCGTTCGGCCATCGCCGTGACCTTGGCCTTGCCGTAGTTGCCGTCGAGCGCGTGAATCTGACGGTTCGTATTGCTCTCGGCGACGTTGTCCAGATCGATCAGCGTCAGGCGGCCCACCGCGCTGCGCGCCAGCGCCTCCGCCACCCACGAACCGACGCCGCCAATGCCGATCACCGCGACGTGCGCGCGTTCGAACGCGGCCAGCGCGGGCGCACCGTACAGACGCGCAATGCCGCCGAAACGGCGCTCGCGGTCGGCGTCGTCGGCAGGGAGGGATGCGGGGAAAACGGAAGAAGCGTTCATGGCGGACGAGGTAAAAGCACACTGCACTGAAAGCAAATCTGAAGCCTGCCACAAGCCGAAAATCGCCCGAAGCTTGTGCTGCCTCAACACACGCTTTCAAATGCCTGTCGGTGTTTCGTTCAGGGGTACGGATTCATGCAAAATACGGCCGGATTGCGTATTCTGCCTTATCGAAACCCGTGACGTGATAGCCGCTCACGATCCTTCCTGTGCCTCCGGAGTCGCGCCCGGGTAATCAGGGCAAGATCGTTTCACGTTGGCTATACTGTCGCGACTGTAGCGTTTGCATAAAAATGACGACCCTCGCAGATCTTCGCCAAAACTACTCGCGCGGCGCGCTGGACGCGGCCGACGTGGACCCGAACCCAGTGCGTCAATTCGAAACCTGGTTCGCACAAGCACTCGATGCGAAGTTGCCCGAACCAAACGCCATGACGCTCGCCACCGTCGATGCAGCGGGCCGGCCTTCTGCCCGCATCGTGCTCATCAAGGGCGTCGACGAACGCGGCTTCGTCTTCTTCACCAATTACGACAGCCGCAAGGGCCGCGAGCTCGCCGCCAACTCCGCGGCAAGCCTGCTGTTCCATTGGATCGAACTCGAGCGCCAGGTGCGCATCGAGGGGCGCGTCGAAAAGACCAGCGACGCGGAAAGCGACACCTACTACGCCTCGCGTCCGCTCGGTTCGCGGATCGGCGCGTGGGCCTCGCCGCAGAGCGAGCCGCTCGACAGCCGCGCGACGCTCGAAGCGCGCGAGCGCGAGATGATCGCCCGCTACGGCGACGCGCCGCCGCGTCCGCCGCACTGGGGCGGTTATCGCGTCGTGCCCGACACCATCGAATTCTGGCAGGGACGCCCTTCGCGCCTGCACGACCGCATCGTCTACACGCGGGATCGTGCGGACGACGCATGGCGAATCACGAGACTCGCGCCCTGACGCGAGCACTGCGGCAAGCGAGACGACAACGGCAACGAGCATGAAGGCACACGCCTTCCCCTTGATTTTCTTAGCGCGGAGAAACAAGCATGTTCTGGGAGAAGAAGCTGACGCAATGGGTTGAGGAAGTGCGGGACCGGGCCAACCTGCCCGCGCGTCTCGTGCTGTGGGATGGCCAGCAGCATGACTTCGGCCAGTTCGCCGCGCCTCAGGTGACGCTGCATGTGAAGAGCGCGACCGCGCTGCAATACCTGCTCGAACCGACCCTCGACAATCTCGGTGAAGCCTATGTGAAGGGCAAGATCGACATCGAAGGGAAGCTGAGCGACATCATCAACATCGGCTATTCGCTCGCGAAGAGCACGGTGACCAACGCCAGCAAGCTGGCCCGCGTGCGGCGTTACTTCACGCACACGAAGGCGTCGGACAAGAAAGCCATCCAGTACCACTACGACGTGTCGAACGAGTTTTACCAGCTCTGGCTCGACAAGAACATGGTCTACTCCTGCGCGTACTTCGAGAACGGCGACGAAGACATCGACACCGCGCAGCTCAAGAAGATCGACCACATCCTGACCAAGATCCAGGTGCAGCCGGGGCACACGCTGCTCGACATCGGCTGCGGCTGGGGCGCGCTCGTGATTCGCGCGGCGCAGAAGTTCGGCGCGAAGTGCGTCGGCGTCACGCTCTCGGAAAACCAGTTCAAGCTGGCGACCGAACGCGTCAAGGCCGCCGGACTCGAAGACAGGATCGAGATCCGCCTGCAGGATTACCGCGACATCCCGGGGCAGTTCGACCGCATCACGAGCGTCGGCATGTTCGAGCACGTCGGGCGCAAGAATCTGCCGGCCTATTTCGCGAAGATCCGCGAGCTGCTCGTCGATGACGGCGTCGCGATGAATCACGGCATCACCTCGTCGGATGCCGACAGCGGTGAAACGTCCTTCGGCGGCGGCGAGTTCATCGACAAATACGTGTTCCCGGACGGCGAACTGCCACACATCAGCCTCGCCTTGCAGACGATGCAGGAAGGCGGGCTGGAGGCGCTCGACGTCGAGAGCCTGCGCCGCCACTACGCGCACACGCTCGACCTGTGGGCCGACCGCTTCGAGGCCAATGCCGAGGAAGCGAAGAAGCTCGTGGACGACGAGCATTTCCGTATCTGGCGCGTGTATCTGGCAGGGTGCGCGTATGCATTCGAAAACGACGACGTGTCGATCTACCAGGTGATCTGCCGCAAGGCGGGACGCAGCGCAAAGACGCTGCCGTGGTCGCGGCGCTATATCTACGAGAAGGCGCTCTGAACCGCGACCTCACGCAGCACGGCGCAGGCGGGCCGGACGAGGACACTCTCGACCTGTTCGGCGAGCCTGCGCCGGTGGTGCGTGAGCCTGCGAAGCCCCTGCCGACGCCGAAGTCCACCAAAGCGCGCGGCGTGCTGCCCGCTCCGTCGCAGCCCGAACTCGAACTGCTTGCGCAACGCCTTCCCGATTCGATCCATCTCGGCACCTCGACATGGTCGTTTCCGGGCTGGCGCGGCATCGTCTATGGCGACGACTATTCGAACACCAAGCTTTCGCGCGACGGTCTCGCCGCTTATGGCGCGCATCCGCTGCTCAGAAGCGTGTCGATCGACCGCTCGTTCTATGCGCCGTTGTCGCTCGCCGAATACGCACGATACGCGTCGCAGGTGCCCGAACATTTCCGCTTCATCGTCAAGGCGCCGGCCTCCGTCACCGATGCCTTCGTGCGCGGCGAACGCGGCGCGCCCGACGCGGACAATCCCGCTTTCCTGAACGCGCAGATTGCCATCGATGAATTCGTGACGCCGTGCATCGGCGGATTGGGTGCGAAGGCCGGCGCGCTGGTGTTCCAGTTCTCGCCGCTGCCGGATGCGCTGGTGGTCGAGCCGGCGTTGTTCATCGATCGTCTCTCTGAATTCCTGAAGGCGCTGCCGCCGCTCGAAGGCGACGCCTGCTACGCGGTGGAAATACGCGACGCGGTCATGCTCACGCCGCGTTTCATCCGCGCGCTGCGGGAGGCGAAGGTGCGCTATTGCATCGGCGTGCACGCGCGCATGCCCGACGTGCGCCGCCAGGCGAAAGCGCTCGCGCTGCTGGATGAAGACGGCCTGGGACCGCTCGTCGTGCGCTGGAGCCTGCACAGCGGCTTCCGCTACGAACAGGCGAAGGCAAAGTACGAGCCGTTCGACCGGATCGTCGACGAGGATCTCGACACGCGCGAAGCGCTGGCCGAGCTGGCCGCGCAATATGCGATCGCGGGCCAGCCGGTGGTGATCGCGGCGAACAACAAGGCGGAAGGCTCCGCGCCGCTCACGTGCTTCGAGCTCGCGCGGGGCATTGCGGCGGCATGCGAACGCGCTTCGTAGGCGCGCTCACGCCTTTACGTCCTCATGCTTTGAGGCGATGCGCGAACTTCTTGCGGAACTTGGCGACCTTCGGCCCGACGACCGCCGCGCAGTAGCCCTGCTCCGGATGCTGCGCGAAGAAGTTCTGGTGATAGGCCTCGGCGGGATAGTAGTTGCCGTCGAGCGGGCTGACTTCCGTGACGATCCTGCCGCCGTAGATATCCTCACGCTGGAGTTCCTCGATCACGTCGAGCGCAATCTTGCGCTGCTCGTCCGAATGCGTGAACACGACGGAGCGGTACTGCGTGCCGGTATCGGCGCCCTGGCGGTTGAGCTGGGTCGGATCGTGGGTCGCGAAAAAGATCTCGAGGATTTCCCGGAAGCCGATGACCGAAGGATCGAACACGACCTTCACCACTTCGGCGTGGCCGGTGTCGCCGCCGCAGACCTGTTCGTACGACGGATTCAGCACCTTGCCGCCCGCGTAGCCCGATTCGACCGATGCCACGCCCTGCACGGCCAGGAACACCGCTTCGGTACACCAGAAACAACCGCCGCCGAGCGTCGCGGTTTCAAATCCGGCCTGCTCATTCTGCTGGGTCTGCTGAGTCATAAGGCGCAACTCCTCATCAAGTGCATGCGGCGCTTGCCGCGGATCATGCATATGGATGCGCACGGCCGCTTCTTCAATGCGTGCGCGGCCGGGATGCATTCATCGAGTTTATTGGGTTTGGACAGGCGACGCTGAATGGCATCGCAGGCAGAAAACCTGCTTGCCCGGTACGGCCTTGAACGTCCGGCCACAGCCGATTCCGCTAGAATCGCAACACATCACCTGTTTTTACATGACTTCCGAAAAGTCTCACCGACTGAAGCGCGACGCGCGGCCGGCTCGGTAGCACACGGCAGACTCGACCGCCCATCCGCACCATGACACGCGCCAAAGCCCCGAATTTCGATCCGTCAGCGTTTCGCACCGCACTCGGCCAGTTCGCGACCGGTGTCACCGTCATCACGACGCTCACGCCGTCCGGCCAGCCCATCGGCATTACGGCAAGCTCGTTCAACTCCGTGTCCCTCGACCCGCCGCTCGTGCTGTGGAGCCTCGCGACCCGGTCGGCGTCCATGGCGGTCTTCCGCTCGAACAGTCATTACGTGGTCAATGTGCTGGCGGCGTCGCAGCTCGACTTGTGCCGGCGCTTCGCGACGGTCAAGGGCGACCGTTTCGCGGGCGTGTCGCACGCGGCCGGCGACAGCGGCATGCCCGTGCTGGACGGGGCCATCGCCTGGTTCGAGTGTCACAACCGCAGCCGCTATGACGAAGGCGATCACGTGATCTTCGTCGGCGAAGTGGAACGGTGCGGCGTGCGCGAAGACGGCGACCCCGCCGCGCCGCTCGTCTTTCAGGCGGGCGGGTTCCATACCCTCGGACCGCTGGACTGATTCGGAACTTCGCTTCGCTCAGGACGCCGCTGAAGACGTCCCTGAGGCCACCGCAGAAGACGCCCTCTCGATCCGCACGGCCGGCTGGTCGATCAGCGCGACCGGCACGCCCGCGTCGTCTTTCATCGTTTGCAGCACGATGTTCGAGCGGATGTCGATCACGCCGGGCGCCTTGTACAGCTTCGAGAGAATGAAGTCGGAATAGTGCTTGAGGTTGTGCGCGAGCACGCGCAGCACGTAGTGCGTGTCGCCGGTGACGACGAACGCGCCGACCACCTCCGGCCAGTCGCGCACGGCGGCGGCGAACTTCTCGTGCCAGTTTTCTTCGTCGTTGCGCATCGAGACGTGGACGAACGCTTCGAGTTCGATGCCGAGGCGTTCGCGGTCGAGACACGCGCGATAGCTCGCAATCACCCCTTCTTCTTCGAGCAGACGCATTCGGCGCAGGCACGCCGACGGCGAGAGCGAAATGCGCTCCGCCAGGTCCAGGTTGCTGATCCGTCCATCTTCCTGCAGTACCGCCAGAATTCGGCAATCCGTTGCATCGAGCGTGAAGCCGGTCATTTTTGATTCCCCTAGGCCCGTTTCATCGAATTATGTTCTAAGCGCGACACTTTTGGGTATTTATTTCGCAAGCACCTTGCGAGACAACACGACTATGATTTGACGCATCTCCACGCTTTCTGCTAAGGCGCGTCATGACGCTGCTGGATATTTCCCCGCCCATCGAACCCGCCACGCCCGTCTGGCCGGGCGATACGCCTGTCGGCATCGAACGCGTGTGGCGCATGGAAGCGGGCTCGCCGGTCAACGTCGCGCGGCTCACGCTGTCGCCGCACACCGGCGCGCACGCCGACGCCCCGCTCCATTACGACGAACACGGCGCGCCGATCGGCGCCGTCGCGCTGGACACCTATCTCGGCGCGTGCCGGGTCGTGCATTGCGTCGGCGTCGCGCCGCTCGTGCTGCCGGAGCATGTTGCCGGGCAGCTCGACGGCATGCCGCCGCGCGTCCTGCTGCGCACCTACCGGAATGCGCCGCTCGACGCCTGGGACAGCGCCTTCACCGCGGTCGCGCCCGAGACCATCGACCTGCTGGCCCGGCACGGCGTGAGGCTCATCGGCATCGATACGCCGTCGCTCGATCCGCAGGAATCGAAAACCATGGACGCGCACCGGCGCATCCGCGCGCACGGCATGGCGATCCTCGAAGGCCTGGTGCTCGATGCCGTCGCGCCGGGCGATTACGAACTGATCGCCCTGCCGCTCAAATTGTCCACGCTCGACGCCAGCCCGGTGCGCGCCGTCCTGCGTCCGCTGGCCTGATTCATAGTCATAGCCGATCTTTATTACAGAAATGGAATTTTTGATGCGACATCGTGACGAAGCTGCGGCGCTAGACCGCGACGACCCGCTGCGCGCCCTGCGCGAGCAGTTCGCCCTCGCCGACGGCGTGATCTATCTCGACGGCAATTCGCTCGGCGTGCCGCCGAAGGCCGCTGCGACGCGCGCGGCGAGCGTGATCGGCGCGGAATGGGGCGAAGGCCTGATCCGCAGCTGGAACACGGCCGGCTGGTTCGCGCTGCCGAAGCGCCTCGGCAACAAGCTCGCGCCGTTGATCGGCGCGGTCGAGGATGAAGTCGTCGTGACCGACACGATCTCCACGAATCTGTTCAAGGTCCTGTCCGCTGCACTGAAGCTGGCGCACGAGCGCGATCCGAAGCGCCGCGTGATCGTCTCCGAACGTTCAAACTTCCCGACCGACCTGTACATCGCGCAAGGCCTGATCGAGCAACTGGACCGCGGCTACGAGTTGCGCCTGGTCGACGATCCGTCCGAACTGCCCGCCGCCATCGACGAGCACACGGCGCTCGCGATGATCACGCACGTCAATTACCGCACTGGCGCCATGCACGACATGGCCGCGCTCACGCCGATGATCCAGCGCGCGGGCGCGCTCGCCGTGTGGGATCTGGCGCATTCGGCGGGCGCGGTGCCGGTCGACCTGAACGGCGTCGGCGCGGATTACGCGGTCGGTTGCACCTATAAGTACCTGAATGGCGGCCCGGGTTCGCCGGCCTTCGTCTGGGTGCCGAAGCGCCATCAGAACGCGTTTTCGCAGCCGCTGTCCGGCTGGTGGGGCCATCGGAAGCCGTTCGAAATGAACCCGGTCTATCGTCCGGACGACGGCATCGGACGCTTCCTGTGCGGCACGCAGCCAATCGTCTCGATGGCGCTGGTCGAATGCGGTCTCGATGTCTTCCTGCAAACCGACATGCAGGCGTTGCGCCGCAAGTCGCTCGCGCTGAGCGATCTGTTCATCCAGTTGGTCGAGACGCGCTGCGGCGAATTTCCGCTGTCGCTGGCCACGCCGCGCGAGCACGCGCAACGCGGTTCGCAGGCGAGCTTCGAGCATCCGCATGGTTATGAGGTGATGCAGGCGCTGATCGCGCGGGGCGTGATCGGCGATTATCGCGAGCCGCGCATCCTGCGTTTCGGCTTCACGCCGCTCTACACGCGGTTCGTGGATGTGTGGGATGCCGTCGAGATCCTGCGCGACGTGCTCGCGACCGAAAGCTGGCGGGCGCCCGAATTCGCCGAGCGGGCGTCGGTGACCTGAACGGACGACGATCATGACCCAGACCCAAGGCTGCCCGTTCGGGCATGGCGCGCCCAGCACGACCAACACGGGCGACACGGGCGACACCGCCGGTGTCGATCAGAAAGAAGGCTGGCACGAAGCCAAGCTCGACTTCACCGACTCGATGAGCTACGGCGATTACCTCGGCCTCGATGCGATCCTGAGCGCGCAGCATCCGCTCTCGCCGGATCACAACGAGATGCTGTTCATCGTGCAGCATCAGACCAGCGAGCTGTGGATGAAGCTCGCGCTCTACGAACTGCGCGCGGCGCTGGCGGCGGTGCATCGCGACGAACTGCCGCCCGCGTTCAAGATGCTCGCGCGTGTGTCGCGCATTTTCGAGCAGCTGGTGCAGGCGTGGAACGTCCTCGCGACGATGACGCCCTCCGAATACACCGCGATGCGCCCGTATCTCGGGCAATCGTCGGGATTCCAGTCGCATCAGTACCGGCAGATCGAATTCATGCTCGGCAACAAGAACGAGCAGATGCTGAAGCCGCACGCGCATCGCCCGGAAATCCACGCGCAGGTGCGGGAAGCGCTCGAAGCGCCGTCCTTCTACGACGAAGTGATTCGCCTGCTGGCCCGGCGAGGTTTCGAGATCGATCCCGCGCGCCTCAACCGCGACTGGTCGCAGCCGACCCTCCACGACCCCTCCGTCGAAGCGGCCTGGCTCGCGGTGTATCGCGATCCGTCGCGGCACTGGGACCTCTATGAAATGGCGGAAGAACTGGTCGACCTGGAAGACGCGTTCCGGCAATGGCGTTTCCGGCATGTGACGACGGTGGAACGCATCATCGGTTTCAAGGGCGGCACGGGCGGTACGGCCGGCGCGTCCTATCTGCGCAAGATGCTCGATGTCGTGCTGTTTCCGGAGCTGTGGCACGTCCGGACGGTGCTGTAAGCGCTCGAGCGTTCAGGCCAGCCGCGCAGCCAGCGCCTTGATACGAGGGCCGATGGTCTCGCGGAAGTACGCCTCGCCCATCGACGACGCTGGCCCGCTGCTCGACAGCACCAGCCAGCGCCCGTTGCGCAAATCGCGGAACGGCGCGGCGACGGCGTTGACGTCGTCGTGCCATTCGCGGAACGAGTAGCAGCAGCCGTCGCGCGCGAATTCGTCGAGCGCGGCGCGCGCCGCATCGACCTTGTCCGCACCCTCGTTGCGGCCGAGTTCATCCAGCAGCGCCTCGCGCGCCGCCGGTTCCTGTACGGCGAGCCAGGCGCGGCCCATCGAACTCGTCAGCATCGACAGACGCGAGCCGGGCGCGAGGCCGAGCGTCAGCGCGGTCTCGCTGCGGATGGTGTCGAGATAGATCATGTCGAGCCCGTCGCGGCAGCCCAGCGACACCGCCGCGCCGATCTCCCTGGCCAGCGCGCGCATGTGCGGACGCGCCAGTTCGAGCGTGTCCGACTCCGCCAGCAAGGTGAAACCCAGCGACAGCACGCCGGTGTCGAGCGCATATTTGCCGGCGGATTCGTCGAAGCGCAGATAGCCGAGTATCGTCAGCGTGTAGGCGAGGCGGTTGACCGTCGCCTTCGGCAAGCCGGTGCGTTCGACGAAATCACGATTGCCGAGCAGTGTCTCGCCCGGACGGAACGCACGCAGCAGATCGAGCCCGCGCGCCAGCGCGACCACGAACTTGCGCTCGTCGAGATCTTCCGGCGCGACATGGCGCAATGAAGCGGGTGTGGAATTTCGATTGGAGTCGGCTGACATCGGATGCTAGACTCAAGGCTGATTTGCAAAACATTGTTTCGCCTAGCGGAACGCATGTCAAGCGCGCGTGCCCGGGCTCTTGATACGACATCCCGCCCGGGGCAGCGCTTTCACTGAATTCAGGAGATCGCACATGGCCGAAGCCGCCCGTTTCAACTGGGAAGATCCGCTGCTGCTGGATCAGCAACTGAGCGAAGACGAGCGCATGGTGCGCGACGCGGCCCGCGCCTACGCGCAGGACAAGCTTCAGCCGCGCGTCATGCAGGCGTTCCGCGAGGAAAAGACCGATCCGTCGATCTTTCGCGAGATGGGCGAACTCGGCTTGCTCGGACCGACCATTCCGGAACAGTACGGCGGCCCGGGCCTCAATTACGTCTGCTACGGCCTGATCGCGCGTGAAGTGGAGCGCGTGGATTCGGGCTATCGCTCGATGATGTCGGTGCAGTCGTCGCTCGTCATGGTGCCGATCAACACCTTCGGCAGCGACGCGCAAAAAGAAAAGTATCTGCCGAAGCTCGCACGCGGCGAATGGATCGGCTGCTTCGGGCTGACCGAGCCGAACGCCGGGTCGGATCCCGCCGGCATGACGACCCGCGCGAAGAAGGTGCAGGACGGCTATTCCCTCTCCGGCACGAAGATGTGGATCTCGAATTCGCCCATCGCGGACGTGTTCGTGGTCTGGGCCAAGCTGGAGGAAGACGGCCGTGACGACATCCGCGGCTTCATCCTCGAAAAAGGCTGGAAGGGACTGTCGGCCCCGGCGATCCACGGCAAGGTGGGACTGCGCGCGTCGATCACAGGCGAGATCGTGATGGACGAAGTGTTCGTGCCGGAAGACAACCTGCTGACGGACGTGCGCGGCCTGAAGGGTCCGTTCACGTGCCTGAACTCGGCGCGTTACGGCATTTCATGGGGCGCGCTCGGCGCCGCCGAAGCGTGCTGGCATACGGCTCGGCAATACACGCTGGACCGCAAGCAATTCGGCCGGCCGCTTGCGGCGAACCAGTTGATCCAGAAAAAGCTCGCCGACATGCAGACGGAAATCACGCTGGGTCTGCAAGGCGTGCTGCGTCTGGGACGCATGAAGGACGAAGGCACGGCCGCGGTGGAGATCACCTCCATCATGAAGCGCAATTCGTGCGGCAAGGCGCTGGATATCGCCCGCCTTGCGCGCGACATGCTCGGCGGCAACGGCATCTCCGATGAATTCGGCGTGGCGCGGCATCTGGTGAATCTGGAGGTGGTAAACACCTATGAAGGCACGCACGACATTCACGCGCTGATCCTGGGACGCGCGCAGACGGGCATCCAGGCGTTTTTCTGACGGCCCGGCTTTATTTCGATAGTGTGAGAGAGCCGGCACTTGCCGGCTTTTTGCGTTTCAGAACCGCCAGCCTTTGTAACTTTCGATCCGCCTCTGAAACTTTTACGGGACAGATCGTATCCATTCCAGATGATGTCGAAGCTTTGACCAGTCACAGCGCCGCGGTCCGCGTCATGGTGTCATTCGCGGAACTGGAATGAAATCTGCGTCATCTGGCCCGCGAGAGTCAGCCTCCTCGTCAGCGACCCCATCTTTGGTTACGATTCGCGTAGCCTCATCGATTGGAGCCTTTAATGTCAGAAATCAACAAGGAGCGATTCATGTCGGATATCAAAACCGTACTCGCTGACGCCGAAGACCTTTTGAAGCAAGCGGCGACCGCCACCGGTGAACGCGCCTCCGAGCTTCGCGAGACCGCGCTTGCCCGCCTCAAGCAGGCGAAGGAAAAGGCCGCCGATGCGCAAGTCGTCGTCATCGAACGAGGCAAGAAAGCGGCGCGCGCCACCGATGACTATGTGCATGAACATCCGTGGGCGTCCATTGGCATTGCGGCCGGCCTCGGCATGGTGATCGGCCTGCTCATCAATCGAAAGTAGAGAACGCACGGGCCTGCCTCGCTGTCGAGGGCAATGGCCCGTTGTTTGCTGAATCCGTATCCGTCGGGGTCGCAAGTGGACTGAACCGTAAGCGCCTTGCCCGGGCGTCCGGCTCGACATTCGTACCGGCTGGCCGCTCCGCGCGCCGGCCGGAAGCACACCAAGCGGCACCACTGCGCTTCTCGCATTCAAGCCATGACGACAGAACGGCCACCGCAGCAATCGTCCCCCGGACCATTGCGACGCATCTTGACCTCCGCCTTCGCCATCTTCGAGACGCGCCTTGAACTGATCGGCATCGAGCTCCAGGAAGAGAAGGAACGTCTGATCGGCGTCCTGTTCCTTGGACTTACCGCCATGATGCTCGCGATGATGGCGCTCATCTCGCTGACCGTCCTGATCGCAATTTTCTTCTGGGACACGTACCGCTGGCAGGCGTTGGGCGGCATCACGCTGCTGTACGCGCTGATTGCAATCGCATGCGGCCTGCGGGCGCGCAGCAACCTGCGCGACGCGCCGCACCTGTTCGACGACACACTCTCCGAGTTCCGCAAGGACCGCGACATGTTTCGTTGATCCCCGATCCGCGCACCTGAATCCGCCATGAGCCAACAAGACGACACCTTCAAGACGCCGAAGCGCGACAAGATGCAGAAGCTGCGCACACCCCACATGCGTGCGCTGCGCAAGGAATTGCTGATTGCGCGCGCGGACGTTGAACGCATGGAAATGCGCCAGGCCACGCACGACCTGCGCTCGTCCATCACGCATTTCAGCTTCCTGCGCTTTCTGATGCCAGGCGGCGGCACCAGCCGTTGGAGCAAACGCGGCCGTGGCGCGTCGGGGGGCGGCGTCGGCGGGATGCTGGGATCGCTGCTCGGCTCGAAGAACATCGGCGTGCTGTTCAAGCAGTATCCGATCATCGGCTCCGTCGCCTCGCTCGTGCTCACCAAGACGGTGCGGACCAAACTCCTGAGCGGCGCCAAGCCGCTGCTCAAGTGGGGCGGCCTCGGATTTGCCGGCTGGGAAGCCTGGCGCATCTATCAGCAGATGAAGTCGAACACGCCCGAGACTTCAAATGACGCCGTCGATCCGACGGTGTTCTGATTCCCTTCCGCCCCACTACATTCTCCCCGCCCAGCAGGCAACCGACTGTGCCGTGTCCAACGGCGCGGTCGCACCGGGCGCGCGATTCCAGCGCAGTCCGGTGGCATCGACGACAAACACACCGCACGCGTCATCCTGCATCTCGCCGGGGGTGACCGGCGCGGCTTCGATTCCATATCCGCCGTTGGTCGCGTTCTCAGGCAGCACGGTGAGGCGATAGACGGCCCTGCCGCTTGATGGCGCCTGATCGAAACCCGCGCTCAGGACGATGGCATCGGCGCTGGCCGCGACCTGCCCGAGCCGCGCCGTTTCGACGAACTGGACCGCCTTGAGCGCTGCGGTGGCGGCATCGACGCGATGCGCCTTCGTCACATGAGTCCGATAAGCCGGTACGGCGAAAGCCGCCATGACCGCGGCCACGGCGAGCGCGATCATCAATTCGAGCAGACTGAACGCTGCTTCCCTCGTTGCTTCGACGCGTTCCATGCGCACCTCTCAGAACGGCCTGGCGACGACGCGCCGCCAATGCTGCGCGCTGACGTCGTCGGCGACGTCGATGCGCAACTGCAGCCACGTTTCCGAGTCCGGCGTGGCGCCGAAACCGCGCGCGGTGATCAGGTAGGAAACCTCGGCCGTGCCCGGCGGATGCGTCCACGCTTCGATCAGGCATTGCGGCGCGCGGTAGGCATATGGCCAGGTATCGAATGGCCTAACGGCCAGCGGTGCCGCGCCTTCGAACGAAGCCTTCGAGCGCCAGCGCGATGGCTCGCTGTTCATGGCCGGCAGCGCGGCCGCGAGCATTCCGCTGCAGCGAAGCAGCGCGCCGTCCGCCGCGTGAAATGCCTGGACCCGTTCGCGCGTGGCAACCGTCGAGCGCGCCGCGACGAGCGAGGTTTGCAGCCAGGCGCTCGCGGTGACCAGCATCATCGCGGCGAGCATCAGGACGATGGGCAACGTGGCGCCGCGCGAGTGTGAGCGTGAAGGTGAGCGTGCTTTCATGGCTCAACCGGCCTCGCGCGCCGACAGAAGCGGCGCATTGCGCAGCGCGACGCGCCGCCAGAAGGCTTGTCGGGCGCGGCCGTCGTCGCTGTAGGCGGGGACGCCGTCGCAATCGACATGATTAACGCGGCGTTTCGCCTGCGCCGTGAAGCCGCGCACCAGCACGCAGAGATCCACCGCATGCACCTCCTTCCAGCGTCCGCGAGCGATACCCGAAGCGGCCAGCGCGACAGGCGCGCCCGGCAGCCAGTACAGGGCGCGAATACGCTCGACGCCCTCGACGATCGGCTGCGCCTGCTTGCCGTTGCCTTCGCAATAAAGTTCGGGCTCGCCGGTGGAGGTGCTGGCCTTCGCGTGGAAGCGATTGGTGGCGTAGGTGTCGGGGACTGCCTGGCCGAGGCAGTCGGTGGGCGCGCCGCCAGAAGTCGGCCATGTAGCGATGACGTCGGCCGCGTAGCGGACCTGCACGCCGTCCGAGCGGCTCGCGAGCGTTTCGCAGGAAGCGACCCCCTCCTCGCCGATCACGCGCCCCTGCGCACAACCGAAGATAGGCGCGTCCAGCCCGGCGTGCGGGTCGAGGTCGGCGCTGAATCCTGCCATCTGCAACTGCTGGCCGAGCATGTCCAGCGCGACCGACGCGGCTTCGTGCATGCGCACTGCGTCGGCGGCGCGTTCGAAAGCCGCGCGCTGGGCGCGGTAGAGCGAGAGACATGCGCTCACGATCGACAGCCCCAGCGCAAGTGCGATGCTCAGTTCGAGCAGCGTGTGCCCGCGCGAGCGTGAAGAGTGGAAGCGCGGATTCATCGCGCGAACGCCACGGCAACGCACGACGAGCGCGGCGGCGCCTGCGGCTCCGGACAGGCCTGCCCGCCCTCCTCCGCGTGCCAGCTCACGGTCGCGACATGCACGCCGGCTGCGCGATCGAACACGGCGACGTCGCCTGCGGGAAGCATGGACGCCGCTCTCGTGCGCCATTGCGACAGGATTGCCGCGCTATCCGCGTCGCCGCGCATCCCTTCGGCCACGGAATCCGCAATGAGCGCGGCGCGCTCGCGCAGCAGCGCCATGCGCTCGCCCCGCGCCAGCGCGCTCTGCAGGCCGGTCAGCCCTAATGCGGTCACCGCCGTGAGCGAAAGCGCAATCATCACCTCGACCAGCGAGTCACCGCGTTGAACACGCTTCATGCCGATGCTCCACAGGCGCCCTGCGTCATGCGCGCGCGCCCGCCCGCCGCAAGGCGGATGCAGCGCCGCGGCGCCGCGCTCGCGGAGGATTCGCCGCCGCGCGAAGCGAACTCGAAACTGCGAAATCCGCCGATCACCTGCCCCGAGGGCGGCGTGAAGGACATGTCACTCGACGTTCCCGCGATGGATACCGACGACATCGCCGCATGCAACCGCAACAACACCGGCACGCCTTCTCGCTCGACGAACAGTCCCCAGCCGCACGACCAATCGATGGCGCCGCCCTCGCAACTACGCCCGGTCGCGAGGCAACGACGCGCGGCATCGATCCGGCAAAGCGTGACGCGCACGCCGCGCCGAATGGTTTCGGCGCGAGCGAGTGAAAGCGTGGAAAAGAGCGCATGCGCGCGGGCATCGACCTGATCGCGCATTTGCCAGGACACGAATGAGGGCGCGGCGAACATCGCGACGATCGCCGTTACGGCGAGCACGACGCACAGCTCGACGAGCGTGACACCTGGAGGTATCCGGTGAAGCTTCTGGACCATCTGCATGCCTTATCGAGTGGATTGAGCCGGAGAGCCCAATCTAACGACAAAGCATGCCGCCCGCCATTAGCCGAATGGACGAGTGTTCATGCCGCCCGAAGCCCGGCACACTGCGCGGACGAACGGCTGGAAACCTGTCTGGGAGAAAGAGATGCGTGAAAGATCAGCGCTTGCGCGTGGTGGTTTTCTTCGGCGCGGCGCGCCGGAATTCCTCGAGCACGTCCTCGAATTCGGAGACATCCTCGAAACGCTTGTAGACGGAAGCAAAACGAACGTAGGCAATGGTGTCGAGCTGGCGCAACTCGTTCATGACGAGTTCGCCGAGCCGCTCGCTCTGCACTTCGCGCTCGCCGCTGCCGAGCAGCTGATACTCGATGCGCGCGACGGAGGCATCCACTGCATCCGCCGCAACGGGCCGCTTCCGGAGCGCGAGCTGCATGCTGGAAACGATCTTGCGCCGGTCGAACTCCACGCGGCTGCCATCCTTCTTGACGACCGAGGGCAGCGCCAGCTCCACCCGTTCATACGTGGTGAAGCGCTTGTCGCACGCGGGACAGCGGCGCCGGCGCCGGATCGCCGCGCCGTCCTCCGACACGCGAGAATCCACGACCTGGGTGTCTTCGTGTCGGCAGAACGGGCAGCGCATGAGCGTCGGACTCGCAGATTAACGGTAGACCGGGAAACGCTTGGTCAGGTCGGACACCTGAGCGCGCACGCGCTCGAGGTTCGCCTGGTCTTCCGGGTTGTCGAGCACGTCGGCGATCAGGTTGCCCACCAGCTCCGCTTCCTTCGTGCCGAAGCCGCGCGTGGTCATGGCCGGCGAGCCGAGACGCACGCCGCTCGTGACGAACGGCTTTTCCGGATCGTTCGGAATGGCGTTCTTGTTGACCGTGATGTGCGCGGCGCCGAGCGCGGCTTCAGCAGCCTTACCCGTGATCTTCTTCGCGCGCAGGTCGACCAGCATCACGTGGCTTTCCGTCCGGCCCGAGACAATGCGCAGGCCACGCTTCACCAGCGTTTCCGCCAGCACGCGCGCGTTCTCGACCACGGCCTGCTGATAGGTCTTGAACTCCGGCGAGAGCGCTTCCTTGAACGCAACGGCCTTGGCGGCAATCACGTGCATCAGCGGACCGCCCTGGATGCCCGGGAAAATCGCCGAGTTGATCTGCTTTTCGAACTCGGCCTTCATCAGGATCACGCCGCCGCGCGGGCCGCGCAGGCTCTTGTGCGTGGTCGTGGTGACGAAGTCGGCGTGCGGCACCGGGTTCGGATACACGCCGGCGGCAACCAGGCCGGCATAGTGCGCCATGTCCACCATGAAGTAGGCGCCGACGCTCTTGGCGATCTTCGAAAGACGCTCGAAGTCGATCTTCAGCGCAAACGCCGAAGCGCCCGCGACGATCAGCTTCGGCTTGTGTTCCTTGGCGAGCGCTTCGGTCTTTTCGTAGTCGATGTCTTCAGCTTCGTTCAGGCCGTAGCTCACGACGTTGAACCACTTGCCCGACATGTTCACGGGCGAGCCGTGCGTCAGGTGGCCGCCTTCGGCGAGGCTCATGCCCATGATCGTGTCGCCCGGCTTGAGCACCGCGAAGAACACGCCCTGGTTGGCCTGCGAACCGGAGTTCGGCTGCACGTTCGCCGCTTCCGCGCCGAACAGCTGCTTCACGCGGTCGATGGCGAGCTGCTCCACCACATCCACGTACTCACAACCGCCGTAATAGCGCTTGCCCGGATAGCCTTCGGCGTATTTGTTGGTGAGTTGCGAACCTTGCGCGGCCATGACCGCGGGCGAGGTGTAGTTTTCCGACGCGATCAGTTCGATGTGATCTTCCTGGCGGCGGTTTTCCTGCTCGATCGCCTTGAGCAGTTCGGGATCGACTTTGGCGAGGGTACTTTCGGCTCTGTCAAACATACGTTTTCCGTGAGTTCAATACAGGTTGACCGGATCGCGCGCGCGCCATGTTCGAAGTTGACTTCAAAGCAGACTTCAAGGCAGACGCAGGGGACGCTGGACACCGAGGATGTCCAGGCGCGACGGATGAGGGAAGAATCCGATTTCGCAAGGCGGACAGCCACCGGCAACGCAGCAACGGCGTGCGGATCTCAGCTGCCCAGGCGAACGGCAAAACGACGCTCCGCGCTTCCTGGTGGGTCGCTCCACCTTGAATCCGAAGATTCTATCGCCAGTCACGCGGGGTTTGAGCGTTGTAGTGTAATGGGCGGCCCCGCTTTAGGCAACCGGCTCCCCAGGCCCGCCGGATGGCGCGGGACGGTGCTTAAAGCACGATCGTTCGCACCCGTGATTGCTTGCCGCGATGCATCAATGGAAGTACCCTTTGCGCCGTTGCCGGACGCGCGTCCCTATTTGCTCCGGCTCTGCACATTCAACCTCATCCGGAGTCCGCCCATGATCGTCTTCGTCACCGGTGCATCCGCCGGCTTCGGCGCTGCCATTGCCCGCACCTTCGTCAAGGGCGGCCATCGCGTGATCGCCGCGGCGCGCCGCAAGGACAGGCTCGTCGCGCTGTCGAAGGAACTCGGCGATGCCCTCCTGCCGCTCGAACTCGATGTCCGCGACGAAGCCGCCGTCCGGAACGCCATCGCTTCACTGCCCGAGGCCTTTGCCCAGATCGACGTGCTGGTCAACAACGCCGGCCTCGCGCTCGGCCTGGAGCCCGCGCAGCGCGCCAGTCTCGACGACTGGAAGAACATGATCGACACCAACTGCACGGGCCTTGTGACGATCACGCACGCGATCCTGCCCGGCATGGTCCAGCGCAATCGCGGTCACGTGTTCAACATGGGCTCGGTCGCGGGCACCTATCCGTATGCGGGCGGCAACGTCTACGGCGCCACCAAGGCGTTCGTGCGGCAATTCAGCCTGAACCTGCGCGCCGATGTCGCAGGCACCGCGCTGCGCGTGACCGACATCGAGCCAGGACTCGTGGGCGGCACCGAGTTCTCGAACGTGCGCTTCAAGGGCGATGACGCGAAGGCGGACACTGTATACAAGAACACGCAGGCACTCACGCCCGAGGACATTGCCGACTCCATTTACTGGATCGCCACGCGCCCCGCGCATGTGAACGTCAACGCAATCGAGATCATGCCGATCGCGCAAAGCTTCGCACCGTTGCAAATTCACCGCGCCTGAATCGCGGATCCGCCTAAGGATTTGGCGGTGTCGCGTCCGCTTCCGGTAAAATGCCGCCGATGAATATTTGTCAAAAAGCGAGCCGGGGCGGTCTGACCTGCCACGGCGCGTGCAAGGCAGCACACAGGTGAGTGATCCGTTGACCTTCGAGTGGCCGATTCGGGTGTATTACGAGGACACCGACGCCGGCGGCATCGTCTTCTACGCGAACTACCTGAAGTTTTTCGAGCGGGCGCGCACCGAATGGCTGCGCGCTTGCGGCATCGACCAGCAGGTTCTCGCCGAGTCCGAAGGCATCGTGTTCGTCGTGAGGCGCACGTTCGTCGAGTACTCGTCGCCGGCGCGTCTGGACGATGTCATCCGGATCGAGAGCCGCATCGAACGACTCGGACGCGCATCGGTAGATTTTCATCAGGAAGCGTGGCGCGACGGCGTGCTGCTAGCGACCGGCGACATTCGCGTCGCGTCGGTGGCGCGCGCATCGATCCGTCCGGTCGCGATTCCCGACGCAGTGACCGACGGACTGCGGCGCGGCCCGCACGCCGCCAGGCGCAGCGCCGGTCCTGACCCAACCTGACCGAACCTGACCGATGAACTTGTCGCACCTCCAGACGGTCGATGCACCGTGCAACAGAGGAAGCACTACTGAACACGAGCCGGCCACGGCGCGGCTTTCGTTTTATTCACATTCGTTTCACGAAAGCATGACGCTTTGACCGGACGCCCCGTTCGGGACGTTACAGCGGACCTTTATGAACAATACTCAAGACCTGTCAATCGTTTCCCTCGTCATTCACGCGAGCCTGCTCGCGCAGGCGGTGATGGCGCTGCTCCTGCTGCTGTCGCTCCTGTCCTGGACTTTCATCTTCCGCAAATGGTTTGCCATTCGCCGCGCACGTGCGCAGACCGAGCGTTTCGAGCGCGATTTCTGGTCGGGCGGCGACCTGCAGGCGCTTTATCAGAGCGCAGCCAACAATCGCCACACCATCGGCGCGCTGGAGCGTATCTTTGAATCCGGCATGCGCGAATTCCTGAAGGGCAAGGAGCGCCGCATCACCGATCCGGGCGCGATCCTCGACGGTTCCCGCCGCGCCATGCGCGCCGCCTTCCAGCGCGAAATGGACGTGCTCGAAGCGAATCTCGCGTTCCTCGCGTCGGTCGGTTCGGTGAGTCCGTATATCGGTCTGTTCGGCACGGTCTGGGGGATCATGAATTCGTTCCGCGGCCTCGCCAACGTGCAGCAGGCCACGCTCGCGAACGTCGCGCCGGGCATCGCCGAAGCGCTCGTCGCAACCGCCATCGGCCTGTTCGCCGCGATTCCGGCCGTGGTCGCCTACAACCGCTACGCGCATGACATCGATCGCCTGGCGATCCGCTTCGAGACCTTCATCGAAGAGTTCTCGAACATCCTGCAGCGTCAGGCGCACTGAGAAAGGAGTCCTCGATGGCAGGCCCGATTCGTTCCAGCATGCGCGGCAGTTCGCGCCGCGCCATGGCCGACATCAATGTCGTGCCGTACATCGACGTGATGCTCGTGCTGCTCGTCATCTTCATGGTGACGGCGCCGCTCGTTTCGCCTTCGATCATCAATCTGCCAACCGTCGGCAATGCGCAACCGCAGGAACAGCAACCGCCGGTCGTCATCAACATCAAGGCCGACGGCAGCATGAACGTCCGCTACAAGAACGACGACGGCGCCACGCAAGAGCAGAAGATGACCAAGGACGATCTCAACACGTTCGTGCTGAACCGCCAGGAGTCGCATCCTGACCAGCCCGTCGTGATCGCCGCCGACAAGACAGTGAAGTACGAGGTCGTCATGAACGTGATGTCCGATATGAAGTCGCGCGGCGTGAAGCGCGTCGGCTTGCTCGTCAAATCGCAATGACCGTTTCGCAGAACAAGCATCAGCCAGCGCGCGGCGCGTCCGCACGCCCTCTCCGCCCGCCGCGCGAGCGCGGCACGGGCCGCGCGTTCGCGCTGGCCGCGCTGATGCATCTGCTGCTCATCTGGCTGCTGTATCACGGCATCAACTGGCAGAACAACACGCCCGCCGGCGCCGAAGCAGAGATCTGGACCGAACTCCCCGACACGCCCGCGCCGACGCCCCGCCCCACCCCCACGCCACCCGTCCCGCAAGCGAAGGCGCCGCCGGCGCCGCCGCCCGCGAAGGACGAAGACGCGGACATCGCGCTGCAGGAAAAGAAACGCAAGCAACAGGAAGCCGCCGCGCGCGAGGCGCAGCTGGCCGAACAGCGTCGCCAGCAGGAACAGGCCCAGCAGGAAGCGGAAGCGAAGCGCCAGCAGCAGGCCGCGCAAGCCGCCGCAGCCGCGGCCGCGCAGCAGAAAGCGATGCAGGACAAGCAGAAGCAGATCGAGCAGCAACGTCAGGCCGAATTGCAGAAGCAGCAACAACAGAAAGCACAGCAGGACAAGCAGCGCCAGCAGCAAGCCGAGGCGCAGAAGCAGGAACAGAAGCAGGAGCAGTTGAAGGAACAGCAGGAAGCCAAGGCAAAGGCTGAAGCCGACGCCAAGGCCAAGGCTGCCGCCGATGCGAAAGCCAAGGCCGCTGCCGATGCGAAAGCCAAGGCGGCCGCCGAAGCCAAGGCCAAGGTCGATGCAGAGCGCAAGGCACGCCTCGCGCAGTTGCAGGGTCAGCTGGGCGGCGGCACGGCGTCGAGCGGCGAAGGGCTTGCCAAGAGCGGCACCGGCAAGGGCGCGGGCGGCAATGCGACCTCGCCCGGCTATGCGGAGAAGGTGCAGCGCCGCGTGCGGCCGAACATCGTGTGGGCGGGTGAGACCGCCGGACTGGAGACGGTCGTGTCGGTGCGCTGCTCGCCGTCGGGCACGTTGCTGTCGGCGAACATCACGCGCTCGAGCGGCAACGAGCAATGGGATCAGGCGGCATTGCGCGCGGTGCAACGATCGGATCCGATGCCTGTCGACACCGACGGCAAGGCGCCCGATCACTTCACGATCACGCTGCGCCCGGCCGGAAGCTGATGACGCAGAACACGCGATGCCTTGGCAACAGCAGCCAAGGCGCGTTGAAAGCCTGCATTAAGCAGCGGGAACGAATCGTGCGTCCGCGGGTCTGTTCTGCAATCCGCGGACACTTGAAAACGCTTTTTTCTGGAACCTATACAGCATGAGTTTGATGACGAAGCTTGGCCTGAGAACGCTGGTCGCGTCCTGCCTGATCGCAGCCGGCACTGCCGCACACGCCCAGTTGAACGTACTCGTGACCGGCGTCGGCTCCACGCAATTCCCGATCGCCACGGCCAACTTCGCCAATGAAGCGAGTTCGCCGCAGCAGGTCAGCGCGATCATCCGCCAGGATCTGCAGCGCAGCGGCAAGTTCACGAACATCGACGCGGGCAGCACGCCCGTCTCCGAAGGCGACACGGTCGATCTCGGCGCCTGGAAGGCCAAGGGCGCGGACGCGTTCGTATCGGGCAGCGTGAACAAGCTGCCGAACGGTCAATACGAAGTGCGCTTCCGTCTCTACGACACGGTCAAGCAGCAGAACCTCGGCGGCCTGTCGCTCGTCAGCGCCGAAAGCGGCCTGCGCATGAGCGCGCACAAGATCGCCGACTACATCTACGCCAAGCTGCTCGGCGGCCGCGGCGTGTTCGCCACGCGTCTGTCCTATGTCATCCAGACGGGCGGCCGCTACCAGTTGCAGATTTCCGATTCGGATGGTCAGGACGCGAAGATCGCCCTCTCCAGCCCCGAGCCGATCATCTCTCCGGCATGGTCGCCGGACGGCACGAAGGTGGCGTACGTGTCGTTCGAGCGCAAGAAGCCGGTGGTGTACATCCACGATCTGCCGACGGGACGTCGCGTGGTCGTGTCGAACCAGAAGGGCAACAACAGCGCCCCGGCGTGGTCGCCTGACGGCCGCAAGCTCGCGGTCGCGCTCTCGCGCACCGGCAACACGCAGATTTTCGAAGTCAATGCAGACGGCTCCGGCCTGCGCCGTCTGACCCAGGGCAGCTCGATCGACACCGAGCCGTTCTACTCTCCTGATGGCAACTCGATTTATTTCACGAGCGATCGCGGCGGCCAGCCGCAGATCTACAAGATGCCGGCGGCAGGTGAAAGCGCCGGCGCGGCCCAGCGGGTCACGTTCACCGGCGCGTACAACACGAGCCCGCGCGTGAGCCCGGACGGCAAGCAACTCGCGTACATTTCGCGCACTGGCGGCGGCTTCAAGCTGTACTTGCTGGACCTCGCGTCCGGCACGGCAACGGGGCTGACCGACACGACGCATGACGAATCGCCGAGCTTCGCGGCGAATGGTCAGTACATCCTCTACGCCACCCAAGTGAACGGACGTGGCGTGTTGGCAGCCGTATCGACCGATGGTCGCACGCGGCAAGTCTTGTCAGTACAGGGCGGTGCGGTGCGCGAGCCGTCCTGGGGTCCGTTCATGCAATAAGTCCAGCAATAACGTTCACATACAACGTTCAGCTACAACACAAGGAGAGGTACCATGATGTCGAAACTTCGTATCGGCCTGGCAGTTGCGATGGTCGGCGCATTGGCGGCTTGTCACTCGGGCGTGAAGCTCGACGAAGGCCAGAACAAGGGTGCAGTCGGCACGCAGCCGAACCCGACGGACGTGAAGCAGGTCAACATCGACCCGTTGAACGACCCGAACAGCCCGCTCGCCAAGCGCAGCATTTTCTTCGACTTCGACAGCTACGCCGTGAAGGACGACTATCAGCCGCTGCTGCAACAACACTCGTCGTATCTGAAGAGCCATCCGGAGCGTCACGTCCTGATCCAGGGCAACACCGACGAACGCGGCACGAGCGAGTACAACCTGGCGCTCGGCCAGAAGCGTGCGGAAGCCGTGCGTCGCGCGATGTCGCTGATGGGCGTGGCCGATTCGCAAATGGAAGCCGTGAGCCTCGGCAAGGAAAAGCCGATGGCGACGGGTCACGACGAAGCGTCGTACGCGCAGAACCGCCGTGCGGATCTCGCATACCAGCAGTAATCACGTAACGTAACCTGTCACGGGTGAGTCGCTCTATGTTGTATCGCTTTCCCTTGCTGCGCGCCGCCGCAGCCGCTTGCGTGGTGGGTTCGACGATGTTCGGCGTGCCCGCGCACGCCGGCGTCTTCGACGACAACGAAGCGCGCAAGGCCGTGCTCGACCTGCGCACGAAAACCGACAGTCTGTCGAATCAGTTGCAGGCCGCGCAACGCACGATCCTCGATCAGCAGAACCGCATCGACCAGTTGAATCAACAGGTCGCGACGGTTCGCGGGCAGAACGAGGATCTGACCAACCAGGTCGTGACGCTGCAAAAGCAGCAGAAGGACTATTACGCCGATCTCGACTCGCGCCTTAAGAAATTCGAGCCGCAACAGGAGACGATCGACGGCATGACCGGTTCGGTGCAGCCCGGCGAGACGGAAGCGTTCAACGCGGCGTCGACTCAATTCCGTAGCGGCGATTACAAGAACGCCGCGGCGTCGTTCAAGACGTTCGTGGCGAAGTATCCGCAGAGCCCGTATCAGCCGACGGCGCAGTACTGGCTCGGCAACGCGCTCTATGCCCAGCGCGACTACAAGGGATCGACTGCGGTCTGGCAGAACCTGGTGAAGAGTTATCCGACGCATCCGCGAGCACCCGAAGCGCTGCTTGCGATCGCAAACAACCAGATCGAGCAAGGCCAGAAAGCGGCTGCCAAGCAGACGCTCCAGCAGATCATCTCGCAATACTCCGGTACGGAAGTCGCGACGACGGCGCAGAGCAAGATGTCGCAGGTAAAGTGATCGAGGCCTGCTGCAAGCAATGAGAGAGAACGCCTGCGGGAAGTCATGCCGCAGGCGTTTTTTCTGAGGACATTGGCCGGTTTGCGATGCGGTTTGGTTGACAAAAAGCCAATTCGCAGATTATAATTTCGCCTCTTTTGGGTCGTTAGCTCAGCTGGTAGAGCAGCGGACTTTTAATCCGTTGGTCGCGTGTTCGAGTCACGCACGGCCTACCAACAGAATCTGCTTCAAAATCAACATCTTAAAGACAGCAGGGTAAAGCAAGTCACTTTACTGTGGGGAGCTTTACCGTGGTGCCCTACGTGGGGACCCCGTGCAGCCTGTGGGGTCACCATCGGATCGCTTCGGAGAGACATCGTGATGGACTCTGACGACTGGGTGGTCCCAGTGACGCGATTCGAATCCCTCATCTGCCCTTCCTGCAACTCACCGAATGTAACGATGGGCGCTTGCGCTGTTGGAGCCGCACGCGTCTATCAGGAATACGTCTGTGAGTCCTGCCAGTTCGAATTCACTGCCGCCTACAAGCTGACCGGGTATCTCCCGGGCCTTCCCGAGTACGGCGAGTCGTAAGTATCTCACAACTCATCAACTCGCTTTACAGTGGGGACAAAAAGAAGACCCTACCTCCAGCCATCCCGGCTCTTGCAGTGTCCGGTCGCAGTCGCTGGCGATAGGGTCGTCACCCTGTGCGGTTTTAATCCGCGTGCAGTCCGTCGAGGACCGCTGCTGCTTCCCTGCCCGTCATATCCGGGCACAGGTGCGCATACTTCTTCGTCATCGACTCGTCCGCGTGACCGAGCAGGTGACTCACCTTCAGCAGACTCACGCCGGCCTGAACCAGCCGGGACGCGTAGGTGTCGCGGAGCGTGTGAGGAGTCACCCGGTCCAGCGTCGGGTCGTCGTTCAACTCGCACGCGTCGATCGCTGCTTGGATCGCGCCGGTCGCATGGCCCCGGCAGTCGTCCGCCCGATCCCAGTCCGTCGTACCCTGCCCCGTGATGACGTGCGCGGGGAATACGAACGTCCGGCCCCGCGTCTCCTCCCGGCGATGCTTCAGGATCGCAAGGACGCGCTTCGTCATCCGCACACCGCCTTCGTTGTCCACCTTCGACCGGTAGAGGTGGATGACGGCGCCCTCGAGGTCAACTTGAGGCCAGCGAAGTCCCGCGACCTCCTCGTACCGCGCTCCAGTGTCGAGGAGCATCGTGACGAGGTCCAAGTTGTCCGAGGCTGAACGGTCGCCCGGCTTCACCCGGCGCTTCAGTTCCTTCAGGAGCTTCTGCTCCTCCTCCATCGTGAGCCACCTCAGCTTGCCCTTCGACTCCTTCATCTTGAGGGACGCGGCGCGGTTGCGGCGCTCCGACCAGATAATCGGCTTCGTGGGCATCACGATGCTCAGGGACTGCGCGTAGCCCATCAGGGACTGCACGAGACTGATCTCGCGGTTGATGGTGGCCGCGCTGTTCCCTTCCTTCATCCGGTGACCCTTCAGCGTCACCAGAGTCTCCTGCGTGATCTCGTGGACCATCAGGTCCTTGGGCAGGCCCGGGCGGTTGCCCTCTTTCAGAGTCCACCCCTTGCCTTCCTGGACCAACTCGTCCCCGAACAGCTTGCGCACACGGCTCAAGTTGTTCTTGTGATCCGCGTGAGTCGTCTCAGACGCCTCGAGCCACTTCAGCGCGATGGCGTAGAGGGTCGACCGCTTGACCCCGAGCCGGTCCTGCTGCTGGTCTTCTTGCGCCTCGCGCCGCTTGTCGACCAGCACCGCTTGCGCATCCCGCTTGCTCGTGGTCTTCGTGCTCCCACGGTAGCGCTTCTTGTTGAGTTCGAACTCATACCACCAGACATCGCTGTCCGGCCGCTTGTAGACGCCCATCACACCCCCCGAAGGCTGAACCCTTGAACCGCCATGACGCGGACCAGCGCAGCCCAGAGAGCCTCAACGTCGTCCGTGCCGACAAGGTGATGTCCCTCGAACGTCCGGACGCGGTAGCAGTCCGTCAACTCGACGACCATCTGGAACTCTTCGACTCCCAGAGAGAACCATGGGGTCTCTGGATACTCCTCCTCGAATTCCCCCACCAACTCCGGCCACGCCTCACTTGCTTTGAGGTGAACGGCGCGGAGACCTGACACCCGGTGCGCTCCGGGTTGTTTTTGCTCCTCGGGGGAGCTTTTCGCGAACATATGGGTCGACTCCGTACATGCATTCATAGATGAAGGGCCGGCAGTGATAGAGAAACTGCTTGGCGAATTCCTTCGAATTAACTCGTAACACTTCCGACCAGAGTCGGAGGTCGTGCTCAGGCAACACAGATGCACCGCGTTCCACTTGGCTCACCATGACTGGGTACGCGTAGTCCAGGAAGGCCGCTACGTCCAATTGGGTCAGCCCTGCGTCCTCGCGCTTCTCTTTGAGCCACGTACCAAACCGCTTACGTAGGACCTTGGCTGAAGCGTCTATTTGTACTGTCATTCACTTTCCCCTGAGTAAAAATAATCGAGAGCATACGATGCGGCTGTTCCCGTCTCAAGCAATGAAATCTCCAGCCCTCTCTTATTGGAGGACGTGGCTTCAGACTCAGAAGTTGCTTCTGTGTATGAGTCTGTAGGAGGACTCTGAGGGTGGCTCCCCCTCTTCATAGAGACCTCTTATAGAGTCATAGGGACGGCTCAGGATCACCCTGTGCGGTTTTAATCCGCGTCCCGGCTCAACCACTTTTCGGGGCCTTCCGGCGCCGGTAATTTCTTCCCTTTCATGTAACGACTTGTTGCATTACACCGACGAATCGGGACTTTACGCGTCCCTTTACGGCGTCGATTCGACGAGATGCAACAGAAAGGTGCCGCAAATTCGGGGATTGATTGACAGGCCCCGCGTTAAACTGCATCGCGGTGGTCATTGGGAGGGCCGTGGTGCCTCTGGGATGGGCGGGTGGATAGGGAGGTAGCCACTTGACGTCCGGCCGCTCAAAACGCGTTTTAATTGACCTCCTCTTCTTTCTCATCGGTCACCAGTGCCACGCAGAAAACCTGCGTGATGGGCGCGTAGTGGGCAGCAAAATCGATCCATGCTGCGCGTTCGGCGTCTGCGTAGGCATACCAGTAATGGACCGCGCCGTCTGTGTGAGTCACCTTGAAACCGTAGCGGCTCATGGTTACCCTCGGTTCAAGTAGTCGACGAACAGCGGAGCGCAGAGGCACGCCCAGCATGCGACGGCGTACAGGGAGTCGCGGAGGCGGTCGCGGGGAGTCATGCGGCCTCCCGTCCGGCTGCGTGGAATTCATACGCTGCGTCAACCGTCAGCGACCCATAGTCGCAATCTAGGTTCACCTCGTTCCCGTAGTCGTCTGTCATACGCCAGTGATAGCGCTTCATCTCTTCACCTCTTCGTGTTGGTCTCATCAGTCACGGAGATACCGTGAGACGCGCCGGGTAGCGCGTTTCGACCTCTTTGACTCGCGCTACTTCACCGCGTGATGACGTCCCGCGCGTCCCAGTGCTGACGCTCGGCGCCCTCTTTCACTTGCTCGCGTTCAATCTCTTCCGCCAATTCGGCCGCGACCTCTTGCAGGTAGTCTTCCGCGTCGGATTCGATCCTCCACAGGGCGTGGGAGTAGTCCGTGTCTACCTCGTCAGGGTCCGCGCCCTCCGGGATCGACGTGACCACGACGCCAACGTAGGACCACAGGTCCGCGCACCAACGGCGCAGATACTCGAAGTCCGCATTTACGGCGCGTGCTGCGTGTTGTGCTCGCGTGCCTTGGCCGAAGGGAGGCGCGTCCCACAGGTCCCGCTTTGCAATGCGCGTGCTTTCCTGCACGTCGTAGTAGCGGTAGGAGCCACGGTCAGACGTCAGCACGCGCTCGCCCGGCCGCTTGTCGCGCGTGGTCCAATCGGAGACGACGCCGTGACCATCATTGCGCTCCCATGGCGCGTCTGCGTCCGTGTCGTGCTCGAAGTTGACGCGGAAGGTGCGCTCCACGCCGTCAGGACCAGTGCGGGTGAAAGTGTCGCCGTCGTAAAGGTGAGTCATGGTGTTTCTCCGGTAGTTAATGGTCTCGTCAGTGCCGGCACTACCGGCAGACGCTACGCGAGGTAGCGTTTCGACCTCACAGCGATTCGCGCTACTTTCAGCGATACCAGTAGGTCACGCCGTCAAATTCGACGCTGGTGTAATCCATGCGGATGTTCCGTGCGGTTGCTTCCCAGTCGACTTCGATGTAAGACGGCAGGCCCGCCGGGAGGTCGCCGATGTCCTGCACGAGTTCTTGTGCGTATTCCGTGAAATACGAGTCACGAATGAGGGTCACGGGATACCATACGCCTTCCCATTGATGGTCCCCGCCGTTCCCTTCGAGGTCCTCGAGCAGTGCGCGAAGCGTGCGGAGTTCCGCGCCCTCTTCGGCCTCCCAGTCAGCGTCAGGGCCTTCGAGTCCCGCGTCTTCGCGTTCGTCGGCAATGTTCGCGCCTTCGGTCTCCAGTTCCTCCACGCGTTCGATGATGTCGCGGACGTCCAGAATGTCGGCGAAGTTGGTCAGGTCAGTCATGGTGATTCCCCTTGATAGTTGAGTGTCTGGTCTCGTCAGCGCACGCCTCACGTGCGGACCCGGAGACGTCCCGGGTTTCGACCTGTTAAACCGCGATGTCGAATGACATCCGCATGCGCGGGAACAGAGATGAGAGGTGCTTTCCCCAATCCTTTTCACCCGGCTTCACGTCGAATTCCACGGCAGTCCACCCGCCCCGATCGAAGCCGCATGCCGCCGTGACGTTGCGGCCCTGCCCCGCGATGACGTCGAAAAGCGCCTGCTGGTTGCATTCACCCTGAACGCGTACGGTCAAACGTGCCATCTCTATTCCCCTTGATTGGTCTCTTCAGTGCGGACCCAATCCGCAGACGCCCCCTGATTCACAGTGAAGCGTTTCGACCTCATCGTTTTGCGCTACTCTGCCGCGCGGGTTTCCTCCAGATACTCAGCGATGGCGGGGACCGCGTCAGCGATGTCATCAAGCGTCCAGAAGTCCAGCATGGTCATACCCCAGCGATACGAAAAACGATGACGGCCATGAGGCCAGAGACGCACGGGAACAGCGCGATGGCTGCATAGGTGCACGTTGCGATGATGCGGTCAGTCATGGTCAGCACTCGATTAGGTTGCGGCCCCAGAGAGGCGCGTTGATTACGCGGACGACGCGCGGCATATCGTCCATGTTGCAAGTAAAGCGGGCGTCAACAACCCAGACGCCGTCAGCATGCGCGGCGAGCGTGTAGCCTTGCGGGAGGTCAGCATGGTCCGCGTAGTCCAGATCGTTCGCGATGATGTGGTTTGCCGCGTCATTGATAGACAGCGTAATGTCAATCTGAGTCATGGTAAAGCCCCTTGCACTCATCAACTTGCGTTAGTCGGGTGGTGCGTTGCGGCACCGTGAGACGGACTATAGGTCAGGTCTCATCGCATGTAAAGCGAGTTGTTGATTAGTTGACTGAAACGTGGGGACATTAATCCGATCGTCAGCGGCAGACCCTTAGCCCGCGTAGTGACTCACAGCGACGCGCCCGCCAGTCTTCAGTGGTCGATAGCACCTGCACACAAAAGAGAAAGCACAGTGCCAATCGCCCGGATTGGCTTGGGCCTTCACCCTGTGCGGTTTCAATCAATGCGCCCGCCGTCAGGATGAGTCATAGGGACGATGCGCCCGCATATCGCCCAGGCAGATCAGAGACCATCAAAGGGACTCACGGTGAGTCATAGGAGGGCATGCGCGGCAGGTGCGTCCCTCGTTTGTTCCGAGCGTGCGCAGCACGCGAGGGCTGAGAGGTCACTAGGCCGTCCCTATGCCTCCGGACCGTGAGAGCAATAAAACAGGTGCTCGCAAGTGCACGCATGCACTCACAAACACCCGCTTGTCCCTCCTCCTGCCTCAGTCCAGTGACGCGCCCGGACTCACCCGCCGTCCAGCGACTCCCGGACCATCGTCATACCAGTCCGATGCCCAATACCCTCAGAGCCTTACGCAGCAAGGGATTGCGCCCGCCGTCCTGTGCACCGTGGGGCCTGCCGTGGGGACTCGCCTGCCGTCCCAGCCCTGCCGCCGCGCTTCCGTCCAGCCTCACTTCCGGGGTGGTGCCGGCCATGAGCCGACCGGGGAGGGCACGGGGGATTCGCGCCCGCGCGGCCGAACACACCTTGTCACGCATTTTCGGGATATTTTTTCAGGCGCCCCTCTATTGTCAGGAGTTTACAGCCGATATTACAATCTGCCCAACACCGGGACGACCCGGGGACTCTGAGAGACCATAATGAAAACAACCGCCATCGCAGCGCTCCTCCTGCTTTCCACCTCCGCCGCTTGGGCGCATCGCCCGCAGATCATCGACTGCCAGACCTACGCTGAGATTGCCCGTGAGGCCGTGGTGTCCCGAGACGCCGGAGAGACCCTTGAGGCGGCCCAGGACGCCCTGCGACACGCCCGCCCGGGGCAAAGCTTCATCGACACTTACCAAGCCCTCCAGCGAGACGTATGGACGTCCCAAGAGTACCGTGGTGCTTCCCCTTCGGGTATGCAGCAGGCGGCACTCAAGGGGTGCTCAGACTTCAATGCGGAGCAGAGGCGCACCAGAGAACTCTACTGACCATGCTTGCACCGTTCCTTGTCCTCGGACTCATCTTCGTCATCGTGGTCCTCTGGGCCGCTTCGTGGCCTCCCCGTGCGGAGAGGGAGGCCCGTGAGCGTGCTCGGGTCGCTAAGTCACCACCCGTAGTCAGGGACGTCACCGTCCGGATCAAGGAGCGAACCCGTACCGTCGCAGGCGTGGCACGTGACGTAGGGAACGACTGAGTCGTCCTCGGGCGTCACAGGTGCCTGCCCGTCTCGTAGCTCCATACCTCTTCTCCATAGATGGTGCGCTGCTGGTATTCACCGGCAGCGGATCGTAGACACCCTTCGACGAACTCCTCGAGCAGGGCGTCCTCCTCGGCCTCCTTCATCTCCTTCGCAGCCTGATCGACGTCCACGCGGAGCGTAGCCATCAAAGCGGCCACGGCGCCGGCCAGTGCGTCCAAGCGGTCGTCGTGAGTCAAGCAGCCGCGCTCGCGGGTCACGTGAGTCAACTGGTACATCAGGACGGCATCAGCCGCCACAGCCTCGTCAACGACAAGACGGTGGGTCGCCATGACCGGCTCGAGCGTCTCGATGATCCGGAGTTCCTTCTGTGCCCGGCTCCACTCCGCTTCCCGCACAGTGCAGCCAGCGGTGTCGCCCACCTTCTCGGCCGGCCAGATTTTGGTCAGGACCGGCTCGAAAGCGTTGATCCAGATGTTGCCAGCGTAGTTCGGCTCGACGACGATCTCGTGGACCCTGTGCTTCTTCGCGGCGGCGGCGATTGCAGCCATAGCCGTCCCCGGGTCTCCCGAGACACCACCGGACTCCACGGCGTACAGCATGCCGTTGAGCGTCTTCACGACGGCCCAGGCGGTCTCGTCCTTCCCTCGGCCAGACGGGTCGACGAACAGGAGCGACTGCTCATACTCCCGCCACTCGGTGTCGATGAACAGAGGTGACAGCCAGTAGTCCCCGGTGAAGCCGAAGTTCTGGAGGTCGGTGCGCTTGTTCTTGTGGCCGGTATCGTGACCCCACTGGACGATCTGCGGAGCCTTGAACGGGTTCGCGGCCATCACGATGAGGTCGTGGAGCTTCAACGGGTACCGCTCGGCGTCCGACAGGGAGGTGTCCAACTGGAACTGCAGGGCGAAGTACGAGCGGCCCTTGGCCTCCCGGTTCGTCAGTTCCATCTCGTTGAACCGCTCGGGGTCCGTGGGCTTCCACTGGAGTCCCGGGTCCCGGTCCACGCGACGCGCACAGGGCGCGAGGCAGTCCAGGTCGGTCTTTCCCTCCCGCTTGAAGACGTAGGAGTCTCGCTTGTCCGCCATCGGGTACCGGGCCGGCAGAATCCAGCCGGTGGCGCCCATGCTGCGGATGAGCTTCGTGTAGATCGACTCCTCGGTCTGAGGTGTCCCGAGGAAGATCGTGTCCGCCCCGCCCGTCACCTTGATCGCTGAGAACTCGTTGGTCTTGTGCAGCAGCCGCTCCCGAGCTTCCTCGGTGCGGGAGTTGTCCGTGACCTCGATGTCGTCCGCGATGATGAGCGTGGCGCGGGAGCCGGTGATCTGCCCAGTGATACCCACGGCCTTCACCGAGGGGGACTGGGAGATCGAGGCGCCGTTCACGTCGAACGACCACGCGGTGTCGCGTTGATCCTCGCGCGGCACGAGGTGCTCGAAGATCGGCATGGTCATCAGGAGCGTCTTCGCCATCGAGACGAATTCCTTCGCCTTCGTGCCGGACGCCGAGACCACGAGAATCTTCTCGCTGAAGGGGTTGCGGTACAGCCGCCACAGCGCGAACGCTGCGGTCAGGTATGACTTCCCGATGCCTCGGAAAGCTTCGATGATGTCTTCTCGGAACTTCTCGTCGGCGTCACCGAGACGGCGCACGCCGGCGCGATCCGGCTCTACGTCCTCCGGGCCGAACCACTCGAAGATGTTGCCGTCATCGTCTACCCCATACCCGGCCCAGCCGAACTGTAAGAAGTAGGCGATGTCGTACTGACGCGGAGTCGGGGCTGGGAGGCCCATGTGCTCCCAGACCAGATAGGCCATGTTCCGGAAGTCCTCGCGAAGAGGATCATCCGAGGCCCACCACCAAGGGCGTCCGCTCAATTCGCACGCTGCCCGAACGGCAGCTTCGACTTACGCTCGAACTCCGCCAGGAGTCCCTGCGCCTTCCCGGTCGTCGGGGCTTTGTCCTTCGGGGCGTCGCCCGTCAGGTCCTTGAGGTACGCACGGACCACCGAGAGGAACGATGCCTCCGGCGCGACCAATACCATCTCTTCCGTCGACGGGTCGCGTACGACTCCGTCCTTCGTCGTCAGGGGCTGGCCCTTCAGACCCTCGATCAGGCAGTCTTCAAACTTCTGCCGGATGAGGTCGCTGTTGTCGCTTATGTCTGATCCTTCTTGAGAGTCGAGGCGATCCACCGGAGGAACCCGGGGTTGTCCCGGAACACGTTGGTGATCCCGGTCGCCAGTGAGCGCACGTAGTCCTCCTCCACCTCTCCGCCGTTCTCACGGCCTTGGGTGTAGCGGATCGCGTGCATCACTTCGTGAATGAGGGTGTCGACCGTGTCGAAGCCGGTCATGTCGTCGGCGATGTGAAGTCGCCGGGTGTCCGGGTCCATGAGACCGTAGACGACGCCACGCATGTCCTCGGGGACATCGGTCACACTGAACCGACGCCCGAGGACTGTGAGACGCTCAGGGCGTCCCTTGGTCATTCAGACTTCAGGTGGATGAGCTTCTCAAGGAACTGCTCACCGATCACTGCGGAGGCTGCTGCCAGCCCGATGAGGGCCATCTGGTTCAGGCCCGGGATGAACGCGATGAGGGCGCCAGCGGCCACTGAGAGGCCGGCGCTCACGATGGCGCGGCCGACTGCCAGACGCCACGAGAACTTCTCGTCGGATGCCAAGAGCTTACCGATCCCGATGACTACTCCCATTCCGACCAGTACCAGCAGAAGCTGCCGGAACGAGAACTGGTCGACCATTATGCGGCCGGGGTCTCGGTGACCTTCTTGCCGGCCTTCGCCTTCACCGGTTCTGCCGGGACTGCGTCCTTCGCCGGGTAATGGTCGCCCACGCCGATCGGGTGATCGTGGGGGACTTCAGCCGCCACCGTGCCGTAGGTGTTGTCGATGCGCTCGCCGGGGAAGGCGATGGCCGACACTTGGCCGTGCTTGACGAGGATGATCTTGGTCTTGTGGGTCATGGTTGATTCCAGGGATTAGATGAAGCCGTCCGGACGGGGCGGCGGATTGAGGGGCGCGGTGAACTCACCGGCGGTGTAGGAGTACCCCTCGGAGACAGGGGAGTCTGGGGGAAGCAGGACGGCGTCCGAGGACGTCTCCCATTCGGAGGTGCCGTCCCAGAGAACGACGTTGGTGACGACACCATCCGATACAACTGCGTAGCGATTCATCAAGCAAACTCGTAGACAATGAGGACACCCTGACGGCCAGCGCCGCCGACCTGCGCAGCGCCGGACGCGGAGGTAGTTGCGCCAGCGCCGCCGACTCCGTAGCCGGTCCCGACGATGCCTGCGCCCGTCGTCTGCCGACCTTGACCGCCGATGCCAAGAGGGCCGCTACCGCCGTACCCACTGATCGCGACCGCGCCAGCGACGAGGACCAGTGCGTTCGGCGCGGGCTGTCCGGCGAGCGCGTTGATGACCGTCCCGCTCGAGATGGTGGGCGCGACGACACCGGCGCTCGGGTTGACGGCAGCAGATGCCGATGGGTTACCCCCGGCGCCGCCGCTGCCTCCCGGACAGGAGATGATGGTCCCGAAGCTGGTCGTGCCCCCAGCGTTCCCCGTATTCGCGCCGGCTGCGGCCGAGGTACCGCCAGCGCCCACAGTGACGGCCACGCCGCTGAATCCAGCGGTCAGCAGAACTTCCGCGTAGCCGGCCGAGCTTCCGCCCGCGCCAACTGCGGACTGCCCTGCGCCGGTCGCTGCGGTCGAGCCGCCTGCGCCGCCCCCGCCTACCGCCTTCACGATGACCTTGGTGGTCCCAGCGGTCGGGGTGTACGTCCCGCTTGAGGTGAAGACCTGGATGTTCAGGAGACGCCCGGCGACCGATGGGAGGTTCGCGGAGTCCCAGGGAGTCGCCGTGCCGAAGACAGGCCGCTGCGAAAGCGTGACGACCCCGGTGGCGTTGGCGACAGTCAACGGGCTGTCCGCAAATGTGCCGCTCACGTAGCGGTCCAGGCGGAATAACCCGCTAGTCGAGATGCTATTCAGTCCCCACACTGACGTACCGCCCGAGCGGAGCAGCACCTTCGCCTGTCCTGTTCCGCTGCTGTCGCTGATCGCCCACGACGCACTCGCGTAGTTCAGACCACTGGCCCCGGTAAAGGTGGCGCCTCCCAGGGGAGCAGCACCAAGATTCGCGAGTGCGGCTGCTGCCGAGGTCGCCCCCGTACCACCCGACGTGATCGGGATGGGCAGCGTAATCGATGCCGCATACTGCTGGGCCTGAAGGGCGTAATACTTCGCCGAGTAGTTGGTACCGTCGACGGTACCGGACGCCTGTGCCGCCCAATTGCCGGCTAAGGTGGCCGAGGCCGCAGCAGCGGTCTTCGAGGAGTCCGCTCCGGACTTCGCCGTGTCGGCCCCAGTCTTCGAGGTCGCTGCCGCAGAAGCGGACGCCGACGCGTTGTCCTGATACGTCTTGGTGGTGTCCCGGTAGCCCTGCGCCGTCGTAGCGGCTCCCGAGGCTGTCGAGGCGGAAGCCGCCGCGTTGTCCTGATACGTCTTCGCGGTGTCGCGGTATCCCTGAGCCGCTGCTGCCGCTGCTTGCGCGTCCGTAGCGCTCTGGGGGATTTCCTGATAGATCGCGATGAGGTCCGTCACCTGTTGCGCGAGCGTCTTCAGGTTGGACGTCGTCGGGACGATCTCGTACACGGCGGAGGCGTTCGTCACGCCTGCGTATTCGCGCTTGAGGGTCAGCTGAGTCGCGGAGACAATCTGGTCGACCTCGTACAGAAGCCCGTTATCCAGCGCGATGAAGATGTCGCCCGACTTGATGTTCGTGATGAACTGAGTACCGGTCCCGATGACGACGTTGCTTCCATTCGTCACCGCGACGGTCCCCGTTGCATACCATGCCATTGAGTTCCTAGTAGTTGGTCACGTCGAGGACCGTGTATGTGTTCTGTTGCTGGTTGTCCCAGACGCCGCCCCAGCCCGCCGGTATCTGGCTGCTGCTGACGGGTCCGTAGACACCGCCGATCGTCAAGCTGTTCTGGATCGTCACGGTCTGTCCGCTGATCGCCCCGTACCCCGTGGTGAACGTCTGGAGCAGATTCTGGTTGCCCGGCTGACCGGGGAGACCGGCGCCGCTGCGTTCCAGCTTCCCGTACTGCGTGACCGCCGCCAGGGCGTAGGTCTTTCCCGCCACCCCGACCGTGAATGTGCCGAGGCCCGAGACCGTCTGCACGACGCGCATAGGGGGCCGGCCGGTGTCCCAGATGGGCACGTTGTTCACGTCCCGGATCAGCATCCCGTAGTTGACACCGGACGGCGTGTAGGGTCCGAAGACCCAGTAGGCGATCAGCGTTCCCTCACCGATCCCCTGGAAGTACACCGTGGTCACCCCGCCGTACCGGCCGGCGATGGAGAATCCGGCGCCTCCCGCTTGAATCGCGAGAATCTCGCCGTTGTTCTGCGCGACCGTAGCCATGCTTGAGGCGATGTCGGTACGCCCAGACGCGAGGTGCCCAGTCGTCATGACGCCGGCGCGGAGCAAGACCATGTGCTGGTTCACTCCGTCGACCTGCAGGACGTTGCTGTCGTTTCTGATTTGAAGCCCAGCCGGCATCAGTTCACTCCGTAGATCAAGGTGCAGGTGGGCGACTGCCAGTTCGTGGGTGTCTTCGAGAGGTCCCGCGTCCAGACCAGTTGGTTGTCCGAGAAGTACCAGGAGGGCGTGGTCATCCACGAGTAGATGTCGACGAAGCCGAAGGTGCTCGAGGCGTTCGGGTCGATCGGGGACGCGTTGTCCATCACCGGGATGGCCCAGGGAATCCCCTGCGTGAACTGGTCGTTCACGATGGACCCCGTGCCGTTCCCGATGACTGCCTGCCCCAGATAGCGCCCAAGGAAGGTGGTCGTGTCGACCACGAGCCGGCCGGCCTCGTCCCACACAAGAAGTCCTGCTGGCATCACCAGACCCCGAACAGGACGCGCTGGACGTTGTTGGCGTCGTAGACCCGAATCTGGTTCGAGTCGATCTCCAGGCGCTGACCACTGGCGGAAGTACGCAGTAGCCCGATCGTGGCCGACAGGGCCGACAGCGACGGCGTGGAGATACCGTACGGCGTGATGGTTGTCCCGAGACCGCCCGGGCTGTACGGCGACAGCACGGACGTGTTCGAGAAGGTCTGGGCCAGCATGGGCTTGACCCAGAACAGGTAGCTGCTGCCGTCAGCCGCCGCGTGGAAACCCTTGCGGATCGCCAAGCGGGCACTGACCGCCGTACCTGGAGCCTGCGCCCTTCCGCCGATCCGGCCGTACTGGGACAAGGCGAAGCCTGCCCCTTGGCTGTTGGCCGAGTATGCCGACGAGAAGCCGGCCGTACCCTTGAAGCCACTCGAGGCGAACTGTGCGCCGTTACCGTCCAGCCACATGATGCCGATGTCCGCCTCACACCGCGCATTCTGGAAGTACGTGGAGCACTCGTACCAGCTACCGCCCACGACAGGGACAGGGTCCGAGTAGACGAACTCGTATCCAGAGAGGTCCGTGACGCCGTTCGTCCACGTGGACAGCATGTAGGACGTGTTGCCACCCACCACGTTGTACGTAGGGAACGCGGTGCGGGCCTGCGCTGCCGAGAAGCCGACGTTGATGTCCCGGTTCGGCGAGGAACTGTAGTGCCAGCCCCGTGCGCCGCCGAGGTCCCCGCCGCCCTCGAACATCTCCGAGAACTGCAGCAGGTTGACGCCTAGGCCGACCTGGAGCTTGTCGGTCGAGATTGCACCAGCCACGATCTTGTCGGCCGTCACCGCGTTCGCTGCGAGCGTCCGCGTGTCGATCGCGCCGTCCACCAGGAGACGCCCTGGGTAGGTCTTGTCGCCCAGGACGTTCGCGGGGATCACGAAGGTGTTCTGGCCGTCCACAAGACCCGACTCGAAGATCGGCTTGACGACGCCGTCCGGCGCCGCCGGGTCGACGAACAGCAGCCGGTTGGCCGTGAGGATGATCTCGGAGTTCGTGACGTCGCCATTGGATGTCGCAGCGAGACCAATGCCTGCCACCACCGGCCGGCCGTCCGTGCGCTGGACCTGGACCTTCAGGACGTACTGGGCGTTGAGGTTGGTCACCTTGCCGTTGACGGTGTCCACCTGAGTCTGCATGGTCTGCACGACCTGGGCGATGTTGTCGTCCACCGTCGACTGGAGCGTGGTGATCTGCTCCGTGATCGCGCTGATCTGGCCGGCGACATTCGTGTCAGCTTCGACTCGTGCTTCGCGCTCGGTCTGCACCAGCGCCTGGGCGTCGATCCAGTTCTGGTCGATCGTCGCCTCGAGGGTCGTGATGTCGTGCGCGTACGCCTCGATCTGCTGCTTCTGGGCGAGGTCCAGCTTCACGCCGGTCACAGCCGTCGAGATGATGGACGCAGCGATCAGGGCGTCGTCGCGGTCGTCAGTCGGATCGAGTGGCGTCAGGTCGAGGTTGTCGAACTTGGCCTCGAGGACGTCCTGCTTGTTCGCGAGGATGTCGTTGGACGACTGGAGAAGCTGGACCTGCGAAGAGAACGAGGTGATGCGGTTGTCGACCGTGGACGACAGGGTGTTCACCTGGGTCGTGAGGATCGCCCCCGCGTCGACCCGCTCCTTGATCTCTGCGTCGATCTGATCCTGCAGAGACTTCGCGCCGTTGTCGATGCGCGTGATGCTGGCCTGCAGATCGTCGAGCGTCTGGAGACCGGCTTCGAGAACCCCGCGAATGTACTGGAGGTCCCCGAGCGCACCGGAGATCGACTGGAGGTCGTTGGTGACAGACTGGATTGCCTGCCCCACGTACCCCGCGATCCCGCCGCTGCGCTCCTGAATGAGAAAGAGAACCTGAAGCCGCGCCCGGTTGAGGTCATCGGCTGTCAGGTTCGAGTTGTCCTTGAACTCCGCGAAGGACACGACGTCGGGAGTCGCCCGGAAAATCTTGAGCGTCAGGCCCGACTCGAAGGGGTCCCCGAACGTCGTGGTGATCTTCAGAGTGTAGTCATCGACCCACACGAACGGACGGGGCGCTTCATTTACCGTCACAAAGACGTGCGTTCGATCGAGGTACGGCCAATCGAACGTGAAGACGGTTTGCGAACCGTCCGTGGTGTAGGTTGTGAGCACGTTTCCTTATTCGCCGTTCATGGCGACGAGGTGTTTAACGAATTGCGTTTGCTGATTGAAGGGGATGAGCCGAGCCGCCTTCGCCGCCGCGTCGGAGAACTTCCCGTTCGCGGAGTCGGCACCGGACTGCTGGATGGTGTCGAAGGTCGAGTACCACGGGCCGAGGAACCCAGCGGCCCACGAGTTGGCGGAGTACTTCGTTGCGCCTCCTTGGAGGGAGGTGTTGAACGATGCCTTCAGCGTGGGGTCGAGGAGCTTCTCGGTGGCGTCGATGTACGGGTTCGAGAACCCGAGGATGCCGCTGCGCTGCACGACGTTGTAGGCGAGCGAGGCAGGGTTATCCAACATCTTCGTGACGTCGCCGTTCGGCTTGCGGAACTCAGCGAGGACGGACATCAGGGCGCCCGCCGCCATCGACCAGCCGAGCGCATGCGCGAACCGCATGTGATCGCCCGTCACGAAGCCATGCTGCAGGCCCGCGCGGAGGAACCGGTCGGTGAACTGGAAGGCCATGTTCTGGAACTGCAGGAACATCTTCCCGTACCATTTGTCCATCAGCAGAGGCTGCGAGCCGAGACCGCTGGCGTAGGACGCACGCTTCTGCGACTTGATGAGCGCCGCCTCGAGGACGTCCTTCATCTCCTCGCCGTTACGGTCGCCGAGCCACTTGTGCATGTTCGGGGAGAACAGGCCACGGTTCTGCTCCTCGCCGTACTTCGTGAAGAGACCGTTGAGCGCCTTGGCTTCCCGCTCGCCTATCCCGACAGCGGCCAGCCGCGCCTGCTTGGACGCGCCGAGGGTGTCCCACTTGCCGACCCACTCGCGGATGTTCGCCAGTTCGACGAGCGCCACAGTGCGCCGGTAGTTGTCCGAGACCGCCTTCAGGCCCGTCAGCTTGGAACCGAGGGTCGCGGTGGTCTCCAGGCCCTTCTCGATGGCGCCGGTTATCTGCTTCGTGCGGCCGGTGCCGATGCCTATGTAGTCAGCAGCGGTCCCGCGTCCCATCTGACGATCGGACAGTTGCATGAACAGCCCGGCCTCGAAGGAACCCATGACCCGCTCGAGTTCCCGGAAGCCCTCGTCGCCCTTCGCCGCCTGCTTGACGATGTACGCGTAGTCCCGGGCGCCCTTCGCCGTGAGAATCTTCAGCGGGGAACTCGGTGACTGCAGCGCAGCCGTGGCGATGTCGCCGATCGCAGCGAACACGAAGCCGCCCATGAACCGGTTGACGCCCAGCATGCGAAGCTGGTCAGCGGTCCAGACGAGCGAGTTGTGGTCCTTGGGATCGTACCGGCCGAGCACTCGATCGTGAGCAGCCTGCAGGTCCTTCTGAGCCACCTCCCACTCCTTCTGAAGCTGTGCCCGTTCCTTGTCGGAGCCGGCGCGGCCCATGCGCTCGCTGTAGTCCTGCGCGGCGTCCTTCATGATCTGATCCACTTTGCGGCCACCGAGGGCCTCGTGCAGCGCCAGCCGGCCACCGATGTCCTGGTGATACATGCTGAACGCGTCCGCGAGGTTGTTCCGGAGGTAGCCCTTGTCCATGAAGGCTTGTCGCTGCTCGGCCGTGAAGTTGAAGCGACGCTCCTTGATCCGGCCGGAGTCCGGCATCTCGTCGAACGCGAAGCCGCGCGGCGACCGGTCGAGACTCCGATAGGAATTCACGAAGTCGTCGACCCACTTCTCCACCGCCGGGGCGCCGTCGAGCTTGCGCTGGGCGTAGACCGCCTTGCGAAGTTCCCGGGCCGTCAGGTTGGTCGTGCGCTCCGCTTCGAGCTTGTCGAGTCCCGAGGATGCCCGGGCTTCCCGTGCGGCCCGGCGAGCGGCGGTTGCCTTCTCGAACTCGGCCTTCAGGGCGTCAAGCTTGGCGAGGGTATCTTCGGACGCCTGCTTCAGTCCGGGGGCCAGTAGTGCCTCGCCCTCGTTCTTCTTCATCTCCTCGACTTCCTTGCCCACCGCGTCGAACCACGAGCGGGTCTCACGCTGCTCCTGACTGGCGCGGCGCATCGCTGCGTTCGCTGCCTTCAGGTCTTCCTGCGCCGCTTGCTTCTCGGCGATGGCTTCCTTCAGGTCGTTCAGGGTCTGCTGACGCTCGGCCTGGGTGGCCCGGCGATCCGCGTTGAGGGCGGCGCGTTCCTGGTTGTTCGGCGTGAGGGCACGGGCCAGTTCGTTGCCGCCGAGGTTCTCGCGCATGTCCGCGCGTTCTGCGAGGACGTCCTTGCGCTCGGCCTTGATGGCGCCGAGCTTCTCGTTGTGTGCGTCCCGCTGGCCCCGGAGAGCCGCAGTGAGCGCCTCGCCGTCAGACGCCGCCTTGTGGGCCGCGTTGCGGTCAGCGAGAAGCTGGTCAACGGCGATACCGTTGTCCTGCAGAATCTGTCCGAGTTCCGCATGCCACTGGTCAGGGTCCACCCCGCCCGTGCGTTTGAGGACTTCGTCGATCCGCGCCTGCGCCTTGTCGGCGCGATAGGACGCCGAGGCAATGAGCCGGGTGTACGCACCGCGCTCCTGCAGCCGGCCGGCGACCTTCATCTCCGACAGCTTGGCCTTGCGCCAGTCCCGGTCGGCACCCTTGAATTCCTTCAGGATGTCGGCCATGTTCTCCTGCGCCTGAAGCTGCGCCTTCTGCGCCGCGCGGACGCGGGCATCAGCAGCCGAGCGTGCTTCCTCGTCGACATCGCCGCCCCAGAGCCGCTGAGCCTCTGCTGCCTTCGTGGCGTCTCCCGACGCCTTGAGTTCCTCCCACGACTTGGGTAGTACCTCTTCGCCCTCGGCGAGGGGACGGCCGGCGTCGATGAAGCCGTTGTCCTTGAGCCACTGCTCGTCCGGCGCACCACGCGAGACTTCCATGAGCATCGCCTTGACGTCCTCGGGATTCGCGTCGATCGCAGCGCGGTCCCAAAGCTGTGGCACGTAGTTCCGGCCCTTGGTGATGGCCTCCGGGTCCACGAGACCCCGATCGACCGCACGCTTCATCAGGTCGGTCATGCCGTCCATGGCGCTGTTCCCAGCCGTCTCGATGTGAGGCAGGACCTTCGCGGCCTGCTCATTCGTCAGACCCGAGTCCGTCAGGCGCTTCATCGCGCCCGCGCGGATGTCCTCGAGGCTGGAGCCGACATCGTGACCTACAGCGAAGTCCATAGCGGCCCGGTTGAAAACCTCGGACTGCACCATGTTCTTGTCGACTGCGCCCTGGGTGACCGAGGACAGCATCGACTTCGCTGCGATCCCTGCGCCGGACTGGCCCAGTTCCCTGTTCGCGGCGACGCGGGAGTTCTCCATCGCGTGGAGCACGGAGACCATGCGCTGGTCGAAGATGACCTTGCGCGTCTCCGCGTCGATCCCGCCGCCTTCGCCCTTCAAGTTGGCGCCGGTGAGGAGACCGCCGTGGTCGTAAATCTTGAGGAGGGAGTCCCGCACCGTGGAGTTCGTGTAGCCGTTGAGACGGCCCAGCGGAGTCCAGCGGGTCGCGAGCGCCCAGTCGACGGCCTTCGCCAGCCGCGACTTGCCCACGGCGAACATCGTCGCGTCAGCCTCGTCGGCCGCGATGCTTCCCAGCGTGTCGCGGGAGACGGCAGCAGCGCCGATCGAGTCAGCCCCGAAGCCGCCGGTGTGTGGCTGGTTGGGGTCGTTGGTGATCTGGTGCCCTTCCTCCGGAAGCTGACCAGTCCGGTTCTCCACCAGGACGCCCTTCTGGACGTTCTCGCGGGCGAACGGATTGTCCGCGCCGTGCAGGGGGTTGTCCGGATGCATGAACTTCATCATCGGCCCGAGGGCAGCGCCGAGCGCCACGCCGGTCCCGATGTTGTAGTAGGCGTCCTCCTTGGGGCGCACGGGGTCGAGCGACTGGAGCACGCCTTCCTGCACGGCCGAGTCGATGCCGACCATGGCGGCGCCAGTGAGCGCCCGGCCAGCGAGAGTCGCTGCCTTGACGCCGGACGTCGCCAGCCCGCCCAGGGAGATTAGCGAGGTCACGTCGAGCATCGAGGCGCCCATGCCGAGCACCTGCCCGCCGAGCGTACCGTTCGCGATGGTCTCGCGATCCTTCATGTTCTGCCGCGCAGCCTTCGCGTAGGCGCGGAGAAGCTGCGGGGAGTCGAGGGAGTTCAGGTTGAACTCGCCGCTGTCGATCAGCGGGAGCAGGTCCTTGAACTCCTCCTTGTGTTCGTTGACGTCCGTGTACGGGTTGTACGACGGGTCCTGCTGGGGGGTCTGGACACCGGACAGGGCGTCGGTCAGGTTGAGCGCCTGCCCGATCGCGGTCTCCGTACGCCACGTAGCAGCGGCCACGTCGAGCGCATGGGACTGGTGGAGGTGGACGTACTCCGGGTCAATCTCGGTGGGCTTGACGGGGGCCGTCTGCCCGGTGACGAGGGTGTCGGTGTAGTCCTGCTCCGGCCCGATGATGTTCGACGTGGGTTCCATTGCTTTACTTGAGGTAGTTGGTAGTTGTGCCGGCGACCTGCTGGACCGCGCCATTCACGCCCGCGTACAGCATCGCCTCGGCCTTGCGACGCCCTTGGAGCGCCTTCTGGTTCGGGGATGCGTTCGCGATTGCGTTGGCGACCGTCTGGTCACTCGCGCCTTGCTTGATGAGGTCGGGGATGCCGGTCTTCTTGAAGCCGCCGGGGCCGAAGTTGTAGACCATCGAGACCAGTGCGGCCCGCTGGTTGTCCTTCAGCGGCGCGTTGCCGGTGAGGTTGTTCAGGTAGCCATTCATCTCCTGAATCTTCACCTCGCGCAGACGCAGCGCCTCGTCGGGCGAGATCGTGCCTTCGCCGTTGAGAATCTTGTCGAAGCGCGAAGAGTCGATGCCGATCTGAGCGAACAGCTTGCGGGAGTTCTCGATGCCGTTGCCGGTGATGTTGTAGCCGTAGCCGACCGACACTTCGTCCTTCGTGTCCGCCGTGACTTGCCCGGGCTTCACGTAGATGTCGCCGGGCTTCCGGTTCTTCGAGTAGACGCCCCAGTACGCGCGTTCCGCCAGACCTTCGGTGCCGCCGATGGCTTCGTTCGCCATCGAGACCCACGGGCCTTGCGGTGCGCCCGGGAACGGGGGAGCCGAAGGTGTGTTGTTCGTCATGTGATCCAAGAAGGATTGGAGACTCCAGAGCGGGCCGTGTTCGCCCTGCTGCTGGTTCACCTGATTGAGGAAGAGGGACCCCGCGCTGACCTGCTGATTGACGTTGTCGTCGATCGCTTGGGACAGGACGTGCTCGGGGTCGGTGTTGCGTGGGGGGACTGCGAGTTCCTGGCGAGGGTCCCGGAGGATCGGAGGCTTGCCATCAGCGGCAGGGGTCTCCGTCCACGGGTCGTTCAGGATCGGGGGTTGAGGTGTGGTGTCCATTAATTCACAGGGGTGACTTGGCCTTCATAGCCGACGCCCGTCGTCAGTTCCTTCCACTCCTGCCGGATGCCGGCCTGACTCTGGAACTTCGTCTCCTTCTCGGCCCGCGCCTTCTCAGCCGCCGCCGTGGTCCCTTCGATCGTGTAGCCCTTGTAGACGCCCCACGCGCCCGAGGGCATGCGTCGGACGATCACGCCGTCGCCAAAGGTGTCGCGGAAGAACTTCTCCGCATCCTTGGTATCCGAGGGGACCTTCGTGGTCACGAGATGAGACTGGGTCTTCGACCGAAGGAGCTTGTCGTCCGCCTCGGCCGTCGCACGCCAGTACGGGTCCTGCACGGTCTGATCCACGCGGTTAAACTCGCGCATCACAGCGACGTCCTGGCCCGGCGCGAACTGCACCTGCGCCAGCGAGCCGGTCTTCATGACCGGGGACAGGCCGGTGCTCGTCTCGGGGGCGCCGAGGTAGAGGCCGTCGCTGTCACCGAGAACTCCCGGCGCCCGCTTCTGCATGTCGTCGAGCGACTGCCGCGCGAGCTTCAGGGGGTCCTCGACCACACCGAACGCGTTCTTGATCGGGACCGGCGCGTACATCGGCGCGTAGCCCTTCGTGACGGAGTACGGGTGGCTCGGGTCCGAGTTGAGAGGAGCACCGACCACACGGCCCGCGCCGTTGAACGTGTCGCGCTGGAGGATGACGTTGCCGTCAGGCCCCGGCCGGGCGATGCGCGTCTTGGCGTAGACGTCGGTCGCGATCTGCAGCGCCTGCTTCGGGTCGTCCACGCCGACAGACTTGAGGTGCGCAGCGGCGCTGACGAACAGGCCGTTGAACTCGTTCTCGTCATCGGCCGTCATGGCGACGTGCGGGTTCTTGAAGAAGCCGTCCCGGCCCACTGCCTTGAGCAGCATGCCGTCGCGGTCCTTCGTGAACATCGCCTGGATTTCCTCCGGCTTCTTCGACGGGTACAGGACCTTGGCGATCCCGCCGACGTCGCGCTTGTCGTAGGCGTCCGCGAGAGTCTTCGAGTCGATCCGGTTCTCCATCATGAACTTCGCGGCCGACGTCCGGTCCGGGTAGTTCCCGGCCACGAGCTTCATCGCGCGGTAGCGCAGTCGGGCCTCGTCGTCGGAGAAGTAGCGGTCGATCTGACCGTCGCCGACCTGCGCACGCAGTTGGTCGTAGAAGTCGAAGGCACGGCCAGCGGCCACCGGGTCGTTCCCGGCCAGCGCCTGCCCCATCTGCGTCTTGTACATGGCCGGCATGCCGGCGCCAGAAGCGTCCCGCACCGCCGGGTTCGAGATCATCTGGGCGAACTGGGTGACGGCCTTCGGGTCCTGGAGCGGCCGGAGTTCACCCGTTGATCCGTTGAGGGTGTTCGCCAGTTCGGGAAAGTGATCGCCCGCCTGCTGGGTGATCCACGACGGCATCGACTGGTCGATGATCTTGTCCTTGCCCACGCCGAAGTGAGCAGCCGTGGCCTCGGCCGTGGCGCCGTTGGTGATGGCCCAGGAGAACGTGTTGACGTTCGCCTTGACCTTCGCCGCCTGCTTCGCGGCTTCCATGACCGGGGCGAGATACTGGATGCCCAGGCCGTACTGGCTGTCCAGCGAGTGGAACTTCGCGATCTGGTTGACCCAGTAGGACGCGGGCGTCATGGGATTCATCGACGCCGCCATGTTGTCCGCCTGCCAGCCGGTGAGGGCCTGCTGCGCCTCGAAGGAGTGCGGGTGCGACATGCGCGTCATGACCTTCTCGGACAGGTCCGCGTACGCCTCGGGATTCTGCGCCGCCCAGCCGGAGTCGTTCGCGGCCTTGAGGACCGCTGCGCCCTGGTAGGAGTTCTGGACGCCCTGCGCCATCGACGCGATCATCAGCTTGTCGGCCTGCGCCGTGTCGCCGTGAGTCACCGAGAGGAACTTGGATCGCCCGGAGTTCCACGAGTCCGTCGTGAAGCCGGTCGGGGAATACAGATCAGACACCGCCGACTGACTGATCGAGTTGGTCATGTTCTTCTCGACCGTCTGATGCACCTGCTCCTGCATGGAGCCTTGCATGTTCTTGACGGTCGGGAACAGCTTCACCCGGATCAGCGAATCGAGTTGAGCGTCACCCGTGCCTTGGCCGAGTTGATCGTCGATGACCTTCTTGGCGACGTCCTCGAAGTTCGCGGAGCCGTCCAGGGGCATCTTCAGCGCCGCGTCCTGCAGCTTCAGCCCGATCTGGGACGCGGTCTGCGTCGCCAGCGAGTCCGTGTAGGCGTCGTTGTACGCGCCCCGGTCGGACCACAGGACGTCGCGGTCCTTGCCCGAGATGGCGTCTGCCTTCCCTTGCTCGGAGATGCGCTTGTTCTCGTCCTTGATGTACTGCACCCGCTCCGTCTCGACGTCGCTGTTAAGCTGGGTCAGTGACTTCTGCGTGTTATTGAAGAAGTTTCCGAATGCGTCGCCGAGGGCCTTGATGCCCCCGACCTTGGCGGACGGGTCCACCTGAGCGGCCCGTGCCTCCTGATACTGCGTCGAGACCGAGGGTGCCCCGGTGAATTCGTCTTGAGCCATTTATGCGCCGCCTTGGTATCCGCCGAAGTACGAGTACTTCTTGGCGAGTTGTTCTTTCTGGACGTTCCCGTACGCCGCGCCTGCCGAAGACACCGCTGCGCTGGTGAGGGAGAGGCCGAGGTTGGCCTGAGCCGCCGACGCCTGCGACGAGAGTCCGTCGAGGGTGTTGTCCGTGCTGATCTGCGCCGCCGCTTGGTTCTGCAGGAGCGCCGTGTTGGCGTTGTTCTGCGAGACGTCGATCCGCGAGAGATCGAGATCGGTACCGGCCTGGATGTTCCGGGCCATCGAGGCGAGGGAGCCACGGCCGGCACCGGCGACCACGCGTGCCTGCGCGAGCTTCCGCGCTGCATTCATGGCGAGGTCGGTGCGCTGCTCCATCGCCTGCCGTTCATTGGCCTGCTGATTGAGCGCGTCTGCCGCGTACTTGAGGGAGAGGTTCTGGTTGGCGGATTCAGCTTGCGCCTTGATCGCCTTGTTCGACTGCGAGTACTGCATCGCCGCCCCGGCAGCGGACACTACGAACATCGCCGCCGGAATCGCTAGAGGTCCGCACATGGGTATAAACCGGGAATTGGGCGTCGGTGTCGTTTGTGAGCACGAAGCCGCACCACTCGAGCCACTTGATATGGAGGGGGTTCCCGCGCCACGGCGTGGCGACGAGAGTCGTGTAACGGTCGTGGGCCTTGTCGATCGACGGCTCGCACGCACGCAGGAAGGAGATGGCCTCACGCTGGAGCGCTGGGGTCGCCAGCATCCAGATGAAGCCGAAGGACGGGTCCGTCTCGGAGAGCGGCCCGTAGCCCCAGACACCGAGCACGAGGCCGGCGTCCGAGAGCATCACCTCGCACTGGTCCCCATCCAGCCCGCCCATCAGCAGCACCGACAGGTCGTGGTCACGCCCGTACGCAGCCGCCAGTTCGGCGCGGTCTTCGGGGCGCAGGTTTGCGGCCAGCGTCTTGATGTGATGGGGCTTGGCAGGAAGGAAGATCATCAGTTTCGGGTGTTGATGTACCGGCCGGACAGGGTGTATCCCGTGACGACGAAGGGGTACGTGCTGTCGGTCGTGATGGTCACGGTGGCCTTGGGGCCTTCGCAGTTGATGGGGAACCCGTATGTCTGGTTGCCATCGGTGTGAGGCCCGAGGCCGGACCCGACGACCATCGGGGATAGTTGATAGGAGGCATCGCCGCGATCCTTGCGGGACACGGTGGCCGTGAAGTCGCCGGCCTTGAGGGCGTCGATGTGCAGCCGGTGAAGCTGGAGCCGACCCATCGGCGTATTGCCGGCGTCGCCCGCGCTCGGGTAGAACGGGGAGAAGCGCATGGTCCGGATGAGGCGTGAGCCGACCACCGCCGACACGTTGACGTTCAGGGACGGCCCGGTGCCCGTGGTGAAGTAACCGATCCACTGGTTGCCGGTCCACGCGAGCGCCGGGGTGTAGGAGGTCCACCAGCCGTTGACGTCGTTCGGGTACAGGACGCGGAGGTCCGGCAGTTGCTCGAAGCCGACCGGCAGGGCGAACTCATACCGCTGCAGCGTAGCGTTCCAGGACAGGGCAACCGGCCGCTTGTAGTCGATCCGGAGGTCGTCGTTGCGCGTCTCGCCGAGGTTCGAGTTGAGCGGGAGCCAGAAGACTTGGACGTAACCACCGGCCGTGTGCTGGGCGATGACGTAGAGGTTTCCCTTGTCGACCCAGTGGTGCCAAATGCTGCCCACGCCGTTGAAGCTGATCTTGCTCCAGGCCATCTGCTTGCGCTGACCGTCCTGCCGGAACGTCGAGTACACGTAGAGCGTGCCCGGGTCCAGCGAGGAGTTCAGGAAGAGACGGTTGCTCTGCGTCGAGCCGGAGATCGTCCGGATGCTGCCCGGGCAGTAGCGCGGGACGTGCATCGACAGGTCGTCGGCTTGGTTCGCCTCGCCGCTTTGGGAGAAGCGGTACTCCCACAGGACGGACCTGCCCTCTTCCGTGCCGGTGTAATAGAGCGCGTCGCCGATCGCCACGGGTCCACAGTTGCCATCGGTGACGTAGCGGGTAGCCACCCCGATCGTGGTGTTCTGCGGAGTCGGGGGAGTCGACCCGTCGATCATCGACTGGGCGAAGTCCGTGAAGATCATCAGCGCGTCGCGCATCGTCTCGAGATAGTTGCCCTTCCCGAGGTCACCGTCGAGTTGCTGCTTGATCGGGTCCGAGGCCAGGACCTCCCGGGCCGTCCCGGCGAAGCAGTTGAAGTAGTCGTCCGGCTGGGAGGCGCAAAGCCAGCCAGTCGAGAGGAACCACAGGCGCCCCTTCCACAGCGCGAGGTCGCGCAGGACGTTATCGACGAACGGCGGCGGCGGGTTGCTGTAGCCGTCCCCAACTTTGCGCTCGGTCCAGTCGACCGGCTGCAGTTCGAACGACGAGGGGCCGGTCTGGTGTAGGCGTACAGGCATTGTGCTCTGGTCGAGCGATCCCGAGGAGGCGCCATAGTCCAGCCACGAGGTCTCCTTGTACGAGTTCGACGAGGCGTCGTAGGTCACCCAGTACGCCGTCTCCCGCTTGCCGGCGGACAGGTCGACGAGCAGCGGCTCGTTGGAGAACATGACCGGCGGCAGGTCGTCCAGGGACGTCACGTGCCCCTTGGTGAACACCAGGGCCGTCGAGTCCCAGTCGTTGTTCGCCGTCAAGGACGCGATCTGATCCGCCGTGCCGACGATGCGCAGGACGTTACCGATCCGCGAGACGCCGATGCCGGGCATGTTGGCCCCGATCTTCTGCATGAGCAGGTCAGCGACATACTCGCGCGTCCGGGTCTGGCTCGAGCCGGCGTACAGGATCGACGCCGATCCCATCGAGCCGCCGATGTAGAACGTCTGGTCGTTGCTCGACAGCTTCTTGATCTGGAGGTACGCGCGGGTGTTCGGCTCGGGCGCCGTGGAGGCGTTGAACCGGACGGTGACGCTCGGGTTCACGATGAGCACCGTGTCCTCGATCTGGAGGAATCGCAGCCCGGCGCCGTTACCCACAGCGAGGTACTGCTGGACGTACGGGCCGGCGGTGACGGTCACCTCGACACCTGCCGCGAGGTTCAAGACGCGCAGCGTACCGGCGGCGGAACCAGGGAGCACCGCCCACTGCTGGCCGTCCGTGGTGCGGAACATGAAGTTGTCCGCGCCCTTGAAGTTCGCCGCCGCCCAGCAGCCGAGGCTCGTGGCGCCGACGCGGTCAGCGAGACCGCCATACTCGACGGAGGGCAGCAGGTTGATGATCTCGTCCATCTGGGACGGGGATCGCAGGAGCGGAGCTTGACGGCTCACGCCCGCATGCAGGGACCCGACCCGGGCCTGCACGAGTTGGTCAGAGGGGATTAGAGCGTCCCGTTGGTGAAGGTGCGGCGACGCAGCCACTGCATGTCAGGGTTGTCGTCGAGCATGTTGTAGTTCTCCGACTCGGACTGCGCGGCCTCGGAGACACCAAGCGCCACAGCCTCGTCCTCGCGGAGCATCTGGTCGGACTGCTGGGAGCCGACGTAGGACTTCTGGTACCGGCGGGTGGCCCGCTCGCGGACCTCGATCTGGATCGGGGTCGGTAGGTTCTCGAACGTCGGCAGGGTCACGTACTCGACCTCCACGGGGACCGTGAAGACGTCGGTGTTCTTGACCTTGTCGTAGAGCCGCCCGTCTGCCTCGAAGATGCCGCAGTTCGGATCGGTGGTCCGGACTCGCAGGACGTTGCCCGGGATCAGTATGTTCCCGTTGGCGTCCGGGGACCACTGGGTGACCCGGGTGTTGAATTCGTAGCCCTTGATGGAGACCTCGAGGGTCACCGCGTCAAGGATGCTGGAGCAGTTTGCGTAATCGCCCTGCCCCGATTGCTCGACGAGGACGATCGCCTCGCTGGAACCGGACAGCATGCGGTTCACGGCCTGCAGTCGTGTGATAGCGCCCATAGGTGATTACGGAAAGTGCCGAAAAAAATGGGGACCACCAGAATTAACTGATAGTCCCCACAGGGATTACGCCGAGGCGAACTCGACTGCGCACTCAGCGCGGAGCGTTCCGTGACCGACAGCCTGCTTGGACACGATGAAGTCTTCCTGACGACGAACGTCGCGGAAGGTCTCCGTCGAGATGCCCATCAGGGTCAGCACAGCGACCGCGTCGGGTTGCCACATGAGGCCGAGGGTCTTCGAGAAGTCCGCGCGGTACTTCGAGAACACGCCGGTGTTCGCCGTGTCGTTCGCGTTCGGCAGCAGGTTCGAGTCCAGGATCGTCACGCCTTCGAAGCGGATCGCTTCGGTCGGCACTGCGCCCACGCCCGCCGTTGCCAGCGAGATCAGCGAGTTCAGGTTGACGAACTGACCGGCCGAGTTCTTCGCGTACTTGATCGCGTCGAAGGTCTCCGGGGACACCACGAGATACCACGGGGCCGAGGCCGGGAGGTTCTTGTGCTTCTTCAGGAGCTTCGCCTTGCGGATCGCGTCCATCCAGGCCAGACCATCGATCAGGCCCGTGGTGCCGTCAGCCGCGAGGCCGGCGCTGGCGATCTTGTCGCCGCCCGGGAACGGGCCGACAGCAGCCGTACGCGCAGCGAGGGCGATCTGGCGGAAGTTGTTCTGGTCGTACATACGGGCCAGAGCCTGACCCATGTCGGCCGTCATCGGGCCGCGTACGTCGAACTGCGACATCGCTTGGTCGAAGTCCCACAGAGCGTGGTGAGCGACCATCGGAGCATCGATCGTCACTTCCACTTCGCCCGTTGCGAACGGGTTGCCCAGCATCTCCTGACCACGCGCGAGGTACTCGGCGGTCGAGGTGCCGGTACGCGGGAACTGGTACGACTTGCCCGACGTGATGTTCTTCTCGCGAATCTTGCCCTTCGTCAGCGTTGCAGCCGTGAACGAGGTGAGCACTTCGCCCGAGAACATCTTCAGGAACAGCGAGCGATCGTCAGCCGGGTTCGACTGGCCGTTACCGAACGCTACCGGGTTGCCCGGGTTTGCGGAAAACGTCATGTAGTGTTTGTATGAGAGGAGTTTGCGCTACCCGAACGGGCGACGCGGAAGGGAAATCCCACGCATGACTTACCGGCAGGTGCCGGGGCCAGAGGCGCGGGACGTATTACTTAGAACGCGGAGCGAGCGACCCGCGCGGTGACCTCATCGCGATAGGCTTGCGACGAGTTGTAGCGGGGGTCCGCCATTGCTGCGACCATCTCCGACTGGTCACGGTAGCCACTGATCGTGGGCGTGGTCCGGCCGTTGATGTTGATGAGGCTCGGGTCCTTCCCAGCGTTCATCTTCGAGACGAGCAGTTCGATCGCGTCCTTGGCGTGAGGGCCATTGAGTTGACCGTCGTAATACTCGCGCTGCTGCGGGGTAAGGTTCGCTTGGCCCCACTGGATCAGTTCGTTGAATTGCGCCTGACCGCCGGCCGCTTCGTACAGGCCCTGCGTCGCCTGGGTCTGGAGCGCGACTTGGCCGGCGCGGAACTGCGACAGCATCTGCTCGACCTGCTCGCCCCCGACGCCCAGCGCCTTCGCCAGTGCGCCGGTCAGGGCAGCATCGGGCTTCTCGGCGTTGAACGCGTCGACGATCGTGCCGTCTTCGAATGCCTTCGCGAAGTCGAAGGCCGGGACGTCCTTGCCTTCGTCCGTCTTCTCAGCGGGCTTGTCCGCGCCGTCCTTGGGGGCGGCGGAATCGTCCGTGAGCTTCGGGGCGGGGGCATTGGGGTCCGGCTTGTCCGCAGGAGCTTCCGTAGGCTTCGCGCCTTCCGTCTTAGTCGTCTCCGTGGGCGCCACCGGGGTCGGGGTGCCGCTCTGGCCTTCAGCCTTCGCGATCATCGCCGCGCGATACTCGGGGCTGTCCGGGATAAGCGGAGCAGCCTCGGGCGTCACTGGCGTGGTGGGGGTCGTAGGAGTGGTTGCTTCCGTCGTCATTGAGCGGGGTTAGCCTGTTGAGCCATAGCACCAGCGACAGGACCAGCCGCGCGGGAGGCCATGTCGGCCTGCATCTGCGCTTGCTGCTTCTGCTGCTGTTCCTGCTGGACTTCCTGCGAGGTCTTGATGGACTCGGGGAATCCCAGCGCGGCTGCGGCGGGTGTGAGAATGGTGTCGAACTTCACGTACATCGCGGCTTCCTCTTGGTAAGCCTGCGGGGTGTTCGCGAGGAGCGCCAGGAAAGACTGGACCTTCTTCAGCTTCGCGTCTTTGCCCAGTGCAGCCAGTCCGGTCGTCACCGTGATCTGCGTGTGATCGCCGATGTCAGGGAGTTCCTTCTTCGACTGCATCTGCGCGATGAGCTTGCTCATACGCCAGCCGACCATCTCGGGGCCGAGGTACGAGTACACACCACCCATGCCCTGCTCGATCTCCGACACCAGCATCTGGAGTTCGTAAGCCGTCACGCGCTCGGCGTCGCGGCGCAGGTCATTGGTCAGGAGGAACGCTACCGACAGGTCCTGCTTGAGAGTTGCTTTCTCTTCGGCGAGTGCTTGGATCGCGGCTTGGTTGTTGAACTGGAACGCCTGGACGTCACCCTGCTGACCGCCGCGAGCGGCGATGACATCGCCATTGCGGGCCTGCATGATGCGCTTGCGGAGGTTCCCGCCTGCGGCATTCGGAGCGACGAAGATCAGGTTTCGAGCGGCGATAGCGCCACACTCGAGAATCTGCTGCGACGTCTTCTCCAGCGCCATCAGGTCGGAGTAGTTCAGTTCGACATGCGATCGGCCGTAGTTCTCACCCGACACCAGTTCCCACGCGATGGCGTTGAACGGCATGATGCCGTTGTGCTGCCGGTACGCGGTCACTGTGACGTCGTCGAGGTCCTGCTGAATCGCGTAGACCTTCTCGCTGACCAACTCGAACCGCGAGTAGAGCGTGACGTCCTCGTTCTCCTTCTTCCGCGTTCGGGCGCGGAGGTCGTCGGGGAGCGAGCGGACCTTCAGCTTCTCTGCAGTCACCGCCTCGACCACCTTGCCGTTGAAGTCCCGCACGCAGACGAACTGCGACAGCGGGTACAGCTTCAGCCGACCATCGGGGGCGATGTACTCGCCGACGTTACCGGCGATCACGAGGTTGAGCAGGGAGAGGTACGTCTGCCGGCGCCAGTTCAGTGCTTCGATCTTGGCGTTGATAAGCTGCTCGCACTGCGCCAGCCCCTTGATGATGTCCGGGGGAGGCGACAGCACACCCTCTTGCATCAGCACCGCAGTGCTGGCTTCGAGGTTGAACGCAGAGTCCCCAGGAGGCATGAACGCCATCATGAGCTTCGAGGCGACCGTGGTCGCACCGCGAGCACCAAAGGACGAATACGTCTGGGGCAAAACTTGTGACGGCGATTGGCCGTCAGGAGGGCACACGCTTGCCACGGTCAGAGCCGAGCAGGCTTGCGCTCGCCGGAAATACGGGTCCCGGTCAGGAACCAGTTCCCGGTAGCGGTCTTCCAACTTCAAAGCTGGACGCCGACACCGGACTGGGTGGAGCTTGACGCGGGGGCGGTCAGGTAACGACGCAGGTTGGTCTTCTGCGCCGCCGTCTCGACCGGGGAGTCTTCAGGGGCGTCCACGAGACGTGCAGCCGGTGCCGATGGCTGTGGCGCGTCAGGAGCCTTGTCTACTTTGGGCTTTCCCATACAGGTCCAGGTTGTAGGTGTAATCGTGCGGGTTCGCCGTGAACCCCAAGCGGGCCAGGAGACCCGAGTGAGGTCCAGCGTCGATGGCCGTTACGGTCACCCGAGCAGCGCCGGACGATCGCGCCGCGTCGCTGAGAACGCGTAGAGCGCGGGGAGACACCCACCGGCCCCGTACGCCCGGAGACGCGCAGAGATGCAGGGACGTCCCCGAGCCTCCCAGAGGGAAGAACCACACCGCAACATCGATGCTGCCGCCAGTGCGGCGAAGACAGATCGTGCTGTCGCGGAGATGGCCCTCGGTCCAGTCGGGAAGGTGGGGGTAGGAGCAGGTGTGGAGGAACTCACGAAGCTGCCTGAGCTTGCTCGTCCGCGATCCGCTGGTCATCGTCGATACGATCTGCCAGTTCGAAGATGGCTTGGATGGCATCCTGCGCCCCGGTGAGTTCGTGGGCGGCGGTGTAGTCCTTGGCATGCACCAAGTCGATCATCGCCTCCACAGGGAATTGGTTGAGGAGCCAACTGGCGACGGTACGCAGTTGCGTCGTGCTCGGGCAGTCGGCCGGAAGATCAGACCCTTCCTCTAGGGGACCTCTTAGAGAGTCTTTAGGTATAGGGCCTCCTCTACCATGTGCGGTTTTAATCCGAGGGGGCTTCAGCGACGGCTCGGGCCTGTCCGGAAGCGTCCCCTTTTCGGAGGCTTTCGTACCAGTCCTGAATCGCCGTAAGCCTTGCAGAATTCTTACGGCAAATTGTGTAATTGCTTTCATCGTTCCGCATCAGGTCCGCGAGGGAGAACTGGCTGGGACCGGCGACGACGCTGGCCCCATTTCCTTCAGCGGGATCGCCTTGCGAGCCAGTGCCGGCGGCAGCGGCGGCAGGTCCCGGACTACGACCGGCGACTGCGTCGTTGTGCAGCCGGGCAAGCTGATCGCTGAGACGAACACCGTCAGCGCGAGCAGCAGAGAGTGCGGCCTCGAGAGCCGTCTTGCGAGCTTGGTGAGCATCACGTTCATCCTTGAGTTGAGCCTTGAGGGCGTCGGTCGCCTTGGCGGCAGCGACGGTATCGGCCGCGTGAGCCTTGTCCAGTGCGGCCTTCTGGGTTGCAGCCGCCTGCGCGAGGCCGGCCGTGACGCCGTCGTTGTAGACGTGGGAGCGGTACAGGAGGAAGGCGGTGGACAGGCCGACCGCGAGGAGAATCCCCGCGATGGCCTTCATCGCCCAGGACGGGATCGGGAGCATCAGACGTTCTCCATGATCTCGTTGACCCGCGTGTACAGGTCGTCGAGCGTCCTGTCGTTGACGATGCGCCAGTCATTACGCTCGAACGGGACACCAGCTTCCGATACATGCGCCGCGACCTGAAGCGCGTCGGGGCGCGAGACATGGATGATGATGCCGCCGCGTTGGCGGATCGCATCTGCCTCGTTCTCGAAGCGAACGTCGGTGAACATCGAGTAGCGGTTGTCGTGCTCCGCCAGGGCGAGGGCCTGCTGCATGCCCGAGAGGACCCACAGATTCTCGTTGACCATGCCGCGACCCCACTCGGTGCCGAGCGTCTGCAGCATCTGACGCGGCGACTGTCCGATCCAGTCGACCACCGTTTCCTTCAGGTCGTCGAGATGCTCGCGGGGAATCGCCGTGATCTTGCAGACGAACTGACGCAGCGGCTCGGCGAACGACAGGTGCGCGTAGCCGTACTCGTCCTTCAGGTACTTGCCGATGGTGTCCTTGCCGCTCCGCGCCGGTCCCGCGATCCCGATGAGTGGGAAAGCGAGTTGCGGGAAGTCAGCGTGCTTTGTCTCTTGCATTGAAGTGAATGTCCTTGACCCCCGGGATGGCATAGGAGACCACGCCCGTTTCGGTGTCGTAATCGGTTGGTCGGAGGATGCGTGCGAGCACCGCCTCGCGGCGGAAGTCGCTGAGGTCCTGCAGTTGGTCACGGTACTTGCCGGTCTTCGGCGCGAGGTAGAGGTCCTGCGCCGCGCGGGCCATGTTCGGGAGGGTCGTACCGGCCTCGGTGAGAGCGGCTTCAGCCTTCTTCGGGCCGATCCCGGTGCACCCCTTGAACCCGTCCGTGCTGTCACCGGTCAGGGTCTGAAGCATCCACTGGTAGTTCGCTCGGGACGGCGTGATCTCCACCAGCGTCTTCTTGCCGGTGATGTAGAGCATGCCGGGGACGGTCTTCATGTCCTTGTCGTTCGAGCAGATGATCTTGCCCGGGCCGCTCAGGATGCCCATGACGTCGTCAGCCTCGAGGCCGGGATACCAAATGGGGTTCAGGTTCTCGAAGACGAAGTCCTCGACCGGCTTGTACTGCTCGGGCTTCTCGCCGCGAGCGGCCTTGTAGTCCGGGTAGATGCCGCGCCGGAACAGGCCGCGCTGCTTGGGCGACAGGCAGATGATGTAGTCGTCTGCGTCGACCTCGCGAACCCAAGCTGCGACGATGCGGTTGAAAGCCTCGAGGGCTTCCTCGAAGGTCGGGGGACGGTCGCCGAACGTCTCGGCTTCCCAGTCGGTTTCCTCGACCTTGATGACGGTGGCTTTGTAGATCGCCTCGTCGCCATCAATGAGGGCTGTGGTCAAGCGAGCCTGATGGCCATATAGACGGCGAAGCACATCATCGACATCGCGCCTACGAGGGCCGTGAATGCGGCCGCAGCCAGGAACTTCTCCAAGCGGGTCATAGTTTTTCCTCCGGAATGCAGCAGCGGTACTCGGGATGCGGAAGCACCCTCGCGCACCACCATCAGCGGATTGGTTGAGAGCCGGTCATGTCAGCGACCGAAGATGAGACGGAACAGCGTGACGGCCACCCAGCCGCCGAGGAGCCAGCCGGCGAGCGAGGTGAGCAGCATGAGCGTCCAGAAGCCGTGGTCCCAGAGGGACGCGAGGAAGCGGGAGATCACAGCGGCCTCCGCGTCGTCAGAGAGATGACAGCGGTCCACGGGAAGAAGACCGTTACGTCTTCCCCATATCGAGCCGTGTGGGAAAAGGCGATGCCATCGCCATCGGCCGTGCGTACCCAGCCCTCGGCTGATTCGAACTGCCGCTCCGACACCGCAGTTCTCACACTCCAGGTAGCGTTCTTCACAGGGTGTACTCCGGGCGTTGGCGGAGGCCGTCGCAGTTGACGAACGCCCAGCGCGGGTATTTGGCCTCGAGGCGCTTGAGCCGCTTGGCCGACGACGCAATGCGCCAATCCTCGCGGCCCCGGTCGCCCTCGTACGAGATGGTATGCAGGTACATGTCCTGCACTGCGCTCGGCGTCATCACGACACCATTCGGTGTCACCGCGATCTGCGACAGCCCGAAGTCGAAGTCGTGCAGGTTGTCGACCGGGTCCGTGATCTCGAAGGGGTCGAGGCAGATCACGTTGATCGCCGGGCGTCCCAGGCCTATGTCGATCTCCCACTCGAACTCCTCCATGCCGGACGGGTCGAGCGGTTCACGGACGGTGAACGTGCCGCCGACAGCCTCGGCGAGACGTTCGAGGACGGTCTTCGTGACGCCGTAGCCGGTCATCAGGTCGATGTCCTTGACGGGGACGCCGTGCAGGATGTCGCGCGGGGCGCCACCGGAGATCACGGCGTCGGGCAGGACGTCGCGGGCTTTGACGACGAGGGTCTTCAGGTCTTCAATGGTCAGCTTGTTCATAGGGAATGTTCATAGTCAGCCCACACCGAGCGCTTCCGGTTCGGATGTGTTCCGTCCAGACAAAGGTTGCTCGAAGTGATTAGCAGAGAGGGGATGCACCACAGGCGCTTGAAACTGGGGTCGACGACCACCATCAGGTCGTACAACTCGCTCGGCTTGTAATGCTGGTAGGTGTTCGTGGGGCGGGTCCGACATTGCAGGTACGCCCAAGGAGGCGAAGCCCTGTTCCACGTTGCCGTCTTGACCTGAACCTTCTTCAGTCCATCGGGCGTCGACGCGACGAAGTCGGCCGCATCCTGCTGTACTGCAGGCCAATAGACCTGCTGACCACTCCGCAGAAACCACGAAGCGGCGAAGTGCTCGCTTGCGGCTCCTGTGAAGTGGCCGGGGTTGTCACGCTTCACTAGTGAGTCATGGACCAGTTGTCGCCCACTTCGAACGCACCATCGAGACGGCACCGGAAGTCCCAGTGCTCCCCCGCTTTGGTGATGGCGTTCTTCATGGTCACACCGATTAACTCAGTGTATTGGGGGAGGACTTCCAATTGATATTCATCGTGCACCGCTGCCAGGAACCCGAATTCATTCCCGTGGGTGAGGCCGTGAACTTCCGTGATCTCCGCATAGAAGATCGCGAGGGCCTTCTTCATGATGATCGCGCCGGTTCCTTGGAGCAGGGAGTTGAGCGCGGCGTGCTCCGAACGGATGCGGATGCGACGACCGTCGACACCCTTGACCCACCCACGCTTCTTGGCTGCGGCCTGGACGTCTGCGATCAGTTGACGGAAGCCGACAATACCGTCGAGGAGCTTAGCCTTGACGACCTTGCCGATGGCCTTGGGGGCCTTCAGCTTCTTACCAACACGACACCATGCCGGCCACTCTTCCACCGGCTTACCGCTGGCTCGCCAATCAGCGATCCAGATGAACCCGGCCTTCTCATCGCCGGCCCCGTACAGGCTCCCGTACAGAAGAGTCTTCGCGCCATCTCGGCTGAACAGGTCAGTGTTGTCCCTGTTCACGGAGTGAGCATCCGTCCCCTTCGACTTGTCGCCTTCGAGAAGCTGACTCGTCAAGCGCCCCTTGTCGTACCGCGCAAGGTAATGAGCGAGCACGCGGAGTTCGAGACCCTCGGCGTCGATCCCGACCATCTTCCGACCTGAGCCGGGGACCCACAGCGCACGCATCTCCTCGGCCGAATCGATGTTGGCCGAGTTCGGCCGGCTGTGCGTCATCCGGCCCGTCACGGCGCCGTTCGAATTGACGTATCCGTGCACGCGGTGCTCATCGTCCGCGTGGTGAATCCAGCCGCCACCCGTGCCGTTCTTCTTGGGCGGGGAGGCCAACTGGGTCCACTGCTTGTCGACCCGGGCGAACTTGAGGAGCGGCTGCACCTCGGGGAAGTCCAGCTTCTTGAGGACGGCTTCCGTGATGTTCGGGTTGCCCTTCTCAGTCAGCGGGGCCTTCCAGCCGTACTTCTTCTTCAGTCGGTTCGCCACGTGATACTCGGAGCCGGGATTGAATTCTTGCAAGACCAACTTGGTGTATGCAGCGCCGGCTGTGAACGAGCGCCCATCCCGGTTCATTGATCTCTTCGGAACCGTAACCCCGCCGGAGACAAAGATCGGCGGGAACACCCGTTGCATTTCGGCAAGGTACCCATCCCGGCGCTCCCACAAAGAGGCTGCGAGCGTCATCGCCTCCCGCATGTTCAGCGGGAAGCCGTTCTCCATCTGCAGGTCGATGAGGTACGCGACGGTATGCTCGAGGTCGCAGGACTCGCCCCAGCCACGCACGACCTTGAGCCGGTCGTAGAGAGCCTTGGTGACGCGGATGTCGTCGCCGCAGTAGTCCCGCATCTCTTCCGAGTAGCGATCCCACTCGTCATGGGAACCCTTGAGGACCCCCATCTCGACGCCGTACGTCTTCAGGCTGTGGCCTCCGAGGCGCTCGGGTTCACGGAGACGGCCCATGACCAGCGTGTCGAGGATCGCCGTGTACGGAATATCGACGCCTGTGACTTTCTTGAGAGCCTTGCGGTCGAAGTTGATGCCATTGTGGGCGGCGGTGAGTCCACCGGCCTCCACGTGAGACACCAGCCTCTGTACCCCCTCCGCAAGCGAGGGGTAGTTCGAGTCGAAATCCGTGTAGGTCGTGATCTCGTCACTACCAACCTCGCCGATCGCGAGCACCCAGATTCGAGTGAGTTCTTTCAGGAGGCCATCGGTCTCCAAGTCCCATGCGAGGATGGGGAGGTCGGTAGTGGGAGTCATTCCTTCTCCGGCGCCACGTAGATCACGATCTCGACCATCACCGGGCGACGGTTCAGCCTGTCGGCCTCGACATACGCCCGGCTGGTGGCGTCCTGGACTGCGCGGACGGTGTTTCGAGAAAGCTGGTTGATGTCAGTGTCATGCGCTATGAACGCGTGACGTCGGATAGTGACGTGTCGATCTACGACAACGTCCTCTGCTTGAACTTGTTCGGTCATGTCAGCGGTCAGTGAGTTGGCGATAGAACGAAGCCACCCGGTCGAGTTCGTCGGGAGTAGCGTTGTTCTTGATGACATTCGCGCGGTAGGACACGATCACGATGTTGTCTCGCGTGTATCCACGGCTACTGTCGATGCGGTCGATGCTCGGACTGTGGGTCCGGTCACGACGACCTGTTACAGAGGGGTAAAGAGGGATGCCCAGAACAGGGCAGAGATCGGGGATCACGAGGTCGGCGAGCGTCAGGTTGAACTCCCTGCCCAGCTTTTTCGCCCGCGCCCTTGTTTGCGAGAGCATCAACTTCGTGTAGTTGGTCGAGGCCCAGATACGTTTGGCTTCGGCGACACACTTCTTGCACTTCCCCTTAACTCCACTCTGACCTCGAGGGTCAGGGGAGAAAAGACTGAGCGGGAATCTCCCGCCGCAGCCTTTGCATACCTTGAATTCCAACTGGTTCCTTAGAAGGGCGCGTCGTCTGGCGACTCGTCCTGATCCATCTGGTCGATCTCCTTGGGCAAAGGCTTCAGGCGACCGGTCTTCGGCTCGTACTTGAGACGGTCAGCGGGACCCGTCTTGCCGCCCCGGCGGACCTTGAGCACGCGCAGTTGCGAGATGTCCCGCTCCGCCTCGTCCTCGGCCTGCTGGTTCCGCTCCTTGGCTACGATGACGTCCGGAATCTGCTTCAGCGACCCGCTGCCCTTGATGCTGGACAGGGACAACTGTGCGCCCTCCTCGGCCGTCCGGGACCCCGACTGCTCCTTGCGGACGTGGGCGATCGCGATGACGCTGCAGCCCGTCCGCTCGATCATGGAGCGGAGCTTGGTCAGCAGTTCGTCCTGCCCTTCGTTGTCCAGGCCGGTCGCCGCGATGGTCAAGTGGTCGAGGAACAGGAACTCGGCGCCGTTGAGCGCCATGAATTCCATCTTGTTCACGAGACCGTCTGCGTCCGTCGCGCCGAAGTGATCGTAGGCTTGGTAGTTCCCGCCTGCGAACAGCTTCTTGTAGCTGGACTCCCACTGCTTGTCGGTGAGCAGACCCGGGTTGTCCTCGAGGTCCTCGGCCGGCACGGAGTGGTCCAGGGCCACGAGGTACTTCCCGGTGTCCTCGACGCTTTCCTCCAGGAACAGGGCGCCGACCTTCTTGCCCTCGCACAGCGCCGCGTACATGAACTCGCGAGCGTCAGTCGACTTACCGACGCCAGTGCCGGCCGTGATGAGCCAGAGTTGGCGCGGGCGAATGCCGCGAGTCATGTCGTTGAGAACGGGGTACGGCGTCTGCCATCCCGGTGCCGCCTTGGCCTTCAGCCGTTCGGGCGTCAGGTCCTCGCCGGAGATCACGCCGTCCGGGCGCAGGGTCTTCGCCTCCCACGTCGCGTCCACGACGGCCTTGGGGCCGTGCTTCAGCAGCAGTTCGTTGGCGTCCTTGCACTCGAGCGGGGTCGTGATGAACTTCAGCTTGCCAGGCGGGAGCACGGCGGCGCACGCCTGGATGGCAGCGCGGCCCGGTTCGTCATCGTCAAACCACAGGACGATCTCGTCGTAGCCCTTGAGCCACTCGATCTCGGCCGCGAGCGCCTTGGCTGCGCTCTGTGCCCCGTTGGCGATGGAGACCACCGGCCACTTCAGGGACAGCGCCTGAGCCACGGAGAGGCAGTCGATCTCGCCCTCTGTAACGATCACCTTCTTGCCGGTCGTTCGGAACAGATGCTGACCGTAGAGGCCGGCGGACTTCATCTTGCCGAGGCAGGAGAAATTCTTGTCGGCGTCGCGGAGCTTCTGCGCTACAGGGCTTCCAGAGGCGTCGTAGTACGTCGCGATCTGCACAGACTTCCCGTGGTGGTCCTTGCCCACTCGGTAGTCATACTTGCGGCAGGTCGACTCTTCGATGCCTCGCTTGCCGAGGGACTTGAACTCACCAGGAAGAAGATCGGCTGGTCGCCCCCCGCGTACAGCGCCACTCGAATCACTTCGCCGGGTTGAATCTCCTTCCGGCTGTATCGTGTTGCCACACGAGAAGCAGTGCGTGTGCCCATCGTCGTACTCCCCGTTGGCGTCGCTTGATCCGCAGTTGTCGCACGGACCCTTCGACAGCAGTGTTGAATCGGATTCGTGCTGCTGCATGTCACCCCTTGAATTTGTGGACGAGACAGTTAGGGCGGCGGTCGTACACGACCTCAACGAGATCGAAGGCGGAAGCCTGCGAGCACTTCGGTTCCTCGTTCGGGCGCATCTGCTTTGCCCAGTCATACGAGCGCTGGAGGGACTTCAGCCGCGACGTCGCGGGGCCCTTACTCAGATACGGGCCGTCATAGACCGTCCCGTCTTTGCGCAGGAGGTAGAAGAACGAGACCTGCGCCTGTGCGAAGGTCTTCGGCCTCACTTACTCACCCGCTTCTTCGGACGGGCGTTCAGCATCGACACGAGTTCAGCGTGGCTGACGTTCCGACGCTCGCCGCGACCGCGAAGCTGGTACAGGTCCGCGCCGATCTTCGCTGCGAAGTAGCCACGGAACTTGACGGTGACCGTCTGGGGTTGCTGCTTTTTCATGCTGATTCCTTGTTGGTCTCGCCCTTGGGCATGTGGTCGTTCTCGATCAGCACCTTGAAGTTCTGCTGCGAGGCCGTGTGGTAGACGATGATTCCCTCGGGCCGGTCGAAGCCGGGGACCGCGCTGCTGCCGTGTACACGTAGTTCGTTCATGGCGTACTCCACGCTCGCCATAGGCCCCACACGGAGAACCGGTACCACCTCGCAGCACTTCGGGGTGTCCGAGTTGTGGTCGCCCCATCGGGCCGTGTTGAACAAAGCGAAGCGCTTGTGGTCGAGACCGTAGCCCCGTTGGATGCCCTGGCCGTACCACTCGCCGAAGTGCTGGCCTTCGCCCAGCTTGAAGAGTTCGTCGGCGTTGTCCCTGCACCAGCCGGCGAAGCCGTAGTTGTCCGTCGTCTTACCCGGGGTTATCCAACGGGTGCGCGAACCGACGCGCATGAAGTACGAGTGACGCGGGAGCGTCGACTCCTTCACGGCGATCACGTTTGTCATGTCGACCCCGAAGCGCGAGTCCAGTGGCTCGAAGGAAATCACCACCTGAGCGTTCGTGCCGTCCAGCTTCTCGGTGATGATGATGTCGCGCTTGAGTCGCGGGGTCTTAGGGAATGGCTTGAATTCCATGGGCTACCATCCGTAGGAGGTGTCGGTGATGTACACCTGCGCGTTGCTGCGCAGTTCGTTCTCGACCTTGTGCTTGGAGTTGCGGGTGATCCGGATGAAGAATCGGAAGCCGCGTGCTTTGGCGGGGACGCCTCGGTGCCACGAGTGGACGTCGAACTCGACGATGTCGCCGGACAGCGGGGTCACGCGCTCGCAGTCAGCCGCGACGGAGCCATACTCGATCTGGCTGTCCACTGCCTTGTAGAAGTTCGTACCGAACGCCGTGTGGTGGCTCTCGATCACTTGCCGGTCGAGGTCCACGGGACCGCGCAGGAACTCGGTGAGACTCCCGGTGCCCGCGTCGACGACACACAGCAGATGCCGGGTCTCGTACTCGGGATCGAAGATGTTCGGCTGACCGTCGCAGTAATCCTTGCTGCGCGGCGCGTCGTCCGTGTGCCAGCCGGGGATGCACGGGACCATCCCGGGCATCAGCATGTGATGGCGGGAGTCCACGATGCAGCCCTTCAGGGATTCGATAGTGCCGTCGCCCCACAGCGTCGCTGCCGCGTGGAGGAAGTCCATCGTCAGCAAGTCGCCGTGAACGAAGGCGAAGGCGGGATCGGCGCGGAACAGCATCGGTTCCGCTTTGATGTCAGAGATCAGCGACGTCTGGGCTTGATGCGCAGTCGGGATCAGGTTGCTGTGGATTACGGCGTCGGAGATGTGTCGGCTCATTGTCTGCTCCGTAATGCGTGCGCTGGTACTGCTCCTCGCACGCCTCGTAAATGAAAGAGGCCAGGGTTCGATCCCCGGCCTCGAGTGCTTGGTCTAGGCCGCAGCCGGGCTGGACTAGGACGTCGCGGTAACGGCGCATGTCACGCCTTGAAGTGGTCGCGCAACTCCAGGTAGCAGTCGCGGATGCCCTTCAGGAACCCGCCCTGCCAGCACCAGCGGTGCTCGGCCCGCATGTGGTCGAACCCCTCGCGCAGCAGCGCGAACGGATAGGCGACGAGACACAGGAGGAGCAGCAGGACGGCGAGAGGCTTCGCGAAGAAGCTGAGGAACTTGGCCTTCATCACTTCACCTTCAGGCACTGCAACTGCATGGCGTGGCTGTCCGACTGACGGGCCACGTAGCAGACGACGTTGTTCTTGGGGTCCTGCACGACGTCCAGCGTGTCGCTGAACTGCAGACGGTGCGTCGGGAGTTCGTGCTTGTCGGTGTCGACGAGTTGGTCAGCGGCGTGCGCCGTACCGGCCAGCGCCAGCACGGCGAGGATCAGGAGTTTCTTCATTGCGGTCGAACCCAGATGATGTTCCGCGCTTCGCGGAGGTGATGACCTTCAGGGAAGTCGTCGGAGAAGCACGCGTGGGCATGGCAGTCCGAGACCATGTACGTGCGGCGGTCGGAGAAGACACAGCCGTCACAGACCTGTTCCCCCGCCGCCTCGTTGGCGACAGGGATGAACGTGACGTGCTCGAACTTCACTTCGTCAGCGAGTAGCGGACGTAGACCTGGCCCGTGTGGTCGCGGCGACGGACCTTGGCGATCTTCACGCCGGCATCCTGAATCTCCGTGATCCGGCGGCTCACGCTGCGCACCTTGTGCACGGCGTTGGCTTCGACGTTGGTGATGCTGCCCACCGACTGGAGGTGACGGAGGACGAGTTGGGCTTGCGGGGAGAGTTTCATGTTGGTCTGCATGTCAGTAGGGTGTGGTTGAGAGCCGCCCGGTGAGGCCCGGGCGATGCCTTTACTTCGCTTCCGTGTCCGTCGTCTCGGCGACGACGACCTTCGGCTGCGTATCTGCGACCACGGCGCCGATCACGGCAGAGACCTTGCGGCCCGTGTTGATGGCGCGTCGGTGGGCGTTGGCCTGCGACACAAGGTCAGCGGCCGACTTGAGCTTGGCGTCGAGCTTGGCCTGCTCGCGTGCGATGGCGGATTCCATGGCGACGGAGAGGCGGTCGAGCAGCTTGATGAGGATGAGGATCATGGTTATTCGGTCGGTTGAATTGCAACGTTGATGTGCGGGGCTTCGCCCGGTTCGGGGAAGCGCTTGGTCAGCAGGAGAGACATGATTTGCCGGTCGTCTTCCCACCAGCCCTCGTCCGTGAGCGTGTCCATGACGCCCTTCGCGAAGTTGTCGAGGTCGCCCATGGGGGTCGAGAACTTCGACTTCGCGATCGGCTTACAGACGAACTCGATCGCGACGATCAACTCGTCGGTCAGCGGGGTCGCGGGCTTCGTGGGGAGTGCTGCGGCGATGGCCTTCTGGTACACCTTGTACGACGCAGGCATGTAGGTGCCGAACTTCGACACCCGGGGACGCGGTGCCGGCAAGGGCACCACGTTGAGACGGAACTCAGAAATCTTGGTCGTCATTCGAACCCGACGAGCCTTCACCGCTGCCTTCCGACTCGTCCTCGTCCATCGAGGGTTCCGTGTCGTCGTTCTCGTAGTCGCCGGACTCGTCTTCGAATCCGAGGTTCGACTGAGCGTGGCGCTCGAGCAGCTTGATGCCGTTCAGGTACAGCGTGACGCCCTTGTTCGAGCCGGTGTCGTACTCCGACGCGGCGATCGACATGCGACCGTAGTCGCCCGACTTGGCGGTCTCGCGGAGATCGGTCTTGCCGTCCGCCGCCTTCTGCTCCGGCTTCTGCTTCGACTTCGCCGTGATGACCCAGTGGCCTCGCAGCGACTCCTTCTTGTCGTTGCCTTCTTCCATCGCAGCGTCAGCCAGGGCCGAGCCGTCCTTGGCCGGGCGGGCGTCTGCCTTGCCCTTGCCGGCCTTGTGGAGATCGTTCAGCTTCTTGGCGAAGTCGTCGTTCTCCTTCACGCCCTGCTCGAGCAGGATCGCGCACTTGAACTTGCCCTTGCCGTACTCGCTGTTGTCCGGCTTGGCGAGCCACGCGTACTTGAACGTGCCCTTGGGGGTCACGAACTTGCCGACGATCTTCGACTTGCCCTTCTTTGCTTCTGCCATTTGAATGCCTTGAGATGATGTAGGAGATGGGCGAGCGACGGCCCGGGACCGAGCGCCGCTCTATCCCGGGGTGGTGCGGGGAGGTGGAGGGGTTACTTCTGGGGTTCTGCGATGACGGTCGAGCCGACCTTGGTCGCGTTGCTGATCCCGCGAATGTTCGGGACCACTTCGCCTTCGCGGATGACGAACAGGGAGCCGTTGAAGGCGTGGCGGTAGATGTCGACGTTGACCTGCTTGCGCTCCGGCTCAGGCTTCTTCGGGAGCGGGCCGGCCACCAGCGATCGGCCGGCGACCCACTTGTGCTTCCCTTCGTGGTTATAGTTGTCCGAAGTGCGCTGGTTACCTTGTTCGTCGATCAAGCTGACGAACAGTGCCCCGGTCTTGAACTCGACCGAGTGCAGGACTTCGCGAGTCGCCGGGACGTGGAAGTGTTCGCCGGCCAGCACGCGCTTCAGGAACGGCTCGGGGGCGATCACGGAGTCTTCGATCGGCGCCGTCAGCTTCGTCTTGAGTTGCTCGGCGAGGGCCGGGGACGGCGCGGCGGTCATGATGAGCTTGTAGTCGAACGGATGTGTCCCGTTCGCGCGGAACAGGCTGAAGGGGGACGTGCCGCCGTTGAACACGTTGAAGTCCTCACCCTGCTTCGTGAGCGAAGTGACGCGGCTCTGCTTCCCGTCCAACTCGATGACGAACTTCGCGCCGCGCGTGAACGCCTCGACGATCTCCTGCGACGTCTTGAACGGCAGCGGGAACACCCCGCCTTTCCCGATGGTCACGGGAGCGTCCGCGATCTTCACGAGGAAAACGCGCGAATCACCCGGGTGCGTACCGTCGACGCGGAAGCAATCCATGGACTCATAGGTGCTGTGCTTCACAGCGAAACCACCGAAGCCATAATTGTGGGCAGTGATGTCAGTGACGGACTTGGTACCCGTCGAGAGGCCACGGACTTCGAACTTCGCGCCAGCCTTGAAGTCAGCGATCAGGTCAGCGGCGGATTTGTATGTCAGCTTGGTCATGGTTTGAAAGTCCAGAGAGGAAATGAAAACGGCCCGCCGAAGCGAGCCGATAGGGTCGTCACCCTGTGCGGGTTTAATCAATGAGTCGCTTGTAAGCAACTCGCTTTACTTCAGGAGAAAAAGAACTCCGAGTCATAGACTGCGGACACCTCCAGGGAGCCGAGCGTGGGGATCGCAGGGATGTCTTCCACCCCCGTCAGCCGGATCACGGACTGCCTCCACTGCTCCAGCGTGTCCTCGCTGTACAGTTCGACGAAGGCGTTCTTCGTCTCGGCCAGCAGGAGGTCACTGTTCTCCGCGTGACAGCCGAACGAGTCGTGAACGAACGCGAGGTCGCGCACGCCTGCCTCCTTCATCTTCACGCAGACCATCGCGAGGTGCGTCGCATCGAATGAGTGCACGACGTTCGGTGCCGCCCCGAGGACCTGCTTACCCGGCTTGAAGCCAGCCTGCGGTTCCTCGAAGCGGATCATCACGTCGCCGCTCAGGGTCGACACGCGCTTCTCGGCGGTCTTCCAGTACGCCTGCTTGGCCGAGAAGCCTGACGGGGTTTCCCACGAGAGGGGCAGGCCCTTCTCTTCGAGGTGCGCCGCGACCTGTCGGAAGTACCCCATGGCCGTGCGCGGGGCTTCGATGCTGTCGTCCAGTGCCCCGACGATCTTCTCGGTCAGGTACTGGGCGGCGGCATAGCGCTCCTTGCCGTTCTCGATGTGGTCCGCGAACCCGTCTTGGATCAACTGGGTCAGGATGCCGCGCTCCGAGACGCCGTACGGGGTCGTCATGACCGCCCGCTTGACGGTCGACCGCTCTACCTTGCCGACCCACAGCGCCGCCATCTCGGCGGTCGTGGAGTTCACGAGGTCAAGCTGGATCGCCTGCTTCACCAGTTCCGCCACCTTCTTATAGATGTCGGCCCGGATCCCCATCGGCTTCACGTTGACCTGCTCGGCCGCGAGAGGGTCCTTCATGAGGGCCGCGAGATGCTGGATGCCCGAGCACGTGGCGTCATAGCGACACACCATCGTCGACAGGAAGCCTTCGACCGTCCGGTTGACCATCATGTAGTCGCAGACGCGCTTGACCTCGTAGCAGGCCGCAAGGAACTCCCACGGGCTGTCTGCCTGGGTCCAGAACTCGAACGCCTTGTGGTCGTCGATCGGGTCGTTGGCGACGGCCAGGATGCCCTCGAGATGATCCAGGGTCCACTGCTGGCGCTCCTCTAGCGTCGCCTTGTCGAAGCCGAAGTAGTTCGCGGTGTTCACGCGAATCCAGTACCAGCCCCGGTCGGTCACCGCGACCGGCTCGGAGAACCGGAGCAGGCCCTTGACCAGCGAGTCGCCCTGCGTGTGCAGGTCCTGCGGGCGCGGGTAGAATCGACCACGGAAGTCCGCATAGTGCGGGAACCACAGAGCCGGGAAGTCGGCGAGTTCGTCGGCCATGCCCAGCATCGCGAACAGCTTCAGCCGCATGCCGGCGTTCCGCGCGTTCTCGTTGTGAATCTTCTCGCGGTCGCGGATGTGCCGCTTGAACTCCTCGGAGGTCTTCTCGAGATGGGCCGGGTACTCCGGAAGCGGAATTTCCTCGCCGGCCGGGAAGCCCGGGACGTCCAGGCCCCGGTTTTTGCAGGCATTCGCCACGTCGAGGACGTCGCGGTTCACCGCCCAGCGGGTCTTCTGAATCCAGTTCAGCGCCGCGAGGTGGGCGCCCTTGAGCGGGACGTCGAGGGACGCGGTGTGCGCGTTGGTGAAGTCGTTGCTCTTGACCGCGTCGGTCTTGAGAGTCAGGTAACCGCCGTTGAGCTTCGTCATGGTGTCAGGTCCAGTGAACGGAGAGGTGTGAGTAAGTGACTTGCTTTACTTCGAGGCGAGATACGACGCCAGACGGACGTGCGCCGACCGGCTATTGCCTTCGCCGTCTTTGCGCGGGAGCGCACCGGGCATCACGTCGAGGATCGCGTGGGTGTCGTCGAGTTCGGCGCGGGATTCCTTGTTGCTGCTCTCGGCCCAGCCCTTGTACATCTCGCTGGTCTTGATGCGCGACTCGAGTTCAGCGATCTTGGCTTGGGCTTCTTTCAACTGGGTCGAGGCTGCGGGTTTGCGGCTTGCCATGGCGATGCTCCTGTGGTTTGGTAAGTGACTCGCTTTACTTCTGGGCGCAATAACGCGCCTCGACGGCCTCGCGGACCATCGGGTGAACCTGACGCTCCCACGCGGGGTCGCCGAGGCGGATCGGGACCGGCACTTCGACCGGCATCGTGGCGCCGAAGAACGGCAGGGTGATTCGCTTGGTGTCTTGAGTGTTCATCTCAGCAACTCGCTTTACTTTCAGGCTCAGGTTGGTAGGCGTAATCCTGCGGCTCGCAGATCATCGGTGCGAGGAAAGGCCGCTGGAGTTCACATGACTGCTTCAGGCTCGCCGTGAGGGCCAGCGCGGTCTGGGTCATCCCGAAGACCAGCTTCGGGAACTTCTGACCTTCGTCACGCTGCTCCTTCACCTCGAACCATCCGTTGGCTTCAACGAAAAGGGACATAACGGCTGACCCGATATGGATGGTCTGCTCGTGCGTCCACTCTTCCTTGACCAGGGTCGTCGTTTTCTTCGACCACTTGTCGAAGACTCGTTTATCGACATCCCCGTTGTTTCTCTTGAGCATCAGCTTGAACATATTGATGCCGTCCTCGCCGGTCTCCTTGCGGGCCTTCTCGGCTTCGCGCTCCCGGCGTGCCCACTGCTGGTACTCGATCTCGTGGCGCAGCCGAGCGGCGCACGCGCGGCGCACGGACGTCCAGCCGGCCTCGACGGGATTCGCCAAGGCGGTCAGGACGGCACAGGCGGCGATCGTTTCCTCATCGAGACACCCGAAGATGCCCGAGGCGTCGTTGATCCGCTTCGACTTGGGGTCCTCGAGCTTCCCGAGGTACTCTGCCTTCTTCGCCTGCACCGCCTCGACCATCGGGCCGATCAGTTCGCTGGCGATGCGCTGGCCGTGGTGGACCTCGCCGAGATTCCGGTCGATCGTCGTGCCGTCCTGCTTCTGCGCGATGAGGGTCCGGCGGTAACGTTCGATACCGCGCTGGACTTGGTAGTGCTCCCACTCGCGCTGTGCCGAGTAGTCGTTCGCCCCCACAGGGACTGGCTTCGCCGTGGGGGAAACCGTGGGGGGTGTATCTGTTTGATCCGATTCGCGGTCAGGTGCGAGCATCTGGATTCTCCTTTGTAATCAACGGTGTGCGTTGCATTCAACGTTCTTTTAATCCGTTGGTCACAGGTTCGAATCCCGTACGGCCTACCAAAAGATTCAAAGGGCTCAGCGCATGCTGAGCCCTTTTCTTTTGCGTGAGCGCTTTGCACACTTCTACTTGATCGCGCTTGCTCATGATGTCGCCCCTCGATAGCAAAGCGGTTCCCCACCCATAAACTGACCGGGAGCGGATTCTTTCCGCTTCCATCGAGCGGCGTCACCAGAACAATCTGAAATCGAAGCACGGCGAGTGCCGCCGGAGCACCAGGACACAATCTGTCCCGGTGCTTCTTATAATCGAACGCGGTTCCCAACTCGCCCAAGCCATGACCAACAGCCTCGACGAAGCCATCCTCCGCGTGCTGCCGACCGAACGGGACGCCACCGCCTGGCTTCCCACGCCGGAAATTCGCCGCCGTCTGGAGGAGCGCGGGCATCGCGTCGGCTATACGAAGAAGGTGCAGCGTCACTTGACGGCGCTCGAAGCGGACGGCCGCGTCGTCTCGATGCTCAACGGCCGCGAACTGCTGTGGCAACGCAAGCCCTGGCTGCACGGTCTGCAGGAAGGTGTCGGACTGATGAGCGCATCCGAGGCCGTGGCGTTCCATATCCTCCAGCGCTTCGCCGGCAACAAGCTGCCGAACGCCGTGACCCGCGACATCGATCCGCTCTTCAAGGCCGCCGAGGCGCGGCTGTCGCAGGAAAAAGAGGACAGCCGCATCTATCGCGCGTGGGCGGACAAGATCGATTCCGTCGATGGCGCCTTCACGCTGATTCGTCCGAAGCTGCGTCCGGAGATCTTCCAGGCTGTCGCGACCGCGACCTTCTTCGAGCGCGAACTGCTCGTGCAATACCGTCCCGCGTACAAGAGCGAAAAGAACGAGAAGAACGAAAGCGGCAGCCAGACCGATGAACCGAAGACCCGCACGCTCTGGCCGCTCGCGCTGGTGGAATCGGCGGGCGTGATGTACATGGTCGCACAGGATCCGAAGCGCGCGCCGCGTCCCGAGAAAGGCGAAACCGAATGGATGCGCACGCTGTATCGGCTCGACCGGATTCGCTCGGTGATGGAATCCGGCGAGGCCTTCACCTATCCCGAGGACTTCAAGCTGCGCAAGTACATCGAGACGCAGCAGGTGTTCGATTTCCTGCCCGAGCCCGCTGTGCGTCTCGAACTCGCCTTCGAAGGCCACGCCGGCAATCAGCTGCGCGAATCGCCGATGTCGAAGGATCAGCAGATCGATACTCTGCCCGACGGCCGCACGAAAATCTCCGGCACCGTCACGCCGAGCCTGAAACTGCGCTGGTGGCTGCGCGCCCTCGGCGCGAACGTCGAGATCCTCGCGCCGCAGACCCTGCGCGATGAATTCGCGCAAGACTATCGCAAGCTCGCCAACCGTTATGTCGAAGGCACGTCGCCATGAACGACACCGCGCTGCTCGACCAGGCCGCCGCCTGGATCCGCGCCGCCGATGGCCTGCTCGTCACCGCCGGCGCCGGCATGGGCGTCGACTCGGGCTTGCCGGACTTTCGCGGACCGGAAGGGTTCTGGCGCGCGTATCCGGCACTGCGGCATCACGGCTTCTCGTTCGAGGACATGGCCAATCCCGCGGGCTTCGTGCGCCATCCGCAACTGACGTGGGGCTTCTACGGGCATCGGCTGGCGCTGTACCGGGCAACGCAGCCGCATGAGGGCTTCCACCTGCTGAAGCGCTGGGCGGCGCGCATGCCGCACGGCGCGTTCGTATTCACGAGCAATGTCGATGGCCAGTTCCAGCGCGCGGGTTTTGCACCGGAGCGCATCGCCGAATGTCACGGCGCGATCGACACGCTGCAATGCCTGGACGCCTGCACGCATGATCTCTGGTCCGCGGACGGCTTCGATCCCGTCGTCGATGAAGCGCGCTGTGAACTGCTCAATGCGCCGCCGCGCTGCCCGCGTTGTCATGCGCTGGCGCGACCGAACATCCTGATGTTCGGCGACTGGAACTGGATCGAGCGGCGCTCGGCGCAACAGGAACGCCGGCTGGCTGCGTGGCTGCACGGCGTCGAACGGCTGGTGGTCGTCGAACTCGGCGCGGGGCGTGCGCTGCCCACGGTCAGGCGCTTCAGCGAACGCAACGGATCGCGCGTGATCCGCATCAATCCGCGTGAGCACGCCATTGCGCCGGACCGGGGTGTCGGCATCGCGGATGGCGCGCGCAATGCGCTTCTGCGCCTCGATGCCCTGCTGCACGACGCCTGACGCACGATACGCGCAAGACGCGTCAGCCCATGTAACGCACGTTGACCTGCGGCCCGAACACCTCGCGCACGATCTCGACCAGATGATCGTGATGGCTCAGGAAGATCACCTGGGTACGCTTCGCGAGTTGCGCGAGCACACGCAGACCGGCGCGCGCACGGCCGTCGTCGAAGTTGATGAAGAGGTCGTCGGCGACGAATGGCAGCGACGCTGCGCGCTCGCCATGTTCCTCCAGTGCCGCGAGGCGCAACGCGAGATACAGCTGGTCGCGCGTGCCCTCGCTCATTCCGCCGATCTCGACATGCTCGCCGCTCACTCGCACCGCGGAGAGCGCCATCGGCTGGCGATCGTAGTCCACGACCAGCCGCGAGAAATTGCCGAGCGTCAGTTCGGCGAAGATCGCACTGGCGCGCGACAGCATCGGGCCCTGACGGCGTTCGCGATAACGGTCGATCGCCCATTTCAGCAGCGTCGAAGCGGTTTCGACCTTGACGAAACGTTCGGCGGCATCGGCCATGGAGGCCAGCGCTTCCTGCCGCTTCGCCTCGGCGCGGGCGGCGTTGGCGTCGCCAGAAATGGCCGCCAGTTCGCGCCGCGCACTTTCGAGCGCCGCCGCGATGTCGTGCGCCGCATTCACCGACTCCGACAGCGCCGCGCCGATCCGCGACAGTTCCGCCGCCACGTTCGGCATGTCCGCGCCCTCCACTTCCGCGACGAGCTCGTCGAGCGCGAGGCCATCGCCGCCCTGGATGAGCGCGGCGCGCGCGTCGTCGGCGGCGGCCTTGAGCTGCCCCTTTTGATGCGATTGCGCGATCAGCGGCGCGAGCGCATCGGGCGTGTCCACCGCCGCCAGTTCGTAGAGCGGCCGCAACGTGGCCTTCGCTTCCTCCACTTCGAGTCTCGCGTGGCTCACCTGCGTCTCCGCCGCCGCATGTTCCTTCTTCAGCCGATCGCTGTCGGCCTGCGCGGCCACGGCGCGATCGAGCCGCGCCGACAGCTCCGTCGCGATCCGCGACGCGCCCGCTGCGGTCAGCGACGCGTCGAGTTCCTGCGCCAGTTGCTCGGCCTCGGCATCGAGCGTGGCAAGCGCGTGGCGCCTGGCTTCGATCTGACCGCTGCGAATGCCGTCCACGTGCGTCAACTGCTCGCCGATCTGCTTCACGATGTCGAGCGCCGTTTCGGCCGCCGCCTGCGAATCCACGGCGCGTGCGAGGCCTGCCTTGTCGAGCGCCGCCGTCCAGTCCCGCTGCCAGCGCTCGAACGCTTCACGCGCCGCCTTGGCCGCGCCTTCGCGTGCGCCGCGTTCGGCCTGCGCTTCGTCGAGCTGTGCCTGGAGATTGCGCCGCGTCACGCCCGCTTCGTCGATGGCGGCAATGCGTGCCTCGGCGCTGTCGCACAGCGCATCGATACCGGCGTGCAGATCCTCCGGTGCGCCGGATGCACTCAACTGACGCGCGAGTTCATCGCGGCGCGCGGCGGCATCGGCGGCTTCGCGCGTCAGTTCCGCGCTGCAAGCGTGCAGCGCCTGCGCCGCCGTCAGCACCGCATCGCGCGATGCCATCCACGCCGGCGCATCGTCCAGCGGCATCTCCGCGAGGCCCGCCTGCACGGCGAGCGCGCGCCAGTCGTCGTTGAACTGCGTCAATGCGGTCGCGGCTTCGCGCACAGCTTCCTCACGCCGCGCGAGTGTTTCTTCCGCGCTGACGATGCGCCGCTTCAGCGCCGTCAGTTGCGTCGCCTGCCCGACCGAGCCCAACTGGCGGTCCGCCAGCCCGTCCGATGCATGCAGCTGCTGCTCGAAGCCCGGCGCGCCCGCGGCAAGCGCAACTTCGCCCGAACGGATCGCGTGCCACGCGGCATCGCGCGTCGCACGGGCATCGCGCACTTCGGCGGCGGTCACGACGTCGTGTGTTTCGACCAGTTCGTCCAGCGCATGCTGCGCCGCGCGCCGATCGTCGCGCGCCTCGTCCAGCCGATCCTCGGCGAGCGTCACGCGCGATGCCCGCTCCTGCCGCTCGCGTCGCAGCGTCGCGATGCGCTCCTGCGCTGGCAGCGTCATCGACTGCAACGCGTCGACCGGCCGCGTCCAGCGTCCGAGCGCGGCGAGACCCGCGTCGAGCGCCTGCTCGGCTTCGCGCTTCGCGTCTTCGAGACGCCGTTGCTCGGTGCCCGAATCGCGATACTTCTGCGCCGCGCGCAAGGCGGCACGCAACGCCGGCGACACCTCGCCGCCGTCGATTCCAGCCAGCCGCGTCTTCAGCATATCGATCTGCTTCGCGGCTTCATCGGCGGCCTGCCCGGCGTTGCGCGCCGTTTGCTGCAATCCGCCGCGCTCCAGCATCAGGCTCGACAGGGTCTGGAGCACGAGCGCGCCGGGCAGCGCGTGACGCGCGCCCGCTTCGTCCTGCGGCCAGCCGAGTTGCGCGCTGTGCTGCGCGACCTGCCGCTGCCGCATGTCCACTTCGTTTTCCAGCCGCGCGATCTCGCCGGCGTGATTCGCCGTGCGTTCGCGCGCGGCATCGAGCGCACGAATGCGCGCCTGCGCGGCGAGCATTGTCCGGTCGGGCTGGATGGTATCCGCTTCGATCTGCAAGCGCGCCGCTTCAGCCACATGCAATTCGACCGCCCGTTCAGCGGACGCCAGCCGCGTCAGCGCATTCTGCAGCGTCGCTCCGGCGTCGGCCGGCAACTCCCGCACCTCGCCCAGCTCGCGCAACTCGGCGCTCTTCTCGCGCCACACGTTCAGATGCGGCGCCACGCGCCTCACGCGTTCGAGCCGGCCGCGCTGCGCTTCGAGCGCCGCACGCTGGAGGTCCTGTTCGCGGCGCTTCTCCTCAGCCTCCTCGACCGCGCCCTGCGCGCGCCGCCATTGCGCCGTGCGCACGCTGGCCGTCTTCAGCTCGGCGCTGGCTTCGTCGAATTGCTTGAGACCGGCGTAATACGCCCGATCGCCCGACTTGCGCCGGGCCCACAGCCGGTCCGCTTCGTCCGCGAGGCGCTGACGCACGTCGCCGAGACTCGCGATGCCCGCCGCCGACTGGAACAGCACCTGCCCGACATCGCTCGAGGCATCGAGAATGGCGTCGCCGCCGCGCCGCAGCGCGTCGTGATTCAGGCAGTACATCTGCTCGAAAAAGTGCTTGTCGGCGGCGCCGAGGAACGGCGTGAGCGCGTCGGCGGCGAGCGGGTCGCCGTTCGGCGCCGTGAGCGACGACTTGCGGCTCTTCGTGCGATGAAACGCGAACGCCGAGCCGTCCAGTTCGAGCGACGCGCCGAGCCGCAGATCGCTCTGCGGATGCACGAACGCGAGCGGCGAGCTGTGCGGCATGCCGAACAGCAGCTCGGCAATGGCGTTCTTGATGGTCGACTTGCCGGCCTCGTTCGGACCGACGACAAAATGAAAGTCATGCTCCGCCACCGGGAAATCCACGTCGTGGCCGGTGAATTTGCCGTAGCGGATGAGTTCGAGTCTGCCGATGCGCATGGGCTTACTCCGCGTCCGCCAGCTGCGCGATGAGCCCGGAGCGCACCTCGCTCACGAGCGCCGCCAGTTGGCCGTTGCGCACCTGCTCGAGCTCGGGCACGGCCTTCTGCAACTCGCTCGGCGCCTGCGTCGCCAGCACGATCAGTCTTTCCTTGAGCATCTCCAGAAACTCCGGGTCGGATTCCGCTTCGATCAGGAGGCCGTGCAGGTCGGCGAGCGCGTCGCTGCGTCCGGCCGTGGGCACTTCCTGCGACAGCGGCCGGGTCGCGACTTTCACCTTTTCCAGCCACAGCCGGTCGTGGCTGATCGCCGCGATCTGCGCGAGCACTTCGGCGCGCAATTGCGTCGCGAGTCCGAACAGCTCGCCGTGCGCCTGGGTCGCGCCGGTGATCGTCACGCGCACGGCATGCGGCACCGGCGACGCCGCATCGTCCACCAGCGCTTCGAGCGCACGGCCGACCGCGCGCGCGACTTCATCGAGCGTCGCGGCCTGCGAGGCATCGACGCTCACGGCTTCCCAGCGCAGCACGTCGATGAACAGCCGCTCGACGCTCACCTCTTCCGCCTCCGACACCGTCACCAGCACGGCGCCGCGCCGCCCGGTCTCGCGGATGTTGCGTCCTTGCAGATTGCCCGGAAACACGATGGTCGACGCGTCCTGCCAGATCGCATATTCATGCACGTGCCCGAGCGCCCAGTAGTGATACTGCTTCGCGTGCAGTTCCGCGACCGAGCACGGCGCGTAGCTCGCGTGCTGCGCGGCGCCTTCGAGCGCGGTATGCAGCACGCCGATGTTGAAGTAGCCCGCGACCGGCGCCGGATACGCGGTGACGAGGTTCGTCGTGACGGCCTTTTCCTTGAAGCTGTGGCCGTGCAGCGCGACCTTGAGCGCGTCGATGCGGAAGGTCTGCGGCTTTCTCGCCGAGAACGTACGGACGTTGTCCGGCAGCTGCAACTGGCTCGTCATTTCGCTTTCGGCGTCGTGGTTGCCGAACAGCACATACACCGGAATGCCCGCGCGGCGCAGACGGCCCATCTCGCGGCAAAAGAAGATGCCGGTGTTGTGGTCGCGCCAGGTGCCGTCGTAAAGATCGCCGGCAATGATCATGAAGTCGACCTGCTCGTCCACCGCGACCGTAACGAGCCTCGAGAAGGCCTCGCGCGTGGCGTTGCGCAGCATGTCGGCGGGTGCGTCGGCGTAGGCGGACAAGCCGTGCAGAGGGCTGTCCAGATGGATGTCCGCCGCGTGTATGAAGCGCATGCGCTGTCTCCGTGATGAAAGGTTGCCGCCGGCCCGCGAGGACCGGGCGGTCGATTCTGACAGCCGCTCCGGACAAATCGTGTCCCGGTGTGCCCTGACCGTTCGGGACGCCGGATGTCCCGCGCGGCCCACAGAATCAGCCGTCCGGAATCAACGCGACACGAGGCCAGAACGATGAACGAAACACTCGAACGACACCAGCGACACGCCGCGATCACGAGCCCGTACACGCCGGGCAACGTCGATGCCGCGATCCGCCATCTGGAACGCGTGCTCTCGGCGGAAGGCGCGAATTCGCTGTTTGGCCAGACTTACTGGCGCAGCCGCGTGTGCCAGGTGAGCGCGACGCGTGGACTTCAGCGTGACCAGCGTGCAAGGCTCGAACGCCTGATGAACCGGCTCGCCGATGCCGGCGCACAGTAGTGCCCGATTCAGTCCTGATGTCAGGATGGCGCCCGGCGCGAGCGTTGCAGCGCCTGCGCCAGCGCGACGAACTCCGCGACCGGCACTTCCTCGGCGCGGCGGGTGAGATCGAAACCGATGGCATCGAAATCGATCGACTCGCGGTAAGCCGACAGGTTGTTGCGCAAGACCTTGCGACGCTGTGCGAAGGCCGCCTTCACGACGTCCGACAGCGCGTTCTCATCCACGTCGGGCAACTCGTGCGGCGCGAACGGAATCATGCGCACGATCGCGGAATTTACCTTCGGCGGCGGATTGAACGATTCGGGCGGCACGTCGAGCAGCTTGTCCATCACGTAGCGGTATTGCAGCATCACGGACAGGCGCCCGTAGTCCTTGCTGGCGGGTTCAGCGATCATCCGGTCCACCACTTCGTCCTGCAACATGAAGTGCTGGTCGATCACCCGGTGCGCGAAACGCGTGAGATGAAACAGCAGCGGGCTCGAAATGTTGTACGGCAGATTGCCGACGATGCGCAGCGTAGGCTTGCCGCTCTCATCAGCTTGAGCAAGCGCGCCGAAATCGAATTCGAGGGCATCGGCGGAATGCACGACCAGACGCTCGCCGAAACGCTTCTCCAGCCGCCCGATCAGGTCGCGGTCCAGCTCCACCGCATGCAGCGGCGATTCCGGCGTCGCCACTCTTTCGATCAGCGGTTCGGTCAGCGCGGCCAGGCCCGGCCCGATCTCGACCATGCGCTCGCCGCGGCGGGGCGCGATGGTGTCGACGATCGAATCGATGATGCCCTGATCGACGAGGAAGTTCTGCCCGAAGCGCTTGCGCGCGAAATGGCCTTGATGTTTGGTCGGCATGTTCGTTTGAATGAAGCTCGCGCGGCGGCTTTCAGGCCGTGCGTTTGTGGCGCGCCATCGTGACGGCGGCGTCGATTGCGGCGATCATGCTGCCCGCGTCCGCGCGGCCCGTGCCGGCGAGATCGAGCGCGGTGCCGTGATCCACCGAGGTGCGGATGATCGGCAGGCCCAGCGTCACGTTGATGCCTTCGCCAAACGTGGCGTATTTCAGCACCGGCAGGCCCTGGTCATGGAACATCGCCAGCACGCAGTCCGCGTCCTGCAGATAGCGCGGCTGGAACAGGGTGTCGGCGGGATACGGTCCCGGTGCGTCGATGCCGAGCGCGCGCGCCTGTCCGAGCGCAGGCGCGATCACGTCGATTTCCTCGCGGCCCAGATAGCCGTTCTCGCCCGCGTGCGGGTTGAGGCCGGTGACGAGGATGCGCGGCGCGGCCAGGCCGAAATGCGCGCGCAGGTCGTGATGGATGATGCGCAAGGTCTCGACGAGTCCCGCCACGCTCAGTGCGGCCGACACGTCCTTCAGCGGCAGATGCGTGGTGGCCAGCGCGACCCGCAGCGGACGCTCGCCCGAACCCGCCAGCATCATGACCACGCGCGGCGTATGCGTGCGTTCGGCGAGATATTCGGTGTGGCCGGTGAAGGGCACGCCGGCGTCGTTGATGGTGCTCTTTTGCAGCGGCGCGGTGACGATGGCGTCGAAACAGCCGGACACGGCGCCGTCGATGGCGGCATCGAGCAGGCCGAGCACATAGCGCCCGTTGGCCGCGTTCAGCTTGCCTGCCTCGGCGGGCACGGCAAGCGCGTGATGTTCCAGTTCGACAGGCTCACCCGCCGCCGGCCAGCTTGCGCCGGCACGTTCGGCGAGCAGCGCGCGGTCGCCGAGCACCGTGAAGCGCGCCTGCGGCCAGCGCGTGCGGGCCTGCGCGAGCGCCGCCGCCGTCAGTTCCGGGCCGACGCCGCCCGGCTCGCCCGTCGTGATGGCGATGGCGAGCGGGCGGGGGTCGGCGGTGCTCATCTGCTTACTGCTGCGCCTGGGCAGCGACGCCCTTGTACTGGACGTAGGCGGTGTCGCGCAGTTCGCGCAGCCAGTCGGAATAGGCCTGTTCCGCCTTGCGCTGACCGATCGCCTGACGTGCGATGTCGAGCTGCTGCGTCGCCGAGCCTTCCGCCTCGCGACGGCCGAGCACCTGGATCAGGTGGTAGCCGTACTCGCTGCGCACCGGATCGCTGACCGCGCCGTCCTGCAGGTTGTTCATCGCGCGCTCGAATTCAGGCACGGTTTCGCCCGGACTGATCCAGCCGAGGTCGCCGCCCTGCGAGGCCGAGCCGTCCTGCGAATAGGTCCGCGCGAAGTTCGCGAAGTCGCCGCCCGCCAATACTTGCTGCTTGATGTCGAGCAGCCGCTGGCGCGCCGCCTGTTCCGACATGCCGTCCGTCACGCGCAGCAGGATGTGGCGCACGTGGGTCTGCGTGAGCTTGGGGGCGTCGGCGGCCGTGCCCTGGCTCGCGCGCCGGTCCACCAGCTTGATGACTTCGAAGCCGCCGCTCGTACGCAGCAGCGTCGGCGCGACCTGACCCGGACGCAGCGTCGCGACCGCCGTCACGATGCCCGCCGGCAGCGAAGCCGGCGCACGGAAGCCGAGATCCCCGCCCTTGGAGGCGTCGGTGTCCTGGGAGTTGTTCTTGGCGAGCTTGGTGAAATCGTCGCCGTTGAGCGCCTGCTTCAGCACGGCGTCCGCCTTGCCCTGCGCCGCCGCGACGTCCGCCTCGGGCGCGTCCTGCGGCACCTTGAACATGATGTGCTGCAAGTGCAGGTCGCTCGTGTTGCGGGCGCCCGGACCGCGCTGGCTGGCGATGTAGTTCGCCACTTCGCCGTCCGACACGGTGATCTTGCTGTCGACTTCCTTCTCGCGCAGCTTCGACAGCGTGAGTTCGGTGCGCGCGTCGCGCACGAAGGTGGCCCAGGGCACGCCCTGTGCCTCGATGCGCGAGCGGTAGACGTCGAGCGTCATCTGGTTCTGCTGGGCCAGGCGGGCGAGCGTGCGGTTCACGGTGGCGTCGTCGACGTTGATGCCGTCGTCCTTCGCCTTCTGAAGCTGGATGCGCTCGAGCACCATCTGGTCGAGCACCTGGCGCTGCATCTGGTCCGCGGGCGGCAGCGGCGCGTTCTGCTGCTGGAGACGCTTGGCGATCAGCGCGGTGCGCTCTTCCAGTTCGCGCTGCGTGATGACGCCGTCGTTCACGACCGCGACCACGGAATCCGCCACCTGCGCATTGCGGTTCGACAACGCCTGCGCGCCGGCCGGCGTACTCAGGATCAACGCTGCGGCGAGCGCGCCCGCCACGATGGCCGTCGATCTAAACAATTTCACGTTTGACACAGAGACTCCATCAAATTCCAGCTTCACCCGTTCGTGTGCTGCGTGTGTGGTGCGCGGCGCCGTTGCCTGGCGCCGCTTGCGTGTTGCCTGTCCGTTGCCTGTCTGTTGCTCGCCGCGGCAATGTCACTCGTAATCGCTGTAGCGGGCGAGCGGCGGCGCGGCCGGCGGCGGCGACTGATACCCCTGGACACTCGAGCGGAATGCGCTGACGAGACCGTTGTCGACGTTCGACAAGCCCTTGAACGTCAGCTGCGCCAGCACCCGCGTGCCCGACGAAAGCTGGCCCGTGGTGTTGACACCGTTGGCGTAGCGCTGCACGCCGAAGCCGAGCGCCCAGCAGTCGGCATCGTACTGGAAGCCCAGCAGCCCGTCGACGAGACGATGGCTCGCCATGTCGTAGTTGACGCGCCCGACCGCGTAGAGGCGGTTCGTGAGCGGCCATTCGCCGGACACCAGGATCTGGTTGATCGGCTCGTTCGACAAGGTGGTCTGGTTCGAACGCGTATAGCGATAGCCGACGTTGATCACCTTGCGCGCGCCGGGACTGAACGCGAAACCGATACTCGAACGCACGAGCTGGTTGTTGTCGACATTATATTGGAACGCGGTTTCCGAAGCGAAACCTGCCCCGAGCTTGATCGCCGCGCCCGCGATCAGGTCCGAGTGCTTGGCCTGGTCGGGCAGCTGGTCCGGCGTGATCGTGACGCGCTGGCTCTCGAAGTAGTACTGCTGCGCGATCACGAAACGCGCGCGTTCGTCGCCGGTCGCCGGATTGATGAAGCGCGTGGTCAGGCCGGCCGTGATGCGGTTGGCGTCGGCGATGCGGTCGTTGCCGACGAAGGTGTTCGGCGTGTAGATCTCGGCCAGTCCGAAGTCGGCTTCGGAGGTGTCGAAGATCGGCGCGAAATCCTGGTTGTGGTACGGCGTGTAGACGTAGTAGAGCCTCGGCTCCAGCGTCTGGATATAGTCCTGGCCGAACAGCCGCACCGAGCGCTCGAACACGAGCCCGGTGTCGAAGCTCAGCGTCGGGATCGACTCGGTGAAGTTCTTCGGCTGGCCCGCGACCGGCGGCGACGAGCCCGACACCTGCGACGTGGCGATGTGGCTCAGGTCATACGACGCGAAGTGCCACTGCACCTTCGGCGTGATGAAGTAGCCCGGCGCGTTGATGCCGTAGCTGAGGTACGGATTGAAGTACAGCCGGTTGCCGTCGGTCGCGCCTTCCTGCGAGATCGTGAAGCGCGTGGCGTCCAGTTCCGCGCCGTAGTCGAAGCCGCCGACGTTGTACTTGTTGTACTGGACGTTGACCTGCGGCTCGCGCGCATACGGCGGAATGGACGGCTGCAGCGTCTGCCAGCGCTGTTCGCGGGCAAGCACCGACCACGGGCCGTTGTTGTACGTGAGACCCGCTTCCTGCTGATACAGCAGCTGCGTGCCGTTCAGGAACTGGTTCGACGCGTTGCCCAGGTCCTCGGGATACTGCGAGTCCGAAACCTTGTTGTAATTGACATAGCCGCCGAAGCCGTTGCCGAAGTTCTGCTGGTGCTGCCAGAAGATCGCGTAACGGTTGGTATGCGTGTCGCGGTCGTTCGGCAGATAGTTGACGTCCAGCGAACCCGAATAGTTGGGCGACAGATAGCGGTAATTCGCCTCGCCCAGCACGCCGCGGCGCGTCATGATGCGCGGCGTGATGGTGAGGTCGCGGTTCGGCGCGATGTTGAAGTAGTACGGGATCGTCGCTTCGAAACCGGTCGTCGAGCTGAGCGAGAACGTGGGCGGCAACAGGCCGCTGCGGCGGTCGCCGGTCAGCGGGAACGACATCCACGGGCTGCCGAACACCGGCACGCCCTGGAAGAACAGCACGCCGTTGTGCGCAATGCCTTCTTCCGCGCCGGTATCGAAGTCGAACGACGTGCCCTTGATGTACCACGCCGGATCGGTCGCGCACGCGCAGGCGGTATAGGTGCCGTGATCGACGCGCGCACGCTCGTTGTCGATCATGTCGATGCGCTCGGCGCTGCCCGAACCGCCCGTCAGGTTGAAGTGGTACTTCGGGTTCGTCATGAACCCTTCGTTGGCCTCCACCTTCAGATGCGCTTCCGGACCGAGGAACGACACGCCGTTGTTGATCAACCTGACATTGCCGAAAGCATCGGCCATGTCGGTGTCCTGGTCGTAGTGCAGCGCGTCGGCCTTGATGACCGTCACCGTGCGCCGCACTTCGGCCGAACCCTTCGCGGCCATGTCCTCGTCGGACGTGCCGGTGGTCTTGTCGCCCAGGAGGAAGGTGGTCGGCTGCTGGCCGGCCTGCAACGGGCGCTCTTCGAGCTGCGGCGCGAGGCGCAGGCTGTCGGCGCCGTCGAGCGGGACCGGATTCGCCGCGGGCCCGACGAGCTGCGCATGCGCGAGCGCGGGCATCAGCCCCGGCACGGACAGCAGCGCGACGACGAGCCGCCGCCTGCGTGGCTGAGCGTCAGCGTTGATTTTCAAAACGGGAAACTGTCGTGGCGGCATGGATGGGTGCGGTTCGATTCCGTTTGCGTCCCATGCGCCCGATGCCGCCGGGCAGGCGGCCGTGCCCTCACCGCAATCACGAACTTGACGGTCCGTTGCTAGCAGGGACGACACTCGATTGAACGATGACGCTCACAGTCGTCGGGGGCCTGGCGCCAGGCGTGAAACGGATCGCTTAAAAAGTCGTGGGGTATTATATGGCAAGATGTTTGGCCCCTCGAATTTATGACGAACATTCCTTCCGACGCGCGCCTTGAACAACTCGGCGCATGGCTTCAACGTCTTGCCGGACGCTACCGGCTGAACCTCACCAGTCTCGCTCCCGCTTCCGCCGACGCCAGCTTTCGCCGCTACTTCCGCCTGGAAAGCGACGCGGAGTTCGGCGCGACGCTGATCGCGGTGGACGCCCCGCCGCCCGAAAAGTGCCGTGAATTCGTGCAGGTCGCGGGCCTGCTGGAAGCGGCGCAGTCCCATGTGCCGAAGATTCTCGAAGCCGATTTCGACGCCGGCTTCATGCTCGTCACCGATCTCGGCACCACCACGTACATCTCCGTCCTCGACGAGACGAATGCGCGGCCCCTGATGCGCTCGGCCATCGACACGCTGATCCGCTTCCAGCAGACGGCGCGCGAAGGCGTGCTGCCGGCCTTCGACCAGGCGTTCCTGCGCCGCGAGATGGAGCTGTTGCCCGAGTGGTTCATCGGGCGTCACCTGGGCCGCGAGGTCACGGCGGACGAACGCAAGGTGCTCGACGCCACCTTCACGCTGCTCGAACAGAGCGCGCTCGCGCAGCCGCGGACCTTCATGCTGCGCGATTTCATGCCGCGCAACCTGATGGTCTGCGAGCCGAATCCCGGCGTGCTGGATTTCCAGGATGCGGTCTACGGTCCGATCACCTACGACATGGCCTCGCTGATGCGCGACGCCTTCATCAGCTGGGAAGAGGCGTTCGAGCTCGACTGCATCGCGTATTACTGGGAACGCGCGAAGAAGGCCGGCCTGCCCGTGGATGCCGATTTCGGCGAGTTCTACCGGCAGCTCGAATGGATGGGCCTGCAACGGCACATCAAGGTGCTCGGGCTGTTCGCGCGCATCCACTATCGCGACGGCAAGCCGCGCTATCTCTCGGACCTGCCGCGTTTCATCGGCTATGCGCGCAAGGTGGCCGAACGCTATGCGCCGCTGTGGCCCTTCGCGCGCCTGCTCGATTCGCTCGAAGGCCGCGCGCAGGAAGTCGGCTACACCTTCTGAATCTGAACTCCGGACCACGATGACGCACGCTTTGACAACGGCGATGATCTTCGCCGCCGGCCGCGGCGAACGCATGCGCCCGCTCACCGACACCTGCCCGAAACCGCTGCTCGAAGCGGGCGGCAAGCCGCTGATCGTCTGGCAGATCGAGCGGCTGGCGCAGGCGGGCATTCGCACCATCGTCATCAATCACGCCTGGCTGGGCGCGCGCATCGAAGCCGCGCTCGGCGACGGCGCGCGCTGGGACGTCGTGCTGCGCTACTCGCCGGAAACCGAGGCGCTGGAAACGGCGGGCGGCATCGCGCAGGCGCTGCCTCTGCTCGGCGAGCAGGTGTTCGTCGCAGTGAGCGGCGACGTGTTCTGCAACTTCGATTACGCGTCCCTGCGCGCCAACGCCGATAAATTGCAGGCGCGCAGCGAGCCCGGCATGCATCTGGTGATGGTGCCGAACCCGCCGTTCCATCCCGCGGGCGATTTCGCGCTGCGCGACGGCCTGCTTGCGCTCGACGGCGAACCGCGCGTCACCTTCGGCAACATCGGTCTGTATGACCCGCGCATGTTCCGTGATCTCGTGCCCGGCACGCGCCGCGCGCTCACGCCGTACTATCGCGAAGCCATCGGCGCCGGACGCGCGAGCGGCGAGTTGTACCCGGGCCGCTGGGAGAACGTCGGCACGCCCGTGCAGCTGCAGGCGCTGGACGAGGCGCTGCGTTCGCGGTGAGCGCCCGGATTGCGCCGCATCCGATGGTAAAATGCGCGGTTCTTCCGTCTTTTCCTTCCGTTGCGACAAGCAATCATGTCCGATACCCGTCCCGATACTCTCTTTGCGCTCACCGCGCTCTCGCCGCTCGACGGCCGTTATGCCGGCAAGACCGAGGCCCTGCGTGAATGGCTGTCCGAAGCCGCGTTCATGCGCCATCGCGTGACGGTGGAGATTCACTGGCTGATCGCGCTGTCGCGTGCGGGCTTTGCCGAAGTGCCGCGCTTCTCCGAGGCGTCCGAGCAATTCCTGCTGGGCCTCGCCGAGCGTTTCACCGCCCATGACGCGGCGCGCATCAAGGACATCGAACGCGTCACGAATCACGACGTGAAAGCGGTCGAATACTGGCTCAAGGAATCGGTGAAGGGCCAGGCCGAACTGGAACGCGCGAGCGAGTTCATCCACTTCGCCTGCACCTCCGAAGACATCAACAACACGTCGCACGGCCTGATGCTCGCCGGCGCCCGCGAGCACGTGATCCTGCCCGCGCTGCGCTCGGTGCATGAACGCCTCGTCAAGCTGGCGCACGCGCAGGCCGAACAGCCGATGCTTTCGCGCACGCACGGCCAGCCCGCCAGCCCGACGACGCTCGGCAAGGAAATCGCCAACGTTGCGGCGCGTCTGGCGCGCGCGATCCAGCGCATCGAAAAGGTGGAACTGCTCGGCAAGATGAACGGCGCGGTCGGCAACTTCAACGCGCATCTGTCAGCGTATCCGGAGTTCGACTGGGAGACGTTCTCGAAGGACGTCGTCGAGAACCGCCTGAAGCTCACCTTCAATCCGTACACCACGCAGATCGAGCCGCACGACTACATGGCCGAACTGTATGACGCCATTGCGCGCGCGAACACCATCCTGCTCGACCTCGACCGCGACGTGTGGGGCTACATCTCGCTCGGCTATTTCAAGCAAAAGACCAAGGCCGGCGAAATCGGTTCGTCGACGATGCCGCACAAGGTCAACCCAATCGACTTCGAGAATTCGGAAGGCAACCTCGGCCTGGCCAACGCCACGCTGCGCCATCTCGCCGACAAGCTGCCCGTCTCGCGCTGGCAGCGCGACCTGACGGACTCCACGGTGCTGCGCAATATCGGCGTGGCGTTCGGCTACTCGCTGCTCGCCTACGACTCGCTGATCCGCGGCCTCGACAAGCTCGAAGTCAACGCGGCGCGTCTCAACGAAGATCTCGACAATACCTGGGAAGTCCTCGCCGAGCCGGTGCAGACGGTGATGCGCCGCTACGGCATCGAGAACCCGTACGAGCAGCTGAAGGAACTGACGCGCGGCAAGGGCATCACGCGCGAGGCGCTGCAGACGTTCATCACGGGTCTCGCCATCCCCGAGGATGCGAAGAAGCTGTTGCTGGACATGACGCCGGGTTCGTATATCGGCCGTGCGGTGGAGCTGGCGAAGCGCATCGGCTAAAAAATCGTCCGCACGAAAGACAACGCCCCACGCTGCCTGCGCAGCGTGGGGCGTTTTGCTTTTCGAAAGCCGCGTTCAGCTCAGCGCGTCTTCAACTGCTCCATGACGATATCGACGATCTGTTCCGGCGTGTGCTCGATGTTCACGACGATCGCCTCGTCCTCGCCCGGCGGTTCGAGCGTGTCGAGCTGGCTTTGCAGCAGCGTCGGGTCGAAGAAGTGCCCCGTGCGCGTGCCGATGCGCTCCTTCAACACGTCGAACGAACCTTCCAGATAGACGAAGCAGACATCCTTGTCGCCGTCGCGCAGCACATCGCGATACGAGCGCTTCAGCGACGAGCACGTGAACACCGCCGTCTCGCCCGCGCGCTGCTTCTCCTCGATCGCGGCGCGAATGGTCTTGAGCCACGGCCAGCGGTCGTCGTCAGTGAGCGGAATGCCCTTGTGCATCTTTTCCTTGTTGGCTTCGCTGTGAAACGCGTCGCCGTCGGTGAAGGCACACTGCAGCCGTTCGGCCAGCAACTCGCCGATGCGGGTCTTGCCGGCGCCCGACACACCCATCGCGATCAGAATCATCGAAATCTCCTTACACGACCGCCGCAAGCGCGAAGGTCAAACCCAGTCCCAACAGTGAAATGATGGTTTCGAGCAGCGACCAGGTCTTGAACGTCTGACCGACCGTCATCCCGAAATACTCCTTGATCAGCCAGAAGCCGCCGTCGTTCACGTGCGAGAAGATCAGCGAGCCGGAGCCGGTGGCCAGCACCAGCAATTCCGGGCTCGTGTGACCGCCCGCCGCCGCCGCGATCGGCGCGACGATGCCGCAGGCCGTGGTCATCGCGACCGTCGCCGAGCCGGTGGCCAGACGGATCAATGCCGCGACGAACCAGCCGAGCAGCAGCGGCGACAGATTCGCGGACGACGCCGTCGCAACGATCTGCTGGGAAATGCCGCTGTCGCGCAGCACCTGGCCGAAACCGCCGCCCGCGCCGACGATCAGCGTGATGCCGGCGATCGGCGCAAGACACTCGCCGCAGAACTTCTGGATCTGCTCGCGATTGAAGCCCTGCTTCGCGCCGAAGGTCCAGAAGCTGACCAGCACCGCGATCAGCAGCGCCATGTCCGACTGGCCGATGAAGCGCAGCAGGTCATTGGGCAGCGTCTTCGGTGTGAAGACCAGATCCGCCCAGCTGCCGATCAGCATCAGGATCACCGGCAGCAGGATGGTGAACAGCGTGATGCCGAAACTCGGCAAGACGCGCTTCGTGTCGGCTTCGCCGTGCTTCTGCACGAACTGGTCGGCGAGCGCGTTGGCGTCCGGCAGCTTGATGTGACGGCTGATCAGCAAGGCAAACAGCGGACCGGCGACGATGGCCGTCGGAATGCCGACGATCAGGCCATAGGCAATGGTCCTGCCGATATCCGCGTGATACGCCTGCACCGCGAGCAGCGCGGCCGGGTGCGGCGGAATCAGCCCGTGCACGACGGACAAACCGGCGACCATCGGCAGGCCGATCAGCAGCAGCGACTTGCCAGTGCGCTTGGCGACGTTGAACGCAATCGGAATCAGCAGCACGAAGCCGACTTCGAAGAACACCGGCAAGCCGACGATGATCGCGACGACCATCATCGCCCAGTGAATGTTCTTCTCGCCGAAGAGATCGATCAGCGTATTGGCGATGCGCTCGGCGCCGCCCGATTCGGCCATCATCTTGCCAAGCATGGTGCCGAGGCCGACCACGATGGCAATGTGGCCGAGCGTATTGCCGTTGCCGGTTTCGAACGACTTGACGATCTTGTCCATCGGCATGCCGACCGCGAGCGCGAGCAGCACGGAGACGATCATCAGAACGAGGAATGGATAGACCTTGTAGCGCGCGATCATCAGGATCAGAACCGCGATCGCGATCACCGCGTAGAGCAAGAGCATGCTCCCGTGGACGGCTGGCATGACGCCTCCTTTATTTCTTTGTTCAGGTTATTTTTTCGCCTTGCGTGCGGCCTGTATCGCAATCCTTACTGGCGAGTTCGGTGGCGAACTCGGCGCAGCAGCAACGGGCACGCCCGCGTCAGGCGCTGGGCAACAGAATTTTACTTGCTGAAAGGCGTTTCAGCCGAAGACGTGCGGGTTTCGCGGCGTCTTTTCATCGGCGATGTCGCGGATGGCCCGACGGCGCATCCGGATCACAGGCTGTCTCCCATCTTTTTATCGTCGATGGACGCGCGGGGCATGCGCGCGCCCATCGCATGGAACATCAGTGCGGCGCCAGTTCGCTTGCGGCGCGCGCGAGACGCGTGACTTCGTCCCAGTTCTGCGCGGCCAGCGCCGCCTTGGGCGTCAGCCACGAACCGCCGACGCACACCACATTGGGCTGCGCGAGGAAACTGGTCGCGGTCTCGGCGGTGATGCCGCCGGTCGGGCAGAAGCGCAGATTGGGGAACGGGCCGTAGAACGCCTGCAGCATCGGAATGCCGCCCGCCTGTTGCGCCGGGAAGAACTTGACGATCTCGTAGCCCAGTTCCATGGCGGCGATGATGTCGGACGGCGTCATGACGCCCGGCAGCAGCGGCAGGCCGGCGTCCTGCGCGGCCTTGTGCATGTCCTTCGTCAGACCCGGCGAGACGCCGAACTTCGCGCCTGCCTTCTTCGCCTGCGCGCAATGCTCGGGCTTCGTGATCGTGCCCACGCCGACCACGATGTCGTCCGCGAGCTGGCTCGCGCGTTCGATCGCGGCAATGCCGGCCGACGTGCGCAGCGTGATTTCCAGCACCTTCACGCCGCCTGCGTGCAGCGCGCGCGACACGTGTTCGCCCTGCTCGACCGAGTCGAAGGCCAGAACCGGAATCACCGGTCCCAGACGCACGATTTCGCTTACCGTTTTCATGTGATGCGACTCCTGGTTTGATGCGGCGCCTTGCAGGCGATCCGCGGGGTTCTCTCAGGCCGGGCCCGGGCCGTTCAGCGTCAGTGATGCGCGGCGTGCGCCTTGTTGAGCGCCGATGCCGCCGCGCGCGCGTTGTCGCGCAACGGGTTGCGCTCCTGCAGCGCCGCGCCGTCGGCCTGCGCAGCGTCCGCGCCGATCAGCGCGCCGAACACCGATGCGCCCTCTTCCGCCGGCAGCGCCGCGCTGCGGAACACGCCGAACAGTTCGCGCCCGAAGCCGACTTCGTTCTCGGCCTGATACAGCGGCGCCTGGACTTCGCGCGCCGCCCATTCCTGTTCGTCGATCTCGATGTCGAGCACGCCGGACGGTGCGTCGATCACCAGCATGTCGCCGGTGCGCACCTTGCCGAGCGGACCTTGCAGCAGCGCCTCGGGCGACACGTGGATCACCGCCGGCACCTTGCCCGATGCACCGGACATGCGTCCGTCGGTAACCAGCGCGACATGGAAGCCCTGATCCTGCAACACGCCCAGCAGCGGCGTCAATCGATGCAGTTCCGGCATGCCGTTCGCCCGCGCGCCCTGGAAACGCACCACGGCGACGAAGTCGCGTTTGAGCTCGCCCTTGTCGAAGGCTTCCTGCACTTCTTCCTGCGAATTGAAGACGATGGCCGGCGCCTTCACCACGCGATGCTCCGGCGCGACCGCCGAGATCTTGATGACGCCGCGGCCGAGCTTGCCCTGCATCAGACGCAGGCCGCCGTCCGGCTGGAACGGCTCGCCGATGCCGCGCAGCACCTTGCTGTCGTGGCTTTCGGCGGCGCCGTCGATCCATTGCAGCTTGCCGTCGATGAGCTTCGGCTCCTTCGTGTAATGCGACAGCCCCCGGCCCGCGACCGTCTGCACATCCTCATGCAGCAGTCCGCCTTCGAGCAGATTGCGCACGAGGAACGCGACGCCGCCCGCCGCGTGAAAGTGGTTCACGTCGGCCTTGCCGTTCGGGTAGATCTTCGCGAGCAGCGGCACGGCTTGCGAGAGCTCGTCGAAGTCATTCCAGTCGATGATGACGCCCGCCGCGCGCGCGATCGCCACGAGGTGCAGCGTGTGATTGGTTGAGCCACCCGTCGCGAGCAGTGCGACGATGCCGTTGACGATGGCCTTTTCGTCGACCACATGGCCGATCGGCGTGTAGTTGCCGCGCTCGTGCGTCAGGTCCAGCACGCGGCGTGCGGCTTCGGCGGTGAGCGCATCGCGCAGTTCGGTGTGCGGATGCACGAACGCCGAACTCGGCAGATGCAGGCCCATCACTTCCATCAGCATCTGGTTGCTGTTGGCGGTGCCGTAGAACGTGCAGGTGCCGTGGCCGTGATACGCGGCCGCCTCGGCTTCGAGCAGCGCGCTGCGGTCGCACTTGCCGGTGGCGAACTCCTGGCGCACCTTGGCCTTGTCGTCGTTGGTGAGGCCGCTGGTCATCGGGCCGGCCGGCACGAAGATGGTCGGCAGATGGCCGAACTGCAGCGCGCCGATGGCCAGGCCCGGGACGATCTTGTCGCACACGCCGAGACACAGCGCGGCGTCGAACATGTTGTGCGTCAGCGCGACGGCCGTGCTCATCGCGATGACTTCGCGTGAGAACAGCGACAGTTCCATGCCCGCATTGCCCTGCGTGATGCCGTCGCACATGGCGGGCACGCCGCCCGCGAACTGCGCGATACCGCCGTGTTCGCGCGCCGCCTGCTTGATGAGGTCCGGAAAACTCTTGTAGGGCGCGTGCGCGGACAGCATTTCGTTATACGAGGACACGATGCCGATGTTCGGCTCGCGCACCGCCTTGATCGCAAATTTTTCCTGGCCCTCGAGGCCCGCGAAGCCGTGCGCGAGGTTCGCGCAGGACAGCGCGCCACGCGCCGGGAACATGCCCTGCGCGGCGTCGATGCGCGCCAGATAAGCGGCGCGCGTCGGCTTGCTGCGCGCGATGATGCGGTCGGTGACGTGCTTCAGTTGCGAATGCGGGGAAACCATCGATGCTCCTTCGTCTCACTCCCGGCGCGCTTGCCGTCGAGATGGGGTTTGGAATTGCGAGGAACGGCGCTGGAGTTGTTGTCGTGTCGTTCGCCGATGGACCGAATATTAGTAGAAAAACTACATGCATTCAATGGGGTTTATGCGGACAACGCACTTCAAAGCATCGTGCGCTTAAGCTTTCACGATGCGCTTCTCAGGGAAATCCCTGGGTTATACCGCCGAAATTATGTAGTATTTGTACAAGCCGAATGATCGGCTATAGTCGCAAACAATTTTCAGCATAGGCGAGATTTCCGATGTTGCTGTCCCAAGTCGAAGCAATGCGCGAACAGTTGCGGCCCTCCGAGCGCAAGCTGGCCGACTACGTGCTCGAAGCGCCGCGCGAAGTGCTCGATCTCTCGATGACCGATTTCGCCGCGCGCGCCGGCGTGAGCCAGCCGACCATCGCGCGCTTCTGCCAGGCGCTCGGTTTTTCCGGCTTTCGGGAATTCAAGATCCGCCTGGCACAAGGCGTAGCAGCGGGCGTTCCCACCGTTTATCGCGATGTGAAGAGCGACGAGCCGCCGGCGGGCGTCGCGGCGAAGGTGCTGGACCGGACCATCGGCGCGTTGATCGAGGTACGCAACAGTCTGTCTTCGGACAGCGTCGCGGCGGCCATCGCGATTCTCGCGGACGCGCGGCGCATCGAGTTCTACGGCGCGGGCGGTTCCGGTATTGCCGCGCTCGACATGCAGCACAAGTTTTTCCGGCTCGGCGTGCCGTCCGTCGCCTATTCCGATCCGCACACGTACACGACTTCGGCCGCGCTGCTCGGCCCGGGCGATGCCATCGTCGCGATCTCGAACACCGGCCGCACGCGCGACATCCTGGATGCGTGCAAGTCCGCGCTGCACGGCGGCGCGAAAGTGATCGCGATCACGCACGGCAACTCGCCGCTGGCGCGGCTGGCGACGGTGGGACTCTTTGCCAACGTCGACGAGGACACGGATATCTTTTCGCCGATGACGTCGCGCGTCTCGCATCTCGCGATCGGCGACATTCTGGCGGTGGGATTGGCCCTCGCACGCGGTCCGAAGCTGGCGGAAAAGCTCGCGGAAGCGAAGGACGTGCTGGAGAGCCGCAGGGTGGGCACGTGAGCCGCGGCGCGGCTCACGCGGGAGACATCAGAAAGATCAGAAAGGCTTGACGACCACGAGCAGCGTCGCACCGAGCAGGCCGAGCACCGGCAGCTCGTTGAACATGCGATACCACTTGTCCGAGCGTTTGTTTTCGCCGCGCTGGAAGGTATGCAGCAGGCGTCCGCAATACGCGTGATAGACGATGATCAGCGCGACGATAGTGAGCTTCGCGTGCAGCCAGCCCTGCCCCGCGCCGATGCCGACAATGAGCCACAACCACAGCCCGCACGCCAGCGCCGGCACCGCGATGAAGGTCATGAAGCGGAACAGCTTGCGCGCCATCAGCAGGAGGCGCGCAGTGGCCTTGGGGTCGGTTTCCATCGCCAGGTTCACGAAGATGCGCGGCAGATAGAACAGTCCCGCGAACCACGAGGCGACCAGCACGATGTGCAACGATTTGATCCAGAGCATCGGTCTTGTTGGTTTTCGCGAGGTTATTGACGCACTTCGCCGCGCCCCAGCACGACGTATTTCAGCGAGGTCAGTCCGTCCAGACCCACCGGGCCGCGCGCATGCAGCTTGTCGTTCGAAATGCCGATCTCCGCGCCCAGCCCGAATTCGAAACCATCGGCGAAACGTGTCGACGCGTTGACCATCACGCTCGCCGAATCCACTTCGCGCAGGAAACGCATGGCGCGGTCGTGGTCTTCGGTGAGGATGGCATCGGTGTGATGCGAGCCGTAGGCATTGATGTGGTCGATGGCTTCGTCCAGCCCTTCGACGATCTTCACCGCGAGCACCGGCGCGAGATATTCGGTGCTCCAGTCGGCTTCGGTGGCGTCGACGAGCCCGCCGATCCGCGCCGCCTCCAGCACGGCGCGCGCGGCGGCATCCACGCGCAACTCGACGTCCTTTGCCTGATACGCACGCGCGAGCAGCGGCAGCGCTTCATGCGCGATGCCGCGCGCGACCAGCAGCGTTTCCATTGTGTTGCAGGTGCCGTAGCGATGCGTCTTCGCGTTGTCGCAGACGGCCGCGGCCTTCACGAGGTCCGCGCGGTCGTCCACGTAGACGTGGCAGATGCCGTCAAGATGCTTGATCATCGGCACGCGCGCTTCTTCCATCAGCCGCGCGATCAGGCTCTTGCCGCCGCGCGGCACGATCACGTCGACGAATTCGGTCATCGTGATCAGCTTGCCGACCGCCGCGCGATCCGCTGTCTCCACCACCTGCACCGCGTCCTGCGGCAGGCCCGCCGTTTCCAGCCCGACGCCGATCAGTTTCGCGAGCGCCGTATTGCATTCGAGCGCCTCGGACCCGCCGCGCAGGATGGTCGCGTTGCCGGACTTGAGGCAGAGCGCGGCGGCGTCGATGGTCACATTCGGGCGCGATTCATAGATGATGCCGATCACGCCGAGCGGCACACGCATCTGCCCAACCTGGATGCCGCTCGGACGGAACTTGAGGCCGCTGATCTCGCCGATCGGATCGGCCAGCGCGGCTACCTGGCGAAGGCCTTCGACCATGGTGTCGAGGGCCTTGTCGGACAGCGTCAGCCGGTCGATGAATGCGGCGTCGTGGCCTTTTTCGCGCGCGCGTGCGAGGTCGCGTGCGTTCGCCTGCTTGAGCGCCTCGCGCTCGCGTGCGATGGCGTCCGCCACCGCGAGCAGCGCGGCGTTCTTCGCCGCCGTCGAGGCCCGCGCCATCGCGCGTGACGCCGCGCGGGCGCGGCGGCCGAGGTCGGTCATGTACTGGTCGATGTTCATCGTGAGTCTCTTCCTGATGCCGCTGATCCGCAGTGTTTTCTGCGCGCTGGCCGGTGCGGGACGGGCGTCCGCGAGCCAGCCGCGCAGAATTCATTCTAAGCCGGGACGCCGCGTGAAACAGGCCGCGACGGCCGCGCCTTATCGACGCAACCTCGACGCAACTTATCGACGCGGTCGCGCCGAGGCCATCGCCGCGGTCCGCCCCGGCTGGCCGCCGTGCGCCACGGCCATCGCGAGTTCGAACATGCCGGCCCACGGATCGGGCGGCGTCTCGCTGCCGCGCTTGCCCGTGCCGCCGGACAGCCCTTTCACCTGACGATCGAGCCGCGCCGCCAGCGAGAGCGCCTTTTCGAGCGCCTCGTCCGTCACCCGCGACAGCGCCGGCGGGATCAGCCGCTCGCGCGGTCCCCACACGCGGTTCTCGCGCATCAACGTGGCGAGCGGCTTGCCGGCGGCGACGCCGCGCTTGATGCGCAACAGCGTGCGCACTTCCTCGACCAGCGCCCACAGCACCAGCACGGCCGCTTCGCCCTCGCCCTTCAGGCCGTCGAGCATGCGCGCGAGCCGGCCGACGTCGCCGGTCAGCATCGCTTCGTTGAGCTTGAACACGTCGTAGCGCGCGACGTTGAGCACGGCATCGTGAATCTGCTCGAAACTGAGCACGCCTTCCGGATACAGCAGGCCGAGCTTCTGGATTTCCTGATGCGCGGCGAGCAGGTTGCCTTCCACCCGTTCCGCGATAAACGCCAGCGCGCGCCGTCCGTCCTCGCCGGGAGGAACGCGCTGGCCCTGTTGTGCGAGCCGCTGGCCGACCCACATCGGCAGTTGCGCGCGCTCGATCGCGTCGATCTTCAACGCGACGCCCGCGCCGAGCAGCGCGCTGAACCACGCCGATTTCTGCGTCGCGCTGTCCAGCCGCGGCAGCGTGACGAGCGTGACGACGTCGGGATTGTCGGCGGCGGCGAGCGCCTTCAGCGCCTCCGCGCCTTCCTTGCCCGGCTTGCCGGTGGGAATGCGCAGCTCGATCAGCTGGCGGTCGCCGAACAGCGACATCGACTGGGTGGCGCCGAGCAGCGCGCTCCAGTCGAAACCGCGCTCGACCGTGAACACCGAGCGGTCCGTGAAGCCGGCTGCGCGCGCCGCGGCCCGGATGCGGTCGCACGCTTCCTGCGCGAGCAGATGCTCGTCGCCATGGACGACGTACAGCCCCTTCAGGCCTTTCGCGAGATGCGCGTCGAGCGCGTCGAGCTTCAGTTGCATGCGCGCGGGTTGCTGGCGTTCAAAGCGGCGGCACCGGCAGCGGCGCGCGCGGCGCGACGCCCGGGGTCTGCTCGCCCGGCGCCGGATGCAGCGAGCGCACCGTGGCGAGCCGACGCGTCAGCTGATCCACGGCGTCGTTGCGCATGTCGGTGTAAAGCAGCGTCGATTCCTGCGACTTGGCGAGCGTGTACTGGTCGCTGTAGGTCATCGAGCGGTTCAGCGCGATCACGCTCGGCGGAATCAGCAAGGTGCCGTCCGCGCCGACCAGCGTGTAATTCAGGCTGTAGACGAGCTCGTATTCCTGCACGACGCCCTGCGAGTTCAGGCTGAGCGTGCGCATGCCCTGGCCTTCCGTCAGGCGCAGCGTGGCGTCCGGCTTCTCGTACGCCTTGACCACCACCGTATCGCTGCCGCCCTGGATCATGCGCTCGAGGCGTCCGACCATCTGCGGCGCGCCGCCGCTGATGGCGAGCCGCTTGAACGCATAGTCCTGCTGTCCGCGCAGCTGGAAGCCGCACGCGGACAGCACGGCCGCGCCGCCCAGGAGCGCGAGGAACGAACGCCTGCTGACGCCTTTTTCGAAGGCTTTTCCGGTCACATCGACTCCTTGGTTTTGGGCATCGGACGCATTACACGACCACGTTGACGAGACGCCCCGGCACCACGATCACCTTCTTCGGCGTGCGGCCTTCGGAGAACTTCCCGAACATGTCATGCGCGACCGCCGCCTGCTCGATGGCGTCGCGCGAGGCGTCCTTCGCGACGGTCAGCGCGCCGCGCACCTTGCCGTTGATCTGCAGCACGAGTTCGATTTCCGCCTGTTCGAGCGCGGCTTCGTCGACCTTCGGCCAGGGTGCGTCGAGCAGCGGGCCGAAAGTGTCGGCATAACCGAGTTCCGACCACAACTGGAAGGTCGCGTGCGGCACCACCGGATACAGCACGCGCAGCAGCACGCCGAAGGTCTCGTTCAGCACGCCCTCGCCCGCCTGCTTCGCGCCTTCGAGCGCGTTGAGCATCTTCATCGCGGCGGACACGACCGTGTTGTACTGCAGGCGGCCATAGTCGAAATCGGCCTGCTTGAGCACGGTGTAGATCTCGCGGCGCAGTGCGCGGTCGGCGTCGCCGAGCTTCGCCGCGTCGAGCTTGCCATGCTGGCGCAGCGCGGCGGCGTTGTCGTGCCCGAAGTGCCACACGCGGCGCAGGAAGCGGCTCGCGCCTTCCACGCCCGCGCCCGACCATTCGAGCGACTGCTCCGGCGGCGCCGCGAACATCACGAACAGGCGCGCGGTGTCCGCGCCGTACTGGTCGATCAGCGTCTGCGGATCGACGCCGTTGTTCTTCGACTTCGACATCTTCTCGACGCCGCCCAGCACGACCGGCTGGCCGTCGGCATTGAGCGTCGCGCCCGTGGGACGGCCCTTGTCGTCGTGCGCGACCGTGACGTCGAGCGGGTTGTACCAGGTCTTCTTGCCGGCCGCGTCCTCGCGATAGAAGGTCTCGTTCAGCACCATGCCCTGCGTGAGCAGGTTCTTCGCGGGCTCGCCGAACTTCACCAGCCCCATGTCGCGCATGACCTTGGCCCAGAAGCGCGAATACAGCAGGTGCAGGATCGCGTGCTCGATCCCGCCGATGTACTGGTCCATCGGCATCCAGTAGTCGGTGCGTTCGTCGACCATGCTCGTGGCGTCCGGCGCCGCGTAGCGCGAGAAGTACCACGACGAATCGACGAAGGTGTCCATCGTGTCGGTTTCGCGCTTCGCAGCGGCGCCGCAGGTCGGGCAGGCGCAGTTCAGGAACGCTTCCGACTTCGCCAGCGGATTGCCCGAGCCGTCCGGCACGAGGTCTTCCGGCAGCACGACCGGCAGGTCCTTTTCGGGCACCGGCACGTCGCCGCACTTGGGGCAATGGATGATCGGGATCGGCGTGCCCCAGTAGCGCTGGCGCGAGATGCCCCAGTCGCGCAGGCGCCAGGTGATCTGCTTGTCGCCGAGGTCTTTCGCCTTCAGGTCGGCGGCGATCGCGTCGATGGCCTCCGCCGTGGTCAGGCCATCGTACTTGCCGCTGTTGATGAGCTTGCCCGCGGTCTTGTCGCCGTACCATTCTTCCCAGGCGTCGGTCGAATAGGTCTTGCCTTCGACATCGATCACCTGGTTGATCGGCAGGCTGTATTTCTTCGCGAAGGCGAAGTCGCGCTCGTCGTGCGACGGCACGCCCATCACCGCGCCTTCGCCGTAGGACATCAGCACGTAGTTGCCGATCCACACTTCGACCTGCGCGCCCGTCAGCGGATGCGTGACGAAGAAGCCCGTGGGCACGCCCTTCTTTTCCATGGTGGCAACATCGGCTTCCGCCACGCCGCCGCGCTTGCATTCGTCGATGAACGCCTGCAGTTCCGCGTTGTCGCGCGCGAGACGCGTGGCAAGCGGATGCTCCGCCGCGACCGCCGCGAAGGTGACGCCCATGATGGTGTCGGCGCGCGTGGTGAAGACGCGCAGCAGCTTCGCTTCGCCGTCGATCTCATACGGGAAGCCGAAGTTCACGCCGAAGCTCTTGCCGATCCAGTTCTGCTGCATGATCTTGACCCGCTCGGGCCAGCCGAGGCCTTCGAGGTCGTCGAGCAGTTGATCCGCGTAATCGGTGATGCGCAGGTAGTACATCGGGATTTCGCGCTTTTCCACCAGCGCGCCCGAGCGCCAGCCGCGCCCGTCGATGACCTGCTCGTTGGCGAGCACGGTCTGGTCGACCGGGTCCCAGTTCACGGTGCCGGTCTTCTTGTAGGCGATGCCCTTTTCCAGCATCTTGAGGAACAGCCACTGGTTCCACTTGTAGTACTCGGGCGAGCACGTGGCGACTTCGCGCGACCAGTCGATGGCGAGACCCATCGACTGCATCTGCTTCTTCATGTACGCGATGTTCTCGTACGTCCACTTCGCCGGCGGCACGCCGTTGGCCATCGCGGCGTTCTCGGCGGGCATGCCGAACGCGTCCCAGCCCATCGGCATCAGCGTGTTGTAGCCGTTCATGCGCAGGTAACGGTACATCACGTCGTTGATGGTGTAGTTGCGCACGTGACCCATGTGCAGCTTGCCGGACGGATACGGCAGCATCGAGACGCAGTAAAACTTGGGCTTGGCCGACGTCTCGGTCGTCCGGTAGACGTCGTTCGCACGCCAGGTGGTCTGCGCGGCGGATTCGACGTCGGCGGGTACGTATTTATCGTGCATGGTGTGGTGGCTTTACGCTAAGGCTGGGAACGGACCTCGGAACCCGCCGCTCTCGTGATGGCAAACGGCTGATCCTGGCGCCGCGGGGTCACGGGGTCTCGTGTGCCGGACCGGCGCGGCGTCGAATGTCGGCCCGCTGGCGGAGGCAATCCGCGCAAAAACGGGCAAATCGCGATTATACCGTTCGATGCGGCGCGTCAGGCGCATGCACGCGCCGCGCGAACTCAACGCGCCGACTGCTGCGCCGGCTGTGTCACGAAGCCGATCCGCTCGATCCCCGCCTGCTGCGCCGCGCCCATCACCTGCGCGATGACGTCGTAGCGCGTCGCGCTGGAGGCACGCAGATGCAGTTCCGGCTTCTGCGCCGCGCGGCCCGCCTCGACGAAGCGCGCGCGCATCTGCTCCACGCCGATGAGCGTGTCGTTCCAGTAGAGCTTGCCGGTGTCGTCGATGGACAGCGTGATGGTCTGCGGCGTCTCGCGCGCCGGCTGGGACGAGACCTTCGGCAGGTCGAGGCGGATGGCGTGCGTGAACAGCGGCGCCGTGATGATGAAGATGACGAGCAGCACGAGCATGACGTCGATGAGCGGCGTCATGTTGATCTCGGCCATCGGCTGGCCGTTCGCGTGCTTGTCTAGTCCGCCGAAGGCCATGTGCGCTCCGTGTCCGCCGTGCCGCACACGAACGCGTGCAGGTCGTGAGCGAAGCCGTCGAGTTCCTCGGAAATCTGCCGCACGTAGCGGCCGAGCACGTTGTAGGCGAGCACGGCGGGAATCGCGACGACCAGACCGAAGGCCGTCATGATGAGCGCCTCGCCGACCGGCCCCGCGACGTTCTCGATCATCGCCTGCCCGCTCGACGCAATGCTGGACAGCGCGTGGTAGATGCCCCAAACGGTGCCGAGCAGGCCGACGAACGGCGCCGTGCTGCCCACGGACGCCAGCAGCACCTGGCCGAATTCGAGACGGCGTTGGGAGCTCAGCATCGCCTGGCGCAGCGCCCGCAGCACGCGCTCATTGCGTTCGACCCGCGACAGCAGTGCGCCCGGCATGTCCGCCTCGGACGCGCGCCAGGCGGCCTCGGCGAGCGGCAGGAAGACGCGTTCGCGATCGGCGCGCCGCAACGCGCCGATGCCGTCCTTGAGCGTCGCCGACTGCCAGAAGCGTTGCAGCGCGCGCGGACCCTGCCATTTGGCGCGCGCAAGGATCCACGCCTTCATGAGCAGGAAGCACCAGCTGGCGAGGGACATCGCGAGCAGCAGGCTGGCGACCGCGTGCGTGACGGCGTCGCCGGATTGCAGATAGTGGATGACGCCCGTGGCGGCCATGGTCGCGCGGCGGTATCAGCGCAGGCCGAGCACGTCCTGCATGTCGAAGAAGCCCTTGTCGTGGCTTTGCAGGAAACGCGCGGCGCGCAGCGCGCCTTGTGCATAGGAGAGACGGCTGGACGACTTGTGCGTGATCTCGATGCGCTCGCCGATGCCCGCGAACAGCACGGTGTGATCGCCGACGATGTCGCCACCGCGAATCGCGGAGAAGCCGATGGTCGACGGATCGCGTTCGCCCGTCACGCCTTCGCGGGCGTACACGGCGCAGTCCTTCAGGTCGCGGCCGAGGGCCTTCGCGATGACTTCGCCCATGCCGAGCGCCGTGCCCGAGGGCGCGTCCACCTTGTGGCGATGATGCGCCTCGATGATCTCGATGTCGTAGCCGGTCGCGAAATGCTGCGTGGCGAATTCGAGCAGCTTCATCGTGACATTCACGCCGACGCTCATGTTCGGCGCGAACACGATGCCGATCTTCTCGCCGGCCTCCTTCAGCTGCGTCTTCTGCTCGTCCGAAAAACCGGTCGTGCCGATGATCAGCTTCACGTTGTGGCGCAGCGCCGCTTCCAGGTGAACGAGGGTGCCTTCGGGGCGCGTGAAGTCGATCAGGGTGTCGGCGTTGGCGAACACGCGCTCGATGTCGTCGGTCAGCAGCACGCCGGTCGTCTTGCCGAGGAACGCGCCCGCGTCCTGGCCGAGCTGCGGCACGCCGGGCCGGTCGAGTGCGCCGACGAGCTGGGCGTCGGGATCGTTGAGAACGGTTTCGATCAGCATCCGGCCCATGCGGCCCGATGCGCCGGCGATGGCGATCTTCATGGCAATCTCGTTTGATGAACCGCGCCCGGCGCGCGGCCGGGGCGTGGTGGTTCAGTGCGATGTTTCAGCAAGGCGGCCCGGCACTCGAGTCCGGACCGACTGACTCTACTGCGGCATCGTGAACTGCGTCTGGCCGCTGCCGCTTCCGGCCGGCGCGGGCGACGTACTCGCCGGACCGACCGCGCTGCTGTCGGGAATCTGGATCGGCTGCGGCTTGCGCTGGAGCTGGATCTGCGAGTTGCTGCCCGAGGCGCCGCCCGCACCCGGCGCGCCGCCCGCGCTCGTCGGCGCGCTGCTGAATGCCGAAGAACGTTGACGACCCGCAGGCATTTCGACTTGCGCCGTCGCGCGGTTGGCGGCTTGCGCGGCCTGCTGGTTGGCGTCGCCGGCAAAGGCATTCGACGCGTTGGGCTGCGTGGACGGCTCGCCTGCCGGCGCCGTAACGGTCACGCCCGACGCGGCCGAAGCCGCCGATGCCGGAGCCGCCGCAGCGCCAGGCGCCGTCTTGGCAACCTTGACGCCCTTGTCGCCGTCGATTTCGGCGAGCAGTTCGAGGTTTGACGGCAGGTTTTCACCGCCCGACCAGCTCACCACGCGGTCGCTCGCGAAGTTGACGACGAAGTCGCGTTGCTGCACGACGGCGGTGGATCCGCGCTTGAAGTAGAAGACGTAGTCCCAGCGGTCCGCGTGGAACATGTCGATGAGCAGCGGCGTGCCCAGCAGTTGCTTCACCTGGTCGCGCGACATGCCGACCTGCATCTGCGCGGCAGCTTCCGCCGAAACGAAATTGCCTTGCACGACCGTGATCCGATACGGTGTGATGCTTTGCGCGATCTTCTGCGTGACGCTGTCGTACGCCGAGCAGCCGGCGAGCAATGCGGCCAAGGTTGCTGCGATCACGGTTCCCCGCATGCGACGGCTCTCCCTGCTATTCGATAAAGATTGAAAAAACATTTCACCTTTCACGCGAGGCGCTTGAAGTCCGCGCCCGCTTCGTCCGACGAGCCCGCAAGCATACGCGACGCAAGCACGCGGGATGTCGGGAATCGGAAAAACGCATTACTATGAGAACCTTGAATTGTACTCTAGGGATGCCTAGCCATGACCAATCCCGCCGATCTCAAAAATATCGGGCTCAAGGCGACCCTGCCCCGCCTCAAGATTCTCGAGATTTTCCAGCACAGCCCGGTGCGCCATCTGACCGCTGAAGACGTGTATCGAAACCTGCTCAACGAAGAGCTGGATATCGGTCTCGCCACGGTGTATCGCGTGCTCACGCAGTTCGAGCAAGCCGGCCTGCTGTCGCGAAGCAATTTCGAATCGGGCAAGGCCGTATTCGAGCTGAACGAAGGATCGCACCACGATCACCTCGTCTGCATCGACTGCGGCCGCGTCGAGGAGTTCTTCGACGCGGAGATCGAACGCCGCCAGCAATCGATCGCCAAGGAACGCGGCTTCAAGCTCCACGAGCATGCGCTCGCGCTGTACGGCGCATGCACGAAGGAAAACTGCCCGCACCGCAAGCATTGAGCGCCGCGCGCCGCTGATCGAGCGGCGCCGGATGCAAAAAACCGCCGTCCATCTCTCCGATGGACGGCGGTTTTACTTCGCCTGTACGTTTCGCGATCTGCTTATGCGAGCGATTCGCAACTGCATTTCGCAGTCGACATCACGCGGCGCGCGCGGCCGGTTCGATCAGCGTGCAGTGCTCGGGCAAGTCGAGTTCGTCGCAGTTCGGCTGGTCGCCGCCGCGATCCACCACGATGAAATCGCCTTCCCGGTCCAGCACGATCAACGGGTGATGCCACACGCCGCGCGCATAGTTCACGCCTTGCCAGCCGCGCGCATGGAACGCGCGCAACGCGCTCGCATCGAACTCGCCCGCCGGCGCCACCACCACGAGATAGCGCACGTCGGCGAGCGGCACGAACGCCTGGCTGCCGAGCGGATGACGCTCCATCATCGAGATGACGACCGGTTGCGGACGCGGCTGCCCGCGAAACAGGTTGATGAGTGGACGCCCGCCGTTCTCGAAGCCGATGTCCACCCGCGCGAGATCGTGAAAGCGTTCGGTCGTGCCGGCGTTGATCGGAAAATGGCGCGCGCCTTCCAGTTCGATGACATCGCCGAACGGTGCGAAAGCTTCGCGCGTGAGCGGTTCCAGCGTCAGCGTTTTCATTCGATTGCCCCAAAGATCCGCAGCCGCGACACGCCGCCGTCCGGATAGATGTTGAAGCGTACGTGCGTCACCGGGCCGAGCGCGGCGAGTTCGTGCTCGAAGCGATGCACGCTGTCCATCGAGAGCTTCTGCTCGTCGAGCAGCACCGGCCAGAACATTGCCTGCGTGACGAGCGATTCATCCGTGCCGCCGACGACGCGCGCCGCCTGCAACGAACAGCGGTCCGGATAGTTGCCCTTGAAGTGCGCGGTGTCGACTTCGATCGCGCGGATCACGCCGGCATGCGCGAGCGCGACGATCGCCCAGTCGTTGCCGGGCTCGCGCCGGCGCCGCGTTTCCCAGCCGTCGCCCATGTTGACGCCGCGTCCGGGCATCAGCATCTGCGACGCAGGACCGAAATGCTGGTTGTTCGCCGCGATCAGCGAAGCGCCGTTCTCGAGCGCCGCGAGATCGAGCAGCGTGCCGCGTTCGACGCGCGCAAAATCCGTCTTCGGCTGGCCGTACACCCGCAGCCGCGCGATGCCGCCGTCCGGATAGATGTTCACGCGCAGATGCGTGTAGGCGCGGCTGTCGGCGATGTCGAGATAGTGATGATGATCGCCCTTGAGGGTCGTCGACGGCACGATCTCGCGCCAGTCGCCGTCTTCCTGCGGATTCGGGCTGTTGCTCACGCAGGCGTCGATGGACGCCGCAGGCGGAAAGTTGCCGGTGAAGTGACTCGTATCGATGTCGATGCCGTGAATCACGCCCGCGCGCGCGAGCTTGACGATGCAATAGTCGTAACCCGTCGTGCGCTTGCGGCGCGTCTCCCAGCCGTCCATCCACTTGCCGTGTTCGTCGTACTTGCCGGGGATGAACACCGCGGGCTGCGGCTCCAGCATGCGCGACTTCGGCGCGAAGAATTCATCGCTGGCGAAGAGCGCCTGCGCGCCCAGGCGCGGATCAGCCAGATTCATGTAGCGGCGGGCGAATGTGGGAGCGTCGGCGGGGAGAAGCGGATTGGCCATGTCGAATTCCTTCGGTTGCGTTTGCGTTTGCGTGAATGTTCAGACTGCATGAGCGGGTTCGTTGCCGTGCGCCGCGTCCGGCGCGGCGGGCACGAAGCGATAGTCGGCGTCCTGGTCGAGTACGCGCTTCGCACGCACCCGGTCGATGTCGTTTTCCCACACCGCGACGACCACGGTCGCGACGCAGTTGCCGATCAGGTTCGTCACCGCCCGCGCAATGCCGACGAACCAGTCCACCGGCAGGATCAGCACGAGCCCGAGCACGGGGATCGCGGGAATGGCGGAGAGCGTCGCCGCGAGAATCACGATGGCCGAGCCCGGAATGCCGTGCGCGCCCTTTGACGTCACCAGCGAGACCAACACGACCACGATCAGATCGTGCAGCGACAGCGGCGTGTTGGTGGCCTGCGCAATGAAGATGACCGCGAGCGTCAGGTAGATCGAGAAGCCATCGAGGTTGAACGAGTAACCGGTCGGGATCACCAGACCGACGGTGGAATCCTTCACGCCCATCCATTCGAGCTTGCGCATGATCTGCGGCAGCACCGCATCCGAGGACGCCGTGCCGAGCACGATCGACAGTTCCTCACGCAGATAGCGCACGAGCTTGAAGATGGAGAAGCCCGCGAGCCGCATCACCACCGCGAGCACCACGAACACGAACAGGAAACAGCTGGCATAGAACACCATCACCAGCAGTCCCAGTTGCTTGAGCGACGCGACGCCGTACTGACCGGTCGTGAACGCGATCGCGCCGAGCACGCCGAGCGGCGCCAGCTTGATGATGAACGCCATGATGCGGAAGAACACGGACGAGAGTTCGTCGATGAACACCGTCACGCGCTGCGCCTTGTTGCCGAGCAGCGAGAGGGCCGAGCCGAACAGGACCGCGAACACCAGCACTTGCAGGATGTCGCCTTTCGCGAAGGCGTCGACGGCGGTGTCGGGAATGATCTTCAGCAGGAAGCCCGCCGTGTCCTTGAGACTCTTCGCATGCTCGGTGTAGGTGGAGAGCGCGGAACCATCGAGCGTATGCAGGTCGATGTTCATGCCGACGCCCGGCCGCGTGATCCACGCGAGAATCGCGCCGATCACCAGCGCCAGCGTGGTCATGATCTCGAAGTAGACCACCGCCTTCAGCCCGACGCGCCCGACCTTCTTCAGATCGCCTGCGCTTGCCATGCCGCTTACCACGACACAGAACACGATCGGCCCGATGACCATCTTGATCAGCTTCAGGAAGCCGTCGCCCAGCGGCCGCAGCGACTGGCCGAAATGCGGAAACAGCGCGCCGATCACGATACCGATGACCAGCGCGATCATCACCCTGCCGAACAGCGAATTCAGAAATCTCGACACGACCATCTCCTCGTGTAATGTCTCACCTCCGGAGCAACTGTTCCGACTGGTCGGACCAGTGCTGTGATGGAGAATATTAGAAAGCCGATATAGCGGCGTCAAGGAAGCATTGATAACGGTTTACCCTGTGAAGAAGCGGCACGGAAATGGCCATGGAAAGGTCGACGAACGGTCGTTCACACGCGCCGGCGGGAGGCGCATACAATGGCGGTCAGACCGGCCAAAGCACCCACTTCCCCATGAAAAACGTTCCGCACACCGTCACCGACGCGGCCATCGCGACCATCCGCGAGCGCATCGAATCGAGCGTGTATCCGGTAGGCAGTCTGCTGCCGGCGCAGCGGCAGTTATCGGAAGAACTGGCGATCAGCCGGGCCTCGCTGCGCGAAGCGCTCTCCACGCTCGAAGCGCTCGGCATGCTGCATATTCGCCCCGGCAAGGGCGTGTATGTCAGCAGCACGCAGGCGAGCAATGCGCATCCGTGGCGTTTCGCGGATCAGGCGTCGCTGCCGGACACCTATCAGATGCGTTTCGCGCTGGAAGGCTTTGTCGCGCGTCTGGCGGCGCATTCCATCGGCGATGCGGACGTCGACTGGCTCGACGACAACCTCGCGTCCCTGCATGGCGCGCTGACGGAAGCGGCGCTGGAAGAAGCCGCGCAGCTGGACTTCGCGTTCCATATGCGCATCGTGAGTCTCGCGGGCAACGCGGCCATCGAATCGATCCTGCGCGGCAGCGCCGACATCATGAAGGAGAGCCAGCGCCTGCCCTTCTATCGGCGGGAACTGGTGCTGTCCACGTACCACGAACACGCGGCGATCATCGAAGCGCTCAAGGCACGCGACGGCGAAGCGGCCGGCGAGGCGATCGAAGGACATATCGTCAATGCGGCGCAGCGGGCGGGCGTGCATTTTCCGGTGCCGAAACGATAGCGCGCCGGCACTTCTCCGGCGCTTCGCGGTCTCAGCAAGGGCCGCACGCGCCAAAGTTTTCCATGCGCTTGCGCTGCCCTGCAATTGACTGAATACCAACAGGAGCAGCGTCGATGGACATGCAACAACTCGCTTCAGAATTTCTCGCGTCGGAACACGGCGCACAAGCCACCCAGGCGCTCGCCGACCAGGGCTTCAGCACGGAAGACAGCCAGCAGATTCTCGGCACGGCGGCTGAAACGGCCCATGCCCACGTGGAGGAGCAGCACGAAGGCCTGCTGGGCGATCATCCCGGCAAGAGCTTCTTCGCGGCGTTTGCGTCGGGACTGGTGCGCGGCGACGGCTTCTTCAAGTCGATGGAGGAAGGCGGTGAAGGCGTGCTGACAGGACGCATCGCCGAATCGATTGCGGCGCGCATGGGCATGGACCCGGGCACGGCATCGACGGTCGCGGCAGCGGCCACGCCCTATGTCATCTCTTTCCTGCGCGAAAAGCTCGGCTGAACCCACGCAACACGCAACACGCAGTCGAAAAAAAGCCGCTCCGAGGAGCGGCTTTTGCATGCCTGAAGCTGAAACTGAGACTGAAACGCAGTGCAGCTTACTTGGCGTTGGCGAGCGCCACGGCCGTGTCCAGCATGCGGTTCGAGAAGCCCCACTCGTTGTCATACCAGCTCGACACCTTCACGAGACGGCCCGACACCTTCGTGAGCGTCGCATCGAAGCTCGACGAAGCCGGGTTGTGGTTGAAGTCGATCGAGACCAGCGGTGCGTCGTTGTAGCCGAGAATGCCCTTCAGCTCACCTTCCGCCGCGTCCTTCATGATCTTGTTGACTTCTTCCACCGTCGTGTCGCGCGCGGCGATGAACGACAGATCCACCACCGAGACGTTGATCGTCGGGACGCGGATGGCATAGCCGTCCAGCTTGCCGTTCAGTTCCGGCAGCACGAGGCCGACCGCCGAAGCCGCGCCCGTCTTCGTCGGGATCTGGCTGTGCGTGGCCGAGCGCGCGCGGCGCAGGTCTTCGTGATACACGTCCGTCAGAACCTGGTCGTTCGTGTAGGCGTGGATCGTGGTCATCAGGCCGTTCACCAGGCCAATCTTGTCGTTCAGCGGCTTGACCAGCGGCGCGAGGCAGTTGGTCGTGCACGACGCGTTCGAGATGACCGTGTCCGATGCCTTCAGCACGTTATGGTTGACGCCGTACACGATGGTCGCGTCGACGTCCTTGCCGCCCGGCGCCGAGATGATGACCTTCTTCGCGCCGCCCTTGATGTGCGCGCTGGCCTTTTCCTTCGTCGTGAAGAAGCCCGTGCACTCGAACACCACGTCGACCTTCAGCTCGCCCCACGGCAGTTCGGCCGGGTTGCGGTTGGCCAGCACGCGGATCTTGTCGCCGTTGACGACGAGGTAGTCGCCGTCCACCGAGACTTCGCCCGGGAACTTGCCGTGCGCCGTGTCGTATTGCGTCAGGTGGGCGTTGGTCTTCGCATCGCCCAGATCGTTGATCGCGACGATCTCGATGTCATGCTTCTTGCCGTTCTCGTAGAACGCGCGCAGCGTGTTGCGGCCGATGCGGCCGTAGCCGTTGATTGCAACGCGAATCGTCATGGTCTATCTCCTGATGGTAAAAAAACCTTGTCCGCTGGTGGAAGCACGCGCGTTCACGCCGCGAGCACGTCCTTCGCCGTCTTGACGACGTTCTCCACCGTGAAGCCGAAGTGCTTGAACAGCGCGCCGGCCGGGGCCGATTCGCCGAACGTGTCGATGCCGACCACGCCGCCTTCCAGGCCCACGTACTTGCGCCAGAAATCCGTCACGCCCGCTTCGATCGCCACGCGCGCCACGCCCTTCGGCAACACGCGTTCGCGATACTCGGCGTCCTGCTTGTCGAAGACGTTCGTGCAGGGCATGGACACGACGCGCGCGCCGATGCCTTCCTTCGCCAGCGCCTCGACCGCTTCCATGGCGAGCTGCACTTCCGAGCCGGTGGCCATGAGGATGATCTTGCGCGCGGGGATGTCGTCGTTCCAGTCGCGCAGCACGTAGCCGCCCTTCGCGATGTTCGCGATCTGGATGTCGTTGCGCGGCGAATACTGCAGGTTCTGGCGGCTGAAGATCAGCGTCGACGGACCGTGATGCGCGATGGCATGCGTCCACGCAACCGCCGTCTCGACGGTGTCCGCCGGACGCCAGGTCTGCAGGTTCGGAATCAGGCGCAGGCTGGAGACGTGTTCGACGGACTGGTGCGTCGGGCCGTCTTCGCCGAGGCCGATGGAGTCATGCGTGAACACGAAGATGGAACGCGACTTCATCAGCGCGGCGACGCGCAGCGCGTTGCGGCTGTAGTCCGAGAACGTCAGGAAGGTGCCGCCGAACGGACGATAGCCGCCATGCAGCGCGATGCCGTTGATGGCCGCGCTCATGCCGAACTCGCGCACGCCGTAGTTGATGTGGTTGCCCCACTGGATGCCCGCGTGATCCGGGTTGGCGTTCTCCTGATCGCCCGCCGCGCGGACCGCCTTTGAGGCCTTCCAGTTGGTGAGGTTCGAGCCGGTCAGGTCGGCGGAGCCGCCGAGCAGTTCCGGCAGCGCGGCCGCGAGACCTTCGATGGTGTTCTGCGAGGCCTTGCGGGTTGCAATGGTCTCGCCCTTCTGGTTCGCGTCCTCGATGATCTTCGCCGCGGCTTCCGCCCAGTTGGCCGGCAGTTCGCCGCTCATGCGACGCGTGAACTCGGCGGCTTCGGCGGCGTACTTCGCGCGATAGGCGTCGAACGCCTTGTTCCATTCGGTTTCCGCGTGCTTGCCCTGCTCTTTCGCGTCCCACGCGGCATACACGTCCTGCGGGATCTCGAACGGACCGTAGTTCCAGCCGATGGCCGCGCGCGTCGCCGCGATTTCCTTGTCGCCGAGCGGCGCGCCGTGCGCGTCGTGGCCGCCCGCCTTGGTCGGCGCGCCCTTGCCGATCACCGTGCGGCAGCAGATCAGCGTGGGCTTGTCCGACTTCTTCGCGGCCGCGATGGCGGCGTCGACGGCATCGACGTCATGACCGTCCACCGCGCGGATCACGTTCCAGCCGTAGGACTCGAAGCGCTTCGGGGTGTCGTCGTGGAACCAGTGCTCGACGTGGCCGTCGATGGAAATGCCGTTGTCGTCGTACAGCGCGATCAGCTTGTTCAGCTTCAGCGTTCCGGCCAGCGAGCAGGCTTCGTGCGAAATGCCTTCCATCAGGCAGCCGTCGCCGAGGAAGACGTAGGTGTGGTGATCGACGATCTTCGCGTCCGCCTTGTTGAACTCGGCGGCGAGCAGCGCCTCCGCCAGCGCCATGCCGACCGCGTTGCCGACGCCCTGGCCGAGCGGGCCGGTGGTCGTCTCGACGCCCGGCGTCATGCCCACTTCGGGGTGGCCCGGCGTCTTCGAATGCAACTGGCGGAAGTTCTTCAGTTCGGCGAGCGGCAGGTCGTAGCCGGTGAGGTGCAGGAGCGAGTACAGCAGCATCGAGCCGTGACCGTTCGAGAGCACGAAACGGTCGCGGTCGAACCAGTGCGGATTCACCGGATTGTGCTTCAGATGGCGCGACCACAGCGCGACGCCGATTTCGGCCATGCCCATCGGCATGCCGGGGTGGCCGGAATTGGCTTGTTGAACGGCGTCCATGGCGAGCGCGCGGATTGCGTTGGCCATGTTTTTGGCCACAGGGGCGGTCTGGCTGGAAGTCGGGGTCGTCATGTCGAGTCTGGGCAGGTCCTGGAAAGATCCGCAGTGCTTCTCTGGCTGGATGTCTCACTCGCGCCGGACCCGCGGCACACAACGTTTTCAGGACCGGAACGACGAGAAACGACGAGGATCGGGAGGCCGTCATTCTAACAGACCGGTCCGTCCGCCGAGCGGCCATGGGAGCCGCGGACCCGGCGCGAACCCGCTTGTGCGGCCGCGGGCATGTTCCATGCAAAACACGGTCCGCGCGTTGCGTTCCTGAGCGTCGTCGTCACCACGCACGGGTAAAGACCCCGCGACATTACACGCTCCGGCGCGCACGCAACGGACGTTCATCAGGCGAAATCCGTCCGGCGCGGCGCATGGCTGCCCGTCGTCGCCCGGTTTCCCGCGGCCGATTGATCGTACGGCTTCATGGCAGAATGTCTTACCACCCGCAGCAGCAAGGCTTCAAGGAGTGTTTCCGATGACCGACCCTCGCCCGGCCGACGTGCCCTGGCTGACTCCGTATCTCACGGTGCGCGACGCGCGCGTGAGCATCGCGTTCTATGAAAAGGCGCTGGGCTTCACCGTGCGCGACAGCGTGAACGACGACGGCACGATCATCCACGTGGAGATGATGTATCGCGGGCAGTTGATCGTGATGTTCGCGCCCGAGGGCGCGTACGGTTCGCAGGCGCGCACGCCGAAGACCGCGGGACACATGGCGCCGCAGTCGTTCTATCTGTATGTGGACGACGTCGACGCCACCTTTCAGCTGGCGCTCGCCGTCGGCGCGAAGCCGCTGATCGAGCCGCAGGACCAGTTCTGGGGCGACCGTTTCGCGCAATTCGAGGATCCGGACGGCTACCGCTGGGCCATCGCTCGCCATCTGGGCTGAGCCTCTCCAGGCATTTCCACTATCCGCGGGCGCACCGGTCCGCGATCGACCCTCCATGCCACGTTTTCATGTCGACGGCCCGCTCTCGCCGGGCCAAACCTTCTCGCTCCCCGACGCCGTCGTGCGCCACGTCCACGTGCTGCGCCTCCAGACGGGCGACGTCATTACCCTGTTCGACGGCGCCGGCGGCGAATATCGGGCCGAACTGGTCGATATCGCCAAGCGCGCGGCGCTCGCGCGCATCGACGAACATCGCGACCGCGAAGCCGAACCGCCCTATCGCGTGATCCTTGCGCAAGGCATCGCGGGCGGCGACAAGATGGACTGGCTCATCGAGAAGGCCGTGGAACTGGGCGTCGCGGGCATTGCGCCGCTGACGGCCGAGCGCGGCGTCGTGCGTCTCGCCGGCGAGCGGGCGCTGCGGCGTCAGGCGCACTGGCAGGCGCTGACGCGCGCGGCCTGCGAGCAGTGCGGCCGGAATCGTGTGCCGGAAGTCGCTCCGCCGCGCGATCTCGACGTTTGGCTCGCCGATCTCCCCGCCGCAACCGAAGGTGAACTGCGCCTGCTGCTGTCGCCGCGCGCCGAAGTGAGCTTCGCTGCGCTGCCCGTCGAACCGCCGAATGGCGCGGTTACGCTGCTGATCGGCCCGGAAGCGGGCTTCTCACCTGCGGAAGAGCAGACGATTGTCGATGCCGGCTTCGCAACGCTCGGGCTCGGCCCGCGCGTGCTGCGCACCGAGACGGCCGGGATCGCGGTACTCGCGGCGCTGGCGGCGCGCTGGGGCGGCTGGTGAAGCGCGGGCTGCGTCCACATAAGCAATCAGCCCGATGAACGCGGCGCGCTCATCGGGCTGACTGGCTGAGGACGGACAGAAACCGCAGCGGGCTTACACGAAGGAATAGAAGACGCGGAACGCCACCTTGCGCTCGGCCCAGAATTCAGCGGCGTCGCGGAAGACATCGAGCAGCACTTCGCGCCCTTCCTTGTCGAACTTCTGCGCGATGGGAAGCTGCTCCAGCACGATCACGAACCCAGGCTGCGAACCCGCCTTGTGGACGAGCTCGGTCAGCGAATCATAAAGGGCGTCGTAATTCTTGCCGAAGTGCTTAGGAAACAGGAACGACGTGGCGATCGTTTCCAGTATTTCCTGCTTGCTCTGTGCCTGGCCGAGGTACGCGTAGAGAAAATGCTGGCCGAGGCGATTGGCCTCGTCGGCCAGATCCTGCACGCGAAACGCGCGGATGGACTGGACGATGTTCGGCCGCACCGTGGCGAACATCGCTTCCGCATCTTCTTCATGCAGGTGAGGCGCATGGGACTCGTCGGGACTGGTCTCGTCGCCGGGTCTGTTGTCGTGTTCTGTCATGCGTAGCCGCAATACTCGCTGGAACAGGTTGCCATCGCCGGTGGCGAAAAGATCACTCGCGACGCTGTGATCGTGCGCGTAGATGCTGTCGCTCATGCCGTTAATCCCTGGTTAATCCGTAATGCGTTTGAAACTGGTGTAGTGATCGTCCGTGTAGAAGCACTCGCCGATCTGCCTGCGTGGTCCGCCACATACGATGCGGCGCGCGCCGCGGTCCCTCGCGCGCGGGGTGGGAACCGTGTATTCGTGGTAGTAGCCACGCGGATGCCGGGGAAGCACACGCTCGCGATTGCCGAACACGACGCCGTCCTTCTCGTAAGGGAACGGCCCGCCCGCCTCGATGAGCCGCAGGGTGGTGACCGCCTGCTTCGGCAACTGAGCGATCCGGACGGTGGCCAGGCCGTCCTGACCTGACGCGGCCGGCCCACTTTGCCCGCTCGGCCCGGCTGGCTGTGCCTGGCGAACCGCTTCCGCCGGCTGAACCGGCGCCGGGGTAGCGGACGCGACCGGTTCCTGGGAATGGCTGCGCGGCTCGTCCTTGCCGCACCCGACGAGAACGATGCTCAAGCCGAGCAAGCAGGAAAAAGCCCAGACGCGCCTCACGAAACGATTGTCCCCGCGTTGAACCGAGATCTGGCGACCATTAAAGGTGTAAGGGTATCGCTAATAACAGGGCGAATCAATGTTCGCCCCGAAATCAGAAATTTTTCCCGGAAAAGCGGACATCGGGCGCTTCGACAAGTTTGAGCTTCGGCCGCAATTTAGCCTTATTCTGAGTGAAATTTATCTTCCACGAGATAATAATCAATGCCTGTGGGACTCGAGACCTCTGGACAAGCCGCCTCACTTGTCGCCAGTCTCCCGGCACGCGCTCGGCCGACAGTCTTGCATTTTTGGTGAAAGACAGCCTCGCATTTCGCCTGGGCGTGCCGCGCTTCCTTTGCGGCACGCCTTTTTTTTGGTCGTGCGCATCCCTTTCCCCTTCCCGCAGCCCTTGCGATACACCCCACCTGACTGTTGCGTTATTTGACCGTGTTTGACATTTAGCGCGCACCACGTGCGGGATAATTTCACCCGACGCGCTTCCACTGACGCGCCCGACCCGGCGAACGGTCTCGCCAGCCTCACGCCACGCAACTCCCGATCTACACTGAACGCAGTGAAACCCTGCGCGGCCACCGTCCTGCATAGCCCAATGACTGCATCGAATCGCCATTCGCCAGCCAGCACGGTCGAAGTCTTCCAGGCTTTCCTGCGCAACGCGCTGAGCGCGCAACAGCGAAACGAATCCATCGTCCGCGACACCTGGCTTGACGCCGCGCGACACCTGTTTCCCATCGACGGCGCGTCCGTCGGCGGTCTGCTTCAGCGGCTGGCCGCGGAGCAACGGCTCGCCGATGCGGAAGCCATCGCGCGCACGCTCGCGCAACTCGAGCCCCACAGCGCGCTCACGCAGTTCAATCTGGGGCTGGCGCTGCAGTTCGCGAACCGCCACGACGAAGCGATTGCGCCGTATCGCGACGCACTGGCCATCGATCCCGACCTGCACAGCCTGCGCAACAACCTCGCCGCCGCGTTGCTCGACCGGGATCCGGCGTCGTCGGAAGCGGCCCGGCTGCTCGAAGCCGCGCTCGCGCACGATGCGCGCGATGCCAACCTGTGGGTCAATCTCGCGAAAGTACGTCTGGCGCGCTTCGACCTCCCGGGCTCGCTCGCGGCGAGCGAACAGTCCGTCAGGCTGGCGCCGGACGATCCGGTCGTCGTCAGCAATCACGGACAGAAGCTGCGCGAAGCCCAGCGCTGGGACGACGCCGAGCACTACGCCACCCGGGCGCTGCAGCTCGCCCCCGAAAACGCCGGGAATCGCTCGAACCTGGGCATGCTGCACCTCTTGCGCGGGAACTACGCCGCCGGATGGCCGGAACACGAGGCCCGCTGGGACGGCTCGAAGGAACTGGCCGGCAAACGGCCGGTGTTCGCCGGGCCCGCATGGACCGGCCAGCCGCTCGCGGGCAAGACGCTGCTGCTCTGGGGCGAGCAAGGGATGGGCGATCTGCTTCAGTTCTGCCGCTACGTGCCGCTGCTCGCCGAGCGTGTGCATCGCGAGGGCGGCCGGCTCGTGTGGAACTCCTTTCCGCAGATGGGCTGGTTGATCGGTCGCACGCTGGCCCGCTTCGTCGACGACTTCACCCTGGGCGGCGGGCTGGAGTCGTTGCCGCCCTTCGACTATGAAGTGTCGATGGTCACGCTCCCGTTCGTCTTCGATACCCGCGAGGACACGATTCCATCGCAGGTGCCTTATTTGCAGGCCGATCCGGCAGCCGTCGATGGCTGGCGCGCGCGCCTTGCGGAAGAAACGCGTCTGAAGGTCGGGCTGACCTGGACCGGCAGCCGCACGCACCAGCGCAATCCGTTTCGTCGCGTGGGACTGGAACGGCATGAAGCGTATCTGCGCGACCTCGACAACGTCGCGTTCTATTCATTGCAGCCCGATGCCGCCGCGGACGTCGCCGCCGCGCGTTCCGCCGGGTTCGACATCGCCGATCATACGGGCGAGTTGAAGAGCTTTGACGACACGGCGGCGTTCATCGGCGCGCTCGATCTCGTGATTTCGGTCTGCACGTCGGTGGCGCATCTGAGCGGCGCGCTGGGACAGCGCACGTGGGTGCTGCTCGACGTCAATCCGCATTGGGTCTGGCTGCTCGATCGCCCGGACAGTCCCTGGTATCCGACTGCCACGCTGTATCGGCAAAACCGGTTCGCAGCGTGGAAACCGGTGTTCGAACGGCTCCGCCATGACCTCGAGACGCTCGCGGCCCAGCGTGTCGAAGTCTGCTGAGCATGCCTGGCGACACGGCGCGTGAGGCATGCCCGGCCTTGCACGATCATGTTCAGTCCGCGTGAGCCTCGACGCCGGTCGCCTCGATCACGACGCGTCGATTCTGCGCCCGTCCTTCGGCGGTCGCGTTGGATGCCACCGGCGACATGGGGCCAAACCCCCGTACGTCGTAGGCCTCGGCGCGCATGCCGTGCGCCGTCAGATAGCCCTGCACCGACCGCGCCCGCGCTTCCGACAAACTTTCATTGGCCGCCAGGGTGCCCGTCGAATCGGTATAGCCCGCGATGTTCAAGCGCTTGACGCGGTTATTCCGGTTCGCCTCGATGAAAGCATCCAGCTTGGCTCGCGCGCTTGCGTCGAGCCGCGCGCTGTTTGTGTCGAAGTTCGCGCCAGACAGTTCGGTCAAGCTCGTTTTCTGAACGGGACTGACCGCGGCGACGGGCTCGCGCAATGGAGCCGGCCGCCTGGCCGCATCGTCGCACATGAAGGTCAGATCGCGCGGATCGTTCTTCCCCTTGCCATCGCTCGACAAGGCGTCAACGGACTCGACCAGGAGGACCTTCTCGCCCTTGCAAATCTGCTGCGCGTGCCTTGCGCATGTTTCGCTGCTTCCGAACAGCCCCTCACACTGGACTCGCCAGGCTTGCTCGCCTGAGCTCAGTGTCACCAGTTCGGTGTTGGTCATCGGTGAGGAATAGCTCGTGCAGCCTGCAAAAACGGCCGCGACCAGCCCTACCAGTAGAAGTTGAATGTTCATGATTTGAGTTGGAACCCTGGAAGTTTTCATTCGTGTCACGCCGGTCAGGCGAGCGGCTCGCGCCGCCCGCCTGACCGGCCGCGCGTTACCACTGATAGGACGCACCCCCGCCCACCGCCGTGCCCGCCGAACTCACGCCCGCACCGATCTTCACCTTGATGTTCTGCGTGATGCGTGCCGAGGCACCAAGGGCTGCGGCTTGATAGCCCTTGTAGTTGGCCGTGCCGACGCCGACTGCGATGGTCTTGCCCTGATCGACGTCCGGGATCATCGTCAGCGCCGTGGCAGCGGCAACGCCCGAATAGGCGCTGCGTGCGACTGACGAGATCTGGTCGCCCAGCACGTTGAATTGCTGGTTCGTGTACGCGTTGGCCTGGTTGACGCCTTGCGCGACGCTCTGGTTCAGCTGGTTCAGATTCACCGCATCGGTCCCTTGCGTGCCGGCCGCGACGTTGGTGATCTGACGCTCGCTGCCCACCGCGCCGACTGAGACCGTATTGTCTCGATCCGCCACGGCGTTGGCCCCGAGCGCGACGGCGTTCCCCGCCGGTGCGGTTGCGTTGGCGCCGATCGCGGCCGAGTTCCCCCCCTGCGCCGTCGCGCCGAAGCCGACCGCCACGGCCCCCGCTCCGGTCGCGCTGGCGCTAGGTCCGATCGCGGCCGCGTGCGTGCCGGTGGCGACGGAAGCCTCCGTCGTCCGATCGCCGTTGATTGCAATGAACGGACTGCTTGCGTTCTGCGCGATGTTCGCGACCTTGCCGATGGCTTCGTTCAATTGATCGAGATTGACGGCATCGCTGGCGTTGAGGCCGTAGGCCACGTTATGAACCGCCGTGCCGCCCGTGTTCGTCGCGGCGTTGTAGGCGGGACCGGAAAGCGTCAGGCTGCTCGGGTTCGGCGTGCCGTTCGCGTTAGCGTCGTACTTCACGACCGAGTTGCCCACGTTGCCCGCCGCGTTCGTGATGTTCGTCACTTCGGTCTGAAGGCTGCTCACGGCCTGGTTTGTCGCATTGAGCTGCGAGCCGTTCACGGCGTCCGTCGAGGTGGCCGAAACACGGCCGGCCGCAACGTTCGTGAGCGTGCGCTCGTAACCCGCCGAGCCGACACTCACCGTGCCGACCGGCGCGGTCCCAGCGAACGCGTAGTTCACTCCGTTGATGTCGATGCTGGGGGTCGCCACTGCGCTGGACGAGACCGACTTCGAGCCCAGCGCGACGTCGTTCGCGTTCGCCGACACCGCCCCGGAACCAATCGCCACTGAGTCGACGCCCGTCGCCGTCGAGCCCGCTCCCGTGCTGTTGGCGTGGAAGTACGTCGAGCCGGTTGTGTTGAGGCCGTTTATCGCATTGAGTGCGTTACTGATGTCGGTTGCGTTCCGGTCGATTGCCTGGTTCGAGGCGTAGAGTTCCGAGCCGTTCACGGCGTCCGTCGAGGTGGCCGAAACACGGCCGGCCGCAACGTTCGTGATCGTGCGCTCGGCGCCCGCTGAGCCGACGCTCACCGTGCCAACCGGCGCGGTTCCAGCGAACGCGTAGTTCACTCCGTTGATGTCGATGCTGGGGGTCGCCACTGCGCTGGACGAGACCGACTTCGAGCCCAGCGCGACGTCGTTCGCGTTC
>NZ_JARUXP010000001.1:2660717-2667859 GCF_031451315.1 Caballeronia sp. LZ032
GCCGACACCGCGCCGGAACCGATCGCGACCGAATCGAGGCCCGTCGCCGTCGAATCCGCGCCCGTGCTGTTGGCGTGAAAGTATTTCGTGCCCGTGGCGGAAATGCTGTTGATGGAGTTGACCGCGTTGCTGATGTCGGTGGAGTTCTGATCGATCGCCTGATTCGATGCGTTCAGTTGCGAGCCATTGACGGCGTCCGTCGACGTGGGTGACAAGCGGCCCGCTGCAACATTCGTGATCGTGCGCTCGTTACCCGCTGAACCGACGGAAACCGTACTCGTCGCGTTGGTTCCCGCGAACGTGTAGGTATTGCCGCTGATCGTCGCGTTCGGGGTGTTGACCACTGCGTCCGTCGTCGAAACGGCGCCAAGCGCCACGTCCCTCGCATTGTTCGCGACTGCGCCCGGACCCAGCGCGAGCGAACCTAATCCGCCGGCACTGGCCGTCGACCCCAGGGCTACCGAGACAACCCCGGTCGCCTGCGCTCCAGCACCGAGCGCCGTTGAGCTGAGGCCCGACGCGATTGAACTTGCTCCCAACGCGGTTGCCGCGAAGCTCGAAGCCGCCGCGCTGACGCCATATGCGACTGTATCGGCGCCGTTCGCCGTCGCCAGCGAGCCAACTGCGAGAGCGGTGTCGTTCCCTCCAGGGGCGCCGCTGGCATAGGATCCCTGGCCGATCGCTATCGCGGCAGGCGTCAACGCCTGAGCCGTATTCGATATCGCAACCGTGTTCAACCCCGCCGCCGTCGCTTTCGGGCCGATCGCGACGGCTGACCCCGCGCCAGACGCGGTCGCTTGAATTCCGATGACTATCGAATTGTCCGCTGAAGCCGCCGCAGTCGGTCCGATGGCGATGGAGCTCTGGCCAGATGCGGTCGCCAGAAGCCCGAACGCCGCCGAGCCCGCCCCCGTTGCCGACGCATGCGATCCTATTGCCGTGGACCCATCACCAGATGCAGTCGCCGCATCCCCCACGGCCAACGATTCCACTCCTGAAGCAAGTGTGTGATCGAGCGTCTCCACACCCATATTGCCCACGGCGATGGCACCCGTCCCACTCGACGTTGCAGCTCCCCCAATTGCAACCGCTCCGTTGGTGCCGATATCCGTCCCGCCATCGACCGAACCGGCATTGGCCGTATCCGCCATCGACAGCACTCCTCCCAGCAGGACGACCGCATAGGCCGCTGCAATCTTGCTGCTCGCTTTCTTTCCCCGTGCCTTTGCCGATTCCGCCACCGCGACCCACGTGCCGGTGGTCTCGTTCCACACTGTCCGATATGTCTTATTCATTTGTATGCCTAAGTCTTCAATAATGTTGCTGATACTTCATATCCGCAACGCGAGGTTCTTCAATGTCCAGGCGCTTCCTACCGGAATCCCCTGATGCGTCGAGCGATGCATGCCGATGCGCCGCGGTCACTGGCGCGCCATGTCGGCTTTCGGCATCACTGATTGCGGAAGCTCCCACTCTTGCTTTCGCGCTTCACCCACCCTCCCCTATAGCGACTGCAGCGTTGCGGATCGACGGCGATGTCCAGGAATCCGGTCTGACCGAAACCGGCGTCCCTGGTGATGCCGCCCGTGAATTCACTCGCGTCCTTGAAGCGTCATGTGCGACGAGACGGCTCGCCACGCGCCGTCGCGGCGCACGAACACATCGGTGAAAGAGAACAGGAGCGCCGCCGGCTGACCGGACTGACTGAACCGGTTGGTCCCCGTGACGATTGCGGTGTCGCCGTAGGTCCTGACCTTCATGTCCTGCAATTGCTGCGTGGATCCCACAGGCGGCGGCGCTGCGCTCAATGCTTCGGCCTTGTCCCGGCGGCGCCCGTTGCTGAGCGTCTCGACGAACGAAGGGTCGAGAATCCGGTCGAGCGTCGCGATATCCCTGCTTGCGGTGGCCTGAACCCAGACGTTCTCGAGCGATTCGAGCGCCGCGGAATCGCCTGGCATTTGCGCCATGCATTGCATGCTGGCCAATGCAAGCGACATCGAGACAAACCATTTCTTGCGTGCAACACAAGGTTTCATGACGTGGGCTCCAATACAGCCGTTACTGCGAACCAGCGATAAAAACGCTCGTTCTGCAAATGACTTCTGGCTTTCGGATCAAGCTTTCGGCAATAGCTCGCCCGCGCCGCCGAACGAGTGAGATCGTCGGCCGCGTGCGTGCAAGCGCGTTGCGTTCAAAGCGGCGGTCGCGTCACTGAGCGAACAGGATGCGACATATGGCAATTCCCCTGAACCGCCATATGATTTGTTATCCGAAATTTATATGCGAATATTTACCTAAGATAATCTGTTTGGCGTTGAAGCCGCTGTGTTTTCTCCCCGGGTGTCTCCGCTTTTATTCGCAGCGAAAAGTTTTAGCAGGAAACGTCATGGGTCAACATCGTGTTGACCTCGATTTTCGACGGAGTATTCGGTTGCAAACGAAGCACACCTTGCTCGCGCCACATACGTTGAAACGCACGCTCCATACCTCGTGCGAAGCGCGCACCGTCCATCAATGCAGAACGTTCCATCATCGTTCTCAGTTCAGAGCGGAGCTTGCGCAAGCGACTCAGATCCTGGGCCGCCTCCACTGCCTTTTCAATGAAGCTCTCTTCCGAATCCGCAATCCATTCCGGCATGCTCAGGTTCGACAGCAACGCATGTCCCGCGCGGCTTGCCGGCGTCTGGCCGGTCATCGTGAGTACCGGCACGCCCATCCACAGGGCGTCGAGGCTCGTGGTGTGGCCGTTGTATGGAAACGTATCGAGCACGATGTCGATCTCGAGATACGTGTCCATATAACGCTCGCGCGGACGGTAATCGACGAAGTACAGTCGCGATGCCTCGACCCCCGCCGCTTCGAACTTCGCCACCACCTCCTCCCGCGCGCGCCCCCAGGCAAGCAGAAGCATCAGCGTCGAGCCAGGAATGCGCCGCATCGCCTCGGCCCAGAGTGCAAAAGTCCGGTCAGTGAGCTTGCACGGATTGTTCAGGCATCCGAACGTGATATGTCCCTTGTCGTCTGCCGGAAGCGTGTTCACATGGTGCGACAGATTAAGCGGCGCGTAGCACCAGAACGTATCGGGCAGGCGAATCGATGTTTCGCTATAGCAATCATCCCGGTTCGAATCGGCCGGATCGAGCCATGGATCGGTCAGTCGATACTCGATTGCGCTGCTTCCCGTCGTCCCCGGATACGCCAGCCAGGCCACCTGAACCGGCGCGGGCTTTCGCGCAAAGAGCTGGGGACGTCCGCCCGCCATGTGCATGGTCAGGTCGACCAGAATGTCGATGCGATCGTCCCTGATCTGCCGGGCGAGTTGTTCGTCGTCGAGCGTGTGGGCATCGCGCCACGCATCCGCGAGATGCACGATCTCGTCGGTGATGCGATCACGGATTTCGACGCTCGAATAACAAAAGATTTCGACCGCGCGATGATCGTGATTACGCAACAGCGGCAACATGAACAGCGACTGGCAATGGTCGCGAAAGTCCGGTGAGACGTAGCCGATGCGCAAGCGCCGTTCGGGAGCCGGATCATTCCGGTACGGCACCGCCGCAGCGACAAGCCGGGCTTCGAACCGCGCGGCGAAGCGCCGGCCTTCTTCTAGCACGTCATAACCCGCCTCGCTGACGAAGCTGAGCGCGTAGACCAGATTGGAATGGGCAATCAGACAGTCGGGATCGATCTCGATGGCGCTGCGAAAGCAGTTCAACGCCTCCCCGATGTTTCCCGAGTTCTTCGCCAGCAACACAGTGCCCAACCCGACGTGCGCGGCAGCGAGACGCGGCTGCAATTCGAGCACCCGGCGCGTGAGCACTTCGGCCTCGTCGAGCTTGCGGAGATTTTTAAGGAAAGCCCCGAAGTTGAAAAGCGCGCCCCAATGATTCGGGTCCACTTCGAGCGCGTGCCCGTACGCGGCCTCGGCGGCTTCGGTGCGGCGCGTTTCCGCGAGGATATTGGCGAGATTGATCAGCGCGAGCACGAAACGCGGGCTCAGTTCGATTGCACGACGCAACAGCGCTTCCGCTTCGTCGAAACGGCGTTTTTCCGCCAGCAGACTGCCGAGTGCATTCAATGTCCCGACATTGTTCGGCGACAATTGCAGCGACATGCGAAATGTATCGATGGCCTCATTCGAACGGCCGAGCTCATTCAAAAGCCGCGCAAGCATTTCGCTTGCACCCGCGAATTGCGGATCGGCTCGCAATGCGTGACGCAAGGCCTGCTCGGCTTCCACTTTTCGACCCGTCTCCTTGAAAAGGGAACCGAGATTGCACAGCGCCTGTGCAAAGCCAGGCCGAATCTCCAGCGCGTGACGAAATGCAGATTCGGCATCGTCGAACATTCTTTGTTCGGCCAGTACCGATCCCAGACTATTGAGCGCTTCAGGCCAATTGGGACGCAGCACGATTGCACGGCGTAGTTGCTCGAGCGCATCGGCGCTATTGCCGAGCCGGGAAAGCAGTTTTCCGAAATTGAAGCGGTAATCAGCCGAGTTCGGATCGAGTTCGACCGCGCGCTGAAACGCTGTCTTTGCGTCTTCCAGCTGATTCTGGTCCTCGTGCAGCCGCGCCAGATTGAAATGGGCGATGGCGAAATCGGGATGGATAACCAGTGCGCGACGCTGCGCGTTCATCGCTTCCTCATAACGCTTTTGCGCTCTCAGCGTCAACCCGAGATCGGATTCTCCCGCCGCGGTTTGCGTGATGGAAAGCGAGATCTGAATGAGCGATTCCGCTTTGGACGGATCGCCATCCAGCAGATGAAGCACTCCCAGAAGATGATTGGCTTCGCAATGCCGCGGTGCTTCGCTCAGGATGCCTCTGCATTGGATAGCGGCCTGCACACGGTCACCCGAGCGAAAGCATTCCAACGCAGTTTCGAAAGATTGTGAGGTGGCGAGTGCGGTGGCTTGCACGTCGGGCTTCCCTATATTGATTTGTATTGCGACCGCGCAGCGGAACAGCGACTCCGCTGAATTGCGCTTGCACTAGTGAGGTGCGAGATCCACGCAATGGATCAACAATCAACTTATTGTTAGGAAGGCGATTCAAGTCCTATTTAGTCCTTCCCTTCTATTTTCTCAGGACTCGATTGAAATAATGCACAAATCTATTTCATTAAATTGAATTCGAAGTACGCAGGCCACTTTTCTGGTTATCCTGAAAACCTTCGATTCGGATTTTCAGAATGATGTATTACTCGGCATCCTGATCGGTCTCGATTTTCAAACAGGGTAATTGAAAGGATTTTGGTGAATGCGATGTTTGAATAACAGGCTTCAAACAGTGGATTAAATCGGTTGGTGAATTGCAGGCGGGCGGCATGCGCCGGCCGCCTGCAATCCAGCCTTGCATTACCACTGATAGGATGCGCCTCCGCCCACCGCCGTTCCTGCGGCACTGACGCCGGCGCCAAGTTTCAGCTTGACGTTCGCTGTTACGCGCGCAGAAGCGCCCAGCGCAGTTGCCTGATAGCCCTTGTAATTGGCGGTGCCGATGCCGACCGCGATGGTCTTGCCTGGATCGACGTCCGGAATCATCGACAAAGCCGTCGCCGCTGCCACGCCGGCATAGGCGCCGCGCGCCACGGAACTCACCTGGCTGCCGAGCGCGGTGATCTTCTGATCCGTATAGGCGTTCGCCCGGTTCAAGCCCTGCGAGAAGCTCTGATTCATCTGGCCCAGATTCACGGCGTCGGTGTCCTGGGTGCCGGCCGCCACGTTCGTGATCTGGCGCTCTTCACCCGCAGCGCCGACCGACACCGTGTTGTCGCGGTCCGCGACCGATCTGGCGCCCAGCGCCACCGAATTCGCCGCTGACGCATGGGCGCCCGAGCCGACCGCCGTCGCACGTGCTCCGCTCGCGCTGGCAAGCGCGCCCATCGCGGTCGAATGCGTGCCGGTTGCGGCGGCGCTTTCCGTGTCGCGATTGCCCTCGGCGGCCATGAACGGGTTGTTGGCCGCGTTCGCCACGTTGGTCACGGCGCCGATCACCTCGTTCAACTGACTCACGTTCACGGCATCGCCGCCATTGACGCCGTATGCCACGTTGTGGATGGCGGTGCCTCCGGTGTGTGTCGAGCTGTCGTAGGCGCCGCCGCTCAGCGTGATGCTGCTGGTATCCGGCGTGCCGTCCGCGCGGGTGTCGTATTTCACGGAGGCGTTGTTGAGCGCGTTGACGTCGGTCGAGATGTTCGAGACTTCCGTCTGCAGGCTGCTGACCGCCTGATTGGTCGCGTGGAGCTGCGAACCGTTCACGGCGTCCGTCGAGGTGGCCGAGATGCGGCCGGCCGCGACGTTCGTGATGGTGCGTTCAGCGCCCGCCGAGCCGACGCTCAACGTGCCGACCGGAGCCGAACCGGCAAACGCGTAGTTGATGCCGTTGATGGCGATGCCCGCCGTCGCGACGGCCTCCGACGTGATCGAGTTCGAACCGAGCGCGATGCTGTTGGCATGAGTCGCCGCCGCGCCCTGACCGATGGCGATGGCATCGAGACCGGTGGCCATCGAGTCGTCTCCGGTGCTGTTCGCATGGAAGTACTTCGTGCCCGTGGCGACGATGGTGTTGATCGAGTTGACCGTGTTGCTGATGTCGGCGGTGTTCTGGTCGACGGCCTGATTGGTCGCGAAGAGTTGCGAGCCGTTCACGGCATCGGTCGAGCTGGCGGAGAGGCGGCCTGCGGCGACATTCGTGATGGTGCGTTCCGCGCCCAACGAACCCACCGATAACGTGCTCTGCGCATCGCTGCCCGCGAACGTGTAGTCCTTGCCGCCGATCGTCGCGCCGGCGGTGTTCACGACAGCCTCCGTGGTCGAGTTCGCACCGAGCGCGATGTCGTTTGCGTTGGCCGCGACCGCGCCCTGCCCGATGGCGACCGAGTCGAGACCGAGGGCTGTCGAATCCTCTCCGCTGCTGTTCGCGTGGAAGTACTTCGTGCCCGTGGCGACGATCGTGTTGATCGAGTTGACCGTATTGCTGATATCCGCGGTGTTCTGATCCACGGCCCGGTTCGTCGCGAAGAGTTGCGAACCGTTCACCGCATCGGTCGAGCTGGCGGAGAGGCGGCCTGCGGCGACATTCGTGATGGTGCGTTCCGCGCCCAACGAACCCACCGATAACGTGCTCTGCGCATCGCTG
>NZ_JARUXP010000001.1:2667959-2768951 GCF_031451315.1 Caballeronia sp. LZ032
CCCGATGGCGACCGAGTCGAGACCGAGGGCTGTCGAATCCTCTCCGCTGCTGTTCGCGTGGAAGTACTTCGTGCCCGTGGCGACGATCGTGTTGATCGAATTGACCGCATTGTTGATGTCAGCGGCGTTCTGGTTGATTGCCTGATCGGCCGCGAAGAGTTGCGAGCCGTTGACGGCATCGGTCGAGCTGGCGGACAGGCGGCCCGCGGCGACATTCGTCACCGTGCGTTCCGCGCCCGACGAACCCACGGATAGCGTGCTCCCCGCGTTGCTGCCCGCGAACACGTAGTCCTTGCCGCCGAGCGTCGCGCCGGCGGTGTTCACCACGTTCGCCGTCGTCGAGTTGGCGCCGAGCGCGATGTCGTTCGCGTTGCTTGCCTTGGCGCCCGACCCCAGCGCGACCGACTTCGCACCGGCCGCGTTGCTGTTGCCGCCGAGCGCCGTCGCGCCGCTGGTCGCCAAGGCGCCATAGCCCATTGCCACCGCGAACTGTCCGGTGGTGCCTCCGCCCGTCGCACTGGCATAGCCGCCCACGGCGGTATCGCCGATATTTCCGGACCTGGAGTGGTTGCCGAGCGCCGACGAGAAGCTGCCATTGGCGCTTGCATTCACGCCGACCGCCGTGGCGCCGTCGCCGCCGCTTCCGGTCGCCTGCGCCATGCCGCCAATCGCCAGATCGCCATTGACCGACGTGGTGGCCTGGTATCCGATCGCCACGTTATTACCGCCCAGGGCCGTGGCGCTGGATCCGATCGCGATGGCTTCAAAACCCGAGGCCGACGAATCCGCTCCCGTGCTGTTCGCGTGGAAGTACTTCGTGCCCGTGGCGACGATGGTGTTGATCGAGTTGACTGCGTTGCTGATGTCGGCGGTGTTCTGGTCGATGGCCTGATCGGCCGCGTAGAGTTGCGAGCCGTTGACGGCATCGGTCGAGTTCGACGATACGCGGCCTGCCGCGACGTTCGTCACCGTGCGCTCCGAGCCTGCAGAGCCTACGGATACCGTGCTCCCCGCGTTACTGCCGGCAAACGTGTAGGCCTTGCCGCCGATCGTCGCACCAGTGGTATTTGTGACTGCGCCCGTGGTGGAGAAGGATCCGAGCGCCACCGAGTTGTTCGTTGACGCGGTGGCTCCGTAGCCAAGCGCCTCCGAAAAGCTTCCAGACGAATTCGCATGTTCTCCTATTGCCACGCCGCCATTGTCAGCGGACACTCGCGAATCGACACCGATTGCCACGCCATTCATCCCGCTCGCCGTGGCCACCGCGCCGATCACGGTGTTGTTGCCATACGCAGCGCTGTTTGCATTGGCCGACATACCGATGGCAATGCTGCGGCCGGTTTGAAAGTCGCCGGCGGACGTTGCAGTCAGCGCCTGCGCGCCCGCGCCGATGGCGATGTTGCTGGGACCAGACGCCCCGCCCGCGCTCGCGCCATTGCCCATCGCTATTGCGTCCTTCGCGTCCGACGATGCGCCCTGCCCGACGGCGATGGCATTCGAGCCTGACGCCACCGAATCCGCGCCCGTGCTGTTCGCGTGGAAGTACATCGAACCCGTGCTCTTGACGTTGTTGATCGCGGTGAATGCGTTGGCGATTTCCGTCGTGTTCTGGTTCACGGCCTGATCGGTGGCGAAGATCTGGGAGCCATTCACGGCATCCGTCGAAGTCGCCGACAACTGGCCGGCCGCGACGTTTGTCACCGTGCGCTCGCCGCCCGCCGAACCCACGGATACCGTGCTTCCTGCGTTGCTGCCGGCGAATGTATAGGCTTTGCCGCCGATCGTTGCACCCGTGGTGTTCACCACGGCCGCCGTGGTGGAGTTGGCACCCAATGCGACGCTATTCGTCTCGCTTGCTTTGGCACCGTAGCCCACTGCGGTTGCGCTGCTTGCGCTTGCCGTCGAACGTCCCCCGACCGATGACGCAGCGGTGGCCGAAGAGAGGGTGTTCGCCCCGAGCGCGAGTGCGTTATCGGCCGACGAAGTGGAGTCATAACCCAATACGATTGCTGCATTGACGTTGGCCAGTGCATTCACGCCCAGCGCCATCGTGCCCATCGCAGTGGCTTGCGCATTTCTCCCGATCGCCATGGCGGGATAACCGTACGCGCCACTCGTGGTCGCGTTCAAGCCGATCGCAATGTCCCCGGCGTATCCCGCTGTCGCCGCCTGCCCGATGGCAATCGCATTCGCACCCGCAGCCGTCGAATCCGCGCCTGTGCTGTTGGCATGGAAGTACATCGTGCCCGTGCTCTTGACGTTGTTGATCGCGGTGAATGCGTTGGCGATGTCCGTCGTGTTCTGGTTCACCGCCTGATCGGTGGCGAAGACCTGGGAGCCATTCACGGCGTCCGTCGAAGTCGACGACAACTGGCCCGCCGCGACGTTCGTCACCGTGCGTTCGCCGCCCACAGAACCGACGGATACCGTGCTTCCCGCATTGCTGCCGGCGAACGTATAGGCCTTGCCGCCGATGGTCGCGCCGGTGGAGTTGACGACCGCAGCCGTCGATGAGTTCGCGCCCAGTGCTACGTCATTCGCATTTCTGGCGTTTGCTCCGAAGCCCAAGGCCGTACCATTGGCTCCCGAAGCGGTGGTCCACGATCCGACTGCCACGCCATCGTTCGCCGACGTCAGAGCCTCGACACCAACAGCGGTCGAGTTAAAGCCGCCGGCGGTCGCTGTGGCGCCGATGGCCGTGTTGTTTCCCCACGAACTGCTTCCCGTGGCGTTCGCCTGATAGCCGATGGCCGTGCTTCGTCCGGTACCGTTGTTGTTGCCGCCGTTGCTTGCCGTTTGCGCCTGCGCTCCACCGCCGATGGCGATGTTGCCCCAGCCGGACGAGCCGCCTGCAACCGCGCCATTACCCATCGCGATGCCGTTCGAAGAGGATGCCGTCGCCGCCTGGCCGATCGCAATTGCATCTGAACCCGATGCCACCGAATCCGCGCCCGTGCTGTTGGCATGGAAATACGTGGTCCCGGCCGACTTCAGGTTATTGATCGACTGGTTCGTCGCGAACAGCTGCGAGCCATTCACCGCGTCCTGACTCGAGGTCGTGACGTCGCCCGCTGCCAGGCCCTTGATCTTGTGCGCTGTGCCCGTGCCGCCCAGCACGTTGTTCGCGCCGTTCATGTACAGGTCGCTCCACGAGTACACGCCGTTCTGGCCATACATCGTCACATAACCCTGCATCACACCGGTGATGAACGCGGGTTCGCTGGTGGTAAAGCCCGCGCCGTTATTGGTGAACAGCCCCCAGCCATTCTGCACACCGCCGGAACTCGGAATCGCGCAGACACTGCTGTTGATGCCGGTGTCCGTGCCGTTCTCGCAAATCTCGATGCCCGCCGCGCCAACAGTTGCCTCCGCCGGCAGACTGCCGCCGCCCAGCGCCATCGCCAGCGAGCTCACCGCTGCCGAGATCGCCTTCTGACTGCGCCTGGTTTTTCCCTTGGCGGTTTCGGGAGCCGCCACCCAGTTCCCGGTAGCCTCCGACCAAACAGTGCGGTGCGCCTTATTCATTTTCTGATCCTTATTAATTTGCCCATGGACACGACACGGAGAAAGCGACATGAATCACATCGCCCGGACGACGAAGGACCTTTGCTTCGTTTGATTCCGCTCGCGTGCGGGAACTCGTGTCAGCCGGATCGCATTCCGTCTGGAGTTCGTGCTGGAACATTAAGGTTCAGGACTAATCCCTGAAATGGCACGACTCTTAAAACCTCGGCGTGCCTCGGAGGCGTCTCATGGTGTGCCGGGAATGCGCTCAATCCCGCGAAGGCGCTTCGGCGGGACTGTCAAGGACTGTGCTGAAAAACTGCGCAGAGATTGGGACAAGGAATCGAACAGACGCCGCAGCGCTCAGAAACCCCGCAGCTCAAAAAAAAACGCGGCGGAAAAATCCGCCGCGCTCTACACCGCCATCTTGCGCCCGAAGCGCTCAGCTCGGCTTACCTCACCGCGCCGCCGACGCATCCGCCACCAGCAGCGCCGTCATGTTGACGATCCGCCGCACCGTCGCCGACGATGTCAGCACATGCACCGGCTGGGCCGCGCCGAGCAGGATCGGCCCGATCGCGATGCCGCTGCCCGCCGCCGTCTTCAGCAGATTGTAGGAGATGTTCGCGGCATCGATGTTCGGCAGCACCAGCAAGTTGGCATCGCCTTCGAGCGTCGATTCCGGCAGCACTTCCTTGCGCAGACGCGCATCCAGCGCGACGTCGCCATGCATTTCGCCGTCCACTTCCAGATCCGGCGCGCGTTCCTTCAGCAGGGCCAGCACGTCGCGCATCTTCTGCGCGGTCGGCGCGTTGCTCGTGCCGAAGTTCGAGTGCGACAGCAGCGCGATCTTCGGCACGATGCCGAAGCGCCGCACTTCTTCCGCCGCCATGATCGTGATTTCAGCGAGCTGCTCCGGCGTCGGGTCCACATTGACGTGGGTATCCACCAGGAAAATCTGCCGGCCCGGCAGCACCAGCGCATTCATCGCCGCATAGACGTTCGCGCCTTCCTTGCGGCCGATCACCTGATCGATGAAGTGCAGATGCCGGTGCGTCGTGCTCACCGTGCCGCAGATCATGCCGTCGGCTTCGCCTTTCTTGACGAGCATCGAACCGATCAGCGTCGTGCGCCGGCGCATTTCCAGTTTGGCCATCTGCTCGCTGATGCCCTTGCGCGCCATCATCTTCGCGTAGGTCTGCCAGAAGTCGCGATAGCGCTCGTCGTGATCCGTATCGACCACCGTGAAATCCACGCCCGGTGTCAGGCGCAGGCCGAACTTCTGGATGCGCTGCTCGATCACCGCCGGCCGGCCGATCAGAATCGGCTTGGCGATCTTCTCGTCCACCGCGATCTGCACCGCGCGCAGCACGCGCTCTTCCTCGCCCTCGGCGAATACGATGCGCTTCTTCTCCGGCTCCACGCTGCGCGCCAGCTGGAACACCGGCTTCATGGTCGTACCGCTGTGATACACGAACTGCTGCAAGTGCTGTTCGTAGGCGTCCATGTCCTCGATCGGACGCGTCGCCACGCCGCATTCCATCGCGGCCTTCGCCACCGCCGGCGCGATCTTCACGATCAGGCGCGGGTCGAACGGCTTCGGAATCAGATACTCCGGACCGAACGACAGATCCTGGATGCCGTAAGCGGTCGCGACGATATCGCTCTGCTCCTGACGCGCCAGTTCCGCGATCGCGTTCACCGCTGCGACTTCCATCTCCTTCGTGATGACGGTCGCGCCGACATCCAGCGCGCCGCGGAAGATGAACGGGAAGCACAGCACGTTGTTGACCTGGTTCGGGTAATCGGTGCGGCCCGTGGCCAGTACCGCGTCCGGACGCACTTCGAGCGCGAGTTCCGGCAGGATCTCGGGCGTCGGGTTGGCGAGCGCGAGAATCAGCGGCTTTGCGGCCATCCCCTTGACCATGTCCTGCTTGAGCACGCCGCCTGCCGAAAGGCCGAGGAACACGTCGGCGCCTTCCATCACTTCGGCCAGCGTGCGCGCGCTGGTTTCGCGGGCAAACAGTTCCTTGTCCGGGTCCATCAGTTCCGTGCGGCCCTTGTAGACCACGCCGGCCAGGTCCGTCACGAAAATGTTCTCGCGCTTCATGCCGAGATCGACGAGCAGGTTCAGGCAGGCCAGCGCCGCCGCGCCCGCGCCGGACGCCACCAGCTTCACTTCGCCGATGTCCTTGCCGACCACTTTCAGGCCGTTGGTGATCGCCGCCGCGACGACGATGGCCGTGCCGTGCTGGTCGTCGTGGAAGACCGGGATCTTCATGCGCTTGCGGCACTCGCGCTCGACGATGAAGCAGTCCGGCGCCTTGATGTCTTCGAGATTGATGCCGCCGAAGGTCGGCTCGAGCGCGGCGATCACGTCAACGAGCTTGTGCGGATCGCTTTCGTTCAGCTCGATATCGAACACGTCGATGCCGGCGAACTTCTTGAACAGCACGGCCTTGCCTTCCATCACCGGCTTGGACGCGAGCGGTCCGATGTTGCCGAGGCCGAGCACGGCCGTGCCGTTCGACACGACGCCGACGAGGTTGCTGCGCGCGGTGAAGCGCGCGGCGTTCAGCGGATCCTCGACGATGGCCTCACACGCGAACGCGACGCCCGGCGAGTACGCGAGCGCGAGGTCGCGCTGGTTGATCATCTGCTTGGTCGGGGCGATGGCGATCTTCCCCGGGACGGGAAATTCGTGATAGTCGAGCGCTGCTTCGCGCAACTTGGTATTGGCGGGAGTCGTCATAAGGCGGGCCAGTGGTGCGGGATTTAGAATGGAAGTTCGAACGCATTGTAGCGCCAATCAGCGGGCGTTTCGGGCAGCGGCCCGTGCATTTCGGCTACAACTGCCATGACCGGAAAAGGTCTGATCGCCCGGCCAGGCAAGGCTCGCCGCCTGTCGTTCGATTTTTTTGAGATGTGCCGCGGGCGCCCGAGGGCGACGGCGGGCGCGCCTCGTTCCGTTCTTGCAGCGCACAAAAAACCCTTCACGGCAGACCATGCTTTCCGAGTTTTCACTGATCGACCGATACTTTGCCCGCCGCGCGACGGCGCCCGCACCGCGTCATGACGATGCCGCCGCGACGCCGCTCGGCATCGGCGACGACTGTGCGCTGATCGCGCCGCCTGCTGGCAGCCAACTGGCCATTTCGACGGACATGCTGGTGGAAGGCCGCCATTTCTTCGCCGATGTCGATCCGGCCGCGCTCGGGCACAAGGCGCTCGCCGTGAACCTCTCCGACCTGGCCGCGATGGGCGCGCAGCCGCATGCGTTCACGCTGGCGCTGGCCTTGCCGCGCGCCGACGAAGCGTGGCTCGCCGCGTTCAGCGACGGGCTGTTCGCGCTGGCGTCACGGCACGGCTGCGCGCTGGTCGGCGGCGACACCACGAGCGGGCCGCTCAATCTCTGCATCACCGTATTCGGCGACGTGCCGCACGGCATGGCCCTGCGCCGCGATGCCGCACGTCCCGGCGATGACATCTGGGTGTCGGGCACGCTCGGCGACGGGCGCGCCGGTCTCGGCCTGCTGCGCGGCGAGTGGCAGGCGCCCGATGCCGCCGCGGCCGCTGACTGGCGCCGCGCGCTGGAGCGGCCCGAGCCGCGCATCGCGCTGGGGCTGGCGCTGCGCGGCGTGGCGCATGCGGCGCTCGACATCTCCGACGGTCTCGCCGGCGACCTGATGCACATCCTGAGACGCTCGCGGGTGCGCGCCGTCGTCGATGCCGATGCCGTGCCGTGCTCCGACGCGCTGCGTACGATGCCCGATGCCGTGCGCCGCCAGTGCGCGCTCGCCGGGGGCGACGATTACGAACTCTGCTTCACCGCGCCGCAGTCGGCGCGCGACACGCTCGCCGCGATCGCGCAGCGCGTGCAGGTGCCGCTGACGCGCATCGGTACAATCGAATCTCCGGATGAATCCGGGGATGCGCCCGCCCTCGCCTGGCGCGATGCCTCCGGCGCCCCGCTCTCCCTGACGTTGCAAGGCTTCGATCATTTCCATGCAGACTGACCCGACCCTCGCGGGCGAAACCGCGGCGCCGCGCCGCGCAAGCGCGCGCTTCATGCTCACGCATCCGCTGCACATCCTGTCGCTTGGCTTCGGCAGCGGGCTGTCGCCGGTCGCGCCCGGCACCGTCGGCACGCTGTTCGCGTGGCTGTCGTTCGTCGTGCTCAATCCGTACCTGACGGTGGCGGAATGGGGCGCGCTGATCGTCGTGGGCTTTATCGCCGGATGCGGGTTCACCGGCTTCACCGCGACCAAAATGGGCATCGCGGATCCGTCGCCGGTCGTGTGGGACGAGATCGTCGCGTTCTGGCTCGTGCTGCTGCTCGTCACGCCCGCCACCTTCACCGGGCAGATGTGGGCGTTCGTCGTGTTCCGCTTCTTCGACATGGTGAAGCCGCCGCCCATCCGCTATTTCGATCGCCATCTGAAAGGCGGATTCGGCATCATGTTCGATGACCTCGTCGCGGCGTTCTTCACGCTGCTCGTGATCGCGCTGTGGCGCATGACCGTCTGACTTCCACCTTCACCTTCGGATCTCTGCCATGCCAACCGACACCGTCGTACACCAACTTGCGATCCGCGTCGGCAACGCCCTGCGCGACGAGCGGCTGATGCTCGCCACCGCCGAATCCTGCACCGGCGGCATGGTCGCGGCCGCGATCACGGACATTTCGGGCAGCAGCGCATGGTTCGAGCGCGGTTTCGTCACCTATTCGAATCTGGCGAAGACGGAAATGATCGGCGTGCCCGCTGCGCTGATCGAGCAGCACGGCGCGGTGAGCGAGCCGGTCGCGAAGGCCATGGCCGAAGGCGCGCTGCGCAACAGCCGCGCGCAGGTTTCGGTGTCGATCACGGGGGTGGCGGGCCCGGCGGGCGGCAGCGAGGCGAAGCCGGTGGGCACGGTGTGCTTCGGCTGGAGCAACCGGCTGCACACGACGGTCGAAACGGTGTTGTTCAAGGGCGACCGCGATCAGGTGCGCACCCAGGCGGCGGCGCACGCGCTGCGTACGCTGCTGGAGTTCATCGATCAGCGCGAGCGTTGAGACACACGTTCATCGTATGAGCAAAGCACGCAGCGACGCGCCCCGTCCCGTCCGTTTCACGCGCGACCAGGTGGCCCGCTGGATGGGCCCGAAGACATTCGACAAGGCGCTCGGCTACGTCCGCGCCGTCGCCGACATCAGTTGGGAGGGAAACATTCTGCGCGCGCAGGTCAAGGGCACGCAGGCGCGGCCCTACGCAGTCGAAATCTCGCTTCACGAGGAGCGTCCGCACGGCTATTGCTCGTGTCCCGTCGGCCATGAATGCAAGCATGTCGCGGCGACGCTTCTCGCCTGCCTGGAGCGTGAGGACGAAGCCGCGCGGAACGGCGTGAGCGTTGAAGTCGGGCAATGGCTCACGCGCTTTCGCGCGAGCGTTCAGGCGGTCCAACTGGCGCAGGCGAAAGCGTCGAAACCCGCGACGGGTGCGAAACACCAGATTCTCTATGTGCTCACGCTGCCGTTTTCCACCGCGGCAAGCCTCGAACTGACCCTGCTGAAAGCGCGACTCGGCGTCGACGGCGACATTCGCGCAGTCGAACCGTGGTACCCGAACTACGCCGCGTGGAACAGCCCGCCCCGCTTCGTGACCCCTGAAGACGACGCCATCGCTCGCGCGCTGCGGTCGGAGCGTCAAGCGGCGAACCATGGTTACGCGTTGTGGGCTGCGCGCGGAGCGAAGATCTGGCACATGATGCTGACGACCGGCCGCCTCTACTTCGAAGCGAATCCCGGCGCCATGCAACTGCTCGAGCCGCTGCGAGAGGGCGCGAGCCGCCGCGCGAACATCGAATGGAATCCGCACGGCGACGACATGATCCTCGCGTCGCTCGAAACCGAGCCCGAATCCAACGTCGTGCTGCCGACCGAGCCGGCCTGGTACATCGACCTCGTCACGAGCGAAACCGGCGTCATCGACGCGCCGATGCCCGACGCGCTGCTCGCCGATTACTTGTCCATGCCCGCGCTGACCCCGCGGGAAGCGAACCTGGTACGCGCTGCGCTCGCCGAATGCGCGCCTGAACTGCCCGCCCCGCCAGAGGACGGCGACATGGGTATGCGCACGATCGAGGCCGAGCCGGTTCCGGTGCTGACGCTCGACACGCTTCTGCTCGATGCGCCCGGCAGGCTCGACATGCCTCCGACCGAACTCGACCTCGCGCGCCTCGAATTCGACTACGACGGCGTCAAGATCGCGGCGAACAGTCCGCACATGCTCGTGCGGCTCGCGGGCGGTGAACTGGCTCGCGTCGCGCGCCGGCGCGTTGCGGAAAACAGCTGCGCCCAACGCCTGCTCGACAGCGGTCTGAAGCCGGTCTCCGGTGCGCCCGTCAGCCACGATGATTCACCCTGTGCGGGCGCCTTCTTCATGCCGGACCGGGACGCGTGGCCGGGCTTCGTCGAACAGGACGTGCCCGCGCTGCATGCAGCGGGCTGGCGCGTGGTGATCGCGCCCAATTCGCGCTTCGACCGTGTCGAGATCGACGAAATCGATGCCACCGCGCGCGCCTCCGAAGACGGCTGGTTCGATCTCGAACTTGGCATCATGGTGGAGGCGGAGCGCGTGCGTCTCGAACCGCTGCTCGCCGAACTCTTCGCACGCGACCGTCGCTGGCTCAACGGCTCGATCGACATGATCGACGACCGCCATGCCATCGAATTCCGCACGCAGACGGGCCGTCGTTTCGAGTTGCGCGCAGCCCGAATCAAGCCGCTCGTGCATGACCTGCTCGACCTGTTCGACCGCACCGGGCCCGGCGCTGCGGCGCCCCTGCGGCTGTCGGCGCTGGAGGCCGGCCGCCTTTCCGGAACGAACCTCGCCGGAACGAATGACAAACAGCGCTGGCAGTTCGATGGCGACGCGTTGCTCGTCAAGCTGGCGCAACGGCTGGGCAGCGCCGCCAGACCGCGACGCATCGAGGCCCCGCGCGGCCTGCACACCACGCTGCGCGACTACCAGCGCGATGGACTCGACTGGATGCAGTTTCTGCGCGAGCACGACCTCGCCGGCGTGCTCGCCGACGACATGGGCCTGGGCAAGACCGTTCAGACGCTCGCGCACATACTCGTCGAGAAGGAAGCGGGCCGGCTCGCGCAGCCGGCACTGATCGTGGTGCCGACGACGCTTGTCAGCAACTGGATCGAAGAAGCGCGGCGTTTCGCGCCCGCGCTGAAAGTGCTGGATCTGCATGGGCCGCGACGCCATGAGCGTTTTGCGGAAATCGCCGCACACGATTTCGTCGTGACGACGTATCCGCTCGTCTGGCGCGATCAAGACACATTGGCGCAGCACGACTTTCATCTGCTGATCCTCGACGAAGCCCAGCAGGTCAAGAACGCGTCGAGCAAGGCGGCGGGCGCGCTGCGCACCTTGCGCTCGCGGCATCGGCTGTGCGTCACCGGCACGCCGCTCGAGAATCATCTGGGCGAACTCTGGTCGCAATTCGATTTTCTCTTGCCCGGGTTTCTCGGCACGCAGAAGGAGTTCTCCTCCCGCTGGCGCAGGCCGATCGAAAAGCTGAACGACACCACGCGCCGCGCTCTGCTTGCCCGCCGGATCCGACCGTTCATGCTTCGTCGCCGCAAGGACGAAGTCGCGACCGAACTGCCGCCCAAGTCGACGATCGTGCGCCGCGTCGAACTGGAAGGGCCGCAACGCGACCTCTACGAAACCGTGCGCGCCGCGATGCAGAAGAAAGTGCGCGACGCCGTTGCAAAACAGGGCGTCGCGCGCAGCCATATCCTGATGCTCGACGCGTTGCTCAAGCTGAGGCAGGTCTGCTGCGACCCGTCGCTCGTCAAAATGCCCGGCGCGAAGAAGGGACAAGGTTCGGCGAAGCTCGCCCTGCTGCTGGAGATGCTGCCGGAACTCATTGAAGAGGGACGGCGCGTGCTGGTGTTCTCGCAGTTCACGGGAATGCTCGCGATCATCGCGCATGCGCTCGATCAGGCGGGCCTCGCCTACGTGACGCTGACAGGCGAGAGCGTCGACCGGAAGACGCCGGTGCGGCGTTTCCAGGCGGGCGAGGTACCGATCTTCCTGATCAGCCTGAAGGCGGGCGGCGTGGGGCTGAATCTGACGGCGGCGGACACCGTCATTCATTACGATCCGTGGTGGAATCCGGCCGCCGAGAATCAGGCGACGGATCGCGCGCACCGCATCGGACAGGACAAGCCGGTGTTCGTGTACAAGCTCGTCGCGGCCGGAAGCATCGAAGAAAGGATTTTGGCGATGCAGGAGAGCAAGGCGGCGCTTGCGGCGGGAATCCTGTCGGCGAACACGAGCCTGACGCAGATGTTTTCCGCCGAGGATCTCGAAGCGCTGTTCGAACCTATCCCCGGCGAATGAGGCGTCGCGTTACCGATACTGATTGATGCTGTCGCGCGTCTTCTTCGCCGCATCGGCTGCGGCCTGCGCGTAGTCATCGCCCTTGCCGGCATAGATGATCGCGCGCGACGAGTTGATCAGCATGCCCGCGCCGTTCGCGGTGCGGCCGGCGCGCACGGTTGCCTCGACATCGCCGCCTTGCGCGCCGATGCCCGGAATCAGCAGCGGCATGTCCCCGACGATGCCCCGCACCGTTTCGATTTCCTTCGGGAAGGTCGCGCCGACCACGAGCCCGAGCTGCCCGCTCGCGTTCCACTTCTCCGCCGCGAGCCGGGCGACGACCTGATACAGCGGCTGGCCGCCGGTGGTGAGGAATTGCAGGTCGGAGCCGCCCGGATTCGACGTGCGGCACAGCACGATCACGCCCCGGCCCTCGTGTTCGAGATACGGCTGAATGGAATCGAAACCCATGTACGGATTGACCGTCACGGCATCGGCGCGATATCTCTCGAAGGCTTCCTTCGCGTATTGCTCCGCGGTGCTGCCGATATCGCCGCGCTTTGCATCGAGAATCACGGGAATGCCGGGATGGCGCTCATGAATGTGCGCAATCAGCGCTTCGAGCTGGTCTTCGGCGCGATGCGCGGCGAAGTAGGCGATCTGCGGCTTGAACGACGACGCATAAGACGCGGTGGCATCGGCGATGGACTTGCAGAACTCGAAGATCGCGTCGGAGCGGCCGTTGAGCGCGCCGGGAAACTTCGTGGGCTCGGGATCGAGGCCGACGCACAGCAGCGATTGAGTCCGCGACCACGCGGTCTGGAGGGTCTGGAGAAAGGACATGGCGGGGATTTCGTTGAACGTCGATGCGCCGCATTTTAACGTGCGGCGCAGCGCTTCCCCTTCCGCTTCATGACACGTTCAACGCGCGGCGGCCGTGCGCGTGCGTGCCTTGGCTCCGGCCCGGGTCTTCGGACGGCCGCGGCGCGTGGCCTCGCCGGTCCGTTCGACGGTGAAGCGGAAGGTCCGCGTCAGCCGTTCGCCCGGTTCGAGCGCGGTCATGCCGTGTGCTTCGGCGCCGCCGGGCAGGTTCACTGCGTTGATCGGGTGATCGACCGGTTCGAAGCAGAAGAAATCCTCGCCGGGCGGCGCATAGAGCACGTAGTAATCGGTGTCGGCGGCGATGGTCAGCGACAGCCGCCGCTTCGGCCACAGCACGCTGGTGCGCCCGCTCCAGCCGGTGAAGGCGTTGTTCACCATGGCGGTGGGCATCGGATAGGCGACGCCGAATTGCCACGCGGGCGGCGCCGGCACGTGCCGCACGGGAAGCCAGTCGTCGCCGCACAGCCACAGGCCGCCCGCCGCCGCCGAGAGTTCGGTGTCGGCCTCGCGCATCAGGAACGGATGCAGGCCGAGCCCGAAGGGCAAGACGGCGTCGCCGGCGTTCTCGATCTCGAGCGTGACGAGGAGGCTCGCTTCTTCCAGCGCAACCATCTGCGCCGCGCGAAAGGCGTACGGCTTGCCGTCGCTGCGATCGAGCGTCAGCCGCACGCGTCCGCCGTCCTCGCCGTCCGCGCGTCCCTCGTTTTCCACGTCCCACGCGCCGAGCCAGCCGTCGCCGTGCAGCGGCAGCGGTTCGCCGGCACGGTTGCAGGGCACGTCGATGGCGCGGCCCGAGAACTGGAAGCGCCCGTTGCCGATGCGGTTCGAATACGGCAGGAGCGGATAGCACGCGAGCTGATTGGGATCGGTGTCGGGTCCAGGCTCGATGCATGGCCGGAAGATCGGCACGAGCGCGCCTTCGTCGCGCCAGTCGAAGCGCGTGATGCCGCCGCCCAGCGCGGGTGCGAGTTCGAGCCGGAGATGCGCATTGGAGAGCGTGATGCAGCCTTCGGTGCGCGTGCCGCCCATGGCGATGACGGCCGTGGCCGGACCCGGCCGCACTGGCGGCTCGGTGGCGGCGGCCAGACGCGAGCGGCGCGCCTGGGCTTGCAGCTGGGACGTCGATGCAGGATTCGGTCTGGGTTCTGTGCGGGCAACAGTCATGACGCGTGCTCCATCGAGGGGCGAAAAACCCGGCGCGGCCGGGACGGGTCGGGCGGCGCGTCATCGCGCGCCGCCTCGAATGCTGTTGTCAGGCGCGGCCCGCGAATGCCGTTTCCGGGAGGCCGCGCACGCCGGGCGTCGCGACGAACACGCCGCCTGCGTGGGCATCGCGACGCAGTGCGTCGTCATCGAGCCCGATGCGTGCGCTCGTCACGAACAGTGTGGCGAAATCCGGGCCGCCGAACGCGGTGCAGCTCGGCTGCGTGGTGGGCACGTCGATGCGTGCCGTCTCGCGGCCGTCGGGTCCGTAGCGGACGACGCGCGCGCCGCCCCATTGTGCGTTCCAGAGGCCGCCGTCGGCGTCGACGATGGAACCGTCCGGCACGCCGGTCATGTCGGTCAGTTCGACGAACACGCGGTCGCCGGTGAAGTCAGGATAGTGGCACGCGCGGATCTGGCGCGTCGGTGAATCGCAGTAGTACATCGTCTTGCCGTCGGGCGCGAAGCCGATGCTGTTCGAGATCGCGCACGCGCCGAGCGGCAGTCGCTCCAGCGCAAGATCCGGGTTGAGCCGATAGAACCCGCCCACGGCTTGCGCGTCTTCGACGTCGTGCTTGGTGCCGAACACGAAGCGTCCGTCGCGGTCGCAGCGGCCGTCATTGAGACGGGTGGGCAGACCGGCTTCGACTTCCATGATGGTGTCGATGCGGCCGGTTGCGATCTCGTAGAACGCGAGCCGCGACGCGAGGCCGAGCAGCAGAAAGCGTGTGTCGGCGCAGGGCGTGAAGCACGCGAGCCGCTCGGGCATGTCGAACGACTCGCTCGAACCGTCGAGCGGATTGCAGCGCCATAGCCGGGCGCCTTCGATGTCGGTCCACCAGAGGCGGTGGCTGGCCGCGCACCAGGTTGTGCCTTCGCCGAGGGCGCATTGGCTGTCGATCAGGAGCCGGGCATGGGAGGTGTCCATCAGGCCCAGCCTCCGTCCACGATGATGTCCTGTGCGGTGATCATGGCGCTGTCGTCGGAGGCGAGGAAGAGCGCGGCGCGCGCGAGGTGTTCCGGCAGCAGTTCCCCGCCGATGCATTGGCCTTGCTTGATGGCTTCGCGGCCGGCGTCGTCGAGCCAGAGGCGCTTTTGTTTTTCGGTCATGACCCAGCCTGGCACGAGCGTATTGACGCGGATGCCGAACTTGCCGAGATCGCGGGCGAGGCCGCGTGTCATGCCTTGTACCGCCGACTTGGCGGTGGTGTAGACGGGGAAGTTGCCTTGCTTGAGCATCCAGCTGATGGAGCCCAGGTTGATGATGGAGCCGCCGCCGAGTTGCTTCATGTCGTCGATGACCGCCTGTGCGGCGAAGAACTGATGACGGATGTTGACGGCGATGCCTGCGTCGTAGGATTCGGGGGTGACGTCCTCGATGGCGTGACGTTTGTCGTTGGCGGCGTTGTTGACGAGCACGCCGATGGGGCCGAGGGTGCTGCGGACATCGGCAATGCCTTTGCGCAAGGCGTCAATATCGGTGAGGTCGACGTTCAGGAACGTCGGGCGGGTTTGGTGTTGCTGCAGTGCCGCGCCGAGGCGGTCGGCGAGTGCTTCTCCCGCTTCTGTGTTGATGTCGAAGAAGGCGACTTTCGCGCCTTGGGCGAAGAAGTGTTCGACGAAACCCTCGCCGATGCCGGTCGCGCCGCCGGTGATCAGGATTGTTTTGCCTGACAGGCTGGGGTAGGTGGCAAGTTTGGGTTCGGGTTGGGGCATGGTTTTGAGGTCAGTGGATGGGTTGGTTTGCCCCTCGCCGGGGCGGGGGTCTTCGCTTGCGGCCCTTCGCGTGGTCTGTTTCTCTCGCCTGCGCTTCTATGGACTTCCCGGTTTCGCGTCGGTCTATTAGCAGTGCCCCTTCCCGGGGCGAGGTTCTGCGCTTGGCCCTTCGCGTGGTCTGTTTCTCTCGCCTGCGCTTCTATGGACTTCCCGGTTTCGCGTCGGTCTATTAGCACTGCCCCTTCCCGGGGCGAGGTTCTGCGCTTGGCCCTTCGCGTGGTCTGTTTCTCTCGCCTGCGCTTCTATGGACTTCCCGCTTTCGCGTCGGTCTATTAGCACTGCCCCTCCCCGGGGCGGGGGTAACTTTCTTTGCTGCTGCAAAGAAAGTCACCAAAGAAAGCAGCTTTTTTCTCGCCCAGCGTCATTTAGCGGCACGACACAGAACCATGTTTCTGGCACTGCAGTAGAGAGTGCCCTCATAGGCCACACCGGGCGTGGATCGCGGACCCACTATGCAACCGCGCCCTCAATCAAACTGGTACAGCCCCTCAAAGCTCCGGCGCTGCGCTACGCGCCGCCGACCGGTCAATCAGGGATGCCAGTGCACTCTTGCTAACGCGTCCATCTCATTGCTCCTGCGTCCCCTGCCTCCCGCCGGTTTCCCTTGCATACCTTACGGCAGCGCGTAGCGCTGGGCCGGAATTTTCAGGTGCTGCACCAGTTCGTTAAACGGCAGTTTGTCTCAGTGGGTCCGCGATCCACGCCGGGTATGGCCTGTGAGGGCACTCTCTAGTGCCGGGCCAGTGAGGCATTTCTGTGTCGTGCCGCTAGTGGACCTTGGGCGGTAAGAAAGCTGCTTTCTTTGGTGACTTTCTTTGCAGCGGCAAAGAAAGTTACCCCCGCCCCGGGGAGGGGCAGTGCCAATAGACCGACGCGAACACAGGTATTCCATAGAAGCGCGAGCAGAGAACCAAGCGCAAGCAGAAGCAAAACATCAATCCCGCGAACCGCGATTCTTCAACTGATCGAGCAAGACTGCAGCAAGCAAAATCGCCCCTCTCACAAGATACTGATAAAACGCATCGATATTGAGAAGATTCATCACATTCTCAACCGTGCCCATAATGAGCACGCCAATCACCACGCCAGAGATCGTCGCCCGTCCGCCGAGCAGCGACACACCCCCCAACACACAAGCCGAGATCACGTTGAGCTCGAATCCTTGAGCAGCATTCGGCTGCCCCGACGTAATCCGCGATGCAAGAATCACCCCCGCCAGCGCCGTCACCGCGCCTTGAATCAAAAAGATCCAAACCCGCGTCCGCTCGACATTAATCCCCGCAAGCCGCGATGCCTCCGGATTACCCCCAATCGCCAGCGTGTTACGCCCATACACAGTCTGGTTGAGCAATACGCCAAAAACGATGAAACACGCAAGCGTGACCCAGATCGGCAGGGAAATCCCGAACATCGCAAGCCCGCCAAGCGCAATGAATGTATCCGACGACACACCCACCGCCTGCCCGTGCGACACGATAAAACCCAGTCCACGCACGATCTCCATCGTGGCCAGCGTCGTAATCAGCGCGTTGATCCGCAAGTACGCAATCACCGCCCCATTGACGAAGCCGATCACCGCACCCGCCGCCACCGCCGCAACAATCGCAATGGCCGTGTTATCCGTCGCGTTCAACACCATCGCGCACAACACACCCGCAAACGCGATCGTCGAACCCACCGAAAGGTCAAAGTCCCGCGACGCAAGACAGAACATCATCGTGCACGCGACCATGCCGATCTGCGAAATCGACAGCGCCAGACCCAGCATGTTCTCGATCGAAAAGAAGTGATCGACCGTCAGCGACATCGTCACGAACATCACGACGAAGATCACGATCAAACTGTATTCCGTGATCTGCTGCCACCACTTCTGCTTGTCACTCTTCTGCGGGATCAGCGTGCTCGCCACCGTCTCGGCCGCCTGCCCCACGATGTTTTCTCTGGCTTCCATGTTTGACTCCTCTCTTGTCCTGTTCCGTCGCCGTCCGCCCGGCTCACGCCGCCTGCGCGACGCTGTCCGACTGCGGCAGCGCCAGACTCAGCACCGCCTGTTCATTCGCCTTCTCACGCGGCAGTTCGCCCGCAATGCGCCCCTGCCGCATCACCACGATGCGATCCGACACACCCAGCACCTCCGGCAACTCCGACGAAATCATCACGATCGCGCAGCCACGCTCCGCAAGCTGATAGATGACGTTGTAGATCTCATGCTTCGCGCCGACATCGATGCCGCGCGTCGGCTCATCGAGAATCACCACCTTGAGATCCGGCTCCGCCAGCCAGCGCGACAGAATCGCCTTCTGCTGGTTGCCGCCCGACAAAAAGCGGATGCGCTGCCGGCGGCTCGGCGTCTTGATCTTCAGCAAGTCGATAAACCGGTCCGCCGTCTGCGCTTCCTTCTTCCGGTCGAGAAACAAACCGCCGCGCAGATAATGCCGCCGGCACGAAATGTTGATGTTCTCGGCAACCGTCGCCATCGCGACAATGCCCTCCTCCTTGCGGTCCTCCGGACACAGCACGATGCCGTGACGAATCGCCTCGCCGGTGCTGCGCACCTTGATCGGCTGGCCGTCGAGCGCAATCGCGCCGTCCTTCTTCTTGTCCGCGCCGTAGACGAGATGCATCAGTTCGCTCCGGCCCGCACCCACCAGCCCGAAGAACCCGACAATCTCGCCACGCTTCACCTCGAAGCTCGCCGGCGCGCTCAAGGCAGCGCCCTGCACGTTCTTCACCGAGAAACGCACGTCGCCGAGCGGCCGCGCGCGGTAGTTGTAGATATCGCTGATCTCGCGGCCGACCATCTCCTGCACCAGCGTGTCGCGCGGCACGTCGGCGAGCGACAGATGCGAGGCGATCTTGCGGCCATCGCGGAAAATGGTGCACGCGTTGCACAGCTCGTAGATCTCGTCCATGCGGTGCGAGATGTAGATCAGCGCACGGTTGTCGGCCTGGAGATCGCGCACCAGCTTGAACAGCACCTCGGTCTCGCGATGCGAAAGCGAGCTGGTCGGCTCATCCAGCGCAATCACGCGCGCATTGCGCAGCAGCGCCTTGCAGATCTCCACCATCTGCCGCTGCGCGATGGAAAGCTTGCGCAGCTTCGCGTTCGGATCGAGATCGACGCCCATCGCCGCGAGCCGTTCGGCCACGTGCTTCCGCGCCGCGCGCTTGTTGACCCAGCCGAGCCGGTTCGGCAGCGCGCCGAGCAGCAGGTTCTCGGACACCGTCAGGTCCGGCACGTACTGCAATTCCTGGTGAATCACCGCGATGCCCGAGGCGATCGACGCCGCCGCGCTAGCGAAATGCACTTCCTTTTCATCGATGAGCACGCGCCCCGAATCGGGCTGGTACTCGCCGCCGAGAATCTTGAGCAAGGTCGATTTGCCCGCGCCGTTCTCGCCCATCAAACCGTGAACTTCGCCGGCGTTGACGTCGAACGACACGCCGTCGAGCGCGCGCACACCTGGAAACACCTTGCCGATATTGTCAAACCGCAGCGTCGCTGACACATCGCCTCCTGATTTCATCGGCGGGCCACGCATGCGCGGCCCGCTTGCTGCACGAAAGTCTTAGTTCGATGCCAGACCCATTTGCTGACGCACCGACGCAACGTTGTCACGCGTCGCCAGCATGCCGGTCGTGAGCGTCAGCGGCGGCGGCGCCTTGCCGTCCTTGATCCATGCGTACATCAGTTCGGAGGTCTCTTCGCCGTGACGCTTCGGGCTGATGATGACGGTGCCGAAGAAGCCGGTCGGGTTCGGCTTCTTGAACTCGTTCAACGCCGAGTCCGAACCGCCAATGCCGATGCCGATCATGTTGTCCGCCTTGAAGCCCCGGCCTTCCGCCGCGCGCACCGCGCCCAGCACGCCTTCGTCGTTCAGCGCATAGGCCACCCAGTGCTTGAACTGCGGGTTCTTCGTCAGCGCGATGTTGGCCGCGTTGAAGGCGTTCTCGGTGTCGGTCTTCGCCTGCGGCGCCATCACGATGTTCGCCTTCGGGAAGCCGGCGGCGACCAGCGCGTCGGTGGCGCCGGAGGTGCGGTCATGCGCGGTCGGCAGCTGTTCGTAAGTCACGTCGATCGCGCCGACATCCTTCATGTCCCAGCCGCGCTTCTTGATCTCGGCGGCAATGCCGTCGCCCACCTGCTTGCCGATGTTGTAAGCCGAAATGCCCATGTGCGGCACGGATTCGATCGGCTTGCCCGAGCCGTCGACGAGACGGTCGTCCACGGTCATCATCTTGAGCTTGTCGGCCTTCGCCTTCGCGACGATGCCCGGCCCGAGCTTCACATCGGGCGTGCAGATGATGAAGCCCTGCGCCTTCTGCGCAGCGAGGTTGTCGATGGCGCTCATCACCTTCTCACCCGACGGCGCGCCGATCTTCACGAGCGTGAAGCCCTTCTCCTTCGCGGCCATTTCGGCGAACTTCCACTCGTCCTGGAACCACGGCTCTTCCGGCTGCTTCACGAGGAAGCCGATCTTGACGTCGTCGGCGGCCTGCGCAACCGGCGCCGCGATCATGGAGGCGCTTGTGGCCGTGGCGGCAGCGATCAGCGTGAGGAACAGTCTGCGTTTCATCTTGTGTCTCCTGACTTTTTCCGTTATTTCAAAGATGCCCGCGTGCGGGCGCTACGAAGCTACGAAGGTGTGCGGCCGCTTTTTCTCATGTGTGATGTCGCACAGCGGCCAGTGCGTCATTCGTCCGGATCTGTCTTCTGCATCAGTCGTGATACAGCGCGCTGCGCCCGCCATCCACCGTGATGCAGCTCGCGTTGATGAACGGCGCCTCGTCGGACGCCAGGAACACCGCCGTCATCGCCACTTCGCGCGGCTGGCCGATGCGCTTCATCGGCTGCAGGTCGAGCGTCGCCTGGCGCGCGGCCCGCGGATCGTCCTGCGCATCCCACCAGTCCAGCGTCAGCTGCGTCTCGATGTAACCCGGCGCAATCGCATTCACGCGCACGTTGTTCGGCGCGTACTCGATGCCGAGCGCACGCGTCAGGCCGATCACGCCGTGCTTCGCCACCGGATACGGAAAGCAGCCCGGAATGATCTTGAAACTGTGCGTCGACGCAATGTTCACGATGCTCCCGCGCCCGCGTTCCACCATGCCCGGCAGCACCGCGCGGCAGCCGTTCCACACGCCGTCGAGATCGACGGCGAAGCAGCGGCGCCAGTCGTCGTCGGTCATGGTGAGCGGATCGCAGAACACGTTGATGCCCGCGTTGTTCACCAGCACGTCGAGCGGGCCGAGCCGCGCTTGCGCCTGCTCAACCGTGTCCTGCACCGACGCGCTCTGCGTCACGTCCGTGCGCAGCGCGATCACGCGCGCATGGTTCGTTTCCGCCGCAATGCGTTCGGCCGTGGCCTGCGCGGTGTCGATGTCGAGTTCCGCCAGCACCACCGCGGCGCCCTCGCGCGCGAAGGCCAGCGCGATCGCGGCGCCGATGCCGCGTCCCGCGCCGGTGACCATCGCCACCTTGCCGGCGAGGCGGCTCATTTCTTTTCGCCTCCATGTTCACGTCGCGCCAGTGCCAGCCCGTCGATGAAGGCCTTCGCGTGATGCGCGGTCACTTCGGCGCTCTGGCCCGGCTTGTACAGCGCCGAGCCCAGACCGAAACCGTTCGCGCCGGCCGTCAGGAACGGCCCCATGTTGTCCGGCGCAATGCCGCCGACCGGCACCAGCGGCACCTCTTTCGAAATCACCGCGCGCCAGGCCTTCGTCACGGTCGGATCGAGCTGCTCGGCGGGAAACATCTTCAGCACGTCCGCGCCCGCTTTCAGCGCGAGAAACGCTTCGTTCGGCGTCGCGACGCCCGGCGCGCACGCCATGCCCTGCGCCTTCGCGGCACGGATCACGTCGGCGTCGCTGTGCGGCATCACGATCAGCTCGCCGCCCGCCGCCTTCACGTTGTCGACGTAGCTCGGATGCAGCACGGTGCCCGCGCCGACAATCGCGTCGTCCGGCAGCGCCTGGCGGATGGCCGCGATGCTGTCGAACGGCTGCGGCGAATTGAGCGGCACCTCGATGATGCGAAAGCCCGCCGCATAAAGGGCACGGCCGTGATCGGCGGCTTCGGCCGGCGTGATGCCGCGCAGGATCGCGATCAGCGGACAGGCGGCGAACGCCTTGGCCAGGCCGCCGTGCATGCCGTACGGCGCGGGCAGATTGATGGGAGGCTGCATGTCTCGTGACTCCATCTCAGGCCGCGCACGACGGCGCGGACACCAGCCCGGCCTGCGCGGCAATTCGGTAAAGGCCGTGCTCGGTGGCGTGCGCGACCGTTCGTGCCTCGTGGCAACCGTAGCGCGCCAGTGCGGCGCGATACCGGTCGCACAGCGCGTCGTTGCCGATCAGGCGCAATGTCTTGCCCGCCAGCGCGCCCTGTTCGCGCACCAGCACTTCGTTGAGGCCGCGCAGCTCGTGTCCGATCAGCAAGCCGGACAGATAGTCCGACTGCTGTTCCGCCGTCAACTGGCCGGTGAGGCCGAGCGTGCGCGTGCTGAAGATCGTCGCGAGCACGCCCGGATGACCGGCGTCGCGCGCCGTATCGACGCCGCGCAGGAACGCCGCTTCGTCGTGCGTCGCGCTCGGATGCATGGTGCGGCCGAGGATCGTGTGGTCGCGCAGTGCGCCGAAGGTCTCGCCGGTCATGAAGGTATAGAAACGCTCGATGCGGTCCTGCCCGACGAACGCCCATTTGGCGTGCGTGCCCGGCAGGCCGATCAGCGCGCCGCCGGCGGCGCCCAGCGACGGTTCGCTCGCCAGCGCGCCGAAGATCTGGGTTTCCTCGCCGCGCATCACGTTGGGCAGCGTGCCGCGTTCGAGCACGCCGGGCACGACATGCAGCGCGACGCCGCGCGCCGTCTGCACCGTCACGATGCCGCCGACGAGCGCATCCGCGCCGGCCGGTGTTTCGACGTAAGGCGCCTCGACCCAGCCTTGCGCGCTGCCGACCATGCCCGCCGCGATCACCGGCAGCTTCGGATGCGCATCGAGCCACGCGCCGCAGGTGTCCTCGAAGGCCTGATCGAAGCCGCCTTCGGGCAGTTTCATGATGCCCGCCGACGAGGCGCGCGTGTCGAGCGCGCCGGCATCGCCGCCGAGCAGATAAGCGCGCAGCGAGGTCGTGCCCCAGTCGAGCGCGATGAGTGCGGGTCCGGACGCGGTTGCGCTCATCGCTTGATCCTGCGCGACGGCTGCGGCGCGCGCCAGCCGAGTTCCTCGGAGATCGCGCGCGCCTCGCGCTGCACGACCGGAATCAGTTCTTCCATGCGTTCGTGCGGCATGTACGGAATCGTGCTCGCCACCGACAGGGCCGCGACAATCGACCCGGACGCGTCCCGCACCGGCGCCGCGACGCAGCGGATCGACGCTTCGTTCTCTTCGAGATCGAAGGTGAAGCCGCCTTGCGCATAGCGCGTCATGCGTTGCAGGAAGGTGTCGAAGTCGGGGCGGTTGTCGGGCTTGAAGCTGGTTTTCGCCAGCACGCGATGCGACGCGTCGAGCAGCCGCTTCCACGCGTTCGCTTCGAGGTCGAGCATCATCGCCTTGCCGATCCCCGTCGATGCCAGCGGCATGCGGTGCCCGACGCGCGAACGCATTTCCAGCCCGCGCGTGCCCGGAATCTTGTCGATGTAGAGGACGTCGTCGCCGTCGCGCACGCCGAGGTGAATGGTGTCGTGCGTATGGTCGGCGAGCGCCTGGAGATGCGGACGCGCGACCGCGGTCAGCGGCATCTGTTCCAGCGCGATCGTGCCCAGTTCGATCAGCTTCGGCCCGAGCAGATAGCCGCCCTGCACCTGGCGCAGATAGCGCGCCTGCACCAGCGAACTCACCAGCCGGTGCGTCGTGCTGCGCGTGGTGCCGAGCGCGGCGCCGAACGAGCGCAGATCGCGCGCGCCGTTGGCGGCAGCTTCTAGGATCGCGAGGCCGCGCAGCAGAGTTTGCGTACCGGCCTGCTGCGGCGTGATGTCGACGAGCGCGCTCGGCAGCGCGATCGCGTCCGGATCGGGCGCGTGGCGCGCGGCGCCGCTGCCGTTGCGTTTCAGGTCCGGAGCGCTCGCGGGAACGGCTTGCACGTCGGCGGCGTCGGTTTCGGGATTCTGGAACTGAGTCATGGCGCGGATCTCCTGTCGAATCACGAAGCGCGGCGAGCGGCGAATGACGGCGTCATCGCGTGCAACGCCGAAACCGCATGGCCCGACCAGGAAGTGTGCGCTGCCTGCTTGCCGGACGAAGGTGTCCGGTGCGAAGGTGCCCGCGAACGCGGGCAGGCGATCGATTGCATGACGTGTCTCCGTTGTTCTTGTCGCGTGCCGGGCGCCGCTTGGGCGGTCGATCCGGCGGCACGCGAAGTGCCGTTTGCCAGCTTTGGTCGGATTGTAGTTCTGCCCGTTTGATTTATTCAATATGTGATCGATCGACTCACATAATGGGAGTTCAGTGTGTGACGGGCCGCTTTTCAAAAACAAAAAAGCCCTTATGAATCAGGGCTTTATCGTGTTTATCGAGCTTCAGCTAAAACTCATTGCGGCAGTTCTGCGGCGCCCATCCGGCGTGCGATCACGCCTGCTCGCTGGGACAGATACGGCGCGTTGCGATGGTCGTCGAAATACTTCGGGCGCGGCAGCATGACGGCAAGCCGGGCGCTCTGCCAGGCGGTGAGCTTCGCCGCCGAGGTCTTGTAATAGTGCTGGGCCGCCGCTTCCGCGCCGTACACGCCGTTGCCCCACTCGACCGAATTCAGATAGATCTCGAAGATGCGTTCCTTGTCCATCCAGAATTCGAGCATCCAGGTGATGACCAGCTCCTGCGCCTTGCGCACATAACTCTTCTCACGCGACAACAACAGGTTGCGGGCCAGCTGCTGCGAGATGGTCGAACCGCCCGCGACGATCTTGCCGCGCGTCTTGTTCTTCTCCCACGCCTGCAGGATGGCGTCGGTTTCGTAGCCGTTGTTGTTGACGAAGTTGGCGTCCTCGGACGCGATGATCGCGCGCTTCAGATTGCGCGAAATCTGGTCGTAGGGAACCCAGGTGCGCTGCAGCGTCACGCCCGGATGCGTTTTGGCGAGCGTCCATGCGTCGCTGCGCATGAAGGCTGTCGGTCCGGGATTCACCACCGTCCAGATGCCGACCTGCGCGAAGAACCAGACTTGCGTGGCGAAGAATGCGATACCCAGCACCGAGACGCCGTAGGCAATCCAGCGCGCCGGCCCGAGCCGCACCTCGCGGCGGCTCCGGGTGCTGCCCGATGGCGTACGGCCGCCGACCGGCGCGGTGGTCATCAGGCTTTCGCGGCCAGCGACTGGCGCAGCTCGCGCAGCACCGCGCCGCCGTCGGGACGCACGCCCCGCCAGACGAAGAACGATTCGGCGGCCTGCTCGACCAGCATGCCGAGCCCGTCCGCCGCGCGCGCGCCGAGCTGCGACGCGTGCTGCATGAAGACGGTGGGCTGCGCGCCGTACATCATGTCGTAGGCCAGCGTGGCCGTGCCGAAGGCGCTGTCGTCGCACTCGGGCAGCGCGGCATCGAGACTGCCGGCCGTCGCGTTGACGATCACGTCATAGGCGCCGCCCTCGACACTCGCCGCGCCGCCGCCCGAGAAGCGCACGCCGCAATCGGCCGCATTCTGCGCGAACTGGTCGACGAGCTGATGCGCCTTCGACGCCGTGCGATTGACGATGGTGAGCGCAGCCGGCGCGCGTTCGAAGATCGGCAGCACGACGCCGCGCGCCGCGCCGCCCGCGCCGAGCAGCAGGATGCGCGCGCCCTTCAGGCTCACGCCGAGATTCACTTCGATGTCGCGCACGAGCCCGACGCCGTCGGTGTTGTCGCCGCGCACGCCATCGGGCCCGAACGCCAGCGTGTTCACCGCGCCCGCCGCGGCGGCGCGCGGCGACAGCGAATCGGCCAGCGCGTGCGCTTCGAGCTTGAACGGCACCGTGACGTTCAGGCCACGCCCGCCTGACGCGATGAAGCGCCGCACTTCAGGTTCGAAGCCGCCGAGCGGCCCGAGCATGCGGCCGTATTCGACCGGCTCGCCCGTCTGCACGGCAAACCGTGCGTGGATCCACGGCGACTTGCTGTGCTCGACCGGATTGCCGATCACCGCGTAACGATCTTTCATGATCCGCTCGGCTCCGAGGGTTGCGGCGCATCGTCAGGGGCAACCGGCGGTTCCGTCGACGCCTCCGCCGCCGCCTCCGCCTCGCTTTGCGCCGAGAGATCGTCGGCTTCGATGATCTCTTCTTCGGCCTCGTCTTCCTCGGCCGGTGCGCTGACGGACGGCGCATCGATCACGTGCAGCAGGCGGCACGACGCCTCGACCGTCAGCTCATCGGTCGAGACGACTTCCAGCATCACGCGCGTGCCGCGCGCATGCACGCCGAGGCCCGGCACGTGCAGCATCAGCGGAATTTCTTCGAGACGCACGAGATCGTCCTTGATCACCGACGCCGGCACCTGCTTTTTATTCTCCTGCCTGAGCCAGCGCAGGCACCAGAAATACTCCATGCGGCGCTGATGATCCGCGTAGGCGCTGTAGGTGTCGTCGAAACCCTGCACGACAGCGAACAGATCCGCGTCCTTCGGCTTGAACGGCGCGGCCAGCTTGGCCATCACGCCGTGCTGCACGCAGGCGAGCAGCTGCCATTGATTGACGAGGTCGACATAGCGGCGCAGCGGCGACGTGCTCCACGCATATTGCGCGACGCCCAGCCCTTCGTGCGGCGCGGGCGTCGTCTGCATGCGCGTGCGCTTCGGACCAGGACCGCCGAAGCCGCGCTGCGAACGGTAGATGCCCGGCACGCCGTGGTCGTTGAGAAACGCGCCCCACGACGAATTCGCGAGAATCGCCAGTTCCGCGACGATCAGGTCGAGCGGCGAACCCCGGCGGCGCGGCGTGATCGTGATGTGCTCGCCGTCGACATAAAAGTTGAAGTCGTTGTTGCGCTGCACTTCACGACGCAGGCCATAGCCGGCGCGCGCTTCCTGGCGCTTCTCGAACAGCGCCTGCGCGAGCGGCCACAGCACCGCGATATCGTCCTTGTGCGGATACTCGCCCGTACCGGCGGCGAGACTTTCCTCGGTGACGTGCTCATCGAGATGGTTGTGGCGCAGGTTGCTCTTCACGAACACGCGCTCGGCGCGCGTCTCGGTGGCGACGATCTCCTGCGTCTCGCGATTCACGATGATGTACAGCGACAGCGCCGGGCGCAGCCCGCCCTCGCCGAGCGTGAAGACCTCGACGACGTTGTCCGGCAGCATCGTGATCTTGTCGCCCGGCATGTAGACGGTGGACAGGCGCCCGCGCGCGATCGCGTCGATGGCGTCGTCGCGCGTAATGCCGAGCGCCGGCGCCGCGATGTGGATGCCCACGCGCACGCGGCCATCGGCGAGATGTTCAACGGAGAAGGCATCGTCGATTTCAGTCGTGGTGACGTCGTCGATGGAGAACGCCTGGACGTTCGCTTCCGGCAGATCCTCGGGCAGCGGCGCCGGCTGCACCGCCGGAAAGCCGATGCCATGCGGGAAGTGCTCCGACAGGAAACGCGCCTCGTGCAGCGCGCGCGGCGACGCGATGCCGCCGCATTCGAGCATCAGCCGCGCCTGCGAAATGCCGCGCGCGGCGGCGGCCGCCTCAAGCGCCTTGTACTCACTGGAATTCTTGTCCGGCTTCGTCAGGAGCCCGATGGCCTTGCCCTTCAGCGCGTCGGGCAGTTTGCCGGCCTTGAGTTCCTCTTCCCAGCCCTGCTGCACGAGCGCCTGCTGCCGCTTGCGCTCGAGCGAGGCGAGTGCCATCTGCAACTGCTCCTGCGGCGCGCGCTGATACTGGCCGCGCCCCTTGCGGCGGAAGTAGACCGGCGAGCCGTGCATCCGCAGCACGAGCGCGGCGCGTTCGGCGGGACCGAACTTGTCGCCGAAATAATCCGCGCCGAGCGTGGCGAACGGAAATTCCTCGTCGGGCGCGCATTCCCACAGGAAATCGAGATCGATCTCCTGCGCGATCGCGTCGGCCTCCTGCATCAGGTCGCCGGCGGCGGGCTTGTCGAATTCGATCAGCACGTCCTTCGCCCGCACCTTGGCGCGGCGTCCGCCCGGCAACTCGACCTGGAACGCGTCGCCCTGCTTGGACAGCACCGATCCGGCCTTGAAACTACCCGATTCCTCGAAGAAAACGTTCACTCAATACTCTCGTCAGACAGTGGACCGGAACGCAGACCGATTAGGTTTTGCCCGCGCGCCGGTGGTTGAATGGGTTCGACCGCCCGGATTCACGCCGCGGCGGGCGTGACCAGCGGCGGCGGCGCCTGATCGCAGAACGCGAGCACGTCGGCGAGATGCGCCGGAAAGTCGCTGATCGCATGATCGCCGCCCTGAATCAGCGTGGTGCGCACGCCGGGATAGTGGTCGAGCATCGTACGGTAATCGAGCACTTCGTCGCCCGTCGCCGCGATCAGGAAATAGCGTTCGGGCCGCGTGATCCGGTCGACCGCGAGCGCGCGCAGTTCGTCGAGATGACGCGGCAGCACGGTGATGCTGCCGCCACCGTGCCACAGCGGCTGTTCGCCGAGGAAATGGCTCAGGTCGCGCTGCGGCACGACGGCCGGATTCAGCAGCACGGCGCGCCAGCCATGTTTCTCCGCGAGATACGTAGCGTAGTAGCCGCCGAGCGAACTGCCGACCACCGTCACGTCACGAGCCGCTTCGTCCGCCACGAGCGACTCCGCCAGTTCGACGGCATCGGACGGTGAGACCGGCAGCGTCGGGCACCGCCATTCGCCGAGCCGCCCGAGTTCCGCGAGGCGCGCATGCATGACGCGCGCCTTGAAGGACTGGGGAGACGAACGAAAGCCGTGCAGGTAGAGAATCACGCCCGTCCTCCGGCGCCGCGCGCCGAAAGCGCGTCGAGCAATTTCTGATGGACGCCGCCGAAGCCGCCGTTGCTCATGACGAGCACGTGGTCACCGGGACGCGCGGCGGCCGCGACCGCCTTCACCAACGGTTCGATTTCGTTGAACGCCCGCGCCTTGTCGCCGAGCGGCGCGAGCGCGTCGGCCAGATCCCAGCCGAGCTTGTCGCGGCCTTCGCGTGCGCCGTAGCCGAATACCAGGTCTGCACCGGCGAGGCTGGCGGGAAGTTGCGCCTTCATCGTGCCGAGCTTCATCGTGTTGGAACGCGGTTCGAGCACGGCCAGGATGCGCGACTCGCCGATGCGCGTGCGCAGTCCGGCGACGGTCGTGTCGATGGCGGTGGGATGATGCGCGAAGTCGTCGTACACGGTGACGCCGTCGACGCTGCCCTTCACTTCCATGCGCCGCTTGACGTTGCGGAAGCTGCCGAGCGACTTCACGGACTGCGCCGCCGGCACGCCCACCGAGCGCGCCGCCGCGATAGCCGCGAGCGCATTCATGCGGTTGTGCTCGCCCTGCACCTGCCAGTCGACCACGCCCTGACGCTCGCCTTCCCAATACACGGCGAACTGCTCGTCGACGGCCACGCCGTCTTCAGCGGGCAACGCCTCCCAGCCGCCTTGCACGCCGAAGCGCTCCACGCCCGACCAGCAGCCGCGCGTCAACACGCGTTCGAGCGCCGCTTCGCGCCCGTTCGTCACGATGCGCCCAATCCTGGGCACGGTCCGCACGAGATGATGGAATTGCGTTTCGATGGCGGCGAGATCCGGGAAGATGTCGGCGTGATCGAACTCGAGGTTGTTGAGCACGGCGGTACGCGGACGGTAATGGACGAACTTCGAGCGCTTGTCGAAGAACGCCGTGTCGTATTCGTCCGCTTCGATGACGAAGAAGCTCGAATCGGTCAAGCGCGCCGAAATGCCGAAGTTGAGCGGCACGCCGCCGATCAGGAAGCCCGGGTTCATGCCCGCGTCTTCCAGCAGCCAGGCGAGCATCGAGCTCGTGGTGGTCTTGCCGTGCGTGCCGGCCACCGCCAGTACCCACTTGCCGTTCAGCACATGCTCGCCGAGCCATTGCGGGCCGGACGTGTACGGCAGTCCGCGATCGAGGATGGCCTCCATCAGCGGATTGCCGCGCGTCACCACGTTGCCGATCACGAACAGGTCCGGCTCCAGCGCCAGCTGCTCGACCCCATATCCCTCGATCAACTCGATGCCCTGCGCTTCGAGCTGCGTGCTCATCGGCGGATAGACGCCCGCGTCGCAGCCGGTGACCTTGTGGCCCGCTTCGCGCGCCAGGACGGCGAGTCCGCCCATGAAGGTGCCGCAGATGCCGAGGATGTGGATATGCATAAAGCGTGTCGCGCCGCGCGGGCGATTCAGTGCGGAAAACAGGGAATGGCGCCTGGTTCGAGGCCCTTGCGGGAGCGCGCCGGAGAGAGGCTATTGTAACCGAGCGAACTCCGCCGCCCGGCGTCCGCGGCGGTGGTGTTCGCAGCCGGCCAAAATGGCTGCCTGCTGTTATCTAGTATCATTTCGGCATGGTTCGCAAATCACATTTCGATCCGCAGCGCGTGCGCGAGGAAATCGCGATCGCCGCCGCGAGAATGATCGCCGAAGACGGTCTCGACTACGCCACCGCCAAGCGCAAGGCCGCGAAGCAGGTGGTCGGCGAGACGAAGATCGGCGGCGAATTCCTGCCTGATAACGACCAGATCGAAGAGGAAATCCGCGAGTACCAGGCGATTTTCCAGAGCGACAGTCAGCCGGCGGTGCTGCGCCGCATGCGTGAAACCGCGCTCGACTGGATGGAGCGGCTCAAGCCCTTCGATCCCTATCTGACCGGCGCGGTGCTGAACGGCACGGCAGGCGAACATTCGGATGTCCATCTGCAATGCTTCTGCGACAACCCGAAGGAAGTCGCCATCTACCTGCTGAACAACAACGTGCAATACGACGTTTCGGAGACGCGGCATTTTGCCGGGCGCGGCTACGTCGAGACGCTCAGCTTCCTGCAGCGCACGCCGGGCGAGGAACCGGTCGGCGTGCACATCGCGCTGTATGATCCGGACGACCTGCGCGGCGCCGTGCGCGCGGACGGCCGCGGGCGGCTCGCGCGCGCCAATGCCGCCACGGTCCGCTCGCTGCTCGATTCTCCCGATGCGCCGCCGCTCGAAATCGGCGGCTGACACTTTTCCGGACGCTCATGAACACCACACGCATTCTCGCGGCCCTCGTCGTCGCGGTCGCCGCAACGGCCGGCGGCTTGTACGCGAGTCACGTTTTCCACGGCAATGACAGCGAAGCCGCGACACCTGCCAACAGCAGCGCGAGCGCCGGCAGCCCCGTCGAACAACTCTGGAAGACGGCGCCGCCGGGCGCGGCGGGCACGTCGCAACCCTTGTCGGCATTCAAGGGCAAGCCGGTGGTCGTCAACTTCTGGGCCTCGTGGTGCGGGCCGTGCGTCAAGGAAATGCCGGAACTGTCCGCGCTTCAGCGCGAGTACGAGAAGAAGGGCATCACCTTCATCGGCCTGGGCGTCGACAGCGAAAAGAACGTCAACGACTTCCTCAAGAAAGTTCCGGTGGCCTATCCGGTCTATGTCACCGGTTTTGGCGGCGCTGATCTGGCGCGCAGCTTCGGCAACAGTGCCGGCGCTCTGCCTTTTACCGTCGTGATCGATGCAAAAGGCACCGTTCGTTCAACAAAATTAGGCGAAGTGGACAGCGCTGAACTTAAACGCACTCTCGACAGCCTGTAAAATTTGACTCTATGCTGCGCGCGGGTTGCATTAAGTAAGCCGCGAGTTAGGGTACATTACGGCGATCTTGAGCCAAATTCGAGATGAACCGTTGGCGCACGCGGTAATTTGTCCCGCGCCGGAGAGTTGGCCCAAACGGTAAAACTAGACAAAATTCTCTAAACGGCGCTAAAGTGCGCCCAATTCCGCACAACCCGAAGCGACCATGACGACTCTGCCGGTGCCGCGCGCTTACCTCGACGTCAGAGCCATCATGCACGTTCCCTTCGGGCAGGCGCGCCGGAACTGCGACGCCGCTGTTGCACCGGCTCGCGGCTGAAGCAGTCAGAGCACCCACAAATCAAGTCAAGCACCGGGCAGCCCGGTCTCCAAGTATTGAAAGGGGATTTTTCGATGGACCTTCGTAAACTCAAAACGCTGATCGACCTCGTCTCGGAATCCGGCATCTCGGAGCTGGAAGTGACGGAAGGCGAAGGCAAGGTTCGCATCGTCAAGAATGCCGCGCCCGTGTACATGCAGGCGCCGCAACAGTACGCGCCGCAAGCGCCGATGCAGTCGGGCCAGCACATGGGTGCGGTCAGCGAAGCCGGCGCCCCGGTTGCCGCCGGCGCACCGGCCGCAGCCGTGCAGGGCCACGTCGTGACCTCGCCGATGGTCGGTTCGTTCTACCGCGCACCCTCGCCGGGCGCAGACCCGTTCGTGCAGGTCGGCGATACGGTGAAGGAAGGCCAGACGCTGTGCATCATCGAAGCCATGAAGCTCCTGAACGAGATCGAGTCCGACAAGGCCGGCGTCGTGAAGGAAATCCTCGTCGAGAACGGCCAGGCGGTGGAATACGGCCAGCCGCTCTTCGTCATCGGCGACTGACGCGCCGCCGCGCCGGATGCGCCGCTTTTTCGTCGAACGCAGCCTGAACGCGCGCACTTTGCCCATGCCGTCGCCATTGCTGTCCGGCATTGCGTCCAGCGCGCAGACTCGCTCGCGAACCCGCTTGCGAACCCGCTTGCGAACCCGTTCGCAGACCTCGTTCGCCCGAGCCGCGCGCGCCGCCGATTGGATCCCCGAGGGCCGCTCGCGCGTGCCCGTTGATGAGCCGACCCACCATGTTTGAAAAAATTCTTATTGCGAACCGCGGCGAAATCGCGCTTCGCATCCAGCGCGCGTGCCGCGAGCTGGGCGTCAAAACCGTTGTCGTCTATTCCGAAGCCGACAAGGAAGCCAAGTACGTCAAGCTCGCCGACGAAGCCGTGTGCATCGGACCGGCGCCGTCGAATCTCTCCTACCTGAACATGCCTGCGCTCATCAGCGCGGCGGAAGTCACCGACGCCGAAGCGATCCACCCCGGCTACGGCTTCCTGTCGGAGAACGCGGATTTTGCCGAGCGCGTCGAGCAGTCGGGCTTCACCTTCATTGGCCCGCGCCCGGAAACGATCCGCATGATGGGCGACAAGGTCACGGCGAAGCAGACCATGATCAAGACCGGCGTGCCGTGCGTGCCGGGTTCGGAAGGCGCATTGCCGGACGATCCGCGCGAAATCGTGAAGATTGCCCGCGTCATCGGCTATCCGGTGATCATCAAGGCGGCCGGCGGCGGCGGCGGACGCGGCATGCGCGTGGTGCATACCGAAGCGGCGCTGGTCAACGCCGTCAACATGACGCGCGAGGAAGCCGGCCGGGCCTTCGGTAATCCGCAGGTCTACATGGAGAAATTCCTCGAGAACCCGCGGCACATCGAGATCCAGGTGCTGTCGGATTCGTTCCGCAACGCCATCTGGCTGGGCGAGCGCGACTGCTCGATGCAGCGCCGTCACCAGAAGGTGATCGAGGAAGCGCCGGCGCCGGGCATCGCGCGGCGTCTGATCGAACGCATCGGCGACCGCTGCGCCGACGCCTGCAAGAAGATGGGCTATCTCGGCGCGGGTACCTTCGAGTTCCTTTACGAGAACAACGAGTTCTACTTCATCGAGATGAACACGCGCGTGCAGGTCGAGCATCCGGTGACGGAGCTCATCACGGGCGTCGACATCGTGCAGGAGCAGATCCGCATCGCCGCGGGCGAAAAGCTCACGATCCGCCAGAAGGACATCCAGTTCCGCGGTCATGCGATCGAATGCCGGATCAACGCGGAAGATCCCTTCAAGTTCACGCCGTCGCCGGGACGCATCACGTCGTGGCATACGGCGGGCGGCCCCGGCATCCGCGTCGACTCGCACGCCTACGCGAACTACTTCGTGCCGCCGAACTACGATTCGATGATCGGCAAGCTCATCGCCTACGGCGCGACCCGCGAGCAAGCCATCAACCGCATGCGCATCGCGCTGTCGGAGATGGTCGTGGAAGGCATCCAGACCAACATCCCGCTGCATCGCGAGATGATGATCGACGCGAAGTTCGTCGAGGGCGGCACGAGCATCCATTACCTCGAGAACAAGCTCGCCGCGCGTCAGGCGGCCGTGGCCGAAGAATCCTGAAGCCCGCAGCAAGAAAACCCGCAAGAGAGTCAGCATGAGTTATCGGGAACTGATCGCCGAACTGGACCGCGAGCACGCGGAAGCGCTGTCGGATGCGCTGCTCGACGTGGGCGCGCTGTCGGTTTCCGTCGAGGACGCCGACGCCGACACGCCCGACGAACAGCCGCTCTTCGGCGAGCCCGGTCTCGTGCCGGAAAAGAGTGCGTGGAAGCGTTCGCGCGTGGTGGCGCTGCTCGCCGAGGACGCCGAACCCGCCGTGTTGCTGGCGGCGGCCGCGAATGAAATCGGGCTGGACGCGACGCCGTCGTTCAGCGTGCGCGATGTCGCCGAGCAGGACTGGGTGCGATTGACGCAGGCGCAGTTCGATCCGATCTCCATCGGCGAGCGCATCTGGGTCGTGCCGTCGTGGCACGACGCACCGGACCCGGACGCGCTCGTGCTCGAACTCGATCCGGGTCTCGCGTTCGGCACCGGCAGCCATCCGACCACGCGCCTGTGCATGGAATGGCTCGAGCAATCGGTCAAGCCCGGACAGTCATTGCTCGACTACGGCTGCGGCTCCGGCATCCTCGCCATTCTTGCGAAGAAATGCGGCGCGGATCCGGTCACCGGCATCGATATCGATCCGCAGGCTGTCGAGTCCGCCCGCCACAACAGCGAGCGCAACCACGCGGCCGTGGCCTACGGCCTGCCCGATGAATGTCCGTCCGGCGAATTCGATATCGTCGTCGCGAACATTCTTTCGAACCCGCTCAAGCTGATGGCGTCGATGCTCTCGTCGAAGGTCAAGCCGGGCGGCTGGATCGCGTTGTCGGGCGTGCTCGCGCGCCAGGCCGACGAGGTTGCGGCGGCCTATGCGAAGTGGATCGACATCGGCGTCTGGCGCGAGCACGAAGGGTGGGTATGTCTGGCCGGAACGCGGCGCGAAAGTCATTAAAATAGCGCCATCGTCCACGAACCGGCCGCAAGGCCAACGGCACTTCTTATATGGCGCTGGCAACCCGCTGCCCCCACTGCGAAACCGTCTTCAAGCTCGACCCTCACCTGCTCGCGCCGCATGACGGCCGCGTGCGCTGCGGCCACTGCCAGGAAGTCTTCGACGCCGCGCATCATCGCTTCGAACTGCCCGACGAAACCGCCGCGTCCGCCATTCCGCAGCACGCCGCGATCATCGACGACGACGCCGCGATCGGCCCGTCCACGCACACGGCTCCCGCCGACCCGTCGCCCGTAGCGGACGCGCCGCCGAAGCCGCGGCCGTTCACGCCGCCGCCTGCCGCACCTGCTGCACCTGCTGCACCCGTTTCAGCGCCGGAGGAAGACGAAGACCGCACGGCCTACGCACACGCTCCGGCGTCGCCACAAACGCCGTCACCGGCGCCGCAAGACGACGCCACGCAGACCGCATCGAGCGACGCCGCCAACGAACCGTCCGCCGAACCGCAAACGCCGCCGCGCGTGAAGCAGTTCGTTCGCGCGGGCGCGCCGCAGACGCGGCCCGATGCGCCGTTTGCTTCGCCGGTCGAACCGCCTCCGCCGCCGTTCAGGCCGGCCTCTTCGTCGTTCGATCCGGTCGACGATCGCGCCGAGCCGTTCATTGGTCCGGTGGACAAGGCGCCGGAGACGCCGCCTCAGCGTCCCGCGCCGGAACCCGCCTCAACCCCGGCCGCGCCCGCCTGGGCCGACGATCCCGAACCGGGCTTCGGCGAAAGGCGCGCCGGCAATGCGCGCGCGGCCAGCGCCAACGAAGCCTTTCCCGCGATGCGCGAAACGATGCATGACCCCATGCGCGACGCGTCCCGCCCGCATGCGGCCGAGCCCGAAGGCGGCACGCGCAGCAGGACAAAGAGCAAGGGCGGCCGTATCGCCGGGATCGTGCTGGCGGTGCTGCTGGTGCTGCTGCTCGTCGCGCAGCTTGCCTGGTGGCAGCGCGAGACCGTCATGGTGAGCGTGCCCGGCGCGCATGCCATTTACGCCGATGTCTGCGATCAGCTCGGCTGCAAGGTTTCGCCGCCGCGCGATATCGACGGACTCCAGATCGAAAGCTCGGGACTGCGCCAGGTGGACGGCCCGCACAAGCTCGAACTAAAACTCTCGCTGCGCAACCGGATGGATGTCGCGCTCGCCTATCCCGCGCTCGAACTCACGCTGCTCGACGACAAGAACAATGTCGCCATCCGCCGCGTGCTCTGGCCGCAGGATTACGCGCGACCGGGTACGATATTCGCCATCGGCCTTCCGCCGCAGAGCGCGCAGCCGGTCGTCGTCCGGCTCGATACCGGCGACGCCGTCGCCGCGAACTACCGGGTTCAGGTCTTTTATCCGTAATGGCGGGCCGGCGCGCGAGCGTCCGGCCCCCTGTTCCACATGACGCGCGTCACGGCCTTCGCGGTTCGTGCACGCGCGGTTTTCCCGTCAGCATCTGACAATTCTCTGGAGCGCAACATGAGTCAAGTTACCCTCGGCGGCAATCCCATCGACGTAGGCGGCACGTTCCCGGGCAAGGGCCAGCCGGCCAGCGAGTTCACGCTCGTCGGTACGGATCTCGGCGACGTCAAGCTCGCCAGTTTCGCCGGCAAGCGCAAAGTGCTGAACATCGTGCCGAGCCTGGACACGCCGACCTGCGCCACCTCCACGCGCAAGTTCAACGAAGCCGCCAGCAAGCTGGACAACACGGTGGTCGTGGTGGTGTCGGGCGACCTGCCCTTCGCGATGAAGCGCTTCTGCACGACCGAAGGGCTCGAGAACGTCGTGTCGGCATCGACGTTCCGTGGCCACGAGTTCGCGCAGTCCTACGGCGTCGACATCACGAGCGGCCCGCTGCGCGGCCTGACGGCGCGCGCGGTCGTCGTGCTCGACGAAAACAACACGGTGCTGCATTCGCAACTCGTCCCTGAGATCAAGGACGAGCCGAACTACGACGCCGCACTCGCCGCACTGAAGTAACGCTGAAACGCGGGCCGCACTGAGCGGCCCGCGCGCATGCGAGGCGCGATGCCAGGTGCCGTCGCGCCCCGCATGCGCATGCGCTTTCCCTCTTCCGGCTTCCAACAATAAGGACGTTCGCCTTGGCTACGCTCATCTGCGGCTCGCTCGCCTACGACAACATCATGACCTTCCAGGGCCGCTTCGGCGACCATATCCTGCCGGACCAGGTGCACATGCTGAACATCAGCTTCCTGGTCCCGACGATGCGCCGCAACTTCGGCGGCTGCGCGGGCAACATTGCGTACGCGCTGAAGCTGCTGGGCGGCGACGCGAAGATCATGGCCACGCTCGGCGAAGCGGATGCGCAGCTGTATATCGACCGGCTCGACGCGCTCGGTTTGTCGAAGGAATACGTGCGCGTGTTGCCCGACCAGCATTCGGCGCAATGCTTCATCACCACCGACCTCGCGAACAACCAGATCACCGCGTTCCATCCGGGCGCGATGATGGAATCGCACCTCAACCGCACCGAGGAAGCACGCGGCGTCTCGCTCGGCATCGTCGCCCCGGACGGGGCACAAGGTATGCGGGAGCATGCCGAAGGGTTTGCCAAAGCGGGCGTGCCGTTCGTCTTCGATCCGGGTCAGGGATTGCCTATCCTTGAAGGTGTAGAGCTTTGTCGCATGATTGAACTTGCCACCTACGTGGCGGTCAACGATTACGAAGCCAAGCTCTTGAGCAACAAGACGGGATGGTCAATTAAAGACATCAGGAGCCGCGTCAAGGCGCTCGTGATTACGCGCGGCGAACACGGCGCGCAGATCCATCACGCGGACGGCGTGCTCGAGGTGCCGGCGGTGCAGGCACGGCAAGTGGTGGATCCCACCGGTTGCGGCGACGCGTTCCGCGGCGGCTTGCTCTACGGCATCGAGAATGCGCTTGGCTGGGAAAAGACCGGGCGCCTGGCAAGCCTGATGGGCGCGCTGAAGATCGAGCATCAGGGGCCGCAGACTTACGCGCCCACGCGCGCCGAGATTGAAGAACGCTATCAGCAGGCTTTTGGAAGCAGCCTGTCGTAACTGATTTGGAGCAAGGGTATGAAAACGGTAAGTCGTGTCGTGCTGGCGGCGGCGCTCATCGGCTCAGTAGCGATGACCGGCTGTGCCTATAACAGCAGTTCGCCGGACGTCTACACGTCCTCGCAGGCGCAGCGCGAGGAGACGGTCCGCATGGCCACCGTCGAAAGCGTGCGGGGCGTGAAGATCAGCTCGAACAACGGCCAGCCGAGCGGCCTGGGCGCCATCGGTGGCGGCGCGCTGGGCGGCGTCGCGGCGGCGAGCGCGATCGGCGGCGGCAACGGTTCGATCATCGCGGGCATCATCGGCGGCCTGGCGGGCGCAGTCGCGGGCAACGCGGTGGAGAACAACGTGGCCACGAAGAACGGCCTCGAGATCACCGTGCGCCTCGACAACGGCGACCTCCGCGCCATCACGCAGACCGCCAACGGCGAAGTCTTCCAGGCAGGCGAGCGGGTGCGCCTGCTGTCGAGCGGTGGCGTGACGCGCGTGACGCACTGAACGTCCAAAACACTTCAACAGGACTGACCGGGCGCATGCATCGAACGATGCATGCGCTTTTTCTTTGCCCGCGCACAGCGAGCTTGCCGATGCGACTGGCTTGGCGCAATCACGCCTGCGCGTTCCCGCCATACGAATGAAAAACCCGCCGCCGGGTTGCCCCGGACGGCGGGTTCAGTCCGGGTAGCATTACCCGGACTCAAGGCACATCGCAATGTGCCGGTTTGCTGCCTGCTACGCGAACTTACGGACGGCTGCCCGTCGGGAACGGCCATGCTGCTGCCGGGTTCAACGCCGTCTTGACCGCTGCGGCCGGAGCCGGAGCAGGCGCCGAAACGGTCGTTGCCGTCGTGGCAGGAGCGGCAGCCGTGGTCTTCTTCGCAGCAGCGGCTTTCTTGGCCGGAGCTTTTTTCGCAGGGGCCTTTTTCGCAGCGGGTGCAGCAGCAGGCGCAGGGGCTGCGGTCTTCGCAGCAGCCTTTTTCGCGGGAGCCTTTTTCGCAGCGGCCTTCTTCGCTGCGGCCTTCTTCGCCGGCGCCTTCTTCGCGGCAGCCTTCTTCGCAGGCGCCTTCTTGGCGGCTACTTTCTTGGCTGCGACCTTCTTCGCTGCGGCCTTTTTCGCGGGCGCCTTCTTGGCTGCGACCTTCTTCGCTGCAACCTTCTTCGCCGCGGCCTTCTTCGCCGGCGCCTTCTTGGCTGCGACCTTCTTCGCTGCAACCTTCTTCGCCGCGACCTTCTTCGTTGCAACCTTCTTCGCCGCTACTTTCTTGGTTGCGACTTTCTTGGCTGCGACTTTCTTTGCCGCGACCTTCTTCACAGCGACCTTCTTGGCTGCGACCTTCTTCGCCGGAGCGGCCTTCTTGGCGGTGACTTTCTTTGCTGCAGCCTTTTTAACGGCGGTTTTTTTCTTGGCAAGTGCCATGGTTTACTCCTTCAGGTTTTCAGATGAGAGTCAGTTCAAACAACACCCTTCGTCAAAACCCGCTTCCCACGTGTCGCCTTTCTCGACAGCGCACGCTACGAAGCGGATTATTCATCGGCGTACGCTGATCCCACCTGCTTACGCTAATGAATACGGCAAGGCGCGCCGTGCCCCGAGGCACCGCGCGCCAAATTGAGTCAGCACCACGTCTTCGTGGCGCCGGCCATCGCTTGATCGAGCCAGCGGGCCTGCCGCTGGCATATTCCGGGGGGAAGTTTGCCCATCCCTTTGCAGGGAATGCACAACGCCTGTCTTCTGTTCGAGCCGATAATCGGCGCGTTGAATTGCTAGGCGCACATTGCATCAGGCGACCGTTCTCCTAAACCTTGTTGGTCCGGGCGCGCGTGAGCGACACGCTGCTGCCCGGCCATCCCATCGATTTCGTCTGCAACACGTCCTGGATTTTTATTATTCCCAGGTCAGCGCGCCGCCGGTTTGATACTCAATCACGCGTGTCTCGAAGAAGTTGCGTTCCTTCTTCAAGTCGATCATCTCGCTCATCCACGGGAACGGGTTTTCCTCGTTCGGGAAGAGCGGGTCCAGTCCGATCTGCTGGCAACGCCGGTTGCAGATGAACCGCAGGTAGCTTTTGAACATCGACGCATTCAGGCCGAGCACCCCGCGCGGCATGGTGTCTTCCGCGTAGCGATATTCAAGTTCCACCGCCTGCTTGAAGAGCTCGCGGATCTCGGCCTTGAATTCGGCGGTCCACAGTTGCGGCTCTTCCAGCTTGATCTGGTTGATGAGGTCGATGCCGAAGTTGCAGTGCATCGACTCGTCGCGAAGGATGTACTGATACTGCTCCGCCGCGCCCGTCATCTTGTTCTGGCGACCCAGCGCCAGAATCTGCGTGAAGCCCACATAGAAGAACAGTCCTTCCATGATGCAGGCGAACACGATCAACGACTTCAGCAATTTCTGGTCCGCTTCCAGCGTGCCGGTCGTGAAGGCCGGATCGGTCAGCGTCTGGATGAACGGAATGAGGAACTCGTCCTTGTCTCGGATCGACTTCACTTCGTGATACGCGTTGAAGATCTCGCTTTCGTCGAGGCCCAGCGATTCGACGATGTACTGGTACGCGTGCGTGTGGATCGCCTCTTCGAATGCCTGGCGCAGCAGGAACTGGCGGCACTCCGGAGCGGTGATGTGACGGTACGTGCCCAGCACGATGTTGTTCGCTGCGAGCGAATCCGCGGTTACGAAGAATCCGAGATTGCGCTTGACGATGCGGCGCTCGTCGTCCGACAGACCGTTCGGGTCTTTCCACAGGGCGATGTCGCGCGACATGTTCACTTCCTGCGGCATCCAGTGGTTCGCGCAGCCGGCGAGATACTTTTCCCACGCCCACTTGTACTTGAACGGCACGAGCTGGTTGACGTCGGTCTGGCCGTTGATGATGCGCTTGTCGGCGACATTGACGCGGGCCTCGCTCTGCGCGGCGATGGCGCCGGCGGAAGGCGTGGCGGCTGCGGGCGGAACGAAGCCATCGGAGAAGATGTTGGTCGTGTTCGCTTGCGCAGCTTGATGAGTGGCTTGATGAGCATGCGCAACTTGCGTTGCAGCTTGCGTACCGAAAGTCGTGCCTTGAGCGTTACGCAACGCGTTCGGTTGCGGAGCGCTCGAGGGAGCTACGGCAGTGGTCTCGTCATCCCAGTTGAGCATAAATTCTCACCATCAATTTAGATCGGTTTGTACCATCTTTTTCTGAGCGTTAAAAGAGTTTGCTCATGAAAAATCTCGTTTTCTTGCGATTTGGATTCCACGTTGCTACTTGCAAACAACACTCGACAGAGCGTGATGTGTTTGAAGCCTGATGCGATATCCGTTCAAACGTGTGTGAAGCGATCCTGATCGAGTGACTTCGACGACCTCGCGAGGTCAGTGCAGCGTGCTTCATGCAGCTTGTCTCGCTGCCTTGAGAGCCTCGCCGTACAAGGCTTTGCGGCTTGGGTACTCAACACGGCAGTGTCATGCGGACCGTTGTGCCGCGAGCATCGCGTCATGCAGCGCGCCCGATGATCGATGCAGCGAAGCGTCGCTCGCTTCATGCATCGACGATGTCGCTCGACGACACTCGATGCGAAACGAAAGATGCGTGAAGAGCGACTGCTTGCGAGGTGCCCGAACGATGACTCGCATCACGTGTTCTTGCCACTCACTCGCGCGCTTCGATGACCTCCGTTGCGCGTCATCGCACACCCTTCGCTCCACACCTTCGCTTCGCTCGAAACACGCTCGCGGCAGCCTGCTCATATGCCCTGCAAGACCGCTTGAAGACCGCTTCAAGACCGCTCGCGCGCTTCGGATTCGTTGCCGAAGTTTAGCATTCGATGCCTCGCTTTTCCACAATATCTTGTGCTTGCAAAATCCTTCAACACAACCTATAGCGCGTTAACACCACGACCCGAAACCCCGCGAAACCGTGCTGTCAGGCCTTCCCGCCACGCAAGGGATCGAGCAGCGAGCGCAGGTTGTTGTGGTCGATCTCATGCATCAACGCGAGCAGCCTGCCGAGCTTGCCCTCTGGAAAACCCTCACGCGCGAACCATGCGAGATAGTGCGCGGGCAGATCGGCGATGACGCGATCCTTGTACTTGCCATACGGCATCTTCATCGTGATGAGTCGTTGCAGGTCTTCCGGTTCCATCTGTCCTCACGCATTGAGCAATGTTCTTCGCGCCACGTTGCGCACAGCAATCCTTCAGCGACTGCTCCATATCGGTGCCATAATCGCCGCTCTCGCTGCCAAGAGTTGATCGCGATTCGCCATGCCGCTTGCCGTCAAAGCTTTCGTTGCCCCTCTCATCGTCGCGTGTGCGATGTTCATGGAAAGCGTCGACGCCAACGTCATCGTCACCGCGATCCCCGAGATGGCTCGCGCCTTCGGCCGCGATCCCGTCACGCTCAAGGTTGCCGTCACGAGCTACGTGCTCGGCCTCGGCGTCTTCATCCCGATCTGCGGCTGGGTCGCCGACCGCTTCGGCGCGCGAGTCGTGTTCCGCACCGCCATCGGCATCTTCGTCGTGGGCTCGCTGCTGTGCGCGGCGTCCACCTCGCTCGGACCGTTCACGGTGGCGCGCTTCATCCAGGGCGTAGGCGGCGCGATGATGGTTCCGGTCGGCCGCATCATCATCTTCCGTTCGGTGCGCCGTTCCGAGTTCATCCGCGCGATGAACTACCTCTCGCTGCCCGCCATGCTCGGGCCCGCCATCGGACCGCTGCTCGGCGGCTTCATCACGACCTACCTGCACTGGCGCCTGATCTTCTTCATCAACATCCCGATCGGCATCCTCGGCATCTGGCTCACGAATCGTCATATCGCCAACTCGCGCGAGGAGCATCCGGGACGGCTCGACTGGTTCGGCTTCTTCCTCTCGGGAAGCGCCGGCGTGCTGCTGCTGCTCGGGCTCTCGCTCGTCGGCGGCGAACTGATTCCGCAAGGCATCGCCTGGGCGATGTGCGCCGCCGGCGCGCTGCTGGTCGTGCTGTACTGCATCCACGCGCGCCGCGCCGACAAACCGCTGCTCGACCTGCGCTTCTTCCGCGTGCCGACCTTCCAGGCCAGCGTGCTAGGCGGCTCGATGTTCCGCATCGGTCTCGGCGCCGTGCCGTTCCTGCTGCCGCTCGCGTTGCAGGAAGGCCTCGGCATGACCGCGTTCAAGTCCGGCGCGATCACCTGCGCGTCGGCGTTCGGCGGCATGTTCATGCGCTCGCTCGCCTCGCGCGTGCTGCATCGCTTCGGCTTCCGGCAGACGCTGTTCTATAACGCGGCGCTGTCGGGCATCGCGATTGCGGCATGCGGTGCGTTCTTCCCCGGCACGCCCGCGTGGGTGATCTGGGCAGTCGTGCTGCTCGGCGGCTTCTTCCCCGCGTTGCAGTTCACGAGCCTCAACTCGCTCGCCTACGCGGAGATCGAGACGCGCGACGTCGGCCGTGCGACCAGCCTCGCGAGCTTCGTGCAGCAGGTGTCGCTGGGCCTCGGCGTGACGGTCGCGGGCATCACGCTGGAGTTGTCGCAGTATCTGAACGGCCATGCCACCGTGCAGTGGTCCGATTTCTGGCCGGCGTTCCTCGTCGTCGGTCTGTTCTCGTTCTTCTCGATGCCGATCACCGCGCGCCTCGCGCACGATGCGGGTACCGAGATCTCGCGGGGTACGCGCGGCTGAGCGTTCGGGAGTTCGACCGGGCGGCGTTTGCCTGCATGGTGCTCGTCGGCGTGGCGTTGAGCTTTGCGTCGTCTGGCTCCTTCGGCTGCGTGCCTTGAGCCGTTGCGGTTCGCCTGCCTGGCCTGCTTCGCTTTCGCCCTCACGCCCTTCGCCGTCACACCCTTCACAACCGTCCCACCGCGCCCGCGACAATCCAGCCCGCACCGCAAAACAAACGGGCCGGCACCGGAGCGAAACGCTGCTCCGATGCCGGCCCGCCCGACCGGCTTAACCTGCGCTTACTGGCAGGCTTCGCACTCGTCGAAGCCCGGATCGCCCGGACGCATCATGCACACGGGACCATCCGCTTCCGGGGCCGTCTCGACCGCCTGCGCGCTCGCTGCCGCCGCGTTGAAGCCGCCGTTGCCCGCCGCCGATGCACCATTCGCACCGCCATTCACGCCGCCGCCGAAGCCGCCGTTCGCACCCGAGGCACCATGGCCGCCGTTGCCGCCGTTGCCCGACGGCACCGCGTTCAGCGCGCCGTGCGCGACCGTCGATTTCTCGACGTGCGTCGCCGCCATCGTGCGGAGGTAGTACGTGGTCTTGAGGCCGCGAAGCCACGCGAGCTTGTAGACCTCGTCGAGCTTCTTGCCTGACGCGCCTGCCATGTAGATGTTGAGCGACTGCGCCTGGTCGATCCACTTCTGACGACGCGACGCCGCCTCGACCAGCCATTTCGGATCGACTTCGAAGGCCGTTGCGTAGATCGCGCGCAGGTCAGCCGGAACGCGGTCGATGCGCGACAGCGTGCCGTCGAAGTACTTCAGATCCGACACCATCACTTCGTCCCACAGGCCGCGCGTCTTCAGGTCGCGGACGAGGTAGTCGTTCACCACCGTGAATTCGCCCGACAGGTTCGACTTCACGTACAGATTCTGGAAGGTCGGCTCGATGCACGCCGACACGCCGATGATGTTCGAAATGGTCGCCGTCGGCGCAATCGCCACGCAGTTGGAGTTGCGCATGCCGTGGGTGGAAATGCGCGAGCGCAGTTCCGGCCAGTCCATCGATTCCGACGCATCCACTTCCACGTAGCCGCCACGCGCTTCGGCCAGCAGCTTCAGCGAATCCTGCGGGAGGATGCCGCGATCCCACAGCGAGCCGCGATACGTCGCGTAACGGCCGCGCTCTTCCGCCAGCTCTGTCGACGCGTAGTAGGCGTAGTAGCAGACGGCTTCCATCGAGCGATCGGCGAACTCCACGGCTTCGTCCGACGCGTACGGCGTGCGCAGCAGGTGCAGGCAGTCCTGGAAGCCCATGATGCCCATGCCGACCGGACGATGCTTCAGGTTCGAGTTACGCGCCTTCGGCACCGCGTAGTAGTTGATGTCGATCACGTTGTCGAGCATGCGCATCGCGACGCTGATGGTGCGCTTGAGTTTCGCCTGATCGAGCGCGTAGCTGCCGTCGGCCTGCTTGACCATGTGCGCGACGAGGTTCACCGAGCCCAGGTTGCAGACGGCGATTTCCGTGTCGCTGGTGTTCAGCGTGATTTCCGTGCACAGGTTCGACGAATGCACGACGCCGACGTGCTGTTGCGGCGAGCGCACATTGCACGGATCCTTGAACGTGATCCACGGATGGCCGGTCTCGAACAGCATGCCCAGCATCTTGCGCCACAGTTGCGCCGCCGGAATCTTCTTGAACAGCTTGAGTTCGCCGCGCGCGGCTTTCTCTTCGTAAGCCGTGTACGCCTTCTCGAAGTCCGCGCCGAACAGGTCATGCAGGTCCGGGCAGGTGGACGGCGAGAAAAGCGTCCAGTCGCCGCCTTCCATGACCCGCTTCATGAACAGGTCGGGAATCCAGTTCGCCGTGTTCATGTCGTGCGTGCGGCGGCGGTCGTCGCCGGTGTTCTTGCGCAGCTCGAGGAATTCCTCGATGTCCAGGTGCCACGTCTCCAGGTACGCGCACACCGCGCCCTTACGCTTGCCGCCCTGGTTCACGGCCACGGCCGTGTCGTTCACCACCTTGAGGAACGGCACGACGCCCTGCGACTTGCCGTTCGTGCCCTTGATGTGCGAACCGAGCGCGCGCACGCGCGTCCAGTCGTTGCCCAGGCCGCCCGCGAACTTCGAGAGCAGCGCGTTTTCCTTGAGCGCCTCGTAGATGCCGTCGAGGTCGTCGGCGACCGTCGTCAGGTAGCACGACGACAGCTGCGAGCGGTGCGTGCCCGAGTTGAACAGCGTGGGCGTGGACGACATGAAGTCGAACGACGACAGCACGTTGTAGAACTCGATGGCGCGCGCTTCGCGGTCGATTTCGTTGAGCGACAGGCCCATCGCGACGCGCATGAAGAATGCCTGCGGCAGTTCGATGCGCGTGCCTTCGACGTGCAGGAAGTAGCGGTCGTACAGCGTCTGCAGGCCGAGGTAGCCGAACTGCAGGTCGCGGTTCTGGTCGAGCGCGGCGCCGAGGCGCTTCAGGTCGAACTGTTGCAGCTTGTCGTCCAGCAGCCCGGCTTCGATGCCGCGCTTGATGAACTGCGGGAAGTATTCGGCGTAACGCTCGCCCATGTCGGCCTGCGTCACTTCCTCTTGAAGAATTTCGCGGCGGATCGTGTGCAGCAGGATGCGGGCGGTGACCTGGCTGTAGGCCGGGTCCTTCTCGATCATCGTGCGCGCGGCGAGGATCGCGGAGTCGTAGACCTGCGACATCGGCACGCCGTCGTACAGGTTCTTCACCGTTTCCGCGAGGATCGGGTCGGCCGACACGGCGTCGCCCAGGTTCGCGCATGCGGAGGCGATCAGCGCCTTCAGTGCGTCGAGGTCCAGCGGGCGCGTGACGCCGTTGTCGGTCACGTTGATGACGCCGCCTTCATGCGACTGCGCGTTGGGGTTCGCCGAACGTTCCTGCGAACGCTGTTGCGTGCGCTTCTCGCGATACAGCACGTAGGCACGCGCGACGTTGTGCTCGCCGCCGCGCATCAGCGCGAGTTCGACCTGATCCTGGATGTCTTCGATATGGAACGTGCCGCCGTGCGGACGGCTGCGCACGAGCGCGCGCACGACCGCCTGGGTCAGTTGCTCGACGAGCTCGCGCACGCGCGCGGAGGCGGCGCCCTGGCCGCCGTTCACGGCGATGAACGCCTTGGTCACCGCGATCGCGATCTTCGACGGCTCGAACGACACCACGCTTCCGTTGCGACGAATGACCTTATAGTCGGCGAACGTCGTGTTCGGCGCGAGCGCCTGGGCGCTCACGGGCTGCGCGCCGCCCATCGGCTGGGTGGAGGCGCCTTCGAAGGAAGTCGTGGCGGTGTCGGTGGTTTGCATGTGCAAAACTCCTGGTGTTCGAATGGTGCGGATGGTCCGCGGATTTATCACTTATGCCGCGCGTGCGTCATGAGTCGTCATGCGGCGCGCGGTGTTTTGGCGGTAAAGCCGGGCTGTGAATGCAGCAGGCTCTGGAACGCGATTCGCGGCGATGGCGGCCCGCATCGTTCTTGGCGTCCATGCGGTGCCCGCGTTGGCGCGCGGTGTCGGTCGACGCAACTCGCCCCCCTTGCATGCTTCTTCACGGTGCTGCTTGCTGGCGCTCGATGCCCGTGCAGCCTCCTTCGCATCGAAACCTGCATCGAAAGAAACCGCCTCGCGCACCGCCCCGGGCCAGCCAAACTTCTTCTACGCCGGAAAGCCAACGGCGCCGGCTCAAGGAGCGGGCGCCGCTTCAACAACACAAGATCTAGTGCAAATTACGTCTGTCGGCACCAAGTATAGTGGGCATCCGCGCAGTCTCAAAAACTTTTTTCTGCTTCATTGGGATTGACTTTTTCCGCCTCAAGCGCGGTAAAGGTATCGCGCGTCTCCGTGCTGCGTCGCAACGAGAAAAATCTTGCTCGATGTCAGCAACCCGGCTCAGTCGCGCGGCAGGAACGGGAAGAACGAGGGCGGCAACGCGCTGTCGTGACGCAGGCGCGGCCAGTCGAAGTGAGTGCCGGGATCGGTCTTGCGTCCCGGCGCGATGTCGGCGTGCCCGGCGAGCGCGTCGATGGGATAGCGCTTCACGAGCAGGCGCACGAGCGGGCCGAGCGCGCCGTACTGCGCGTCCTCGAAGGGCAGGCGGTCGCTGCCCTCCAGCTCGATGCCGATAGAAAAGTCATTGCAGCGCTCGCGTCCCCGAAACGACGAGACGCCCGCATGCCACGCGCGTTCGTCGCAGGAAACGAATTGCTGGATCTCACCGTTGCGGCGAATGACGAAGTGAGCGGACACGCGCAACCCGCGCAGCTGATCGAAGTACGGATGCGCGTCGTGATCGAGCCGGTTGAGGAAGAAGTCGGCGATGGCGTTCGTCGTGAAGTCGTCGGGCGGCAGGCTGATGTTGTGTACGACGATGAGCGTCGGCGCCGCGTTGCCCGGACGCGCCTCGAAGTTGGGCGACGGCAGGCGCTGCGCGTTCGTGAGCCAGCCCTGCCCGTCGATGTGCGCCGGGTCCGTGCTGCCGCCGCCTGTGTTCATCGCGCGTCGCGGCCAGTCGGACGGTTGGCGTGGGCGCGCGCGTGATCGGTACAGCAGAAGCGCTCGCCCGCGACGACGATCGCTTCGCTGCGCGGCGTGTGCACGCCGCATTGCGCGCATTGGATCAAAGGATCGGCGAGTTGCGGCGGCTGGGCTGCCGAGGCGCCCGAGCCGTTGCCATTGCGCGCACGGCCCGCGCCGGCGCCGCTGAAGCCACCTGCGCTCGCGCCGCCGGCCGCGGTGTCGCCTTGTTGCGCGCGCTCGTTCGCGCGGCGCAGCTTCTTCAAAAGCCACTGGCTCAGGAAGAACAGGACGATCAGAAAGAGGAAATTTCGCATGAGTACGGTCAGAAAGAAGAGCGCGCCGCTCAGACCACCGCGCGATGCAGCAGCACTTCGAACACGAAGCGGCTGCCGACATAAGCGAGCAGCAGCGCGGCGAACGACGCCAGCACCCAGCGCAACGCAGCGCGTCCGCGCCAGCCGGAGATGCGGCGCGCGGTCAGCAGCGCGCCGAACATCAGCCACGAGAGAAACGCGAACACGGTCTTGTGATCGAGGCGCAGCGCGCGATCGACCAGTTGCTCATTGAACGCGATGCCCGAGACGAGTGTCAGCGTGAGCAGCACGAAGCCTGCCGCGATCAGCCGGAACAACAGCTTCTCGAGCGTGAGAAGCGGCGGCAATGTGTCGAGCCAGCTGGCGAGCCAGCCATTGCCGGTGTGACGCGTGGCCATTCCGCGCATGCGCTGCAGGCGGCGTTCGAGCATCAGCATCAGCACGGCGTGCAGCGCGGCGATGGCGAACAGCCCGTAGGCGATGTTCGCGATCAGGAAATGCACCTTGAACATCGGCGCGGCGGAATACGACAACACGCGCACGCCGCCGAACAGCAAGGGCATCAGCGACGCGATGCACGCGAGCGGCAGCACGAGCAGACGCAGGCCGTCGAGCGGGAAGAAAAAGCTTTCGATCCAGTAAATGCCCGCGCCGAGCCAGAACATAGCGGAGAGCGCGAACGCGAAGCCGAAGATCATCGCATTCTGGGGAAAGATGGTGGTGTGCAGCAAGACGCCATGCACCAGCAACGCCACTAATAATAGTGAGCGTCCGACGCCGCTCATGCCGGACGCCTTCGACTGAGGCGCAGCCGGGACGGAAGACGGCACCGGAGACCGCACCGCCGCCCCGAATCCCGCCGGCGGCATGCCCGCCAGCGCCGGCTCCACGGCCGGGTGGCGATGCGCGCGCCAGCCCGCCACGGCAAGGCCGCCGTAGAGAAGCGCAGTGAGGGCATACAGTACAATATCCATGTTCGAAGTTTACACTAGGCCCCTGAGTCACGACGTTTTGCCCCTTGCGCCAGCGCGGGGCGAAACCTGAGCCGGCGTACGACACCGCGCCGAAAAGGGCCCCCTTTCCTACCGTTTCCCCATGCTCGATAACCTCACTCAACGGATGGCGCGCGTCGTCAAGACGCTGCGCGGCGAGGCCCGCCTCACTGAAGCCAACACCCAGGAGATGCTGCGCGAGGTGCGCCTCGCATTGCTCGAAGCGGACGTGGCGCTGCCGGTGGTGCGCGAGTTCATCGCGAAGGTGAAGGAGAAGGCGCTCGGCGAGGAAGTGCTGTCGAGCCTGTCGCCGGGCCAGGCGCTCGTCGGCGTCGTCCAGAAGGAACTGACGGCCGTGATCGGCGGCGATTACGAAGGCAAGGCCGCCGAACTGAATCTCGCCGTCACGCCGCCCGCCGTGATCCTGATGGCCGGCCTGCAGGGCGCCGGCAAGACCACCACCACCGGCAAGCTCGCCAAGCTGCTGCGCGAGAAGCAGAAGAAGAAGGTCCTGACCGTTTCCGTCGACGTGTACCGTCCCGCCGCCATCCGTCAGTTGCAGACGGTGACGGAGCAGGTCGGCGCGGACTTCTTCCCGTCCGAACCCGACCAGAAGCCCGCAGATATCGCGCGCGCGGCCATCGACTGGGCGAAGCGTCACTTTCATGACGTGGTGATCGTCGATACGGCCGGCCGTCTCGGCATCGACGAAGCCATGATGAAGGAGATCAGCGAACTGCACGGGCTGCTCAAGCCCGCCGAGACGCTGTTCGTCGTCGACGCCATGCTGGGTCAGGATGCCGTCAACACCGCAAAGGCCTTCAATGACGCGCTGCCGCTGACCGGCGTCGTGCTCACCAAGCTCGACGGCGATTCGCGCGGCGGCGCGGCGCTCTCCGTGCGTCACGTCACCGGCAAGCCGATCAAGTTCGTCGGCGTCGCGGAAAAGCTCGACGGCCTCGAAGTCTTTCATCCGGACCGCATGGCGAACCGGATCCTCGGCATGGGCGACATCCTCGCGCTGGTCGAGGAAGCACAGCGCGGCGTCGATACCGCCGCCGCGCAGAAGCTCGCCGACAAGGTCAAGAAAGGCGGCGACTTCGACCTGAACGACTTCAAGGCGCAGCTTTCGCAGATGAAGAAGATGGGCGGGCTGTCGTCGCTGATGGACAAGCTGCCGGCGCAGTTCCAGCAGGCCGCGCAGGGCGCGGACATGAACAACGCCGAGAAGCAGATGCGCCGCATGGAAGGCATCATCAATTCGATGACGCGCCAGGAACGCGCCAAGCCCGAGCTCATCAAGGCCGCGCGCAAGCGCCGGATCGCGGCGGGCGCGGGCGTGCACGTGCAGGAAGTCAACCGCATGCTCAATCAGTACGAGCAGATGCGCGGGATGATGAAGAAGCTGAAGGGCGGCAACCTGCAGAAGATGATGCGTGGCATGAAGGGCATGATGCCGGGCATGCGCTGAGCTTCGCTTCCTTGAACCCGCGCTGCGCTCGTCCGACGCGACACAAGGAGCGACACAAGGCGCGGGTTTATCATGTGGCGCACGCCGCCGTTTTTTTCCACACTAAGAAGTCTGCCTTTCCCCCGCTTGCCCTATGAATCGCGAAGAAGCCCTGCATATTTTCAGCCATTCCGAAGAGATCGTGACGGCCGCTGAAGTCAACGCCTCGATCGGCAAGATGGCCACGGCCATCAAGGCGGCGACGCAAGACGACTTCCCGCTGGTGCTCTCGGTCATGGGCGGCGCGGCCGTGTTCACCGGCATGCTGCTGCCGCATCTGGATTTCCCGCTCGAGTTCGATTACATCCACCTGACGCGCTATCGCAATGCCATCAAGGGCGGCAGCGAGATGCAGTGGCGCGTGGCGCCGGCGGAATCGGTGAAGGATCGCACGGTGCTCGTGCTCGACGATATCCTCGACGAAGGCGAGACCATGGCCGCCATCCGCGACCGCATCATGGCGATGGGCGCGAAGACGTTTCTCTCGGCGGTGCTGTGCGAGAAGATCATTCCGAAGGCCAAGCCGCTGCGTCCGGATTTCTGCGGCTTCGAAGTGCCGGACCGCTATGTGTTCGGCTGCGGCATGGACGCCAAGGGCTACTGGCGCAATCTGCCGACCATCCGCGCGCTGACCGAGGGCGCATGAGGCTTGTTCGCCTCCAATGAAAAAGCGGCCTTGGCCGCTTTTTTTACAGCTGATGCACGAAAGTGCGTATGCCGGTGAGCATCATCTCGACGGAAATCGCCACCAGCACGAGCCCCATCAGCCGCTCGAACGCCGTCACCACGCGCTCGCCGAGCCATTGCTGGATCTTCTCCGCGAGGATCAGCACGACGGCGCAGACGAGCATCGTCACCGTCAGCGCGCCGATCCACTCGAACATCTTGCCGGGCGCCTGCGAGGTCAGCAGCATCACCGTTGCAAGGGCCGACGGCCCCGCCAGCGCCGGAATGGCGAGCGGCACGATGAGCGGCTCGCCGCCGCGCGAGTCGCCGCCCATGGCGCCGTCCGGATGCGGAAAGATCATCCGCAGCGCGATCAGGAACAGCACGATGCCCCCGGCGATGCGCAATGAAACATCCGTGAGGTTCATTGCGCGCAGGAACCGGTCGCCGGCCAGCATGAATACCAGCAGGATCACGAACGCAATCGCCACTTCCCGCAGCACGACCACGCGACGCCGCTCCTTCGCGACGCCGCGCAGCGCGTTGATGAAGATCGGGATGTTGCCGAGCGGATCGGTGATCAGCAGCAACAGGATCGTCGCCGACAGGAAGTTGTATTGCATTACTTCCCGAGCGCGGCCCGGACCTTGCCCGTCACGACAGCGGCCGCTTCCTCGACCGGCAGCAGCGTGGCTTCGGTATCGCGACGGCCCTGGTACTCGAGCTTGCCTTCCTTGAGCCCGCGATCGCCGATCACGATGCGATGCGGCACGCCGATCAGTTCCCAGTCGGCGAACATCACGCCCGGACGCTCGCCGCGATCGTCGAGAATCACGTCGATGCCGGCTTCCTGCAGCGCGGAGTAAAGCGCATCGGCCTGCTCGCGGACGGCGTCGCTGCGGTCATAGCCCATCGGGCAGATCACCACTTCGAACGGCGCGATGGCTTCCGGCCAGATGATGCCGCGCTCGTCGAAGTTCTGTTCGATCGCCGCGCCCAGCACGCGCGTCACGCCGATGCCGTAGCAGCCCATCTGCATCGGCGCGGGCTTGCCGTTTTCATCGAGGATCGTGGCGCCCATCGCTTCCGAATACTTCGTGCCGAGCTGGAACACGTGGCCCACTTCAATGCCGCGGCAGATTTCGAGCGTGCCCTTGCCATCCGGCGACGGATCGCCCGCGACGACATTGCGGATATCCGCCACTTCGGGTTCCGGCAGATCGCGGCCCCAGTTCACGCCGGTGGTATGGAAATCCACTTCGTTGGTGCCGACGACAAAGTCGCTCATGTTCGCGACCGTGCGGTCGGCGATCACGCGCACCGGCTTCTTCGTGTTGAGCGGACCGAGGTAGCCCGGCGGCGTGCCGAACCACTCGACGATCTCGGCTTCGGTCGCGAAGCGGTATTCCTTCAGGCCCGGCAGCTTGTTGGTCTTGATGTCGTTGAGCGAGTGATCGCCGCGCAGCATCAGCAGCCAGATGGTGGGCTCGGCGCCGTCGTTTTCCGTCGCGAGAATGATCGACTTGATGGTCTTTTCGAGCGGAATGTTCAGCAGTTGCGCGACGGCTTCGCACTTGGCGGCGCCCGGCGTCGGCGTCTTCTTCAGTTCTTCCGTGGGCGCAGCGCGCTGCGCGATGAGCGGCAGCGCTTCCGCGGCCTCGACGTTCGCCGCGAACTCGGAAGCCGGGTTATAGGCGATGTCGTCCTCGCCCGTTTCGGCGATCACGTGGAACTCGTGCGAACCGCTGCCGCCGATGGAACCGTTGTCCGCCGCCACCGCGCGGAACTCCAGGCCGATGCGCGTGAAGATGCGCACGTACGCGTCGTACATCTTGCGATACGACTCGGCAAGGCCGTCGAGGTCCTTATCGAAGGAATACGCGTCCTTCATGATGAACTCGCGGCCGCGCATCACGCCGAAGCGCGGACGGATCTCGTCGCGGAACTTGGTCTGGATCTGATAGAAGTTCACCGGCAACTGGCGATAGCTCTTGATATCGCGGCGCGCGATGTCGGTCACGACTTCCTCGTGCGTCGGGCCCATCACGAAGTCGCGTTCGTGACGATCCTTGAAGCGCAGCAGTTCCGGACCGTATTGTTCCCAGCGCTTCGATTCCTGCCAGAGTTCGGCGGGCTGCACGGCGGGCATCAGCAATTCGAGCGCGCCCGCGCGGTTCATCTCCTCACGCACAATGGCTTCGACCTTGCGGATCGAACGCAGGCCGATCGGCATGTAGTCGTAGATACCGCCCGCGACGCGGCGGATCATGCCGGCGCGCATCATCAGCTTGTGGCTGACGATCTCGGCGTCGGCGGGAGCTTCCTTGAGAGTGCCGATGAAGAAACGGGATGCTTTCATTCAATTTTTCCAAGAGCGGCGCGTGCTGCGCTGCGGGTGAGCGCCGAAGCAGGCGAAACGAGGGTGAACAACGGAAACGGTCGACGGCGTTGCATGGAGCGGAGCTGTGTCTTGCGCCGGCCACTCGCCTGTCTGAAGCGAAGATTTTGCCGCCTTCCGGGTGGTCTGGCAAAGCGTCTGGCGCAGCGTTGCAGACGCGGCGCCGGATTCGTGCCCCGGATTGGGGTTCCTGCCGGTGCGCCAGGCCCGTTAACTGTTTATAATCAAAGCAATTTTAAAGGATTCGAAGGTGGTTGTATGCTGGATCGTGAAGGCTTTCGCCCGAACGTCGGCATCATCCTCTTGAACGCGCGCAACGAAGTGTTTTGGGGTAAGCGACTGCGTGAACATTCCTGGCAGTTTCCGCAAGGGGGTATCAAATACGGCGAGACCCCCGTGCAAGCGATGTATCGGGAGTTACACGAAGAAACCGGTTTGCTTCCTGAACACGTGAAGGTCATGGGTCGCACCCGTGACTGGCTGCGTTATGAGGTGCCGGACAAGTTCATCAAGCGCGAGGTGCGCGGACATTATCGCGGTCAGAAACAGATCTGGTTTCTGCTGCGCATGGTGGGCCGCGATTGCGACATCTGCCTGCGTGCGACGGACCATCCGGAATTCGATGCCTGGCGCTGGAACGAGTATTGGGTACCGCTGGATGCGGTCATCGAGTTCAAGCGCGACGTTTATCAACTGGCTCTCAACGAGCTGTCCCGCTTCCTGCGGCGCACCAACTCCCGCGGCGAACGCGGCGAGCGAGCCGCGCATCATGGGGCGCGCTATCCGCGCGTGCTCCAGACGATAACGATCGAAGCACCTGCGGTAACTGCCTCCGGCGCGGCAGTTCAGGCAGAATGCACGGTCAGCGAAGAAGTGACGGTGATCGTGCAGCAGCGTTCACCGTGCGACTGAGTTCCCTTGTTTCAGGTTCTCGGTTCTTCGCACACTTTGACACTCGGCATGACTTGAAGCGGCAGCCCGGCGATACACTCGCCGGGCTGTTGTTTCCATTTCGCCTTTAGCGCCGGGCGGGGTGCCCGAAGCCCGCGCGCATGTTTCCGGGAAATCCAATTGAAAGTCACAGCTTCACTCGCGTTGCTCGCGGCATCCACGGCCGCACTCGCCGTGCTCGCCGGCTGCTCAAGCTCCAAGACGCCGTCGAATCAGGATGACGGCGTCTTCACCTATCTGCTCGACCGCAAGAGCACCTGGGCCGAAGACAAGATCGACACGATGCCGCCGCTGCCGAAGGAAGCGAATCTGCTGCCCTTCAACGTGTCGCAGAACACGCCGCTCAACTTCGCCGTCGACAAATCCACGCTGACGGTCGGCAATGATGGCGTCGTGCGCTATGTGGTCGTCGTCACGAGTCCGGCCGGGGCGCGCAACGTCAACTATGAAGGCATCCGTTGCGACACGTATGAGTGGCGCCGCTATGCCAGCATCAATGACGATCAGAACGGCTGGGACCAGGGCGCCGCGTTCGACTTCAAACGCATCGAGAACGGCGAACTGAACGCCTACCAGGCCGCGCTCTATCAAGACTACTTCTGCACGAGCAAGCTGGTGGTCGGCACGGCCAAGCAGATTGTCGAGAACATCCAGTACAAGCGCACCCAGCGTTCGATCAACACGCGCTGATCACGGCCGCCACGCATGCAAAAAGCCCGCGGACCTTGCGGTCTGGCGGGCTTTTTTACGGCTGCGGTCTTGATGAACCGGCGTCAGACGAGCACCAGGTTGTCGCGGTGGATCAGCTCGGGCTCCAGCATGTAACCCAGCACGCTCTCGATCTCGCCGCTCGGCCGCCGATGAATCAGCCGCGCTTCCGAACTGCTGTAGTTCGTGATGCCGCGCGCCACTTCGCGGCCCTGATCGTCGATGCACGCAATCACCTCGCCACGGCCGAACGCGCCCTTCACGTCGATCACGCCGATCGGCAACAGGCTCTTGCCGTCGGCGGTGAGCTTGTCCACGGCGCCCGCATCGATCACGACGTGCCCGCGCACCTGAAGGTGATCCGCCATCCACTGCTTGCGCGCCGCCATGCGCGCCGTGCGTGCGATAAGCTGCGTGCCGATCAGTTCGCCCGACGCAAGCCGCGTCAGCACGTCGGCCTCGCGGCCGCTCGCGATCACCGTGTTCGCGCCACTGTGCGCCGCGCGCTTCGCCGCCAGGATCTTGGTCAGCATGCCGCCGCGGCCGAGGCTCGAACCGGCGCCGCCGGCCATTTGCTCGAGCTCGGGCGTGCCGGCATCGGCCTGCTCGACGAGCGTCGCGCTGGCATCCTTGCGCGGATCCGCCGTGAACAGGCCGCGTTGATCCGTGAGAATCACGAGCGCGTCGCCTTCGATCAGATTGGCCACCAGCGCGCCGAGCGTGTCGTTGTCGCCGAACTTGATTTCGTCGGTGATGACGGTGTCGTTCTCGTTGATGATCGGCACCGCGCCCAGCCGCAGCAGCGTGAGCAGCGTCGAACGGGCGTTGAGATAGCGTTCGCGGTCGGCCAGGTCGGCGTGTGTCAGCAGGATCTGCGCGGTGCGGATGCCGTGCGCGCCGAAGCTGCTCTCGTACACCTGCGCCAGCCCCATCTGTCCGACGGCCGCCGCCGCCTGCAATTCGTCGATCTCGCGCGGCCGCTTGCTCCAGCCGAGCCGGTGAATGCCTTCCGCGATCGCGCCCGAACTCACGAGCACGACTTCCTTGCCCTGTTCGCGCAGCGCCGCGATCTGCGCCGCCCAGCGGCCGATGGCCGCATGATCGAGCCCGCGCCCGTCGTTGGTGACGAGGCTAGACCCGACTTTCACTACGATTCGCTTCGCTGCGGCGATGACTGAACGCATCGTGCGCTTTCTCCCTCGGAAGGCGTGTTCTTGAAGCTCGTTCTTTGATGCTCGTCGTTACTCTTTGCTGGCCTGGTCGTCGCGGAAACGCACGTCGGCGGCGAGATCTTCCTCTTCCGCCGCGCGCGACGCATCCGAGTGCTGCGAGATGTAGTCGAACACCGCGTAGGTCAGCGCTTCGCAGCCCTGGCCCGTCAGCGCCGAAATCTCGAACACCGGACCGTCCCACTCGAAGCGCTCGACGAAGTCCTTCACGCGCGCTTCGCGCTCGTCTTCCGGCACCATGTCGAGCTTGTTCAGCACGAGCCAGCGCGGCTTTTCATAGAGCTGCTCGTCGTACTTGCGCAGTTCGTTGACGATTGCCTTGGCCTCGGCCACCGGATCGACGTTTTCATCGAACGGCGCCATGTCGACCAGATGCAGCAGCACGCCGGTGCGCTGCAGATGGCGCAGGAAGCGGTGACCGAGCCCCGCGCCTTCCGCCGCGCCTTCGATCAGGCCCGGAATGTCGGCGATCACGAAGCTCTTGCTCGGCCCGACGCGCACCACGCCGAGGTTCGGCGCGAGCGTCGTGAACGGATAGTCGGCGATCTTCGGCCGCGCGTTCGACACCGACGAAATGAACGTGGACTTGCCCGCGTTCGGCATGCCGAGCAGGCCGACGTCGGCGAGCACTTTCAGTTCGAGCTTGAGCATGCGGCGCTCGCCCGGCTTGCCCTCGGTCTTCTGCCGCGGCGCGCGGTTCGTGCTCGACTTGAAATGCAGGTTGCCGAGGCCGCCCGCGCCGCCCTGGCCGACGAGCACTTGCTGATTGTGTTCGGTCAGGTCGGCGATCAGCTCGCCGGTTTCCTGATCCGTGATGATGGTGCCGACCGGCATGCGCAGCGTGATGTCGTCGCCGCCCTTGCCGTAGCAGTCGGCGCCGCGGCCGTTCTCGCCGTTGCGCGCCTGGTGTTTCTTCGCGAACCGGTAGTCGATCAGCGTGTTGATGTTGCGGTCCGCGACCGCGTAGACGCTGCCGCCGCGGCCGCCGTCGCCGCCGTCCGGCCCGCCGAACGGAACGAACTTCTCGCGGCGCATCGACGCGCTGCCATCTCCTCCGTCGCCGGCGATGACTTCGATCCTCGCTTCGTCAATGAACTTCATGCGTTGCTCCGTCCCGTGTAATTCGAGCTATTGTGCCGCGACCCGGCGCTGCCGGTCACTGGCCTTGATGAATCCTGCCGATGCGCAATTGCTGCGCATCAAATGAAAAAGGCCCCGCGAACTTCGCGGGGCCCTGGATTTTCGACCTTGCGGCCTTGATCCTTTTTTCGGTCCTGAAGCCCGTGCGTAAAATTTACGCTGCCGGGACGACGACGACCGTATGCTTGCGGGCAGCGCCCTTGGTCACGAACTTCACGTGACCGTCGGCCAGTGCGAACAGGGTGTGATCCTTGCCGATGCCGACATTTTCACCCGGGTGCATGCGCGTGCCGCGCTGGCGAACGATGATGCCGCCTGCGTTGATTGCCTGGCCGCCGTACACCTTCACGCCGAGACGCTTCGACTCGGAGTCGCGGCCGTTGCGGGAAGACCCGCCTGCTTTTTTGTGTGCCATTTGCTTAGCTCCTTAACCGGTGCGCTTACGCGTTGATCGCGTCGATGCGCAGTTCGGTGTAGTTCTGGCGATGGCCAGCGTGCTTTTGGTAGTGCTTCCGGCGACGCATCTTGAAGATGGTCACTTTCTTGTGACGACCTTGGGACACGACGGTAGCCTTGACGGAAGCCCCACTGACCAGCGGCGTACCGAACTGAATCGATTCACCTTCGCCTACTGCGAGAACCTGGTCGAGCGTGATTTCAGCGTCAATGTCTGCCGGTATCTGTTCTACTTTCAATTTTTCGCCGATAGCAACCTTATACTGCTTGCCGCCGGTTTTTATGACCGCGTACATTGAGAACCTCACTCTGAATTCAAACTTGTTTCTCCGGATTTCCTGTAGCTTCCTGGAGATCACGAAGACTTTCCACGCACCACGCGCGGAAAACACGCGATTATACATGGGGTTACGCCCGAGGTCAAAGCGCTTTGCCTGTCGCCGCGCTGAGCCGGACCCCATGCGAACCCCGGTCAAATGCCGTCGAACGGCGTCCGAAATTCCCTCATACCCGCGGATGCGTGACGGCGTGCCCCCGTCGTCCGGCCGATTCGCCTTATAATCCGCCGGATTACCTTAACCGCCCATCATGTCGTCCACCGCCACTTCCTCCCCCAACGCCGCCGCGCTGCTCGCCCCGATTGCCGAGGACATGCAGCAGGTCAATCGCGTCATCCGGCAGCGCCTGGCATCAGAAGTGATGCTCATCAACCAGATTTCGGAGTACATCATCGGCGCGGGCGGCAAGCGGCTGCGTCCGGCGCTCTTGCTGCTGGTTTCGGGCGCGCTGGGGGAAACCACCGGACATCGCCATGAACTCGCCGCCGTGGTCGAGTTCATCCACACGGCAACGCTCCTGCACGACGACGTGGTCGACGAATCCGACCTGCGGCGCGGCCGCCAGACGGCCAATGCGCTGTTCGGCAACGCGGCGAGCGTGCTGGTGGGCGATTTCCTGTACTCGCGCTCGTTCGAAATGATGGTGAGCGTCGGCAAGATGCGCGTGATGGAAATCCTGTCGGTGGCGACAAACATCATTTCCGAAGGCGAAGTGCTGCAGTTGCTCAACATGCACGATCCGGACGTCGACGAAGCGCGCTACATGCAGGTGATCCGCTACAAGACGGCAAAGCTGTTCGAAGCGGCGGCGCAGCTCGGCGCGGTGCTGTCGGGCGCGGATGCGCGCACCGAAGCGGCGGCGGCGGAATTCGGCCGGCGCATCGGCACGGCGTTCCAGATCATGGACGACTGGCTGGACTACACCGGCACGCCCGAGTCGATGGGCAAGAACGCCGGCGACGACCTGCGCGAAGGCAAGCCCACGCTGCCGCTCATCTACCTGATGGAGCACGGCACGCCGGAACAGGCGGCGCTCGCGCGCGAGGCAATCGAACAAGGCGGCACGGACCGCTTCGACACGATCTTCCATGCCATCACCACGTCCGGCGCGCTCGATCACACGCTGGAGTGCGCGCGCAAGGAAGCAGAAGCGGCGGCGAACGCGATTTCTTCGTTCCCCCCTTCCATCTACAGAGAGAGCCTGCTAGAATTATGTTCTTACTCGACATCGCGGCAGTCTTGAAAAAGACTAAAGCGGTGCAAGAGTCTGAGTCGAGTAGGTCCGCAGTAGTCAGTCAGCAGTAAAAATTCGGGGTGTAGCTTAGCCTGGTAGAGCGCTACGTTCGGGACGTAGAGGCCGGAGGTTCGAATCCTCTCACCCCGACCAGAATTTCCGAAACCCGCATGGTCCGCCATGCGGGTTTTTTGTTTCCGGCGACCGTGTTTCAGCTTGCTTCTCCTGTATCAGCCAGAAGGGCTGGCGGCAAGGTCGGAAACCCCGTCTGCTATATTTCCTTCCATCTCCGCCCCTACCGACCAATCGCGTGGACAGCCTCCCCTTATGGGCGCAAATTTGCGCCATCTTTCTGCTGCTCTTCCTGTCCGGTTTTTTCTCCATTTCCGAAACATCGATGATGGCGCTCAACCGTCATCGGCTGAAGTATCTCGCGAGCCAGGGTTCGCTGCGGGCCCGCACTACCCAAGGCCTCCTCGCCAAGACTGACCAGTTGCTGTCCGTGATCCTGATCGGCAACAACCTGATCAACACGATCATCCCGGTGTTGACCACGTCGATCGCGCTGCGCACCTTCGGCCACAACAACATGGTGCTGTCGATCACGACCGGCGTCATCGCGTTCCTCATCATCGTGTTCGCGGAAATTGCGCCGAAGATCGTCGGCGCGACTTATCCCGAGAAGGTTGCGCTGCCCGCGAGCCTGATTCTCGCGCCGCTGATGCGCATCGCGCGGCCGCTCATCTGGTTCGTGAACCTGTTCGCCAACGCGATCCTCGCGGCGCTGCACATCAACACGAAAAACAAGCGCGACCAGCGCATCTCGCCGGAGGAATTGCGCACCATCGTGCTCGAAACCGGCAGCTTCATGCCGACCAAGCACCGCAGCATCCTGCTGAACCTGTTCGATCTCGAGAACATTTCCGTCGATGACGTGATGATTCCGCGCCGTCGCATCGAGGCGCTGGATTTCGATGCGCCGTTCGAACAGATCCTGCATCAGCTCGAAACCTGCTATCACAACAAGCTGCTGGTGTATCAGGGCGACATCGACCGCGTGATGGGCATCCTGCACGTGCGCAAGACGCTTTCGGCGCTGCATAACCAGGAGCTGGAGCGCGAGACGCTGCGCGAACTGCTTGCCGAGCCCTATTTCGTCCCGACAGGAACGCCCGTCTTCCAGCAATTGCAGTATTTCCAGGAAAGCGGCCAGCGGATTGCCATCGTGGTCGACGAGTACGGCGAACTGCAGGGACTCGTGACGCCCGAGGACATCATCGAGGAACTGATCGGCGAATTCACCACGACCATTCCACGCGGCGCCGGCTCACGCGGCGGCTGGGATGCCAAAGGCGAATGCATCGTGGCGGGCAGCATGCCGTTGCGCGAACTGAACCGCTGGCTGCACCTGACCCTGCCAACCGACGGCCCGAAGACGCTCAACGGCCTGATCCTCGAAACGCTCGAGGACATTCCGGACGGCGACGTCTCGGTGCGCATCGCGGGCGTGACGTTCGAAGTGATGCGCAGCGACGATCAAGCCATCCGCACGGTGAAGATTTTCCAGCCGACACCGCCGGCCCGGCGCAGCGCGCGCTAGCCGTTCGGCCGACTGGGCGTGGCGGCGCGCAAGCGGGATGATCGATTCATTCCGACTGCGACGACTCCACGCCATGACCCACCCTTCGCACGAAGCATTCACGCGCCCTCCGCGCATCGCCGACTCCGCCCCGGACAACGAGGCGCCTGCCGTCTCGCTGCTTGCCGAAACGCTGCGCGAAGCGGCTGCGCGCGGGGCGTCCGACATTCACGTCGAACCTGCCGAGCATGACTGGCGCATCCGTGTGCGCGTCGACGGCGTGCTGCACGTGCTGAGGCGTCCGCCGCCGCATCTGCGCGACGCCTTCGTTACGCGCATCAAGGTGCTGGCGCGCATGGACATCGCCGAGCGGCGCGTGCCGCAGGACGGCCGGCTGCGTCTGCATCTGGCGGGCGGGCAGGTCGGCGACTATCGCGTGAATTCGCTGCCTACGCTGTTCGGGGAAAAGCTGGTGCTCCGGAGGCTCGACGCGCTGCCGCCCGATCTGTCGCTCGGCGCGCTCGGGCTCGACGAAGCGCAGAGCCGCGTCGTCGAAGGAGCGATCCGCGCGCCGCACGGGCTCGTGCTCGTGACGGGGCCCACCGGCAGCGGCAAGACGCTGTCGCTCTATTGCTTCCTGCAACTGCTGAACGCCGAGGCGCGCAACGTATGTTCGGTGGAGGATCCGGTCGAGATCCAGCTCGCCGGCATCAATCAGGTGAGCGTGCGCGAAAAGGCCGGGCTGACCTTCGCTGTCGCGCTGCGGGCGTTCATGCGGCAGGATCCGGACGTCATCATGGTGGGCGAAATCCGCGACGCCGAAACCGCCGATGTCGCCGTGAAGGCCGCGCAGACCGGCCATCTCGTGCTCTCCACGCTGCACACCAACGACGCGCCCGCCGCTATCGCGCGGCTCATCGACATCGGCATCGCGCCTTATAACCTCGCGTCGGCGCTGCGGCTCGTCACGGCGCAGCGGCTGGTGCGCAAGCTTTGCACGGCGTGCCGCGCAGCCTCGGCGCTGGCGCTGGACGGCGGCTTCCATCCCTTCGAGCCGCGCGGGTGCCCGGCGTGCCATGGCATCGGCTATCGCGGGCGGATCGGTGTGCATCAACTGATGCCCGTGTCGGATCAACTGCGCGAACTGATCGTCGCGCGTGCCGCCACCCATGCCGTCGCGCGCGCCGCTCAGGCGCAGGGCATGCCGGCGCTGCGGGAGGCGGCCTTCGCCCGCGTGCGCGAAGGCGTGACGAGCGTTGCCGAGGCCGCCGAAGCAACGGAGCTCGAATGATGCGCGCCGCCATGCAGGAAGGATCGGAGCTGCGCTACGCCTGGCGCGGGCTGGATGCGGACGGCCGCGAACAGCGCGGGCGGATCATCGCCGTCGATGCGCCGTCGGCCCGCGCGGCGCTGCGGCGCAACGGCGTCATCGTCACCGTGCTCGATATGACGGGCGTCGCGCCGCCGCCGAAAGCCACCGCCGCCGAGATCACCCTTTTCACGCGCCAGCTGGCCAGCCTGCTGCGCGCGGGACTGCCGCTCGCCGGCGCCCTCGATCTGATCGGAAACAGCACGACGCGCAGCGGACTGCCGCGCATCGTGCGCGCGCTATCCCGTGGCATCACGCGCGGCCTGCCGTTTTCGGCCGCGCTCGCGCATCATCCGGACGCGTTCGGCACGCTCTACTGCCAGCTGGTCTCGGTGGGCGAAGTGGCCGGCGCACTGCCCGCGGTACTCGCGCGTCTCGCCGACGATCGCGAGCGCGCCGCGTCGCAACGCGCCCGGCTGCGTGCCGCGCTGGCCTATCCGGTGATGGTGCTGCTGCTGTCGCTGGCGATCACGGCGGGACTGCTGATCGGCGTCGTGCCCACCTTCAAGACGATCTTCGACGGCTTCGGCGCCGCGCTGCCCGCGCCCACGCGCTTCGTGCTTGCGCTCTCCGACGGCGTCGCTCGCTTCGGTGTGCCGTTCTTCGCTGCGTCGGGCTGCCTCGCGCTGGCCGCGTGGCGCTGGCTGAAGCGCTCGCCGGATGCGCGCGAAGCGGCGGATCGACTGAGCTTGCGCCTGCCGCTGATCGGCTCGCTGTTGCGCGCGCTGGCCGTGGCGCGCTGGAGCCGTGCGCTCGGCACCTTGCTGTCCGCCGGCACGCCGCTGTCCGATGCCTTCGATTCGCTCACCCACGCCACCGGCAACCGCGTCTTCGACCGCGCGACTGTCGAGATCGCCGCGCGCCTGCGCAACGGCGAGCGGCTCGCGGTCGCCATGCGCGCGCCAGGTTGCTTCCCGCCGGACGTGGTGCAGCCTATCGCCGTCGCAGAGGAATCCGGTTCGCTCGACGCCATGCTGCTCGACCTCGCCGCCTTGGCCGATCGTCAGGTCGACGAGCGCATCGGCGGCTTTGCCAGCCTGTGCGAACCCATCGTCATTGCCGTGCTGGGCGCGCTCGTGGGCGGTCTCGTCATAGCGATGTATCTTCCCATCATTCAGCTCGGCAACGTGGTGTAGCATCGCGGGCCAAAGCCATCCATCGTTCATCATGCAACCCTCGTTCGATCCGTCCGCCGCGCATATCGCCAGCCGCTACGCGGAAGCCTTCGCGATGCTGCCCGTCGCCGCGCAGTACGGGTTCGCCATCGTGTTCGGTCTCGTGATCGGCAGCTTTCTGACGGTGGTCGTGCATCGCCTCCCGGTCATGCTGGAGCGCGCCTGGCGGGCGGAAGTCGCCGCCGCCGCGGATGGTCCGAACACGTCGAACCCCGCCGAAACCGACTCCTACCCCGCGCGTTACAACCTCGCCGTGCCGCGCAGCGCGTGTCCGCACTGCGGGCATGTGTTGCGCGCCTGGGAGAACATTCCCGTGGTGAGCTATCTCGCACAACGCGGACGCTGCTCGGCATGCGGCGCGCGCGTGAGCCCGCGGTATCCGCTGACGGAACTGGCAACCGGCGCGCTCGCCGGGCTCGCGCTGTACGCGTACGGTCCGGGATGGGACGCGCTCGCCGCCTTCGGACTGTGCGCGACGCTGCTCGTCGCGGCCCTCATCGACTACGACACGCGCTATCTCCCCGACGTATTGACGCTGCCGCTGCTGTGGGCGGGCCTCATCGTCAATCTGGGCGACACAGGCTTCACCAGCTTGCAGAACGCGGTGAGCGGCGCGATCGCCGGCTATCTGTTCCTGTGGTCCGTGTACTGGCTCTTCAAGCTCGCGCGCGGCGTGGAAGGCATGGGCTACGGCGACTTCAAGCTGTTCGCCGCCATCGGCGCCTGGCTTGGCTGGGCGCCGCTCGCGCAGGTGGTCCTGATCGCGGCCATCGCGGGCGCGGCATTCGGCATCGTCGCGACGATGCGCAAGCGCATGCGCTTCGAAGAGCCCCTGCCGTTCGGACCGTTTCTTGCGGCCGGCGGAGCAATCACGCTGTTCGTCGGCACCCCGCTGTACGCCATGTTCGGATGAACGCATCGGCATCTTAGGAGAACCTGCGCGCATGTTCAGCATCGGACTTACCGGAGGAATCGGCAGCGGCAAGAGCACGGTCGCGGATCTGTTCGCCGCACGCGGCGTACCGCTGATTGACACCGATCTCATCGCACACCAGATCACGGCGCCGGGCGGCGTCGCCATGCCGCTGATCGCCGCGGAGTTCGGCCAGGACTTCGTGGCGGCGGACGGCTCGCTGGACCGCGCGAAAATGCGCACGCTCGTCTTTTCCGACGACACCGCGAAAGCACGCCTCGAAGCCATCGCGCATCCGCTCATCCGCGCCGAGACAGAACGGCAACGTCATAGTGCAGCGGGTCCGTATCACATCGTGGTCGTGCCTCTGCTGGTGGAATCCGGCTCGTGGTCGGAGCGCGTGTCGCGCGTCCTCGTGGTCGACTGTCCGGTCGAAACGCAGATCGCGCGCGTCATGCGCCGCAACGGCTTTGCGCGCGAACAGGTGCTCGCGATCATGGCGAAGCAGGCAGCACGCGAGACCCGGCTCGCCGCCGCCGACGACATCGTCCTCAACGACGATTCCGCCACGCTCGATCACCTCGCCGAACAGGTGAACACGCTTCACGCGCGCTATCTGACACTCGCGAACGGCAGCGCCTGAGTTGCCCGAACGTCTCGAAAGTTCCCGCTTTTGCTTCGAAAGACGCAACGAGAGGCCCGATTTTGCCCTGATTTGCTAGGGTGAGGATGCGGCATTAGAATGTGCTCACTTCCGCTCATGGAAGCAACCGACCCACGCCGAGGCGAGCGCGCTTGATCCTTTACGAGTACCCCTTCAACGAGCGCATCCGGACGCTGTTGCGGCTCGAAGACCTGTTCGAGCGCTTCACGTTCTTTCTGACTCAGGAAGACGCGCGCGAACATCACGTCGCGCTCACGACGCTCTTCGAAATCGCCGAAGTGGCGGGCCGTACGGATCTGAAAGCCGACCTCATGAAGGAACTCGAGCGGCAGCGGCAAACGCTCGCACCGTTCCGCGGCAATCCGGGCATCGAACAGGAAGCGCTGGAAGCGGTGCTCGGTGAAATCGAGCAGACGCTCGCCGGCCTCACCGACATGCACGGCAAGACGGGCCAGCACCTCGCCGACAACGAATGGCTCGCGAGCATTCGCAGCCGTACGATCATTCCCGGCGGCACCTGCAAGTTCGATCTTCCGTCGTACTACGCGTGGCAGCAGTTGCCCGTGGAGGAACGTCGCCAGGACATCGCCAAATGGGTCATGCCGATGCTCGCACTGCGCGACGCGGCCGCCATCGTGCTGCGCCTCGCCCGTGAATCCGGTCAGGCGTCGAAAGTGATGGCGATGCAGGGCAGCTATCAGCAGATGTTGTCCGGGCGCACTTATCAGCTGATGCAGGTGCGCGTCTCGCCCGATACGCGCGTCATTCCCGAAGCGAGCGCGAACAAGTACATGCTGTGGGTGCGCTTCACGGTGCAGGACGGCGACCTCAAGCCGCGCGCAGTGGACGTCGACGTGCCCTTTCATCTGACGCTTTGCAGCCTTTGAATCCGGAGCGGTCTGGCCTCATATGGTCAAATACCGTCTGTAACCGGCTCGAATCGCACCCGTCATGACCACTGTCGTCAAATGCCCGACCTGCAGCAAGGATGTCCGCTGGGTCCCTGAAAACCGCTTTCGCCCGTTCTGCTCGGAGCGCTGCAAGCAGATCGATCTCGGCGCGTGGGCGGCCGAGAAATACAAGATCGCGGGGAATGCGCAGGAAACGCCGCCGGACGACGACCAGCACGGCGGCCTGAACTAAAGCTCGATCAGAGCCTCGAAAAGTCTTATTCCCGCTCTTCTTCTTCGAGCCATTCCAGAATGGGAATGGCCGCCGGAAGCAGCGGCGCCACTTCGACAGGCAGCGTCTGCCACGCAATCGCCTGTCCCTCGCGGCCGAGCGGCGTGCCCTTCCACTCCGTCACCTTGCAGAAGAACAAGCGCACGTAGGCATGCGGGTAATCGTGCTCGAGCGTGCGCCACAGCTGGCACGCGGTGACATCGATGCCCAGTTCCTCGTGCAGTTCGCGCCCGAGCGCCGCCTCGATGCTCTCGCCCGCCTCCAGCTTGCCGCCCGGAAACTCCCAGTAACCCTCATACGGCTTGCCGGCGGGGCGTTGCGCGAGCAAATAGCGGCCGTCGTGCTGCACCATCACGCCGACGGCCACTTCCGTCACCTTGCGGCCGTCGGGCGCGAGATCGCTCTGTGCGCCGCTCACTGCTTGCGTCCCGACCAGTCGCGCGCGAACTGCCACGCCACGCGTCCCGAGCGCGAGCCGCGTTCGAGCGCCCACACCAGCGCATCGCCGCGCGCGCCTTCGATCTCTGCGTCAGCGCAGCCGAAATGCTTCAGCCAGTGGCCGACGATCGCCAGGTAATCATCCTGCTTGAACGGGTAGAAGCTGACCCACAGGCCGAAGCGCTCGGACAGCGAGATCTTCTCTTCGACGACTTCGCCCGGATGAATCTCGCCGTCGGACGTGTGCTTGTAGGTCTCGTTGTCGCTCATGTACTCGGGCAGCAGATGGCGGCGGTTCGAGGTTGCGTAGATCAGCACGTTGTCGGACTGCGCGGCTACCGAGCCGTCGAGCGCCACCTTCAGCGCCTTGTAGCCCGACTCGCCTTCCTCGAACGAGAGGTCGTCGCAGAACACGATGAAGCGCTCGGGCCGCGCCGAAATCAGATCGACGATATCGCCGAGATCGTGCAGATCGTCCTTGTCCACTTCGATCAGACGCAGGCCGTCCTTCGCGTAGGCATTGAGGCACGCCTTGATCAGCGACGACTTGCCCGTACCCCGTGCGCCCGTCAGCAACACATTGTTCGCAGGCAGCTTCTTCACGAATTGCAGCGTGTTCTGCTGGATCAGCCCTTTCTGGCGATCGATGTTCTGCAGGTCGTCGAGCGAGATGAGCGAAATGGCCGGCACCGGCTGCAGGAAGCCGCGGCCCTGACGCTTGCGCCAGCGGAACGCGACCGCGGCTTCCCAGTCGATGTCCGGCGCCGCGGGCGGCAACATGCCTTCGATGCGCGCGAGCACTGCTTCGGCGCGCGTGAGAAATTGTTCGAGCTTGTCCATTGTCGGTATCGTTGCGCGCCGCCCGATCAGGAGCGATAGTCGGCGTTGATGCTCACGTAATCGTGCGAGAGATCGCACGTCCAGATGGTGGCCTGCGCGTTGCCGCGACCAAGCAGCACGCGAATCGCGATTTCGCTCTTCTTCATCACGCGCTGGCCGTCTTCTTCCTTGTAATCCGGATTGCGCCCGCCCGCTTTCGCGACCAGCACGTCGTCGAGATAGAGATCGACCTTGCCGACATCGAGGTCCGTCACGCCGGCATAGCCGATCGCCGCGAGAATGCGGCCGAGGTTCGGATCCGATGCGTAGAACGCCGTCTTCACGAGCGGCGAATGACCGATCGCGTAGGCAATCTGACGGCATTCCGCTGCATCGCGGCCGCCTTCGACGGTCACGGTCATGAACTTGGTCGCGCCTTCGCCGTCGCGCACGATGAGTTGCGCCAGTTCCTGCGCCACTTCGGTCACGGCATCGCGCAGCGCGGCGTAGGCCGGGGAATCGGTGGACGTGATGGCGGGCAGGCTCGACTTGCCCGACGCGATCAGGATGAACGAATCGTTCGTCGAGGTATCGCCGTCGATCGTGATGCAGTTGAACGAGCGATCCGCCACGTGCTTCACCAGCGCGTCGAGCACCGGCTGCGCGACGTTGGCGTCGAAGGCGAGGAAGCCGAGCATCGTCGCCATGTTCGGCTTGATCATGCCCGCGCCCTTGCTGATGCCCGACAACGTGACCACGTGCCCGTCGATGGTGACCTGACGCGACGTGGCCTTCGGCAGCGTGTCGGTCGTCATGATGGCCTGTGCGGCGTCGAACCAGTGCGCCGGCTGCTGGTTCGCGAGCGCGGCAGGCAGGCCGGCCTTCAGGCGGTCGAGCGGCAGCGGCTCCAGAATCACGCCGGTCGAGAACGGCAGGATCTGTTGTGCGTCGAGGCCGGCGAGGCGCGCCAGTTCCGCGCAGGTTTCGCGCGCGATCACCATGCCCGGCTCGCCCGTGCCCGCGTTCGCATTGCCGGTATTCACGACGAGCGCGCGAATGCCCTTGCCGCCTTGACCCGCCGCCGCGAGATGCTCGCGGCACACGATGACCGGCGCGGCGCAGAAGCGGTTCGTGGTAAACACGCCGGCGACGCTCGCGCCTTCATCGACGCGGATGACGAGCACATCCTTGCGATTGGGCTTGCGGATATTCGCCTCGGCCCAGCCTAGCGTGACGCCGGCGACGGGATGAAGCGCTGCGGGATCGATCGAGGGAAAGTTGACGGCCATGTTCGCGTCTCGCTGAGGATGGCGCGTGCCGGCGGATGCACCGGCACGGGATGAAAGACTGACGCGGACCGGCTGAGCCGGACCGGCGCCGTGAAAAAGGGAATCTGCAAAAACAAACGACGCATCGCTGCGTCGCTTGTTCTGTGTCAGCAGCGATTAAGCCAGCTTGCCGTGACAGTTTTTGTACTTCTTCCCGCTGCCGCACGGGCAGGGATCGTTGCGGCCGACCTTCGGCACGTCGTCGACACCGCGCGTCACGACGCTGACGTCCTCGCTGCCCGCGCCCGCCATGGCCTGGCTGACCATCTGCGCGGCGGCGTTCGCGGCGCTGGCGGCCGGGGTGGGTTCGGCGGCGGGCGCGTTGAAGTCCGCGTGCTGGAACGACACGTTCTCCAGATGGCTGCCCTTCTCTTCGTACTGCTCGGCCGCTTCTTCCAGTTGTTCCGGCGACTGGATCTGCACGTTCATCACGACCCGCGTCACTTCCTGCTTCACGGAATCGAGCATCGCGGCGAAGAGTTCAAACGCCTCGCGCTTGTATTCCTGCTTCGGATTCTTCTGCGCATAGCCGCGCAGATGGATGCCCTGACGCAGGTGATCGAGCGCGGCCAGATGCTCGCGCCAGCGGCTGTCGAGCGTCTGCAGCATGATCGAACGCTCGAACGCGCTGAACGATTCGCGGCCCACCAGCGTCACCTTCGCTTCATACGCTTCGTCGGCGGCGGCGAGCACGGCTTCGGAGATTTCCTCGGCGTCGATCGAATTCGACTCGTTGATCATCTCCTGCACCGCGAGATCCAGCGACCACTCGTTGCGCAGCACCTCTTCCAGCTCGGGCGCTTCCCACTGCTCCTCGATGCTGCCCGCCGGCACGAACGTGCGCACCACGTCGCCGATCACGCTCTGGCGCATCGCCGCGATGGTTTCCTGCACGTCGTTGGCTTCGAGCAGTTCGTTGCGCTGCTGGTAGATCACCTTGCGCTGGTCGTTGGAGACGTCGTCGTATTCGAGCAGCTGCTTGCGGATGTCGAAGTTGCGCGCTTCGACCTTGCGCTGCGCGCCCTCGATGGAACGCGTGACCATGCCCGCTTCGATCGGCTCGCCTTCCGGCATCTTCAGACGATCCATGATGGCGCGCACGCGGTCGCCCGCGAAGATGCGCAGCAGCGGATCGTCCAGCGACAGATAGAAGCGCGACGAACCCGGATCGCCCTGACGGCCGGCACGGCCGCGCAGCTGGTTGTCGATACGGCGCGACTCGTGACGCTCGGTGCCGATGATGTGAAGGCCGCCCGCGGCCTTCACATTGTCGTGCAGCGTCTGCCATTCGTCGTGCAGCTTCTGGATGCGCGCGGCTTTCTCGTCTTCGGGAATTGAAAGATCCGCCTCGATGAACGACGCCTGCTTCTCGACGTTGCCGCCCAGCACGATGTCGGTGCCGCGGCCGGCCATGTTCGTCGCGATGGTGACGACGCCCGGACGCCCCGCTTCCGCGACGATGGCCGCTTCACGTGCGTGCTGCTTCGCGTTGAGGACTTCGTGACGCACGCCGGCCTTGCCGAGCAGGTCCGACAGCAGTTCGGACGCTTCGATCGACGTCGTGCCGACCAGCGTAGGCTGACCGCGCTCGACACAGTCCTGGATGTCGCGGATCACCGCGTCGTAGCGCTCTTTTGAGGTCTTGTAGATCTGATCCTGCTTGTCGACGCGCTTCGGCGGCCGGTTGGTCGGGATCACGACCGTTTCGAGACCGTAGATCTCGTTGAATTCGTAGGCTTCCGTGTCCGCCGTGCCGGTCATGCCGGACAGCTTCGCGTACATGCGGAAGTAGTTCTGCAGCGTGATGGAGGCGAGCGTCTGGTTCTCGGCCTGGATCTGCACGTGCTCTTTCGCTTCCACAGCCTGATGCAGGCCGTCCGACCAGCGGCGGCCGGTCATCATGCGGCCGGTGAATTCGTCGACGATCACGACTTCGCCGTTCTGCACCACGTAGTGCTGGTCGCGATGGAACAGCGTGTGCGCGCGCAGTGCGGCGTACACGTGGTGCATCAGCGTGATGTTCTGCGGCGCGTAGAGGCTTTCGCCCTCGCCGATCAGGCCCCACTCGGCCAGCAGGCGCTCGGCCTTCTCGTGGCCCGATTCGGTCAGGAACACCTGACGCGCCTTTTCGTCCAGCGTGTAGTCGCCCGGCTTCTCGACGCCGGTGCCGTCGGCCTTTTCCTCGCCGATCTGCTGTTCGAGCAGCGGCGGCAGCGCGTTCATGCGGACGTACAGGTCCGTATGGTCTTCCGCCTGGCCGGAGATGATGAGCGGCGTACGCGCTTCGTCGATCAGGATGGAGTCCACTTCGTCGACGATCGCGAAGTTGAGCGGACGCTGCACCCGCGCGTTCGGCTCGTAGACCATGTTGTCGCGCAGGTAGTCGAAGCCGAATTCGTTGTTGGTGCCGTACGTGATGTCCGCGGCGTAGGCTTCCTGCTTCTGCTCGTGCGCCATCTGCGAGAGATTCACGCCGCAGGACAGGCCGAGGAAGTTGTAGAGGCGCGCCATCCATTCGGCATCACGCTGCGCGAGGTAGTCGTTCACCGTGACGACGTGCACACCGCGGCCCGACAGCGCATTCAGATACGCCGCGAGCGTGGCGACGAGCGTCTTGCCTTCGCCGGTGCGCATTTCCGCGATCTTGCCGTAGTGCAGGACCATGCCGCCGATCAGCTGGACGTCGAAGTGACGCATCTTCAGCACGCGCCGGCTGGCTTCGCGGCACACCGCGAACGCCTCGGGCAAGATCACGTCCAGCGACTCTCCGCCCGCGACACGTTGACGGAATTCGTCGGTCTTGGCGCGCAGTTGATCGTCCGAATACTTCTCGACGGTCGGCTCGAGCGCATTGATCGCCGCAACGGTCTTTTGGTACTGCTTGACCAGCCGCTGATTGCGGCTGCCAAAAATCTTTTGAAGGAAACCGGTCGTCATCGGATCAGTGTCTGCGTCGCGGCTTCGGACGGGCGACAGCACCAAGCTGCGTCCGGGCTCGGAGAACCTCGGCGACTTAAGTCCATAGGGTGAAATTCGAATCGGGAATTTTAGCACGCGACTATGGCAGACCTTGCGTCGGCTTGCCTGAGCGCGCGTCGGCGCAATGCGACAGTCAACCCGCCGAAAGCTTGCCGCGCCTTGCGTTTTCCTGCGGCCTCGTCCAGCGCTGCCGTCTGCCTCACGTACAATCGAACGTGTCTTTGAACGGTCCTGTCAGGGTCCGCACCCATCAAAATGAGCCGCTTTTCTACAAATTCAAGGCAAGGCACCCGGAAGGTCGATCCGCGACGCCCGCAGGCTGTCGCCGACGTGCTCGGCCGCACCGATGCGTTCCAGGCGTTGCGCGCGGGCGTCGAGCAGGTTGCCGCTCTGCAGCGCGATCTGGGCGCGCTGCTGCCGGATTATCTTGCTTCGAACGTGGAGCCGGGCTTCATCAAGGACGGCGTGCTGGCGCTGTTCGCCGCGCACAATGCGCTCGCCGCGCGCCTGCGGCATCTCGAACCCCGTCTGCTCTCGGACCTCCAGGCGCGCGGCTGGGCCGTGAATGCGTTGCGCATCCGCGTGCGTCCGCAGCCGATGAAAGAGCCCGCGCAGCCGAAGCAGGCGCGCATGTCGCAAGCGGGCGCGTCTGCGCTGCAGGACCTGGCCGAGGCGCTCGAACCGTCGCCACTTCAGGAAGCGCTGGCGCGAATGGCGTCACGTCATCGCCTCACGCAAAAAAAATGAGCGGCGCTTGCGCGTCGCTCATCTCATGTTGCCGCCGGCTGCTGCCGCTTTGATCAGGCAAATGCCGTTTGCGTGTCGAAGCCGAAACCGCGCGGCGCCTGCTTGCTGTCCTCGAACGTGACGATCTCGTAGGCATCCTCGTGCGCGAGCAACTCGCGCAGCAGCATGTTGTTCATCGCGTGGCCGCCCTTATACGCGTTGTACGAAGCCAGCAGCGGATGTCCCACCACGTAGAGGTCGCCGATCGCGTCGAGCATCTTGTGCTTGACGAACTCGTCGTCGTAACGCAAGCCGTCGTTGTTCAGGATGCGGTATTCGTCCAGCACGATCGCGTTGTCCATGCTGCCGCCGCGCGCCAGACCCAGCTCGCGCATCATCTCGACTTCATGCGCAAAGCCGAACGTGCGGGCCCGGGCGATCTCGCGGACATACGACGTGGTCGCGAAATCCACTTCCAGCGCCTGACCGGTCTTGTCGACGGCCGGATGACGGAAGTCGATGGTGAAGCTCAGCTTGAAGCCGAAGTACGGCTCGAGACGGGCGAACTTGTCACCGTCGCGGACCTCGACGGGCTTCGTCACCTTGATGAATTTCTTCGGCGAATTCTGCTCTTCGATACCCGCCGACTGGATCAGGAACACGAAGGAAGCCGCGCTGCCGTCCATGATCGGGATTTCCTCGGCGGTGACATCGACGTACAGATTGTCGATGCCGAGGCCCGCGCACGCCGACATCAAGTGCTCGATTGTGGACACGCGCGCCCCGTCCTTCTGCAACACGGACGCGAGCCGGGTATCGCCGATCGACATCGCGGACGCGGGGATATCGACTGCCTGGGGCAAATCGATGCGCGAAAACACGATGCCCGTGTCAGCCGGCGCGGGCTTCAGGGTCAGCTCGACCTTGCGGCCGGAATGGAGCCCGATTCCCACGGTCTTGACGACGGTCTTGATTGTTCGCTGCTTCAACATGATGTTCTTTTCCGATTTACATTCCCTATAAAGAGAATCAATCACTCACTTTATTCCAATAGGCCGAATTATACTCTATTCGCCAGGCGCCGTCGTGCTTCGGGACGTATCAACTGTTTCCCTGTGTTACTCGCGCGCGGCATTTTTGAAAGTAGAACGGGCCGATGCCCGGAATGGAGGCATTTCCGGTCATCGGCCCCAAGTTGCGGCGGATTACGAGGGCGCCATCAGCGTTGCGCTACGGCAACGCGGCGCCGCTGGAATCAGCGCAACGTCGCGAGGATGCTTCGAGCGTCGCTGACTTCGAACTTGCCGGGCGCTTCGACGTGCAGCGTCTTGACCACGCCGTCGTCGACCACCATCGCGTAACGCTGGGAACGGATTCCCATGCCACGCTCGGTCAAATCCTGATCCAGTCCGAGTGCCTGGGCGAAACGCGCACTGCCGTCCGCGATCATCTTCACCTTGCCCGCGGTTTGAAGATCGCGTCCCCACGCGCTCATGACGAACGCGTCGTTGACGGAAACGCACCAGACTTCGTCGATGCCGGCAGCGGACAACTCCGCCGCCGCCTCGACATAGCCGGGCACGTGCCTGGCGGAGCACGTCGGCGTGAACGCGCCCGGCAATCCGAAGATCACCACGCGTTTGCCTGCGCACCGCTCGCGCGCCTGGAACCCGTTCGGTCCCACGGCGCAGCCTTCCGTCGCCTCCTCGATGAACTCGAAGAGACGCACATCCGGCAGCGTGTCACCCACTTTGATCATGCTCGGTCCTTCCCTTGTCAGTGCTCGTGAACCTGCTTGCGATCGCATCGTCCCGCGAATCCTGCCCGACGGCGTGACGGTCATGCGGCTTCCATCCGGATTCCCCAGCCTCGGGGAGCGAAAGCGTGGGGGTCGGCTGGCCACGGCCCGGCGTCCGTCTGTGAATCAGGACGCGGCCTTGGACAGTCGCCCCACGTGATGCCTGCATGAACCGCGCAAGACGTCCGGCGCGGCAACGCGGTGAGCTGCTTCGTCAGACTTCGTTCAGCAGCAAATCACGTGCGCGACGCTCAGTCGGCCTGCTTGCGCAGGAACGCCGGAATGTCATACGTATCGACACCCTTTTCCTGCAAAGCCTGCACATGCGATGCCGCCGTCTCGCGCGTCGAACGCCACACCGCCGGGGTGTCGAGCTGACCATAATCCGTGGTCGACTGGCCGTGCTGCGAACCGTACGAATTGTGCGCCGTTTGCGGACCGTGTGCGATCGGCTGGTTGTCGGTGCCGGTACGGAGCAGGGTCATCGGCGCTTGCTGCTGCTTCTTCGCCGCGCGGCCCAGACCCGTCGCCACCACCGTCACGCGCAGGGCGTCGCCCATTGCGTCGTCATACACTGCACCGAAGATCACGGTGGCATCGTCAGCCGCGTAGGACTTGATGGTGTTCATCACTTCACGCGTTTCCGACAGACGCAGCGAACGGCTCGACGTGATATTCACCAGCACGCCGCGCGCACCCGACAGATCCACACCCTCCAGCAGCGGGCTGGCAACAGCCTGCTCGGCAGCCAGACGCGCGCGATCGACGCCGGCAACCGTCGCCGTGCCCATCATCGCCTTGCCCTGCTCGCCCATCACGGTCTTCACGTCTTCGAAGTCGACGTTGACCAGTCCATCGACATTGATTATTTCAGCGATACCCGCGACAGCGTTGTTCAGCACGTCGTCCGCGCACTGGAAGCACTTGTCCATCTCGGCGTCATCGCCCATCACCTCGAACAGCTTGTCGTTCAGCACGACGATCAGCGAGTCGACGTGATCCTCCAGTTGCTGCGAACCAGCTTCTGCAACACGCATGCGGCGGCCGCCTTCGAACTCGAACGGCTTGCTCACCACACCGACCGTCAGAATGCCCATTTCCTTGGCGATCTGCGCGACCACCGGCGCCGCGCCCGTGCCCGTGCCGCCGCCCATGCCTGCCGTGATGAACACCATGTGCGCGCCGCGCAGTGCATCGGCGACACGCTCGCGTGCATCTTCCGCCGCTTCCTTGCCCTTCTCAGGCTTGGCGCCTGCGCCGAGACCGGTCATGCCCAGTTGCAGCACCGTCGGCGCGCGCGAACGGGCCAGCGCCTGCGCGTCGGTGTTCATCACGATGAAGTCGACGCCCTGCACACCGCGGTTGATCATGTGCTGAACTGCATTACCGCCCGCACCACCAACACCCACGACCTTGATGATCGTGCCGTTGGTTTCCGTTTCCAGCATTTCGAAATCCATGTTGCCTCCGTCAAGAATGAAGATCGGCGTTATTCGATGAGAGATCGGGCAACCTCACATCGCGCGCCAGCCGCCGGTACCAGCGCGTAATTCGTTTGCTGCGTATTCGTCAGAAATTCCCGAGGAACCAGTCCTTCATCCTCGTAAAAACTTGTCCCATCGATCCGTTCTGCACCGCGACCTTGCGGCCGCGCATGCGTTGCGAGCGTCCTTCGGCGAGCAGGCCCATCGCGGTGGAGTAGCGCGGATTGCGCACCACGTCCGCGAGACCGCCCGCGTATTCCGGCACGCCGATGCGCACCGGCTTCAGGAAGATGTCTTCGCCGAGTTCGACCATGCCGGGCATCATCGCGGCGCCGCCGGTCAGCACGACGCCGCTCGACAGCAGCTCTTCGTAGCCCGACTCGCGCACCACCTGCTGCACCAGCGAGAACAGCTCCTCGACGCGCGGCTCGACCACCGCCGCCAGCGCCTGGCGCGACAGCGTGCGCGGGCCGCGTTCGCCGAGTCCCGGCACTTCGATCATTTCGTCCGGATCGGCGAGCGCCTGCTTCGCGATGCCGTAGCTCACCTTGATGTCTTCCGCGTCGGGCGTCGGCGTGCGCAGCGCCATGGCGACGTCGCTCGTGATCTGGTCGCCGGCGATGGGGATCACGGCTGTGTGGCGGATCGCGCCTTCGCTGAAGATGGCGATGTCAGTCGTGCCGCCGCCGATATCGACGAGCACCACGCCCAGTTCCTTCTCGTCCTCGGTCAGCACCGCCAGCGACGACGCCAGCGGCTGCAGCACGAGGTCGTTCACTTCGAGGCCGCAGCGGCGCACGCACTTGACGATGTTCTGCGCCGCGCTCACCGCGCCCGTGACGATGTGCACCTTCACTTCCAGCCGGATGCCGCTCATGCCGATCGGCTCGCGCACGTCTTCCTGGCCGTCGATGATGAATTCCTGCGTCAGGATGTGCAGCACCTGCTGGTCGGTCGGGATGTTGATCGCCTTGGCCGTTTCGATCACGCGCGCGACGTCCGCCTGCGTGACTTCCTTGTCCTTGATCGCCACCATGCCGCTCGAATTGAAGCTGCGGATATGGCTGCCCGCGATGCCGGTGAAGACGTTCGTGATCTTGCAGTCGGCCATCAGCTCGGCTTCCTCCAGCGCGCGCTGGATGGACTGCACCGTGGCCTCGATATTGACCACGACGCCCTTCTTCAACCCCTTCGAGTCGGCCTGACCGAGTCCGATCACCTCATAGTGGCCTTCGCCCTTCAGTTCGGCGACGATCGCGACCACCTTCGACGTTCCGATGTCGAGGGAAACCAGCAGGTCTTTGTAGTCTTTGCTCATAGCGTGCTCATGCCCGTGATGTCTGCTTACTTCTTGGCCTTGTCGGTGTCATTGATGAAGCGCATGTTCGCTGCTCGTATCGCGAAGCCGTTCGGGTAACGCAAATCCGCATATTCGATCTCCTTGCCCCAGCGCCCCGTGACCGCCGGCCACGACGCGACGAAGCGCTTGCTGCGCTCGAGCAGCGTGTCCTGATTGCGCTCACGCCCGAGTTCGACCTGCATGCCGTTCGAGAGCTTCACCGTCCACGCGAAACGCGGCGACAGCGTCACTTCGTCCGGCTTCGCATCCAGCGGCGCGAACCACTTCTCGAAGTCGTGATAGCGCGCGACCACTTCCTTCGCGGTGCCTTCCGGTCCGTCGAACGCGGGCAGGTCGTCGTCCAGCTCGCCCTGGTTCGCGGTGAACAACTCGCCGTCCGTGCTCACCAGCTGATCCGTGCCCCACGTGCCGAGCGGCTTGTATTCCTCGAGCGTCACTGCAAGCGCGTTCGGCCAGACCCGGCGCACGCTCGCATGCCGCACCCACGGAACCTGTTCGAACGCGGTCCGCGCCGAATCCAGGTCCACCGTGAAGAAATTGCCCTTCACGCGCCCGACCACGCTCGCACGGATCACCGGCGAACTGATGTGGGTCGTGTCGCCGTCGATCTGGATTTCGCGCAGCCGGAACTCGGGACGCTGGATCGCCCAGTAACCCGCGGCGCCCAGCAGCAGCAGCACGAGTACGACGTGCAGCGCATTGGCGGCGAGGTTGAGTTGGCGAACGTTGTTCCACATAGTTTCGCTGCTACAGGTCCGGTGAGTGATCGCTTTATTGCTTTGCTGCTTTATTGCTTCAAGGTCAGGGACAGCACCTGCACGACGAGATCGCTGTAGCTGATGCCGACCGCACGCGCGGCTTTCGGCGGCAGCGAGTGATCCGTCATGCCGGGCGCCGTGTTCACTTCCAGGAAATACGGATTGCCGTCGGCGTCGAGCATGAAGTCGGCGCGGCCCCAGTCGGTGCAGCCGAGGATGTCGAACGCGCGCTTCGTCAACTGCTTCATGCGCGTTTCCTCGGCTTCCGTCAGGCCGCACGGAATCAGGTACTGCGTGTCGTCGGCGACGTACTTCGCGTGATAGTCGTAGAACTCGCCGGCCGGCACGATCTTGATGACCGGCAAATCCAGGTCGCCCGCGATGCAGCAGGTGTATTCGCCGCCGCCCTCGATGCTCTGCTCGACGATCACGATCTTGTCGAAACGCGCGGCTTCCGCCAGCGCCGCGCCGAGCGTTTCGGCGCTCTTCACCTTGATGACCGCGACGCTCGACCCTTCGCTCGCCGGCTTCACGAAGAGCGGCAAGCCGAGCTTCGCGATGATGTCCTGCGCGCGCGCTTCATAGTCTTCGTCGCGGAAGACGGTTTCGAACGGCGGCGTCGGGATGCCGGTCTGCTGCCACACGAGCTTGGTGCGCAGCTTGTCCATGCCGAGCGCGGAACCCAGCACGCCGCTGCCCGTATAACGGATGCCGTAGAAATCCAGCGCGCCCTGCAACTGTCCGTTCTCGCCGTAACCGCCGTGCAGCGCGATGAAAGCGCGCTCGAAGCCTTCGCTCTTCAGTTCCGCCAGCGGACGCTCGGCCGGGTCGAACGGATGCGCATCCACGCCGGCGGCGCGCAGACCTTCGAGCACGAGCCGCCCGGAGTTGAGCGACACCTCGCGCTCGGCGGAATGACCGCCCAGCAGCACCGCGACTTTGCCGAAGAGTTTCGGATCGATTCGATTCACTTGATTGCTCGTTACGTCTGTCATGTCAGTTCTGACCGCTCGTCGTGCTTGTGGCATTGGCGAGCTTGCCGCACACCCCGCCGATGGAACCCGCGCCCATCGTGATCACCACATCGCCGTTGCGCGCGAGCGTCGTGATCGCATCCGGCATCTCGTCCACCGTGTCGACGAACACCGGCTCGACCTTGCCCGCCACCCGAATGGCCCGCGCGAGCGCCCGGCCGTCGGCGGCGACGATCGGCGCTTCGCCCGCGGAGTACACCTCGGTGAGCACGAGGGCATCGACCGTCGACAGCACCTTCACGAAGTCTTCGAAGCAGTCGCGCGTGCGCGTGAAGCGATGCGGCTGGAACGCCAGCACCAGACGGCGCCCCGGAAACGCGCCGCGCGCCGCCGCGATGGTCGCGGCCATTTCCACCGGGTGATGACCGTAGTCGTCGATCAGCGTGTACGCGCCTTCGCCTGCGTTCGCGTTCACTTCGCCGTAGCGCTGGAAGCGCCGGCCCACGCCGTTGAATTCGGCGAGCGCACGCTGGATATCGGCATCCGGCACTTCGAGTTCAGTCGCAATCGCAATGGCCGCGAGCGCGTTCTGCACGTTGTGCGTACCCGGCAGGTTCAGCACGATGTCGAGCGACGGCGCGTCGGTGCGCAGCGTCGTGAAATGCATGCGGCCATTGCGCGCCTCGACGTTCACCGCGCGCACTTCGGCTTCCGCGCCGAGGCCATAGCGGATGATCGGCTTCGATACGAACGGCAGGATCTCGCGCACGTTCGGATCGTCGACGCACAGCACCGCGATGCCGTAGAACGGCAGACGGTGCGTGAACTCGATGAACGCCTGCTTGAGCCGCGCGAAGTCGTGGCCGTAGGTGTCCATGTGATCGGCGTCGATGTTCGTGATGACTTCGATCACCGGGAACAGATTCAGGAACGACGCATCCGACTCGTCCGCTTCGGCCACGATGAAGTCGCCGGTGCCGAGCCGCGCGTTCGCGCCCGCGCTGTTGAGACGCCCGCCGATCACGAAGGTCGGATCGAGCCCGCCCGCCGCCAGCACGCTCGCGACGAGCGAGGTGGTCGTGGTCTTGCCGTGCGTGCCGGCAATCGCGATGCCCTGCTTCAGGCGCATCAGCTCCGCGAGCATCACGGCGCGCGGCACGATGGGCACGCGGCGATGGCGCGCGGCCAGCACTTCGGGATTGTCGGAACGCACGGCCGTCGACACGACGACCGCGTTCGCGCCTTCGATGTTGTGCTCGTGATGGCCGATCTCGACACGCGCGCCGAGTGCGCGCAGGCGTTCGGTCACCGGGCCGTTCGAGAGATCCGAGCCGCTGACGTGGTAGCCGAGATTGAGCAGCACTTCGGCGATGCCGCTCATGCCCGCGCCGCCGATCCCGACGAAGTGAATATGCTTGACGATATGTTTCATTCAGTGTGCCTCCCGAGCATGCGCGTCGAAACGCGCGCCCGCCACGTCGGCGCAAATACTCGCGACCTTCTCGGTCGCGTCCGGCTTCGCCAGCTCGCGTGAACGCACGGCCATTCCGGCCAGCGTGTCGCGGGTCTGTACGCGCAACCAGTCGGCGAGCTTTTGCGCCGACAAATCATGTTGTTGTATCAGCTCGGCCGCGCCGTTCTTCGCGAGGAACGCGCCGTTGGTCGTCTGGTGATCGTCGACGGCGAACGGGAACGGCACGAACAACGCAGCCACGCCCACGGCCGCAATTTCGGAAACGGTCATGGCGCCCGAGCGGCAGATCACGAGATCCGCCGCCGCATAGGCGCTGGCCATGTCTTCGATGAACGGCACGAGTTGCAGGTCTTCGTCCTGCACGAGGCCCACCGCCGCGTAATGTGCTTCGAGCGCCGCAATATGCTTCGCGCCCGCCTGATGCACGATGCGCGGACGCTGGTCCGATGCGAGCAGCGCGAGCGCCTTCGGCACGGTTTCGTTCAGCGCCGCAGCACCAAGACTGCCGCCGACGACGAGCACATTCAGGCGTCCGGAACGCGCGGCGTAGCGTTCTTTGGGTGGCAAAGCGCTGGTTAGTTCCGCACGGATCGGATTACCCGTCCATTCCGCATTCGGCAGAGCATTGGGGAACGCCACCAGCACGCGCTTCGCGAGATGCGCGAGCAGCTTGTTCGCGAGTCCGGCGATCGAATTCTGTTCGTGCAGCACGAGCGGGCAGCCCGCGAGCTTCGTCATGATGCCCGCCGGAAACGTGATGTAGCCGCCCATGCCGAGCACCACATCCGGCTTCACGCGGCGCAGCGCAGCGAGACTCTGCGTGCAGGCGCGCAGCAGGTTCACCGGCAGCATCAGCTTGGTCTTGAGACCCTTGCCGCGCACGCCGCCGAAGCGCACGTATTCCATCGGAATGCCGTGCTTCGGCACGAGCGTCGCCTCCATGCCGGACGCGTTGCCGAGCCATACCACGCGCCAGCCGCGCGACTGCATCCAGTGCGCGACCGCGAGCCCCGGGAACACATGGCCCCCGGTGCCGCCCGCCATCACCATCAAGGTGCGGTCGCGTCGCGCGCTCATACTTTTCCTCCGCGCATCAGCACCCGGTTTTCATAGTCGACGCGCAGCAGCACCGCCAGCGCGACGCAGTTCAGCAGAATGCCCGAGCCGCCGTAGCTGACGAGCGGCAGCGTGAGACCCTTGGTCGGCAGGAGGCCGAGGTTCACCCCCATGTTGATGAAGGTCTGCGCGCCAAACCAGATGCCCACGCCCTTGGCCATCAGGCCGGCGAAGGTGCGGTCGAGCGCGAGCGCCTGGCGACCGATCTCGAACGCACGGCGCACGATCCAGTAGAACAGCAGGATCACGCAGATCACGCCGACGAAACCAAGCTCCTCGCCGATCACAGCCAGGATGAAGTCGGTATGCGCTTCCGGCAGGTAGTTGAGCTTCTCGACACTGCCGCCGAGTCCGACGCCGAACCACTCGCCGCGTCCGAACGCGATCAGCGAGTGCGTCAGCTGATAAGCCTTGCCTTGCGCGTAACGGTCGTCCCACGGATCGAGGTAGGCGAAGATCCGTTCGCGACGCCACGGCGACGCCCACACCAGCAGCGCGAAGGTGCCGACGGCCGTTGCCACCAGGCCGCCGAACAGCTTGCCGTTCACGCCGCCGAGGAACAGCACGCCCATCGCGATGGCCGCGATCACCATGAACGCGCCCATGTCCGGTTCGAGCAGCAGCAGCGCGCCGACGAAACCGACCGCGACGGCCATCGGCAGGAAGCCCTTGCCGAAGCTGTGCATGAACTCCTGCTTGCGCACGGTGTAGTTCGCGGCGTAGATGGTCACCGCGAGCTTCATGATTTCCGACGGCTGCATGTTCGTGATGCCGAGCGGAATCCAGCGGCGCGCGCCGTTCACGCCCTTGCCGATGTGCGGGATCAGCACGATGATCAGCAGCACCAGCGAGATGAGGAAGAACTTCGGCGCGTACTTTTCCCAGACCTTGATCGGAATCTTGAAGGCGATCACCGCGCCGACGAGCGCTGTCGCAATCGAGATCAGGTGGCGCACGAGGAAGTGCCAGTCGCGGTAGCTCGAATACTTCGGCGAATCCGGCATCGCGATGGACGCCGAATACACCATCACCACGCCCAGGCCGAGCAGCGCGATCGTCACCCACAACAGCGAATAGTCATAGTCGAGCATGCGCGAGCGCGCGGGACGCACGCCGTTCACCGCGCTCGAAATGCCGCCCGCGCTTTCGCGGCGCGAACGCATGCCGGAGTCCGTGCGGCCCGCGAGCGAGTCGTGCGAGACCACGTTGCGCTGGCCCGTCAGTTTCGATCCGAAGCGTTCCGTCCAGCTCATAGCATCACTCCCCGCGCGGCGGCGATTTCTTCGACCGCGCCGCGAAACACGTCGGCGCGATGTGCGTAGTTCTTGAACATGTCGAGGCTCGCGCACGCGGGCGAGAGCAGCACGGCGTCGCCGGCTTCCGCGATGCGCGCGGCGGCGTTCGTCGCCGCTTCGAGCGTGGCGTGGTCTTCCAGCGCGACGCCGGTGGCGGCGAGCGTCTCGCGCAGGCGCGGCGCGTCGCGGCCGATCAGCATCACCGCGCGCGCCCAGCGGCCGACCGGCGCTTCGAGCGGCGAGAAGTCCTGGCCCTTGCCGTCGCCGCCGGCGATCAGCACGACGCGTTGCGCGAGGCCGTCGAGCGCCGCGACCGTGGCGCCGACATTGGTGCCCTTGCTGTCGTCGACGTAATCGACGCCGTCGATCTGCGCGATCACTTCCACGCGATGCGGCTCGCCACGATATTCACGCAGCCCGTGCAGCAGCGCCGCGAGCGGCAGGTCGATCGCGCGCGCGAGCGCCAGCGCGGCCAGCGCGTTCGCCGCGTTGTGCAGGCCGCGGATGCGCAGCGCGTCGGCGGGCATCAGACGCTTCGACACGAGGTTCGGCTCGGCGGCTTCCTGCTTGCGGCGACGCGACGGCGCGGGCTCGCCCGAGGCGTCCTGATCGATGCCTGCCACCAGCCACAGCATGCCGTTGTCACGCAGCAGCCCGTAGTCGCCGACGAACGACGGCTCGTTCAGGCCGAAGCTCACCACGCGGTCCTGCGCGATGTTCTTCGCGAGCGCCATGGTGCGCGAGTCGTCGCGGTTCAGCACGCGCACCGTGCGCGGCCCGAAGATGCGGCCCTTCGCGGCGGCGTAGGCATCGAGGCCGCCGTGCCAGTCGAGGTGATCCTGCGTGATGTTGAGCACCGCGGCGGCGTCCGGCGCGAATGTGTGCGCGGTTTCCAGCTGGAAGCTCGACAGTTCGAGCACCCACACGTCAGGCAGCGCGGTCTGGTCGATGGCTTCGGTCAGCTTGTCGAGCATGGCCGGGCTGATGTTGCCCGCCACCGCCACCGTCTTGCCCGCGCGCTCGCACAAGAGGCCGGTGAGCGCGGTGGTCGTGGTCTTGCCGTTGGTGCCGGTGATCGCCAGCACCTTCGGCGCATAGCCATTCGCGCCGAGCCCGGCAAGCGCCTGCGCGAACAGTTCGAGTTCGCCCCACACCGGAATGCCGCGCTCGTTGGCAGCGGCGATCAGCGGCGCGAGGTCTTCCGCGAGCGGCGACAGCCCCGGGCTGATCGCGACCAGCTCGATGCCGCCGTCCAGCAATTCGGGCGTGAAGGCGCCGCCGACGAAGTCCGCATCGATCTTGTGGACGGCCAATTCGGAGAGATTGGGCGGCGTCTCGCGCGTGTCGGCGATACGCAGGCGGCAGCCGTGCCTGGCGCACCAGCGCGCCATCGCCAGACCGGATTCACCCAGTCCCAGCACGAGCACCATCGGACTTTGCCGACCCACGAACTTCTCGCCAAACATCGCTTTACCTTTCCCGGAGAACTACAAAAAGACCTGAACAGCTTTGGGTGCTGCAAACGCTCAGCAAACGCTCAACGCAGCTTCAGCGTCGAGAGGCCAAACAGGCACAACATCAACGTGATGATCCAGAAGCGCACCACCACCTGCGTTTCGGTCCAGCCGGACAGCTCGTAGTGGTGATGCAGCGGCGCCATCTTGAAGAAACGGCGGCCTTCGCCGTAACGGCGCTTCGTGAACTTGAACCAGAACACCTGCAGCATCACCGACAGCGTTTCCGCCACGAAGATGCCGCCCATGATGAACAGCACGATCTCCTGACGCACGATCACCGCCACCGTGCCGAGCGCGCCGCCGAGCGCGAGCGCGCCGACATCGCCCATGAAGACCTGCGCGGGGTGCGTGTTGTACCAGAGGAAGGCGAGGCCCGCGCCGCCCATCGCCGAGCAGAAGATCAGCAGTTCGCCCGCGCCGGGAATGTGCGGGAACAGCAGATACTTCGAGTACACCGAGCTGCCCATCACGTATGCGAACGCGCCCAGCGACGCACCCACGAGCACGACGGGCATGATGACGAGGCCGTCGAGGCCGTCGGTGAGATTCACGGCATTGCTCGAACCGACGATCACGAAATACGTCAGCGCGATGAAGCCCCACACGCCGAGCGGATAGCTGATGGCCTTCACGAACGGCAGCATCAGGTCGGCGCGCGCGGGCAGGCCCATGGAAAGACCGCTGCGCACCCACGCCATGAAGAGATCGAATACGCGCGTGTTGCTCGCTTCGGACACGCTGAACGCGAGATACACGGCGGCGAACAGGCCGATCACCGATTGCCAGAAATACTTCTCGCGCGACGACATGCCGCGCGGGTCCTTGTGCACGACCTTGCGGTAGTCATCCACCCAGCCGATCACGCCATAGCCGAAGGTGACGAGCATCACGATCCACACGAAGCGGTTCGTGAGGTCGGCCCACAGCAGCGTGGACACCGCGATGCCGATGAGGATCAGCACGCCGCCCATGGTCGGCGTGCCGGACTTGACGAGGTGCGACTGCGGACCGTCCTTGCGCACGGCCTGGCCGACCTTCAGCGCGGTCAGCTTGCGGATCACCCAGGGGCCGCAGACGAGGCCGATCAACATGGCCGTCGCCGTGGCGCCCACGGCGCGAAACGTGAGGTAGTTGAACACGCGCATGAAGCTGGCGTCATTCTGGAGCCATTGCGCGAGTGCGAGTAGCATGCTGGTCCTTCAGTGAATCAATGTGCGGCGGGCGCTTGGCCCGCTGCGGGTTGATGTGGACTCGTCAAGGCGTCCACCACGCGCTCCATCTTCATGAAGCGCGAGCCTTTCGCGAGATACGTGGCGTGCTCGCCGTAGCCGGCGTGTTCGAGCGCGTCGATCAGGCTGGCCGCGTCATCGAAATGCGCGCCGGTCTGCTTCGATGCCTGCGCGTTGAATGCGTTCACCGCATCGCGGCTGGCTGCGCCCAGCGCGAACAGCGCATCGATGCCGCGCTCCGCCGCATACGCGCCGACTTCGCGATGAAACGCCGGGCCTTCCTCGCCGACTTCACCCATGTCGCCCATCACGAGCACGCGCGGCGCGGCCTGCGAGGCCAGCACGTCGATGGCGGCACGCATCGAATCCGGATTCGAGTTGTAGGTGTCGTCGATCACCGTGGCGCCGGCCAGCGCGCCGAGCTGCGCGCGCTTCACTTGCAGGCGGCCCTTTACCGGCTGAAAGGCTTCGAGGCCGCGCTTCACGGCATCCAGCGCAACGCCTGCGGCCAGCGCCGCCGCCGCGGCGGCCAGCGCGTTGCGCGCGTTGTGCTCGCCGAGCACGGCCAGCGCGACATCGCACGCGCCCTGCGGCGTGTGCAGATGGACCGTCGTGCCGTCGAGCGTGCCGGTGACGGCGGCTTTCGAGGTGTCGTCGGTGAGCGCGAAATCCATGATCGGATTGCCCGTCGCCGCGACGCGCCAGATGCTGGCGTAGTGATCGTCCGCCGGGAACACGGCCGTGCCGGTTTCGCCGAGCGCATGGATCACGGACGCATGTTCGAGCGCGACGGCTTCGACCGTCGCCATGAATTCCTGATGCTCGCGCTGCGCGTTGTTGACCACGGCGACAGTCGGCGCCGCGATCTTGCCCAGCAGTTCGGTTTCGCCCGGATGATTCATCCCGAGCTCGACCACGGCCAGCTTGTGCGACGCGTTCAGGCGGAACAGCGTGAGCGGCAGGCCGATGTCGTTGTTGAAGTTGCCCGCGGTCGCGAGACGCGTCTCTTCGCCGACGGCCGCAGCGAAGATCGAGGCGATCATTTCCTTGACCGTGGTCTTGCCGTTGCTGCCCGTGACGGCGACGAGCGGCATCGTGAAGCGCATGCGCCAGCCGTGTGCCAACGCACCGAGGCCCGCGCGCGTGTCCTTTACCTTGATGGCAGGAAGCGGCCAGGCACTGCCGTTGCTTGATTCGCGTGACACGAGCGCGGCGGCCGCGCCGCTTTTCGCCACCTGATCGAGGAAATCATGCGCATCGAAACGATCGCCCTTCACCGCGATGAACAGGTCGCCGGGCTGCACGCCGCGACTGTCGGTGACGATGCGTTCGATCGCAATGTCGTTCTCGCCGTGGAGCGTGGCGCCCGGGATCAGCGCGGCGGCGTCGCGCAAGGTGAACATCGTCATTCGCCACCTCCGCGCGGTTGCGTGGCGCGCGATGCCAAGGCGAGGCGCGCGTGATCCTGGTCCGAGAACGCGCGCTTCTTGCCCATGATTTCCTGCGTGGCCTCATGCCCCTTGCCGGCGAGCACGACGACGTCCTCGCGCGCGGCTGCACGGATAGCCTGCAGGATGGCGCTCGCGCGATCCTCGATGCGGCGCGTCCGCGCCGCGTCCTTCATGCCGGCGGCGATCTGCTCGATAATCGACATCGGGTCTTCGCTGCGCGGGTTGTCGCTCGTGATGACGACCTGATCGGCAAGACGCTCGGCGATGGCGCCCATCAACGGACGCTTGGTCGCGTCGCGGTCGCCGCCGCAGCCGAACATGCAGATCAGTTCGCCGCCGCGCGCCGCCGCCATCGGGCGCAGCGCGGCCAGGGTCTTGTCCAGTGCGTCCGGCGTGTGCGCGTAATCAATCACGACGAGCGGCTCGTCGTTCTGCAGGCGGCCGCCCAGCCGTTCCATGCGTCCGTTCACCGATTCGAGCTTCGCGATGCGCGTGATCGCGGCATCGAAGGGCACGCCCACTTCCAGCAGCACGCCGAGCACCGCGAGCAGATTGCTCACGTTGAAGTCGCCGAGCGTGCCGACTTCGACATCGGCCTCGCCCCAATCCGACGACAGGTGGAACGCCGTGCCCGTCGCGGTGGCGCGCACCTGAGTGGCGAGCAGCAGCGCGTCGGCGCCGGGCGTGGCGCTGACGGGCATCTCGACGCCATAGGCAATCGTGCGGACCTTGCCGCGCAGGGATTCGATCAGGCGCTGGCCCGCCGCGTCGTCGCGGTTGACGATGGCCGTCTTGAGCGTCGGCCACGCGAACAGGCGCGCCTTCGCGGCTTCATAGGCCGTGAACGTGCCGTGATAGTCGAGATGATCCTGCGTGAGATTCGTGAAGATGCCGATGTCGAAATCCACGCCGTTCACGCGCCCCTGATGCAGCGCGTGCGAGGACACTTCCATCGCGATGCCTTCAACACCCTGCGCCTTCAGCTGCGCGAGATTGCGTTGCAATTGCGGCGCGTCAGGCGTGGTGAAACCGGTATGCGTGAGCTTGCCCGGCATGCCGATGCCGAGCGTGCCGATGATCGCGCACGGGCGGCCGAGCGCCGTCAGCGCGGTGGCGATCCACTGGCTGCACGAGGTCTTGCCATTCGTGCCGGTCACGCCGACGGTCAGCATCGACGCCGTGGGCTCGCCATACCACGCAGCAGCAATGGGACCGGCGAGCTCATTGAGCGCCTTCACGGCGAGCGTCTTCGCTGCGTCCGGCTTGCCCGCGAAATGCTCGGGCTGATAGAGCGCGCAGGCGGCGCCCGCGGCGAGCGCTGCATCGAGGTACGGACGGTTGTCGGCGCCATCGACGGCATACGCCAGGAACACGTCGCCGCTCTTCAGCGAACGCGTGTCCGCATGCAGGTGCGCGTCCGGGCGAGCATGCGCGCGCAGCCAGTCGACGGCGTGCGACATGTCCTTCTGCATGCGCGTCTGACGGGCTTGCGCGCTCATCGCACGACTCCCGGATGCGTCTTCGCATTGCTCGACACCGCGACCTTCTTCGCGGTGTTCGGATTCGACGGCTGGGCGCCCACGGAAGCATTCACGGCATTCGCCGGATTCGACTCGTCGTTCACGACCATCTGCTTGACCGGCATGTCAGGCGGCACGTTGAGCGCGCGCAGCGTGTCGCCGACCACGCCCGAAAACACCGGACCCGACACCTGGCCGCCGAAGTGGCTGCCGGCCGTCGGCTCGTCGACCGACACGGCCACGACGATGCGCGGATTGGGCATCGGCGCCATGCCGACGAACGACGCGCGGTACTTCGAATGATCGTAGCCGTGGCCGCCGTGCTTGTAGGCCGTGCCCGACTTGCCGCCGACGCGATAGCCCGGCACCGCCGCATCCGGCGACGTGCCGCCCTTCGACACCACGGTTTCCAGCATCGCGCGCACTTCACGCGCGGTGGTCGGCGCGAAGACACGCTGGCCGAGCGGCGGCTGGTCGGCCGGCGTGCGGAAGATGGAGACCGGCAGAATGGTGCCGTCGTTGGCGATGGCCGTATAGGCGCGCGCCAGCTGGAACAGCGAGGCGGACAGGCCGTAGCCGTAGGACATGGTCGCCTGCTCGATGCGGCGCCAGCTCTTCCACGGCCGCAGGCGTCCGGTCACCGCGCCGGGGAAGCCGACCTTCGGCGCCTGACCGAGCCCGATGCTCGTGTACATGTTCCACATTTCTTCGGGACGCAGCTGCATCGCGATCTTGGTCGCGCCGATGTTGCTCGACTTCTGGATCACGCCGCCCACCGTGAGCGTGCCGAAGCCGGCGTCGTCCGTGATGCGCGCGCCGTCCAGCACGAAGGAGCCGCCGCCCGTTTCGACGAGCGTGTTCGGCGTCACCCGGTGCAGATCCAGTGCGAGCGAAACGGTGAACGGCTTCATGATCGAGCCCGGCTCGAAGGTGTCCGTGAGAATGCGGTTGCGCAACTGCTCGCCGGTCATGTGCGAGCGGTCGTTCGGGTTGTAGGTGGGATAGTTGACGAGCGCGAGCACCTCGCCCGTCTTCACGTCGATCACGATCGCCGCGCCCGCCTTCGCCTTCGACTTCTCGACGGCCGCCTTCAGGTTCGTGTACGCGATGTACTGGATCTTGCTGTCGATCGACAGTTCGACATCCTTGCCGTTGTGCGGCACCACCTGCTCGTCGACGTCCTCGACGATGTGCCCCATGCGGTCCTTGATCACGCGGCGCATGCCCGGCGTGCCGGCGAGCACGCCCTGGTCGCCGAGTTCGACCCCTTCCTGGCCCTTGTCTTCAATATTAGTAAAGCCGATCAGGTGTGCCGTGATTTCGCCTTCCGGATAGAAGCGCTTGTATTCGCCGCGCGAATAAATCCCGGGGATGTCGAGCGCCGCGACTTTCTGCGCGACTTCGAGCGGCACCTGGCGCTTCACGTAGACGAAGGTCTTGTCCATCGAGAGCTTCGTGCGCAACTCTTTCTGCGACATGTCGAGCAGCTTCGACAGCTCCGCGAGCTTGTCCGCGCCGAGATCGTTCGGCACGGCTTCGGGAATCGCCCAGATGGCCTTCACCGGCAGGCTCGTGGCAAGCACGAGACCGTTGCGGTCGCGAATCTGCCCGCGCGTGGCCGGCATTTCGAGCGTGCGCTGATAGCGGCTCTCGCCCTGCTTCTTGAAGAAGGCGTTGCCCGGGCCCTGGATCCAGAACGCGCGCCCGGCCAGCGCGACGAACGCCATGAACAGCAGGAACACGACGAACTTCGAGCGCCACATCGGCAGGCGCACGGCGAGGAGCGGATTCGGCGTATGAGCGATGTCTCTCTGCTTCGCGGCTTTTTTCATCGCTTGGCTCCGCGGGCAGGCGGCGCCGACGCCGGCAGCGGCGGCGGCATGGGGGCGTCGGCGGCCTTGTTGGCGGCCGCGTCATAGGTGAGATATTGGGTACGTCCGGTCGTCACGGGCTGCATCTTGAGGGACGTGTTGGCCAATTGCTCGATGCGCGAAGTCTTCGACAGCGCGCTCTGCTGATACTGCAGTTGCGAATAATCCTGCTGCAGCTGACGCTCCTGCGATTGCGCCCGCTGCAGTTCGATGAACACCTGCCGCTGCTTGTTGGTGGCGCTGACGACCGACAGCGCGCACCCGAGCACGACGATCAGCAGCAGGATGTTGAGACGGTTCATGGCGCGATCCGCTCCGCGATACGCATCACCGCGGACCGTGCCCGGGGGTTGTCGGCCACTTCAGCCTCGCTCGGAAACACGCGGCCCACCACCCGCAACGGCGGGCTGGGAAGATCGACCGCACGGATCGGCAAGCGCCGGTCCACGGCGGGCGCGCTTGCGTGCGCCTGCATGAACCGCTTGACGATCCGGTCTTCGAGCGAATGAAAGCTGATCACGACCAGCCGCCCCCCTTGCTCCAACAATGCCAGTGCCGATTCGAGAACTACCTGCAGCTCCGCAAGCTCTTGATTGACGTGAATCCGTATAGCTTGAAAGGTGCGAGTTGCCGGGTCCTTGCCCTTTTCACGGGTTTTGACGACGTGACCCACGATTTCGGCAAGCTCGCGCGTGGTGTCGAGAGGCCCAAGACGGTCGGACTCTGCCCGGCGAGCAACAAGCGCCTTTGCAATCTGAAAAGCAAACCGTTCTTCCCCATAATCTCTTATCACCTCCGTCAGTTCCTGCACCGTGGCTCGCGCGAGCCACTCAGCCGCCGACTCCCCTCGAGTCGGATCCATCCTCATGTCGAGCGGACCTTGTGCGCGGAAGCTGAAGCCGCGCTCCGGATCGTCCACTTGCGGCGACGACACGCCCAGGTCCAGCAGCACACCCGACACTTTCTGCACGCCGCGCTCGCTGGCCGCTTCACGCATGACCGCGAAGCTGTCGTGAACGATCGCAAAGCGCGAATCCTGAATCTTTTCCGCCGCGGCGATGGCCTGCGGGTCTTTATCGAAAGCGATCAGCCGCCCCGCTTCGCCCAGCCGCTGCAAGATTGCTCCGCTGTGTCCGCCGCGCCCGAACGTGCCATCCATGTAGATGCCGTCGGTCCGCGTGATCAGCCCGTCTACCGCTTCCTTCAGCAGCACCGTGCGATGCTGCAGTTCATTTCCCATCGCAGGTGCCATGTTCTTCAGCGCCGCGTCAGAAGGTGAAGTTCTTCAGCGCGTCGGGCATGCCCTGCGCCATGGCCGCGGCTTCCTTCGCGGCGTAGGTTTCGGCATCCCATAATTCGAAGTGCGCGCCCATGCCGAGCAGCGTCACGTCTTTTTCAAGCGACGCAGCCGAGCGCAACTCGGGCGAAACCAGCACGCGCCCGCTGCCGTCCAGTTCGACGTCCATTGCATTACCGAGAAAGATGCGCCGCCACCACATCGCTTCCATCGGAAGCGCGGCGACCTTGGCGCGAAAGACTTCCCATTCGGGGCGTGGAAACAGCAACAGGCATCCATCCGGGCTCTTCGTGAGCGTCACCCGGCTTTCTGCCTGCCCTTGCAGCGCTTCCCGATAGCGGGACGGAATCGACATCCGCCCTTTCGCATCGAGCGTCAGCGCCGACGCCCCTTGGAACACTCGCCCCTCTCCCCTGTGCCTTCTGCCTTGTGCCGTCCGGGTGCGCGCCTTGGCGTGCGTCCGGACCTTCTGGCCGGCTCCGGCGCCACGATGGCGCCCCTCCCGCCGCTGTTTTGCTCAAAAATGGCCTGTGAATCACACAAAAGACCACTTTCTCACACTGTCTCCCACTTTAGAGGAAGGCATTTCCTCGGTCAAGACGCGTAACTTTTTTTCGAGACGTTTTTTTCCGCTAGAACAAGGACTTAGCGCACGAGCTTGAAGTGACGGGAAAACAGAAAAGCGTTATGAATTAGAGAGCTAGTGACGGATCTGAAGGTGATACGTGAAATCAGCGCGTGAAATGAGGGAAATGTAACGGTTCTTGCGGGCGTTTCTCAGGCGAAAAGTGGAATTTCGCCGAGAAGCGGCCCGATCGGCCATCCATGGGCGACCGGGACCGTGGTCATACTATATATAGTAGGCGGTAGTGGTCATGACTTTCGATGCCGCGCGCATCAGCGCGCGCACGGGAAAGGGCATCTCGCTGCCGCCGGCGCTGGTTGCCGCGGCGGCGTGCGCACTTTCGTCGAGTCGCATCTGCTCGACAATGGCACGCGACGCGCGGTCATTGGCCGGCAACGTCTTCATGTGGCCGTCGAGATGCTGCTCGACCTGACGTTCGGTCTCGGCCATGAAGCCGAGGCTCGCGCGATCGCCGAACCGTCCCGCGACAAAACCGAGTGCCAGCGCACCGGCATACCAGAACGGATTGAGGAGGCTCGGACGCGACTCGAGATCCTTGAGCCGTTGCGACGTCCACGCCAGGTGATCTTCTTCCTCGCGTGCCGCGTGCTCGAAACTGGATTTCAGTTCGGGCGAGGTTGTCGCGAGCTTCTGCGCCTGATAAAGCGCCTGTGCGCAGACTTCGCCGACATGATTCACGCGCATCAGGCCGGCCGAGTGCGCGCGCTCCTTGTCGGTGAGTTGCAGTTCCTCAGGGAAGAGATCGTCTTCGGCACTCGTGCCCGGCGCCGCCTCGGGAAGCGGCCGCGACATGCGGCTCACACCGGTCATGGAGCGCAGCCCCCGATCGAACTCGCTGATGACTTCATCGAGCGTCATGTTCTCACCTCTCTTCGTTATCCGCCGACGGTGGCTGGAACTACCCGATCCAGCAATCCGCGTTCTTCACTCCAGCGTATCGCGGCGGCAAAACGCGGATTCTAGCGTACCTCGAATGCGTCCGATGGCTCGCTCCGCTGCGTCTGTAGCTCCGCAACGGCCCTCGAAAATGGCAGCGACATGACAGGAATCTGGCTGTTGCCAGTGCGCCGGCGTGGCCAAAAAGCACGGAACCGACCGCTCGAATCAGCCACAATTTGGAATTAGGGCAAACACGGGTCGCAAAAATCCTGCAAAACCAACATTTTAGCGCCTGTTGCGTAAACGTCACATGAGTCTCAAGGACGGGCCCCTTTTCCTTTGTCCGTAAAAGTCTCTTTGTTACATTACGTGTCAACTTCGTTAAGAAGCCCGGCAGGGACCGTCAACACACTGGCGCCAAGAACAGTGACCTTGCCAAAAAGTCGCAATCACTCCCTGGAGATCTATTCAATGAAAAAGTCGCTTCTCGCTCTCGCAGCTTTGGGCCTTTTCGCTGGTGCTGCCCATGCGCAGAGCAGCGTGACGCTGTACGGCATCATCGACGCAGGCTTCGTGTACACGAATAACGCCAACGGCCAAAAGCAGTACCAGATGAACAGCGGCAACCTGCAAGGCAGCCGTTGGGGCCTGCGTGGTACGGAAGATCTGGGTGGCGGTCTGAAGGCCATCTTTGTGTTGGAAAACGGCTTCAACGTGTTCAACGGCCGTCTGGGCCAAGGTGGTGCTGAATTCGGCCGTCAGGCATATGTCGGCCTGGGTTCGACGCAATTCGGTACGGTCACGCTGGGTCGCCAGTACGACTCCGTGGTTGACTACACGGGCGCATTCGAAGTCGGTAGCCAGTGGGCCTCGTACTTCGGCGCACACCCGGGCGACCTCGACAACCTGAACAACTCGAATCGCGTGAACAACGCGGTCAAGTACACGAGCGCGAACTACGCTGGCTTCACGTTCGGCGGTCTGTACAGCCTGGGCGGCAACGCTGGCCAGTTCAACCGCAACCAGATCTGGTCGGTTGGCGCAGGCTACGCACAAGGCCCGCTGCAATTGGGCGCCGGCTACCTGAACGTCAAGGATCCGAACTACTCGTTCTTCGGCAACACGCCGTCGTCGAGCGCTACGGCCTCGAACATGGCTGCCAGCCGCGTGTACTCGGGCTTTGCTTCGGCGAAGACGCAGCAAGTCATCTCGGCAGGCGGTGCTTACACGTTCGGCGCAGCGACCGTTGGCGCAACGTATAGCAACACGCAGTTCAAGGATGTCGCTTCGGAAGCCGGCACGGGCCTGAACCCGGCAGGTTACACGGGCGGTTCGGGCAAGTTCCACAACGCCGAAATCAACTTCAAGTATCAGCTGACCCCGGCTCTGCTGCTCGGCGTCGCTTACGATTACACGAAGGGCTACGGCCTGGGCGATGCCAAGTACCATCAGGCAATGCTCGGCGCGGACTACTTCCTGTCGAAGCGTACCGACGTGTACCTCGACGGTGTGTACCAGCACGCAAGCGGCACGGATTCGACTGGCCGCAGCGCAGTTGCCAGCATCAACGGCCTGTCGCCGTCGTCGACGACGAACCAGGTCGCTGCCATCGTCGGCATCCGCCACAAGTTCTAATAAGAACAAAGCAGCATGCTCTGAAAGGCGCCTTCGGGCGCCTTTTTTTTCGTCTGCGTTCCGGTCCGGCATTGTCTGCGGCGGCTGTCGCTCGCAGCCAACAAAAAAGCCTTCATGTCTCACGACACGAAGGCTTTTTCTCGACTGGCCGATTTTTCAGACTCGTCCGTCGCGCAGTTCGCGCCGCAGGATCTTGCCGACATTGCTCTTCGGCAGTTCGGTGCGAAATTCGATCATGCGCGGACGCTTGTAGCCCGTGAGCCGCTCCTTGCAATAGGCGATCACGTCCGCTTCGGTCAGGCTCGGGTCCCGGCGCACGATGAACAGCTTTACCGCTTCGCCGGAATTCTGATCCTTGACGCCGACCGCCGCCACTTCGAACACGCCGGGCAGCATCGCGACGACATCCTCGATCTCGTTCGGATAAACGTTGAAGCCGGACACCAGGATCATGTCCTTCTTGCGATCGACGATCTTCACATAGCCCCGCTCGTCCAGCACGCCGACATCGCCGGAACGGAAAAAGCCGTCGGGCGTCATCACCTTGGCGGTTTCATCCGGACGATTCCAGTAGCCCGCCATCACCTGCGGCCCGCGAATGCAGATCTCGCCGGGCTGACCGAGCGGCACGTCGCGATTGTCGTCGTCGCGGATGGCGACTTCCGTCGAAGGCAGCGGCAGGCCGATCGTGCCGGTGTATTCGGTGGCCGTCGACGGATTGCAGGTGACGCACGGCGACGTTTCCGACAACCCGTACCCTTCGACAATCGGCACGCCCGTGCTCGCGAACCAGCGCTTGGCCACCGCTTCCTGCACGGCCATGCCGCCGCCGTTCGCGGCGATGAGCTTCGAGAAATCCAGCTTGCCGAAATCGGGATGATTCAACAGCGCGTTGTAGAGCGTGTTGACAGCCGGGAACGTGTTGATCTGCACGCCCTTCAGTTCCTTGATGGTGCCCGCGATGTCGCGCGGATTCGGAATCAGCATGCCGACGCCGCCGCAGCGGATCGTCAGGAAGCCGCAGACCGTCAACGCGAAGATGTGATACAGCGGCAACGCAACCACGCACACGAACTGGTCGATGTCCGGCCGACGCTTGCGCGCCGGATCGAACCACGCCTGGGATTGCAGCGTGTTCGCCACCACGTTGCCGTGCGTGAGCGTCGCGCCTTTCGCGACGCCCGTGGTGCCGCCGGTATATTGCAGGAACGCGACGTCGTCGGGGCCCTGCGTCACCGCTCGAAGCGTCGCGCGGCCGCCTTCGGCCAGTGCGTCATTGAAGCGGATGCTTCCGGGCAAACTCCATTCGGGCACCAGCTTTTTCACGCGGCGCACGACGAAATTGACGAGCAGGCCCTTCACGCCCATCAGGTCGCCCATCGCAGCGACGATCACGTGTTTGATCGCAGTGTTCCGGACCACGGCCTGCAAGGTGCCCGCGAAGTTTTCCAGAATGACGATCGCTTCCGCGCCGCTGTCCTTGAGCTGATGCTCCAGTTCGCGCGGCGTGTACAACGGATTCACGTTGACGACGATATATCCCGCGCGCAACACGGCCGCGATCGCCACCGGGTATTGCAGGACGTTCGGCATCATCAGCGCGACGCGCGCACCGCGCGCCAGGCCCTTCTGCTGGAAAAACGCGGCGAGGTTGCGCGACATCGTGTCGAGCTCGCCGTAGGTGATGGCCTGCCCCATGCACACGAACGCGCGACGGTCGCGATTGGCGCGGAAGCTGTCCTCGAGCAACTCGGAAACCGACCGATACGCCGATACATCGATTTCCGCTGGCACGCCGGCCGGATACGACTTCAGCCACGGTTTCTCCACGGCGTCTCCTTTATCAGCTTTTAGAATGGTCGTGCGGAAATGAAATCCTAGCTGCTTGGATTACGTCCGACAACTGGGTTAGACGCCATGCTGCACACTTGTTTCGTCCCTCGTGAACGAACTCATCAATGCATGGGTTCCACTTCCACCAGGCAATCGTAGAAGGTTGCCGATCGGCCGAGGTCCGTCAGCGCCTGGCTGGTCACTTCGTTCGCGTTGCGGCCGTCCGGCGACAGCTTCTTCCACCAGATCGACAGACCGACGACGACGCCCTCGCGCGCCCGCTCCGTTACGCGCGCACGGGCCTGCATCGAACCGCGGTCGTTGAAGATGCGCACCAGGGCACCGTCTGCAATACCGCGAGCCGCTGCGTCGGCGGGATGGAGATCAAGATGAGGCTCGCGCTCCGCGGCGCGCAGACTCTCGATATTCACGAAACTGCTGTTCAGGAAGTTGCGCGCGGGCGGCGAGATCATCGAGAGCGGATAGCGCGCGTGCAGTTCCGGCGAGCCGTCGGCCGATTCATAGGGCGGCAGATAGTCCGGCAGCGGGTCGAGTCCTTCCTGTCTCAGGCGTTCGCTGTAGAACTCGCACTTGCCGGAGGGCGTGCGAAACCCGCCATTCGCCAGCGGCGCGTCGTCCAGTCGGAGCTTCAGCCAGCCCGCTTCCTTCAGGCTGTCCCAGCCTTCGCCTTCGAGCGTCGAATCGTTCCAGTGAAACGCCTTCGATGCAATCGCCTCGTCGGTCTCGTATAACGCCGGCTCGTCCAGGCCCATCGCGCGGGCGATGCCACGAAAGATGTCGGTATTCGGCCGCGATCCGCCAACGGGCTCGATTGCCGGCATGTTCGCCATGATGTGCGTATGGCCGTATGACTTATGGACGTCGAGATGTTCGAGCTGCGTCGTCGCCGGGAAAATCAGGTCGGCGTAGTCGGCGGTATCGGTCTGGAAATGCTCGAGCACGATCGTGAACAAGTCCTCACGCGCGAAACCCGCGGCGACCTTCGCCGAGTCCGGCGCAACCGCGACCGGATTGGAGTTGTACACGATCAGCGCCTCGACCTTCGGGCCGAAGGTCTCGTCGCCCGGATGCAGCAGCGCATCGCCGATCGCATTCATGCTGATCGCGCGGGGAAGCTTAGTGGGCCAGCCGGGCAGGAGATCGGGACGCTCGAGCGCGGCGCCATCGATGGGCGCCCAACCCGATGACGACAGCAGCAGCCCGCCCGAACGTTCACGCCATGCGCCCGTGAGCGACGGCAGACAGGCAATCGCGCGCACCGCGTTACCGCCGCCGCGCACCCGCTGCATCCCGTAGTTGAGACGGATCGACGCTTTCTTCGTCGAGCCGAAGGCGCGCGCCAGTTCGACCACGACGCCCTCTTCGATGCCGCAGATCTGCGCGACGCGCGAAGGCGGAAACTGCGCTGCTCGCGCGGCGAGCGCGTCGAAACCGAGCGTATGCGCGCGGATGTAGTCGGGATCGATGAGATGCTCGCGAATCAGCACGTCGATCATGCCGAGCGCGAGCGCTGCGTCAGTGCCGGGCCGCAGCGCGATGTGCTGATGACACTTCTCGGCCGTCAGCGATCGATAGGGATCGATGGCAATCAGCTTCGCGCCTCGGCGCTTGGCTTCCTGGGCAAGGGTCCAGAAATGCAGGCTCGATGCGATCGGATTGGCGCCCCAGATCAGAATGATTTCGCTCTCGGCATAGAACTCGGTGTGCATGCCGAGACTGGCGCCGTAGGTATAGCGGAGGCCGGCAGCGCCCGCGGCGGCGCAGATCGTGCGCTCGAGCCGCGACGCGCCGAGTACGTTGAAGAAGCGCGCCGCGATGCTTTCGCCCTGAACGAGTCCCATGGTGCCGGCATAGCTATACGGCAGGATGGCTTCGGGGGCGCGTTTCGCGATTGGCTTAAGCCGTTCGGCTGCGAGCTTGAGCGCTTCATCCCAGCCGATCGCCTCGAATCGTCCTTCGCCCTTTCGGCCAATACGCCGCAATGGCGTGAGCAGGCGATCCTTGTGATGCGTGCGTTCGGCGTAGCGCGTTACCTTTGTGCAGAGCACGCCTTGGGTGGGCGTATGGTCGGGATCGCCGCTGACTTTGATCGCCTTGCCGTCCTTGACGGTCACGCGCAAGGCGCACGTGTCGGGACAATCATGCGGGCAAACGGCGCGGGCGAACTCGGCTGGGGCGTTCATTGGAAAGTCCGAAAAAACATGAAAAACGGCGGCAGATAACGGAATTCTATTACGCCCGCTATGCGACCGTCCGCCCGATCCGGCAAATAGTGGGGGCGTAGAATGGGAGAACACCATACGTAGTCAATACGCGCATTCCGAATTCAAATCCAAGAGTAGTTCAAATGAACCTGATCCCTGAAATCGAAGCATCACACGACGAAATCCAGACCCTTCGACGAACCATTCATGCTCATCCCGAACTGCGTTATGAGGAGGTCGGCACGGCTCGGCTGGTAGCCGAAAGCCTCGAACGATGGGGCATTGAAGTTCATCGCGGGGTGGGCAAGACGGGTGTGGTCGGCGTGTTGAAACGCGGCGACGGTCATGCTTCGATTGGCCTGCGTGCCGACATGGACGCCTTGCCCATCCAGGAACTGAACACCTTTGGTCACCGGTCGACTTACGATGGGCGCATGCACGCCTGCGGTCACGATGGCCATACGGCCATGTTGCTCGGGGCCGCGAAGCATTTGTCGCAACACGGTCAATTCGATGGAACTGTCGTCTTCATATTTCAGCCGGCGGAGGAAGGCGGCGCGGGCGCGAAAGCGATGATCGAGGATGGACTCTTCGAGCGCTTTCCCGTCGATGCCGTGTTTGGCATTCACAACTGGCCCGGCATGCCGGCTGGCCACTTCGGTGTGACTGCAGGGCCGATCATGGCGTCGAGCAACGAGTTTCGCGTGACGATCCGCGGAACGGGTTCGCACGCGGCAATGCCTCATAACGGACGCGATCCGGTTTTCACGGCAGTGCAGATCGCGAACGGGCTTCAGGGCATCATCACGCGCAACAAGAAGCCCATGGATACCGCGGTGCTCTCGATCACGCAGATTCATGCCGGCGATGCCGTCAATGTCGTCCCGGATCAGGCCTGGCTGGGTGGGACTGTGCGGACTTTTACGGTCGAGACGCTCGATTTGATCGAGGCGCGCATGAGGAAGATCGTCGAAGCGACTGCGTCCGCTTACGACTGCGAAGCTGACGTGCACTTCTTGCGCAACTATCCCCCTACGATCAACGCACCCGAGGAAGCACGGTTCGCAGCCGCGGTCATGGCAGAGGTTGTCGGGGAAGACAAGGTGGACAGTTCCGTCGAACCGACGATGGGCGCGGAAGATTTTTCGTTCATGCTGCTTGCGAAGCCGGGCTGTTATGCGTTTCTCGGCAACGGCGACGGTGGACATCGCGATCACGGACACGGCGCCGGACCGTGCATGTTGCATAACGCCAGCTACGACTTCAACGATGACCTGCTATCGATCGGCTCATCGTATTGGGTACGTTTGGCTGAGCGATTTTTGGCGCGTTGAACTTGGTTTAGCGTGAGTCACTGCGTAAGCGTCAATCTGAGGCCGTCTTGACGATCAGAACTTGACCTCTGAGAGCCGCTGATTCGTTAGCACGAGATCGAAGGCGGCGGGATCGAAGCTGC
>NZ_JARUXP010000001.1:2774425-2824742 GCF_031451315.1 Caballeronia sp. LZ032
GTCTTGCGTCGCTGCATCAGCAGCAGAGAAACGAGATTATGAACAACGTTTTGAAGTCTGTCAACAAGAAATTCGAACTTCCTTTCTCGCTGACCGCGCTCGGTGTATTCACCACCTGCCCCATAGCGCGACGTCCAACCCGTCTTTCCCGCTCCCTTCGCGTTCATCGAATCGCGAAGGAACGGAATTCTAGTGACCCGGATCGAGAAGCGCAAGCACTTTTCGATGCACCATCACCGATGCTTGAACACAGGCTTCCGCTTCTCGACGAACGCCGCCATGCCCTCTTTCTGGTCTTCAGTCGCGAACAGCGAATGGAACAGGCGCCGCTCGAAATGCACGCCTTCGGAGAGTGTCGTCTCATAGGCGCGATTGACAGCCTCCTTGGCCATCATCACGGCAGGCAGAGAGAAGCCGGCAATGATCGTCGCGGCCTCGATGGCCTCGTCGAGAAGTCGATCAGCACCGACGACGCGCGACACCAGACCTGCACGCTCAGCTTCGGCTGCGTCCATCATGCGTGCGGTGAGGCACATGTCCATCGCCTTGGCCTTCGACACGGCACGCGGCAGACGCTGCGTCCCGCCCGCCCCCGGAATCACGCCGAGCTTGATTTCCGGCTGACCGAACTTCGCGGTGTCCGCGGCGATGACGATGTCGCACATCATCGCGAGTTCGCAACCGCCTCCCAGCGCGAATCCCGCCACCGCCGCAATCACCGGCTTGCGAATGGAGCGGATGGCCTCCCAGTTGCGCGTGATGTAGTCGCCCTTGTAGACGTCCATATACGAATAACTGGCCATCATGCCGATATCCGCGCCCGCAGCGAACGCCTTCTCGCTGCCGGTCAGAACGATCGCGCCAATGTTCTCGTCGGCATCGAATGCCTTCAACGCACTTCCCAACTCGTTCATCAGCGCGTCGTTCAACGCGTTCAGCGCCTTCGGACGGTGCAGCGTAATAAGTCCGACGCGATCGCGCGTCTCGACCAGCAGATTTTCGTATGCCATTCGCTCCTCCTTGCGATCCTCAGGTAAGCCCTAATGAAAACAGTTCGTCACCCCAACCCGATGATGCTAACATTACCAACCAACCGGTCGGTTAATTATTTAACCCGGCGCCTTCCTCCGTTCTCCTCAAGCGACCATGACACATCCGCTATTCACGAAGCACGAAGCGACCCTCGATCGGGCGCTCGCCGCCATTGAAACGCGCGGCTACTGGAGCCCGTTTGCCGAAATGCCGAGCCCCAAAGTGTACGGGGAAACGGCCAATGCCGATGGCGAAGCCGCGTTCAAAGCGTATCTCGGAAAGACGTTCGAACTGGATCAGCCTTCGACGGGTGAAACCGTCGGTAGCGAGCGTTCGCCGTTCGGCATTGATCTCGATGTCCGCTATCCGCAGTCCTTTCCCGACACCCTCATCCAGGCAGCCTCGAAGGCGCAGGCCGCCTGGCGCGCCGCCGGACCGCGTGCATGGGTTGGCGTGAGTCTCGAAATTCTCGCGCGCGTGAATCGCGCGAGCTTCGAGATCGGCTACAGCGTCATGCATACCACCGGCCAGGCATTCATGATGGCCTTCCAGGCAGGCGGCCCGCACGCCCAGGATCGCGCGCTCGAAGCCGTGGTCTATGCCTGGGACCAATTGCGCCGCATTCCGGCCGAAGCACACTGGGAAAAGCCTCAAGGCAAGAACCCGCCGCTGGCGATGCAAAAGCGCTTCGCTATCGTTCCGCGCGGCACCGGTCTCGTGCTCGGATGCTGCACGTTCCCGACCTGGAACGGCTATCCAGGCATGTTCGCCGATCTCGCAACCGGCAACACCGTCATTGTCAAACCGCATCCGGGTGCGATCCTGCCACTGGCGATCACCGTGCGCATCGCTCGTGACGTGCTGCGCGAAGCGGGCTTTGATCCGAACGTCGTGACCCTGCTCGCCACCGAACCGAACGACGGTGCGCTGGTCCAGGAACTCGCCGTGCGCCCCGAAATCAAGCTCATCGACTTCACCGGCAGCACGCAGAACGGCACCTGGCTCGAACGCCATGCGCATCAGGCCCAGGTTTATACCGAGAAGGCGGGCGTGAACCAGATCGTCATCGACTCGGTTGACGACATGAAGGCCGCCGCCCGCAATATCGCGTTCTCGCTTGCGCTCTACTCGGGCCAGATGTGCACGGCGCCCCAGAACATCTACGTGCCGCGTGACGGCATTCGCACCGCCGAAGGCCAACTGAGCTTCGACGACGTCGCCCGCACGCTCGCAGGCGCCGTCGAAAAGCTGACTTCCGACCCGGCCCGCGCCGTCGAACTCACGGGCGCGATCCAGAACGAGGGTGTCGTGGAGCGTATTGCCGAGGCACGCAAACTCGGCGACGTGCTGCTCGACAGCCAGTCGCTCACGCACCCGAACTTCCCGCAAGCGCGCGTGCACACACCGCTGATGCTCACGCTCGACGCCCGGACGGACAACGCCAGGTTCACCCGTGAATGGTTCGGTCCGATCTCGTTTGTCGTCGCCACCGATTCGACCGCGCAGTCGCTCGAACTGGCCGGCGCCATCGCGCACGAACACGGCGCGCTAACGCTCTCGGTTTACAGCACCGACGACAAGGTGATCGACGCTGCTCACGAAGCGGCCATCCAGGGCGGCGTGGCGCTCTCGATCAACCTGACCGGCGGAGTGTTCGTCAACCAGACCGCCGCGTTTTCCGACTTTCACGGCACGGGTGCGAACCCGGCAGCCAACGCCGCGCTCTCGGACGCCGCTTTCGTGGCGAACCGCTTCCGCGTGGTGCAAAGCCGGGTCCATGTTGCGCCGGAGGCCGCGCCAGCGGAAGTCGTCCAGACGGCCTAAGCCGCGCGACACAAAACGTGCAATGCCGACTGCACCCGCTGCCGGGTGCAAGCGGCCTATGCCATTCGGCCGAATGGAAAGCGGCGCGGCGCGCGGCTAGTATTGGAACGGTAACGAAACGAACCCGCCACGCGCCGCTGCGGCAAGCATCGGCGACAGAGGAGAATTCATGTCCGAAAAATCCGTGTTGTTCCATGTCGATGGCGAAACGCGCGTCGCAACCGTGACGCTCAATCGTCCCGACAAGCTGAACAGCTTCACGCGCGAGATGCATCGCGAGCTGAATCAGGCGCTCACCGAAATCGAAGCAAGCCCTGCGCGCGCGCTCGTCATCACCGGCGCGGGCCGGGGATTTTGCGCGGGTCAGGACCTGGCCGACCTCGACTTCACGCCAGGCGCCATGTCCGATCTCGGCGACCTGATCGAGGCTCACTTCAACCCGTTGGTGCGTCGCCTCCAGGCATCGCCGCTGCCGATCATCGCCGCGGTGAACGGCACGGCGGCCGGTGCGGGCGCCAATCTCGCCATGGCTTGCGACCTCGTGATCGCGGCCCGTTCGGCGAGCTTCATCCAGGCGTTCGTGAAGATCGGGCTCGTGCCCGATTCGGGCGGCACCTGGCTCCTGCCGCGCCGCGTCGGCGAAGCCCGTGCGCTCGGCCTCGCGCTCACCGGCGAAAAGCTCGGCGCGGAGAAGGCGGAAGCGTGGGGAATCGTCTGGCGCGTGGTCGAAGACGGCGAGTTGCAGCAGGCGGCCGCCGGCCTCGCCGCTCAGCTCGCCCAGCAGCCTGCCCGCGCCGTAACCGCGATCAAGCAAGCCATGCGGGCCAGCGCCACCCGGACATTCGACCAGCAACTCGACCTCGAACGCGATCTGCAACGCACGCTCGGCGCATCGCACGACTACATCGAAGGCGTCGCCGCATTCAAGGAGAAGCGCTCGCCGCGCTTCGAAGGGCTGTAAGCGCACGCATCCGCAAACACGGAGAACCCTGTGACACCTCAAGAACTCGCCGAAGCCACGGCCACCGCCATGTACGAAGCCGACGCGTGCTCGCGCGCGCTCGGCATCGAATTGATCGAAGTGCGGCCGGGCTATGCGCGTCTGCAAATGGATGTGCGGGCCGACTTCCTCAACGGCCACGCCATCTGCCACGGCGGCCTGATGTTCACGCTGGCGGATTCCGCGTTCGCCTTCGCGTGCAACTCGTACAACCTCAGCACCGTCGCGGCAGGTTGTTCGATCGAGTTCCTGCGTCCCGTCCGAGGCGGCGATCGTCTCACTGCCGAAGCCGTCGAGCAGACGCTGAGCGGGCGCACCGGCATCTACGACATCCGCGTGACGAACCGCGAGGGCGAGCCGGTGGCGTTGTTCCGCGGCAAGTCCGCGCAGATCAAGGGCACCGTCATACCCGTCTGACCGAACTCATTCATGAAAGCGGACGGGGATATCAAGCCGCGCCGCACAGTCAGCTTCAAGGAGACAGCAATGAACGCACCGCTGCCGCTCGAGCCGATCGAGAAGGCGAGCCGCGACGAACTCGTCGCGCTGCAGCTCGAGCGCCTCAAATGGACGCTCAAGCACGCCTACGAGAATTCGCCGGTGTACCGGCGCAAGTTCGATGAAGCCGGAGTGCATCCCGACGAAGTCACGTCGCTGGCTGATCTCGCGCGCTTCCCGTTCACCACGAAGAAAGACCTGCGCGACAACTATCCCTTCGGCATGTTTGCGGTGCCGCAGGAACGCGTGTCGCGCATTCACGCTTCCTCGGGCACGACAGGCAAGCCGACCGTGGTCGGCTACACGGCGCAGGATCTCGACAACTGGGCGAATCTCGTCGCGCGTTCCATTCGCGCGGCCGGCGCGCGGCGCGGCGACAAGGTCCACGTGAGCTACGGCTACGGGCTCTTCACCGGCGGTCTCGGCGCGCACTACGGCGCGGAACGCGCGGGTCTCACCGTCATACCGTTCGGCGGCGGCCAGACCGAAAAGCAGGTCCAGCTGATCCAGGACTTTCGCCCCGACATCATCATGGTCACGCCGAGCTACATGCTGTCGATCGCGGACGAACTCGAACGCCAGGGCATCGAGCCGGCGAACTGCTCGCTGCGCATCGGCATCTTCGGCGCGGAGCCGTGGACGAACGACATGCGCCGCGCCATCGAGACGCGCATGGGCATCGATGCCGTGGATATCTATGGTCTTTCCGAAGTGATGGGACCGGGCGTGGCGTCGGAGTGCGCCGAGACGAAAGATGGCCCGACCATCTGGGAGGACCACTTCTACCCCGAGATCATCGATCCCGATACGGGCGAAGTGCTGCCTGACGGCGAATTCGGCGAACTCGTCTTCACGTCGCTCACGAAGGAAGCGCTGCCGATCATCCGCTATCGCACGCGCGACCTGACGCGGCTGCTGCCCGGCACGGCGCGCACGATGCGCCGCATGGAAAAGATCACCGGCCGCTCGGACGACATGATGATCGTGCGTGGCGTCAACGTCTTCCCCACGCAGATCGAGGAATTGCTGCTGAAGCGTCCCGTGCTCGCGCCCCACTACCAGATCGTGCTGACCAAGGAAGGGCCGCTCGACGTGCTGACCCTGAACGTCGAACCCTGTCCCGAATCGGCGCCGGACCTGGGCGCGCTCGACACGGCAAAAGCCGCGCTCGCCTACGACATCAAGGCGATGATCGGCGTCAGCGCCGTGATCAACGTGCTCGGCGTGAACGGCATCGAACGGTCGGTCGGCAAGGCGCGGCGCGTGGTCGATCGCAGGAACCTGTCTTAAACGCACGAAAAAAAGCTCGCGAACCCAAAGGCCGCGAGCTTTTCATCAACCGCTGCGCCAGGCCGCGATCAGGAGTTCGGCATCAGCAGCCACATGCGGCCGCCCTGCTTCATGCGTCCCGCGAGATCGCCGGCGTCGTCGCCCAGACCCCAGAAGTAGTCAGCGCGCACGCCGCCCTTGATCGCCGAGCCTGTGTCCTGCGCGAATACGAGACGGTTCATCGGCTGATTGCTGAGCGGACGCGTCGTCTGCAGGAACACCGGCGTGCCGAGCGGAATCGCCGAAGGATCCACCGCGATCGAACGTTCCGGCGTCAACGGCACACCCAGCGCGCCGATCGGACCGTCGCCAAGGCTTGCGGCCATTGCCTCGTTCGAAGGCATTTCGCGGAAGAAGACGAAGCGCGGATTCACGTCGAGGAGGGCATCGACCCGCGCCGGATTGGCTTTGGCCCACGCCTTGATGCCCTGCATGGTGGCCTGCGCGGGCGTCAGTTCGCCGCGATCGAGCAACTCCCTGCCGATCGACCGGTACGGCTGATTGTTGGTGCCGCCGAAGCCGACGCGCATCACGCTGCCGTCTTCCATCGTCACACGCCCCGAACCCTGCACTTGCAGGAAGAACGCTTCGATCGGATCGTCGACCCATACCAGTTCGTTGCCGGTCAACACGCCCGAACGTTCGAGCTGCGCGCGCGGCGGCAGCGCCGAGCCCGCCTTGTAGCGATACGGCCAGCGATACAGCGCGTACTGATACGGCCCGTGACGCGTGCGCGAGCCGCGCAGCAAGGGCTCGTAGTAGCCCGTCACGAGGCCGTCGAGCGTGCCGTCGTTATTGGCGAGCTGGAAGGGCGTGAAATAGGCCTCGAAGAAACTGCGCGCCGCCGACATGTCGAGATCGTCGAGCTGCTGCGCCGCCGCGCAAGCCTTCTGCCAGCCAGCCTGACGCGCAAGCCGGCTGCAGTTCTGACGCAGTGCCGCTGTGGCGCCGATCAGTGAATCGTCCTGCCAGCCTGGCACCTGCTGCCAGCTCACCGGCGTGAGACGCGACGCGGCGCGCTGGCCCGGAACGATGGGCGTGCCCGTCGCCGTGGTGGGACCGGGCTTCACATAACTGCCGCCGCCGCACGAGGCAAGCAGGACGGCGGTTGCGATCGACGCGGCCCAGGCCGCAGCCCGTGTGGCTGACTGCGCGGCTGTCCGCGAGAAACCTCTACAATGCTCGTTCTTGATGGGAACCACCATGTCTGATCTGTTCGACGAATACCCAATGCTTATTTTCGCGCTCGAGTCGCTCGTGGCGCTTGGCTTGCTGATCTTCATCGTCGTATGGACGGCGTCAGGCAAGAAAAAGCAGCAGAACCGCAGCAACGATCCGGCAAAACGGCGTTGAACATGCCGTAATGCGACGTCGCGGGCGGCGCTCAATGAAGCGTGCGCGGCATGTGCAGCGCGAATTCCGCCACCGGCGCCTCGAAGCGCTCACCGTCTTCCGCCACGCAGAAATACTCACCGCGCATCGTGCCGACCGGCGTGGCGATCACCGCCCAGCTCGTGTATTCGAACTGCTCGCCCGGCGGCAGCAAGGGCTGGTGTCCGACCACACCGAGCCCCTTCACTTCCTGCACGTGATCGTTGCTGTCGGTGATGATCCAGTGACGCGAGATCAACTGCGCCGCGACCTCGCCGGTATTGCGAATCGTCAGCGTGTAGGCAAAAGCGTACTGCCGGCTATCAGGGTCCGACTGCTCCGGCAGATACCGCGTTTCCACGGATACGCTGAATTCGTACTGAGCCATCGTGGTTCCAGTGACAGGTCGATGAAGACATCGACCAAGCGACCGGCCGCAGCGCCGCGGCCAGATCCGGGAAACGGCGCGCAGCCGCGCCGCCATTGGTCTGGCATTCTGCTTGATGCGCGGCGTGCCCGCAACACGCGCGGCGCCGCGACGCCACATCCGTGCATTCCGCGCATTCGTCCTAAGCCGTTCGGACGAAGGACTCGTTTGATCAACGCGAGTTAAAATCACGCTTCCAAGTCGCTACCTCTCTCTACATCCATGGCGCCATTCCATATCGCTCCCAGCATCCTGTCGGCGGATTTCTCCCGCCTCGGCGAGGAAGTCCGCAACGTCGTCGCCGCCGGCGCCGACTGGATTCACTTCGACGTCATGGATAACCACTTCGTCCCGAACCTGACCATCGGCCCGATGGTGTGCGAGGCCATCCGCCCGCACGTGGACGTGCCCATCGACGTGCATCTGATGGTCGAGCCGGTCGACCGCATCGTGCCCGATTTCGCCAAGGCCGGCGCCAACGTCATCAGCTTCCATCCGGAAGGGTCGGTTCACATCGACCGGACGCTCTCGCTGATCCGCGATCACGGCTGCAAGGCCGGCCTCGTGTTCAATCCGGCCACGCCGCTCAACTATCTCGACTACGTGATGGACAAGCTCGACCTCGTGCTCATCATGTCGGTCAACCCGGGCTTCGGCGGCCAGTCGTTCATTCCCGAGGCACTCGTCAAGCTGCGTGAAGCACGCAAGCGCATCGACGCCTATCGCGAACGCACAGGCCGCACGATCCATCTGGAAATCGACGGTGGCGTGAAGATCGACAACATCGCGGAAATTGCCGCGGCCGGCGCGGATACGTTCGTCGCGGGCTCGGCCATCTTCGGCAAGCACGACTACAAGCAGGTCATCGACGCCATGCGCGCCGAACTCGCCAAGGCGGGAGCACAGGCATGAGCGACACAGCAGCGGCGCAGGCGCCTTTCGTGAACCGGCCCATCCGCGCCGCCATCATCGATCTCGACGGCACCATGGTCGACACCGCGGACGACTTCGTCGCCGCGCTGAACGCGATGCTCGCGCGCATCGCGGTGGATCAGCCGGTCACGCGTGCCGAAGTCACGGACTACGTCGGCAAGGGTTCGGAGAACCTGATTCGTAGTGTGCTCGCGGCGCGGCTGCCGCACTCGCAGGCGGTTGCCCAGTTCGACGACGCCCTCGCCATCTATCAGAGCGAATACGCGAAGGTCAACGGCAAGCATTCGACGCTGTTCCCCGAAGTGAGGGAAGGGCTCGATGCCATGCGCGAGCTCGGCATTGCGCTTGCCTGCGTGACCAACAAGCCGCATCGCTTCGCGGTGGAACTGCTCGCGCACTTCGGCATCGCGGATTATTTCAGGGTGATTCTCGGCGGCGACTCGCTGCCCGCGAAGAAGCCCGATCCCCTGCCGATGATCACCGCCTGCGAACGTCTCGACGTGCTGACGCGCGAAACCGTGGCCGTCGGCGACTCCGAGAACGATGCCCTCGCGGGCCGTGCGGCAGGCCTCGCAACCTTGACGGTTCCGTACGGTTACAATCATGGGAAGCCTGTGCAATCGGTGAAGTCCGATGGTATAGTCTCCTCGCTGCGCACGGCAGCACTGGCGATAGCCGCCACCTTGGCGCCGCCGGATACCACCCTGACTGAATAAGTCCATCAATCATGTTTCTCAACAGAAAACGGAGTCTGAGCAGCATCGACCGGGGAGCCTGGCCCTGGCGTCGCTGGTCGCGCTAACCTCGCCCGAGGTCCGCTGAAGCCATGTCGCTCCCTGCCGCATCCGCTTCAGCATCCGTTTTTTGTTTCGCTGCGCATTTCCGCGCCGTTTCTGTCGAACCGTATTACGTGCATCTTGCGCACACCGCGCATCGAGCCGAACCTCGTTCGCGCGTCCCGCGTGAATGATTCGCCCGGAGCCGCTTCGCCTCGTCGAAGCGGCAAGGTCGCCGTATGCGATGATCACGGGAACCGACCGCCCGCAGCGCCCGCTTTTCCCCGATGCCGCGCCTCCCGAACCCCGCCCGGCACGCAAAGGATCGCAACATGACCGAACTCGAATTCCAATCCCTGGCGAACGAAGGCTATAACCGCATTCCGCTGATCGCCGAAGCCCTCGCCGACCTCGAAACCCCGCTCTCTCTTTATCTCAAACTCGCCCAGCCCGAGCGCAATGGCGCGAACTCGTTCCTGCTCGAATCCGTCGTGGGCGGCGAGCGCTTCGGACGTTACTCGTTCATCGGCCTGCCGGCGCGCACCATCCTGACCGTACAGAACGGCAAGTCGCAAGTGCTCACGGATGGCAACGTCGTCGAGACGGATGAAGGCGATCCGCTGGCGTTCATCGAGACCTATCAGAAGCGTTTCAAGGTGGCGACCCGTCCGGGCCTGCCGCGCTTCTGCGGCGGCCTGGCCGGCTATTTCGGTTATGACGCGGTACGCTACATCGAGAAGAAGCTCGCCGACACCGCGCCCCCCGACGATCTCAATCTCCCCGACATCCAGTTGCTGCTGACCGAGGAAGTCGCGGTCATCGACAATCTCGCGGGCAAGCTCTACCTCATCGTCTACGCGGACCCGACCCGCCCCGAAGCCTACGCGCGCGCGAAGCAGCGCCTGCGCGAACTGCGTGCGCGTCTGCGTGCGACGGTGCAGCCGCCGGTGACGTCGGCGAGCGTGCGCACCGAAACCTTCCGCGAGTTCAAGAAGGACGATTACCTGAACGCCGTGCGGCGCGCGAAGGAGTACATCGCGGCGGGCGAACTGATGCAGGTGCAGGTCGGCCAGCGTCTGACCAAGCCGTTCCGGGACAATCCGCTGTCGCTGTATCGCGCGCTGCGCTCGCTGAATCCGTCGCCGTACATGTACTACTACAACTTCGGCGGCGAAGTGCACGTGGTGGGCGCGTCGCCGGAAATCCTGGTGCGCCAGGAAAAGCGCGCCGACGATCACATCGTCACCATCCGCCCGCTCGCCGGCACGCGTCCGCGCGGCAACACGCCCGAGCGCGACGCCGAACTCGCGACCGAACTGCTGAACGATCCGAAAGAAGTCGCCGAGCACGTGATGCTGATCGACCTCGCCCGCAACGACGTCGGCCGGATCGCGCAGACGGGCTCGGTTACGGTGACGGACAAGCTGGTCATCGAAAAGTACTCGCACGTGCAGCACATCGTGAGTTCGGTCGAAGGCAAGCTCAAGCACGGCATGAACAACTTCGACGTGCTGCGCGCCACCTTCCCCGCCGGCACGCTGTCCGGCGCCCCGAAGGTCCGCGCGATGCAACTGATCGACGAACTCGAACCGATCAAGCGCGGGCTGTATGGCGGCGCGGTCGGTTACCTGTCGTTCAGCGGCGAAATGGATCTGGCCATCGCGATCCGCACCGGCGTCATCCACAAGGGCAACCTGTATGTGCAGGCGGCAGCGGGCGTCGTCGCCGATTCGGTGCCCGAATCCGAATGGCAAGAAACGGAGAACAAGGCGCGCGCCGTGCTCCGCGCCGCCGAGCAAGTGCAAGACGGCCTCGACAGCGACTTCTGAGGAGACAAGACCATGCTGCTGATGATCGACAACTACGATTCCTTCACCTACAACCTGGTCCAGTACTTCGGCGAACTCGGCGAAGACGTGCGCACGTTTCGCAACGACGAGATCACGCTCGATGAAATCGCGAAGCTCGCGCCCGAGCGCATCTGCCTCTCGCCGGGACCGAGCAATCCGCAACACGCGGGCATCACGCTCGACGTGCTGCGCGAATTCTCCGGCAAGCTGCCCATTCTCGGCGTCTGCCTCGGTCATCAGGCGATCGGCGAGGCATTCGGCGGACGCGTCGTGCGCGCGCAGACCATCATGCACGGCAAGGTGAGCCAGATCGAGACGGACTGTAAAGGCGTATTCGCCGACCTGCCCAAACACTTCAACGTGACGCGCTATCACTCGCTGGCGATTGAACGCGAATCCCTGCCCGACTGTCTGGAAGTGTCCGCGTGGACGCCGGACGGCGAGATCATGGGCGTGCGCCACCGTGAACTCGAAGTGGAAGGTGTGCAATTCCATCCGGAATCGATCCTGTCAGAACATGGCCACGCGCTGCTCGAAAATTTCGTAAAGCACACGGCCGTATCCGGACAACGCGCTTGAACAGGCTCGACAACATGACCATTACTGCACAGGAAGCGCTGCAGCGCACGATCGAGCACCGCGAGATCTTTCACGACGAAATGCTGCATCTGATGCGCCAGATCATGCGCGGCGAGATGTCGCCCGTCATGTCCGCCGCCATCATCACCGGCTTGCGCGTGAAGAAGGAAACCATCGGCGAGATTGCCGCGGCCGCCACCGTGATGCGCGAGTTCGCGAATCACGTCGAGGTCGAGGACAACTCGAATTTTGTCGACATCGTCGGCACCGGCGGCGACGGTTCGCACACGTTCAACATTTCCACTGCGTCGATGTTCGTGGCCGCGGCCGCCGGCGCGAAGGTCGCGAAGCACGGCAATCGCGGCGTGTCCAGCAAGTCCGGCAGCGCCGACGTGCTCGAGGCGCTGGGCGTGAATATCGACCTGTCGCCGGAACAGGTGGCGGCATCGATTGCCGAGACTGGCATGGGCTTCATGTTCGCGCCCAATCATCATCCGGCGATGAAGAACATCGCGCCGGTGCGGCGCGAACTCGGCGTGCGCACCATCTTCAACATTCTCGGTCCGCTGACCAATCCGGCCGGCGCGCCGAACCAGCTCCAGGGCGTGTTCCATGAAGACCTCGTCGGCATCCAGGTGCGCGTGATGCAGCGCCTGGGCGCGAAGCACGTGCTCGTCGTGTACGGCAAGGACGGCATGGACGAAGTCTCGCTCGGTGCCGCCACGCGCGTCGGCGAGCTGAAGAACGGCGAAGTGACCGAGTACGAGATCCATCCCGAGGACTTCGGCCTGCAGATGGTGTCGAACCGTTCGCTGAAGGTGCAGGACGCGCAGGAATCGAAAGCCATGCTGCTCGGCGCGCTCAACAACAAGGCCGGCGTCGCGCGCGAGATCGTCACGCTGAATGCCGGCACGGCGCTTTATGCGGCCGATGTCGTCGAGTCGATCGAAGCCGGCATGGCCGCCGCGCGCGAGGCCATCGAGAGCGGCGCGGCGCGCGAGAAGATCGACACGCTCGTCAAGTTCACGCAGCAGTTTGCGAAGCAGTAAAGGAAGCCAACATGAGTGACATCCTGGACCGCATCATCGCGGTCAAGCGCGAGGAAGTGCGCGCGGCGGAACTCAGCGCGCCGCTCGAAGAGCTGCGGCTCGAAGCCACGTCGCGTGATCTGCGCGACTTCGTCGGCGCATTGCGCGCGAAGCATGCGGCCAATCAGGCCGCGGTCATCGCCGAAGTGAAGAAGGCGAGTCCGTCGAAAGGCGTGCTGCGCGAGCATTTCGTGCCCGCGGAGATCGCGCGTTCCTACGAGCAAGGCGGCGCCGCGTGCCTCTCCGTGCTCACCGACGTGCAGTTCTTCAAGGGCAGCGTCGCCTACCTGCAGGAAGCGCGCGCCGCGTGCAGCCTGCCGGTGCTGCGCAAGGACTTCATCGTCGACCCGTATCAGGTCATGGAAGCGCGCGCGATGGGCGCCGACTGCATCCTGCTGATCGCCGCCGCGCTCGAACTCTCGCACATGCAGGACCTCGAGGCCTACGCGCACTCGCTCGGTCTCGCCGTGCTGGTCGAAGTGCACGACGCCGACGAACTGCGCGACGCGCTCACGCTGAAGACACCGCTCATCGGCATCAACAACCGCAACCTGCGCACCTTCGAAACGAGCATCGAGACGACCATCGGCATGCTGGAGATGGTGCCGGAGGATCGCATCGTCGTGACGGAGTCGGGCATTCTGTCGCGTGTCGATGTCGACCGCCTGCGCGCGATGCACGTGCATACCTTCCTGGTCGGCGAAGCGTTCATGCGCGCCGACGATCCTGGCGCGGAACTCGCGCGCATGTTTTTTTGAACTCATCGACGGGACCGGACCTTGGGCATCGAACGGGAACTGAAACTCGCGCTTGCGCCGTCGCAGCATGATGACGTCGCACGCTTCTTCGACGAACACACCGGCCCGGGGCGGCCGATCCAACTGACCAACGTCTACTTCGACACCTCCGCCTGCGCGCTGGCGAAAGCCAAGTCCGCGCTGCGCCTGCGCCGCACGCCGGAACAATGGCTGCAGACCTACAAGACGCTGGGCAAGAGCGTCGCGGGCCTGAGCAACCGTCAGGAGTGGGAGCTGCCCGTCGAGCGCGACGCGCTGCAGATCGACGCGCTGCTCGACGCCTGCGACGACGAAAGCGCGCGCGAGACGCTGGAGCGCGCCGCGCCCGAACTGATCGCGCTGTTCAAGACCGATTTCCGGCGCATCGTGTGGGACCTCGAACGCGAGGGTTCGCAGATCGAAGTGGCGCTGGACCTGGGCGACATCACCGCCGATGTCGACGGCGAGACGCGTCGCGCGAAAATCAGCGAACTGGAACTGGAACTGAAATCCGGCGAGGAGAGCGCGCTGTCCTTGCTCGCCGCCGAACTGCGCGGCGCATTTCCGGAACTGACGCCGGAAGATCTCAGCAAGGCGCAGCGTGGCTATCTGTTGCGCAAGCAGCCGGATGAAAAGCATCGCGATGAAAAGCACGAGAAGCATCCCGACGCCTGATTGCCCAGCATGAGCCAACAGTCTTCTCTCTTCGAGGATGCCGGCAACGCGCCGGCGTCGCCCGGCACGACGCTGGAAAGCCAGTTCGAAGCGCTGCCCGCCGACTGGCGCCGCCACCTGCAACCGTTCATCGACAGCAAGCACTATGCAGCGCTGTGCGCGTTCGTCGATGCCGAGCGCGCCGCCGGCAAGACCGTCTATCCCGCCGATGTCTTCCGCGCGCTCCGTCTCACGCGCCCCGCCGACGTGAAGGTCGTGATTCTCGGCCAGGATCCGTATCACGGCGAGGACAAGGGCGCGCCGCAGGCCCACGGGCTGGCGTTCTCGGTACCCGCGCCGGTGCGTCCGCCGCCGTCGCTGCGCAACATCTTCAAGGAAATCCACGCGAGCCTGGGCTTCCCCGCGCCCGCCCACGGCTGCCTGGATTCATGGGCGAAGCAAGGCGTGCTGCTGCTCAACACGTCGCTGACGGTGGAACGCGACCGCGCCGGCAGTCACGCGAAACGCGGCTGGGAGCAATGCACCGACACGCTGATCCACGAAATGGCGCTGCGCCATGACGGACTGGTGTTCATGTTGTGGGGCGCGCACGCGCAGGCGAAGCGCGGCTTGATCGAAGGCACGGGCAAGGCGCATTGCGTGCTGGAGTCGGCGCATCCGTCGCCGTTGTCGGCGTATCGCGGCTTTTTCGGCTGCGGGCATTTCGTGCTCGCCAATGAATACCTGACGAAGCATCGCCGTCCGGCGATCGACTGGCGGCTGCCCGCCGAGCCTGAACTGCTGGCCTGACGCTTCCGTGCAAGCCATGAGACGCAAAACGCCCCGCTGACAAATATCAGCGGGGCGTTTTACTTGATGCCTTGATGCCTTGATGCCTTGATGCCTTGCTGCCGGAGCGAGACGCTTACAGCGCCGCGATCGCCTCGCGTGCCGACGCCAGCGCCGCGCCCGCCACTTCCGGACCCATGTTCAGGCCTTCGGCGTAGATGAAGTTCACGTCGGTCAGGCCGAGGAAGCCGAGGAAAGTCTTCAGGTAAGGCGTTTGCGAATCGTTCGGCGTGCCCGCGTACTTGCCGCCACGCGCCGACACCACGAACACCTTCTTGCCCGTGACCAGGCCTTCCGGACCGTTCGCGCCGTAGCGGAACGTCATGCCCGAACGGGCGATCCAGTCGAAATAGGTCTTCAGTTGCGACGAGATGCCGAAGTTGTACAGCGGCGCCGCGATCACGACGATGTCCGCTGCCAGCAGTTCGTTGATCAGCGCTTCGCTCTTGGCGTTGATAGCCGCCTGTTCCGCGCTGCGCTGGTCGGCCGGCGTGAAGAAGGCGCCGAGCGTGGCGTCGTCGAGATGCGGCAGCGACGCGCCGAGCAGGTCGCGCACGACAACCTTCGCGCCCGGGTTGCTTTGTTGCAGTTTTGCCGTGAGTTCGTCGGCGAGCAGCGTCGATTGGGCGCCTTGCGAACGAGCGGCGGAATTGATTTGCAGAATCGTCGTCATGATGGCTTCCTGTTCCTTGTCGGGGCACTGCGCGCGCTTGATCGCTCACGGTGTCCCATGCAGAGCTTTCGGGATTCGGGCGCTGTCTGCGCCCGGCTTAGGAAGCATTCTCCCCTTTCGACGATCGATTAAAAGCCATTCGCCCGTGACGGATTGTTGCAGGGGTAGAACAATCCGCCCGCCGGCTTCGGACGCCTCAGCCTTTCAGCCAGCGCTCGCGCCATTGCTTCGACGGGCCGCGTCCGTCGATGGCCGTCAGCAGGTAACGCACGACCTCGGGCCCGTCGAGCTTGAGTTCCGTGCGGCGCAATTCATCGCGGCGAAACGCATGGATCTCCACCTTCGCGCCCGGCAGATAGCGCGACAGCAGGCTGTCGAGATTGGAGCCGGTGACGCGCAGACCGTCGATCGCGACCAGCACGTCGCCCGCCGACAATCCGGCCTTCTGCGCCGCGCCGCCCTCGTGGACGACCGCGAGCGCGCACTCCGCGCCGCCGCGCACGCGCACGCCGAGCGTGGGCTTGCGCGCCGCGCCGTTGCCGGGCAGATCCGCCGCGAGCGCGATGCCGAACGGCTCCAGCAAGGCATCCAGCGGCAGGTCGCGGGTGCCGCGCACGCCGTCACGGAACAGCGCGCGCAGGTCCGCGCCGGTGGCTTCGGCGAACAGCGCCTCGACGTCTTCCTCGCGAATGCCGCGCGCCTTGCCGTGATAGAAGTCGCGTCCGTAGCGCTGCCACAGCAGGCGCATGACATCGTCGAGCGACTTGCGGTTGTCGGTCTGCGCGCGGATCGACAGATCAAACGCCAGCGCGACCAGCGAACCTTTCTGGTAATAGCTGACGATCGCGTTCGGCGCGTTTTCATCGGCGCGGTAGTACTTCACCCACGCGTCGAACGAGCTTTGCGCGACCGACTGCTTGAAACGTCCCGCGCCGCGCAGCACGCCGCCGATCGTCTTGCCGAGCAGGCTGAAGTAGTCGCCGGCGGTGATGAGGCCGCTGCGCACGAGCATCAGGTCGTCGTAGTACGACGTGAAGCCTTCGAAGAGCCACAGCAGCGTCGTGTAATTCTCCTGCGACAGATCGTACGGTGCGAAGGTCGCGGGCTTGATGCGCTTCACGTTCCACGTATGGAAGTATTCGTGGCTGCACAGGCCGAGATAGGTGCGATAGCCGTCGCTCAGGTCCGGCCGGCCCTGCACCGGCAGATCCGTGCGATTGCAGATCAACGCTGTCGATGCGCGATGCTCGAGCCCGCCATACCCATCGCCGACGGCCAGCGTCATGAACACGTAGCGGTCCATCGGCGCGCGCTTCGTGCGCGGCTCGAACAGCGCGATCTGCGCTTCGCAGACGCGCTTGAGATCGGCCTGGAGCCGGTTCATGTCGAGATTGACGACGCGCCCCGAGATCACGATGTCGTGCTTCACGCCATGCGCGGTGAAACTGCCGAGCGCGAATTCGCCGAGCGTGACGGGATGGTCGGCGAGTTCGTCGTAGTTGTCGGCCTCGTAGGTCCCGAAGCCGTAGCGCTTCGTGCCGCGCGCTTCGCGCAGCGCCGTGGCGACGCGCCAGTTGCGATACGCCCCGCCCTCGGGCGACTGGATGTCGACCACGCACGGCGCGCCCGACTGCCCTTCCACCGCGAGGAACACGCTCGTCGCGTTGAAGAAGCCGATGCTGTCGTCGAGATGCGCGGCGCGCACCGACAGATCCCACGCGTAGACCTCATAGCGCAGCGTGAGCGGGCCTTCGACGGGCGCCGCCTGCCACGCGTGCTTGTCGATCTTGTCGATCGCGACCTTGCGGCCCGCCGCGTTGAAGGCCTGCAAGGTCACGATGTTGCGCGCGAACTCGCGGATCATGTAGCTGCCCGGAATCCACACCGGCAGCATGAAGCGCTGGCCGGCCGGATCGGTGTCGGCGACGGTCAGCGTGACTTCGAAAAGATGCGCAGCGGGTTTTTTCGGAACGATGCTGTAATGCACCGGTTGCAGGGAAGGTGTCATCGCGTGGTCCTTGTTCTTGTGCCGGGCGTGCCGCTTGCGCGCTTTGCGCCCGTTATGCCCGCGGCCCCGGCCGGCGAACCGGAGCCCGTAAAACAAAGGAGGCGCCAGGCGCCTCCGTGCTCGTGCCGCATCGCGCTCACTGCGCGGCCGACAGTTCCTTCTCCAGCCGGTCGGCGGGCACGGCGCCCGGCAGACGACGGCCATCGGCGAGGAAGACGGTCGGCGTGCCGGTCACGTTCATCGTGCGGCCGAGCTTCAGGTTCTTGTCGATTGCAGTGGTGTCGCAGTTCGCGGCCGTGGCCGGCGCCTTGTGATCCAGCATCCAGCTTTCCCATGAATTGCCGCGATCCTTCGCGCACCAGATCGACTTCGACTTGGCCGTGGAATCCGGCGACAGCACCGGGTACAGGAAGGTGTAGACCGTGACGTTGTCGATGGACTTGAGGGTGGTTTCGAGCTGCTTGCAGTACGGACAGTTCGGATCCGAGAACACGGCGATCTTGCGGCTGCCGTTGCCCTTCACCACCTTCACCGCGTTCTCGAACGGCAGCTTCGCGAAGTCGATCTTGTTGGTTTCCGAGAGCCGCGCCTCGGTCAGGTTCTTGCTGCTGCGGGTGTCGACGAGATCGCCGATCAGCACGTAGTTGCCGGTGGCGTCGCTGTAGATGATCTGCGAGCCGAGATTCACTTCGTAGAGACCGGGAATCGCGGTCTTGTCGATGCTCTTGATGCTGGCGTCGCCCATGCGCGACTCGAGCGTCGACTTGAGTTTGTCGGTGGTGGCGTCGGCATGGGCCGGACCGGTCACGCCGAGCGTGACGGCAAGCGCCGCAGCCGTCGCGAGCGCAGAACGAAGAATGGTTTTCATGCGGTTTCCTGTGAGTCGGCCAGCGTCGCGCGAATGCCGCGCGTCGGAATATCAATCAATGTCTTGTTTCAACCGAGCGCCGCCGACACCAGCCAGCGCTTGACCAGCGGCTGCGCGCCGACGAACGCCATGCCGGTATTGCGCACCGCGCGCGCGAACGTGCCGGGCACGGCGAAGAGCCGCTGCAGGCCGTCCGTGGCGAACATGAGCTTCTGGATGTCTTCGCGGCGCGCGCGTTCGTAGCGGCGCAACAGGGTCGGGTCGCCGAGATCGCGGAACGACTCCTTGTTGGCGATGACATCCGCGAGCGCGGCGACGTCGCGCAACCCGAGGTTCATGCCCTGGCCGGCGAGCGGGTGAATCAGGTGCGCCGCATCGCCGACGAGCGCCACGCGCGGCGCGATCAGCCGGTCGACGGTCTGCAGCCCGAGCGGAAAACCTTGCGCCGGCGTCACGCAGTCGAGCGTGCCGAGCTGGTTTTGCGTCGCGGTTTCGACCTGGGCGGCGAGTTGCGCGGGATCGAGTGCGAGCAGGTCGTCGGCGTGCTCGGTGCGCGCCGACCAGACGAGCGACACGTGATCGCCCGGGAGCGGCAGCAGCGCGATGATTTCGGAATCGCGGAACCACTGGTAGGCGGTCTCGCCGTGCGGCCGCTCGGCCTTGAAATTGGCGACGACGCCGGTCTGGCGATAATCGCGACGGGTCATCTTCGCGCCCATTTGCGCACGGACCCAGGAATGCGCGCCATCGGCGCCGACGATCAGATCCGCTTCGAGGGACTCGCCGCTTGCGAGCGCGATGTGGGCCGCGTCGGCCTCGACGGTCATGCCTTGCGCGCGCGATTCAAACCAGGACAGGCTCGGCTGGAAGCGCAAGGCGGCGTCGAGCGACTGCTCGATCAGCAACGATTCGACGATCCACGCCAGCTGCGGCACCGATGCCTGGAAGGCGGAGAAGTGCAATTCGGCGTGGGCATCGCCGAACACGCGCATGTCGAACACCGGCCCCAGGCGCGAGCGGTCGAGCGCCTGCCAGACGCGCAGCCGTTCGAGCAGCGCCTGCGAGCTGGACGACAGCGCGTAGATGCGCGAATCGAACGCGGCGCCCGGCGGCAGGCCGGCGGCGCGCGACGCGACGAGCGCGGTGCGCAGCCCGGATTGCGCGAGTGCCAGCGCGGCCGTCTTGCCGACGAGCCCGCCGCCGACGACGATCGCGTGGAATTTCAGTGGGTGCGAAGTCATCCGGGCATTATAGCTGTGGGGGTCGGAGGGGTTTGGGGGCTTGCAGATGCGGGCGCAGGCTCAGGCCCGCCGACCTTCGAGGTCCGGCGCAACGGTACGCAACGGTACAATAGCGGCTTGCCTGGCCGCGGCACGCGGCCGCCGGTCGGAGCGGGCGTCATCGCCCGTCCATCGCGCACCATTTTTGACGAAAACGCGCGACTCGCGCCGTCTCACCAGTTCGAAGGATCCCATGAGCCTCCAATGCGGCATCGTCGGCTTGCCCAACGTCGGCAAGTCCACCCTCTTCAATGCGTTGACCAAGGCGGGCATTGCCGCCGAGAACTATCCGTTCTGCACCATCGAGCCGAACGTCGGCGTGGTCGAAGTGCCGGATGCGCGTCTCCAGGCGCTCGCCGACATCGTCAAGCCCGAGCGCATCCTGCCGGCCGTGGTCGAGTTCGTCGATATCGCCGGACTGGTCGCAGGGGCGTCGAAGGGCGAAGGCCTCGGCAACCAGTTTCTCGCCAACATCCGCGAAACCGACGCCATCACGCACGTCGTGCGCTGCTTCGACGATGAGAACGTGATCCACGTCGCGGGCAAGATCGATCCGATCGCGGACATCGAAGTCATCAACACGGAACTCGCGCTCGCGGACCTGTCGACCGTGGAGAAGGCGCAGTCGCGCTATTCGAAGGCCGCCAAGTCGGGCAACGACAAGGAAGCGATCAAGCTCGTCGCCGTGCTCGAAAAGGTGCGCGCGCAACTCGACCAGGCGAAGCCCGTGCGCGGCCTCTCGCTGAGCGACGAAGAGTTGCTGCTCATCAAGCCGTTCTGCCTGATCACGTCGAAGCCGACCATGTACGTCGCCAACGTGAAGGACGACGGCTTCGAGAACAACCCGTATCTCGACGCAGTGCGCAAGCACGCCGAGGCCGAGCATGCGCCGGTGGTCGCGGTGTGCGCGGCGATCGAGGCGGAAATCGCCGATCTCGACGACGCCGACAAGACCGACTTCCTCGCCGACATGGGCATGACCGAGCCGGGCCTGAACCGCGTGATCCGCGCCGGCTTCAAGCTGCTCGGCTTGCAGACGTACTTCACGGCAGGCGTGAAGGAAGTGCGCGCGTGGACCATCCATATCGGCGACACGGCGCCGCAGGCGGCGGGCGCGATCCATACGGATTTCGAACGCGGCTTCATCCGTGCCCAGACCATTTCCTTCGATGACTACGTCGCCTTCAAGGGCGAGCAAGGCGCCAAGGAAGCCGGCAAGATGCGCGCGGAAGGCAAGGAATATGTCGTGCATGACGGGGATGTCATGAATTTCCTGTTCAACGTGTAAATCGTCAAAAAGCGTCAAACCACCTTGCCTCACGAAGCGGAGTCCCCGATAAAAGGGACTCCGTTTTTTTTTCGACCGCGACGAAGCACGACAGCGAAAAAACGAAGAAACGAACGAGGCAGCCCCAGCCTGCGCCACGCATCTGCGCCACCCACAACAACAAGCAGAGAAAAACAATGAAGAAGAGACACTTCCCCGCCCGCATCTACGCCGCCTGGCTCATCGCCGCCAGCCTCATCTGGACGCCGGCCGCCTTCGCCTACCAGAATCTCCCCTACCCGCAGCAACCCGACGAATCCGATCTCGACAGCCACGGCCACTACACCAACCGCGACGGCGACACCGTTCACGCGCCCGCGCGCTCCCGTTCCGGCAACGTGCCCGCCGGCGCCACCGCCCAGTGCCGCGACGGTTCCTACAGTTTCAGCCGGCATCACAGCGGCACCTGCTCGCGTCACGGCGGCGTCGCGCGCTGGCAATAGCGGATCGCCTCGCGAAGTACAATGACGCTTCAGCCCGCCGCGCACCGCGCGCGGGCGGCGCCACCTTCCCGCGCCGCCGGATAGCATCGGCTGCCGCACCGCACGCGCGCGGCAGCCGCACTTCTCACCAGACGACCACCCAAGACATCCACATGGCCCAATACGTCTTCACCATGAACCGCGTCGGCAAGATCGTGCCGCCGAAGCGTCAGATCCTGAAAGACATTTCCCTGTCGTTCTTCCCGGGCGCGAAGATCGGCCTGCTCGGCCTGAACGGTTCCGGCAAGTCCACGCTGATCCGCATCATGGCGGGCGTCGACCGCGACATCGAAGGCGAAGCCACGCCGATGCCCAACCTCAACATCGGCTATCTGCCGCAGGAGCCGCAACTGGATCCGCAGCAGACCGTGCGCGAAGCGGTCGAGGAAGGTCTCGGCGACGTCTTCCAGGCGCAGAAGAAGCTCGATGAAATCTACGCCGCCTACGCCGAACCCGACGCCGACTTCGACCAGCTCGCCGCCGAACAGGCGAAGTACGAAGCCATCCTCTCGACCAGCGACGGCGGCAGCCCCGAGCAGCAGCTCGAAGTCGCCGCCGACGCACTGCGCCTGCCGGCCTGGGACGCGAAGATCGAACATCTGTCGGGCGGCGAGAAGCGCCGCGTCGCGCTCTGCAAGCTGCTGCTGCAAAAGCCCGACATGCTGCTGCTCGACGAACCGACCAACCACCTCGACGCCGAATCCGTCGAATGGCTCGAGCAGTTCCTGACGCGCTATCCCGGCACCGTCGTCGCGGTGACCCACGACCGCTACTTCCTCGACAACGCCGCCGAGTGGATTCTCGAACTCGACCGCGGCCACGGCATCCCGTGGAAGGGCAACTATTCGAGCTGGCTCGACCAGAAGGAAGACCGCCTGAAGCAGGAAGAATCCAGCGAATCCGCGCGTCAGAAGGCCATCAAGAAAGAACTCGAATGGGTGCGCCAGAACCCGAAAGGCCGTCAGGCGAAGTCGAAGGCGCGTATCGCCCGCTTCGAGGAACTCAATAGCCAGGAATACCAGAAGCGCAACGAAACGCAGGAAATCTTCATTCCGGTCGGCGACCGTCTCGGCAATGAAGTCATCGAGTTCAAGAACGTCAGCAAGTCCTATGGCGACCGCCTGCTGATCGACGACCTGAGCATGAAGATTCCGGCGGGCGCGATCGTCGGCATCATCGGGCCGAACGGCGCCGGCAAGTCCACGCTGTTCCGCATGCTGACCGGCAAGGAGCAGCCGGATTCGGGCGAAATCGTCAAGGGTCCGACCGTCAGGCTCGCCTACGTCGACCAGAGCCGCGACGCGCTCGGCGGCGACAAGACCGTGTTCGAGGAAATCTCGGGCGGCGCGGATGTCCTGACCGTCGGCAAGTACGAAACGCCGTCGCGCGCGTATATCGGCCGCTTCAACTTCAAGGGCAGCGACCAGCAGAAGATCGTCGGCAACCTGTCGGGCGGCGAACGCGGACGCCTGCATCTGGCGAAGACGCTGATCGCCGGCGGCAACGTGCTGCTGCTCGACGAACCGTCGAACGATCTCGACGTCGAAACGCTGCGCGCGCTCGAAGACGCGCTGCTCGAATTCGCCGGCTCCGTCATGGTGATCTCGCACGATCGCTGGTTCCTCGACCGCATCGCGACGCACATCCTGGCGTTCGAAGGCGACTCGCACGTCGAGTTCTTCGACGGCAACTATCAGGAATACGAGGCCGACAAGCGCAAGCGTCTCGGCGAGGAAGCCGCCAAGCCGAAGCGCCTGCGCTACAAGCCGATCACGCGCTAAGCCCGCAGCGCCGCCCGCGCGCTTGTGCGGGCGCGCGCACCGACATCCGGCGCGAAAGTGGCGACTGTGGGGGACGCGGTCGCCAGTCTTTTTTGTCAGACAAGACTACACAGCGCGGCGACTTTTCAGCAGGACTTCCGGGAGACACACGCAGATGGCGGGATCGGGCGCGCGGCGGGGAGCGCTTTGGGCAGTCGGGATCATCGTGGCGCTCGTCGTCGTGGCGATCGGCGGATGGCTGTTCGTCGTGCATCAGATGAAAGAGCGGATTCTCGAGACGCTCGGTCCAAACGGGTCGGTCGAGGAAATCGACGTGGATTTCGGCCACGTGACGCTGTCACGCGTGCGCCTGCGCGGCCCGAAAGACTGGCCCACCGGCGACGCGATGCGCGCCGAACGCATCGTGCTCGACGTCGACATGCGCTCGCTCATCACGCGCCCCATCCACCTGCGCAGTGTGAGCGTCGACAACTACTATCTGTCGATCGTCCGTTCCGCCAATGGCCGCGTGCGCATCCTGCCCGGTCTGAAGGAAACCGCCCGCGCCGCCGACGCAAAGTCGGACAACAGTCAGGCCGACGAGCACGCGCAAGAGGAAAAAGTCATCGACCGAGTCTCGTTCGAGCGCGGCTCGATGGAGTTCTTCGACAGCTCCGTGCAGAACCCGCCGTATCGCGTGCTGATCGGCGATGCGCGCGCGACCATCGATCGTCTTCACCTGCCTGCGCTCAACGAGCGCACCGACCTGTCCATGTCCGGCTCGATCAAGGGTCCGCAGCATACCGGCACGGTGTCGTGGGGCGGCTGGATGGTCATTGCGAGCAAGGATTCGCAGACGCGCGCGACACTGCGTTCCGTCGATGTCCAGACGCTCGATCCGTATCTCTTGAAGAAGGCGGGCGCGCGCGCGGCGGTGACGGGCGGCACCATCGACATGACCGTGGATGCCACCGTGAAGGACAACCGCATTCACGCACCCGGCTCGCTGGTGTTGAATCATCTGCAGATCAGCGACTCGGGCAATCCGCTCGACACCTTTCTCTCGATCCCGACCAAGGCCGCCATCGCCGCGCTGAAAGACCGCAAGGAGCAGATCAAGCTCGATTTCGTGCTCGACGGCGATCTGCGCGATCCGAAGTTCTCGCTGAGCGAAAGCCTCTCGAAGAAGCTGACGGCGGGTTTCGCGAAGGCGCTCGGCGTGAGCGTGGAAGGCGTCGCGAAGGGCACGGGTGATACCGTGCGGGGAATCGGCAACGCGCTGAAGAACCTCTTGGGGCAGTAGCGCGCTTCGCTTCGTTCGATCAGAACGCCAGCTTCAACGCCCGCAATTGCGCTTCCGTGCTTGATGCGTCCGTATGGTGAATGCCATGCCAGCCGAGCGCGGTCGCGGCCTGCGCGTTGTGGAGGTTGTCGTCGATGAAGACGAGTTCGGACGGCTGCACGCCCGGCAGATGCTTTTCGATTTCGTCGAACATCAGCGCGAAGATGCGCGGATCGGGCTTCACCCGCCCGACGCGCCCCGACACGACCACTTCGCGAAACCGGCGCAGCACGTCGAAACGCTCCCATGCATAAGGAAAGGTTTCCGCCGACCAGTTGGTGAGCCCGAACAGCGGCACGTCCGCGCGCTCCAGCCGCTCCATCAGCGCGACGCCCTCGTCCAGCACGCCCGCCACCATCTCGGGCCAACGCGCGTAAAAGGCGCGAATCAACGCTTCATGGCCGGGATGAAGCGCGATCAGCTCGGCCGTGCCCGCTTCAATGGTCTGGCCGCCGTCCTGCTGCACGACCCATTCCATCTTGCAGACGTTGTCGAGAAACCAGCGGCGCTCACTTTCGTCGGGGATCAGCTGCTGGTACAGATAATCCCGATTCCAGTCGATCAGCACGCCGCCGAAATCGAACACGACTGCCTGGATGGCCATGGTCCGACGCTCCCTTTGGTCATATGGCTTGAGTGCGGGCCTCGAGCCACGCCAGCGCCGCGCCCGACACTTGCGGCGACACGCGCCTGCGCACCGTCTCGTGATAGGCATTGAGCCACGCGCGTTCATCCTCGCGCAGCAAGGACAGGTCGATACAGCGCGTATCGATCGGACACAGGGTCAGCGTCTCGAACTCGAGGAAATCGCCGAACTCGGTCTTCCCGGCGGCGCGGTTCATCGCGAGATTCTCGATGCGGATGCCCCACTTGCCCGGCCGGTAAAGCCCCGGCTCGATCGACGTGATCATGCCCTCTTCCATCGCCGTCCACGGTTCGGCGGGCGCGTAGTGGGAAATGACCTGCGGACCTTCGTGCACGTTCAGGAAGTAGCCGACGCCGTGGCCCGTCCCATGGCCGTAGTCCGCGCCCGCTTCCCAGATCGGCGCGCGCGCGATCGAATCGAGCATCGGCGAGCGGATGCCGCGCGGAAAGCGTGCGCGCGAAAGCGCCATCGTGCCCTTCAGCACGACCGTGAAGTCGCGCTTGTGTTCCGCCGTGATCTCGCCGACCGGCACGACCCGCGTGATATCGGTCGTGCCGCTCAGGTACTGGCCGCCCGAATCGATCAGCAACAGCCCGTTGCCCTCGATCACCGCGTGCGAGGCCTCGGTTGCGCGGTAATGCGGCATGGCGCCGTTGGCATTGAAGCCCGCGATCGTGCCGAACGACAGCGTGACGAAGCCCGGCCGGCGCGCGCGCGCCGCCGTCAGCTTTTCGTCGATGGTGAGTTCCGTGATGCGCTCGCGGCCCAGCGCGCCCTCGAACCATGCGAAGAATTCGGCGAGTGCGGCGCCGTCCTGCTCCATCGTCGCGCGGACGTGCTCGGCTTCGGCCGCGGTCTTGCGCGACTTCGCGAAGGTCGACGGATTCACTGCCTCGACAATCGTGACCGTCGACGGCGCCTTCTCCAGCAAGCCATGCGTGATGCGGCGCGGATCGATCAGCAGCGTCGCGCCCGCGGGCAACGCGCCCAGCGCGCCGGGCGCGTCCGCATACGGCGCGACGCGCACGTGGTCGCGCGCGAGCGATTGCTGCAACGCTTCCGGCACTTTGCCGTCGGCGACGAAGAGCGTCGCGTCATCGGCGCCGATCAGCGCATGCGCGACGAACACCGGGTTGTAGCTCACATCGCCGCCGCGCAGGTTGAAGATCCAGGCGAGATCGTCGAGCGTGGACACGAAATGCCACTGAGCGCCTTTCGCGCGCATCGACTCGCGCAATTGCGCCAGCTTGTCGGCGCGCGCGACGCTCGCATGCGGCGCCGCGTGTTCGTAGACGGGTGCATCGGGCAGGCCCGGACGCGCGGGCCAGACGGCCTCGAGCAGATCGAGATCCGTGCGCAGCACGATGCCGCGTGCGTCGAGCGCATCGGCCAGCGCGCGCGACGCCGCGACGCCGAGCACGGTTCCGTCCACCGCCACGGTCTCGCCCTCCGGCACGTGCTCCGCGAGCCATTCGACATGCGGCGCGCTCTGCTGACCGGCCATCATCTTTATCAGCACGATGCCGGTTCCGGCCAGTTGGGCTTCGGCCTGCGTCCAGTAGCGGCTGTCGACCCAGACGCCCGCGAAATCCGCGGTCACGACCAGCGTGCCGACCGAACCCGTAAAGCCGGAAAGCCACTGACGTCCCTGCCAGCGTTCCGGCAGATATTCGGAGAGATGCGGATCGGCGGACGGAATGAGTACGGCGGCGAGATGGTCGAGCGCCATCTGGCGGCGCAGCGCGTCGATGCGGCGCGCAAACGTGGACGGCTCGGGAATAGCGGAATCTGCAATGCGATCGTTCATGGGGTCACCTGCTTCGAAACGTGCTTGAAAGCCCTTTGGCGCTTCAGAGGGCGCGACGGGCAGCGAGGATCGCCCGCTGTCCGCCGGGAAAGAAATCAGCGGCGCGCCGCCAGTCCGACGGTGAACGTCACGACGAGCAACGCGAAGACCGCGCACGCGAGCCATTCGAGCGTGTCGCCGTCGTGATAAAGATCGACGATGTTGCCGAGCATGCGCGCCACGATGCTCGCCAGTATGCCAGCCGCAACCGCCGTCCAGATCCGTCCCGCCGGTCCGCGGCCGACGCGTCCCGCGCGCCGCAGCGGATGCAGCCACCAGCTCGCGGCGCCGATCACCGCACCCAGGAAGATCAGTCCGAGCCAGCCCATCAGCGGCCGTGCTCCATGGCAAGCGCCGGGCGGCCGCGTGAGACAGGGGGAGAGTCGAACATGCGCGATCCGGGGTCTTCGAAAGTGGAAGGCTGAGTTTAGGGGCCGGATTTGGCGAAGGCAAGACTACGGACTGACGGGCAAAAAGCGGGAAAAGACCGTTCGTGCGTCGATCAGCCGCGTCGGGCCGCACATGCCTCTCAGACCGCGCCAGCCAATACCCGCAAGGCTTTCAGCCGGTTTGGACCGCGTGCGCGTCAAATAGCCCCTATAAATGAAGATTCACGCGAAACGCTATAATATTGGGCTATTGAAAGGCCATCGGCTTAGGCCAAGAGCATCGTTAAAACAATGCAGCTCCTCACGATCGGAATCAATCATCACACTGCGCCAGTCGCCTTGCGCGAACGCGTGGCGTTTCCGCTCGAACAGCTCAAGCCCGCCCTGGGCGCGCTGAAAGACATCTGGCTCGGTCCGCTCGCGAAGGTTTCGCCCGAAGCGGCCATCCTGTCGACCTGCAATCGCACCGAACTCTACTGCGCCACCGACGACTCCGCCGCCCGCGAAGCCGCCATCGAATGGCTGTCGAAGTATCACGCCATCCCGGTTCCCGAACTCGCGCCGCACGTGTACGCGCTGCCGCAATCGGAAGCCGTGCGCCACGCCTTCCGCGTCGCCTCGGGCCTCGACTCGATGGTGCTCGGCGAAACCCAGATCGTCGGACAGATGAAGGATGCGGTGCGCACGGCCTCGGAAGCCGGCGCGCTCGGCACCTATCTGAACCAGCTGTTCCAGCGCACCTTCGCGGTCGCGAAGGAAGTGCGCACGACCACGGAAATCGGCGCGCAGTCGGTGTCCATGGCCGCCGCCGCCGTGCGCCTCGCGCAGCGCATCTTCGAGAACATCTCCGGCCAGCGCGTGCTGTTCATCGGCGCGGGCGAGATGATCGAGCTGTGCGCCACCCATTTCGCCGCGCAGAATCCGCGTGAACTGGTGGTCGCGAACCGCACCGCCGAACGCGGCGAGAAGCTCGCCGGCCGCTTCAACGGCCGCGCCATTCCGCTGTCCGACCTGCCCGCGCGCATGCACGAGTTCGACATCATCGTGTCGTGCACGGCGTCGACGCTGCCCATCATCGGACTGGGCGCGGTCGAGCGCGCCGTGCGCGCGCGCCGTCACCGGCCCATTTTCATGGTCGACCTGGCCGTGCCGCGCGACATCGAACCGGAAATCGGCAACCTGCACGACGTATTCCTCTACACCGTCGACGACCTCGGCGCCATCGTGCGCGAAGGCAATGCATCGCGTCAGGCGGCGGTGGCGCAGGCGGAATCGATCATCGAAACGCGGGTGCAGAATTTCATGCAATGGCTGGATGCGCGCAGCATCGTGCCGGTCATCCGCCACATGCACACGCAGGCCGACGCATTGCGCCGCGCCGAAGTGGAACGCGCCCGCAAGATGCTGTCGCGCGGCGACGACCCCGCGGCCGTGCTCGAAGCGCTGTCGCAGGCGCTCACCAACAAGCTGATCCACGGTCCCACGCACGCGCTCAATCGCGCGAGCAGCGAGGAACGCAGCCAGCTCATCGACCTGATGAGCGGCTTCTACCGCCACGGCGACAAGGCCGATTCGTCGGACCGTTAGCGGCTCCATCTTTGCTATTCTCCAAGGCCGCGCGCCGCCAGCGCCGGCTTCCTGATCGCAGTCATTCCCGGCGCCCGCCGCGCCAACTCCGCACGATGAAAACGAGCATGCAAAGCAAGCTCGACCAGCTCGCCAGACGGCAGGTCGATCTCAATGAACTGTTGAGCCGTGAGGACGTCACGTCCGACATGGACCAATATCGCAAGCTCACGCGCGAGCACGCGGAAATCAGCCCGATCGTCGATCAATACGCGCTCTGGCGGCAGGCGCTCACCGATGAAGCCACGGCGCAGGAACTGCTCGCCGATCCGTCGATGCGCGATTTCGCCGAGGAGGAGATCGGCGAGGCGCGCGAGCGCATGGCAACCATCGAAGGCGATCTGCAGACCATGCTGCTGCCGAAGGACCCCAACGACGAGCGCAACATTTTCATCGAAATCCGTGCGGGCGCGGGTGGCGATGAATCGGCGCTGTTCGCGGGCGACCTGTTGCGCATGTATCTGCGTTACGCCGAGCGCAACCGCTGGAGCGCCGAGACGATGTCGGAGAGCGTGTCTGATCTCGGCGGCTACAAGGAAGTGATCGTGCGCATCGCCGGACAGGGCGCGTATTCGCGGCTCAAGTTCGAATCGGGCGGGCATCGCGTGCAGCGCGTGCCGGCGACCGAAACGCAAGGCCGCATCCACACTTCGGCGTGTACCGTCGCCGTGATGCCGGAAGCCGATGAAATCAGCGAAGTCGTGATCAATCCGGCCGATCTGCGCATCGATACGTTCCGCGCGTCGGGCGCGGGCGGGCAGCACATCAACAAGACCGATTCGGCCGTGCGCGTCACGCACTTGCCGACCGGCATCGTCGTCGAATGCCAGGACGACCGCTCGCAGCACAAGAACAAGGACCGCGCGCTGAAGGTGCTGGCCGCGCGCATCAAGGACAAGCAGTATCACGAGCAGCACGCCAAGGAAGCGGCGACGCGCAAGAGTTTGATCGGCTCGGGCGACCGCTCGGAACGCATCCGCACCTACAACTTCCCGCAAGGACGCATGACGGATCACCGGATCAACCTGACGCTCTACAAGCTCGAATACATCATGGACGGCGATATCGACGAGCTGATCGGCGCGCTCGTCTCCGAGCATCAGGCGGAATTGCTGGCGGCGCTCGGGGAAGCGGAGTGAGCACTGCGGCCGACGTGCTGCGTGCGTCCGGACTGCCGCCGCTCGACGCGCGCGTGCTGCTGATGCACGTGCTCGGCTGGCGCCGCACGGAACTCATCACGCGCGATCAGGAACCGCTCGATGACGCGTCCGTCGCGCACTTCGAGGCGCTCGTCGCGCGCCGTCTGAATGGCGAGCCCATCGCGCAGCTGGTCGGCAGGCGCGAATTCTTCGGCCTCGACTTCGAGGTCACGCCCGACGTGCTGATTCCGCGTCCGGAAACCGAATTGCTGGTGGAAACCGTGCTCGGCATCATTGCCGGCACGCCGAACCCGCGCGTGCTCGATCTGGGCACGGGCAGCGGCGCGATCGCGGTGTCGCTGGCACACGCGCGGCCCGATGTGAAGGTGTGGGCCGTGGATCGCTCGCCGGCCGCGCTCGACGTCGCGCGCTCAAATGCCGTGCGTTTGCTCGACGCCGCGCGCGCGGGCGGTCCGGTTACCTTCGTCGCAAGCGACTGGACGGCGAACCTCGAACCGTCGCTGCTGTTCGAGGCGATCGTCAGCAATCCGCCCTATATCGCGAGCAGCGATCCGCATCTCGAACAAGGCGACCTGCGCTTTGAACCGCGCGGCGCGCTGACCGACGAATCCGACGGTTTGTCGGCGATTCGCGAGATTGTCGAAAAAGCGCCGTTCTTGCTCGCGGTGAACGGCACGCTGTGGCTTGAGCATGGCTACGATCAGGCTGACGCCGTGCGGCGTCTCCTGCAGGCGCGCGGCTTCAGTGACGTGCATTCGCTGCGCGATCTCGCCGGCATCGAGCGCTGCACGGGCGGCGTTTTCACGGCCTGAAGCGCCGGACGTCGTCAGCTCTCAAAAGCGAAATCCGCTATCATTTCAACCATCAGTCCCCCGACTTTCACGCGCAGGAACGCCATGGATACGCAAGAACATATCAAGCAGATCGTCGAATCGAATCCCGTCGTGCTTTTCATGAAGGGCACGGCGCAATTCCCGATGTGCGGCTTCTCGGGCCGCGCCATCCAGGTCCTGAAGGCCTGCGGCGTCGACAAGATCACCACCGTCAACGTGCTCGAAGACGACGCCGTCCGTCAGGGCATCAAGCAGTTCTCCAACTGGCCGACCATTCCGCAGCTGTACGTGAACGGCGAGTTCATCGGCGGCTCGGACATCATGATGGAGATGTATCAGTCGGGCGAACTGCAGCAGCTCTTCGCCGCCGCCTGAGTCCCACTCGCCCGCCGATGCCAACCAGCCTGCCCGCCCCGCAGCGACGCCTGATCGTCGCAATCACCGGGGCGACAGGCGCCATCTACGGCGTGCGTTTGCTCGACATGCTGCGCCGCCTGGGCGGCGTCGAGACGCATCTGCTCGTCTCCAGCGCCGGCTGGCTCAATATCCAGCACGAACTCGATCTCGACCGCGCCGCCGTCCACGCGCGGGCGGATGTCGTACACAGCGTGCGCGATGTCGGCGCGAGCATCGCTTCCGGCTCCTTCGCCACCGACGGCATGGTGGTCGCGCCCTGCTCGATGCGCACACTCGGCAGCATCGCGCACGGTCTCTCTGACAATCTGATTACCCGCGCCGCCGATGTCGTCCTCAAGGAACGGCGCCGACTCGTACTGCTTGTGCGGGAAACGCCGTTCAACCTCGCGCACCTGCGCAACATGACGTCGGTCACGGAAATGGGCGGCGTGATCTTTCCGCCGTTGCCGGCGTTCTATCAGAAGCCCGCGACGATCGACGAAATGGTGGACCACACCGTGGCGCGCGTCATCGATCTGTTTGGCTTCGGGCAGCCGGTTGCGTCGGCGTGGCAGGGATTGCGCGCAACGCTCGACTAGTGCGTTATTAGCAACAATGGCGACATAATCCGTTGCCTTGCAGAACGTTTATTAACGCCCCGAGCGGCCCTACATTGACGACATAGTCCATAGGAACCTTGCCGTCATGAGCCCGACACCCACCGTCTTCATTTCCCACGGCGCGCCGACGCTGCCGATCGACCCGTCGATGCCTTCCGCCGAATTCGCCTCGCTGAGCGCGACGCTGCCGCGCCCGCGCGCGATCCTGATGCTGTCGGCGCACTGGGGCACCGCGCAGCCGGTTGCGAGCATCGCCGAGCGGCCGGAAACCATCCACGACTTCTACGGATTTCCGCGTGCGCTGTACGACCTGCGCTACCCGGCGCCCGGCGCACCCGATCTGGCGAAGCGCGCCGCCGCCTTGCTCGGCGCGCAGGGCATTCCCGCCGCGACGACCGAACATGGTCTGGATCACGGCGCATGGGTGCCCCTGCTGCTGATGTTCCCGGACGCCGACGTACCGGTCGCACAGCTGTCGATACAGCCGCACCTGGACGCCGCGCATCATTTCGGCATGGGCCGGGCGCTGCGGGATCTGCGCGATGAGGGCGTGATGATCGTCGGTTCCGGCCAGATCACGCACAACCTGCGCATGGCCGATTTCAGCGCGCGTCCCGAAGATGCCGATCCGCGCGTCACCGAATTCACCGACTGGTTCGAGGACCGCATGGCGGCACGCGACATCGACGCGCTGCTCGACTATCGTGCGCGCGCGCCCCATGCGGCGCTGATGCACCCGACGGACGAACATCTGCTGCCGGTGTTCAGCGCGCTCGGTGCCGCCGCGGATGACTACACGCTCGGCATTCAGTCGCTCGGAACCTTCCAGCGCGCGCTGGCGATGACGAACTACGTCTTCTCGGACGCATGATGAAAAAAACCGCCTGAGCAGCCACTCAGGCGGTTTTCTGTCTCGCTACAAGATGCCGGAACGCTCAGGCGCCGACTTCGTGAAGGACGTCGTCGCGGCTTTCGCGCTCGTCGAGATACGCGGTGCGATATCCGGTGTGCACGCCCCAGTAGTAGAACACCAGCGCCAGCACAGCGACTGCGGCCATATCCCAGCCGTACGGCAGCAATCCACTACCCCCAAAATCCTTGCTGCCGATCAGCGACATCACCGCCATGCACGGCAGATACGCCACCAGCCACCACGCAGCCTTGAGATCGCGTCCCCAGCCGGCGAAGCCCGCCTTGGCCTGGAAGTAGAAGTACACCGGCAGCGCGACGACCATCAGCAGAATGATTTCGCCGGTGAGCGGCCACTTCGCCCAGAACAGCACCAGCGACGCGCACACGAACGCGAACGGCGCGACCACGCCCATCATCGGCAGCTTGAGCGGACGCTCGAGGTCCGGAGCCGCGCGGCGCAGCGCCATCAGGCTCACCGGGCCCGTCAGATATGAGATCACCGTCGCCACCGAAATCACCGCGGCCAGCGAGCTCCACCCACGGAAAAAGAACATGAAGATGAACGCGACGAACAGGTTGAACCACATCGCCGGACGCGGCACGCCGTAAAACGGATGCACGTTGCCGAAGATCTTCGGCATCGTGCCGTTGCGCTCCATCGCGTAGATCATGCGGGTGGTCGTCGCCATGTAGGTCGTGCCGGTGCCGCTCGGGCTGACGAAGGCGTCCACATACAGGAGGATGGCAAGCCAGTTCAGGTTGAGCGCCAGCGCCAGTTCCGCAAACGGCGACGCGAAGTTGAAATGCGCCCAGCCCTTCGCGACATCAGCGGGATTCACCGCGCCGATATACGCGATCTGCAGCAGCACGTAGATCACGAGCGCGAGCAGGATCGAGCCGATCACCGCGAACGGCACGCTGCGCGCCGGGTTGCGTGCCTCGCCGGCGAGGTTCACCGGGCTCTGGAAACCGTTGAAGCTGAACACGATGCCGCTGGTCGCGACGGCGGTCAGCACCGCGGGCCAGCCATAAGGCGCGAAAGTCGACGACGTGCCGAAGTTCTCCGGGTGGAATCCGGCGAAGATCAGCCCCGCGATGGTCGCGCCCGGGATGAGGAACTTGAAGACCGTGATCAGCGAGTTCGCACGGGCGAACACCTTCACGCCCCAGTAGTTCAGCATGAAGTAGATGATCACGAGCAACGCCGAGAGACCAATGCCGGTCGGCGTCAGCGACTCGTTGACGAACAGTGCATGCGCCCATTCGTAGGGCCAGGTGCTCATGTACTGGATGGAGGCTTCGGCTTCGATCGGAATCACCGAAACGATCGCGATCCAGTTCGCCCACGCGCTGACGAAACCCACGAGCGCGCCATGCGAATAGCGGGCGTAGCGCACCATGCCGCCGGACTCGGGAAACATGGCGCCCAGTTCGGCATACGTCAACGCGATCGCCAGGATGACGATCGCGCCGATCACCCAGGCGGCGATCGCGGCAGGTCCGGCGATCTTGGCGGCCTTCCATGCCCCGAAGAGCCATCCCGACCCGATGATGGATCCCAGACCGGTCAGCATCAGGGCCATCGGGCCGATGTTTCTCTGTATCGAACTTTTCACTTCTTTTCTCCGTTGTCTCGCGCCGCTCATGCTGCTTGCGGCTTGGCCGGTTTTCGATCGGCGCCAGGCCGCGGCCGCACCAGTTGCCAGAATCATTCCCGCCAACCCGGCATGTCCGGTGCAACCCTTCGAAAATGGTCGCGTAGTTTAACGGTTGCACCTTTCGAATGCGGTGCGGAGGGCGAGCAGTTTCACCTTTTTTTGCCTCTTTTTCGTGCAATGCGGCACAAGATTTCGCTCATCGCGGCTGAAATCCGTATGGCGTTAAAAAATCCCTTGGAGTTGTCGGATATTAATTGACCGCGAAATGGTTTCGCCGTATAAAGCTTCTTGCAGGATTTCAAGTGGCGAGTGAATTGGTTCTTTCGAGTTCGCCATCACGGTACTCCGGTTGGCCCCATTGCCCCTTCCTTGATCTTTTGCACCCCTGGGCTTCGGCCTTATTCATCATTTTTTTGGAACAAGTAACATGGAAACCGGTACCGTCAAGTGGTTCAATGACGCAAAGGGCTTTGGCTTCATCACTCCGGATGGCGGCGGCGAAGATCTGTTCGCGCACTTCTCGGAAGTCCGTGTCGAAGGCTTCAAGACGCTTCAGGAAAACCAGAAGGTTACCTACGAAGTGAAGACTGGCCCGAAGGGCAAGCAAGCCGCGAACATCAAGCCGGCCTAAGTTCCGCCTGATTCGTAAAAAAACCCCGCCTGCGCGGGGTTTTTTATTTGCGGCGCGCGTTCGGGCGGAATCACGCGAAAACGCGCTGTGCGTAGATGCCGAGGCCCTTCGCCACGCTGGCGAGGCGATCGCCGAACACCGGCTGCGCAGCAGGAAACGCCGCCGCCAAAGCCTGCGACAGGAACCGCAGCCCGGTCGTCCCGCCTGTGAAATACACGGCGCCGACGTCCGTATCCGCGACGCCCGCACGCCGGATGGTCTCGCGCGCGGCGTCCACGATGCGCCGCGTTTCCTCCGCGCCCGCCTCGATCAAGCGCGTTTCGTCGAAGGCGACGCGCAACGCTTCCTCCACCTCTTCCATGTCGATTTCCGTCGCCCCGCCCGCGGCGACTTCGATCTTCGCCTCCTCCGCATGCGCGGTGAGCGCGTGCCCCAGCCGGCGATCCACAACGCGCATCAAGCGGTCATGATGACGCACCTCCGGGTAGAGATGGCGCATCAGCTGCAGCTCGCTGACACGCTTGGGCGTGTAGACGGTGTTGATCAGATGCCACGTGGAGAGATCGAAATAGATGCGGCTCGGCACTTCCCGTCCTTGCGGATCGAGCGATTGATAGCCGAGCTCGCGCAGCACGGTCGCGAGTTCGACGCGGCGGTCGAAATCCGTGCCGGCGACATGCACGCCGTGATGCGCGAGCACGTCGCTCTTGCGGTCGAGTTCGCGAGCGCGCTCCGGACCAACGCGCACCAGCGAAAAGTCTGACGTACCGCCGCCGATATCCGCGACCAGCACGAGCCCTTCCTGCGTCAGGCCGGCTTCGTAATCGAAGGCGGCGGCAATTGGTTCGTACTGGAAGTGGATCTCGCGCAAGCCGACGGCATGCGCGCACGCCTCGAGCTGCTTCTGCGCCAGGTTGTCGGCGCGTGGATCGTCGTCGACGAAGAACACCGGGCGGCCGAGCACCGCGCGCGACAGCGGCTCGCCGGCGATCGCCTGGGCCTTCTGCTTCAGGTGCTGCAAGAACAGCGTGATGACGTCGGCGTACTTGATGGCCGATCCGTCGCCGAGATCCGTCGTGCTGTCGGCGAGCGCCGAGCCGAGAATGCTCTTCATCGATCGCATCAGGCGGCCGTCGAAACCGTCGATGTATGCCTCCAGCGCGGCGCGTCCGTAGGCCTGGCTATTTTCGTCGGTGTTGAAGAAGACGGCGGTGGGCAACGTGGTCGCCTCTCCTTCGACGGGCGCCAGTCGAATGGCGGGGCCGTCCGGAAGGGCGACGGCGGAATTCGACGTGCCGAAATCGATCGCGCAAAAATTCATGATGCTGAGCCACGTCCGCCAGGACGCCGCGTTGGACATGGACGGCGTTTTTAACACGTTCCCCGGTAGGCATCAACCGCGGCTGGAGATTTTTAAACCGTTGACTTCATTCGACAAAAGCGGAATGTAACTTGCTCGTTCGAAAGCCGCCTGCGTTTTTCCGCGCTTTCGCGGCGTACGACAGGCGACATGAGCAAAACAATGACGAGGAGAACCGTTTGAACGATCGACCGACGGAGCACGCCACGCAGCCGGGCATCATCGAAACCGATCTGCCCGGGCGCCTCGACCGCCTGCCCTGGGGACGCTTCCACACGCTGATCGTGCTCGCGCTCGGCATCACCTGGCTGCTGGACGGACTCGAGGTAACGCTCGCGGGCGCCGTCGCCAGCGCGCTGAAGACGAGTCCGGCGCTGCAATTTTCGAACGCCGACGTCGGCATTGCGGGCAGTGCGTACATCGCGGGCGCGGTGCTCGGCGCGCTGGGTTTCGGCTGGCTGACGGACCGGCTCGGCCGCCGCAAGCTGTTCTTCATCACGCTGTTCCTCTACGCGGCCGCGACCGCCGCCACCGCGTTCTCATGGGATCTCGCGAGTTTCGTGCTGTTTCGCTTCCTCACGGGCGCCGGCATCGGCGGCGAGTACACCGCGATCAATTCGACGATCCAGGAGTTCACGCCCGCCCGGTTGCGCGGCTGGACCGATCTGGCGATCAACGGCACGTTCTGGATCGGCGCGGGCATCGGCGCGGCGGGATCGCTGGTCCTGCTCGACCCCGGCCTGCTGCCGCCCGACTGGGGCTGGCGCGCGTGCTTCCTGATCGGCGCGGTGCTCGGGCTCACGATCCTCTTTATGCGGATGTGGGTGCCGGAGAGCCCGCGCTGGCTCATCACGCACAATCGCGCGGACGAAGCGAAGCAGGTGGTCGAGGAAATCGAGGCCCATTTCCGGCAGCATGGCGTGACGATTCCCGACACGCCCGTCAAGCCGCTGCGCCTGCGCGCGCGCGAGGGCACGCCGCTCAGCGAGGTCGTACATACGCTCTTCAAGGCGCATCGCAGCCGCTCGCTCGTGGGTCTCACGCTGATGACCGCCCAGGCGTTCTTCTACAACGCCATATTCTTCACCTACGCGCTGGTGCTGACGGACTTCTATCACGTGCCCGGCGATCACATCGGCTGGTACGTGCTGCCGTTCGCCGCCGGCAATTTCCTGGGGCCGGTGCTGCTCGGCAAGCTCTTCGACGTGCTCGGCCGCCGCCGCATGATCGCGTTCACGTATGCGACGTCCGGCGTGCTGCTGACCATCAGCGGCTGGATGTTCATGCACGGCATGCTGAACGTGACGACGCAGACCATCGCGTGGATGGTGATCTTCTTCTTTGCCTCGGCGGCGGCGAGTTCGGCGTACCTGACAGTCAGCGAAACCTTCCCGCTGGAAATACGGGCGCTCGCCATTGCCGTGTTCTATGCGTTCGGCACGGCGCTGGGCGGCATCATCGGGCCGGCGCTGTTCGGGCATCTGATCGACACGCACGAGCGCGGCGCCGTGTTCGCGGGCTATCTGATCGGCTCGGTGCTGATGATCGCGGCTGCGGTCGTCGCCGGCATCTGGGGCGTCGCGGCGGAGCGCAAGTCGCTGGAAGACGTGGCTCGTCCGCTGTCGGCAGCGGACGAGCAGTAAGGCACGGCGGGATTTATTCGAACGCGCGGCTCCACGCGCCTTCGTACACCGTCTCGCCGAGCGCCTTGCGCACGCGCGGTGCGGCTTCACGCTCCTGCAACGCCTCGTCGAGCTGGCTGGCATCGCCGTGATGACCGACCGCCACCATCGCGATGATCTGCACATCCTCGGGAATCGAGAACGCCTGGCGGAACGCGTCGCGGTCGAAGCCGCCCATCTGATGCGCCGCCAGGCCGAGCGCGTGCGCCTGCAGGACCAGCGCCATCGCGGCCGCGCCCGTGTCGTAGGCGGCCGTGCGGTTGGGCTCGCCCTTCGCCGTGAGCGTCGCGGCCGTCACGCAGACCAGCACCGGCACGTTGCCGTTCCACTTCTGGTTGCCGGGCATGAGCGTGTCGAATGCGCGCTGAAAGGCGGCTTCGTCGCGCTGACGGTCGAACGCGATCAGACGCCACGGCTGCTGATTGCTTGACGAAGGCGCCCAGCGCGCCGCTTCGAACACCTGATGCAGCTGCGCACGACCGACCGGCTCCGTGGAATAGGCGCGCGGACTCCAGCGGCCGGCGATCAGTTCGTGGATGTCGATATCGGTCGGAGCGGGTTTTGCGTTCATGGTTCGAGTCCTTGACGGTTGGATAAGCAGGCAGGCCGTCAAGGATATCAAGTCAAGCGCAGCCGCTTCATTTCACCACTTCAAGTCGCCGCCACGCCCATCGCACGTCCCGCGCGATTGATGCGCAGCACGATCACCGCCGCGACGAGGCACAGCCCGCCCGAAATCATCGTGGCGACCGTATAGCTGCCGAGACTCGAACGCAGCATCCCGCCGCCGAGCGCCGCGAACGCCGCGCCCAGCTGATGTCCCGCCACGACCCAGCCGAACACGATCGGCGCGCTTTCCTTGCCGTAGACATCGGTGGCGAGGCGCACGGTCGGCGGCACGGTGGCGATCCAGTCGAGACCGTAGAACACGGCGAACAGCGGCAGGCCGAAGAAGTCGATGCCGAACGCATACGGCAAGTAGATCAGCGACAGCCCGCGCAGCCCGTAGTACCAGAACAGCAGCACGCGGGCATTGAAGCGATCCGAGAGCCAACCGGACAGCGTCGTGCCGAACAGGTCGAAGATGCCCATTGCCGCGAGCAGGCTGGCGCCCTGCACCGGCGTCATGCCGTAGTCCGAGCACATGGCGATCAGATGCGTGCCGACATAGCCGTTCGTGCTCGCACCGCAGACGAAGAAGCTGAAGAACAGCAGCCAGAAATCACGCGTCTTGCTGGCCATGCCGAGCGTGCTGAACGCGACCTTGATCGGGTTCTTCGGGGCGGAAATGGCGGCGGGCGGCAGATCGGCCTTCTCGCCGACCGGACGCAGCGACAGATCCGCCGGCCGTTCAGGCAGGAGCCACGCGACGAACGGCAGCACGATCACCGCCGCGCCCGCGACGACGAACACGACAGGACGCCAGCCGTAGTGCTCGGAAATCGACGCGAGGAACGGCAGGAACACGAGCTGGCCGGTGGCCGAGCTGGCGGTGAGAATGCCCATCGCCAGACCGCGATGCGTGGTGAACCAGCGGTTGACGATGGTCGCCGAGAGCGTCAGCGCGGCGACGCCCGTCGCGCTGCCCACCATCACGCCCCAGACCAGCACCATTTGCCAGGGCGCGGTCATCATCGACGAGAGCGCGACGCCCGCCGCCAGCGTGGTCAGCGCGGTCAATACTGTGCGGCGCACGCCGAAGCGCTGCATCGCCGCCGCGGCGAACGGCCCGGCGAGGCCGTACAGCGCCAGATTGATCGAGATCGCCAGCGAAATCGTGCCGCGCGACCAGCCAAACTGCTTTTCGAGCGGCAGCATCATGACGCTCGGCGTCGCCCGCGTGCCCGCCGCGGCGAGCAGCACGAAAAACACCACGCCCACCGCGATCCATCCGTAATGCATCCGGCCGTTCAGCCGCCTCGCTACCCAATTCATCGCCGCTCCAATCCGTGGTTCCGTTGATTTTTGCCCCGGACGACATCACTCGTTACCGGTCTGTCACATCAGAGTTGCGAGCTTAGTGACCGATCTGTAACATGTCAAGCATGCAGTTCGCATGACGAGGAAGCGACTTTGACACGAACATCCGCGGAACAACCCAAAGGCCCTGCCCGCCGCAGTGTCCGCACGGACGGCGCGACGGCGCAGGAACAGTTGCTGGATGCCGCGCAGGAGCTGTTTTATCGCGACGGTATTCGCGCCATCGGCGTCGATGCGGTCGTGGAGCGCGCCGGCGTCAACAAGATGAGCCTGTACCGGCGCTTCGCATCAAAGGACGAGCTGGTGGTGGCGTATCTCGACCGCATGGACGAGCGCTTTCGGGGACGCTTCGAAGCGAGCGTCGAAAAGCATCCGGGCGAGCCGGTCAAGCAGCTGATCCAGGCGTTCGACGATCTGGTGAAGCGCGCGTCCGCACCCGACTATCGCGGCTGTCCGTTCCTGAACGTCGCATGCGAATTCGGCGATCCGGAGTACGCGGCGCGCGAGCCGGTCGAGCGCAATAAAAAATATCTGATGAATCGGCTTATCGAAATCTCGACGGCGGCGGGGGCTGCCCAGCCGCATGAACTCGCCGATTCCCTCGCGCTGCTGGTCGAGGGCGTCTATGCGAGCAGTCAGACTTACGGCCCGGGCTCCGGTCCGCTGGTCGCGGCGCCGCGCATCGCGCGCATGTTGATCAACGCGGCCTGCAAGGCCCAACCCGGACAGGAAAACGCATGAAGCCAGGCAGTTCCTCCGAAGACGTCGTCGCGGCAACGCAGCACTGGCTCACGCGCGCAGTGATCGGACTGAATCTCTGTCCGTTCGCGAAGAGCGTGCATGTCAAGCAACAGATCCGCTACGTGGTGAGCGAGGCGCGCGCGGTGGACGACCTCGTCGTGGAACTGGCCGAAGAGCTTCGTTTGCTGAAGGAGACGGATCCGGATGTCGTCGACACGACGTTGTTCGTCACGCCCCACGCTTTCGCTGATTTCGCCGAGTACAACGACGCCCTGTTCTTTGCCGACCGTCTGCTCGGCGACATGGGACTTGCGGGCGAAGTGCAGATCGCGAGTTTCCATCCGCACTATCAGTTCGAAGGCAGCGAGCCGGACGACATCGACAACTACACGAACCGCGCGCCCTATCCGATCTTTCACTTGCTGCGCGAGGCCAGCATCGACCGCGCGGTGGCGGCCTTTCCCGATGCCTCGGATATCTACGAACGCAACATCGACACCCTGCGCCGCCTCGGCCCCGACGGCCTCAATGCGTGGATGAACGATAAAAGCTGATCAATGCGCGGGCGTGAAAAAACGCTCGCGCAACTCATCCAGTCCGAGCGTCTCGAGCACTTCCGACAGCCGTTGCGCCGGCCGCCCGCGCGGCAAGTCCTTGAACTGCGCGACGATCAACTCGTTCTTCATCGAGTGCTCCCAGCCGACGAGTTCCGTCACGCTCACCTGATAACCGTGCGATTCGAGTTGCAGGCAGCGCAGCACGTTGGTGATCTGACTCCCGAATTCGCGCGTGTGCAGCGGATGCCGCCACATTTCCGTCAGCACGTTCTTCGCGAGCGAGTGCCCCTTGTTCTTGCGCAGCACCGAGGCTACTTCCGCCTGACAGCACGGCACGACCACGATGTACTTCGCCTTCTTCTGCAGAGCGAACTGGATGGCGTCGTCGGTGGCGGTATTGCATGCGTGCAGCGCGGTGACGACATCAACCGAAGCCGGCAAGCGGTCGGAATGCATTGATTCGGCCACCGACAGATTGAGGAACGACATCCCGGTAAACCCGAGTCGGGCCGCCAATTCCTCTGACTTTTTCACCAGTTCTTCACGCGTCTCGATTCCAAAGATGTGTGACCGATCGCGCAGAGTCTTGAAGAACAGATCGTAGAGAATGAACCCGAGATAAGACTTGCCCGCGCCGTGATCCACGAGCGATACCGCTCCCTGGCGCGCATGCACGTCGGCGAGCAGCGGTTCGATGAACTGATAGAGGTGGTAGACCTGCTTCAGTTTGCGGCGGCTGTCCTGATTCATCTTGCCGTCGCGCGTGAGGATATGGAGTTCCTTCAGCAGTTCGATCGACTGTTCGGGACGGATCTCGTGTTTGGTGGAGGGATCGGGGCTCTCCGAACCCGGCGCGGGGGACTTCCTGGTCATCGTGAAGGTCTGTCGAAAAAATAAGGCGGAGCGTGTTTGCGCTGAATGTGCGCTAACCGCTGGTACTCACGCCTGAAAAGGGGAAGTTTACCCAAAAGCGCAAAGACGCTCTGTGTTCCGGCCATCGGCTGATCGGCTAATGCGTAGCGGCAGAACGCATGGAACAGATTGTGCACCGTCCGACAATGAGGCCATTGGAAGAGACGACACACAGCGCGGCGCCGCATCGCGTACCGGTGCGGCACGCAGGAGCAGCAAGCTGGCAGGCCACGCTTCGACACGCGCCGCGATGTCACCGCACCCGGCTTTGTTACGTAACACCTAACGCACAGCGCGGCGATGCGACTCGCCGGCGCCACGAACATGAGAGGACGGCGATGGACGCGATCCCCGACAAGAAAGCAGAGAAGCAGTTCCAGGACATGCTCGCAGCATTGACGGCGATGCCCGCGTGGAGCGAGAAGCAGCAACTCGAACTGGAGATGGCCCGAGAGATTTCCGTGGAGATGTTGCGCCTGGCCGAATCGATGCGCGACGGCTCCACTGATATCGAAAGCTGCCTGACCATGCTGAAGTACGCGAAGGTCATGGACTTTGTCCTGACGACGCTGGCCTCGCGCCGCGAAATCGCGCCGCAGACGCTGCGCGTCATCTTCAAGCTGGCTGGTCTGAAAGTCGATGAAGCCTATCCGGGTTGAACGGCGAGCCGGGCATCACGGCTCGCTGAATCCGGTGCGCGTCGCGGACCCGTACCGGCTTCAGCCCTTGCGTCTCGTCATCAGCCGCGCCGCCGACTGACGCATGTGCCGCTGCATCGCGGCCTGCGCCTGGACGGCGTCGCGCGCTTCAAGCGCTTCCAGAATCTCCCGATGCTCGCCCAGTGCGGCGAGCCACGTTTCCTCCCCTTCGAAGTGCCCACGCAAGGTCGATGACAACGGACTATGTCGTTCGTCGTACAGACTGCCGACCGTGCGCACCAGCACGTCGTTGCCGGCCATCTGCGCGATCGCGATGTGGAACGCGCGATCGGCGGCCATCGGCACTTGGCCGTTCGCGACTTCGCGCGCCATCGATTCGTACAGCGCGCGCAGCGCCTTCAACGCCTTCGGCTTGACGAACGGCGCCACGCTCGCGGCAATCGCGCCTTCGATCACGCTGCGCGCGTTCATGATCTCGATCGGGCTTTCGCCGAGCTCCGTCTCGGTGGCCGGAGGCTTGGCGACCGGCGCGGCGACGATATACACCCCCGATCCCATGCGGATCTCGACACGCCCTTCCAGTTCGAGCGCGACCAGCGCCTCGCGCACCGATGGCCGCGATACGCCGAGCCGCTGCGCGAGCTCGCGCTCGGATGGCAGGCGGCCATTCGGCGCGAAATCCTGCTGCTCGATCAACCCGCGCAACTTGTCGGCGATCTGGAGATAAAGGCGGCGCGTCTCGGGAGGTTTCACGCTCACGTGCTGGGCTCCTGCTTTCGAGTCGGGGAAAACGTGGATTGTAATCAGCCGAAGGGGACGAGCACCGCAAAACCGCGCTCACCCTCGAACCGGCCGCCTTCAAGTGGCTTGACCAATTCCATTTCGAGCCACTAGTATGCAATCCGGTAAGGCCAGGTTGGCCACTTTTTTTTCCGGCGATCTGGAACCGTTCCCACCTTGATAAACGACCGACGAGCGCTCGCGCCGACGGTCAGAACGGCCCCGCATATTCATGAGCCACCCCATTCTCCAGTTCGGCACGAGCCGATTCTTGCAGGCGCACGTGGATTTCTTCGTCGCCGAAGCGGCGCGGCGCGATCCGGCAAAAGCGCTCGGCAAGATCACGGTCGTGCAGACGACCTCCAGCGCGGACAGCCGTGCCCGCATCGAGGCGCTGAAAAAAACGGGCCGCTATCCGGTGCGGATTCGCGGCCGCCGGCGGGACGAGACCATCGACGCAACCATCGAGTGCGATGCCATCGGCGAAGCGCTGCATGCGGACGAGGACTGGCCGTTGCTCAGGACGCGCATTGAGCGAGAGGTGAAGGTTATCGTCTCGAACACGGCGGATGCCGGCTACGCCCTCTTCGACGAGGACACGCGCGACCTGCTCGACAGCCCGCGCGCGCCGCGCGGTTTCGCGGCGAAGCTCGCGGTGCTGCTGCACGCGCGCTTCGCCGCCGGAGCCGCGCCGATCACGCTGCTGCCCTGCGAACTGGTGTCCCGCAATGGCGACACGCTGCGCGATCTGGTGATCGGCGTGGCGCGCGGCTGGGACTTGAGTGCGGCCTACATCGACTATCTGACGAACGACTGCGTGTGGGTGAATTCGCTCGTGGACCGCATCGTGTCGGAGCCGATCCCGCCGGTGGGCGCGATCGCCGAGCCGTACGCGCTGTGGGCGATCGAGCGCCGGGCGGGCATGGTGCTGCCGTGCGAGCACGAGGACATCGTGATCACCGACGACCTCGCCCACTACGAGCGCCTCAAGCTCTTCCTGCTGAATCTCGGCCACACGATGCTCGCGCAAATCTGGCGCACGCGCGACGCCGCAGCCGACATGACCGTCCTCGACGCCATGCGCGACGCCGCCTTCCGCGATCCGCTCGAAGCGACCTGGCGCGATGAAGTGCTGCCGGTTTTCGCGGCGCTCGGACAACGCGACGTCGCCACGGACTATGTGGCGAGCGTGCGCGACCGTTTCGAGAACCCGTTCCTGGTACACCGGCTCGCCGACATCGCGCGGAACCACGGCGAAAAGAAGCAACGCCGCTTTCAGCCGGTGATCGATCTGGCGCGCGAACTCAAGCTCGATCTCGCGCAGAAGCGTCTGCGCGACGCCCTCGAATCCGCCTGAAGAGCGGAACGACCCTTTTCGAATCACGACGCGCCGCGCCGGCATTGCGGCGACGTCATCAGACATTAAAAGTGCCGCCCCATCACGGAGGAGACAAGCAATGCGCAAAATGCGTTGGGTAGTGATTTTTCTCGCCTTTCTGGCCATCGCGATCAATTACATCGATCGCGCCAACCTCGCCGTCGCGGCGCCGCAGATCGAGAAGGCGCTCAACATCGGTCCCGCCGAAATGGGCTTCATCCTGAGCGGCTTCTTCTGGAGCTACGCGCTGATGCAGATGCCCTTCGGCTGGTTCGTCGATCGCGTCGGCGCGCGCATCGCGCTGCCGCTGGCGGTCGGGTGGTGGTCGGTCTTCACGGCATTGACGGCCGTCGCGACGAGCGTCGCCGGCATGTTCGGCTGCCGCCTGATGCTCGGCATCGGCGAGGCGGGCGCGTATCCGTCGTGCGCGAAACTCGTGTCGCAATGGTTCAGGAAGGAACAGCGCGCGTTCGCCACCAGCATCTTCGACAGCGGCTCGCGCGTCGGCTCCGCGCTGTCGATTCCGGTCGTCGCGCTGATCATCAGCACGTTCGGCTGGGAAGCGTCGTTTGTCATTACCGGCGTGATCGGTTTCGCGTGGATTCTCGGCTGGTTCGTGATCTACCGGAACAAGTCGCGCGGCGACCTGACCGGTGAAACCGATGTCGCGCCGGTGCCGGTCGCGCCGCGCAACAAGGTGTCGTGGGCGTCGCTGTTCAAGTACCGCACGCTGTGGGGCATGATGCTGGGCTTCTTCTGCCTGAACTTCGTGATCTACTTCTTCATCACCTGGTTTCCGAGCTATCTCGTCCAGGCACACGGCTTCTCGCTCAAGTCGCTCGGCACGCTCGGCACCATTCCCGCGCTGATGTCGATTCCGGGCGGCTGGTTCGGCGGCTGGGTCTCCGACGCGCTGTTCAAGCGCGGCTGGAGCCTCACCGCCGCGCGCAAGACCTGCATGGTCGGCGGCATGCTGCTGTCCTCGGTCATCACGCTCTGCGCGTTCGTCGAGAACATCTACCTGATGCTCGCGTTCTTCGGCATCGCCTACGCCAGCCTCGCGTTCGCCGCGGCCAGCATCTGGTCGTTGCCGAGCGACGTCGCACCGACGCCGGATCACGTCGCGTCCATCGGCGGCATCCAGAATTTCGCGTCGAATCTGGCGGGCATCGTCATCACGACCTTCACCGGCGTGATGCTCGCCATCACCAAGGGCTCGTTCGTGATTCCGCTGTGCGTCGCGGGCGGCTTCTGCTTCCTGGGCGCATTCAGCTATCTTGTGATTGTCGGCAAGATCGAACCGCTCAATCGCGCCGAAGAAGAACAGGCGCGGCGCGACAGCCACGCCCCCTCCACGGTCTGAGAACATAAACCATGTCCACCCCACTCAACGACCATGCCGTCATCCGGCTGCATCCGAAAGACGACGTCGTGATCGCGACGCGTCAGCTGGTTTCAGGCGCGCGCATCGCATCTGAAGATCTCGTCGTCACCGGGCTGATTCCGCCGGGACACAAGATCGCCACCCGCGACATCGCCGCCGGCGAGCCGGTCAAGCGCTACAACCAGATCATCGGCGTGGCGCGCGAGGCGATTGCGCGCGGTCAGCATGTCCACACCCAGAATCTCTCGATGGCCGATTTCACGCGCGAACACGAATTCGGCGTCGATCTCCATCCGACGCCCTTCGTCGACGCGCCCGCCACATTCATGGGCATCCGCCGCGACGACGGCCGGGTGGCGACGCGCAATTTCGTCGGCGTGCTGACGAGCGTGAATTGTTCGGCGACGGTCGCGCGGGCCATCGCCGATCATTTCCGGCGCGACGTTCATCCGGAAGCGCTGGCGGATTATCCGAACGTGGACGGCGTGATTGCGCTGACGCACGGGCTGGGATGCGGCATCGACATGAAAGGCGACGGGCTCGGCATCCTGCGCCGCACGCTCGCGGGTTACGCGGTGCATCCGAATTTCTACTCGGTATTGTTCGTCGGCCTGGGCTGTGAGACGAACCAGATTTCGGGCGTGCTCGAATCGAGCGGGCTCAAGGACGGCGAGAAACTGCGCAGCTTCACCATTCAGGACAGCGGCGGCACGCGGAAGACGATCGAGCGCGGCATCGCGATGGTGAAGGACATGCTGGCGGAGGCAAATCGTGTCACGCGCGAGCCGGTTCCGGCGGCGCATCTGATCGTTGGCCTGCAGTGCGGCGGATCGGACGGCTATTCGGGCATTTCGGCGAATCCGGCGCTGGGCGCGGCAGTGGACAAGCTCGTCGCGCACGGCGGCACCGCAATTCTCTCGGAAACGCCGGAAGTGTATGGCGCCGAGCACCTGTTGACGCGACGGGCCGTCACGCGTGAGGTCGGCGAAAAGCTGCTCGCGCGCATCAAATGGTGGGAGGATTACTGTGCCCGTAACGGCGCCGCGATGGACAACAATCCTTCGGCCGGCAACAAGGTCGGCGGATTGACGACCATTCTCGAAAAATCGCTGGGCGCGGTCGCGAAGGGCGGCACGACGAATCTCGTCGAGGTCTACGAGTATGCGCAGCGCATCGACGCGAAGGGCTTCGTGTTCATGGATTCGCCCGGCTACGATCCGATGTCGGCCACTGGTCAGGTCGCGTCCGGCGCGAATCTGATCTGCTTCACGACCGGGCGCGGCTCCGCCTACGGCTGCGCGCCCTCGCCCTCGCTCAAGCTCGCGACCAATACCGCGCTGTGGGAGCGGCAGGAGGAGGACATGGACATCAACTGCGGCGGCGTGATCGACGGCAGCGCGACCATCGATCAACTCGGCGAACAGATTTTCCAGATGATGCTCGACTGCGCGTCAGGCGTGGCGTCGAAGAGTGAACTGCACGGCTATGGGCAAAGCGAGTTCGTGCCCTGGCAGGTGGGTGTGGTGACTTGATTGCCTCAAGCGGTCGCGGCGTGCTCAGCCATCATCTTCAGGGCGAGCGCTTCCGCGACCTCGATGCCATCGATCGCCGCGGAATAGATGCCGCCCGCATAACCGGCGCCCTCGCCCGCCGGATACAGTCCTTCGACGTTGACGCTCTGATAATCATCCTTCCGACGCAGCCGCAACGGCGACGACGTGCGCGTCTCAACGCCCGTCAGCACGGCATCGTGCATGGCGAAACCTTTGATCTTCTTGTCGAGTTCGGGCAGGGCTTCGCGGATCGCTTCGATCACGTAGTCGGGAAGCGCGGTGCTCAGGTCGGTCGGCTTGACGCCCGGCTTGTATGACGGCGTCACCGAACCGAGCGACGTCGAGGGCCGCCCGGCGATGAAGTCGCCCACCAGCTGGCCTGGCGCGCAGTAATCGTGACCGCCCAGTTCGAAGGCGCGCTCTTCCCACTTGCGCTGGAAGTCGATGCCGGCGAGCGGCCCGCCCGGATAATCATCCGGCGTAATGCCGACGACGATGCCCGCATTGGCGTTGCGTTCGGCGCGCGAGTACTGGCTCATGCCGTTCGTCACGACGCGCCCCGGCTCCGACGTCGCCGCGACCACCGTTCCGCCCGGGCACATGCAGAAGCTGTAGACCGCGCGGCCGTTGCTGGCGTGGTGGACGACCTTGTAGTCGGCGGCGCCCAGTTTCTCGTGTCCGGCGAACTTGCCGAAGCGGCTGCGATCGATCACACCTTGCGGATGCTCGATACGGAACCCGAGTGAAAACGGCTTCGCTTCCATGTAGACACCGCGGTCATGGAGCATCTGGAAGGTATCGCGGGCGCTGTGGCCGATCGCGAGCACGATGTGATCGCACCGCAGCGTCTCGCCGGAAGACAGACGCAGGCCGCGCACCTTGCCGCCTTCGATCTCGATATCCTCGACGCGCTGCTGGAATCGGACTTCCCCGCCCAGTTGATGAATCTCCGCGCGCATCTTTTCGACCATGCTGACGAGCCGGAATGTGCCGATGTGCGGCCGGCTCAGATACAGGATGTCTTCGGGCGCGCCGGCTTTGACGAATTCGTCGAGCACCTTGCGGCCGTAGTGTTTCGGATCCTTGATCTGGCTGTAGAGCTTGCCGTCGGAGAACGTGCCGGCGCCGCCTTCGCCGAATTGCACATTCGACTCGGGATTGAGCTCGTTACGCCGCCACAGACCCCATGTGTCCTTGGTGCGCTCGCGAACGGCTTTGCCACGCTCGAGGATGATTGGACGAAAACCCATTTGGGCCAGGATCAAGCCGGCAAACAATCCACAAGGACCCATGCCGATCACGACGGGCCTAAGTTGCGTCGATTCCGCCGGTGCTTTCGCGACGAAGTGATAGGCCATGTCTGGCGTAGCACCGCAGTGCGGAAGCGGCCGCATTTCGAGACGCTTCAGGACGGGCGCTTCGTCCTGCAATTCGACATCGATGATGTACGTGAGCTTGATGTCTGCACGCTTGCGCGCGTCGTGCGCCCGGCGATACACGTGGAAATGCACGAGTTCTTTGGCCGATACGCCGATCTCGTCGAGACGAGCGACGACCGCAGCTTCAATCGCAGACTCGGGATGATCGAGCGGGAGCTTGATTTCGCTTAGACGTAGCATGGGAACTCGGTAGGCATTTGCCTTGGCGGATACAAAAGAGAAATTCTAGCGCGCGGGGGTTTTGATTTGTTTCTGATCGGCGCGTTATGGTCGAAGCCACGGGAGCAGTGCGCGCTGTGGCGGTCTGAAACGCAAAAACCCCACCTTTGTGGGGTGGGGTTTTTGTTTGTAGCATGAGGAGCCTGACGATTACCTACTTTCACACGGGTGATCCGCACTATCATCGGCGTGGAGTCGTTTCACGGTCCTGTTCGGGATGGGAAGGGGTG
>NZ_JARUXP010000001.1:2829979-2881219 GCF_031451315.1 Caballeronia sp. LZ032
TGTGAGACTCTTGATACTTTTGCTATTACCGATTCAAGGAACCGGCCGCACCCGCATCAAGCGCCCACACTTATCGGCTGTTAGTTTTTAAAGAGCACACCGCAGAACAGAACCACTGCACTTCCGTCTTGCGTCGCTGCATCAGCAGCAGAGAAACGAGATTATGAACAACGTTTTGAAGTCTGTCAACAAGAAATTCAAACTTCCTTATCGACCAAAACTGCTTTGCGTCGATCCGCCTCACTTGATGCAAACGGGCCGTGTGGACTTCACACGGCCCGTCGACCTCAAGCTTGGTGCCGGCTGCAGGACTCGAACCCGCCACCTCATGATTACAAGTCAAGCGCTCTACCTGATGAGCTAAGCCGGCGAAGGACGAGATTCTACTTCATTTGACGACTTTGAGGTGGGACCTCACAGCCGATTTCGAAGCGTCTTCTCCGAGCCCGGACTGCGGCTCTTCGCGCGCGGCATCGGCTGCCTCGCCCGGCGATTCCTCGACCTGGCGAGGAGCGCGCTCGGCGGGACGCGGCGCAAGCGGCGCACCGACCGGTTCCGCGCCAGGATGCGCCGCCGGCTCGACCGGGAAGGCCATGCCCTGCCCATTCTCTCGTGCATAAATGGCGAGCACATTCGCCACCTGCACTTCGATCTTGTGCGACTTGCCAGAGAACCGCGCGCTGAACTCGATCCATTCATTGCCCATCTGCAACTGGCTCGTCGCCTCGAAGCTGATGTTCAACACGATCTCGTCGTTGCGGACGAACTGCCGCGGCACGCGCGTAGCCGCGTCGACCCGCACCGCGATGTGTGGCGTGAACCCGTTATCCGTGCACCATTCGTACAGCGCGCGCAGCAGATAAGGCTTGGTGGAAATCTCTTGCATCAACTTTCCTCCGCCGGGAGCGCCGCGCCGCACAAGTGCGCGCCGCCGCGTCCCAACGCTCTCAGACTAGCGACGCATCACCTTTTCGGAAGGCGTCAGCGCTTCAATATAAGCCGGTCGGCTGAAGATCCGCTCGGCATACTTCATCAACGGCGCTGCATTCTTCGACAGCTCGATGCCGTAGTGATCCAGACGCCACAACAGCGGTGCAATTGCCACGTCGAGCATCGAGAATTCTTCGCCCAGCATGTACTTGTTCTTCAGGAAGATCGGTGCGAGCTGCGTGAGACGGTCGCGGATGGCACTGCGCGCCTTCTCGTGATTCTTCTCGGCCGCCTTGCCCTTCTCGTTCTCGAGCGTCCCGACGTGCACGAACAACTCTTTCTCGAAATTGAGCAGGAACAGCCGCGCCCGTGCGCGCTGCACAGGATCTGCGGGCATCAGCTGCGGATGCGGAAAACGCTCGTCGATGTATTCATTGATGATATTCGACTCGTACAGGATCAGGTCCCGCTCGACGAGAATCGGCACCTGGCCATACGGATTCATCACCGCGATGTCTTCCGGCTTGTTGAACAGGTCAACGTCGCGAATCTCGAAATCCATGCCCTTTTCGAACAACACCAGCCGGCAGCGCTGGGAGAACGGGCAAGTAGTGCCGGAATACAGAACCATCATGTTTTTAAAGTTCCTTCAGTAAACTCGAAGGGCCGACCGCGGCATTTTGCTCAGAAAACGCCGTCGCGCCGACCCACGCCGTTGAAGGCGCGCTATTTGATATCTTTCCAGTATGCCGCGTTCAGGCGCCACGCGAGGAAACTCAAGAGCGCCAGGAACAGCAGAACCCAGACGCCGAGCCGCTTGCGCGTCTGCTGCGCAGGTTCCGACATCCACGACATGTACGAAACGAGATCGGCTACAGCAGAATCATAATCCACGGACGACATGGCGCCCGGTGTAACCTGAGTGTAACCCACGAATCTTCTTACCTTTTCGCCAGTGTGCTCGTCGACGTCGGTCTCGAACTTGGCGTCCCGGATGCCCTGCAACGTCCACAACACATGGGGCATGCCGACGTTCTCATACACGAGATTGTTCCAGCCGGTGGGCCGGGTCGGATCACGGTAGAAGCTCCGCAGATACGTGTACAACCAGTCCTTGCCGCGCGCCCGCGCCTCCACCGACAAATCCGGCGGCGCCGCGCCGAGCCACGCCTTCGCGTCTTCCGGGCGCATCGCAATGGACATGGTATTGCCGACTTTGTCCGTCGTGAAGAGCAGATTTTCCTGAATTTGCTTCTCACTGAGGCCGATGTCGGTCAGCCGGTTGTACCGCATCAGCGTCGCGCTATGGCAGTTCAGGCAGTAGTTTACAAAAATCTGGGCGCCATGCTGCAGGGACGCAAGATTGTCGGAACTGTCCGGCGCGCGATCCAGGACCGCGCCTTCCTGGGCATGCACCGTCGTCGCCGTTCCGAACGCAAACAGCACCGCACCGATCATCGATATTGTAGAGAGCCATTTTTTCATCGTATTCGTCTCCGGACGTGAGCTCAGTGAGGTTTGTAGTGCACTCGCTCCGGCGGCGTCTTGAATTTGCCGCGCGGCGTCCAGAACGGCATGCCGAGGAAAAACGCGAAGTAGATCAGCGCGCAGATCTGCGCGATCAGCGTCGCGGCGGGCGATGGCGGTCGCGTTCCCAAAAAGCCCAGCAGCAGGAAGGCGAACACGAAGATCCCGTAGAACACCTTGTGGAACAGCGGCCGGTAACGGATCGACTTGACCGGGCTGCGGTCAAGCCACGGCAGGAAGAACAGCGACACCACCGCCGCGCCCATCACCACCACGCCCCAGAATTTCGATTCGGTCAGCGCCATGAAGATCAGCACGAGCACCGCCAGCACCGGCAGGCCCAGCCGCCACTTGCCGCGCGCCTTCAGCAACGCGAGCAAACCAAGCACCGCGATCACGATCATCAGCACGATCTTGAACGGATCCGTGGTCGCGCGCAGCATCGCGTAGAAAGCTGTGAAATACCAGACCGGCGCGATTTCCGGCGGCGTCTGCAACGGATTGGCCGGCACGAAGTTGTTCGCTTCGAGGAAATACCCGCCCATTTCCGGCGCGAAGAAGATGATCGCCGCAAAAATCAGCAGGAATACGCTCACGCCCATGAAGTCGTGCACGGAGTAGTACGGGTGGAACGGAATGCCGTCGACCGGGATGCCGTTCGCGTCCTTCTTCGCCTTGATCTCGATGCCGTCCGGATTGTTCGAGCCCACTTCATGCAGCGCGACCAGATGCGCGACCACCAGACCCAGCAGCACCAGCGGAATTGCAATGACGTGGAACGCGAAGAAGCGGTTCAGCGTGACATCGGAGACGACGTAATCGCCGCGAATCCACAGCGACAGGTCCGGCCCGATGAACGGAATCGCCGAGAACAGGTTCACGATCACCTGCGCGCCCCAGAACGACATCTGCCCCCACGGCAGCAGATAGCCGAAGAACGCCTCGGCCATGAGACACAGGAAGATGGCGCAGCCGAAAATCCACACGAGTTCGCGCGGCTTGCGGTACGAGCCGTACATCAGCCCGCGGAACATGTGCAGGTAGACGACGACGAAGAACATCGAGGCGCCCGTCGAGTGCATGTAGCGGATGAGCCAGCCCCATGGCACCTCGCGCATGATGTACTCGACCGATGCGAACGCGAGCGTCGCATCGGGCTTGTAGTTCATCGTCAGGAAGATGCCGGTGACGATCTGGTTCACCAGCACCAGCATGGCAAGCGAGCCGAAGAAGTACCAGAAGTTGAAGTTCTTCGGTGCGTAGTATTCGGAAACGTGCTTCTTCCACGTGGAGGTCAGCGGAAACCGGCGATCGATCCAGCCGATCAGGCCCGTAGTCTCCACTTCCTTGTCTGCGGTCGCCATTTACGCCTCTCCCTTTTCGTCCTTGCCGATCACGAGTTGCGTCGCGGAAGTGAACATGAACGGGGGAATGTCCAGGTTCTGCGGCGCAGGCTTGTTTTTGAAGACGCGGCCCGCCAGGTCATACGTGGAGCCGTGACACGGGCAGAGGAAACCGCCCGGCCAGTTATCGGGGAGATTGGGTTGGGCACCTTCCTGGAAGCGCGGCGTCGGCGTGCAGCCCAGATGGGTGCACACGGCGACCGCCACGAGAATGTTCTTGCGATCGGCACGGGACCGATACTCGTTGTTGCAGTACTCCGGCAACGGCATCGAGAATTCCATCTTGGACTTCGGGTCGGCCACTTCGTTGTCGGCCTTCTTGATGTCCGCGAGCATCTCGTCGGTGCGGTTGAGGATCCACACCGGTTTGCCGCGCCAGGCAACCGTCATCATTTCGCCCGGCTTGAGTCCGCTGATGTCGACCTCGACGGGCGCGCCCGCCGCCTTGGCCTTCTCCGATGGAGCGAACGAGCCCACGAAGGGCACGAGCGTTGCCACACCTCCGACACCACCTGCTACGGTCGTCGCAATCAGCCAGGTACGGCGGCCGCCGTCGACGCGTTTCTCATCCTTGTCTCGCATCACACGCCCCACTTCTGAGTTGGATTTATACCGTCACATCAGTGTTCCGCCGTTAGTGTGCGCGAATGGACTTGGCATTTACAAGGGCTGACTAGCAAAAATCACTCGAAGTAATTGATGCTTCAGGGTTTTCCCCACGTTTTTCGCGCAATCTTGTGAAGCATTCTTTTAACGCTGTTAAGGCGGTTGCAAGCAGAAATAATCGATGCTGCGACTTAATGGCGCATTAAACCGGGTTATCGATGTCGATAAAAAGATGCTCGATATCGAACTGCTCCGAGAGATGTGCGCCCAGCGCCTGCACGCCATAACGTTCGGTGGCGTGATGACCCGCGCCGATATACGCGACGCCCGATTCCGCCGCCGTGTGCATGGTCTGCTCGGAGACTTCGCCGCTCAGATACACGTCGGCGCCGGCCGCGATGGCTTCGTCGAAATAGCCTTGCGCGCCGCCGGTGCACCATGCCACGCGGCGCAGTTCGCGGTCCGCATCGCCGAATACGAGCGGCTTGCGGCCGAGCGCATTCTCGACCATCGCGCTGAAGTGCTCGAGCGAGAGCGGCATCCCGAGCGTCGCGATCCAGCCCAGGTCCTGGTCGGCGAAACGGTTGTCCGCGATCAACCCGAGCCGCGCACCGATCTGCGCATTGTTGCCGAACTCCGGATGCGAATCGAGCGGCAGGTGGTAGGCGAACAGGTTGACGTCGTTGGCGATCAGCGTGCGCAGTCTGCGATGCTTGCGCCCCGTGATCTGCGGCGCCTCGTTGCGCCAGAAGTAGCCGTGATGCACGAGCACGGTGTCGGCGCCCCATTCCAGCGCGGCCTCGAGGAACGCCAGCGAGGCCGTCACGCCAGTCGCGATCTTCTGCACGCGGCGCGTGCCTTCAACCTGCAGACCGTTCGGGCAATAGTCCTTGAAGCGGCCGATTTCCAGCAGATTGTTCAGATACAATTCGAGTTCGATCCGATCCATGAAATCCTCTATCCCTTCAAATGCTTAGACGCTTCTGGCTATTTTTTGCCCAAGCGGTCACCGTGCTTTTGGCCCTGATGTTCATCATTGCGACCTTGAAACCGCAGTGGCTTCAGCGCCAGGGCCAGTTCGGCAAGCAGCTTGCCGAGCCGATCGTCGCGTTGCAGGAAGTGGCGCCGAGCATCGGCTCACGCCCCGTTCAATCGTCCTATTCGGAAGGCGCGCAAAAGGCGATGCCGGCCGTCGTGAACGTGTTCTCCAGCAAGGACGGCAACCTGCCGCCCGACCCGCGCGCGAAAGACCCGCTGTTCCGCTATTTCTTCGGTGACAAGAACAAGCGCAAGAGCGACGAGCCGCCGGCGTCGAATCTCGGCTCAGGTGTCATCGTCAGCTCGGAAGGTTACATTCTAACGAACCAGCATGTCGTCGACGGCGCAGATCAAATCGAGGTTGCGCTCGCCGATGGCCGCACGTCCAGCGCAAAGGTGATCGGCGTCGATCCGGAGACCGATCTGGCGGTGCTGAAGATCAACATGACCAACCTGCCGTCCATCACGCTCGGCCGCATGGACCAGACGCGCGTCGGCGATGTCGTGCTGGCGATCGGCAATCCGTTCGGCGTCGGGCAGACGGTCACGATGGGCATCGTCAGCGCGCTCGGCCGCAATCACCTCGGCATCAACACGTTCGAGAACTTCATCCAGACCGACGCGGCCATCAACCCGGGCAATTCCGGCGGCGCGCTCGTCGACGTCAACGGCAACCTGCTCGGCATCAATACTGCCATCTACTCGCGCAGCGGCGGTTCGCTCGGTATCGGCTTCGCGATTCCGGTGTCCACTGCGCGCAGCGTGCTCGAAAGCATCATCACGACGGGCAGCGTGACGCGCGGCTGGATCGGCGTGGAGCCGCAGGATGTGACGCCGGAGATCGCCGAATCGTTCGGGCTGGACCAGAAGGCCGGTGCGATCGTTGCGGGCGTGCTGCAAGGCGGCCCGGCCGACAAGGCCGGCATCAAGCCGGGCGACATCCTCGTGTCCATCAACGACGACACGATCACCGACACCACGCGCCTGCTCAACGTCGTTGCACAGATCAAGCCGGGCACCTCGGTGAAGGTTCACCTGATGCGCAAGAACAAGGAGCTCGACGTCAACGTGATGATCGGCAAGCGCCCCGCGCCGCCGCGCGCGCCGCAGATGCCGGAAGACGATCAGGGCGACCAGGGCGATCAGAACGACGAGTAAGAGGCGCCGCGTCTGAATAGCGAAAAAGGCAGCTTCGATGACTCGAAGCTGCCTTTTTATTTGCATGAGCGCGTGGGGCGCGACAATCGGCCGCACCCGTTCGGCTATTCCGTTGCCGCTTCGTCCTTCTTGACGCCATCCTTGCCGATCACCATCCGCGCCGCGATGATGCCGGCCTCATAGAGAATCACCAGCGGAATGGCGAGGATCAGTTGCGAGAACACGTCGGGCGGTGTGACCACCGCCGAAATGACGAACGCGCCGACGATCACGTAAGGGCGGATCTGCTTGAGCTTCTGAATGGACACGACGCCCATGCGCGCGAGCAGCACCACGACGATCGGCACCTCGAAAGTCACGCCGAACGCAAGGAACATGGTCAGCACGAAGCTCAGATAGTTGTCGATATCCGTCGTCATTTCCGCGCCGAGCGGCGCGTTGTAATGCGCCATCACGCGGAAGATGGTCGGGAACACGACGAAATAGGCGAACGCCATGCCGCACAGAAACAGCGAATAGCTGCTGAACACGAGCGGCGCGACCAGCTTCTTCTCGTGCTGGTATAGACCCGGCGCGACGAACGCCCAGATCTGGTACAGCACGAACGGCAGCGCAATGACGAAGGCGACGAGCATGGTCACCTTCATCGGCACGAAGAACGAGCCGGTGACGTCGGTGACGATCATCTTGCCGTCGCGCGGCAGGTTCTGCATCAGCGGGCGCGCCAGCAGCCGGAAAATGTCCGGCGCCCAGTACACCAGCCCGATGAACACGACGATGACCGACGCGCCCGCACGAATGATGCGGTCACGCAGTTCGACGAGATGGGAAATGAACGTCTCTTCGACGGGCTCTTGCTTTGTTTCTTGCGGGTCGCTCACGCCGCCCTCGGTTGGAGTCATCGGTGAAGGAAGTGCGGCTCTCAGAAGAACTTCGTCGGCCGGCGCAGGGTGGCCGGCGTATGGCGGGCAACGCGCGCCGCGCCCGATTGCACGCGCGTGCGATGCACGGTGGTGCGTTTGTACCAGTTGGGGATTGCGCCCTGCTTGACGCGCCAGTTCTTGCGCTTCGCCGTGCCCGAAGTGGACGACGACTGCGCCCAGGGCTTGTCCGATCCAGCCGACGCCATGTCCACCGCTTCATCGGCACCGCCCGCGATGTTCGGCGCGACCGACGTGCCCTGATTCCACGCGTCGTTGAGTTCGGTTTCGTGGCGCTTCAGATTCTCGTGGATCGACGTTTCGACGTTGGACGCCGCCGTCTCGAACTCGGTGCGCATCTTCTTGAGTTCGTCGAGCTCCATCTCGCGCACGACTTCCGACTTGACGTCGTTGATGTAGCGTTGCGCGCGCCCGAACAGCGCGCCCGCCGTGCGGGCCACGCCGGGCAGGCGCTCCGGCCCGAGGACCACCAGCGCCACGACGCCGATGACCGCCATTTTTGTCAGACCGAGATCGAGCATTGAACGAGCTGTGAAGAGTTGCGGTCGGCGGACGGATTAACGGTAGTCGCCCGAACGGGACTTGTCCTTCGCTTCGACGTCCACCGCGCCGTTACGCGGCAGTTCGCGCTGGTCGGCCGGAGTGGCAGCCGTTTCATTCTCGCGCATGCCTTCCTTGAAGCCCTTCACCGCGCCGCCCAGATCGCCGCCGATGTTACGCAGCTTCTTCGTGCCGAAGACCAGCGCCACGATCAACAGAACGATCAACCAATGCCAAATGCTCAACGAACCCATGAATGAAAACTCTCCGTAATTCCGCCCCGATTGGGATTCCGCGACGGAAGGTCGGCCTTTCAGCCCGTGCCGAGACAGGTCGCCTCTGCATCAATTATCGATTTTGCTCGCCCAATATTTCATTGGAAAGGAGAAAGCCAACAAACCTTTCAGTTTTATCCCATCCGGCGCCACGGACGGTCGCCCGCCAGCAGATGCGCATGAATGTGATACACCTCCTGACCGCCCCCCGGCCCGGTATTGATGACCGTGCGAAAGCCGGTTTCGCCGCCCGTGTAGGCCACGCCCAGTTCCTTCGCCAGCCGTCCGACGAGGCTCACCATTCTACCAAGCAGCGGACTATCGCTTTCCGTGCAGTGCGAAAGTGTCTCGATATGTTTCCGCGGAATCACCAGCACGTGCACCGGCGCCGCCGGATTGATGTCGTTGAAGGCAACGAATTCATCGTCTTCGTAGACTTTCGTGCTCGGCAACTGGCCCGAAGCAATCTTGCAGAAGATGCAGTTGTCTTGGCTCATGAATGTTCCGTGGATCAGAACCACGCACGCGGTTCGATCGTCTTGTTTTCGTAGAGAAACAGCCAGCCCTTGACGACGCGGTAAAGCGTCCAGATGCTGACCGCGGCAAGAATCAGGAAGCCGACGCCGATCCAGATCGTCACGAGTCCGATCACATGGCCGAGCAGCGCCCACCAGAACGTGCGGATCTGCCAGGTGAAGTGATCTTCGTACGGCGTGCCGGCGGCGTCGCCGCGCTTGATGTAGTTGAGAATGATGGCGATCAGGCCGGTCAGCCCGCCCGTCAGCCAGTAGACGGCGTACAGCGCATACAGCACATGGGTGAAGGTGCGCATGTTGCGCGGATCGCTCGAATCCTGCACGACAGGCGGCGGATACGGTTCATAAGGCCGGTTCATGCTTGCCCTCCTTCGCATCTAGGCGAAAAGCTCGTCAGCCGCCGTTCTGCTCGCGCTCGCGCGACTTGCGCAGCGCCTTCTCCTCGATTCCCGACAAACCTTCGCGCCGCTCCAGTTCCGCGATCACGTCGGCAGGGCTCAAGTCGAAGTGCGACAGCATCACGAGACAATGAAACCACAAATCGGCGACTTCGCTGACAAGCGCCTTCGGCGCGCCGCCATGTCGCGCGTCCTTCGCGGCGAGCACGACTTCCGTCGCTTCCTCGCCGATCTTCTTCAGGACCGCGTCGTCACCTTTGTGAAAGAGTCGCGAAACGTAGGATTGTTCCGGATCGCCGCCCTTGCGGCCGTCGATGACGGCGGCAAGGCGCAACAACGTGTCCAGCGTGGTGGCTTGCGTCATTTGTAGATGCGTTCGGGGTCTTTCAGCACGGGCTCGACGGCAACCCACTCGCCGCTGTCCGCCGTGCCTTCGAATTTCTGGAAAAAACAGGAATGGCGGCCGGTGTGGCACGCAATGCCCGACACCTGCTCGACCTTGAGCAGCACGACGTCTTCGTCGCAATCGAGCCGCACGTCGTGGACATGCTGCACGTGTCCGGATTCCTCGCCCTTGAACCACAGGCGCTGGCGCGAGCGCGAGAAATACACCGCGCGCTTGAGTTCGATGGTCTTCGCGAGCGCCTCGCGGTTCATCCACGCGAACATCAGCACGTCGTTGGTCGAGGCTTCCTGCGCGATCACCGGCACGAGGCCGTTCGCGTCCCACTTGACGTGGTCGAGCCAGCTGGCGTTGTCAGTCATGCTTCAGGTCCTCACCGCGATGCCCTGCCCGGCCATGAAGCGCTTCGCTTCGCCGACCGTGTGCTCGCCGTAGTGGAAGATGCTGGCGGCCAGCACGGCGTCCGCATGACCTTGCACGACGCCGTCCGCGAGATGCTGGAGCGAACCCACGCCGCCCGACGCGATCACCGGCACCGGCACCGCGTCCGAGACGGCGCGCGTCAGGGCGAGATCGAAGCCGGACTTGGTGCCGTCGCGGTCCATGCTGGTCAGGAGAATTTCGCCCGCGCCGAACTCGGCCATCTTGCGCGCCCATTCGATCGCGTCGATGCCGGTCGCCTTGCGGCCGCCGTGCGTGAAGACTTCCCAGCGCGACGGTTCGCCGTCCGCCGACACACGCTTGGCGTCGATGGCGACCACGATGCATTGCGAGCCGTGCTTGTCCGAGGCGTCGCGCACGAGCTGCGGGTTCGCGACCGCCGACGAGTTCATGCTGATCTTGTCCGCGCCGGCATTGAGCAGGCGCCGCACATCTTCCACGGCGCGCACGCCGCCGCCGACGGTCAGCGGAATGAACACCTGGGACGCGACGGCCTCGATGATCGGCAGGATCAGGTCGCGCTGGTCCGAGGTGGCGGTGATGTCGAGGAAGGTGAGTTCGTCGGCGCCCTGGTCGTCATAGCGGCGCGCGATTTCGACGGGATCGCCGGCGTCGCGCAGCTCGACGAAGTTGACGCCCTTCACGACGCGGCCCGCGGTCACGTCGAGACAGGGAATGATGCGTTTAGCGAGAGCCATGTTCTGCCACTACTGGTTCGGTACGAAGTGAGGGCGGCTCGCGCCGCCCGATGCGCTTCTCAACATGTCCGCGCTGCAACGGCGTCAGGCGCCGTCGGCCTCGCGCAGCGCGTCGGCGCGCGTCTGGGCCGACTGGAAGTCGAGGTCGCCGGAGTAGATCGCGCGGCCGCAGATCACGCCTTCGATGCCTTCCGACTCGACCTCGCAGAGCGATTCGATGTCCGCCAGGTTCGACAGGCCGCCGCTCGCGATCACCGGAATCTTGACCGACTGCGCGAGCCGCACGGTGGCGTCGATGTTGATGCCCTGAAGCATGCCGTCACGGCCGATGTCGGTGTAGATGATCGACTCGCAGCCGTAGTCCTCGAACTTGCGCGCGAGATCGACGACTTCGTGACCGGTCAGCTTGCTCCAGCCGTCGGTGGCGACCTTGCCGTCCTTGGCGTCGAGCCCGACGATGATATGTCCGCCGAACGCGCTGCAGGCATCGCGCAGGAAACCCGGATTCTTCACCGCCGCCGTGCCGATGATCACATAGGCGAGGCCGTCGTCCAGATAGCGCTCGATGGTCTCGAGATCGCGGATGCCGCCGCCCAGCTGCACGGGGATCTGGCCGCCGACTTCATCGACGATGGCGCGGATCGCGTCGCCGTTGCGCGGCTTGCCTGCGAATGCGCCGTTCAGATCGACGAGATGAAGCCGCCGTGCGCCGCGATCGACCCAATGTCGGGCCATGGCCGCTGGATCTTCTGAAAAAATGGTCGCCTGGTCCATATCGCCCTGCTTGAGGCGCACGCACTGACCGTCCTTGAGATCGATGGCCGGAATGAGCAGCATAGGTATCGCGTATCTTCTGGGTGGAGTTGATCAAAACGGCGCCGGGCCGGTGCCCTTGCGGAGGCCTGCCCCGCGCGCCGTCTCGCTAGTGTAGTACAAGTCTTGCAGCGGTCATGCGCCCGTAGCAATACGTGCAAACGCAAGCGTATGCACGGTTTTACGGGTTCCAGTGAACGAAGTTCCGATACACGCGCAAGCCCGCCTCCGCGCTCTTCTCGGGGTGAAACTGGGTGGCGAAGAGGTTGTCGCGCGCCACTGCCGACGTGAACGCGGCGCCGTAGACCGTTTCGCCCGACGTATGCGCCGGATTCGCCGGCACCACGTGGTAGCTGTGCACGAAATAGAAGAACGCGCCGTCCGCGACGCCGTCCCACAGCGGATGCCGCTGCGTCTGGCGCACGCGGTTCCAGCCCATCTGCGGCACCTTGAAGCGCGAGCCGTCGTCCTGCAGCTGGCCGTCCAGCTGGAAGCGCACGACCTTGCCCGGCAGCAGGCCGAGGCCTTTCGTGTTGCCTTCCTCGCTCCAGTCGAACAGCATCTGCTCGCCGACGCACACGCCGAGCATCGGCTTTTCGCGCGCCGCCTGCAGCACCGCGTCCTGCAAGCCGGATTCGCCCAGATGCGCCATGCAGTCGCGCATCGCGCCCTGCCCCGGCAGCACCACGCGATCCGCCGTGCGAATGCCTTCCGGCTGGGCGACGATCGCCACCTCCGCTTCGGGAGCCGCCTTCTTCAGCGCCTGGTAGACCGAGCGCAGGTTGCCCATTCCGTAATCAACAATCGCAATCGAAGTTTTCATTTCAAAGATGGCATCAGAGCCTTCAGACCGTTGACGATGAACTCCACCGCCAGCGCGGACAACATCAAACCCATGAGACGCGTCCCGATATTGATTCCGGTGCGTCCGACCCAGCGCGCAATGGGCTCCGCGAGATTCAGCGCGCCGAAGCACAGCCCCGCGATGATCGCGCCCAGCAGGACCAGTCCGAAGCGGTCGTACCAGTGCTGCGCATTGGCAGCATAGACGATCACCGTGCTGATCGAGCCGGGGCCGGTGAGAAGCGGAATGGCGAGCGGCACGACCGCGATGCTGTTGCGTTCCTCGGCTTCCATGCGTTCTTCCGGCGTGGAGCGCGCGTTGCCGACCTGCGCGTTCAACATGCTGATCGCCATGAGCAGCATGATGATGCCGCCGCCCACTTCGAACGAGCCCACCGAGATGCCGAAGAACGCGATGATCTGCTGACCGAGCAGCGCCGTCACCCCGATCACGCAGAACACCGAAATGGACGCGACGCGGATGGTATTGCGCCGCTCGATATCGGATTGCTGCGAGGTCAGGCTGAGAAAAAACGGGATCGCGCCGATCGGATTGATCAGCGCGAGCAACGAGATGAACGACTTGAACAGATCCATCGTGGTCGCGGCACGCGCGCTCCCGGACAGCGTGATCGCTTAGAGACTGCCCTTGGTCGACGGAATCTGCCCCGCCGCGCGTTCGTCCAGTTCCACGGCCATGCGCAGCGCGCGGCCGAAGGCCTTGAAGACGGTCTCGACCTGATGGTGCGTGTTGAGGCCGCGCAGGTTGTCGATATGCAGCGTGACGCCCGCGTGATTCACGAAGCCGCGGAAGAATTCGATGGTGAGATCGACGTCGAAGGTGCCGATGCGCGCGCGCGTGAACGGCACATGGAACTCGAGACCCGGCCGGCCGGAGAAGTCGATGACGACGCGCGACAGCGCCTCGTCCAGCGGCACGTACGAATGACCGTAGCGGCGAATGCCCTTGCGGTCGCCGATGGCCTTCGCCACCGCCTGCCCGAGCGTGATGCCGGTGTCTTCCACCGTGTGATGGTCGTCGATATGGAGGTCGCCATGCGCTTCGATGTCGAGATCGATGAGCCCGTGACGGGCAATCTGGTCGAGCATGTGATCGAGAAACGGGACGCCGGTGGCGAGCTTCTGCTTGCCGGTGCCGTCCAGATCGAGCTTCACACGGATCTGCGTTTCGCTGGTGTTGCGAACGACTTCCGCAATGCGCATGGTGATTCCTTGAGACTGATCGAATGTGGGGGTTAGTTTGGGGCGAGCGGTGCGAGCTTTTTCAGCGCCGCGACCATGTGCGCGTTCTCTTCAGCCGTTCCGACCGTCAAACGCACGCAATTTGCCAGCAATGGGTGCATTTTACCCACGTTTTTGATCAAAACCCGCGAAGTCAAAAGGGTTTCGAAAGCCACCGCGGCATCCGGCACGCGCACCAGCAGGAAGTTGCCGGCGCTCGGAAAAACCGTCATGCCGGGCAAGGCCGCGACTTCCGCCGCGAGCTGCGTGCGCTGGCGGCGCAACTCGGCGGCCTGGGCGTCGAGCACGTCGAGGTGATCGAGCAGGAAGGCGGCGGTCGCCTGCGTCAGCACGTTGATGTTGTATGGCGGGCGCACCTTGTCGAACTGCATGATCCAGCCGGGACGCGCCGCCATGTAGCCCAGCCGGATGCCCGCGAGCCCCAGCTTCGATACGGTGCGCATCACGACCACGTTGTCGAACTCCGCCGCGCGCGGCATCCAGCTCTTTTCCGCGAACGGCTGATACGCCTCGTCGATCACGACGAGACTCCGGCTCGCCGCGGCGATGACGCGCTCGATGTCGGCGTCGTCGTAGAGCGTGCCGGTCGGATTGTTCGGGTACGCGAGATACACCAGCGCGGGCGTGTGCGTTTCGATGGCGGCGATCAGCGCATCGATGTCCAGCGTGAAGTCCGCCTTCAGCGGCACGCCGATGAAGTCGAGATGCGCGAACTTCGCCGACATCTCGTACATGACGAAGCCCGGCACCGGCGCGACGATCTTCGCGCCCGGCTTCGAGCATGCCACCGACATCATGCTGATGAGTTCGTCCGAACCGTTGCCGAGCAGCACGTCGCAGGCATCGGGCACCTGCATCGTGCGCTTGATCTTCGCGAGCAGTTCGGCGGGACGCGGCGCCGGATAGCGGTTCAGCGCGACGCCGGCGAGATGCTCGCCCAGCGCCTTCGCGAGACTCTCCGGCAGCGTCCAGGGATTCTCCATCGCGTCGAGCTTGATGAGGCCCGTGGCGTCGGGCACCGGATAGCTCGCCATCGCGAGGACGTCGGGACGAATGATGTCTTGTGCTGTGGTCATGTTGTTCCAGCGTCTCTCTCGCCGGTCAGACGGCAACTCTCAGGTTGCCTCGTTCAGTGGGCCGGCCTCGTTCAGCCGACGTTCTTCATCCGGTATTCCGCGCTGCGCGCATGCGCCTGCAAGCCTTCGCCGTAAGCCAGTTCCGCCGCGATCTCGCCGAGCGTCTGCGCACCGTCCGCGCTCACTTCGATCACGCTCGAACGCTTCATGAAGTCGTACACGCCGAGCGGCGACGAGAAGCGCGCCGTGCGCGAGGTGGGCAACACGTGATTCGGTCCGGCGCAATAGTCGCCCAGGCTCTCACTCGTGTAGCGGCCGAGGAACATCGCGCCCGCGTTGTGGATCTGCGCGGCCCATTGATGCGGATCGAGCGCGGAGATTTCCAGGTGTTCCGGCGCGATGTCGTTGGCGATCGCGCACGCTTCGGCCATGTCCTTCACCTTGATGAGCGCGCCACGGTCTTCCAGCGAACGCAGGATGACGTCGCGGCGCGGCATCGCCGGCAGCAGTTCGATGATCGCTTCCTCGACGCGCCGGATGAACGCCTCGTCCGGGCACAGCAGGATGGATTGCGCGAGTTCGTCGTGCTCGGCTTGCGAGAACAGGTCCATCGCGACCCAGCGCGGGTCCGTGGTGGCGTCGCAGATCACGAGAATTTCGGACGGTCCCGCGATCATGTCGATGCCGACCGTGCCGAACACGCGCCGCTTCGCCGACGCCACGTAGGCATTGCCCGGGCCGCAGATCTTGTCGACGGCCGGCACGGTCTTCGTGCCGTAGGCGAGCGCGGCCACGGCCTGCGCGCCGCCGATCGTGAACACGCGGTCCACGCCGCCCAGCAGCGCCGCCGCGAGCACTAGCGGATTCTTCACGCCGTCGGGCGTCGGCACGACCATGACGATTTCCTTCACGCCTGCGACGCGCGCCGGAATCGCGTTCATCAGCACCGACGACGGATACGCCGCCTTGCCGCCCGGCACGTAGATGCCCGCGCGGTCGAGCGGCGTGACCTTCTGGCCGAGCACGGTGCCGTCGGCTTCCGTGTATTGCCAGCTATGGCTGCCGCACTCGATGCGCTGCTTCTCGTGATAGCCGCGCACGCGCGCCGCCGCCGCTTCGAGCGCCGCGCGACGCTTCGGTTCGAGTCCTTCGAGCGCGGCTTCCATCTCGGCGAACGGCAGTTCGAGCGCAGCCACGCTGTCCGCCTTCAGGCGGTCGAACTTGTTGGTGTAGTCGAGCACGGCTGCGTCGCCGCGCGCCTTCACATCGGCGAGGATCTGCGCGACCGAGCGCTCGATCGCTTCGTCTTCACTGGCCTCGAAGGCGAGCACCGCGCGCAGCGCCTGCTGGAAGCCGTCGGTGCTGGAATCGAGTTTGCGAATCTTGATGGACATGCCGGTTTTCCGTTTTGCTGATGGCGCGCCGCGCGTGCGGCCCGCCTAATTGCCTGACCCGCCGGTGGCGCGCTCGAACGCGTCGAGGTACGGCTTCAGCGCCGCCCGCTTGAGCTTCAGCGCCGCCTGATTCACGACGAGGCGCGACGAAATCTGCATGATCTCCTCCACCTCGACCAGATTGTTCGCCTTGAGCGTGCCGCCCGAGCTGACCAGGTCGACGATCGCATCCGCGAGCCCGACCAGCGGCGCCAGTTCCATGGAGCCGTACAGCTTGATCAAATCCACGTGCACGCCCTTCGACGCGAAATGCTGCCGCGCCGTCTCGGTGTACTTGGTCGCGACCCGCAGGCGCGCGCCCTGGCGCACCGCGCTCGCGTAGTCGAAACCGGCCTTGACCGCGACCGACATCCGGCACCGCGCGATATCCAGATCCACCGGCTGATACAGGCCACCGCCGCCATGTTCGATCAGCACGTCCTTGCCCGCCACGCCGAAGTCCGCCGCGCCGTATTCGACGTAGGTGGGGACATCGGTTGCGCGCACGATGATGACGCGCAGATTCGGATTGGTGGTCGGCAGAATGAGCTTGCGCGAGCTTTCCGGATCCTCGGCCACCTGCACGCCGGCTGCCGCGAGCAGCGGCAGCGTTTCCTCGAAGATACGCCCTTTCGACAAGGCGAGCGTCAGCGGCGCGCTCGCCGCCAGCGACGACGACGTCTGCGGCAACGAACTCATTGTTCGCCTCCGCTGCCCGCGATACGGCGCACGTTGGCGCCGACCGCCGTCAGCTTCGCTTCCATGCGGTCGTAGCCGCGGTCGAGGTGGTAGATGCGGTCGATCAAGGTTTCGCCGTCTGCGCACATCGCCGCGATCACGAGGCAGGCCGAGGCCCGCAGGTCCGTTGCCATGACCTTCGCGCCGGACAGCTTCTCGACGCCGGCGACCAGCGCCGTATTGCCGTCGATGGTGATGCTCGCGCCCAGACGGTTCAGCTCCTGCACGTGCATGAAGCGGTTCTCGAAGATCGTCTCGACCACTTGCGAGGTGCCGTTGGCAATGGTGTTGAGCGCCATGAACTGCGCCTGCATGTCGGTCGGGAACGCCGGGTATTCGGAGGTGCGGATGTTCACCGCTTCGGCGCGCTGCGCCATGCGCACGCGCATCCAGTCGTCGCCTTCCTCGATGCTCACGCCCGCCTCGCGCAGCTTGGCCGTCACGGCATCGAGCAGATGCGGCCTGACGTGACGCAGCGTGACGTCGCCGCCCGCCGCCGCGACCGCGCACAGGAACGTGCCCGCTTCGATACGGTCCGGCACGACCGCATGCCGCGCGCCGTGCAATTTCTCGACGCCCTGGATCACGAGCCGGTCCGTGCCGATGCCGTCGATCTTCGCGCCCATTTTCACGAGCAGTTGCGCGAGGTCCGTCACTTCCGGTTCGCGCGCGGCGTTCTCGATCACCGTCTCGCCGTCGGCGAGGACCGCTGCCATCAGCAGGTTCTCGGTGCCGGTCACGGTGATCATGTCGGTGATGATGCGCGCGCCCTTCAGACGCTTCGCGCGCGCTTCGATGAAGCCGTGCTCGATGTTGATCTCGGCGCCCATCGCCTGCAGGCCCTTGATGTGCTGATCGACCGGACGCGCGCCGATCGCGCAGCCGCCCGGCAGCGACACCTTCGCCTCGCCGAAGCGCGCGACCAGCGGCCCGAGCACGAGGATCGACGCGCGCATCGTCTTCACGAGCTCGTACGGCGCGACGAGGTTGTCGACCTTCGATGCATTGAGCGTCACGCGGCCGTCCGCCGACACTTCCGACTGCACGCCCATCTGTTTCAGCAGCTTGAGCGTGGTGCGCACGTCCTGCAGGTTCGGCACGTTCGACAGATGAACGTCGTCCGCGGTGAGCAGGCTTGCGCAAAGAATCGGCAGCGCCGCGTTCTTGGCGCCCGAGACGGTGATTTCGCCGGAAAGCGGGGTGCCTCCCGTAATGACCAGTTTATCCATGATGACGTGTCCTTCGACCGAGCTTCCTGCTGCGGAGCCGCTTTCGACGCCGCGGTTGTCTTTGATGATTCGCACTGTCTACTGCCTATGTCTGCGTGATTCTCCCGGCGATGCCGGCATGGCCGGCCGGGTTCAGGCCGCTTGCCACTCCTCGGGCGTGAGCGTCTTCATGCTGAGCGCGTGAATTTCCTCGCGCATGCGCTCGCCGAGCGCGGCATAGACGAGCTGATGGCGTGCGATCGGCCGCTTGCCGGCGAACGCGTCGCTCACGATGGTCGCGAAGAAGTGCTGGCCGTCGCCCTCCACTTCGAGATGCTGACAGGCGAGACCGGCTGCGATATAGCCTTTCACCTGCTCCGGAGTCGGTTGCATGGAAGTCTCCTTGAATTTAATGACGCAGCTTGAAGCCGCTCGCGAGCATGCGCACGGCGATCAACGCCAGCGCGGCCAGGAATGCGCCGACGATGCACAGGCTCACCAGCGGATTCACGTCCGAGACGCCGAAGAAGCCGTAGCGAAAGCCGTCGATCATGTAGAAGAACGGGTTCAGATGCGACACCGCGCGCCACAGCGGCGGCAGCGAATGTGTCGAGTAGAACACGCCGGAAAGAAACGTGAGCGGCATGATCAGGAAGTTCTGAAATGCGGACAGATGGTCGAACTTGTCGGCCCAGATGCCCGCGATCAGACCCAGCGTACCGAGGATGCCCGAGCCGAGCACCGCGAACGCAATGATGTAGAACGGCGCGGAAAAAGACATCGGGATGAACCATATCGTCACGATGAACACGCCTAGCCCGACGCACAGCCCACGCGCCACCGACGCCAGCACATAGGCGAAGAACATCTCCCAGTGCGCGATGGGCGGCAGCAGCACGAACACCAGATTGCCGGTGATCTTCGACTGGATCAGCGACGACGAGCTGTTGGCGAACGCGTTCTGCAACACGCTCATCATCACGAGGCCGGGCACGAGAAAGCTCGTGTAGCCCACGCCCGGATACACCTGCACGTGCCCCGACAACGCATGACCGAAGATGGTCAGGTACAGGAGCGCCGTCACCACCGGCGCCAGCACGGTCTGGAACGACACCTTCCAGAAGCGCAGCAGCTCCTTGTAGAACAACGTCTGGAAACCGCTCATGAAAGTCCCTCGACCACTTCGGGCCCGTTCATCACCTGCATGAACACGTCTTCGAGATCCGCCTTGCGCACTTCGATTTCGTCGAAGGTGCAGCCGGCCGCGCGGCATTTGGCGAGGATCGGCTCGACGTCGTCGTAGCTCGTGAGCCGCAGCAGATGCTGGGCGCCGGACACGGCCTGCGGATCTACTTCGAGCGCACGCAGTTCGGTGGGCAACGGGCCATTCGCCAGACGCAGGTAAAGCTGCATGCCGGCGAAGCGCTGCAACAGCGTGCTCGTGCGTTCTAGCGCGACGACTTCGCCGCGCCGCAGCATCGCGAGGCGGTCGCACAGGGATTCGGCTTCTTCCAGGTAATGCGTGGTCAGCACGATGGTGTGACCTTCGCGGTTCAGGCGCGAGATGAACTTCCAGAGCGTCTGGCGCAATTCGACATCGACGCCGGCGGTGGGCTCGTCGAGCACGATCACCGGCGGCCGGTGCACCAGCGCCTGCGCCACCAGCACGCGGCGCTTCATGCCGCCCGACAGCGCGCGGGTGTTGACGTCGGCTTTCTCGGTGAGATCGAGGTTGGCCATCACTTCATCGATCCAGTCGTCGTTGCGGCGCAGGCCGAAGTAGCCCGACTGGATCCGCAGCGACTCGCGGACGGTGAAGAAAGGATCGAACACGAGTTCCTGCGGCACTACGCCCAGCGCGCGGCGCGCCGCGCGAAAGTCGCTGACGACGTCGTGTCCGCGCACGGAGATCGTGCCGCTATCGGCACGGGCGAGGCCGGCCAGGATGCTGATCAAGGTGGTTTTGCCCGCGCCGTTCGGGCCGAGCAGGCCGAAGAATTCACCCTCTTCGACCGTGAGGCTCACGCCTTTGAGCGCCTGGAGCTCCTTGTAGCGCTTCCTGACGTTTCGGATTTCTATCGCTGACATGGACTGTGCGCGGGCCACGTTCGGCCGCGCCTCGATTGTGCGGGGATGGCGCTTTCGGGCCCGCTCGAACCGGCTCGCATAAAGAGGGCCGGGGCAACGCCCGAAAAAACGTTTGATTATAGGGCAAAGCGGCCTGGGCCGACCTTGCGGCGATCCTGCTGGCGTGAACGCAGCGGCCACCTGGGCCGCTGCGAGTTCAGTGCTGGATCAATGTCGGAAGGAGAGAAGCGTATCGACGCCATAGGCTCGCGCAAGACTCTCGAGCCCGGAGGGAAGATTGAAGACGCCGAGCGCGGCGCCACGCGCCGACGCGGCGCGCTGCCATGCGAGCAGCACGGCGAGCGCGGAGGAATCGAACTGCGTGAGCGGTGCGCAATCCACCTCGCTCGCGCCCGCCGCGATGCGCGACAGGCCGGCTTCGAGCGCGGCCTTCGCGCTCTCATGCGTCAGCGACGCGGCCGCCTGAAAACGGCCGCCCGTGGCCGGCGTACTCACGATGCCTTGCCGCTCGCGAGCTGCTGATTGCGCTGCGTGAGGAACTGCAGGAGGCCGCTCACGCCATGCTGCTGGATCTGCTCGTTGAACTGCTGCTGATACGCCTGGATCAGCCACGCGCCGAGCACGTTGATGTCGTACACGCGCCAGCCTTGCGTGGTCTTGTACAGGCGGTAATCCAGTTCGACCGGCGAACCGTTGTTCATCACGACCGAGCGGACCACGACATCGTTATCTTCCGGCGACGCGCGGAACGGCTTGTACTGGATGGTCTGGTTACGCACTTGCGCCAGCGCGCCCGCGTAGGTGCGGATCAGCAGCATCTTGAACTGCTCGACGATCTGCTTCTGCTGTTCGGGCGTGGCCGTGTTCCAGTTGCGGCCCATCACGAGACGCGTGGTGCGCGTGAAATCCGTATAAGGCAGGATCTTTTCGTTGACGAGCTTGGTGATCTCGTTGATGTTGCCCGACTGGATCTGCTTGTCGGACTTGAGTTGATCGAGTACTTGCGTGGTCACGGTCTTGATCAGCTGTTCCGGCGAATTCGCATCCACCGACTGCGCCGACGCCGAACCGCAGAAAGCCACCAACATGGCGAAAATGGGAAGAAGCAATAGTTTTTTCATCGCAAACCCTGCAGAGATAGAGGCTTCAGTTTGAGCGTGCTGCCTGAATCGAGTTCAGGCGAGACACGCTCCAAATCGTAAGAAATGACGTCAGCTATGTTACCGCGCGTTAGCAAACCACCGCTCAACGCAGGCGGAACGAAGGGAACCCGGGCGGCGCGCGCGGTGGTACGTACTGGTTGCCGGGCACGGTGCCGTTGACGTCGCTCGCCGGAGCAGGTGCAGCCGCCGTGCCTGATGCCGGCGCGGCGCCCTCCGCTGCCGCTGATGCTGCCGACGCGGGCTCGGCGGGTGCTGCCGTTTCCGATGCCCCGGTCGCAGCGGCCGCGCCTTCGCTGTCGGAATAATTCGGCGGCGGCGTTTCATAGTCGGACATGCTGCTGCCGCCCCCGGTGATCAGGAACTGGCGGCGCTGCAGGTACGTGTTGCGCACGAACGTGTATTTGTCGAGGGCGGCGTCGGCGAGCAGGTCGGAGACGTCCAGCAAATTCGCCCGCGTGTTGATGAGGTTCACGCCGTACAGCGCCCAGCTCACCGAATCCGGGCTGACGTAGGTCAGCGGATTGCCGAAATAGTCGACCACCAGGCCGGCGGAATCGCGCACGGTGCTCGGGCCGAGCAGCGGCAGCACGACATACGGCCCCGGCGGCACGCCGTAATGGCCCATGGTCAGGCCGAAATCGCCCACGTGCTTCGGCAGCTTCGCGAGCGTTGCGACGTCGAACAGGCCGCCGACGCCGAACACCGTGTTGATCGCGACGCGCATGATGTCCGACACGCCGTCCGCGATCTTCAACTGCATGAGATTGTTCGCGGCGATGTACACGTCGCCGATGTTCGAGAAGAAGTTGGTCACGCTGTTGCGCACCGGCTCCGGCACCGCCCACACGTAGCCCTTCGCCACCGGCTTCAGCGCGTAGCGGTCCACCGTGTCGTTGATCGTGAACATCGTGCGGTTGTAGCTCTCAAACGGATCGCCCTTGCTGGGCGTCGTCACGGTGGCACACCCGCCGAGTGCCGCTGCGCACACGATCATCGCCGCACACCGCATCCCCATGGCCTGCATGTTCTTCTCCTTATTGAGCCGCGCCCGATGCAGGCGACGCAGCCGAAGCCCCCGAAGCCCCCATTGCGCTCGCCGCGCCCGGGAAGGCCGGTGCAGCGGGAGCCGGTGCAGCCGGCGCCTTCGATGCGCCGGAATCCGCCGCCTTGTTATAGAGGAACTGGCCGATCAGGTTTTCGAGCACCACGGCGGACTGCGTCATCGTGATGGTGTCGCCGTTCTTGAGCATCTGGTCGTCGCCGCCGGGATCGAGGCCGATGTACTGCTCGCCGAGCAGGCCCGAGGTCAGGATCTTCGCCGACGAGTCCTTCGGAAACTGGTACTGCTTGTCGATGTCGATGGTGACCACGGCCTGGTACGTGTTCTGGTCGAAGCCGATGCTGCCGACCCGTCCCACGGTCACGCCCGCGCTCTTGACCGGCGCGCGCGGCTTCAGTCCGCCGATGTTGTCGAACTTGAGCTTCACCGCATAGGTTTGCTGGAACGACAGGGAACTCATGTTGCCCGCCTTCAGCGCGAGAAACAGCAGCGCCACGAAACCGAGCACCACGAACAGGCCGACCCAAAAGTCGAGAGCAGTCTTTTTCATCGTCTTCCCAAAGAGAATCTTTTCGCAGATGGCGCGTGACGGTCTGTGGCCTTCACAACGCCCGCGCCGGATCCGGCGCCTGGCACCGGGTTCTAGCTGAACATCAGCGCGGTCAGCAGGAAATCGAGCCCGAGCACGGCCAGCGACGCGTACACGACGGTTTTCGTCGTCGCGCGCGACACGCCTTCCGGCGTCGGCCTCGCTTCGTAGCCCTGGAACAGCGCGATGAACGTCACCGCGAAACCGAACACCACGCTCTTGAGGACGCCGTTGCCGACGTCGCGCCAGACATCCACGCCGCTTTGCATCTGCGACCAGAACGCGCCCGGATCCACGCCGATCAGCATCACCCCGACCACATAGCCGCCGAGAATGCCCACCGCGCTGAAAATGGCCGCCAGCACCGGCATGGCGATGATGCCCGCCCACAGGCGCGGCGCCACGACGACCCGCAAGGGATCGACGGCCATCATTTCCATGGCCGTGAGTTGTTCGCCGGCCTTCATCAAGCCGATTTCCGCCGTCAGCGACGTGCCCGCGCGCCCGGCGAACAGCAGCGCGGTGACGACCGGGCCGAGTTCGCGCACCAGCGACAGCGCGACCAGCAGGCCGAGCGCCTGTTCGGAACCGTAGCGGCTCAGCGTGTAATAGCCCTGCAAGCCGAGCACGAAACCGACGAACAGGCCCGACACCGCGATGATGACGAGCGAATAGTTGCCGACGAAGTGAATCTGTTTCGTGACGAGCCGCGGACGGCGCAGCAGCGGGAAGAATTCGAGCACGAGCCGCGCGAACATGCGCGTGGCGTAGCCCGCGGTGCCGAAGCCGTCCAGCACCCAGCGTCCGATTGCGCTGATCATGCGCGCCCTCCGATGCCGAAATCCTCAGCAAGCGGAGTGCTCGCGTAGTGGAACTTGAACGGGCCGTCCGGCGTGCCGTCGATGAACTGGCGCACGGTCGGGTCTTCCGAGGCCCGCAGTTGCGCCGGCGTGCCTTCGGCGTGAATGCCGCCGTTCGCGATGAAATACACGTAGTCGGCGATGGCGAAGGATTCGGGCACGTCGTGCGTGACCAGAATGGATGTGGCGCCGAGGGCGTCGTTGAGCGTGCGGATGAGCTGCGCCGTGATGCCGAGCGAGATGGGATCGAGGCCGGCGAAGGGCTCGTCGTACATCATCAGTTGCGGATCCAGGGCGATGGCGCGCGCCAGCGCCACGCGCCGCGCCATGCCGCCGGAAATCTCCGACGGCGCGAGGTCGCGCGCGCCGCGCAGGCCGACCGCGTTCAGCTTCATCAGCACGAGGTCGCGGATCAGATCTTCCGGAAGATCGGTGTGTTCGCGCAGTGCAAATGCGACGTTTTCGAACACGGTCTGGTCCGTGAACAGCGCGCCGAACTGGAACAGCATGCCCATCTTGCGGCGCAGTGCGTACAGGCCTTCGCGCGTCTGCGCGCCGACGTCCTGGCCGCCGAACATCACCTGGCCGCGGCTCGCCTTCACGAGGCCGCCGATCAGACGCAAGGTAGTGGTCTTGCCGCAGCCGGAGCCGCCCATGACGGCGACCACCTGCCCACGCGTGAAACGCATGTTCAGGTTGGATAGAACGAGCCGGTCGCCGTAGCCGAAATCGACGTCGCGCAGCTCCAGCAGAGTCTCGGAGGAAGCAGGCACTGGGTAAGAGATTCCGTTGACGCAAGAGGCCGAATTATAGGGCCTGCGCGCAATCGGTGCTTTGCCTAGGGCCGTGCGTCGGCCTTTTTGAGAGTTTTCACGGTTGACCAGCAAACATTTGTTGCAATGTCGAAACCGCTACGGCGGTGTCCGGCGCCTCGGTGACGGCACGCACTACCGCGCCGCTGCCGACGCCCGTCGCGAGCACGCCGGGCATCGCCTGGGCATCGATTCCGCCGATCGCCACCAGCGGCACGCGGCCCGACAGCAACTGCACGTAGCGCGCGAGCCGCGCCAGGCCCTGCGGTTTGGTCGGCATGACCTTGGTCGTGGTCGGGAACACGGCGCCGAGAGCCAGGTAGCTCGGCCGGAAATGCAGCGCGCGCAGCATCTCGTAATAGCCGTGCGTGGACAGGCCGAGCCGCACGCCGGCCCGCGCGATCGCGTTCAGATCCGCCGTCTGCACGTCTTCCTGGCCGAGATGCACGCCATAGGCGCCCGCCGCGATCGCCTCGCGCCAGTGATCGTTGATGAACAGCTGCGCGCCGTGCCGGCGCCCCGCTTCGACCGAAAGCGAAATTTGCTCGCGCAAAACGGCGGGCGTGTCGGAGGCGGTCGACTTGCGGCGCAGCTGCGCCGTGCGCACGCCGAGATCGAGGACCCGTTCCACCCAGGTGGCATCCGGCAGCACCGGATACAGCCCGAGCCGGTCCGGACACGGCGCGAAGCCGCCTTCCGGTGCGGGCGGCAAGTCCGCGACGCGCGGGAAGGTCGCGAAATCGACGGGCCATGCGTCGTCGCGCGCCTCGTCGCCGGCACGCCACGCGAGCGCGAGCACCAGCGCGTCGTGCGGCTCGAAGTTGCAATCAAGGAACGCCGCGAGCGCCGCGAGCCAGTCGTCGCTGCGTGCGCCTTCCAGTGCGAAACGCTCGTCGCCCCGATGCAGCACCACGCGCTCCTCATGGGCTTCGAGCACGGCCGCGCCCTGCTCCGTCAGGCGCCCGGCGTCGGCGTCGTGCGCCTCGGTGAACACGATCAGGTCGTTCGCCTGCGGCGTTTCGGGCGCGGTCAGGCAAATGCGCCAGCGCGTTTCCGCAACGGGCCAGTCGCCCAGCCGGGCGCGGATCCGTTCCGCGACCTCGATCAGCTCGTCCGCCGGCGGCCAGAACACTTCACGATTCAGCAAGCTCATGCCGCACCTCCTTCCTGATGCCAGAACGGCATGCCGACCACCGGCGTGCTCGCCTGCGCGCTGTCGCGCTCGGCCATCGGTCCGGCGAGAAACGCGGTGCGTCCCGCCTCGACGCCCAGCGCGAACGCCCGCGCCATCTGCGGCGGAAAGGTCGCCTGCGACACCGCCGTGTTGAGCAGCACGCCGTCGAAGCCCCATTCCATCACCTGACTGGCGTGCGACGGCACGCCGAGCCCGGCATCGACGATCAGCGGCACGTCCGGCAAACGCTCGCGCAGCGTGCGCAGCCCGTACGGATTGGTCACGCCGCGACCGGTGCCGATCGGCGCGCCCCATGGCATCAGCGCTTCGCAGCCCACGTCGAGCAGGCGCCGGCCGATCACGAGGTCTTCCGTGCAATAGGGCAGCACCTTGAAGCCATCGCGGATCAGCTTCGACGCCGCCTCGACCAGACCGATCGGATCGGGCTGCAAGGTGTAGTCGTCGCCGATCAGTTCGAGCTTGATCCAGGGCGTCTCGAACACTTCGCGGGCCATGCAGGCCGTGGTCAGCACCTCGTCGACGCTCTGGCAGCCCGCCGTGTTCGGCAGCAGCGCGACGCCGTGACGCTTGAGCACGTCGAAGAAGCCGGCCTCGCCAGTCTCGGACTGGCGCCGCAGCGCAACCGTCACCATGCCGGGACGCGCGGCGTCGATGGCGTCCGACAGCGATTGCAGCGACGGATAACGCGACGTGCCGAGCAAGAGCCGGCTCGGGAACGACTGGCCGTAGAGCGTGAGCACGTCGGCGGTCTGTGTGGTCATGATGGGATCCTTCGATTCTTCGGAATGCGTCATGCGACCTAGCCGCCCGCGACGGGCGACACGACGTCGAGCCGGTCGCCGGCGGAAAGCGTACGGATGGCGTGCTCGCCGCGCGCGACGAACTGGCCGTTGAGCGCGACGGCGAACGGCGGTTTCGCGCCGAAGGCGGCGAGCGCCTCGTTGACGGTGGCGGCGTCGGGCAGCTCGAAGGCGCGCTGATTGATGTGGATGTTCATGGCTTTGTCTCTTGTCTAGTGCGACAGCGCCGGCGCCGGTGTCGCAACAGTGTCGGCCGCGCCATGCAGCAGTTCCGGCCAGCGGGCGGCGCGGCGATGTTCATCGAAGCTCGCGTGGCTGGCTACATTGCCGGCGATGAGCGCTTCCGCCAGCCGGCACGCGGCGTCCGCGACTTCGGGCGCAATCATAAAGCCATGCCGATACAGCCCGTTCACGCGCACCGTCCGTGCCCCGTCCCAGACGATGGCGGGCCGGTGATCCGGCAAGGTCGGCCGGCAGTGGGCGTTGAGCTCGAGGATGCGCGCCTCGCCGAAACCCGGATGCACGGCGAACGCGGCGCTCAGCAGTTCGAGCGCGGACCGCACGCTCACCGGCGACATGTCCTCGCCTTCGATTTCCGTCGCGCCGATCACGTAGAGATCGTCCTGCTTCGGCGCGATATAAAGCGGATAGCGCGGATGCAGCAGCCGCACCGGCCGCGACAGCCCGATGCCCGGCGCGTGCACTCGCGCCACCTCGCCGCGAATTCCGCGCAGCGCAGGCCAGGCGGGCTTGCCGCCGAGGCCGCGGCAATCGATGATCCAGCGCGCGTCGGGCATCGCCTCGACCGTCGTGTTCCAGTGCGTGCGCACGCCGCGCGCGGCGAGTCCCGCGGCCAATGCGGCGAGCGCCTGGCGGTTGTCGAGCTGTCCTTCGTTCGGCAGCAGCCAGCCTTGCGCGAAACGCGTGCCGAGCGCCGGTTCCGCCTGCGCGACCTGGGCGCCGGCGAGCTTGACGAAGCCGCCATCGAGCAGGCCGGCCGGAGAATTGGCGCGCAGCCGGCGTTCGAGCAAGGGCGCCTCGGCGCGATCCGCGCCATGCCAGACGACAAGCGTGCCGTTGCGCTGGAAAAAGACCGGCTCGGGCAATTGCGCGATGAGCCCCGGCCAGCGTTCGAGCGATGCCGCGCCGAGCCCGACCACAAGCGGTTCCGCGCTGGCGGCTTCGGCGAGCGGCGCCAGCATCGCGGCGGCAACCCAGGCGGCTGACTGCGAGCCGAGCGCGTCGCCGCGCTCGAAAAGACTCACTCGATGCCCCGCGCCTGCCAGCTGCCAGGCCACGAGCCGGCCGACGAGCCCGCCGCCGATCACGGCGAAATCCGCCTGGGGGTCGGCGGTCTGATGGATGCTGTTCAATTCGATGTCTCCTATCGGCCGGCGCGGGCACATAAAGCGTGCGCACGAGGCTCATGCCTCACGCTGCGTCAGAAAGGAGGAAGGCAGAATTGGCCCGATCCGTCCGTGCAGGCGCTGCGGCACATCACAAGGACGACATGGGCGGAGAGACCGGCCCGGCTGCGGACGCGCGCCGGACGGAAAGAACAAGGTGCGGAAGAAACTGGAGGAATGGCGCGGGTGGCGCGCGTTCTCCGGAAACTTCCCTCGCCGGTATTACCCGGATCGGGTGCAAAGGGTCTCTCTCAGCCTCGCTGCGTGAGGGCCGGTTCCGGCCGTCGATGCATGCAAAGCACCCCTGTTTCGTCGAAGGTCATTAGAACATGAAAGGCAAAGGCGCTGCAAACCGGGATTGCGCCCTGCTTTTTTCCTGTGCGGCGGCACTCTGGCACAATGCCGCGAACACGGTTCAGCCGGCGAGCGCGCGAAATTAAGTGAGCGTTAAGGCAAGTTCGGAACAATTTGCAGGCCCGAAACTGGCTGCCCTGAACACCACCGCAGGCCGCAGCCGGCCGCACCGCGCAGCACGTCCGTCGCGCGACCACGCAACAATCCGCCGCCCGAAGGGCGCATCGGCAGGAAGCTCATGATCGACACACGCACCGAAAATACTCAGCAAAAGGCCGACGAAGTCTCGGCGTGGAGCCTCATCAAGCCCTACTGGGTTTCCGAGGAACGCGGCTTCGCGTGGGGCCTGCTCGTGGCGATCATCGCGATCAACATGACGGTCGTGTGGATCAACGTCCGGCTCAACAGCTGGAACGCGGACTTCTACAACGCGCTGCAGAACAAGAACGTCAAGGATTTCCCGCACCTGCTGCTGATCTTCACCGGCCTGGCATTCGCTTACATCCTGCTCGCGGTCTATGGACGGTATCTGCGGCAGATGCTGGCGTTCCGCTGGCGCCAATGGCTGACGAACAAGTATCTCGAACAATGGTTCGGCGACAAGGCGTTCTATCGCATTGAACGCGACCGGCTCGCCGACAACCCCGACCAGCGTATCAGCGACGACCTGCAATCCTTCGCGACCACGACGCTTTCGCTCTCGCTCGATCTGCTCTCGACGCTCGTCACGCTGGTCACGTTCATCACGATCCTGTGGACCATCGCGGGCGCGCTGACCTTCTCGCTCGGCGGCACGCCGATCACGATTCCGGGCTACATGGTCTGGGCCGCCGCGCTGTACGCGATCCTGGGCTCGCTGATCATCCAGAAGGTCGGGCATCCGCTGGTATCGATCAACTACCAGCAGCAGAAGGTGGAAGCGGACTTCCGCTTCGGGCTGATCCGCGTGCGCGAGAACGCCGAACAGATTGCCTTCTACGACGGCATCACGACCGAAACGGCGACCGCCAAGTCCATTTTCCAGCGCATTCGCGACAACTGGTGGCTGATCATGAAGTACACGAAGCGCATGACCTTCGTGCTGAGCTTCTATGGCCAGATCGCCATCATCTTTCCGATCATGGTCGCGGCGCCGCGCTACTTCGCGGGCGCGTTCTCGTTTGGCGTGCTGATGCAGATTTCATCGGCGTTCGGCACGGTCAGCGACTCGTTTTCCTGGTTCATCAACAGTTATTCGACCTTGGTCGAATGGCGCGCCACGGTGAATCGTCTGCGTGAATTCAAGCGCGTGATGCGCTCCACCCACATCCGCGAGGAAAACTCGCCGGCGACCGCGCGCGGCGGCATCAACCTGCACTACACGAGCACGCCGTCGCTCACGACCCAGGGCCTGACGCTCGCGCTGCCGAACGGCACGCCGCTGTCGCGGGTGGCGAACGTGTCGGTGGAGCCGGGCTCGCGCTGGCTGGTGGTCGGACCGTCGGGCTCGGGCAAGAGCACCCTGATGCGGGCGCTCGCGGGACTGTGGCCGTTCGGCGACGGCACCATCGACGCTCCCGTCGACGCGAAGATGATGTTCATCCCGCAAGTGAGCTATCTGCCGATCGGCACGCTGCGTGCGGCGCTCGCGTATCCGTCGCCGGGCGGCACGTTCAGCGACGAAGAAACCCGCGAGGCGCTGCGTCTCTGCAATCTCGGGTCGTATGTGGATCGGCTGGAGGAAAGTGCGCATTGGGCGCGGAGTCTGTCGCCGGGCGAGCAGCAACGTCTGGCCGCGGCGCGCGTGCTGCTGCACAAGCCGGATTTCCTGTTCCTCGATGAAGCGACCAGCGCGCTCGACGCGGAGAACGAACTGCATATCTACAACACGGTGCTGGAGAAGCTGCCGAAGGCGGCGATTCTGAGCGTCGCGCATCGTGAGTCGGTCGCGATGTTCCATGACTACAAGATCGAGATCGAGAGGACGATGGCGGAAGCTTGAGGCGGTTTTCGGTTTCGGGTGGGTCGCGAGGACCACATCGGTGAGGGATTGCTGGTGCGGTTTTTTCTTTGCTATCTGGCGCAGTAGTCAACAGCGCCTGCGCTCCTGAAAACCAAAAAGGCGGACAGCCTTTCGACCATCCGCCTTTCTCAAGCCTGACAAGACGACCCTTTAACGCGGCAGCTCACTGCTCCCCATCAGGAACGCATCGACCGACCGCGCGCACTGGCGTCCCTCGCGAATCGCCCACACCACCAGCGACTGGCCGCGCCGCATATCGCCCGCCGTGAACACCTTGTCCACCGACGTGTAATACGCTTTGTCGCCTTCGGTCGAAGCACGCACGTTGCCGCGCGCATCCTTCTCGACGCCGAACGCTTCCAGCACCGGCGACACCGGCTGCGTAAAGCCCATCGCGAGCAGCACGAGATCGGCCTTCATCTCGAACTCCGAACCCGGCACTTCCTGCATCTTGCCGCCCTTCCACTCGACGCGCACCGCAATCAGCTTCTCGACCTTGCCGTTCTTGCCCTCGAAGCGCTTCGTCGCCACCGACCAGTCACGCTCGCAGCCCTCTTCATGCGACGAAGACGTGCGCAGCTTGATCGGCCAGTACGGCCACACGAGCGGCTTGTTCTCTTCTTCAGGCGGCTGCGCCAGCAGTTCGAACTGCGTCACGCCCTTCGCGCCATGCCGGTTCGACGTGCCGACACAATCCGAACCCGTATCGCCGCCGCCGATCACGACCACATGCTTGCCCTTGGCCAGCAGTTGGTCCGGGACCTTGTCACCGGCATTGACCTTGTTCTGCTGCGGCAGGAATTCCATCGCGTAGTAGATGCCCTGGAGCTCGCGGCCCGGCACCGGCAGATCACGCGGCGTTTCCGACCCGCCCGCGATCACCACGGCGTCGAACTGTTCCTTCAGCTCGTCCGGCGTGATGGTTTCCTTCGCCGTGTTGGCGATGTATTCCGGCATCGCTTCCTTGCCGATGAACACATTGGTGCGGAACGACACGCCTTCCGCTTCCATCTGGCGCATGCGGCGGTCGATCAGCCACTTCTCCAGCTTGAAGTCGGGAATGCCGTAGCGCAGCAGGCCGCCGATGCGGTCGTTCTTCTCGAACACGACGACGTCATGTCCCGCGCGTCCCAGCTGCTGCGCGGCAGCGAGTCCCGCGGGACCGGAACCGACCACGGCAACCTTCTTGCCCGTCTTGTGCTTCGGCGGCTGCGGCACGACCCAGCCTTCGGCGAAGGCCTTGTCGATGATCGCGTGCTCGATCGATTTGATGCCGACCGGATCGTCGTTGATGCCCAGCGTACACGCCGATTCGCACGGCGCCGGGCAGATGCGGCCCGTGAACTCCGGGAAGTTGTTGGTGGAATGCAGCACGTTGATCGCGCTCTTCCAGTCCTGCTGGAACACCAGATCGTTGAAGTCCGGAATGATGTTGTTGACCGGACAGCCGTTGTTACAGAACGGAATGCCGCAGTCCATGCAGCGCGCGCCCTGAACCTTCGCGTCTTCATCGGTCAGCGCCGCAACAAATTCCTTGTAGTGCTTGACGCGGGTCAGCGGTGCTTCGTACGCCTCGTGCTGGCGCTCGAACTCGAGAAAACCGGTTGCCTTGCCCATTTCTTTCTCTGTATTTGGTGAGGATCACGCGCTCCGACGTCTTTGCGGCAGAGCGCGCTTGTTTCTGTGTGAACGAGGCGTCAAGCCGCGATGGCGTCCTTCGACTTCTTCGCGCCAATTTCAGCCAGCGCGCGCTTGTACTCCGTCGGGAAGACCTTGACGAACTGGCGGCGCGACGCGTCCCAGTTTTCGAGCAAGGCCTTCGCGCGCGGCGAGCCGGTGAACTGGAAGTGACGCTCGATCAGCCCCTTGAGCAGCGCTTCGTCGGTCTTGCCGGCGTGCCACAGCGCGCGATCCACCGTGCGCTCCTGTTCGGCCTGCTGCAGCACCGGATCGAGCGCGACCATCGACTTGTTGCACTTGCCCGCGAAGCTGCCATCCGGGTCGTACACGAAGGCGATCCCGCCCGACATGCCCGCCGCGAAGTTGCGGCCAGTCTCGCCGAGCACGACCACCGTGCCGCCGGTCATGTATTCGCAGCCGTGGTCGCCGGTGCCCTCGACGACCGCCGTCGCGCCCGAGTTGCGCACGCAGAAGCGCTCTCCCGCGACGCCGCGGAAATACGCTTCGCCTTCGATCGCGCCGTACATCACCGTGTTGCCGCAGATGATGTTTTCCTCGGACTTGCCGCGGAAGTCGTTGGTCGGGCGAATGATGATGCGCCCGCCCGAAAGGCCCTTGCCGACGTAGTCGTTGCCGTCGCCGACCAGATCCAGCGTCACGCCCTTCGCGAGGAACGCGCCGAAGCTCTGACCCGCCGTGCCCTTCAGCTGGATGTGGATGGAGTCGTCGGGCAGGCCGTCGTGGCCATGCTTCTTCGCGATCGTGCCGGACAGCATGGCGCCGACCGTACGGTTCACGTTGCGCACCGGCTGGATGAACGACACATGCTCGCCCTTCTCGATGGCGGCCTTCGACTTCTCGATCAGGATGTGATCGAGCGCCTTGTCCAGACCGTGGTCCTGCACGTCCACATGCTTGCGCGCGACATCGGCTTCCACCGGCACCTGATAGAACACGCGCGAGAAATCGAGACCCTTCGCCTTCCAGTGCTCGACGCCCTTCTTCGTGTCGAGCAGCTCGGCGCGGCCGATCAGGTCGTCGAACTTGCGGATGCCGAACTGCGCCATGATTTCGCGCACTTCCTCGGCCACGAAGAAGAAGAAGTTGACGACGTGTTCCGGCTGGCCGGAGAACTTCGCGCGCAGCACCGGGTCCTGCGTCGCGACGCCGACCGGGCACGTGTTCAGATGGCACTTGCGCATCATGATGCAGCCTTCGACGACGAGCGGCGCCGTTGCGAAGCCAAACTCGTCCGCCCCGAGCAGCGCGCCGATCACGACGTCGCGGCCGGTCTTCATCTGGCCGTCGGCCTGCACGCGGATACGGCCGCGCAGACGGTTCAGCACCAGGGTCTGCTGGGTTTCGGCGAGACCGAGTTCCCACGGCGTGCCCGCATGCTTGAGCGACGACAGCGGCGAAGCGCCCGTGCCGCCGTCATGGCCCGCGATCACGACGTGATCCGCCTTCGCCTTCGCGACACCGGCCGCCACCGTGCCGACGCCCACTTCGGACACCAGCTTGACGGAAATGCTCGAACCGGAGTTCACGTTCTTCAGATCGTGGATCAGCTGCGCCAGGTCTTCGATCGAATAGATGTCGTGGTGCGGCGGCGGCGAAATGAGACCGACGCCCGGCACCGAGTAACGCAGCTTGCCGATGTAATCCGACACCTTGTGACCCGGCAGCTGACCGCCTTCGCCGGGCTTCGCGCCCTGCGCCATCTTGATCTGGATCTGGTCCGCCGACGCGAGATACTCCGCCGTCACGCCAAAGCGGCCTGATGCCACCTGCTTGATCTTCGAGCGCAGCGAATCGCCTTCCTTCAACGGAATGTCGGTGACGACCTCCTTGCCGATGATCGATTGCAGCGTGTCGCCGTTCTTGATCGGAATGCCGCGCAGTTCGTTGCGATAGCGCGTTTCGTCCTCGCCGCCTTCGCCGGTGTTCGACTTGCCGCCGATACGGTTCATCGCGACCGCCAGCGTGGCGTGCGCTTCCGTGCTGATCGAGCCGAGCGACATGGCGCCGGTCGCGAAACGCTTGACGATGTCCTTGGCCGATTCGACCTCTTCGAGCGGAATCGCCTTGGCCGGGTCGACCTTGAACTCGAACAGACCGCGGAACGTCATGTGACGCTTCGTCTGGTCGTTGATGATGTGCGCGTATTCCTTGTACGTCTGGTACGAGTTGCTGCGCGCCGAGTGCTGCAGCTTGGCGATGGCGTCAGGCGTCCACATGTGCTCTTCGCCGCGCACGCGGTACGCGTACTCACCGCCCGCGTCGAGCATGTTGGCGAGGACCGGGTTGTCGCCGAACGCATCGCGATGCAGGCGAATCGCTTCCTCGGCCACTTCGAAGATGCCGATGCCGCCGACCTTCGACGCCGTGCCCTTGAAGTACTTCTCGACCAGATCCGCCGACAGGCCCACGCCTTCGAAGATCTGCGCGCCGGTGTAGGACATGTACGTCGAGATGCCCATCTTCGACATGACCTTGAGCAGGCCCTTGCCGACCGCCTTCGTGAAGTTGTAGATGACCTTCTCAGCCGAGAGATCGCCCTTCAGGCCTTCGGCCATGTTGGCGAGCGTCTCCAGCGCGAGGTACGGGTGCACGGCTTCCGCGCCGTAGCCCGCGAGCAGCGCGAAGTGATGCGTCTCGCGCGCCGAGCCGGTTTCGACGACCAGACCCGTGCTCGTGCGCAGACCGTGCGCAACGAGATGCGAGTGAATGGCCGAGGTGGCGAGCAGCGCCGGGATCGCGACATTGTCACGATCCGCGCGGCGATCCGACACGATCAGGATGTTGTAGCCCGACTTGACGGCGTCCACGGCTTCCGCGCACAGCGACGCGATGCGCGCCTCGATGCCTTCCTTGCCCCATGCAACCGGGTAGCAGATGTTCAGTTCGTACGAGCTGAATTTGCCGCCGGTGTACTGGTCGATGGCGCGGATCTTCGCGATGTCCTTGAAGTCGAGCACGGGCTGCGACACTTCGAGGCGCATCGTCGGGTTGATGTTGGTCGTGTCGAGCAGGTTCGGCTTCGGGCCGATGAACGACACCAGCGACATCACCATGTTCTCGCGGATCGGGTCGATCGGCGGGTTCGTCACTTGCGCGAACAACTGCTTGAAGTAGTTGTACAGCGTCTTGTTCTTGTTGGACATGACTGCCAGCGGCGAGTCGTTGCCCATCGAGCCGATGGCTTCCTCGCCCGATTGCGCCATCGGCGCCATCAGGAACTTGAGGTCTTCCTGCGTGTAGCCGAACGCTTGCTGGCGGTCCAGCAGCACGGCGGCTTCGCGGCGCTGCGTCTCGACGTCTTCCGCCTTCGGCTCGATCTCGTCGAGCTTGATGCGCACGGCCTCGATCCAGCTCTTGTACGGCTTGGCGTTCGCGAGGTTGTCCTTGAGTTCCTTGTCCTGGATGATGCGGCCCTGCTCCATGTCGATCAGGAACATCTTGCCCGGCTGCAGGCGCCACTTCTGGACGATCTTCGACTCGGGAATAGGCAGCACGCCCGACTCCGACGCGAGGATCACGAGGTCGTCGTCGGTGACGAGATAGCGCGCCGGACGCAGGCCGTTACGGTCCAGCGTTGCGCCGATCTGACGGCCGTCGGTGAACGCGATCGCGGCGGGACCGTCCCACGGCTCCATCATCGCGGCGTGATATTCGTAGAACGCGCGGCGGTTGTCGTCCATCAGCGTGTGCTGCTCCCACGCTTCCGGGATCATCATCATCATCGCGTGGACGAGCGGGTAGCCGGCCATCACGAGCAGTTCGAGACAGTTGTCGAACGAAGCCGTGTCCGACTGGCCCGGGTAGATCAGCGGCCAGAGCTTCGGCAGGTCGTCGCCGAGCACGTGCGAGGCGATCGCGCCGGTGCGCGCGTTCAGCCAGTTGACGTTGCCCTTCACGGTGTTGATTTCACCGTTGTGCGCGATCATGCGATACGGGTGCGCGAGCTCCCACGCCGGGAATGTGTTGGTGGAGAAGCGCTGGTGCACGAGCGCCAGCGCCGAGACGACGCGCTCGTCCTGCAGGTCGCGGTAATACACGCCGACCTGGCCCGCGAGCAGCAGCCCCTTGTAGACCACGGTACGCGACGACACCGACGGCACGAAGTATTCCTTGCCGTGCTTGAGCTTGAGCGCCTGGATGCGGTGGCTGGCGGTCTTGCGGATGATGTACAGCTTGCGCTCGAGCGCGTCCGTCACGACGATGTCCTTGCCGCGCCCGATGAAGATCTGGCGGATCAGCGGCTCGGTGGCCTTGACGGCGGGCGAGATGGGCATGGTGGAGTCGACGGGGACGTCGCGCCAGCCGAGCACCACCTGGCCTTCTGCCTTCACGGTACGTTCGAGTTCCTGTTCGCACGCGAGACGCGAGGCGTGTTCCTTCGGCAGGAAGATCATGCCGACGCCATATTCGCCCGCCGGCGGCAACGTCACGCCCTGCTTGGCCATTTCCTCGCGATAGAAACCGTCCGGCACCTGGATCAGGATGCCGGCGCCGTCGCCCATCAGCGGATCGGCGCCCACTGCGCCGCGGTGGTCCAGATTCTCGAGAATCTTGAGACCCTGCTGAATGATCTCGTGGCTCTTTTTCCCTTTGATGTGGGCGACGAAGCCGACGCCGCAGGCGTCATGCTCGTTGGCAGGGTCGTACATGCCCTGCGCGGCGGGAAGCGAACCGACTGCCGGTTGCTGATGATCGTTCATGGGGACACCGTCTCTACTGTGAGGGGCCGACTGACGCGGCCGTTGAACCATTTTCTTGTTGCTGTGCGACCGTTTTGTTTCAACGAATCAGGTCGCACTGCACGGTCGTGCGCGGCACGCTGCACCGCGGCAATCGCCGGAAATCGAAATATACGCGACGAATCAAAAAGATGGCAAACAAAATGTGGTGGTCTGGCACCTATTATCGATATGGTGCAAAGTTGCCCCATTTATTTGGGGCCACATTCAAAAACCGCCAAGAAAAACGGCGTTTCGATGAAATCCGAGACGCCGTTTCGTTTTTTCCTTCAGCTTTGTATTGACGGGTCGTTATTGGGCCTGTGGAGTCTCGCGAACCTTGCGCGGCCGGCCGCGCGGCAGCGGCGACACCCGGCGATTGGCTGCCCGCGCGGCCCATTCCCGGTAGGAATCGCTGCCGAGCACCCAGCCTTTGAGTGTCGCTTGCAGGAGACGCGTGGTTTCGCGTTCGTCGAGCGGTTGTTCGCACAATTCCTTGTAGGCGTGCTGACGTTCGAAAGGCGTGTTGCCGAGCGACCAGAACAACGGATGGTCGGTGATCAGTCCATCGAGCGTAAGGCCGATGTGATGACGGAAGCTCGACCACTTGTAGTCCTGCGGCGCCGCGACGAGTTGCGCACGCACCGGCGCCATTTCGACAACGCGCGTGGCGAGCAGGAAGTAGCGCTCGCCCTCGATGACGGTCGCCCGGTAGCGGCCTTCCCAGAGTGTGCCGCGTCGCATGTAACGTCGATTGAAGTGCGCTACGTAACGACGTCCGACTGCCTGCATCGCCTTGGGCAAGCTGGATTCGTCGCGCGGCGTGACCAGCAGATGCACCGCCTGCGGCATCAATGCATAGGCGTGAATGGAGAGGTGATGATCACGCGAAGCCGTTCTCAGGCAGTCGATGAAGAGCTCATAGTCCTGGTCATCAACGAAGGCGGGCTGCTGGTCGAGACCACGCAGGATGACATGCTGCGGCTGTTCGGGAACGTAGAGTCGTGCAAGCCGTGCCATTCTGGATATTCCGTTGGTCGCGTTTGTGTTACCCCGGCAGGGGTCCTTGGGAGCCATTCCGGCATCATGTGCAAAAGCCATGCAAATGCCGTGCAACGAGGATCCGAAGCCGCTCTGTGCCCTAGGGCAAATGCTCTACGGCACCGCTATGGTTACTTTGAAATGTTGTGTTCATAATGAGCGTGCTTTTTCGGAGGAGCACAAATTGAAAATAAAACAGGTCATCACGGGGATCGCGGCATTGGCGTGTGTGTCCACAGCGGCGCATGCGCAATCAGCCGGATCCTTCTATGTCACTGGAGGCTGGTTTCATTTTGCCCCGCAAGACAGCAGCGGTCCGCTCAAAGAAACAAGTGTAGGCGGATCTCCCGTCAATATCGATGTTCCCGGCACGGGCGCCGGCATTTCAAGCGCTGATACCGCCGGCTTCACGTTCGGTTACTTCGCAACCGATCACATCGCCGCTGAACTCGAGATGGGCATCCCGCCCACGTTCGACCTCGAAGGCACCGGCACGCTTTCGCGCTACGGCAAGCTTGGCAGCGCGAAGCAGTGGAGCCCGACGCTGCTCTTCAAATACTTCTTCAATGCTCCTCAAGCGAAGTTCCGTCCGTTCGTCGGCATTGGCGTGACGCGCACCTGGTTCACCGACGCCAAGATCACCAATGACCAGTTCGAAGGCTCGGTCCTGCATGGTCCGACCAGCGTCGACACGGATAGTTCTTGGGCGCCTGTCTTTAACGTCGGCGCAACCTACAACTTCACGGAGCACTGGTTCGCCGGATTTTCGGTTTCGTTCATTCCGCTGAAGGCAACCGCCAAGCTCAACACTGCCGCGCAAACGCCGGTGGGTACGCTCAATGTGCAATCGCAGGCAAAAATCACGCTCAATCCGATCGTGACGTATTTGCGCGTAGGTTATCGCTTCTAAAAAGCGTGTTGCTGCGTATGCGAGATTGAAAAGATCGAAGCGAAAGCGCATTAACAAAGATAACGCCGGCATGTTTTCACATGCTGGCGTTTTCATTTGCGCAATGCTTGTAAATGTGACCTTCGATGCATTGCATCGCTTGCACATGTTACGTGTCGCGAGCATGTACCATGTCTCGTCGGGCGCGGCCACGCGTCCCGTCAGCGGTTTATGAAACACCGGCACCGAACTTGCTCAGTCATGGGTTTTTCCCGCTGATTCAAGGGCGGGCTATCCACGACTCATCCATCGACGGAGCGATCTATGAACGCACTGCCCAACACGCGTGACGCCATCGGAGATTCATGGACCACGACCAGCCGCCGGGCTCGACGCATGGCGCGGCATGGCCGTGAAGCAGCCGAGGATATCGGCTCGGAACTGCGCTCATTGCTGAGCGAACTGGAAAGCGCGCTGTCTGAGGGCACTTCGGCCGATGCCGCCGCGTTGCGCGCGCAGATCAGCGATCGGCTCGACAGCGCCCGTGCACGCCTCAACGATACCCACGCCGTGCTGCGTCAGCGCGCGGGTGCCGCGCTCGAAGATGCCGACGCATTCATCCACGAAAAGCCCTGGCAGACGATCGCGCTGGTCGGCGGCCTTGCGCTCGTCGCCGGGATTCTGCTCGCCCGCGTGCGTTGACCTTCTAGTCCGACGCCGCCTCCAGAAAGTCCGCGCCAATGATGTCGATGCGATCCGTACAGATCGCATCGACGCCCCATTGCGCGAGCAAGCGTGCACGCGCTGGATCGTTGACGGTATAGGCGAGGATGCGCAGCCCGGCATCCTTGATTTGCGCCACCAGCGCTTCATCGAGCGCGCGATGGTTCGCATGCAGCGACACACATGCAAGCGCCGCCGTCTGCGCGTGCCAGTCCGCCGGCACGCGCTCGTATAGCATGCCGCGCGGCAGGTCGGGCGCGGCATCGCGTGCGGCTTCGAGCGCCGCATAAGAGAACGACGACAACAGCGGCGCCGGATCGGCGTCCGCCCACAGGCTCGCCGCCTGGCGCGCCACGATCTCGCCGGTCCGGACTTCGCGTCCCGTGCTCGGCTTGATCTCGATGTTTGCCGCCATTCCATGACGCATACAGCGCTCGTGAACCTGGGCGAGCGTCGGCATGCGCGCGTGCGCGAACGTCGCGCCAAACCACGCGCCTGCATCGAGCGCCTGCAATTGCGCCAGGCTGAGCGCCTGCGCCGCGCCCTGGCCATTCGACGTGCGGTCGACATCGTCGTCATGCAGCAGGAAGACGAGGTCGTCGGCGGAAAGCTTCGCGTCGAATTCGATCATCCGGTGTCCGTAACGCGCGCCGACGTCGATGGCTTCCAGCGTGTTCTCCGGCGCAAGCTTGCCGCCGCCGCGATGCGCGACGATGGCGGGATAAGGCCAGGTTCTCATCGCGGCTCCTTCAGTTGGCGCGCCTTCCGCTTGCTGCATCAAAGAAATGCAGATGGCGCGCCGGCAGCGACAGCGCCAGTTGCTCGCCGCGCCGCGGCCGATGCTCATGCGGCAGCCGCGCCGCCACATCGTGCTTGCCCCACTTGCCGTGGGCCAGGTTGTCGGCGCCGAGCAGTTCCGCCGAATCGACCTCCAGCGTTGCACTCGGCACGCCTTCGACGCCCGGCGTCATGTGCTCGGGACGAATGCCGAGCGTCCACTCGCGCCCGTGCATCTCGCGCGTGACGCCGTTCGCTCCCGACACGGGCAGTGCAGGCCCATCGCCGGCCACATGAAACGTCGCGCCATCGTCCGCAAGGCGCCCTTCGAGCAGGTTCATCGCGGGCGAGCCGATGAAGCTCGCGACAAACACCGTCGCCGGCCGCTCGTAGACTTCGGTCGGCGCGCCGATTTGCTCGGCATGGCCCTTGTTCATCACGATGACGCGTTGCGCGAGCGTCATCGCTTCGATCTGATCGTGCGTGACATAGAGGCTCGTGGTCGCGAGACGCGCGTGCAGGCGCTGGATCTCGAGACGCATCTGCACGCGCAGCTTGGCGTCGAGGTTGGACAGGGGTTCGTCGAACAGGAACACCGCCGGTTCACGCACGATCGCGCGGCCCATCGCGACGCGCTGCCGCTGTCCGCCCGACAGTTCGCGTGGCTTGCGGGCGAACAGATGCTCGAGTTCGAGGATGCGCGCTGCATTGGCCACGCGCGCGTCGATCGTCTTGCGGTCCGCGCCGCCGATCTTCAGCGCATACGCCATGTTCTGCGCCACGCTCATGTGCGGATAGAGCGCGTAGTTCTGGAACACCATCGCGATGTCGCGATCCTTCGGCTCCAGCTTGTTCACGACCTTGCCGCCGATTTCGATTGCGCCTTCGGAGACGCTCTCCAGTCCCGCCACCATGCGCAGCAGCGTGGACTTGCCGCAGCCCGACGGGCCCACCATCACGACGAACTCGCCATCGGCGACTGCCACGTCGATGCCGTGCAGCACGTACTGCGAGCCGTCGTAGGTCTTCTTCACGCCCTTGAGATTCAGCGCAGCCATCTATCCAGAGTCTCCGGTTATTTTTCCGCGTCGACGAGGCCGCGCACGAACCAGCGCTGCATCGTCAGCACGACGGCGAGCGGCGGCAGCATCGCGAGCAGCGTCGCGGTCATGACGAGATGCCACTCGGTCGCGGTGTCGCCCGACGCGATCATGCTCTTGATGCCGACCACCGCCGTCTGCAGCGATACCTCGTTGGTGATGAGAATCGGCCAGAGATACTGGTTCCAGCCGTAGATGAACGTGATGACGAAGAGCGCCGCGATGTTCGTTTTCGACAGCGGCAGCACGACGTCCCAGAAGAAGCGCAGCGGCCCGGCGCCGTCAATGCGCGCGGCCTCCATCAGCTCGTCGGGCAGCGTCATGAAGAACTGCCGGAACAGGAAGGTCGCGGTCGCCGACGCGATCAGCGGCAGCGTGAGGCCCGCATACGTGTTCGACAGATGCATCGACGACACGACCTGCACGGTCGGGAAGATGCGCACTTCGACGGGCAGCATCAGCGTGATGAAGATGAGCCAGAACGCGAGGTTCTTCAACGGAAAACGGAAGAACACGATGGCATAGGCCGAGATGATCGACACCGCGATCTTGCCGATGGAAATCACGAGCGCCATCACGAGACTGTTCAGCAGCATGAGCCCGAAGGGCGCCGCCGCGTTGCCGCTGCCGTAGGTCCAGACGTGCGCGATGTTCTCGAACAGATGCGAGCTCGGCACGAGCGAGAGCGGCACGCTGAACACTTCCTTCGAGTTCATCGTGGCGGCGCAGAACGCGACATACACCGGAAACACGATCAGCGCGACGCCTGCCAGCAGCACCGCGTGACAGAAGATATCGAAGCCGCGACGGTTCTCGATCATGAGTATTGCACCCTGCGTTCGACGAAACGGAACTGCACCACGGTCAGCACGATGACGATCACCATCAGCACGACCGACTGCGCGCCCGAACTGCCGATGTCGAGTCCCTGGAAGCCTTCCGCGAAGATCTTGTAGATCAGCGTCTTGGTGGATTGCGCGGGTCCGCCGCCGGTGGCCGCGTCAATGACCGGGAAGGTATCGAAGAACGCATAGACGAGGTTCACGACCAGCAGGAAAAAGCTTGTCGGCGACAGCAGCGGCAGCGCGATGCCGAAGAAGCGTCGCACGGGACCGGCGCCGTCGATGGCGGCCGCTTCGATCAGCGATTGCGGAATCGCTTGCAGGCCGGCATAGAAGAACAGGAAGTTATAGCTCACCTGCTTCCAGACCGAGGCGAGCACGACGAGGAACATGGCCTGCGTGCCGTTGAGCGCATGATTCCACTGGATGCCCTGCTTCGCCAGCGCATACGTGACGAGCCCGATGCTCGGATTGAACAGGAACGACCAGAGCACGGCGGCGATGGCGGGCGCGACCGCATACGGCCAGATCAGCAGCGTCTGGTACGCCTTCGCGCCTCGCGTCACGCGATCCGCGCACGCCGCGAGCAGCAGCGAAATCACGAGGCCCGACACCGTGACGAGCGCGCAGAAGATCATCGTCGTGTTGAACGAGGACAGATACAGCGGGTCCGCGAACAGCTGCCTGAAGTTCGCCAGCCCGACGAATTCGCTTGACGTGCCGAACGCATCCTGGCTCTGCGTGGCCTGCCAGAGCGCTTCGCCCGCCGGCCACAGGAAGAACAGCGCGGTGATGGCGAGCTGAGGGGCGACGAGCAGATACGGCAACACGCTCGTATCGAAACGAGACCGTTTTTCCATGCGATGTGTCCTGAACGAAGGCGCCCGCGCCGCGCGCGGGCGCACATGCTTGCACGTGCCTAGTTGCCGGCCCCGGCCTTCTCGAAGCGGGTCAGCAGTTCGTCGCCGCGAGAGACCGCTGCGTCGAGCGCCTGTTGCGGCGTCTTCTTCTCCGCCCAGACCTGTTCCAGCTCTTCATCGACGATCGTGCGGATCTGCGGCATGTTGCCCAAACGCAAGCCCTTGGTGTACGGCAGCGGCGGCTTGTTCAACATCTGCTTGATGGCGATGTCCGCGCCCGGGTTCTTCGCGTAGAAGCCCTGCTTCTGCGTGAGTTCATATGCGGCCTGCGTGACCGGCAGATAGCCCGTGTCCTGGTGCCACTTCGCGGCGACTTCCGGCGACGACAGATACGCGAGGAACTTCGCGACGCCCTTGTACACGGCCGGGTCCTTGCCCGACAGCACCCACAGGCTCGCGCCGCCGATGATCGCGTTCTGCGGCGCGCCCTTCACGTTCGCGTCGTAGGGCATCATGCCGACGCCGTAATCGAACTTGGCGAACTTCGCGATGGTCGCGCGCGAGCCCGACGAATTCGTGATGATGCCGCAGTCGCCGCTATAGAACTTCGACACCGGCTCGTCCTTGCGGCCGACATACGTGAAGGTGCCTTCCTTCGCCATGTTCTGCAGGAACTGGATGTGCGCCACCTGCAAGGGCTTGTTGAATTCGAGCTTCGCGTCGAGGCCGTCGAAGCCGTTGTTCTTCGTCGCGAACGGCGCCGCATGCCACGCGCTGTAGTTCTCGAGCTGGATCCAGCTCTGCCAGCCGGACGAATAGCCGCACGAGTAGCCGGCCGCCTTCAGCTTCTTCGCGTCGGCTTCGACATCGGCCCAGGTCTTGGGCGGCTGGTTCGGATCGAGACCGGCCTTCTTGAACGCGTCCTTGTTGTAGTACAGCACGGGCGTCGAGCTGTTGAAGGGCATCGAGAGCAGATGGCCGGTCTTCGCATCGCTGTAGTAGCCGGAGATGGTGGGCACGAAGGCTTTCTCGTCCAGCGGCACGCCGGCCTGCTTGAAGACGTCGTACACCGGAACGACGGCCTTCTTGGCCTGCATCATCGTGGCCGTGCCGACTTCATAGACCTGCAGGATGGCCGGCGCGTTGCCGCTGCGATACGCCGCGATGCCTGCCGCCAGCGCCTGGTCGTAGGTGCCCTTGAACACGGGGACGATCTTGTAATCGCTCTGCGACTTGTTGAAATCGTTGGCGATGTCGTTCACGCGCTCGCCGAGCGCGGCTTCCATCGCGTGCCAGAACTGGATTTCCGTGGCGGCGTGCGCCGCGGTGCTGGCGCCGAAGGCCAGAACGGCCGCGGCGGAGATCGTGCGGAACAAGGGCTTGCAGCTCATCGATGAGTCTCCTTTGTGACAGGGTTCGCGCTCTGAAACGCGCGATATTAATTGTTGTCGATGACAAACAGGCGTTGATACTCTTTCAAGGCATAGCGGTCGGTCATGCCGGCGATGTAATGCGAGATGAGCCGCGCCTGGGCGCTGTCGCGGCTGACGGCAGGCGCGTCGTTCGCCGATTCCTCGGCCACCGGCTCGCGCGCCTGATAGGAAGGCGGCAGCAGGCGCGGATCTTCGGTGAAGGCTTCGAAGAGGCCGGCCACGACGCGCCGCGCCTTGTTCGCCATCCGCATCACGCGATAGTGCCGGTACAGGTTCTTGAACAGGAAGCGCTTGAGCTGCGCGGCCTGCGCGGCGACCTCGTCGCTGTGCGCGACGAGCGTCGGCGCCGCGCGCACGTCGTCGAGCGACTGCGGCATCACGCGTTGCAGATTGCGGCTCGTGGAATCGATCAGATCGACGATCAGCGTATTGATGATCCGGCGAATGGTTTCGTGAATCAGCCTCCGCCCTTCGATGTCCGGATACTCGCTGCGCGCGGCGTCGAAATGCGTATGCCAGAGGCTCACCTCGGACAGCTGTTCGAGCGTGATGAGGCCGGAGCGCAGGCCGTCGTCGACATCATGATTGTTGTAGGCGATTTCATCGGCGACATTGGCGATCTGCGCTTCCAGCGACGGCTGCTTGCCGGTCAGGAAACGCTCGCCGAGATCGCCGAGCCTGCGGGCGTTGTCCCGCGAACAGTGCTTGAGAATGCCTTCGCGCGTTTCGAAGCAGAGGTTCAGTCCGTTGAACGCGCCATAGTGTTCTTCCAGCTGGTCGACAACGGCGAGGCTCTGCAGATTGTGTTCGAAGCCGCCGTGATCGCGCATGCATTCGTTCAGCGCGTCCTGTCCGGCATGGCCGAACGGCGTATGACCGAGATCGTGCGCCAGCGAGATGGCTTCGACGAGATCTTCATTGAGCCGCAGATTGCGTGCGACCGACCGCGCGATCTGCGCCACTTCGAGACTGTGTGTGAGACGCGTGCGGAACAGGTCGCCTTCGTGATTGACGAACACCTGCGTCTTGTATTCGAGCCGGCGGAACGCGGTGGAATGCACGATGCGGTCGCGGTCGCGCTGGAACTCGGTGCGCGCGGCGGGCGGCGTCTCGGCAAAGCGCCGTCCGCGCGACTGCGACGAATGCGCGGCGTACGGCGCGAGATGCGCTTCGAGTGCCAGCGACGAGGGCGCGCTCGCCGGAAGATTCAATTCTTGTTCGCTCACCGGCTGCTCCGCATCGTCTTGATTCTCGCCGCCGCTCGCGTGGATCAGACGCTGGCCGCGAGGGTTTCGCGCACGGTCCCGTCAGGCGCGCTGGTGATCTCAGTTGCGCCGAAGCGCGTCAGCAAGATGAACTTGATCTCGCCGGCTTCGGCTTTCTTGTCGACCTTCATCAGGTCGACGTAGCGGTCGGGGCCGAGCTTCGGCGCCTTGACGGGCAGTTTCGCCGCCTCGATCACGCGCACCAGACGCTGGCGTGCGGCTTCGTCGAGCCGGCCGAGCCGCACCGAAAGATCCGCCGCCATCACCATGCCGCAGCCGACGGCCTCGCCGTGCAGCCATTCACCGTAGCCCAAGCCGGCTTCGATGGCGTGGCCGAACGTGTGGCCGAAGTTGAGAATGGCGCGTTGGCCGCCTTCGCGTTCGTCCGACGCGACGACCGATGCCTTGATCTCGCACGAACGCTTCACGGCGTGCACGAGCGCGTCGAGGTCGCGACGGTTGAGCGCGCCGACGTTCGCTTCGATCCAGTCGAAGAATGCGGCGTCCGCGATCGCCGCGGTCTTGATGACTTCCGCGATGCCCGCCGCCATCTCGCGTTCCGGCAGCGAGCGCAGCGCGCCGATGTCGGCGATCACGGCCTGCGGCTGGTAGAACGCGCCGATCATGTTCTTGCCGAGCGGATGATTGATGCCGGTCTTGCCGCCCACGGACGAATCCACTTGCGAAAGCAGCGTGGTCGGCACCTGGATGAACGGCACGCCGCGCATGTAGCTGGCGGCGGCGAAGCCGGTCATGTCGCCCACGACGCCGCCGCCGAGCGCGATCAGCGTGGTCTTGCGGTCGGCGCGCCCGGTCAGCAGCGCGTCGAAGATCAGGTTGAGCGTTTCCCAGTTCTTGTACGCCTCGCCGTCGGGCAGCACGACGGTGGTCACCTTCTTGCCAAGCGGCGCGAGGGCCGCGCGCAACTGCTCGCCGTACAAGGGATCCACGGTGGAGTTGGTGACGATGGCCACCGACGCACCCTTGATGTGCGGCGCGAACAACTCCGTGCGGCCGATCAGGCCCGCACCGATGTGGATGGGATAGGCGCGCTCGCCCAGGTCGACGCTGACGGTAATGGTTGGGGCATTCATGGCGGACATTATGACTGAGCCGGTTTGACGACGCCGGCCACCTCCAGTTGCATCAGGACCATGTTGACGAGCGCGTTGACGGTCGGCCGCCCGGTCTCGACAACGAAATGAGCGGTTTCATGATAGAGCGGATCACGTGACTGAAACAGCGCTTCGAGCTTGCCGCGCGGGTCTTCGGTCTGGAGCAGCGGACGGTTCTTGTCGCGCCGGGTGCGCTGCCAGAGATCGTGCGGATTGGCGCGCAGATAGATGACGATGCCGCGATTCCTCAGATGTTCGCGATTCTCGGGCCGCAGCACCGCGCCGCCGCCCGTGGCGAGGACGATGCCGCTGCGCTGCGACAGGTCGTCGATGACGTTCGCCTCGCGCTGCCGGAAGCCGGTCTCACCTTCCAGCTCCCAGATGACCGGAATGCGCGCGCCGGTACGTGCTTCGATCTCGTGATCCGAGTCGATGAACGAGCGCTGCAGACGGCGCGCAACCGCACGGCCCACGGTGGTTTTACCCGCTCCCATGAGTCCGACGAAAAAGATGTTCGCGTTCGCGTGCCCTTCCTGCAACTCGTTTTCCTTCCAGTCCGATGCAATTTGTTCGTGCGGCAGCTTAAGGGCAAACCGCCCGCTTTGTCGAGTCGCGCCAGCCGTGGCGCGGGTCCGGCGCGGGTCCGGCATGTGTCGTGTGCTCATCGGCGCTCATCCGCTCATCCGCCGCTTGCGATGACATGCGGCGTGATCAGGATGACCAGCTCGCTTTTCGAGCGGCGCCGGGCCTCATGGCGAAACAGCCAGCCGAGCAGCGGCAGTTTCGACAATCCCGGCACGCCGGTCGTGTCGTCGCGCTCGTCGTCGGAATAAATGCCGCCGATCGCCACCGTCCCGCCATTCTCCACTTCGACGCGCGTCTGGACGTGCTTCGTATGGATCGCCGGCCCGTTCGCGGTCTGCTCGCCCAGGCTGTCTTTCGTGATGTCGAGATCGAGAATGACGTGCCCGTGCGGCGTGATCTGCGGCTCGACCTCCAGTTTGAGCGTGGCGCGCCGGAACTGCACGCCCGACATGCCGTTGCCCACTTTCGCCTGGTACGGCACTTCCATGCCCTGCTCGACGATCGACTTGACCCGGTCCGCCGTGACCACGCGCGGCCGCGACACGATCTGCCCGCGCCCTTCCGCCTCGAGCGCGCTCAGTTCCAGATTGAGCAACCGCGTTGCGTGCGCGACGAACAGGGTGAGCCCGGCCGTGGCGGCGTCGAAGCCGTTGAGCGGTCCCGCCGACAAATCGTATACCACACCGTCCTTGCCGCCCGCGAAACCGCTCGCCGGATCGTTTTGCGCCGCAATGTTCAACTTGACGCCGAGATTGCGCGACAGCCCGGCCTCGCCTTCGACGATCTTCGCCTCGATCATCACTTGCGGCGTCGACCGGTCGATCAGCGCGAGAAGATCCGCGATCTGCCGCACGCGCGCGTCGAGATCGGTGACGAACAGCAGGTTGGTGCGCGCGTCGGCCATGGCGGAGCCGCGTTTCGACAGCACGCGCTGGCTGCCGGAGCCGCTCAGCATCTTGCGCATGTCCTCGGCGCGGGCATAGCGCAGTACGAATGTACGGCTAGAGAGCGGTTCCAGGTCGGCGGCGCGGGCGTGCGCTTCGTAGCGCAGTTTCTCGCGCGCCGCGAGTTCGGCCAGCGGCGCGACCCAGATCACGTTGCCGTGCTGTTCCATCGCGAGACCGTTCACTTCGAGCAGCGTGTCAAACGCGCGCCGCCACGGCACGCCGGCAAGATTCAGAGAAACCTGACCGCGCACCTTCTCGCTCGCGACGATATTCAGGCCGGTGAACTGCGCGAACGTGTGCAGCGCGGCGCGCAGTTCCGCGTTCTTCAGGTCGAGCGTGATGGTCTTGCCGTCGCCGCCGGGAACCGGATCGGCGTCGCTCAGGCGCTCGACGGGCCGCAACGGCACCGGCGGTCCTTCGAGCGGCGCGTCGGGCGCAGCCGGAGGTTCGGCGACGGGCTTGGCGGCGGGCACATCCGGAGCGGGTGGTTCGGACGGAAGATTCGCGTCGGTCGTCGCCTGCTCCGTGGTCAATTCGTCGAACGCGGCCGGTAGCGGCGGCAGCGGTGCGACGGGCGCGTCATCGCTTCCCACGGCAAGCGATGCCTGAGCGAACAGACACGCGACGGCCGCTACGGACAGGACCGGCCTGGCGACGCCGCGAAAGAACTGCGCGCGCGGGTTCACTTGCGATCCTCCGCCATCGTCAGTTTCCGCGACGGACCGCGGTCGGGCATGAGCTCCACGACACGCGGCACGACCCACGCAAGCCGTTCAGCGCCGATCTTCTGCCCCGGCGCGTAGCCGCTGACTTCGCTGCCGCTTTGCAGAAGCGCCATCGCGCGCCGGGTGCCGACCAGCGTGCCCACCAGCAGGATATCGCCACCCTGGGCGAGCGCATCCCCGCCGCCAAAAGGATCGATGACGAACGAACTGGCGCGCGGCGCAGCGACGGTCAGCGGAATACCGGGCTGATTCTCGAACACCCGGAGCGACGCCTCGACCGCGAGCGCATCCGCGAGCCCGCCCGATGAACGCACGCCGGCGGGCTGCCTGATCTGCGCGCCTTCCGGCACCACGAGCCGCGGCAAACCGGCCAATGCCTCCAGGAAACGGTGAATCTCGTTGAAAGAACCTTCCGCGCGAAGCTTGAGCGGCCGCCCGGACTCAACTTGCGACGGCGCTTCCGGACCGGCGCCCGCGCGCGCGGCCGGCTCGATCGACACGTCGCGGAGCCCGCTCTGTGCCGCCAGTTCCACGACGGCACGCAGCGCATCCGCCGTGCTCCACTGCTCCGGCTGCAGGCGGGCAGAAAGCGCGCGCGCCTTCAGGCCAGGCAACTCCGCCCTGATGCGCCTGACTTCGTGCTCGCGGGTTTGTGCCGCCGTCAATTCGGCGCGTGCGAGTTCGAGTCCGCCCGGATCCGACATTCGCCACGCAGTCGTGCCCGCCACACCCACGAGCAGAGTCAGCGCAAGCGCGCTTGCCGCAAGCCGGGTACGCGACCAGGCATCGAGCGGCCGCAGCAGCGCAGCCACGCGCATGTTCCGGCGTTTATCCCGGTGCAACAAGAGATTCATCGGCATCGCGTTCATGGGCGCCTCCCTTGCGCGCCCGGGCGGCCCGCCGTGAGTACCGGCCGGGCACGACGCGAAGCGTCCTCATGGCCGGAGCGGTCCGACTCGTAACGCACGAGCGCGACGAACTCGTAGTGCCCTGCTCCCTCAGACGGCGGCGCGCCACGAACCCCTCGCGTAGCCACAGCGCTGCGCCGCTTCATCTCGACGACCTCCACCGCCTCCACCCCGCGCACCTGTTCCAGCCGCTTGAGCCAGTGCGCCGCAGCCTGCGAATCAGGCGCCCGCGCCGCGAGTTCGACCTCGTCCGTCCGCTGCGAGACGCGTTGCAGCGCCACGCCGGTTTGCGCCGGCACGTCGGCAAGCGCTTCCAGCAGCGCGAGAAAGCGTTCGCGCGGCGCAGCAAGCGGCTGGGCGCTTTCACGGGCGCGCCGCCGTTCCTCGGCGGCACGCACCAACCGCGCATGTTCGTCGACCGGTGCGCTCGATGCCAGCAGCGAGGCCTCCAGCGCCGCGCGGCGCTCGGTCAGCCGCGCATGCTCGAAGGCATCGCGTCCCGCGACCACGCCCACTGCGGCGCATCCCGCGATGCTCGCAGCCGCCAGCAGCGCGAGCCGCCGGCGCCTCACCTCGCGCCGCCGCCGCGCCCGATACGGCAGCAGATTGAATCCGTCCAGCATGGCGGCGCTCATTGCATCACCTCGCGTAACGCCAGTCCGAACGCCGCCGCGAAGCGTGGCGAATGCCGGTGCGCCGCGACGATCGCCGACGCGCCGTTGCAATACGGCGCCGCCTCGAACGGCAGCGCGGGACAGCCCAGGCTCTTGCCCAAAACGGGCAGCGCCAGACCCGCATGACCCAACAGTTCGATCCGGCCGCCCGCATAAACGCAGTCGAGCGGCGCGCCGTCACCCGCCAGATCCTGCAGCGCCTCGGCCATGCTGCGATATTCGAGCGCAGGATAGCGCGCCTCGTTCTCGACACCCCGCGCGCCGACGAGCCAGCCATGCAATCCTGAGTTCTCCAGCCAGCAGACCATATAGCGCGCGTCTTCATCGAGCTCCACCGAGC
>NZ_JARUXP010000001.1:2881229-2933038 GCF_031451315.1 Caballeronia sp. LZ032
CACGTGACGCATGGCGCGCAAGGCGGCAGCCGCTTCGCCGTCGATGGCCGACAGCGCGACGCCCGCCTCCGCCGCCGCTTCGACACGCGCTTCGACGTGCCGCCGCGCCGTTGCCGCGATCGACACCTGCGCCTGGCCGTCCTCGCCGGTCTGCACCGACCAGTCCACGGCAAGTGCCGCGCGCTCGACGCCCGTCGCACGTTCGGCCTCCGCGAGCACGGCCGGCTCCAGCACGCCGTGCGGGTCGCTGCCGGCGCCCGCGGGCAAGGGTTCACGCGCTTCCATCAGACGCGCCAGCGGCACCTGCGTGGTGACCGTGGCCGACGCGGGCAAACCCATCGCGCAACGCAGCGCCCGCCACGCGCCGCCGCTCGGCAAGCACGTGAAGGCCTCGCGCAAGGCCGAGACGATTGCCGCGCGGTCGATGAAATCCCCGTCGATCACCGCGCCCGAGGGCAGCGGCACGAACGCCAGCTGCTCCACGCACACCGCCGCATTCGCCCGCAACCGTTTGCTCATGACCACGAGACGCACGCCGTCCTCGCCTACGTCGATACCCGCCGCATAGCGCCGCGTCACCGTCAACATCGTGCCGCGCAGCGCACTTTCCTTGCCCATGTCCTGCTCCTTCCATTCACTTGCGCGCCCGAACCGTTCGAGCGCCTGAGGTGGAAGAATTGTCGCGAGCAGGGACGACGGCGAACATTCAGCCGAACGGCCAGCGTGCACGATAAGAAGGTGCTTCCGCGCGTGATCGCGCGTATTGTCGAAACAGCAGCGGGCGAGCGTCACGGCCGGCGGCGCTGTAAGCGTCCAGAAAAGTCCCGAATGCGGGCGGCTATAATCGCGTCACTGTTTCTGGTGGTGCCATGCAATCCTCTTCCCCGAACAACCCTTCATCCACGCCGCCCGAGGGGCACAAGAAAGCCAGGCGCCCATGGTGGGCGCGGCTGCTGCTGGGCTTCGGCGTCAGCATGTTCGCGCTCGTCGTCTGCGCGGGTCTGGTGCTCGGTTACGCGCTCGTCGTCGCGCTGCCGAACCTGCCCTCGCTCGAAGCCCTGACGGACTACAAGCCCAAGGTGCCGCTGCGCATCTATACGGCGGATCACGTGCTGATCGGCGAATTCGGCGAGGAGCGGCGCCGCGTCGTGCGCATCCAGGATGTGCCCGACTACATGAAGAAAGCCGTGCTCGCCATCGAGGACGCGCGCTTCTACGATCACGGCGGCGTCGATCTCACCGGCATCCTGCGCGCGGGCACGGTCGCGCTGACCAACGGCCATGCCTCGCAGGGCGCGAGCACCATCACCATGCAGGTCGCGCGCAATTTCTTCCTGTCGAGCGAAAAGACCTACACCCGCAAGATCTACGAGATGCTGCTCGCGTACAAGATCGAGCGCGCGCTGACGAAGGATCAGATTCTCGAGGTCTATATGAATCAGATCTATCTCGGGCAGCGCGCCTACGGTTTCGCCAGCGCGGCGCGGGTGTATTTCGGCAAGGACCTGAAGGACGTCTCGCTCGCCGAGGCCGCGATGCTCGCGGGTCTGCCGAAGGCGCCGTCGGCCTACAACCCGGTCGTCAATCCGAAGCGCGCCAAGGTGCGTCAGGAATACATCCTGCAGCGCATGCTGGAGCTGGGCTTCATCACGCGCGACCAGTACGAGCAGGCCATCGCCCAGCCGCTCGTGGTCAAGGGGCAAGGCCGTGAATTCAGCGTGCATGCCGAATACGTCGCGGAAATGGTGCGCCAGATGATGTACGCGCAATACCGCGAGGAAGCCTATACGCGCGGCCTGAATGTCGTGACCACGATCGATTCCGCCGACCAGGACGCCGCCTATCGCGCGGTGCGCCGCGGCCTGATGGACTATGAGCATCGGCACGGCTATCGCGGGCCGGAAGGCTATATCGACCTGCCGGCCAATCCGGACGATCGCGAACAGGCCATCGACGACGCCCTCGCCGAGCATCCGGACAACGGTGAAATTGTCGCGGCGGTGGTGACGTCGGCAAGTCCGAAGGAAGTGAAGGCGAGCTTCCTCGACGGCAACACGGTGACCATCAGCGGCGCCGACCTGCGCTTCGTGCAGTTCGCGCTCAGCACGCGCGCGCAGCCGAACGCGCGCATCCGTCCGGGCGCGATCGTGCGCCTCATGAAGAACGACGACGGCGACTGGACCATCACGCAACTGCCGCAGGTGGAAGGCGCACTGATCTCGATGGTGCCGCAGGACGGCGCGATCCGCGCGCTGGTCGGCGGCTTCGACTTCAACAAGAACAAGTTCAACCACGTGACGCAGGCCTGGCGTCAGCCGGGTTCGAGCTTCAAGCCGTTCATCTATTCGGCCTCGCTCGAAAAGGGCCTGTCGCCCGCGACCATCATCAACGACGGTCCGCTCTTCTTCAGCGCCGCCGAAACCGGCGGCCAGGCGTGGGAGCCGAAAAACTACGGCGGCGGCTTCGACGGCCCGATGACCATGCGCTCGGCATTGCAGCGCTCGAAGAACATGGTGTCGATCCGCATCCTCAATCACATCGGCACGAAGTACGCGCAGAACTACATCACGCGCTTCGGCTTCGACGCCGACCGCAATCCCGCCTATCTGCCGATGGCGCTCGGCGCCGGGCTCGTCACGCCCTTGCAGATGGCCGCCGGCTACGCGGTCTTCGCGAACGGCGGCTATCGCGTGAATCCGTATCTGATCGCGGACATCACGGACCCGTACGGCCGCGTGGTCTCGCACCCGCAGCCGCTCATCGCGCAGCAGAGCGCGCCGCTCGCCATCACGCCGCGCAATGCGTACGTGATGAACAGCCTGTTGCAGAGCGTCGCGCAGCGCGGCACCGGCGCGAAGACGAATCAGCTGAAGCGCACCGATCTTGCCGGCAAGACCGGCACGACCAACGATTCGCGCGACGCCTGGTTCGCCGGCTATCAACGCTCGCTGGTGGCGATCGCGTGGATCGGCTATGACAACCCGCGCAGCCTCGGCGACAAGGAAACCGGCGGCGGCCTCGCGCTGCCGGTCTGGATGGACTACATGGGCCGTGCGTTGAAGGGCGTGCCCGAGTACAAGCCGATGATGCCGCCCGATGTCACGTCGCTCGGCGGCGAACTGTACTTCGACGACATGACGCCGGGCCACGGCTTTATCGCGACGGTTGGCGTGAGCCAGGCGCCGCCGCAGGACGGCGTGTCCGGCGTGACTGCGCCCGCGCCCGAAGTGGGCGAGCAGGAGAAGCAGGACATCATGAATCTGTTCAAGGGGCAATAGAGGCAGCAGGCGCGCCCTTTCAATCGATGAAGCGAGCGGATCGCACGACCCGCTCGCTTTTTTATGCCTTGAAGCGGACGGGTTCGCCGGCTTGCTCGGTCGAATACTTGCTCAGGGTCTCGAAGAATTCACTGTTGTCGCGGGTGTCGCGCCACGCGCCATCGACGTATTTGTAGTGAAAGCCGCCCGCTTTCGCAGCGAGCCAGATCTCGTGTTTCGGCGGCTGCAAATTGACGATGACCTTCGTGCGGTTCTCGAATTCGAGCGTCAGCACATTGCCGCTGCGTTCGAATTCGATGTCGGCGTCGGCCTCGTCCACTGCGCGCTCGATGGCGCTCAGCGCGGCCTCCGCCAAGGTCAGGTATTCCTGGTCTGTCATGCTAAACTCCGGCGATTAATCGTATAGGGACGGTCATGCGAGTCGTATTCAGGATGAGCGCGATTGTAGCGGCTTTGAGCATGAGCGCCGCTGCCACATTGGCGCTCGGCGGGTGTGGTCAACGCGGTCCGCTGTATCTGCCAACCGTGCCGCCGCTGCCGCAACGTCCCGGCGATCTCCAGAATACCCCGCCTTCGGACACGACTCCGGACAGTGAAAGCGCAGCGCGTCGCGGCACCGTGCCGGACACGTCGGGCGAGCCGCTCTCGCTCTCGCCCGAAACGGATCTGAAGTCCGGCGGCAGCAACGCTGCCTCGGCGCCGAAAGCCGCATCGTCCGCTTACTGAACACCCGCCTGAAACACGCGCCATTCGGCTTCGGGCGCATTTTCGATTCCACGCATGAGTGATTCCGCATTCCATTACGTCGACGGCGTGTTGCACGCCGAAGGCGTCTCAGCCGCGTCGCTCGCGGAACAGTTCGGCACGCCGCTGTATGTCTATTCGCGCGACGCACTGACGCAAGCCTATCGCGCCTACGCCGATGCCTGCGCGGGACGCAACGCAACGGTCCACGTCGCCGTGAAGGCCAACAGCAATCTCGCCGTGTTGAACGTGTTCGCGCGCATGGGCGCGGGCTTCGACATCGTGTCGTCGGGCGAGCTCGCGCGCGTGATCGCGGCAGGCGGCCGCGCGGAGCACACCGTGTTTTCGGGCGTCGGCAAATCGGCGGCGGAGATGCGCGAAGGGCTGGAAGCCGGCGTGAAGTGCTTCAACGTCGAATCGATTCCCGAACTGCATGCGCTGAACGAAGTGGCGAAGTCGCTCGGCAAGAAGGCGCCGGTGTCGCTGCGCGTGAATCCGGATGTCGATGCCAAGACGCATCCGTACATCTCCACCGGTCTCAAGTCGAACAAGTTCGGCGTGGCCTTCAGCGACGCCCGCGCGACCTACGCGCAGGCGCAAGCGATGGATCATCTCGATGTCGTCGGCATCGACTGCCATATCGGCTCGCAGATCACCGAGATCAGCCCGTATCTCGACGCGCTCGACAAGCTGCTCGAACTCGTCGGGCAGATCGAAGCCGACGGCATGCGCATCCGCCACATCGACGTCGGCGGCGGCCTCGGCATCACCTACGACGACGAAACCCCGCCGGCCATCGGCGACTTCGTGACGACGCTGCTCGATCACATCGGGAAGCGCGGTCATGGCGCCCGCGAAGTGTATTTCGAACCGGGGCGCTCGCTCGTCGGCAATGCCGGCGTGCTGCTCACGCGGGTCGAATATCTGAAGCCGGGCGAGGAAAAGAACTTCGCCATCGTCGACGCCGCCATGAACGATCTCGCGCGCCCCGCCATGTACGAGGCGTTTCACCGCATCGTGCCGGTCGTGAAGCGCGACGCCGCCGCGCAGACCTACGACGTCGTCGGTCCGGTCTGCGAAAGCGGCGACTGGCTCGGGCGCGACCGCGAACTGGCGCTCGTGCCGGGCGACCTGCTCGCGATCTGCTCGGCGGGTGCGTATGGCTTCGTGATGAGCTCGAACTACAACACGCGTCCGCGCGCCGCCGAAATCATGGTCGATGGCGAGCGCGCGCGTCTCGTGCGCGAGCGTGAAGAAGTGGAGCAGTTGTTCGCCGGGGAATCGATTCTTCCGGACTGAAGAGCTCCAAGACCCGATGAAAAAAGCGATGCCTCGGCATCGCTTTTTTCATGCGCGCCGGTAACGCGTCCGGAGCGACGCGATCACGCGCCAGCCCAGCAGCACGATCACGATCGCGCCATAGATCTTCGGCAATTCGAGGTCGTGCTTGCCCGCCTTCATCCACCAGAAATGCAGGATGGCGAGCGTGGCGACCAGATAGATGATCCGGTGCAGTGCCTGCCAGCGCCGCCCGAGCTTGCGCACCATCGCTTTCGGCGACGTCACCGCGAGCGGGATCAACAGCACGAACGCTGCGAATCCCACCGTGATGAACGGCCGCTTGCCGATGTCCTTCAGCATCTCGGCGACATCGAACCATTTGTCGAACCAGATGTACGTCGTGAAGTGCAGCACGGCAAAGAAGAACGCGTACAGCCCGATCATGCGCCGGAAACGCAGCAGCGCCGCGACGCCGGTGAGCCGCCGCAGCGGCGTGACCGCCAGCGTGATGCACAGATACACGAGCGTCCAGAGTCCGGTCGAACGCGTGATGAATTCGATCGGATTCGCGCCCAGTCCGCCGGTCACGCCGAGCAGGATCAGGCGCGCCAGCGGAAACAGCATCGCGACGAACACCACGACCTTGACCGGCACGATCCATCTCGGACCGGCCGCGGCGCGCGTGCTCTTGATCTGGGAAGCCGACGACATCGTTCAGAAGTTCTTCTTCAGGTCCATGCCCGTGTACAGCGAGGCGACCTGATCGCCGTAGCCGTTGAACATGAGCGTCTTGCGCTTCGGCGTGAAGAACCCGTCTTCGCCGATGCGCCGCTCGGTGGCCTGGCTCCAGCGCGGATGATCGACGTTCGGATTCACGTTCGAGTAGAAGCCATATTCGCTCGATGCGTAAAGATTCCAGCTCGTGGGCGGCTGCTTCTCGACGAAGCGGATTTTCACCAGCGACTTCGCACTCTTGAAGCCGTACTTCCACGGCACGACCACGCGCACCGGCGCGCCGTTCTGGTTCGGCAAGACCTGTCCATACAGGCCGACGGTCAGCAGGGTGAGCGGGTTCATCGCCTCGTCCATGCGCAGGCCCTCGGAGTAGGGCCATTCGAGGATCGGCGTCGAGAGGCCCGGCATCTGCGACGGATCCGCCAGCGTGATGAACTGCACGTACTTCGCGTTGCCCGTCGGCTCGGCGCGCTTGATGAGTTCCGAGAGCGACACGCCGATCCACGGAATCACCATCGACCAGCCTTCGACGCAGCGCAGCCGGTACACGCGCTCTTCGAGCGGCGCGAGCTTGAGCAGGTCATCGATGTCGTACACCTTCGGGTTCTTGATCGCCCCCTCCACCGACACCTTCCACGGCCGCGGACGCAGCGTGCCCGCATGTTCGGCGGGATCGCCCTTGTCGGTGCCGAACTCGTAGAAGTTGTTGTAGCTCGTGATGTCCTTGAACGGGGTGGCCTTGTCGAGCGCGACGAACTTCGGATTGGTCGTCGCGGCGAGCTTCTGGCCGCGCGCATCGGGCGATGTGAGCGTCGCGTGCGCGGTGCTGCTCATGCCACTCATGCCGGCGAGGCCCGTCGCGGCGAATGCGCCGATCGAGCGCAGCGCGCGCCGCCGGTTCTCGAACACCGCTTGCGGCGTGATTTCATGCCGCGCGATGTCGTCGCCATAAAGACTGCGGTTTCGTTTGATCCACATCCCGATTGCTCCTGAACGGCCGCGCAGACATCGCAGCCCATGCATTCATATACGGTGAAACAGCAGTTTGGATGCCCGTATTCCAGCGTCGCATAAAAAAACCGCCAGCGAAATGCATGGCGGTTTTCTTCTCGCTTCACGGCCCGACGGATCAGAGCTTGCCGTAGCTGTGCAGGCCGGACAGGAACATGTTCACGCCGAGGAACGCGAACGTCGTGACGACCAGACCCGTCAGCGCCCACCATGCGGCGGCGGCGCCGCGCAGGCCCTTCATCAGGCGCATGTGCAGCCAGGCCGCGTAGTTCAGCCAGACGATCAGCGCCCAGGTTTCCTTCGGATCCCAGCTCCAGTAGCCGCCCCAGGCTTCCGCGGCCCACAGCGCGCCGAGAATCGTCGCGATGGTGAAGAACGCGAAGCCGACGGCGATCGACTTGTACATCACGTCGTCGAGCACTTCGAGCGGCGGCAGGCGGTCCGCCAGGAAGCCGCGCTGCTTGGCGAGATAGGCCACCGAGACCATCGCCGACAGCGCGAAGCTGCCGTAGCCGATGAAGTTCGCCGGCACGTGGATCTTCATCCACCAGCTTTGCAGCGCGGGCACGAGCGGCTGGATCTGCTGCGCGTCGCGGGCGATCGAATACCACATCAGGAAGCCCACCGCCGCGCTGATCACGAGCAGCACGAATGCGCCCATTTGCCGCGTCGAATAATGCTGCTCGTAGTAGAGATAGAACAGCGCCGTGATCAGGCAGAACAGCACGAACACTTCGTACAGGTTCGAGATGGGAATATGACCGACATCCGTGCCAATCAGGTACGACTCGTACCAGCGCACCATCAGCCCGGTGAAGCCCATCAGCACCGCGAACCAGGTCATGCGCGAACCGATCGCGCCGCCCGTCTGCGAGCGCGTCACGAGGCCGATCCAGTAGAACAGCGTCGCCAGCACGAACAGTGCGCTCATCCACAGGATCGCCGACTGGCTCGACAGGAAATACTTGAGGAAGAAGTTGGTGTCGGCGCGCGCGAGATCGTGCTGGTAGAGCTGGATCGAGAACAGCGCCAGCACGGCGATCATCGCGATCAGCAGTCGCACCGGTTTCCAGCGCCAGCCGAGCGTAACGAAGGTCGGCACGGCGGCCACCAGCACCGCCATGTCATACACGTCCATGTGCGCGTGATAGCGGTTCAGCGCGAAACCCGCGCCCGCGACCATGGCGAGCGCAAACAGCCAGTCGATGACGGTGAGCCTGCGGAGAAACGGGCGATCGTCGAAAGCGGCGACGTCGGGGAGACCCGAAGCCGGACGATCGGTCTTGAGAGGAGCGTGGGAGGAAGACTGTGTGAGGTCCATGATCTTACCGTGTTGAAACTTCCGAGCTCGATGTCTCGGATTGCGAATGCCCGGACGCATCCGATGGCGGGGCCGCGTCAGCCGGCGCGGCGGGTTGGGCGTCGAGCGCTGCGGCAATGCGCGCGCGGGTGCGCACGAATTCCTTCTCGAAATCGAACGTGCGGCGCGCCGTGGACATCGCCATCAGCACGCTGGCGCCGCCCTGGCCTGAGTCTTTGAGCCAGAACCACAGGCGCCGTTCGCGCACGTAAAACATCGAGAAAATGCCGACTACCAGCAGAAGGCTGCCAAGATACACCAGATTTTTACCCGGCGCGCGCGTCAACTGGAATACCGAAGCTTGCACCTGCTTGAAGGTGTCCAGTTGCAGGAAGACCGGAGAACCGTACAGAAAGCTGTCGGAAAGCGCATTGATCGACGACTGTATGAATGCGCTGTTCTTCTCGTCTACCTTGGCGGCCGGTTCACCGTTCTGCTCGCGGGAGATCTGCCAGACGTCCCACATCGCGCCTTCGAGCATGCGCATCAGCAGGCCCGCGGCTTTCTCTTGTTCAGCCTTCGGCACCGATTTGTCGATGAAGCCCGCGATGCTCTGGAAACCGCCAACCATCTGCGGATTCGGAGCAGCCTTGCCGGATTCATCCGCACCCGCGAACAGGTTCAGCACGCGAATCGCGCTTTCCTCGAGATGCTTCTGCAACTCGACATTTTCCTGCGGCACCGAACGCTGTGCGAAACGGTGCGCCGCCTCGGTGCGCGTCGCCGGATTCGCGAGCGCCGCGCGCAAGTCCATCCATTGCTTGACGGTGCCCTGCTCGTCGGCGGGAATGCGCAGGTAGCGGAACGGATCGTTCGGGCTCAGGCGCATGCCGGCAAGAAACATCTGCTGGCCGCTGACATCGACCGGCAGCATGTAGTTGCTGTACTCGCGCGCCTGGCCATCCGTGCCGCGCACCTTGTACTGCACCGACGGACCGATGTTGCGCAGGTCGGTCGGCCGGGACGTCTTCGCGCCGGAGCCCAGGCGTTCGTCGAAGGCATCGCGCAGCGTTTCCTTCTTGCCGACACCGCGCGCGTCAGGTGCGCCGTTGCCGTCCGTCATGTTCTCGACGTTGATGGCGCGGAAATCCGTGAACTCGACCGTTTCACCCTGCGCGCCCTTGAACTGCGTGCCGATGGGCGCCGTGCCGCCGATCGTGCCCGTGAACGGCTCGGTCTTCGCGCTGCTGCCGGTCATCGGCCACGCGGTCATGTCGAGCTTCGAGCCGCCGTCCTGGAAGCTCGACTGGTAGATCGAGATGCCGTCGTAGGTGAAGGGCTTGTTCACCTCGACGCGCGCCGGGATGCGCTTGCCCGTCTTGTGATCGATCACGACGATGTCGCTCGCGAACAGCTTCGGCATGCCGGTCGAGTAGTAATCGACGATGAACTTGTTCAGCTGGATGGAGAACGGCAGGTCCTGGATGACCGAGCCTTCCGGCTGGTTCAGGATGGCCGTGCCGACATACTGCCCTTCCGGCACCCACGCGTAGCCGCGGAAGGTCGGGTTCGACGTGGACAGGCGATGTTCGGGGGGAATGTCGTTGATGACTGCGTTGCTGTTGATCGGCGACTTGTTGAACATCCACATCTGCAGGCGGATGGGCAGGTTGCTGTCGAGCAGGCCGCCGAGGCAGATCACCACGATCGCGAGGTGCGCTGAAATGTAGCCGATCTTCGTCATCGCGCCGCGCTTGCCCGCGATGAGCGTGGCGCCCGTGTCGGTCTGGCGCGTGACGGTGCGGTAGCCCATCTTCGCCGCGAGGCGTTCGAGCGTGGCCGCCGTGTGCACGCGATCCGCCCGCACCGTGAATTCGCCCTTGTGATGGAACGCGCGCAGGCCGCCTTCGTGCACGCGGTCCTTCCAGCTCTTGATGTCCGCGATCATCTTCGGGCCGTTGCGGATCACGCACAGCGACACCGAGATCACGAGGAAGATCAGGATCAGCATGAACCACCATGCGCTGTACACGGTATAGATGCTGAGGCCGCGGAAGATGTCCGCCCAGAACGGGCCGAACTGATTGACGTAGTTGGGATACGGGTCGTCCTGCGTGAGCACCGTGCCGATGATGCTCGCAATGGCCAGGATGACCAGCAAGGCGATGGCGAAGCGCATCGAACTCACGAGTTCGACGAAATGCCTGACGGCGCGGCGACTCGACTTCGACTGCATTCCCGATGTGGTGACGCTCATTCAAACTCCGGCTGGACAGCAAAAAAGGGTGGAGACGCTGACGGTCTGTCAGACCGACGTCCCACCCTTTTTCTTGTTTTCGCGCCGGTCTTCTCGGACGTGTCCGGGACCGGCTTCGTAGTATGGGCGATTCCCGTGTTGCGCGCTGGGAACCGCTGGACGCTGACTGCTGCGCGTTCAGTGGCGATCGCGTCTCGCGATCAATGCAATCCGGCGATGTAGTCCGCCACCGCCTTCATCTCCGCTTCATTCAGGCGCGAGGAGATCTGATGCATGGGCTCGCTGTTGTTGCGTTGTCCCGATGCGAACGCGTTCAACTGCGCGACCGTGTAATCGCCCCACTGCCACGACAGCCGCGGATACTGCACCGGAATGCCCATGCCCGTGGCGCCATGACACGCGGCGCAGGCCGGTACGCCCTTGTCCGCAATGCCGCCGCGATAGATCTTCTGACCCAGCGCGACGTCGTTCTTGTCGCGAGCGTAATTGGGCTTGGCCTTCTGTTGCGAGAAGTAGGCTGCGACGTTCAACATGTCCTGATCCGACAGCGCGCCTGCAATGCCTGCCATGATCGGGTTGTTACGCGCCGGCGCCTTCGCGCCCGGCTGCGTCTTGTAATCCTTCAACTGCTTGACGATGTACTCGGCGTGCTGCCCCGCGAGCTTCGGGAACGCCGCGCCGGCGCTGTTGCCGTCAGCTCCGTGACATGCCGCGCACACCTGCGTGGCGATGGCCTGCCCCCTCGTGACATCCGGCTTGGCCGGCTGCGCGGGCTCCGCCGCGTTCACTGACATCGATACCGCCAGACCACTCAAACCTGCACCGAAAGCCGCCGCTGCCCGAATCACCACCAGAGACCTGTACAGTCGGTTCATTCGCGTACCCTGTTTTTCGTCTTGTGAGAATGTGAGGTTCTGCAAAAAACGACGGCGATCAATGGTCGCCGCAAGAGTCCCGAACTCGCCGAACGATGAGGCGCCAGAACGCCTCCAGTGTGTCTCGCTCCGATCCCATGAAAGCTGTGGGTGCCGCTTGCGGCTTGGGTCTTGCGTGCCCGTGCTGATCTTCAAAAATCCGTCGTATTGTACAATAACCCGCTGCACGCAAAGACGCCAGTCGGGGCATGCCCAGTATTTGCCGGGTTCTCAAGGCTTTGGTTTTCGCAGCTTCTTCGATGGAACCCGCCCATGTCATTCCTGCTTCACCAATCCCGCTTCTTTACCACCGTCAATCATCTGCGCGATCTGCCGCCCACGCCGCAGCCTGAAATCGCGTTCGGCGGACGCTCGAACGCCGGTAAATCGACGGCCATCAACATCCTGTGCAACCAGAAGCGGCTCGCCTTCGCGAGCAAGACCCCAGGGCGCACGCAGCATATCAACTACTTCGCCATCGGGCCGCAGGCCGAGCCGGTCGCCTATCTGGTCGATCTCCCCGGCTACGGCTATGCCGAAGTGCCCGGCGCCGCGAAGGAACACTGGCAACGCCTGCTTTCCACCTATCTGCAAAGCCGCGCGCAGCTGCGCGGCATGATCCTGATGATGGACTCGCGCCGTCCGCTGACCGAGCTGGACCGCATCATGATCGACTGGTTTGCACCCACTGGAAAGCCGATCCACGCCCTGCTCACGAAATGCGACAAATTGACGCGACAGGAGATGACCAATACGCTGCGCGCCACCAAGAAGGCGTTTGCGGAGTATCGGGACGCGGGCTATCGCGGCGAGTTGAGCGTCCAGCTTTTCTCCGCGCTCAAGCGCACCGGCCTCGATGAAGCGCATGAACTGATCGAAAGCTGGCTGATGCCCGATGAAGCGGGTGAGAACGCGCAGGACAGCACCCCTGAATGATGGAACGGGCGCCGCCCGAACATAAAAAAACCCGCCGCATGACGGCGGGTTAACAGCCTGATCGAATCTCGACAGGCGCCCGCTCAGGGAGGAGAAGCGGGGAGTCCAGCGACAAGCGCCTCGCTCGATCGGTATGATATACCATTGACCGGCAACGGTTTCAGACGTGCCCAAGTGCTTGTTTGACAAGGATTTACACGTTTTCGAAGCCGCTTTTTGGCATCCTCTGCAGATCACTCACTCGAGTCAAGACATGAGCTTCTATCCCCATCATCGCCCGCGCCGCATGCGCCGCGATGACTTCTCGCGCCGCATGATGCGCGAGAACATCCTCACCACGAACGACCTCATCTATCCCGTATTCATCGTCGAAGGCGCGAACGAGCGTCAGGCCGTGCCGTCGATGCCCGGCGTTGAACGCACATCCGTCGATCTGCTGATGAAGGTCGCGGAGCAATGCGTCGAACTGGGCGTGCCGGTGCTGTCGCTGTTTCCGGCGATCGAGCCATCGCTCAAGACGCCCGACGGCCGCGAGGCCACCAATCCCCAAGGCCTGATCCCGCGCGCCGTCCGTGAACTGAAGAAGAACTTCCCGATGCTCGGCGTGCTCACCGACGTCGCGCTGGACCCGTACACGAGCCACGGCCAGGACGGCGTGCTCGACGAAGAAGGCTATGTGAAGAACGACGAGACCAGCGAGATTCTCGTCGAGCAGGCGCGCACGCAGGCTGAGGCAGGCGTGGACATCGTGGCGCCGTCGGACATGATGGACGGCCGCATCGGCGCGATTCGCGAGATGCTCGAAAGCGATGGCCACATTCACACGCGCATCATGGCCTACGCCGCGAAGTACGCGTCGGCGTTCTATGGTCCGTTCCGCGACGCGGTGGGCTCCGCCGCGAATCTCGGCAAGAGCAACAAGATGACGTATCAGATGGATCCGGCCAACACCGACGAAGCCATGCGCGAAGTGCGCATGGACATCGAGGAAGGCGCGGACATGGTGATGGTCAAGCCGGGCATGCCGTATCTGGATATCGTGCGTCGCGTGAAAGACGAGTTCCGCTTCCCGACGTATGCGTATCAGGTGAGCGGCGAGTACGCGATGATCAAGGCCGCCGCGCAGAACGGCTGGATCGATCACGACAAGGTCATGATGGAAGCGCTGCTCGCGTTCAAGCGCGCCGGCGCCGATGGCGTGCTGACCTACTTCGCGCTCGATGCTGCGAGGATTCTGCGGGCGTCGAAGTAACGCCGTGCTGACGCGATGAAAGAAGGGCGATGCTTGATGGCATCGCCCTTCTTTTTTATCCGTTCGCCGGACCGAGCTTGTCGAGGCTCTTCAGGAACGTGTCCGCCGATTCGTAGCCCACTACACGCGCGACTTCGTTGCCTTGTGCGTCGAAGAAGATGATGCCCGGCGGGCCGAACAAGCCGAAGCGCTTGAGCAAGGTCTGATCGTCGGCGTTGTTGGCGGTCACGTCGGCCCGCAGCAGGTTGAGTTGTGCGAGGCGCGCCTGCACGCGGGCATCGGAGAAGGTCAGCTTCTCCATTTCCTTGCAGGACACGCACCAATCGGCATAGAAATCGAGCATGGCAGGCCGCGCCGCCGCTTTCACTGCCGTATCCAGTTGCGCCGACGAACGCACGGGCGCGAAGATCGGTCCCGGCGTTTGCGCGCTCGTGGCGGCGGAAGCGTCGCCGCGCGCGGCCAGTATGGCGAGCGGGCGCAGCGGATCGGTCGAACCGGCGGCGAGGCCGACGATCAACGTCGCTGCCCAGATCGCCAACGCTGCGCCCAGGCCGCGTCCAAGCCGCTTCCAGATGCCGGACGGGACATTGCCGCCCGGTGAGAACAGTCCAAGCGCCGCCGCGGCGATCAACAGCCACAGCGCGGCCAGCAACATCTGCACGGCACCGCCGAGCACCGGCCAGACGATCCACAGCGCAGCCGCCAGCAGCACGACGCCGAAGAACACCTTCACGCCGTCCATCCAGACGCCGGCGCGCGGCAGGATCGAACCCGCGCCGAGCCCGATGACGAGCAAGGGCACGCCGAGCCCGATGCCCATCGCGAACAGCGCCGCGCCGCCGAGCAGCGCGTTGCCCGTATGCGCGATGAAGGCGAGCACGGCGAACAGCGGCGCCGTCATGCACGCGCCGACGACCAGCGCGGACAGCGCGCCCATCACGGCCACGGCTGCGAACTTGCCGCCGCTGCGCTTCTGCGACGCCTGGTTCACGCCGCTCTGCCAGCGTTCGGGCAGCGCGATGTCCATTCCGGAGATGAGCGCCAATGCAAATGCTGCGAGCAGCACACCGAACGCGCCGAGCACCCACGGATTCTGCAGCCACGCACCCAGACTCTGACCGACCAGCGCGGCCGCGATGCCGAGCACGGTATAGACGAGCGCCATGCCGATCACATACGACACCGACAGCGCGAAGCCGCGTCCCCGCGTCACGCGCGCGCCCTCGCCGACAATGATGGCCGAGAGAATCGGGATCATCGGATACGAGCACGGCAGGAGGCTCAGCACCATGCCCGCCAGGAAGTACAAGCCAACGACCGTGAAAAAGCCACCGCCCTCCAGCATCGACTGCGCATAGTCGGCGCTCGTCGCGCGTTCGAACCAGGAGGTGTGGGTGTCCGTGGACGGTGCGTTGGCGGTTGCGGCCGGCTGGAGCGCTTCGCCTTTCACGCGATACGTTTTCTCCATCGGCGGATAGCAGATGCCCTGGTCCGCGCATCCCTGCGAGGTCACCGCGAGCTCGAATGGCCCTTTCGCCTGCGTGACGGGAATGCGGATCGACAGCTCGCCGCGATACGTCTCGACGTCCTTGTTGAACGTCTGGTCGAAGTGGACTTTTCCAGGCGGGAGTTGCGCAGTGCCGATCGTCGCGTCGCCGCTCTTCACGGCGAACGCGAACCGCTCGCGGTACATGTAGTAGCCGTCCGCGATCTTGTAGCGCACGTCGACCTCACCGGGCTTCTCGGAAGCGCTGAACTTGAAGGCGACGGAGGGATCGAGGAAGTCGTCAGCGGCGTGAGCACCTGCCGACAGCAGCACGAACGCGGTGAGAAGCATGAACGCGGCGAGGATCCGGCGCGCGACGAAACGAGGAAGCTCAAACATGAATAGGGCGCTGCGTTTCTGCGTTGACCCATCGGCCATAATCCGGCGATGCATCGACCTGCCAGACCAGGATTTCGGGTGTTTCATAAGGATGATGGGCGCTCACGAAGCGCTGCAGATCATCTGCCCGCGCGACGCTCGTCTTGAACAGCAACTGAACCTCATGCGCGGTTTCCAGCGCATTCTTCCAGTGATAGTGCGAGACCACGACGCCGAGATTCGTTACGCACGCTGCGAGACGCGCCCCAAGTACTGCTTGCGCCAGCGTGTCCGCGGCGGCGGCATCGGGCAGCGTCGACAGCATCAAGACAACGGGAACGTTCACTCGGCGACTCCAGGACGGCGGCGCGGCATCTTGCGTATCGTAGCATCGGGAGGAAAGGCTCACCTCGAACGTCCGGCGCGCCGAAAAGCCGCAGCCGGGACGAACCAGCCGGGGGGAAGCAGCCGAAAAGCAAAAAGGCCAAGCTGCGAGCCTGGCCTTTTCGTGTGACTACGTGCTGCAGCGAAACTTACTCCGCTTCTTGCACGTCGTCCGCTTCTTCGACTTCCGGACGATCCATCAGCTGGACCAGTGCCATCGGTGCGTTGTCGCCGACGCGGAAACCGAACTTCAGGATGCTAAGGTAGCCGCCCGGACGGTTTGCGTAGCGCGGACCGAGGACGTCGAACAGCTTCGTGACCGAATCGCGATCGCGCAGGCGGTTGAACGCCAGGCGACGGTTCGCGAGCGACGGCTTCTTGCCCAGCGTGATGAGGGGCTCGACGACCTTGCGCAGTTCCTTGGCCTTCGGGAGCGTCGTCTTGATGACTTCGTGCTCGATGAGCGAGTTCGACATATTGCGGAGCATTGCCAGACGATGGCTGCTCGTGCGGTTCAGTTTCCGCAGACCATGCTTATGACGCATTTGAGTTCCTTAACGAGTTTAGAGCCAGCTCTTCTATTGCGCCCCGATAGATCGAATGGGGTGCACGGGCCGGTCGGACAAAAAAGCAAGACGCGGATTTTAAAGGAAAATCCGCGTCCTTGCCAGTAACGCTTGAGACTTCGTACTTACTTGTCGAGACCAGCCGGCGGCCAGTTTTCGAGCTTCATGCCGAGCGTCAGACCACGCGAAGCCAGAACTTCCTTGATTTCGTTCAGCGACTTGCGGCCCAGGTTCGGCGTCTTCAGCAGCTCGTTTTCCGTGCGCTGGATCAGGTCGCCGATGTAGTAGATGTTCTCGGCCTTCAGGCAGTTCGCCGAGCGAACCGTGAGTTCGAGGTCGTCCACCGGACGCAGCAGGATCGGATCGATCTGCGGTGCACGCGACGGCGCTTCCGCAGCCGCTTCCGTGCCTTCCAGCGCCGCGAACACCGACAGCTGATCGACCAGAATGCGCGCCGACTGGCGGATCGCTTCTTCCGGCGAGATCACGCCATTGGTTTCGATGTTCATGACGAGCTTGTCGAGGTCGGTACGCTGCTCGACACGCGCGCTTTCCACTGCGTAGCTCACGCGGCGAACCGGCGAGAACGAAGCATCCAGCACGATACGGCCGATGATCTTGGCCGACTCTTCGCCGTAGCGGCGCACGTTGCCCGGCACATAGCCGCGACCTTTCTCGATCTTGATCTGAACGTCGAGCTTGCCGCCCTTCGACAGGTGAGCGATCACGTGCCCGGGATTGATGACCTCGCAGTCGTGCGCGAGCTCGATGTCCCCGGCCGTAACAACGCCTTCGCCTTCCTTGCGCAGCGTTACCGTGACTTCGTCGCGGTTATGCAGCTTGAAGACCACACCCTTCAGGTTCAACAGCAGGTTGACCACATCCTCTTGCACACCGTCGAGCGTCGAGTATTCGTGCACGACGCCTGCGATCGTCACTTCGGTCGGCGCGTAGCCGATCATCGACGACAGCAGCACACGCCGAAGCGCATTACCCAAGGTGTGGCCATAGCCGCGTTCGAACGGCTCCATAACCACTTTCGCGTGGTTCTCACCAAGCGATTCAACTGCAATGATCTTGGGCTTCAACAAACTGGTTTGCATAGGTTTTCCTTTTCAATACCCTCGGCTCGTTACACCGATAAGGCTGACCGGTGACAACCTGAAAATAAACAGCCGAGGCCACCTCTTGCCACGAGCAATCAGGCTCCCCGGCTCTCCATCCGTTACCGCCGCGATTAACGCGAATACAATTCGACGATCAGGCTTTCGTTGATGTCACCGGCGATGTCGCTACGCTCGGGCATCGACTTGAACGTGCCTTCGAACTTCTTTGCATCGACCGAGACCCAGCTCGCCATGCCGCCTTGCTCTGCCAGCGACAGGGCTTCGACGATGCGAGCCTGCTTGCGCGACTGTTCGCGCACGGACACGACGTCGCCCGACTTCACTTGCAGCGACGGGATGTTCGCGACCTGGCCGTTCACCATGATCGACTTGTGGCTGACCAGCTGACGTGCTTCTGCGCGCGTCGAGCCGAAGCCCATGCGATACACCACGTTGTCGAGACGCGACTCGAGCAACTGCAGCAGGTTTTCGCCCGTCGGGCCCTTGCGGCGGTCGGCTTCAGCGAAGTAGCGGCGGAACTGACGTTCCAGCACGCCGTAGATACGCTTCACTTTCTGCTTTTCGCGCAACTGGGTGCCGTAGTCGGACGTACGTGCGCCCGAGGTGCGGCCGTGCTGGCCGGGCTTGCTGTCGAGCTTGCACTTGTCGGCGAGCGAACGGCGTGCGCTCTTCAGGAACAGATCGGTGCCTTCACGGCGGGAGAGCTTGGCTTTGGGACCGGTATAGCGTGCCACTTTGCATCCTTAAAATTTGATCACGCAGATGTCACTGCAACGTCCATCTGCGCTAGTCCGAACCCTTTGGGTCGAACGGTGGGCTTAGTCAAACTTCATAACGCACGAAACCCGCCGATACTCGCGCATCGACAGGAAACATGCGGTCTCGTCGTCGACTTAGATACGACGGCGCTTCGGCGGACGGCAACCGTTGTGCGGGACCGGCGTCACGTCGGAGATCGCGGTGATCTTGATGCCAAGACCATGCAACGCGCGCACCGCCGATTCACGGCCAGGACCAGGGCCCTTGATCCGCACTTCGAGGTTCTTCACGCCGTATTCCATTGCCACACGGCCTGCCGATTCGGCTGCGACCTGGGCTGCAAACGGGGTCGACTTGCGCGAACCCTTGAAGCCCTGACCACCGGAGGTTGCCCATGCAAGCGCATTACCTTGACGGTCGGTGATCGTGATAATGGTGTTGTTGAACGACGCGTGAACGTGAACCACGCCCTCGGCGACGTTCTTCTTGACCTTCTTGCGAACGCGTTGCGCCGCGGAGTTGTTCGAAGCCTTAGCCATTACGTTTTCCTGTAACTGTCAGTTCCGCTTACTTCTTCAGCGATTGCGCTGCACGACGCGGACCCTTGCGGGTACGGGCATTCGTGCGCGTACGCTGGCCACGCAGGGGCAGACCCTTGCGATGGCGCATGCCGCGGTAGCAACCCAAGTCCATCAGGCGCTTGATGTTCATCGTCACTTCACGGCGGAGGTCGCCTTCGACGATGAACTTGCCCACTTCGTCACGCAGCTTTTCGAGGTCTGCGTCAGTGAGGTCCTTGACCTTCTTCGAAAATTCAACACCAGCGGCGGTGCAGATGCCGCGCGAACGCGTGCGACCGATGCCGAAGATTGCCGTCAGGCCGATCTCGGTATGCTGGTGATTCGGGATGTTAACCCCTGCGATACGAGCCATTGTTTTTCCTCAAACAAAAAGCGCAAGCAAAAGCGCGGCGTTCAGCCTTGACGCTGTTTGTGGCGCGGATCAGAGCTGCAAATCACGCGCACAACGCCCTTGCGCTTGATGATCTTGCAATTGCGGCAAATGCGCTTAACCGATGCCATCACTTTCATGATATTACCCTTTTTTCAAATCACTTCGCCCGGAACACGATCCGCGCACGAGACAGATCGTAAGGCGTCAATTCAACCGTAACCTTGTCGCCCGGCAGGATGCGGATGTAGTGCATCCGCATCTTTCCGGAAATATGACCCAGGACGACATGGCCATTTTCCAATTTCACCCGGAAAGTAGCGTTGGGAAGGTTTTCGATGACCTCACCCTGCATCTGGATAACATCGTCTTTGGCCATGGTCCTAATCAACGCATCGGGACGTTGCCACCCTTGAAGTTGGCCTTCTTGAGCAGCGATTCATATTGTTGCGACATAACGTACGACTGCACCTGAGCCATGAAGTCCATCGTGACGACGACAATGATCAGCAGCGACGTTCCACCAAAATAAAACGGCACGTTCCAGCGCAACACCAGAAACTCAGGCAGCAGGCACACGAATACGATGTAGATCGCCCCCGCCAGCGTCAGACGCGTGAGGATGCGGTCGATATATCGTGCAGTCTGATCGCCCGGACGGATACCCGGAACGAAAGCACCGCTCTTCTTCAAGTTGTCGGCGGTCTCCCGGCTGTTGAACACCAGTGCGGTGTAGAAGAAGCAGAAGAAGACGATCGCCAACGCATACAGCAGCACGTACACAGGCTGACCAGGCTTCAGGGCCTCGGCCACGTTGTGCAGCGTGTTCGCGAACCAGTTGGTGCGCGAACCCGAACTGAACCAGTTCAGGATGGTTGCCGGGAAGAGGATGATCGACGACGCGAAGATCGGCGGAATCACACCCGACATGTTCAACTTCAGCGGCAGATGAGACGACTGTCCGCCGTAAATCTTGTTACCGACCTGGCGCTTCGCATAGTTCACGAGGATCTTGCGCTGACCGCGTTCAATGAACACGACCAGATACGTGACCGCCGCGATCAGCACGACGATGATGATCGCCGAGATGATGCTCATCGAACCGGTGCGAACCAGCTCGAACAAACCACCGATTGCGTTCGGGAAACCCGCCGCGATACCGCCGAAGATGATGATCGAAATGCCGTTGCCAAGACCGCGTTCCGTGATCTGCTCACCGAGCCACATCAGGAACATCGTGCCCGTCACCAGCGTGACGACCGTCGTCAACCTGAACACCATGCCGGGGTCGAGTACCAGGCCGGGCTGATTTTCCAGCGCAACCGCGATACCGAACGCCTGGAAGGTCGCGAGCACCACGGTGAAGATCCGCGTGTATTGCGTGATCTTCCGTTGCCCCGCCTGCCCTTCCTTCTTCAGCGCCTCCATCTGCGGCGACACGATCGACAGCAACTGCATGATGATCGACGACGAGATGTAGGGCATGATGCCCAACGCAAAGATCGTGAACCGTGAAAGCGCGCCACCCGAAAACATGTTGAACATGCCAAGGATGCCGCCTGACTGGCTTTGGAACAGCTTCGCCAGTTGGTCCGGATCGATGCCGGGAACCGGAATATGCGCACCAATGCGGTAGACGATCAACGCCAGCAGCAGGAACACTGCCCGCCGGCGCAAATCGCCAAATTTCGCCGCGCTTCGACCGGTTTTTGCGAGACTCGGGCTGTTAGCCAAGAACCTTCTCCGATGCTAGTGCTAGTAACGGCGAAAGCGCGTTACTCGGCGAACGAGCCGCCAGCGGCTTCGATTGCAGCGCGGGCGCCCTTCGTTGCCGTCAGGCCCTTCACCGTAACCTTGCGAGTGATCTCGCCGGTCTTGATGATCTTCGCGCTCTTGATGAGCTCGCCGACCAGACCTGCTTGCTTCAGCGCCAGAAGATCGATTTCGTCAACCGGCAGCTTTTCGAGATCGGCCAGGCGCACTTCACCAACGAATTCCTTCGTCAGCGAGGTGAAGCCGCGCTTCGGCAGACGGCGCTGCAGGGGCATCTGACCGCCTTCGAAGCCGACCTTGTGAAAGCCGCCCGAACGCGATTTCTGACCCTTGTGGCCGCGACCTGCAGTCTTGCCCAGGCCCGAACCGATACCGCGACCGACGCGACGCTTTGCGTGCTTCGCGCCTTCTGCCGGCTTCAGGTTATTCAATTCCATGTTCAACTCCTTGGATCCGTAGGTCGCGCTCAGGCGATGACCTTAACGAGGTACGAAACCTTGTTGATCATCCCGCGCACTGCCGGCGTGTCCTGCAACTCGGAAACCGAGTTCAGGCGACGCAGGCCGAGGCCACGCACCGTAGCACGGTGCGTTTCGCGGGTCCCGATCAGGCTCTTCACGAGCTGAACCTTGACAGTTTTTTCAGACATGGTGACCACCTTAGCCCAGAATGTCTTCGACGGACTTACCACGCTTCGCCGCGATATCAGCCGGCGTCGACTGCTTGCGCAGACCGTCCAGCGTGGCACGAACGAGGTTGTACGGGTTCGTCGAACCGTGGCTCTTGGCCACGACGTTTTGCACGCCCATCACGTCGAACACGGCGCGCATCGGGCCGCCGGCGATCACGCCAGTACCATCCTTCGCCGGAGCGAGGAGGACTGCCGAGGCGCCGTGCTTGCCGTGCACTTCGTGTTGCAGCGTGCCGTTCTTCAGGGGCACCTTGAACATGTTGCGGCGGGCTTGTTCCATTGCTTTCTGAACGGCAACCGGAACTTCCTTTGCCTTGCCCTTGCCCATGCCGACGCGGCCATCACCGTCGCCAACCACGGTCAGTGCGGCGAAGCCGAGAATCCGGCCACCCTTCACGACCTTGGTCACGCGGTTGACCGAAATCATCTTTTCGCGCAGGCCGTCGTCGCGTTCGTCAGCCTGAACTTTCGCTTGCATCTTTGCCATGACGAATTCTTCCCTTAGAACTTGAGCCCGGCTTCACGCGCCGCATCAGCCAGCGCCTTCACGCGGCCGTGGTAGCGGAAACCCGAGCGGTCAAAGGCGACGGATTCGATGCCGGCTGCCTTGGCCTTTTCGGCGATACGCTTGCCGATCAGGGTCGCGGCGTTGACGTTGCCGCCCTTGCCCGACTTGTCGGCCAGTTCGGCACGCACTTCAGCTTCCAGCGTCGAGGCGCTTGCCACGACCTTCGTGCCGCATGCCGAGAACACTTGCGCGTAGATATGCGTATTCGTGCGATGCACGGCCAGACGCGGAACCTGCAGCTCAGCGATCTTGATACGCGTCTGACGAGCGCGGCGCAGGCGAGATTGAGTCTTATCCATGATTGCGCACCCTTACTTCTTCTTCGTTTCTTTGAGGATCACGACCTCGTCGGAATAGCGCACGCCCTTGCCCTTGTAAGGCTCCGGCGGACGATAGCCGCGCACTTCCGCCGCGGTCTGTCCGACTTTCTGCTTGTCGATCCCCTTGATCACGATTTCGGTCTGCGACGGGGTTTCAGCCTTGATGCCTTCCGGCATCTGGTGCACCACGGGGTGCGAGAAACCCAGCGACAGGTTCAGCTTGTCGCCTTGCGCTTGCGCACGATAACCAACGCCAACCAGCGTCAGCTTGCGCTCGAAACCCTTGGTGACGCCCTGCACCATGTTCGCCACCAGGGCGCGCATCGTGCCGGACATCGCGTTTGCTTCGCGGCTTTCATCCGTCGGAGCGAGTTGCAGCGTGCCGTTCTCGTTCGTCAGGCTCACCAGCTTGTTGGCCGGCTGCGAGATCGTACCGAGCGGGCCCTTGACGGTGATGACGTCGCCCTTGACGGCCACTTCGGTGCCTTGCGGCAGCGCGATCGGGCTCTTACCTACTCGAGACATGTTTCTTCTCCTTAGGCGTTAAGCGACGTAGCAGATGACTTCGCCGCCGACGCCGTTCTGGCGCGCCTTGCGGTCGGTCATCACACCCTTCGGCGTCGACACGATTGCAACGCCGAGGCCATTCATGACCTGCGGAATGTCGTTGCGACCGCGGTACACGCGCAGGCCAGGCTTCGAAACGCGCTCGAGGCGTTCGATGACCGGACGGCCGGCGTAGTACTTCAACGCGATATTCAACTCGATCTTCGCGCCTTCAGCCTTCACCGCGAAATCGTCGATATAACCTTCGTCCTTCAAAACCTGCGCAATCGCAACCTTGACTTTCGACGAGGGCATAGTCACCGAAACCTTCTCGACCATCTGCGCATTGCGGATGCGAGTCAGCATATCGGCGATAGGATCACTCATGCTCATTTATGTTTCTCCTATTACCAGCTCGCCTTGGTGAGGCCAGGGATTTCGCCGCGGAAAGCGATTTCACGAATCTTGCCGCGTGCGAGTCCGAACTTGCGGAACGTGCCACGCGGACGACCCGTGATCGCGCAGCGGTTACGCTTGCGAGTGGGGTTCGAATTACGCGGCAGTTGTTGCAGCGCCAGACGCGCGAGGTAGCGCTCTTCGTCCGACTTGCTTGCGTCGTCGATCACAGCCTTCAGCTCAGCACGCTTCGGAGCGTACTTGGCTGCCAGGCGCGCGCGCTTCTTTTCACGTTCGATCAGTGCCAGTTTAGCCACGGTAACCTCAGTTTCTGAACGGGAACTTGAAGCCGGCGAGCAGCGCCTTTGCTTCATCGTCAGTCTTCGCGGTAGTCGTGATGCTGATGTTCAGCCCACGCAGCGCGTCGACCTTGTCGTAGTCGATTTCGGGGAAAATGATCTGCTCTTTCACACCGATGTTGTAGTTGCCACGACCGTCGAATGCACGGCCCGACACGCCACGGAAGTCGCGCACACGGGGGAGCGCAACGGTCACGAAACGGTCGAGGAATTCGTACATCGCTTGGCCGCGCAGCGTGACCATCGCGCCGATCGGGTAGCCCTGACGAATCTTGAAGCCTGCGATTGCCTTGCGCGCCTTCGTGATGACCGGCTTCTGGCCGGCAATCTTCGTCAGGTCGCCCACGGCGTTTTCGATGATCTTCTTGTCAGCGACGGCTTCGCCAAGGCCCATGTTCAGGGTGATCTTGGTGATGCGCGGCACTTCCATGATGGACTTGTAGCCGAACTTTTCCACCAGTTGCGGCACAACCTTTTCTTTGTAAATCTCTTGCAGACGAGCCATTTTTTAACTCCGCGTCAGGCGTTGAGCGTGGCGCCGGTCGACTTCAAGAAGCGAACCTTCTTGCCGTCTTCGACCTTGATGCCTACGCGTGACGCCTTGCCATTCGCGTCGATCAAAGCGACGTTCGAAATATGCAGCGGCATCGACTTGGCTTCCACGCCGCCTGTCGTTCCCTTCATCGGGTTCGGCTTCACGTGCTTCTTGACGAGGTTGATGCCCTCGACGGTGACACGGTCTTCCGCAACGACGAGCACGGTACCGCGCTTGCCCTTGTCTTTGCCGGCCGTGACGATGACTTCGTCACCCTTGCGAATCTTGTTCATCGCGACTCCTTACAGCACTTCCGGCGCGAGCGAAACGATCTTCATGAATCGTTCGCTACGCAGTTCACGCGTAACCGGCCCGAAAATACGCGTGCCGATCGGCTCGAGCTTCGTGTTCAGCAGAACGGCGGCATTGCCGTCGAACTTGATGAGCGAGCCATCCTGGCGACGCACGCCTTTGGCCGTACGAACGACCACGGCGTTGTAGATTTCGCCCTTTTTCACGCGTCCGCGCGGCGTCGCTTCCTTGACGGTCACCTTGATGATGTCGCCAATGCTTGCGTAACGACGCTTCGAGCCGCCGAGCACCTTGATGCACATGACTTCACGCGCACCCGTGTTGTCGGCCACTTCAAGCCGAGTTTCGGTCTGGATCATGGTTTATCTTTCCCAACTTAATCCGATTGCACCACCATGGCGCAGCCGGTCAGTCTTGGTCCCGTCAGCCAAATGGCTGCTTGGGTTAGAACAGGCAGCAACGGCAGACGAAACCCGCCATCGCAATCCGGTGAATCTGTCGACTCAGGCTGGCGCCCAAGCCGGCTTCCCCCACCAATTTCGCCCGCGACGGGGCTCCCACAAAGAGGGAAGACCGAGATTATAACAAACAATCTCGGTCTTGCAAGCGAAACTTACTGCGATACAACTATTTAAAGCATCGCCGAGACTCGGCTTCAGATCACGCGAGCGGCTTCAACCAGCTTCGACACAACCCAGGCCTTCGTCTTCGAAATCGGACGGGTTTCCTGGATTTCGACGAGATCGCCTTCGTTGTACGTGTTCGCGTCATCATGCGCGTGGTACTTCTTGGAGCGCACGACGTACTTGCCGTAGATCGGATGCTTCACGCGGTGCTCGACCAGCACGGTGACCGTCTTGTCCATCTTGTTGCTGACGACCTTGCCGACCAGAGTCCGCTTGAGCGAGGTTTTTACGCTTTCGTTCATTTCTGGTTCGCCTTCTCAGTCATGACGGTGCGCACACGCGCGATGTCGCGACGGACCTTCTTCAGCTGGCTCGTGTTGGTGAGCTGCTGCGTCGCGAGTTGCATGCGCAGGCCGAATTGCGCCTTCAGCAGGTCCGACAGCTCTTTGTTGAGCGCGGCCTGGTCTTTCTGGTGAAGTTCAGATGCCTTCATCATTTACTCCTTAGGCGCCGAGCTGACGCACGACGAAGTACGTCTTCAGCGGCAGCTTGGCTGCAGCCAGACGGAACGCTTCGCGCGCCAGTTCTTCGGTGACACCGTCCATTTCGTACAGCATCTTGCCCGGTTGAATTTCAGCGACGTAGTACTCCGGGTTACCCTTACCGTTACCCATACGCACTTCGGCCGGCTTTTGCGAAATCGGCTTGTCCGGGAAAATACGGATCCAGATCCGGCCACCACGCTTGATGTGACGCGTCATCGCACGACGCGCGGCTTCGATCTGACGGGCGGTCAAACGGCCGCGACCGATAGCCTTCAGGCCGAATTCACCAAACGACACCGCGTTGCCGCGCGTCGCCTTGCCGGTGTTACGACCCTTCTGCTCTTTGCGATACTTTCTGCGTTTCGGTTGCAGCATCGTTATTCTCCAGTCTTCGCGTCACCGCCAGCGCGACGGGGTGCACCGCGACGCGCGCCAGCCGGAGCACCTTCACCGTCACGGCGCGGACGGCGATCGCCACCCGGACGTGCGTTGCGGCGCGGACGCTTTTCTTCCGCCACTTCTTCCACGACCGGCGCTTCGTTGCGGCCCAGGGTGTCGCCCTTGTAGACCCACACCTTCACGCCGATGATGCCGTACGTGGTCTTCGCTTCCGACGTTGCGTAGTCGATATCCGCACGCAGCGTATGGAGGGGCACCCGACCTTCGCGATACCACTCGGTACGAGCGATTTCGATACCGTTCAGACGACCCGCGCTCATGATCTTGATGCCCTGGGCACCGAGACGCATCGCGTTCTGCATCGCGCGCTTCATCGCGCGGCGGAACATGATCCGGCGCTCGAGCTGTTGCGTGATCGAATCAGCGATGAGCTGAGCATCCGTTTCCGGCTTGCGGATTTCTTCGATGTTGACGTGAACCGGAACGCCCATGCGCTTTTGCAGCTCGGACTTCAGCAGTTCGATGTCTTCACCCTTCTTGCCGATGACGACGCCCGGACGCGAGCTGTAAATCGTGATGCGCGCGTTCTTCGCCGGACGCTCGATGACGACGCGGCCGACCGAAGCGTTCTTCAGCTTCTTCTTCAGATATTCACGAACACCGATGTCTTCCTGCAACATCGCCGCGAAATTGTTGTTGTTCGCGTACCAGCGCGAAGCCCAATTGCGGCTGACGGCCAAACGGAAGCCAGTCGGATGAATTTTCTGTCCCATCGTATGGCTCCTTAATTCCCGACCGTCACAGTGATGTGACAGGATTGCTTCTCGATGCGGTTACCGCGACCCTTAGCGCGTGCGGTGAAACGCTTCAGCGAAGCAGCCTTGTCGACGTAGATGCTCGTGATCTTGAGCTCGTCGATATCGGCGCCTTCGTTGTGTTCCGCATTCGCGATCGCAGACAGCACGACCTTCTTGACGATACCCGCCGCCTTCTTCGGCGAGAACGTCAGAACGTTCAGCGCCTTGTCGACCGGCAGACCACGGATCTGGTCAGCCACAAGGCGCGTTTTCTGCGCCGAGATGCGGGCACCGCGATGAATTGCCTTCACTTCCATCTTGATAGCCCCTTATTTCTTGGCCTTCTTGTCGGCTGCGTGACCCTTGAACGTACGGGTCAGTGCGAACTCGCCAAGCTTGTGGCCGACCATGTTTTCCGTGACATACACCGGAACGTGTTGACGGCCGTTGTGAACAGCGATCGTCAGACCGATGAAGTCCGGCAGAATCGTCGAACGACGCGACCAGGTCTTGATCGGCTTCTTGTCACGCGTCGATGCAGCCGACTCAACCTTCTTCAGCAAATGAGCGTCGCAGAACGGACCTTTTTTAGCAGAACGTGTCATTGCCTACTCCTTAACGCTTGTGACGGCGCTGGACGATCATCGTCGTCGTGCGCTTGTTGCTACGGGTGCGATAGCCCTTCGTCGGCGTACCCCACGGGCTCACCGGATCGCGACCTGCAGCCGTCTTGCCTTCACCACCGCCGTGCGGGTGATCGACCGGGTTCATTGCAACGCCGCGCACCGTCGGACGGATACCGCGCCAGCGGTTCGCGCCTGCCTTGCCGATCTGGCGGAGGCTGTGCTCTTCGTTGCCCACTTCACCGATCGTCGCGCGGCACTCGACGTGCACGCGGCGGATTTCGCCCGAGCGCAGACGCACTTGTGCGTACACGCCTTCACGAGCCAGCAGCATGGCCGACGTACCAGCCGAACGCGCCATCTGCGCGCCCTTGCCCGGCAGCATCTCGATGCAGTGGATCGTCGTACCGACCGGGATGTTGCGGATCGGCAGGGTGTTACCCGCGCGGATCGGCGCTTCCGAACCGGACATCAGCTGCGTGCCGACCGTCACGCCCTTCGGCGCGATGATGTAGCGACGCTCGCCGTCTGCGTACAGAACCAGCGCGATGTTCGCGCTACGGTTCGGGTCGTACTCGAGACGCTCGACCTTCGCTGCGATGCCGTCCTTGTTGCGACGGAAATCGACGATACGGTAATGCTGCTTGTGACCACCGCCCTGGTGACGCGTGGTGATACGGCCGTTGTTGTTACGGCCCGCCGACTTGGATTGCGTGTCGAGCAGCGCTGCGTGCGGCTTGCCCTTGTGCAGATCCTTGTTGACGATCTTGACCATCGCGCGGCGACCCGGCGAGGTCGGCTTAACTTTCACGATTGCCATGGTTACTTGGCCTCCGCTTCAAAGTTGATTTCCTGGCCGGGCTTCAGGCAGACGTACGCCTTCTTCACGTCCTTGCGCTTGCCGTTGAAGCGGCCAAAGCGCTTTGCCTTGCCCTTCGTGACGAGCACGTTGACGGAATTGACTTCGACCTTGAACAGCAGCTCGACAGCAGCCTTGACTTCCTGCTTCGTGGCGTCCGGTGCGACTTCGAACACGACTTGTTCGTTCTTGTCGGCAACCAGCGTCGCCTTTTCGGAGATCACCGGCGCGAGCAGAACTTGCATCAAACGATGATCGTTTTTGCGAACTTCGCTCATGACAGCAACTCCTCGATCTGAGCGACCGCAGCCTTCGTGATCAGGATCTTCTTGAAGTAGATCAGCGAGAGCGGGTCGGCGTAACGCGGCTCGACAACGGCCACATGGGCCAGGTTGCGCGACGCGAGGTACAGGTTCTCGTCGACCGTATCGGTGATGACCAACACGGAATCGAGACCCATGGCCTTGAATTTTTCGGCCAGCAGCTTGGTCTTCGGGGCTTCGAGCGTCAGCTCTTCAACCACCGAGATACGGCCTTCGCGAGCCAACTGCGAGAAGATCGAGCGCAGACCTGCGCGATGCATCTTCTTGTTGACCTTGTGCGAGAAATTCTCTTCCGGCGAATTCGGGAAGATACGGCCACCGCCGCGCCACAACGGGCTCGACGACATACCGGCACGAGCGCGGCCCGTACCCTTCTGACGCCACGGCTTCTTGGTGGTGTGCTTGACCTGCTCGCGATCCTTCTGCGCGCGGTTGCCGCTGCGTGCATTCGCCTGATAGGCGATGACGACCTGGTGAATCAGGGCTTCGTTGTAATCGCGACCGAACACGACGTCCGATGCGTTCACGCCAGCGCCTTCCTGACCATTGGCATTCAGGAGCTTAAGTTCCATTATTTCGCTCCTTTCACAGCACGCGTCTTGACGGCCGGGGTCACGAAGACCTTGCCGCCCTTCGCACCCGGAACAGCGCCGCGGACGAGCAGCAGGCTGCGCTCGGCGTCGATGCGGGCGATTTCGAGATTCTGGACCGTGACGGTCTCGTCACCGAGGTGACCCGTCATGCGCTTGCCCGGGAACACACGACCCGGATCCTGCGCCATACCGATCGAACCCGGAACGTTGTGCGAACGCGAGTTACCGTGCGATGCACGACCCGATGCGAAGTTGTAGCGCTTGATCGTGCCGGCGTAGCCCTTACCGATCGACGTGCCTTGCACATCAACCTTCTGGCCGACTTCGAAGATATCCGCTGCGATGACAGCGCCGTTCGACAGTTCACCTGCCTTGGCTGCATCGACGGGGAATTCCTTGAGGATTTCACCGGCTTGAACGCCGGCTTTGGCGAGGTGACCCGCCAACGGCTTCGTCACGCGCGATGCGCGGCGAGTACCGAATGCAACCTGAACGGCGGTATAACCATCCGTTTCAACGGTCTTGATCTGCGTCACGCGGTTGTCCGACACGTCCAGCACGGTGACGGGGATCGAGTCCCCCTCAGGCGTGAAGATACGGGTCATACCAACCTTGCGACCTACGAGTCCAAGGCTCATCGTTTTCTCCATTCCCAACTGCGATTGGTCGGGGCTGATTTACAAGTGCCGCCTGCGTCACGGAAGACTGGAGCGGCTTTACAAACGCATTTTTCGTGCGGATAGGCGCGAAAAGCCTTGGAGTATAACAAGGCTTTTCGATTCCCGCAAGCAATTCAAAGACTTAGCTCCGTCACGGCGGCTGCTTGCCGCGATCGGAGTTTTTTGAGACTTACTGCAGCTTGATTTCGACGTCGACGCCGGCCGGCAGGTCGAGCTTCATCAGCGCGTCGACGGTCTTGTCCGTCGGATCGACGATGTCCATCAGGCGCTGGTGCGTACGGATTTCGAGCTGGTCGCGCGACGTCTTGTTGACGTGCGGCGAACGCAGGATGTCAAAACGCTGAATGCGCGTCGGCAGCGGCACCGGGCCACGGACGATTGCGCCAGTCCGCTTCGCCGTATCGACGATTTCGGCTGCCGATTGATCGATCAGACGATAGTCGAAAGCCTTCAGACGGATGCGGATTTTTTGGTTCTGCATGACAATTCCTTGGAAAGAGCGAGGCGGTCTTGCACCGCCGATTGGCAAAAGAGCGTAGAACCGGACACACGTGGAGGACGCGCATCCGGTCCCGGTCTGTTACTGCTTTACTACGAGTTCAAATCAGGCAAGCTCGCAAGCAAGCCCGACATATTACTCGATAATCTTCGCCACGACACCGGCGCCGACAGTACGACCGCCTTCACGGATAGCGAAACGCAGACCTTCTTCCATGGCGATCGGGGCGATCAGCTTGACCGTGATCGACACGTTGTCGCCCGGCATCACCATTTCCTTGTCCTTCGGCAGCTCGATCGAGCCCGTCACGTCGGTCGTACGGAAGTAGAACTGCGGACGGTAGTTGTTGAAGAACGGCGTGTGGCGGCCGCCTTCGTCCTTGCTCAGCACGTACACTTCAGCCGTGAAGTGCGTGTGCGGCGTGATCGAACCCGGCTTGGCCAGAACCTGGCCACGCTCCACGTCTTCACGCTTCGTGCCGCGCAGCAGGATACCGACGTTGTCGCCTGCCTGACCCTGGTCGAGCAGCTTGCGGAACATTTCCACGCCCGTGCAGGTCGTCTTCACCGTCGTCTTGATACCGACGATTTCGATTTCCTCGCCAACCTTCACCACGCCACGCTCGATACGGCCCGTCACCACCGTGCCGCGACCCGAGATCGAGAACACGTCTTCCACCGGCATCAGGAACGAACCGTCAACTGCGCGTTCCGGCGTCGGGATGTACGTGTCCAGCGCGTCGGCCAAGCTCATGATCGCCACTTCGCCCAGCTCGCCCGTGTCGCCTTCCAGCGCCAGCTTGGCCGAACCCTTCACGATCGGCGTGTCGTCGCCCGGGAAGTCGTACTTCGAGAGAAGCTCGCGCACTTCCATTTCGACCAGCTCGAGCAGCTCGGCGTCGTCGACCATGTCGCACTTGTTCAGGAACACGATGATGTACGGCACGCCGACCTGACGGGCCAGCAGGATGTGCTCGCGCGTTTGCGGCATCGGGCCGTCAGCGGCCGAGCACACCAGAATTGCGCCGTCCATCTGCGCGGCGCCCGTGATCATGTTCTTCACGTAGTCGGCGTGGCCCGGGCAGTCGACGTGTGCGTAGTGGCGGTTAGCCGTTTCGTACTCGACGTGCGCGGTGTTGATCGTGATGCCGCGCGCCTTTTCTTCCGGTGCCGCGTCGATCTGGTCGTATGCCTTCGCTTCGCCGCCGAACTTCTTGGTCAGCACCGTGGTGATCGCTGCCGTCAGCGTGGTCTTGCCGTGGTCAACGTGACCGATCGTACCGACGTTCACGTGCGGCTTGGTCCGCTCGAATTTACCTTTTGCCATGATTACCTTCTTTCAGAGATTGTTTGTCGGTTAAAGCTTGTGGCTTGCGCCGAATGACTTGCGGGTATTACTTACCCTTGGCGTTGATGATCGCTTCGGCGACGTTACGCGGAGCTTCAGCATAGTGCTTGAACTCCATCGTGTACGTTGCACGGCCTTGCGTCAGCGAACGCAGCGAAGTGGAGTAGCCGAACATTTCCGACAGCGGCACTTCGGCGCGAACGATCTTGCCGCCGCCAATCATGTCTTCCATACCCTGGACGATACCGCGACGGCCCGACAGGTCGCCCATCACGTTGCCCATGTAGTCTTCCGGCGTTTCGACTTCGACGGCCATCATCGGTTCGAGGATGACCGGGCTTGCCTTGCGCATCGCTTCCTTGAAGGCCATCGAGCCGGCCATGCGGAACGCGTTTTCGTTCGAGTCCACGTCGTGGTACGAACCGAACGTCAGGTGCACCTTCACGTCCACGACCGGGAAGCCAGCCAGCACGCCCGACTTCAGCGTTTCCTGGATACCCTTGTCCACGGCCGGGATGTATTCGCGCGGAATCACGCCGCCCTTGATCTCGTCCAGGAACTCGTAGCCCTTGCCCTGCTCGTTCGGCTCGAGCGTGATGACCGCGTGACCGTACTGGCCGCGACCACCCGACTGCTTGACGAACTTGCCGTCGACGTCTTCGGCCTTGCTGCGGATCGTTTCGCGGTAAGCCACCTGCGGCTTGCCGACGGTCGCTTCCACGCCGAATTCACGACGCATGCGGTCGACCAGAATTTCGAGGTGGAGCTCGCCCATGCCCGAAATGATGGTCTGGCCCGATTCCTCGTCCGTCTGAACGCGGAACGATGGATCTTCCTGTGCCAGGCGGTTCAGCGCCAGACCCATTTTTTCCTGGTCGGGCTTCGTCTTCGGCTCGACGGCCTGGGAGATCACCGGCTCCGGGAAAATCATGCGTTCGAGCACGATGGGGTGCTGCGGATCGCACAGCGTGTCGCCCGTGGTCGCTTCCTTCAGGCCGACGGCCGCCGCGATGTCGCCCGCGCGCACTTCCTTGATTTCTTCGCGCTGGTTCGCGTGCATCTGCAGAATACGGCCAAGGCGTTCCTTCTTGTCCTTGGTCGCGTTCAGCACGGTGTCACCCGAGTTCACGATGCCCGAATACACGCGGAAGAAGATCAGCTGACCGACGAACGGGTCCGTCATGATCTTGAACGCGAGTGCCGAGAACTTCTCGTCGTCGGCTGCACGGCGCTCTGCCTTCTCGCCGCTTTCGAGTTCGCCCGTGACCGGGGGAATGTCCACCGGCGACGGCAGGAAGTCGATCACGGCGTCCAGCATGCGCTGCACGCCCTTGTTCTTGAACGCGGTGCCGCACAGCATCGGCTGGATTTCGCACGCGATGGTCCGGTCGCGGATTGCCTTGACGATTTCCGCCTCGCTCAGCTCTTCGCCGCCGAGATACTTTTCCATCAGCTCTTCGGTGGCTTCGGCAGCCGACTCAATCATCTTCTCGCGCCACTCGTTGCACGTGTCGACGAGTTCGGCCGGGATGTCGACGTAGTCGAACTTCGTACCCTGGGATGCTTCATCCCAAATGATCGCCTTCATCTTGATCAGGTCGACCACGCCCGTGAACGTGTCTTCCGCGCCGATCGGCACGACGACGGGAACCGGGTTCGCCTTCAGGCGGGTCTTCAGCTGGTCATAGACCTTGAAGAAGTTCGCGCCGGTACGGTCCATCTTGTTGACGAACGCGAGACGGGGAACCTTGTACTTGTTCGCCTGGCGCCACACGGTTTCCGACTGCGGCTGCACGCCGCCCACTGCGCAGTAGACCATGCACGCGCCGTCGAGGACGCGCATCGAGCGTTCCACTTCGATCGTGAAGTCGACGTGACCCGGGGTGTCGATGATGTTGATGCGGTGCTCGGGATAGTTGCCGCCCATGCCCTTCCAGAAGGCGGTGGTGGCAGCGGACGTGATCGTGATGCCGCGTTCCTGCTCCTGCTCCATCCAGTCCATCGTTGCAGCGCCGTCGTGAACTTCACCAATCTTGTGGTTCACGCCCGTGTAGAACAGGATGCGCTCGGTCGTCGTCGTTTTGCCGGCGTCGATGTGAGCGCTAATACCGATATTGCGGTAGCGCTCGATAGGTGTCTTGCGAGCCACTTTGGATCCTTTTTCGGGTCGACGCGACGGCCAATTGCCGACCGCGTCCTAAGACAAACGGGCGAGGCGCCTGGAATAGCGCACCCGCCCTGATTTTCCGTTATGCCCTGGAGCGGGAGCTTAGAAACGGAAGTGCGAGAATGCCTTGTTGGCCTCTGCCATGCGGTGAACTTCGTCGCGCTTCTTCATTGCGCCGCCACGGCCTTCGGCCGCTTCCGAGAGTTCGCCTGCAAGACGCAGGGCCATCGACTTTTCGCTGCGCTTCTTCGCGGCTTCACGCAACCAACGCATCGCCAATGCCATACGACGCGAGGGACGCACTTCGACCGGAACCTGATAGTTGGCACCACCAACGCGACGGCTCTTCACTTCGACCACCGGCTTCACGTTGTTGAGCGCAACCGTGAACACTTCCAGCGGGTCCTTGCCACCCTTGGTCTGGATCTGTTCAAAAGCGCCGTACACGATACGCTCGGCAACCGACTTCTTGCCGGAGAGCATCAGCACGTTCATGAACTTGGCTACATCTACGTTGCCGAACTTCGGATCCGGCAACACTTCCCGCTTGGGGACTTCGCGACGACGCGGCATGATTCTTCCTTTACTTTTTCAGTTGGAGCAGTTCCCCGCTCCGCGGCCACCAACAAACCCGATCCATCTCTTCGACTAAACCAGCTTGGCCGGGTGACCACTTACTCGACAGCACCGGCATTTCCGGCACCACCGCCTTAACCGCCTTGCGGCGACCTGATTGTCCTGCAGCAGACCAGCAGCTTACTTGCCGGCCTTGGCACGCTTCGCGCCGTACTTCGAGCGAGCTTGCTTACGATCCTTGACGCCCTGGGTATCCAGCGAGCCGCGAACCATGTGGTAACGCACACCCGGCAAGTCCTTCACACGGCCGCCGCGAATCAGCACGACCGAGTGCTCTTGCAGGTTGTGGCCTTCACCGCCGATGTACGAGATAACTTCGAAACCGTTCGTCAGACGAACCTTGGCAACTTTACGAAGTGCCGAGTTCGGCTTCTTCGGCGTGGTGGTGTACACGCGGGTGCACACGCCACGACGTTGCGGGCAGTCCTGCAGGGCCGGCGACTTGCTCTTCGTCGTTTCCGACGTGCGGCCTTTGCGAACCAGTTGATTGATGGTTGGCATTGTTTAATCCTAAAAATGAACAGAATCAGCGCAATTCGGGTCGGGCAAAGCGAACAAATTGCGCATTTTGTGCTCCCGCCGATGGTTTTCACTCCCAACGCACGTTCAGCAAGCGCAGTCGAGAAATTCCAAAAACGAGAACCAAGCATGATATTCCGAAAATCCCAATCGGGTCAATACGTTGCACCGAAATCAGGGGGCTTTCAGAGAAGGGAACTCAGGCAGAGCCGACCACATCGAGCAGTTCGTCGCCGAAGCGCTCCAGCTTGCGAACGCCGATGCCGGGAATATGCCGAAGATCGTCGATCGTATCGGGGTCGCTGCGAGCGATTTCCGCCAGCGTGGCGTCATGAAAAATGACATAGGCCGGCACGCCGTCGCTCTTGGCCGTCTCGGCCCGCCAGGCCCGCAGGCGCTCCCAGCGCGTCTTCTCGCGCGGCGACATGCCGGCCGTGGGATCGGCGCGTTCGCCGGTCCGCGCGGAGCCTTGACGGCTGCGTGCAGGCTTCACGTACTTGCGCAGCGTGACGCTCTCCTCACCCTTGAGCACCGGCTTGCTGGCATCGGTCAGGACGAGCGCGCCGAAACCGTCGTGGTCGACGGCCAGATAGCCGAACGCCACCAGTTGCCGGAACACCGCACGCCATTCGGCATCGGCAAGCGCCTCGCCGACACCGAAAGTAGACAGCTTCTCGTGCCCGCGCTGCAGCACCTTCTCGCTGCGCACGCCCCGCAGAATGTCGATCAGATGCCCCGCGCCGAAGTGAAAACCGCTCGCCTTCTGCGCGCGATAGACACACGACAGCGCCATCTGCGCCTCGCGCGTGGCGTCGAAGGACGCGGGCGGTTCGAGACAGGTATCGCAATTGCCGCACGGCGTGCTGTGCTCGCCGAAATACGCCAGCAACCGCACGCGCCGGCAGGACGCGACCTCACAGAGGCCGAGCAACGCGTCGAGCTTGCCGGTCTGCACGCGTTTGTGAGCGTCGTCAGCCTCTGATTCGTCGATCATCTTGCGCTGCTGCACGACGTCGCCGAGACCGTACGCCATCCACGCATTCGCGGGCATGCCGTCGCGACCGGCGCGTCCGGTCTCCTGATAGTAGCCTTCGACGCTCTTCGGCAGATCCAGATGCGCCACGAAGCGCACGTCCGGTTTGTCGATACCCATGCCGAAGGCGATCGTCGCGCACATGACGACGCCTTCTTCGCGCTGGAACATCTCCTGATGACGCTGACGCTTCTCGAACTCCATGCCCGCGTGATACGGCAACGCATGAAGGCCCTGCCCCTTCAGCCATTCCGCGGTTTCTTCCACCTTGCGGCGCGACAGGCAATACACGACACCAGCATCCGTGGTGCCGTCCTTGTTCGTGTGCTCGGCGCGGATGAAATCCAGCAGTTGCGAGCGGGCATTGTCCTTCTCGACGATCCGGTAGCGGATATTCGGCCGGTCGAAGCTCGAAACAAAGATGCGCGCTTCATCCAGAGCCAGACGATGCACGATCTCGTCGCGCGTGATGGCGTCCGCCGTTGCCGTGAGCGCGATGCGCGGCACGTTCGGGAAGCGCTCGTGCAGCACGGACAGCTGGATGTACTCGGGCCGGAAATCATGCCCCCACTGCGACACGCAGTGCGCTTCATCAATGGCGAACAGGCCGACCGGCGCGCTATCGAGCAGGTCGAGAAAGCGCGACGTCATCAGCCGTTCCGGCGCCACGTACAAGAGGTCGATCTCGCCGTTGCGCAGTGCGCGTTCGGTGGCCGCGGCTTCGGCGCCCGACAAGGTGGAATTGAGATACGCGGCGCGCACACCGAGTTCGGTCAGCGCGGCCACCTGATCCTGCATCAGCGCGATCAGCGGCGACACGACGATGCCCGCGCCGAAGCCCGCCTCGCGGCGCACCAGCGACGGAATCTGATAGCACAATGATTTGCCGCCGCCCGTGGGCATCAGCACGAGTGAGTCGCCGCCGTTCGCGACATGCTCGACGATCTCCGCCTGTTGGCCGCGAAAAGCGGGATAGCCGAAGATTTCGTTGAGTATTTCGAGCGACCGGGACATGGGGAAAGCGCGCACGGCGAGACAGAGATAACGAATTCTACCAATGCAGGACCGCGCATCGACGCCGTTCGGGCATCGCTGGCCGAATGGACGAGGGCAGCAGGAATCGCAGGACGAAAAAAAACCGCCCGGCACAAACCGGGCGGTTTCATGAAGCAAACGAGCCAGAAGCTTACTCGTTGGTATGCGGCTGCTGTTCCGCCGCCGGGGTTTCCGGCGTGCCGAAGTCGAACGACTCTTCGGCTGCGATCTGGTCGAAACGCTCGCGATCCGACGACTCCTTCGCACGGCGCGCCTTGTGGAACGCGAGACCCGTACCCGCCGGAATCAGACGGCCGACGATCACGTTTTCCTTCAGGCCGCGCAGGTCATCACGCTTGCCCATGATCGCCGCTTCGGTCAGCACGCGGGTCGTTTCCTGGAACGACGCCGCCGAGATGAACGAATCGGTCGACAGAGAAGCCTTCGTGATACCGAGCAGCACGTTGTCGTACGTGGCCGGGCGCTTGTCGTCGGCGATCATGCTGTCGTTTTCGTCCAGCATGTCCGAACGCTCGACCTGCTCGCCCGGGATGAAGCGCGTATCGCCGTTGTCGACGATCTGCACACGACGCAGCATCTGACGCACGATCACTTCAATGTGCTTGTCGTTGATCTTCACGCCCTGCAGACGGTACACGTCCTGCACTTCGTCCACGATGTAGCGCGACAGCGCCTCGATACCCTGCAGACGCAGGATGTCGTGCGGATCGGCAGGACCGTCGACGATCATTTCGCCCTTGTTGACGACCTGACCATCGTGCACCAGCACCTGCTTTTCCTTCGCGATCAGGAACTCGTGCTGATTGCCCTCGAGGTCCGTGATGACGAGACGCTGCTTGCCCTTCGTGTCCTTGCCGAACGACGTCGTGCCCGTGACTTCCGCCAGAATGCCGGCGTCCTTCGGCGAGCGCGCTTCGAACAGTTCGGCCACGCGCGGCAGACCACCGGTAATGTCACGCGTCTTCTGCGCTTCAACCGGGATACGCGCCAGCACTTCACCAACCTGCACTTGCTGACCATCCTTCACGGTGATCAGGGCGCCGACCTGGAAGCCGATCTGCACCGAATGCTCGGTGTTCGGGATCTTCACTTCCTCGCCGTTCGCGTCGAGCAGCTTCACCTGCGGACGCACGCTCTTCGAAGCCTGCGAACCGCGACGCTTCACGTCGATCACGACCAGGGTCGAAAGACCGGTCACGTCGTCGATCTGCTTCGCCACGGTCACGCCTTCCTCGACGTTCTCGAACTTCACCGTACCGCCCCACTCGGTGATGATCGGACGCGTCAGCGGGTCCCATTGAGCCAGTTGCGCACCGGCCTTGATGGTTGCGCCGTCGAGTTGCAGCAACGTTGCGCCGTACGGGATCTTGTGACGCTCACGCTCGCGACCGAGGTCGTCCGCGATGATCGCCTCGCCCGAACGCGAAATGACGACCTGCTCGCCCTTCGCGTTGGTGACGTAACGCATGGTGGCCGTGAAGCGCACCGTACCGTTCGACTTCGCTTCCACCGTTGAAGCAACCGCCGCACGCGATGCCGCGCCACCGATGTGGAACGTACGCATGGTCAGCTGCGTGCCCGGCTCGCCGATCGACTGTGCCGCGATCACGCCGACAGCCTCGCCGACGTTCACGCGCGAACCGCGGCCGAGGTCGCGGCCGTAGCACGCGGCGCACAGGCCATAACGCGTTTCGCAGGTCAGCGGCGTGCGCACGCGCACTTCGTCGATACCCAGGCGCTCGATTTCTTCCACTGCGTCTTCGTCGAGCAGATCGCCCGATGCGTACAGCGTCTCTTGCGTTTCCGGATTGACGACGTCCGCCACCGCGACGCGGCCGAGAATCCGGTCACGCAGCGCTTCAACCACTTCACCGCCTTCGACCAGCGCCTTCATGGCCACGCCGTTCGAGGTGCCGCAATCGTCTTCGACCACGACCAGATCCTGCGTCACGTCGACCAGACGACGCGTCAGGTAACCCGAATTCGCCGTCTTCAGTGCCGTATCAGCCAGACCCTTACGTGCACCGTGGGTCGAGATGAAGTACTGCAACACGTTCAGGCCTTCGCGGAAGTTCGCGGTAATCGGCGTCTCGATAATGGAGCCGTCCGGCTTCGCCATCAGGCCGCGCATACCGGCCAGCTGACGAATCTGCGTCGCCGAACCGCGCGCGCCCGAGTCGGCCATCATGTAGATCGAGTTGAACGATTCCTGACGCGTGTCCTTGCCGTCGCGATCGACCACCGGTTCCGTCGAGAGCTGCTCCATCATCGCCTTGCCGACCGCTTCCGACGTGTTCGACCAGATGTCGACCACGTTGTTGTAGCGTTCCTGCGCGGTGACGAGACCCGACATGTACTGACGGTCGTATTCCTTCACCTTCTTCGCGGCGTCGCCGACGATGGTCTCTTTCTGCGGCGGCACGAGCATGTCGTCCACGCAGATCGAGATACCGGCGCGCGTGGCCAGCCGGAAGCCCATCTGCATCAGCTGGTCGGCGAAGATCACCGTTTCGCGCAGACCGCACTTGCGGAATGCCGTGTTGATCAGCTGCGAAATCTGCTTCTTCTTCAGCGGCTTGTTCAGCACCGTGAACGGCAGGCCCGGCGGCAGGATTTCCGACAGGATCGAACGGCCGACCGTGGTCGCGTACAGCGAGATCTTCGGCACGAACTTCGGTGCGCCTTCGCTCGTGTCTTCGTTTGCCACCATTTCGGTGATACGCACGTTGACGCGCGAAGCCAGTTCGACTTCCTTGTTCTCGTACGCGCGGATGGCTTCCGACACGTCCGTGAACGTCAGCCCTTCGCCCTTGCCGTTGATCGCTTCACGCGACGCGTAGTACAGGCCGAGCACGATATCCTGCGACGGCACGATCGACGGATCGCCGTTGGCCGGGAACAGGACGTTGTTCGACGCCAGCATCAGCGTGCGCGCTTCCATCTGCGCTTCCAGCGACAGCGGCACGTGCACGGCCATCTGGTCACCGTCGAAGTCGGCGTTGAACGCCGCGCAGACGAGCGGATGCAGCTGGATGGCCTTGCCTTCGATCAGCACCGGCTCGAACGCCTGGATGCCCAGACGGTGCAGCGTCGGCGCGCGGTTCAGCATGACCGGATGCTCGCGGATCACCTCTTCGAGGATGTCCCACACCACCGGCGTCTGGTTCTCGACTTCCTTCTTCGCAGCCTTGATGGTCGTCGCGACGCCCATCACTTCCAGCTTGTTGAAGATGAACGGCTTGAACAGTTCGAGCGCCATCAGCTTCGGCAGACCGCACTGATGCAGCTTGAGCGTCGGGCCGACCACGATCACCGAACGGCCCGAGTAGTCGACGCGCTTGCCCAACAGGTTCTGACGGAAACGACCGCCCTTACCCTTGATCATGTCGGCGAGCGACTTCAGCGGACGCTTGTTCGCGCCGGTCATCGCCTTGCCGCGACGGCCGTTGTCGAGCAGCGAGTCGACGGCTTCCTGCAGCATCCGCTTTTCGTTGCGGACGATGATTTCAGGCGCCTTCAGCTCGAGCAGACGCTTCAACCGGTTGTTACGGTTGATCACGCGGCGATACAGGTCGTTCAGGTCCGACGTCGCGAAACGGCCGCCGTCCAGCGGCACGAGCGGACGCAGTTCCGGCGGCAGCACCGGCAACACTTCGAGGACCATCCAGTCCGGCTTGATGCCCGAACGCTGGAAAGCCTCGAGCACCTTGAGGCGCTTCGCGTACTTCTTGATCTTCGCTTCGGAACCGGTGTTCTTCAGTTCCGTGCGCAGCATCTCGACCTGTTCGTCGATGTTGATCGCGCGCAGAAGCTCACGCACGCCTTCCGCGCCCATTTCGGCACGGAATTCGTCGCCGTATTCCTCGACCTTGTTGTAGTAATCCTCTTCCGTCATGATCTGCCGCGCTTTCAGCGGCGTCATGCCCGGATCGATCACCACATACGCTTCGAAGTACAGCACGCGTTCGATGTCGCGCAGCGTCATGTCGAGCACCATGCCCAGACGCGACGGCAGCGATTTCAGGAACCAGATGTGCGCGACCGGCGAGGCCAGTTCGATGTGGCCCATCCGTTCGCGACGCACCTTCGCCAGCGTCACTTCGACGCCGCACTTTTCGCAGATCACGCCGCGATGCTTGAGGCGCTTGTACTTGCCGCACAGGCACTCGTAGTCCTTGATCGGACCAAAGATCTTCGCGCAGAACAGGCCATCCCGTTCCGGCTTGAAGGTGCGGTAGTTGATGGTCTCCGGCTTCTTGACTTCGCCGAACGACCACGAGCGGATCTTGTCGGGCGACGCGAGGCCGATCTTGATCGCATCAAAAACTTCTTCTTGTTGGACTTGCTTGAATAGATCGAGCAGAGCTTTCATTGCTTTCTCTCCGTAGTCCGATTAGTTGCGGTCGAGATCGATGTCGATGCCGAGCGAGCGGATTTCCTTCACCAACACGTTGAAGGATTCCGGCATGCCCGCGTCGATCACGTGATCGCCCTTGACGAGGTTCTCATAAACCTTCGTCCGGCCCGTCACGTCGTCCGACTTGACCGTCAGCATTTCCTGCAGCACGTACGACGCGCCATACGCCTCGAGTGCCCACACTTCCATTTCACCGAAGCGCTGGCCACCGAACTGCGCCTTACCACCCAGCGGCTGCTGCGTGACGAGCGAGTACGGACCGGTCGAACGCGCGTGCATCTTGTCGTCGACCAAGTGGTGCAGCTTCAGGTAGTGCATGTAACCGACCGTGACCGTGCGCTCGAATGCTTCGCCCGTGCGGCCGTCGTACAGCGTGACCTGGTTCTTCGAGGGCGTCATGCCGAGGTTCGTGGCGATGTCGTCCGGGTAAGCCAGATCCAGCGCGCGCGACATTTCGTCTTCCGTGGCGCCGTCGAACACCGGCGTCGCGAACGGCACGCCTTCGCGCAGGTTCTTCGCCAGTTCGAGGATCTCGTCGTCGGAGAAGCTTTCCAGCTCTTCCTTGCGGCCCGACTCGTTGTAGATCTTCGTCAGGAACTGACGCATCTCTTCGATCTTCGCCTGACGCTGCATCATCTCGCCGATACGCCAGCCCAGACCCTTCGCGGCCCAGCCCAGATGCACTTCGAGAATCTGACCCACGTTCATCCGCGACGGCACGCCGAGCGGATTCAGCACCACGTCTGCCGGACGGCCATCGGCCATGTACGGCATGTCTTCGATCGGCACGATCTTCGACACGACACCCTTGTTGCCGTGACGGCCCGCCATCTTGTCGCCCGGCTGCAGGCGACGCTTCACGGCGAGATAGACCTTGACCATCTTCAGCACGCCCGGCGGCAGTTCGTCGCCTTGCGTGAGCTTCTTGCGCTTCTCTTCGAACGCGAGGTCGAACTGGTGACGCTTCTGCTCGATCGAGTCCTTGATCGCTTCCAGCTGTGCCGCTGCGTCTTCGTCCGCGAGGCGGATGTCGAACCAGTGATAGTGGTCGAGATCTTCGAGATACGCGAGGTCGATCTTCGTGCCCTTCGCGAGCTTCTTCGGTCCGCCGTTCGCGACCTTGCCGTTCAGCATGCGGGCGAGACGCGAGAACGCGTCGCCTTCCACGATGCGCAGCTGGTCGTTCAAATCGAGGCGATAGCGCTTCAGTTCATCGTCGATGATCTGTTGCGCGCGCTTGTCACGCGTGATGCCTTCGCGCGTGAACACCTGCACGTCGATCACCGTGCCGCTCATGCCCGACGGCACGCGCAGCGACGTGTCCTTCACGTCCGAGGCCTTCTCGCCGAAGATCGCGCGCAGCAGCTTTTCTTCCGGCGTCAGCTGGGTCTCGCCCTTCGGCGTGACCTTGCCGACCAGCACGTCGCCTGCTTCGACTTCCGCGCCGATGTACACGATGCCCGACTCGTCGAGACGGCCAAGCTGCACTTCGGCCAGGTTCGAGATGTCGCGCGTGATTTCTTCCGGTCCGAGCTTCGTGTCGCGTGCAACGACGTTCAGTTCTTCGATGTGGATCGACGTGTAACGGTCATCCGCGACGACCTTTTCCGAGATCAGGATCGAGTCTTCGAAGTTGTAGCCGTTCCACGGCATGAACGCGACCAGCATGTTCTGGCCGAGCGCGAGCTCGCCCAGATCGGTCGAGGCGCCGTCGGCCAGCACGTCGCCGCGCGCCACCTTGTCGCCGACCTTCGCGATCGGACGCTGGTTGATGTTCGTGTTCTGGTTCGAACGCGTGTACTTGATCAGGTTGTAGATGTCCACGCCGACGTCGCCGGCGACGGCTTCATCGTCGTTCACGCGGATCACGATACGGCCCGCGTCGACGTAATCCACCACACCGCCACGCAGTGCCTGGACCGTCGTACCCGAGTCGACCGCCACCGTGCGCTCGATGCCCGTACCGACGACCGGCTTTTCCGGACGCAGGCAAGGCACGGCCTGACGCTGCATGTTCGAACCCATCAATGCGCGGTTCGCGTCATCGTGCTCGAGGAACGGAATCAGCGATGCCGCCACCGACACGATCTGCGACGGCGCCACGTCCATGTACTGGATGCGGTCCGGCGTGACCATCAGCGTTTCGCCGGCTTCACGCGACGACACGAGTTCGTCGGTCAGCGTGCCGTCTTCGGCCACCGCGGCGTTCGCCTGGGCGATCACGTAACGACCTTCTTCGATCGCCGACAGATAGTCGATCTGATCCGTCACCTTGCTGTCCGTGACCTTGCGATACGGCGTTTCGAGGAAGCCGTATTCGTTCAGGTGCGCGTACAGCGCGAGCGAGTTGATCAGGCCGATGTTCGGACCTTCCGGCGTTTCGATCGGGCACACGCGGCCATAGTGCGTGGGGTGCACGTCGCGGACTTCGAAGCCTGCGCGCTCACGCGTCAGACCGCCCGGGCCCAGTGCGGAAACACGGCGCTTGTGCGTGATTTCCGAGAGCGGGTTGGTCTGGTCCATGAACTGCGACAGCTGCGACGAACCGAAGAACTCGCGAATCGCCGACGAAATGGGCTTCGAGTTGATCAGGTCGTGCGGCATCAGGTTTTCGCTTTCTGCCTGGCCGAGACGTTCCTTCACGGCGCGCTCGACACGCACGAGACCCGCGCGGAACTGGTTCTCCGCGAGTTCGCCGACGCAACGCACACGACGATTGCCCAAGTGGTCGATATCGTCCACTTCGCCCTTGCCGTTGCGCAGCTCGACGAGAATCTTGATGGTCGCGAGGATGTCGTCGTCCTGCAGCGTCATCGGGCCGATGATTTCATCGCGGCCCACGCGGCGGTTGAACTTCATGCGGCCGACCTTCGACAGGTCGTACGCGTCTTCGCTGTAGAACAGACGGTTGAACAGCGCCTCGACCGCTTCTTCGGTCGGCGGCTCGCCCGGACGCATCATGCGGTAGATCGCGATGCGCGCGGCCATGCGGTCGGCGGTTTCGTCGATACGCAGCGTCGACGAGATGTACGGGCCTTGGTCCAGGTCGTTCGTGTAGAGCGTCTGGATGTCCTTGACCTTCGCTTCGCGCAGCTTCTCGAGCACCGTCTCGGTGATTTCCTCGTTGGCGTTCGCGATCACTTCGCCCGTTTCCGGATCGATCACGTTCTTCGCCAGCACGCGGCCGAGCAGATAGTCCTCGGGCACCGAGATGAACTTCGTCTTGGCGTTTTCGAGGTCGCGAATGTGCTTCGCGTTGATCCGCTTGTCTTTCGTGACGATGACGCTGCCTTCGCGATCCTGGATGTCGAAGCGCGCGACTTCACCGCGCAGGCGCTCGGGAACAAATTCCATTTGCGCGCCTTCGCTCATCAACTGGAAGTTGTCGAACACGAAGAAGTTCGCGAGGATCTGTTCCGGCGACAGGCCGATGGCCTTCAGCAGGATCGTGACCGGCATCTTGCGGCGACGGTCGACGCGGAAGTACAGCACGTCCTTCGGATCGAATTCGAAGTCGAGCCACGAACCACGGTAAGGGATGATGCGTGCCGAGAACAGCAGCTTGCCGGAGCTGTGCGTCTTGCCCTTGTCGTGCTCGAAGAACACGCCAGGCGAACGGTGGAGCTGCGACACGATCACGCGCTCGGTACCGTTGATGACGAACGAGCCGGTCGGCGTCATGAGCGGAATTTCGCCCATGTAGACTTCCTGCTCCTTCACTTCCTTGACGACCGGCTTGCTCGGGGATTCCTTGTCGAGCAGAACCAGGCGCACTTTCGCGCGCAGGGCCGAGCAGTACGTCAGGCCGCGCTGCTGGCATTCCTTGATGTTGAATGCGGGCGGCGACAGCATGTAGCTGACGAATTCGAGCCGCGCGAAACCGTTGTGCGAAACGATCGGGAAAACAGAGCTGAACGCAGCCTGCAAGCCTTCTGCCTTGCGCTGCGACGAGGACGTATCCGCTTGCAGAAACGTCTGGAATGATTCAAGCTGGGTTGCCAGCAAGAAGGGAACTTGGTGAACGATGGGGCGCTTCGCGAAACTCTTGCGAATACGCTTCTTCTCGGTGAAGGAATATTGCATACGATCTCCGAATCACGGCGGGCGTTGCCGAGGCGGGATACCTCGGCGTCACCGCCCGGTGTTCACCGACTGAGACCCGCGCAGCTGTCCGGGGAGGACGCGCGAATCTAGAAGCTTGGTGGTTGGCCGCTACCAACCGCTGGCTGACGGCAGCGGATGCCTGTGTTTCCCGCTACCCGACCAAACTTGCCTTCTGCAGTCGCTTCAGAAGACAAAGAAAACTGCCGGAAAACTCTGCCGATCCGACCGTCATCTTTGGCCTCTATGAGGACTTTCATACCTGTTGGCAAGCACGAAAACTGCGTCCCCACAAAGCACAAAAAGGCCGGCGGTGAAAAACCGCCAGCCTTCGCATAGCGCGCTGAAACTTACTTGATTTCAGCCTTCGCGCCAGCTTCTTCCAGCTTCTTCTTCGCTTCTTCAGCGGCTGCCTTCGGAACTGCTTCCTTGACAGGCTTCGGTGCGCCGTCGACCAGGTCCTTCGCTTCCTTCAGGCCGAGACCCGTCAGTTCGCGAACAGCCTTGATGACGGAAACCTTGTTCGCGCCCACTTCGACCAGGTTCACGGTGAACTCGGTTTGCTCTTCAGCAGCAGCAGCGCCGCCGCCAGCACCTGCGGGGCCAGCGACTGCAACAGCAGCTGCCGACACGCCAAACTTCTCTTCGAACGCCTTGACCAGCTCGTTCAGTTCCAGAACGGACATCGAGCCAACGGCTTCGAGGATGTCTTCTTTTGCGATTGCCATGTGAAATACTCCTAGATTGAATTCGGATCGAGCTAGCGATCTAGCTTTGCCTAACTTAAGCGACTAGCGCCCAAGCGTGATCGTTACGCAGCTTCGCTCTGCTTCTTTTCAGCCAGCGCGGCGAGAGCGCGCGCAAAGCCGGAAACAGGTGCCTGCATGACGAACAGCAGCTTGGAGAGCAGTTCTTCGCGGCTCGGGATGCTGGCCAGCGCTTGCACGCCTGCCTTGTCCATCACCTTGCCTTCGTAGGAACCAGCCTTGATGATCAACTTGTCATTGCTCTTGCCGAAGTCATTGACGACCTTGGCAGCGGCAATGGCATCTTCCGAGATGCCGTAGATCAGAGGACCGGTCATCTGCTCAGCCAGCGGAGCGAACGGGGTACCTTCGACGGCGCGACGCGCCAACGTGTTCTTCAACACGCGGAGATACACCTGTTGCTCACGCGCTTTCGCGCGCAGCTTGGTCAGATCGCCAACCGTGATCCCACGATACTCAGCGAGCACCATCGTCTGAGCCTTCGCGACTTCCGCGGCGACTTCAGCGACGACTGCCTGCTTATCTTCTTTGTTCAGTGGCACGGTTAAACCTCCAGATTCGATGCATTCGGGCCACAAACCCTGGTGCACCACGTTCAAAACGGCGTCCGACTGTTAGGAGTATCTCGATCGATCGGTGACCATCCTGTTAGACGATCGACAACCGACTTCAACCACTGCAAAACTGTTTCGGGTTCGCCATCTGCGTTGGCTCGAATTAAGGCGATGCCTGCCTGCTGCATCACCGCCAACGGTCTTTGACAACCGGTCACACGATTCGGAACTGCAATCCTGCGACCGCCCAAAGCCCTTTATCAGCGCGATCGTCCGATCGCGCTCGACATTCTTACTGTTGCGCCAGCGTGCCTTGATCCACGCGAACGCCGACACCCATCGTGCTCGACACAGCGATCTTGCGCAAGTAGACACCCTTGCTCGTTGCCGGCTTCGCCTTTTGCAGCGCTTCGATCAGCGCAGCCAGGTTCTGACGCAGCGACGCGGATTCGAACGACGCGCGACCGATCGTGCCATGGATGATACCGGCCTTGTCGACGCGGAACTGGACTTGACCAGCCTTTGCGTTCTTGACGGCTTGCGCCACGTCCGGCGTGACCGTACCGACCTTCGGGTTCGGCATCAGGCCGCGCGGGCCGAGGATCTGACCCAGCGTACCGACGACACGCATCGTGTCCGGCGAAGCGATCACGATGTCGAAATTCAGGTTACCGGCCTTGACTTGCTCGGCCAGGTCTTCCATGCCGACGATGTCAGCGCCAGCAGCGCGAGCCTGCTCGGCCTTTTCGCCCTGCGCGAACACCGCAACGCGGACCGACTTGCCCGTACCGGCCGGCAGAACCACCGAACCGCGAACCACTTGATCCGACTTCTTCGCGTCGATGCCGAGTTGCACGGCGACGTCGATCGACTCGTCGAACTTGGCGCTCGCGCATTCCTTCACGAGAGCCAGTGCGTCGTCGATCGCGTACAGCTTCTGACGATCAACCTTGCTTGCGAATGCCTGAAGGCGCTTAGAAAGCTTAGCCATTTACACGCCCTCCACAGTGATGCCCATCGAACGCGCGCTGCCGGCGATCGTGCGCACGGCTGCGTCCAGATCAGCTGCCGTAAGATCCGGCATCTTCGTCTTTGCGATTTCTTCCGCTTGAGCGCGGGTGATGTTGCCGACCTTGTCGGTGTGCGGCTTCGCCGAGCCCTTCTGCACTGCCGCTGCCTTCTTGATCAGAACAGTAGCCGGCGGCGTCTTCATGATGAAGGTGAAGCTCTTGTCCGCGAATGCCGTGATGACGACCGGCACCGGCAGACCCGGCTCCATACCTTGAGTCTGCGCGTTGAACGCCTTGCAGAACTCCATGATGTTCAGGCCACGCTGGCCCAGTGCCGGACCGACCGGCGGCGACGGGTTGGCTTTACCTGCAGGAATCTGCAGCTTGATAAAGCCGATGATTTTCTTTGCCATGTTGAAAACCTCTGCTGAACGCGCGAGCGTTCGGTGAGTGATAGCGCGCGTTCGGCTTGATGCCTACTGACGCTCCTCAACAGCCATGACGCGGGCTGTAAGCGCGAATCGCGCGATGACCGTGAGGTCACGCGCGAGAATCAGATTCAAGTCTTCTCGACCTGGCCGAACTCGAGTTCGACTGGCGTCGATCGTCCAAAAATGGTCACTGAGACACGCACCTTGGACTTTTCGTAGTTGACTTCCTCGACGTTGCCGTTGAAGTCGGTGAAAGGACCTTCCTTCACCCGAACCATTTCGCCTACTTCGAAGAGCGTCTTCGGCCGCGGCTTCTCGACACCTTCCTGCATCTGCGACATGATCTTTTCGACTTCACGCGGCGAGATCGGGCTGGGCCGATTCCGCGCTCCGCCGACGAACCCTGTGACCTTCGCCGTATTCTTGACGAGATGCCACGTTTCGTCCGTCATTTCCATCTCGACCAGGACGTAGCCCGGGAAGAAACGACGCTCGGTGACCGACTTGTGGCCACCCTTGACTTCTACCACTTCCTCAGTCGGCACCAGAATCTGGCCAAACTGGTCCTGCATACCTGCCCGATCGATGCGCTCCTGAAGCGCACGTTGCACGCTCTTCTCCATGCCGGAGTAGGCGTGCACCACGTACCAACGCTTTCCGCTCGGGGATGTCGGAGTATCGCTCATATCATTTCCATCCCAGAATCGCCGAGAAAATCACCCATTCGATTGACTTGTCGCTAAGCCAAAGGAATATGGCCATGATCAGTACAAACGCGAAGACCACCAAGGTTGTTTGCGTAGCCTCTTTGCGAGTAGGCCACACGACCTTGCGGACTTCCTTGTACGAGTCCTTGGCAAAGGCGATGAACCCCTTCCCCGGCGCAGAGAAAAGACCGACCGCGACACCCGCGATGACGCCGACAACAAGGGCCGCTCCGCGGAAGTACCATTCTTGGCCAGAAAGCCAGAAGAAACCCACGAACCCGGCCAAGACCAACAATACGCCAGCCACCAACATCAACTTGTCGCCGGAAGTATTTACAGTTTCGACGGAAGGATTCGCCATAACACCTTAAACACAGCGCCACGAGGCGCAAGAATTTGGCAGGGGCAGAGGGAATCGAACCCCCAACCTTCGGTTTTGGAGACCGACGCTCTGCCAGTTGAGCTATACCCCTAAACCATTTGGAGTCGCCGAAAGCCGACGACTCCGAAACCACAAACTACCGAGAAGATTTCTGGCTCTTACTCGATAATCTTCGCCACGACACCGGCGCCGACGGTACGACCGCCTTCACGGATAGCGAAACGCAGACCTTCTTCCATGGCGATCGGGGCGATCAGCTTGACCGTGATCGACACGTTGTCGCCCGGCATCACCATTTCCTTGTCCTTCGGCAGCTCGATCGAGCCCGTCACGTCGGTCGTACGGAAGTAGAACTGCGGACGGTAGTTGTTGAAGAACGGCGTGTGGCGGCCGCCTTCGTCCTTGCTCAGCACGTACACTTCAGCCGTGAAGTGCGTGTGCGGCGTGATCGAACCCGGCTTGGCCAGAACCTGGCCACGCTCCACGTCTTCACGCTTCGTGCCGCGCAGCAGGATACCGACGTTGTCGCCTGCCTGACCCTGGTCGAGCAGCTTGCGGAACATTTCCACGCCCGTGCAGGTCGTCTTCACCGTCGTCTTGATACCGACGATTTCGATTTCCTCGCCAACCTTCACCACGCCACGCTCGATACGGCCCGTCACCACCGTGCCGCGACCCGAGATCGAGAACACGTCTTCCACCGGCATCAGGAACGAACCGTCAACTGCGCGTTCCGGCGTCGGGATGTACGTGTCCAGCGCGTCGGCCAAGCTCATGATCGCCACTTCGCCCAGCTCGCCCGTGTCGCCTTCCAGCGCCAGCTTGGCCGAACCCTTCACGATCGGCGTGTCGTCGCCCGGGAAGTCGTACTTCGAGAGAAGCTCGCGCACTTCCATTTCGACCAGCTCGAGCAGCTCGGCGTCGTCGACCATGTCGCACTTGTTCAGGAACACGATGATGTACGGCACGCCGACCTGACGGGCCAGCAGGATGTGCTCGCGCGTTTGCGGCATCGGGCCGTCAGCGGCCGAGCACACCAGAATTGCGCCGTCCATCTGCGCGGCGCCCGTGATCATGTTCTTCACGTAGTCGGCGTGGCCCGGGCAGTCGACGTGTGCGTAGTGGCGGTTAGCCGTTTCGTACTCGACGTGCGCGGTGTTGATCGTGATGCCGCGCGCCTTTTCTTCCGGTGCCGCGTCGATCTGGTCGTATGCCTTCGCTTCGCCGCCGAACTTCTTGGTCAGCACCGTGGTGATCGCTGCCGTCAGCGTGGTCTTGCCGTGGTCAACGTGACCGATCGTACCGACGTTCACGTGCGGCTTGGTCCGCTCGAATTTACCTTTGGCCATTTTCGACTCCTAACAGGATTTTCGCACCTTGCGCCGCGCGCAACTTACTGGACAAATACTGCTGGTGCCCATGGGCAGGATCGAACTGCCGACCTCTCCCTTACCAAGGGAGTGCTCTACCACTGAGCCACATGGGCACTGCTAACCGACACTGGAGCGGGTGAAGGGAATCGAACCCTCGTCATAAGCTTGGAAGGCTTCTGCTCTACCATTGAGCTACACCCGCGAGGGTTGGATTCTCTTACCGCTTGAATTCTGGTGGAGGAGGTTGGATTCGAACCAACGTAGGCGTAAGCCAACAGATTTACAGTCTGCCCCCTTTAGCCACTCGGGCACCCCTCCGCAGAGAACTATCGATTATGGGGTAACAACACGCCCTTGTCAAGCGTTTCTTACGACCCGAGCACGACGCTCTTACTTATAGGTATGACGAAACGCAAAAACCCCACCTTTGTGGGGTGGGGTTTTTGTTTTGAGCATGAGGAGCCTGACGATTACCTACTTTCACACGGGTGATCCGCACTATCATC
>NZ_JARUXP010000001.1:2938394-2988631 GCF_031451315.1 Caballeronia sp. LZ032
ACTTATCGGCTGTTAGTTTTTAAAGAGCACATCGCAGAACAGAACCACTGCACTTCCGTCTTGCGTCGCTGCATCAGCAGCAGAGAAACGAGATTATGAGGAATCTTTTTCTCCTTGTCAACACTATTTTTTTGGCTTTCGCTTCAAAATTTGCCGACTTGGAGGCCGCCCGTTTCGCAGCGGCCCAACGTCTTGCGACGAGGGGCTGAATAGTAGGCCAAGCAAACGCGGATGACAAGGTGATGAAGCAACTTTTTTGCAAACGCTTCATTTCTGCGCCGGTTTGGCAGTGCTCATGACGAATTCAGGCGGGACCGCAGCGGCCATCGCGGCATATCCCGCGTCGCTCGGATGAATGTGATCGCCGCTGTCGTACCGCTTCTGCAACGCCGTCGGGTGCACCGGGTCGCGCAGCGCCTGATCGAAGTCGATCACGCCATCGAACGCGCGGCTCGCCCGGATCGACTGGTTAACTGCCGTGCGGATCGCCTCCCGCTCAGGCGGCAGCGAGGCCGGCGTCAGCGTCGCGCCATAAATCTTGACGCCGCGCTGGTGCGCCTGCGCAATCAGCCGCTGGTAGCCGCGGACCAGCGCATCGGCGTTGACTTCCGTATGGGGCGCGTCGCAATCCAGGCCGGCATGCGCTGGCATCGCCATGAAATTGATGTCATTGATGCCGATCAGCAGGATCACCGCGCGCACGCCCGGCTGACGCAAGGCATCACGCTCGAAACGGCTCACCACGGCTTCCCCGTAGCAGGGCGAGTTGCTCAGCAGCCGATTCCCGCTGATGCCCGCGTTCACGACCGCCGTCTGCGCGCCCTCCTTGCGCGCGATCTGCCTTGCGAGCGCGTCCGTCCAGCGGCGATTGGCATTGAGCGACGAGCGCATGCCGTCGGTGATCGAATCGCCGATCGCCACCACCGCGTGCGCCGACGCGTTCTCCACCGCCACATTTGTCAGCCACGCGTACTGCGTGAACCGCGTGCGGAACGCGCCGGCGGAACTGTCGTCGGCATGGTTGCCAGGCGTCGAAACGTAATTCACCTGGCTCGCGATCCGATGCCACGCGACCAGTTTCTGGTCCTTCCCCACAAACATGCTCACGGCTAGCGGCTGCTGCGCATCGACGGCGAACTCCACCGGATCGCTCGTGATCTGGGCGCCCGGCGCCACGGTCACGCTCTTTTGTCCGCCGAACAGCACCGGCCGCGCGCTGCCCGGACGAAGCGCCGCGCCGCTGCCGCCCGCCGATCGCGCGACACTCATCGCGTCGACCACCAGCGGCTCCGTCCCGAAGGTATTGCTGATACGCAGGCGTACCCGCTTGCCGTCGGCCTGGGGATAGACGACCTGCCGAACGGTCCGTCCGCCAACCTCCGGCGCGCGGTACAGCGGCGGCAAGTTCGCCAGTTGCGGAATGGCCTGCAGCGCCGTGCCCCACGCGCTGACCCAGTGCTCGCCGGCGGACGGCTCGGCGGTGTCGGCGGCGAAGGCGTGCGGAACGAAGAGGGATTGCGCGAGCAGCGCAGCCGCGCAGATCGCGGTGAGAACAGGGCGTTTCATTCGGCGAAGGCGTGCGGAAAAGGATCGATTGTGCCTGAAGCGCCGGATCCGCCACGGCGCGATTCGTGCGAAACCTTCGCCTGCGGGAACGGAACGTCCGGTTTGGCCTCACAATGCAGCCAGTTCATTTTTCGCCGTCCGCTCCGGACGGCTCGCAGGCTCATCGATATGCAATCAAAAACCACTGTTCCTCAGCGACTCGACTGGGAAGAGGACGGCGAAAGCCGCTCGGCCCACTGGCGATCGGAAAGCGGCAACTCGCCGCCGAAACGCGTGGTCATCGGACATGACCAGATGACCGCCGATAACGCCTACCGGCTCGCCTGCGAAGGCACGGCAATCATCTGGCGCGGCGACTTCCAGAACGCCCGGCAGCTTCTGCAGGCGATGGCGCGCCGCATCGACAACAAGCCGCGCAAGGCCAGGAAAGCCGCGCCGGAAACCTCGCCGGTCGATACCTTCAATCTGCACCGCCTCGCCCAGTCGCAACGCGCCCGCACCCTGGCGATGCTCGTGCTGCCGCTCGACGAGCACTACGCCATTCCGTTGCGCCGCGCGCCCGACGTGCGCGAGGCCTGCGAGGAAGCGTACGGTCCGGCATCCGGCGAGGCGTCGGTGGTGTCCTTGCGGGAAGTGCTCGGGCTGGTCGGGGCGCACGAGTGGCGCAAGAAGGGCGTCGAGATCGCGGCGCTCGGCGCGCGCATCCATCCGTGGTACGGCGTGTTCTCGCCGGTGCGTGGCGAGTACGTCGAGCTGGTCGCGAACCAGCCGTTGCCGTCGCGGGAACTGGCCTTCGATATCGGCACCGGCACGGGCGTGCTGGCCGCGCTGCTCGCCCGACGCGGCGTCGAGCGCGTGGTGGCGACAGAACTCGATCCCCGCGCCCTCGCCTGCGCCCGGGAGAACGTGTCGCGGCTCGGACTTGGCCGTCAGGTCGAAGTCACGGAAGCCAATTTATTTCCCGCCGGCCGCGCGCCGCTGATCGTCTGCAATCCGCCCTGGCTGCCCGCGCGCCCGAGCGCCGCGATCGAGCACGCGATCTACGATCCCGACAGCCGCATGCTGCGCGGTTTCCTCGACGGCCTCGCCGCGCATCTCACACCTGGCGGCGAAGGCTGGCTGATCCTGTCCGACTTCGCCGAGCATCTCGGACTGCGCACGCGCGCGCAGTTGCAGGGATGGATCGATGCCGCCGGCCTGAAGGTGGACGGACGCATCGACGTGAAGCCGCATCATCCGCGCGCCGCCGACAAGACGGATCCGCTGCACGCCGCGCGTGCCGCGGAAGTGACGTCGCTCTGGCGTCTTGTGGCCGCCTAGTCTCATCTCCTGGCGGCTTCGGCGCTCAGCCGCGCCCGGCCAGCCAAGCGAGCGCGCCCTCGCCGGCGACGAGACCGCTCGCGAAACACGCCGTCAGCAGATAGCCGCCCGTCGGCGCTTCCCAATCGAGCATCTCGCCCGCGCAGAACACGCCGGGCAACGCGGTGAGCATCGAGCGCGCGTCGAGCGACTCGAACGCCACGCCGCCCGCGCTGCTGATCACTTCGGCGATCGGCCGCGGGCGCAGCAGGTGCAGCGGCAGCGCCTTGATGCGCTCGGCGAGGATGTCGTGATCGGCGAATTCGTCTTTGGTCAGGCACTCGCGCAGCAGCCCCGCTTTGACTCCGGTCAGGTGCAGCCGGCTGTGCAAATGGCTCGACATCGACCGCGCGCCGCGCGGATGCAGCACTTCGTCCCTCACCCGTTCGGCGGAAAGCTGCGGCACGAGATCCAGCAGCACCGTCGCGCCCTCGCCTGCGCCGGCGGCAATCCGCTCGCGGATCGGCGCCGACAGCGCGTAGATCAGACTGCCCTCGATGCCCTGCGCCGTGACCAGGCACTCGCCGACGCGCCACGCGGTTTCGCCATCCGTGCCCGGCAGACCAATCGCGACCGACTTGAGCGGCTCGCCCGCGAAACGGCTGCTGAAGTGCTCGCTCCAGCCGACATCAAACCCGCAGTTCGACGGCAGAAACGGCCGCACCTCCACCCCGCGCGCCGCGAGCAGCGGCAAAGCGCCGCCGTCCGAACCGAGTTGCGGCCAGCTCGCGCCGCCGAGCGCGAGGATCAGCGCATCGTGACGAACCTGTTTCTCGCCGGTGGGCGTGGCAAATCGCGACGCCGACACGCCGTCTTCCGCCCAGCCGAGCCAGCGATGACGCATATGGAACGTCACACCCGCGCCGCGCAGCCGATGCAGCCAGGCGCGCAGCATCGGCGCGGCTTTCATGTCGGTGGGGAAAACGCGCCCGGAACTGCCGACGAAAGTCTCGACACCCAGTCCGTGCACCCACGTCCTCAGCGCGGCGGCGTCGAAACGCGCGAGCAATGGCGCGATATCCGGCCGACGGGCGCTGTAGCGCGAGAGAAACGCCTCGGCGGGTTCGGAATGCGTGAGGTTCATGCCGCCCTTGCCCGCCATCAGGAACTTGCGGCCGACGGAAGGCATGGCGTCGTACACATCGACACGCGCGCCGCCCGCCGCGAGCGCCTCGGCAGCCATGAGCCCGGCCGGGCCGCCGCCCACGACCGCGACCGCGACCGCGACGCCGCTCGATTCGATGTTGTCGGCTGAAGACATGCTGGATGGTCAAGAACGAATAGGAGCGACATTGTCGCACCCGGGCATCGGGACGCTTCGCGCTGCCCCCCGGCCGCCCCGCTTGCCGCTCGTAAGTCATTAAATAACAAAAAAGAATTTGGGCGCTCCCGCCCGGCCCAGTACGATCCCGCGATTCGTTGCATCAACAATCTTTTTCAAAATCAGACCGACCATGTCCGTATCCCTCGCGCCCGAGCCCGCCTCGACCAGCGCCTCAGCCCGCGCCGCCGATCCGCGCCCCGTCATCGAAAGCGCCGCCGATGTCTCCCGCCTCGTCAACCACGGCGCCGCCGTCGGCAGCGATGCACGCGTGGTCGTCGCGATCGCGCTCGGCGGCATCTTTCTCGATGCGTACGATCTGGGCGCGCTCGCCTTCGGCATGAAGGACATCGCGCGGGAATTCTCGCTGACCCCGACCGGCGCCGGCTTCGTCGCGTCCGCGATCACCTTCGGCGCGATCATCGGCGCGTTCCTCGGCGGCTATCTCACTGACAAGATCGGCCGCTATCGGGTCTTCATGGCCGACATGTTCTTCTTCGTCGTCGCGGCCATCGCCTGCGCGCTCGCGCCCAATGCCTGGACGCTCGGCGGCGCGCGCTTCGTGATGGGGCTGGGCGTGGGCATCGATTTGCCGGTCGCCATGGCCTTCCTCGCCGAGTTCTCGCGGCTGCAGGGCCGCGGCAACAAGGCCGCCCGCGTCGCGATGTGGTGCCCGGTCTGGTACGCGGCGATCCTCATCTCGTATCTGCTCGTGCTCGGCCTGTATGCCGTCCTGCCTGCACACAACGCCGGCTGGCTCTGGCGCCTGATCCTCGGCTTCGGCGCGGTGCCGGCGATCGCGATCATCGTGATCCGCAGCCGCTACATGAGCGAATCGCCGGTCTGGGCGGCGAACCAGGGCGATCTCAAGGGCGCGGCGGCCATCCTCAAGCGTTCGTACGGCATCGATGCCCGCGTCGCCGACACGCCCGTCGCCCCGCCCAAGGCGCGCCGCGCGACGTGGAGCAACTACGGCGCGCTGCTGCGCGGCGTCTATCTGCGCCGCACCGTGCTCGCGACCGTCATCGCGATCGCTTCCTCGTTCGCGTACAACGCCGTCGCGTTCGGCCTGCCGGTGATCATCTCGAGCTTCCTCGCCCAGTCGATGCTCACGACCATTCTTGCCTCGCTCGCGCTCAATCTCTGCTTCGCGTTCGCCGGCGGCCTGTTCTCGGTGCGCACCGTGCCGAAATACGGCGCCTGGAAGCTGTCGGTGGTCGGCTACGCGTTTCAGCTGGCCGCGCTCGTCGGGCTCGCGATCGTCGGCAAGCCTTCGAGCGGCGCCGAAGTCGTGCTCGCCATCGGCTTCCTGGCCGCGTTCCTGCTTGGACAAGGCGTCGGACCGGGCTCGCACAGCATGACTTTCGCGTCGCTGAGCTATCCGACTTCGCTGCGCGGCGTCGGCGTCGGGTTCAATCAGACCCTGATGCGCGCCAGTTCGACCGTTTCGCTGTTCCTGTTCCCCGTGCTGTCCGCGGCGCTCGGCACGAAGGTGTTCTGGATCATCGCGGTGGCGCCGCTCGCCGGACTCGTCGCGCTGTTCGCGGTGCGCTGGGAACCGTCGGGCTATGACGTCGACGCCGAAGACTTCGCCGCGCAACAGGCGCGCTGAGTCGGCAACCTCTTCTTCTGCATTTCGAGCGGCGGCAATCGCCGCCGCTCATTCGTCTCCGCTTTTCTCTCCTTCCGCCGTCCCCCCTTTGCGTCCGCACCGGCGCATCCGCCTCATCCCTCCCCACGCATGCGGATTTACCCCAGCCCGTTCGGAAAAATCATTCACCGACCGTCCGGTCGGTTTATAATCTCCCCACTGCGATTTCCTTGAGCGCGAGTGCCGCCATGTACACCCAATCCCTCGATATCCCCAGTTCCGCGCCGGATGCCTCGTCCGGCAAGCCGCCCGCCTCGTCCGATCAAAGCGCCGACCAGACCCGCTTCGACGCCGTGATGCAGGCCGACGGCAAGATCGAGGCGCAGGACTGGATGCCCGAGGCGTATCGCAAGACGCTGGTGCGGCAGATTTCCCAGCATGCGCATTCGGAGATCATCGGGATGCAGCCCGAGGGCAACTGGATCAGCCGCGCGCCGAGCCTGAAACGCAAGGCGATCCTGCTGGCCAAGGTCCAGGACGAGGCCGGCCACGGCCTCTATCTCTACAGCGCCGCTGAAACGCTGGGCGTCTCGCGCGATCAGCTGGTCGACGCGCTGCACGCCGGACGCGCCAAGTATTCGAGCATCTTCAATTACCCGACGCCGACCTGGGCCGATGTCGGCGTGATCGGCTGGCTGGTCGACGGCGCCGCGATCATGAATCAGATCCCGCTCTGCCGCTGCACGTACGGGCCCTACGCCCGCGCGATGATCCGCATCTGCAAGGAGGAGTCGTTCCATCAGCGCCAGGGCTTCGACGCGCTGCTCGCCATGATGAAAGGCACGCAGGCGCAGAAGGATCTGGTGCAGCAGGCGGTCAACCGCTGGTGGTGGCCGGTGCTGATGATGTTCGGCCCGAGCGACAAGGATTCGATCCACAGCGGGCAGTCGTTCGCGTGGGGCATCAAGCGCATCTCGAACGATGATCTGCGCCAGAAGTTCGTCGATGCCACCGTCGAGCAGGCGCGCATCCTGGGCGTCACGCTGCCCGACCCGGACTTGAGATGGGACGAGGCGCGCGGTGCGCACGACTACGGCGCGATCGACTGGGACGAGTTCTGGCGCGTCGTCAACGGCGACGGTCCGTGCAACAAGGAACGGCTCGCCACGCGCGTGAAGGCGCACAACGAGGGCGCGTGGGTGCGCGAAGCCGCGCTGGCCCACGCCGAGAAGCAGCGGGCGCGAACTCAAAAGCAAGCGGCCTGAGCCGGACGACGAGAAACAGGAGATGGAACGATGAACAAGGAATGGCCGATCTGGGAAGTGTTCGTGCGCAGCAAGCAGGGACTGGATCACAAACATTGCGGCAGCCTGCACGCGCCGGACGCGGGCGCGGCGCTGCGCATGGCGCGCGATGTGTACACGCGCCGCCAGGAAGGCGTGAGCATCTGGGTGGTGCCGTCGGCGGCGATCACGGCGTCGGATCCGGCGGACAAGGGCGAACTGTTCGAGCCGGCGGGCGACAAGATCTACCGTCATCCGACCTTCTTCGTGCTGCCCGAAGAAATCAACCACATGTAAGGGCGCGGGACATGACTCAGGAACATCTCGCCTACGTGCTGCGCCTCGCCGACAACGCGCTGATCCTCGGCCAGCGCAACGCCGAATGGTGCAGTCACGGCCCGGCGCTGGAGGAAGACATCGCGCTGGCGAACATCAGCCTCGATCTGATCGGCCAGGCGCGTCTGCTCTATTCGCACGCGGCGACGCTCGACGCCGCGCTCAACGGCGCCCGCAAGACCGAAGACGACTACGCCTACTTCCGCACGGAACGCGAGTTCGCCAATTACACGCTGGCGGAGCTGCCGCACTTCGGCCCGCTCGCCGGCACCGCGCGCGCCGAACGCGACTACGCAGTGACGATCGTGCGCAACTTCCTGTACTCGGCGCTGATGGCCGAGGTCTGGACGGCGTTGCAAACCTCGGGCGATACCCAGCTCGCGGCGATCGCGGCGAAGTCGCTGAAGGAAACGCGCTATCACCTGCACCACGCGCGCGACTGGCTCGTGCGCCTGGGCGACGGCACCGACGAATCGCATCGGCGCACGCAGGCGGCGCTCGACTACCTGATGCCGTACACGCGCGAGTTCTTCGCCACCGATGCCATCGAACAGGCCGTGGCCGATGCGGGCATCGCGCCGCTGGCCAGCGCTTTCGAAGCGTCGTGGCGCGCGCAGCTTGCCTCGGCGCTGGAAGAAGCAACGCTCGTAGCGCCCGCGGAAGTGCGTCATGTCTCCACCGGCAAGCAAGGCACGCACTCGGAACACATGGGTTATCTGCTGGCGGAAATGCAGAGCCTGGCGCGGCAGCATCCCGGAGCAAGCTGGTGATGAACGCCGCCAGCGTCCCCGCCCGCGCCGACATGAACGCGACGATCCAGCATGCGTGGTCGGTGCTGGAAGCGGTGCCCGATCCGGAGATCCCGGTGGTGTCGATCCGCGAACTGGGCATCCTGCGCGACGTGCGTCAAGGCGGCGACGGCGTGCTCGAAGTGGTGATCACGCCGACCTACTCCGGCTGTCCCGCGATGGGGCAGATCGCGGAAGACATCGCGCTGGCGATCGGCAATGCCGGCCTGGGCGCGCATCGCATCGAGACGGTGCTGGCGCCGGCCTGGACGACCGACTGGATCACCGAGGAAGCGCGCGACAAGCTGCGGCGCTATGGCATCGCGCCGCCATCGGGGAGCTGCGCCGTCATGGAGAAGCCGATCCGTTTCGTGCCGCGCGCCATGCCGCGCACGAAGGAGACGGTCGCCTGTCCGCGCTGCGGCTCCACGCACACGGAGCAGCTGTCGCAATTCGGCTCCACGGCCTGCAAGGCGCTGTACCGCTGTGTGGATTGCCGCGAACCGTTCGACTATTTCAAGCCGTACTGAACCGCGGCCCCTGATTCAATCCGATCTCATTGAAAGCGAGCCGATAAAGATGGCGACTCCGCAATTCCACCCGCTGCGCATCCGCGACGTGCGCCCCGAAACCGCCGATGCATTCACTGTTTCGTTCGACGTCCCGCCGGCCTTGCGCGACGCCTTCCGCTTCACGCAAGGGCAGTTCGTCACGCTGAAGACGCATATCGACGGCGAGGAGACGCGCCGCTCCTACTCGATCTGCGTCGGCGTGACCGACTATGACCGCGACGGCGAACTGCGCATCGGCATCAAGCGGGTACGTGGCGGACGGTTCTCGAACTTCGCGTTCGAGACGCTCAAGCCCGGCCATGAGATCGACGTGATGACGCCCGACGGGCGCTTCTTCACGCACCTGAACGCCGATCACGCCAAACAGTACGTGGCGTTCTCGGGCGGCTCGGGCATCACGCCGGTGCTGGCGATCATCAAGACGACGCTCGATACGGAGCCGACCAGCCGCTTCACGCTCGTCTACGGCAACCGCAGCGTCGACGCCATCATGTTCGCCGAGGAACTCGAAGACCTGAAGAATCGCTACATGGAGCGGTTCGCGCTGTATCACGTGCTGTCGGACGACCTGCAGGACGTGGAGCTGTTCAACGGCGTGCTGGATCAGGCGAAGTGCCAAGCCTTCCTGGAGACCTTGCTCTCGCCTCAGGACATCGACGAGGCCTTCATCTGCGGCCCCGGCCCGATGATGGACGCGGCCGAAGCCGCGTTGAACGACGCCGGTGTGCCGCCGAAGCAGATTCACGTCGAACGGTTCGGCACGCCGCTGCCGCAGGCGGGCGTGCCGCCGGTCGAGATCACGGAGAACACGCCGGCGGCGGACCTGGAACTGATCATCGACGGCAAGAAACGCAAGCTGCGCCTGCCGTACGAAGGCGTGAGCGTGCTGGACGTCGGCCTGAAGGCGGGACTGGCGCTGCCGTACGCGTGCAAGGGCGGCGTGTGCTGCACGTGCCGCGCGAAGGTGCTGGAAGGTGAAGTGAAAATGGACAAGAACTACACGCTCGAACAGCACGAGATCGATGACGGTTTCGTGTTGACCTGCCAGTGTCATCCGCTGAGCGAGCGCGTGGTCGTGAGTTTCGACGAACGCTGATTCGGGTTGAGTGCAGGCATGAGCGGTCTGTCGCGCACCGGGACGGACATGCGGCCGCCGGACGGGAGTCGATTCGCGTAAACTAGGATCGCTCTCTTCGAGCGTTCCCTCAGTTTTCCGGCATTCCGACACCCATGAACACGATTCACGTCGTCAATGGCGACAGCGCGGCGCAGTCCCTCACCGAAGCCTTGCTCCGCGCGGAACGCGCAGACCGCGTCGTGACGCTGCGCGACGATCTGGCGGTCGGCCCCATCCGCGACGTGGACGATTCCGCGCTCACGCGCGCCGCGTTCTGGCGCCAGGTCCTGAACAGCGCGATGGACTTCGAGGAGCAGCTCGAGGAACAGCTCGGCGTGCTCGATCGCCTCACTCGCGGCGATGCGCAGGTCGTCGTATGGCATGGCCAGAGCGCCGCCGATCAACTGACGCTGCGGCGCACCGCTTTCTATTTGCGCAACGTGCCCCAGCGCCTCAACGAGGCGAAGCTGTCGCACGACGATCTGCAGACCGGCGCGGAAGACGGCTCTTCCGGCTCTTCCGGATTTATTGGACGCCCGGACCGCGCGACCGCTGTCGGCATGTTTTCGCCGAAGCAGTTGCTCGCGAAGCTGCCGACCGCCGCGCCGATTTCCGTGCTGCGCATCAGCCGCCTTGCGCTCGAATGGCAGGAAGCGAAATATGCCAGCGCCGAAACGCGCCGGCTGCGCGACAACATGCTGGTATCGGGCACCTGGCTGGACGTCGACGAATTGCTGCTCGATCTCGCCAGCGCCGAATGGCAACCGTCACGGCGGATCGCGGGTGCAGCGATGGGCCAGCGTTTCGACTTCCTGCTCTCCGATTCCGTCGCGTTCTGGCGCCTGCGCGAACTCGTCGTCGCGGGGCGGCTGAAGATTCGGGGCACGCCGTCCGACATCGCCCAGGCCGAATTGCGCCGCTAAAGCGCATCTGCAATCTGCATCGAAGCGGCATAAAAGCGGCATCGAATCCATAAGAACGCACCGTCACGACACATGGCCCGTACCAAAGCAGCCGATCACGAATCCCAACGCGAACAGATTCTCGAACTCGCCGCCGCGAAATTCGCCCAGACGAGTTACCCCAGCACGTCGATGGCCGATCTGGCCGCGGCAAGCGGCACGTCCAAGGCCCGTCTCTACCACTATTACGAGAGCAAGGAAGCCATCCTGTTCGATCTGCTCGACCGCTACACCAAGCGGCTGATGCTGATCATCGCGGAAGTGGAAGGCGCGAGCCAGCGGCGCGGTCTCGGCGAGCGCGAAGCCTTCGCCGATCTGGTGCGGGCGTTCCTCGCCGAATACGAGACCTCGCATAGCCGCCACGTCGCGCTCCTCAACGACGTGAAATATCTGGAAGAAGCACAGCGCCAGATCGTCCTGGATCGTCAGCGCGATATCGTTGCCGCGTTCGCGCGCCAGCTGGCGCGGGCGTATCCGAAGCGCGCATCGCGAGACAACCAGACCGCGCTCACGATGATGGTCTTCGGCATGATCAACTGGACCTTCACCTGGCTTAAACCAGGCGGCAAGCTCGGCTACCGCGAGTTCGCCGATCAGGTCGTGGACATGATCGAGCATGGCCTGGGCGGTCAGCCAAACGTTTGATTGCTGCGAAGCAGCATTTCGACAGAAAGCATCGCGGTGTTCCACAACGTCATGTAACTAATTGATTGCTATCGACTACCTCGAATTTTAGCATCCGTTTAGAACGGCTCACCTAGTCCGATTTAGGGTTTTCCCGTACTCGCTTCCGCGGATTCCGTTAAAATTTGTCTTGCATTGCAGCATGCTGCATGACGAATGAAGGAGAAACGCCGTGGAACTGACCCTCAACCGCACCGCCGAGCAGATCGTGCCGAACGATCCGCCGCTGACTGACGCGCGTCCGCCGGTTCTCGTCCGCGAGCTTTCTTCCGCCGATCGCGAGCGCCTGCTTAGCCACTTCCTCGCCCTCGAAGAAGATGACCGTCTCCTGCGCTTCGGTCAGGTGGTTCCCGATCACGTGATCGAGAACTACGTGCGCAATATCAGTTTTTCGAACGACAAGGTATTCGGCGTGTTCGGCGATGCGCTGGAACTGATCGGCGTCGGCCATCTGGCCTATCTGCCTGCCGAAGGCGACAAGCGCACCGCGGAATTCGGGGTGTCGGTGCTGGAAAGCGCGCGTGGGCGCGGTGTCGGTTCGAAGCTGTTCGAGCGTGCCGCCATGCGCAGCCGCAACACGCACGTTTCGGTGCTTTACATGCACTGCCTGTCGCGCAATTCGACGATGATGCACATCGCCCGCAAGTCGGGCATGAAGATCGAATATGCGTATGGTGAAGCGGACGCCTATCTGTCGCTCGCGCCGGCCGACCAGAACAGCATCATGACCGAGATGCTGCAGGAGCAAGCCGCCGTATTCGACTACGCCATCAAGCGCCAGGCGCATCGTGCGTCGCAGATGTTCCAGGCGTTCATGCCGACGGCGGACGCGGCCTGATTCCAGACCGCATCGCTTATCGCACGCAAGGGCGGCTCCGGCCGCCCTTGTGGTTTCGGCACGGTTCAACGCAGCGGCAATGCGGTCGTTTCCTTGATGCGCTCGAGCGAAAAGCTCGACCTGACATCGATGACCGACGGATGGTGCAGCAACTGCTCCTGCACGAAGCGGGAAAAGTCCTCCATGTCGCGCACCTGCACCCGCAGCAGAAAGTCCATCTCGCCCGTCATCGCGTCGCAGGCAACGACTTCCGGCCAGGAGCGCACTGCTTCGCGGAACAGGTCGCCGTGCGTCGGCGTCTTCGGGATACCCGCCGCGGCGTGCGTGCCGCCGCGCTTCTCGAGCCGCACGTTGATGTAGGCCAGCAGGCCGAGGCCAAGCTTCTTCGCATCGAGCAGCGCCACATAGCCGCGAATCACGCCGCTTTCCTCCAGCCGCCGGATGCGCCGCAAGCACGGACTCGGCGAAAGATTGACGCGCTCCGCAATCTCCTGATTGGACAGCCGGCCGTTTTCCTGGAGGATCGCCAGAATGCGCCGGTCTATCGTGTCGAGTTCGGAGTCCGATTCTGCTTCGGCCACTTTCTGGCTCCTGTCTGTGTTTTCCCGGCATGAACTAGCGCAAGTCTATGAATTGGCGATTTGTTTCGCAAGTTTTTGCCGCATCGCCATGACTAAACTGTCTCTACGTCGCGCATTCGCGCAGAACGAATTTCCGGAGACACCGCATGACCGCAACGACCTGGGAGAATCCCGTCGGCACCGACGGCTTCGAATTCATCGAGTACACCGCGCCGGACCCGGTCGCGCTCGGCAAGCTGTTCGAGCAGATGGGCTTCACGGCCATCGCGAAGCACCGCCACAAGGACGTCACGCTGTATCGCCAGGGCGACATCAACTTCATCGTGAACGCCGAGCCCGACTCGTTCGCGCAACGCTTCGCCCGCCTGCACGGCCCGTCCATCTGCGCGATCGCCTTCCGCGTCGCCGATGCCGCCAAGGCCTACCAGCGCGCGCTCGAACTCGGCGCCTGGGGTTTCGACAACAAGACCGGTCCGATGGAGTTGAACATCCCGGCCATCAAGGGCATCGGCGATTCGCTGATCTATTTCGTGGACCGCTGGCGCGGCAAGAACGGCGCGCAGCCGGGCAGCATCGGCAACATCAGCATCTATGACGTCGATTTCGAGCCGATTCCCGGCGCCGAGCAGAATCCGGCCGGCCATGGCCTGACCTATATCGATCACCTGACGCACAACGTCCATCGCGGCCGCATGGTCGAATGGGCCGAGTTCTACGAGCGGCTGTTCAACTTCCGCGAGGTGCGTTACTTCGACATCGAGGGCAAGGTGACGGCGGTGAAGTCCAAGGCGATGACCTCGCCGTGCGGCAAGATCCGCATTCCGATCAACGAGGAAGGCTCGGAGAACGCCGGACAGATTCAGGAATATCTGGACGCCTATCGCGGAGAAGGCATTCAGCACATCGCGCTCGGCACCGATGACATCTACACGACCGTCGACGGCCTGCGCAGCGCGCGCATTGCGCTGCTCGACACCATCGACACGTATTACGAGCTGGTCGACCGGCGCGTGCCGGGGCATGTGGAGTCGGTTTCCGAGTTGAAGAAACGCAAGATCCTGATCGACGGAACCAAGGACGAAATCCTGCTGCAGATCTTCACCGAGAACCAGATCGGACCGATCTTCTTCGAGATCATCCAGCGCAAGGGCAACCAAGGCTTCGGCGAGGGCAACTTCAAGGCGCTGTTCGAATCCATCGAACTGGATCAGATGCGCCGCGGCGTGCTGAAGGACACGACAGGCGGCTAAGCTGCCGCGCAATCGAGCCACTGGCAACGTCAAGTAAAAGGGGCATGAACCTGAGTGGTTCATGCCCCTTCGTCATTTTCAGCGATCCGTCCCGGCGGACGAATCCCGCGAGCGGATCAGCCCGCCGTCTCGTCGTCGCTGCCTTCCGATGCGCGGCGCTTCTCAGCGCCTGCCTGAACGGACTGAACGCGCGCCTGCGCGACCTGTGCAACCGACGACGCCCCGAATGGCGACGCACCCTGCGCCCGCGCGCCGACCGGCGCGCTGATCGCGAAAAAGGCGGTCGAGACCATCAAGAAATTCTGAATGTGGCGTTGTTTCATCGTTATCTCCTTCTAACCGCATATGTACTGCTTGCTTCCGGATGAAAATGCGCGCACAAGGAACGGCGCGAAAATACCGGAAGCGCCATTTTAGACATGATTGAACAGCAGGGTTCCAAAGCAAGGTCGGTTTTACATGCTGTAACAAAACCTTCCCGTTTGCCGCCAAATCGTCAAGGATTTGACGCAAAGCGCTGCTAGTTGAGTAATTTCAAACGGGTTTGCCCCAGTGCCGGAAAAACCGTCGCATCGGCACACTGGAAGTCGCGGCCGAGCGTTCACAAGACGCGGACGGCCCGAAACATGCTTTGGTGATCCCAAACCTCGGGTGGAGGAAGACACATAATGAACGCCCCGCTAGACGCAGAACAAAGAGCTTCGCTAGAAGCCGCGCTGAAATCCGTCACGCTAGACGACAAATACACGCTCGAACGCGGCCGCGCGTACATGAGCGGCATCCAGGCGCTGGTGCGCCTGCCCATGCTCCAACAGGAACGCGACAAGGCCGCCGGCCTCAACACGGCCGGATTCATTTCCGGCTATCGCGGTTCTCCCCTTGGCGGTCTCGACCAGTCCCTCTGGAAGGCGAAAAAGCATCTCGCCGGCCATCAGGTCGTATTCCAGCCGGGCGTGAACGAAGACCTCGCCGCCACCGCCGTATGGGGCTCGCAGCAGGTCAATCTTTACCCGAGCGCCAAGTACGACGGCGTGTTCTCGATGTGGTACGGCAAGGGCCCCGGCGTCGATCGTTCAGGCGATGTCTTCAAGCACGGCAATTCCGCGGGATCGGCGCGGCACGGCGGCGTTCTGGTGCTCGCCGGCGATGACCACGCCGCGAAGTCGTCGACCCTGGCGCATCAGTCCGAACACATCTTCAAGGCGTGCGGCCTGCCGGTGCTGTTTCCGTCGAACGTGCAGGAATATCTGGATTTCGGCCTGCACGGCTGGGCCATGAGCCGCTACTCCGGCCTCTGGGTCGCAATGAAATGCGTGACCGACGTGGTGGAATCGTCTGCTTCCGTCGATATCGATCCGCATCGCACGCAAATCGTGCTTCCCACCGATTTCGCGATGCCCGAAGGCGGTCTCAATATCCGCTGGCCGGACCCGCCGCTCGTGCAGGAAGCGCGTCTGCTCGACTACAAGTGGTACGCCGCGCTGGCCTATGTGCGGGCAAACAAGCTGGACCGGGTGGAGATCGATTCGCCGCATGCGCGCTTCGGCATCATGACCGGCGGCAAGGCCTATCTCGACGTGCGCCAGGCCCTCACCGATCTCGGTCTCGATGACGCCACCTGCGCGCAGATCGGCATCCGGCTGTACAAGGTCGGCTGCGTCTGGCCGCTCGAAGCGCAAGGCGCGCATGAATTCGCGCGCGGTCTCGAGGAAATTCTGGTCGTCGAGGAAAAGCGCCAGATTCTCGAATACGCGATCAAGGAAGAGCTCTACAACTGGCCGGACGCCCAGCGCCCGCGTGTCTACGGCAAGTTCGACGAAAAAGACGGCGCGGGCGGCGAATGGTCCGTGCCGATGGGCAACTGGCTGCTGCCCGCGCACTACGAACTGTCGCCGGCGATCATTGCGAAGGCCATCTCCACGCGTCTCGAGAAATTCGATCTGCCCGCCGACGTGCGCGCCCGCATCGCGACGCGGCTCGCGGTGATCGACGCGAAGGAAAAGGCGCTGGCACGGCCGCGCGTAGAAGCTGAGCGCAAGCCGTGGTTCTGCTCCGGCTGTCCGCACAACACTTCGACGAACGTGCCGGAAGGCTCGCGCGCGATGGCCGGCATCGGCTGCCACTACATGACGGTCTGGATGGACCGCAACACGAGCACCTTCAGCCAGATGGGCGGCGAAGGCGTCGCGTGGGTCGGACAGGCGCCGTTCTCGAACGACAAGCACGTGTTCACCAATCTCGGCGACGGCACCTACTTCCATTCGGGCCTGCTCGCGATTCGCGCGGCGATCGCGGCGAAGGTGAACATCACCTACAAGATCCTCTACAACGATGCGGTCGCAATGACGGGCGGCCAGCCCGTCGACGGCGTCCTGACCGTGCCGCAGATCACGCATCAATTGGCGGCGGAAGGCGCGGCGAAGATCGTCATCGTCACGGATCAGCCGGAGAAATACACCGCGACGACCGGTCTCGCACCGGGCATCGACGTGCATCACCGCGACGTGCTCGACGACATCCAGCGCCAGTTGCGCGAAGTGCAAGGCACATCGATCCTGATCTACGACCAGACCTGTGCGACCGAGAAGCGCCGCCGCAGGAAGCGCGGCGCGTTCCCCGATCCGGCGAAGCGCGTCGTCATCAACGAGGCGGTGTGCGAAGGCTGCGGCGATTGTTCCGTGAAGTCGAACTGCCTCTCGGTCGAACCGCTGGAAACCGAATTCGGCACGAAGCGGCAGATCAACCAGTCGACCTGCAACAAGGACTATTCGTGTGTGAACGGCTTCTGTCCGAGCTTCGTCACCATCGAGGGCGGGCAGTTGAAGAAGCCGAAGGCGACGAGCGTCGGCGCCGATGCGATGCCCCCGGTGCCGACACCCGAACTGCCCGAGATCGCGCGGCCGTACGGCGTGCTGGTGACGGGCGTGGGCGGCACGGGCGTCGTGACGATCGGCGCGCTGCTCGGCATGGCGGCGCATCTGGAGCAAAAGGGCGTCACGGTGCTCGACGTCACCGGTCTCGCGCAGAAGGGTGGCGCGGTGATGAGCCATGTGCAGATCGCCAACCGTCCGGCCGACATTCATGCGACCCGCATCGCGATGGGCGAGGCGGATCTGGTGATCGGCTGCGACGCGATCGTGACGGCGAGCAACGAATGCGGCTCGCGGATGCAGCCTGACCATACGCGCGTCGTCGTGAACAGCGCGCAGACGCCGACCGCCGACTTCATCAAGAACCCGAACTGGAGTTTTCCGGGCGCGAGCGCGGAAGCGGATATTCGCGCGGCGGCGGGCCAGCATGTGGCGCTCGTCGATGCGAACCGTTTTGCCGTCGCGCTGATGGGCGACGCGATCTACACCAATCCGTTCGTGCTCGGCTACGCGTGGCAAAAGGGCTGGGTGCCGTTGCGGCATGAATCGCTGATGCGCGCAATCGAGCTGAACGCCGTACAGGTCGAGAAGAATCTCGCCGCGTTCGAATGGGGACGCCGCGCGGCGCACGATATCGACGCTGTGCAGCGGCTCACGCAGGGACAGCGCGGTATGGACAGCGCAGCGGGCAAGGTGGTCGCGCTGCACACGCCGAAGGCGCTGGACAGCCTGATCGAAAAGCGTCTCGACTATCTCGTGAAGTACCAGAACAGCGCGTATGCATCGCGTTATGGGCGGATCGTCGCGGAAGTGCGCACGGCCGAAGCGAGCCTGGGCATGGGCGACGGCCAGTATGCGCTGACGGAAGCCGTCGCGAAGAACCTGCACAAGCTGATGGCCTACAAGGACGAATACGAAGTCGCGCGGCTGTACGCGGACCCGGCGTTCATCGAGAAAGTGAAGAGCAGCTTCGAAGGCGACTGGAAGATCAAGATGCATCTCGCGCCGCCGAGCACGTCGAAGAAGGACGCGCACGGGCATTTGGTCAAGAAACAATACGGCCCGTGGATGATGTCCGCGATGCGCGTGCTCGCCCGGCTCAAGTTCCTGCGCGGCACGGGGCTTGATCCGTTTGGTCGTACCGAAGAGCGGAAGATGGAGCGAGCGTTGATCGGGGAGTACGAGGCGCTGGTGCGGGAAATCATCGACGGGCTCACGGTCGAGAAGTTGCCGCTGGCGATCGAACTGGCGAGCCTGCCCGACGCAATGCGCGGTTACGGCCACATCAAGGAAAACAACGTGAAGGCCGCGAAGCTGAAGTGGGAGAAGTTGCTGGCGCGGTGGCGCAGTGGGGAAGGCGGTGAGACGCGGCAGGTGGCGTGAGGGGATGGAAGGTCGGCTGACCTTCCTTCTCTGAACTGACTCCCGTGCTGCTTGGCAAGTCATATCTAATTTAGGGAAGTTAGCGGAATTCCCTAAACTCGATAAACTTGCTAAAACCATGGATCCGGTAGACAACCCCTTCGCGCCGGGCGCGGGCAATCCACCGCCCGAGCTTGCCGGGCGCGACGCCGTCCGCAAGCAAATGTTGGTGTGCATTCAGCGTCTCAAGAAGGGACGCGCCGCGAAAAGCATCATGCTGGCGGGTCTGCGCGGGGTCGGCAAAACCGTCTTGCTGGACCAGATGATGAGGGACGCCATAGGCGAAGGCGGCCTTCTGGCGATAAGGATCGAGGCTCCCGAGGGACGCTCTCTACCCGCCCTGCTCGCGCCCAAGCTTCGGCTGGCTCTGCTCAAACTCAGCCAGATCGAGGCGGCGAAAGACTACGCGAGTCCGTTTCGACCGTCTCACACCGGCCGAGAAGAAGTACCTGAGAGCCATGGCCGAGCTGGGGCCAGGACCGCATCGATCGGGGGACATTGCCTCGGTGCTGGGCCGTGACAGCACATCGCTTGCGCCCAATCGGAGCAACCTGATCGTGAAGGGAATGATCTGGAGCCCCACTCACGGCGATACGGCCTTTACCGTTCCGCTCTTCGACGAGTTCATGACCCGCATCATGCCGGGTCACGACTGGAAGGGCGACGCCTGACTCCTCGCGCGTTCCTTCCCACCAAACAAAACGGCGATCCGGTCACCCGGATCGCCGTTTTTCACCTCACCTCACCAAAACCCAACCGCCTTACTTCGCCTTCGCGACGCTCGCATTCGCGCTCGCCACCGCGGTCATGTTGATGATCCGCCGCACGGTCGCGGCCGGTGTCAGGATATGCACCGGCTTGGCGGCGCCCAGCAGGAACGGTCCCACCGTCACACCCTCACCGCTCACCATCTTGAGCAGGTTGTAGGTGATGTTCGCCGCTTCGACGTTCGGCATGATCAGCAGGTTGGCTTCGCCCGTCAACGTCGTGCCCGGGAACGACGCCTTGCGCACCGCCTCGGACAACGCGGCATCGCCGTGCATTTCACCGTCTACTTCCAGCGTCGGCGCGCGCTCGGCAATCAGCTTGCGCGCCTCGGCCATGCGCTTGCTCGACGCGCTCGGCACGCTGCCGAAGTTCGAGTTCGACAGCAACGCCACCTTCGGCTGCACACCAAAGCGCTCGATTTCGCGCGCGGCGAGAATCGTCATGTCGGCGAGCTGCTCGGCGGTCGGCGATTCGTTGACGTAGGTGTCGCTGATGAAGAGATTGCGTCCTTGCAGCATCAGCAGGTTCATCGCCGCGAAGTTGTTCGCGCCTTCCGCCTTGCCCAGCACCTGATCCACGAACTTCAGATGGTCCTGATACGTATCGATCAGGCCGCAGATCATGCCGTCCGCGTCGCCCGTATGGATCAGGATCGCGCCGATCAGCGTGTTGAACTTGCGCAGCGCGGCCTTCGCGCCTTCAGGCGTCACGCCATCGCGCGCGGCGATCTCGTGATACGCCTGCCAGCTCTTCTGATAGCGCGGATCGTCCTCCGGATTCACGATCTCGAAATCGATGCCCGGCTTCAGCTTCGAGCCCATCTTCTGCAGACGCATTTCCACCACCGCCGGCCGGCCGACGATGATCGGCTTCGCAATCTTCTCCAGCAAGACGAACTGCGCGGCGCGCAGCACGCGCTCGTCCTCGCCTTCCGCGAACACGATGCGCGCCGGCGCGGCCTTCGCCGCCACGAACACCGGACGCATCACCATGCCCGTGCGATACACGGTTGCGCCGAGCGTCTCGCGATAGGCGTCCATGTCCTTGATCGGACGCGTCGCGACGCCCGAATCCATCGCGGCCTGCGCGACAGCGGGCGCGATCTTGATGATCAGGCGCGGATCGAACGGCTTCGGAATCAGATACTCCGGACCGAATTCGAGCGAGTGACCTTCATAGGCCTTCGCGACTTCATCGCCCTGATCGGTTTCTTCCGCGAGTTCGGCGATCGCATGCACGCACGCGAGCTTCATCTCTTCCGTGATGGTGGTCGCGCCGACATCCAGCGCGCCGCGGAAGATGAACGGGAAGCACAGCACGTTGTTGACCTGGTTCGGATAGTCCGAACGGCCCGTCGCGACGATACAGTCCGGACGCACCTTCTTCGCCTCTTCCGGACGGATTTCCGGTTCCGGATTGGCCAGCGCGAGGATCAGCGGCTTGTCCGCCATCGTCACGACCATCTCCGGCTTCAGCACGCCGGCGCTCGAACAGCCGAGGAAGACGTCGCAGCCGTGCATGGCATCGCCGAGCGTGCGCGCGTCGGTGCTCGCCTGATACCGCTCCTTCGATGCGTCCAGATTGCCGCGGCCTTCATAGATCACGCCCTTCGAGTCGATCACCAGCGTGTTCGACTTCTTCAGGCCGAGGTGCACCAGCAAGTCCAGGCACGCAATGGCCGCCGCACCCGCGCCCGAGCACACGAGCTTCACTTCGTCCAGCTTCTTGCCGACCACTTTCAGGCCGTTGAGAATCGCCGCCGACGCAATGATCGCCGTGCCGTGCTGATCGTCATGGAAGACGGGAATCTTCATGCGCTCGCGCAGCTTCTTCTCGATATAGAAGCATTCCGGCGCCTTGATGTCCTCGAGGTTGATGCCGCCGAGCGTCGGCTCGAGCATCGCGATGGCGTCGACGAGCTTGTCCGGATCGGTCTCCGCCAGCTCGATGTCGAACACATCGATGCCCGCGAACTTCTTGAACAGACAACCCTTGCCTTCCATCACCGGCTTGGCCGCGAGCGGGCCGATATTGCCGAGACCGAGCACCGCCGTGCCATTCGTCACGACGCCGACGAGATTGGCGCGCGAGGTGTACTTCTGCGCGTCGAGCGGTTCGTCGTAGATGGCCATGCACGCGGCCGCGACGCCCGGCGAATACGCGAGCGAGAGATCGAGCTGGTTGGACAGGGGTTTGGTCGGCGTGACCGAGATCTTGCCCGGACGCGGATTCTGGTGATACGCGAGGGCGCTTTGCTTCAGTTGTTCGTCCATGATTGACCTGAGACGTTGGAAATTATTTGAACAGGGTTCACACTGCCGTCGACCGCTACCGTGAGTGCGGGAATGTGAATCGATGGACCAGGTTCACAGGCCCGACGCGCCGGATAGGCGCAACATGCTGCTGGCCGGATGGGACGAGCAGACGGAGCCTTCGGAATTTTTTGGACGTTCAGTGTACACCCCGCTTTTGAAATGACGCGATGCAACCTTTCAGCGGGTGTTCCGGCGCCTGCCGTGTTCGTTTCGTCGGATTTGAGCGGCCAGGCGCGCCTTCTGGCGGAGTCATCCGGGAGGCCGTCCGTTCGGCCAGGGTCCTCGCCCCGGCACGCCGCCTCGGGTAAAATCTCGGGCTGGCTCCGCAAGGTTCGGGACTCGGGCGTCACAGCGCTTCGTCCCGCCGGCACGCGCGGCACACGTCAACAGCCCGTCGTCGAGCGGTCCTGTTGCACCGAACCCGCGCCGAACCCGCGCCGAACCCGCGCCGAAGGCCCTCACGGCCGCCTCCACGCTCAGCAAGCGTCATATCAAGTCCAAGGATTCGCCCATGACAGGCTTCGATCGCCAGACGATCTCCGACACCACCGCCAAGATGCTCCTCGAAGTCCAGGCGGTGCACTTCAACGCGGAAAAACCGTACATCTTCACGTCCGGCTGGGCGAGCCCGGTGTATATCGATTGCCGCAAGCTGATCTCCTACCCGCGCGTGCGCCGCGGCCTGATGGAAATGGCCGAGTCGACCATCCTGCGCGACGTCGGCTACGAGCAGATCGACGCGGTCGCGGGCGGCGAAACGGCCGGCATTCCGTTCGCCGCGTGGATCGCCGACCGCCTGATGGTGCCGATGCAATACGTCCGCAAGAAGCCGAAGGGCTTCGGACGCAATGCGCAGATCGAAGGTTTGCTGACGGAAGGCCAGCGTGTGCTGCTGGTCGAAGACCTGACGACCGACAGCCGCAGCAAGATCAACTTCATCAACGCGCTGCGCACCGCCGGCGCGACCGTGAATCACTGCTTCGTGCTGTTCCACTACAACATCTTCAAGGAAAGCGTGTCGGTCTTGAAGGACATCGACGTCGACCTGCACGCGCTCGCCACGTGGTGGGACGTCCTGCGTGTCGCCAAGGAGCAGGGTTACTTCGAAACCAAGACGCTGGACGAAGTCGAGAAATTTCTGCATTCGCCCGCCGAATGGTCGGCTGCTCACGGCGGCGCGACCGCTGCTCCGCAATAAGCGTTTTTTTTGAAGGCTGCATAAAAGCAAAAGCCAGGCAAAAGCTGCTGGCAGAAAAACGCCGAAAAAAAGCCGCTGACTGACTCAGCGGCTTTTTTATTTATTTCGCGATACCGCGCTTACAGCGTGTGCGAGCTTGAAATCGGAGAATCGTCGATACTGCCGTCGCCGGAATAGGCCGAGAGATTCATCAATCCGTTGCTCTGTGCATATTGAAACAATTCGGAATCGCGTTCGATGCCGAGTTTTCGCATGGCCGTATTCTTTTGCGTGCTGATGGTCTTGATACTGCGCCGTAACTGCGCGGCGATTTCCGTAATGGTCATGCCCGAGACAAACAGGCGCACGACCTCCAGTTCGCGTTTCGACAGAATCACGCCGCGCTGCTGTCCGTTCGTGGCGAGGCCCATGCTGTCGAGCGCTGCCTTGACAGACGGACCGAGATACTCCTGGGCTCGCATCACGTGCTGGATGGCCCAGCCGATGTGGTTCATGTCGTCGGCCTTGTTGATGATGGACATGACGCCCACCTCGCGCAGACGCTTGAGCAGCGCCGGATTCTCGAGCATGGTCAGCACCACGAGCTTCACGCGCGGAAACTGCCGCCCGATATAGCCGAGCAGCGGCATGCCGTCGCCGTACGAGCCACCGGGCATGGCGAGATCGGTCACGAGGACGTCGCAGGGCGTCTTCTGCAGGAGCTGGATGAGTTCGGTCGACTGGCGCGCCTGGCCCACAACATCGATTTTCGGGAAACTTGCTGAGCGCCTGCGTGGCGCCAAACAAAATCACTGGATGATCGTCTGCAATGATGACGGTTATTCGCTGGCTCATTCAAATCTCCCGTAAATGGATGGTTTGCGTGCCGCGCGAATTTGCATCGAATTATTCATTTTTTCATTCAAAATGTTCGGAAAAGACCGGCCTCGCCATCCCGCTCGCTTTCCGCCCAAAAGCAAACAAACCCAGGCCACTGGCTAAGTATCAAGCGATAAAGGCTTTAAACCTTTGTTGCAATGTTAAACTGCAACCTGTCAAGAAGCGCATCCATGAGACAAAAAACGTCGTTTCGGTCAGCGAATCGCAGATTAACCGCAACGATTTTGAAAGGAGTCCGGCCCATGCGCCTTACTGGTCGAAGCGGGGAATCGAGTGGCCTGGTCGCATCTGTCCTTTTCATCCTCGGCGCTGCTGCGGCGCTGCCTTTTTCACGCGCAGCGGCGGCCGACGCCGGCTTTACCGTGACCAGCACGGATCTCGCGCCGGGCAAGCCGATCGGGCGCGATCTCCTGTTCGACCAGGCCGGCTGCACGGGCGGCAACCGCTCGCCGCAGATTTCCTGGCGCGGCGCGCCGGCGAACACGCGCAGCTTCGCGGTGACCATCTTCGATCCGGACGCGCCCGGGCGCGGCTGGTGGCACTGGGCGGTCGCGGGCATTCCCGGCGGCACCGAGCGCCTGCCGAACAACGCGAGCGCATCGGGCGTGCTGCGCAAGATGGGCGCGATCGAAGCCCGCAACGACTGGGACACCGACGGCTACGGCGGCCCCTGCCCGCCGCCCGGCAAGGCGCACCGCTACGTGGTGACGGTGTACGCGCTCGACAGCGACGACCTGCGGCTGCGCCAGGGCACCCCGGCGCTGATGTTCGAGCATGAGATCCGCACGATGGCCATTGCCACTGCGCAGCTGACTTTCAGTTACGGCCGCTGACCACAGCGTTCGCGAACCGTGCGGTCGCGCCGGTAAGCCTTCGGCCGACTTTGCTAGACTGGCCGGAACCCTTCCCCACCGATCTCCACCGTCCGGCGGCGTCACATTCCGGCAAGGCGCGCTGGCGCCCTCCCATGCATGCTGACCGCCGGCTGGCCGACGTGGACAGACACAAGGCCATCATGCCGACTATTGCCATCGTCTATCACAGCGGCTACGGCCACACGAAAAAGGTTGCCGAAGCCGTGCTCGCCGGCGCGACCGAAGCGGGCGCGAGCGTCAAGCTGATCGCCGTCGCGGATCTCGACGACGCCGCGTGGAACGACCTCGACGCCGCCGATGCCATCGTCTTCGGCGCGCCCACGTACATGGGCGGACCGTCCGCCGACTTCAAGAAATTCGCCGACGCCAGCTCCAAACCCTGGTTCGCGCAGAAGTGGAAGGACAAGATCGCGGCGGGCTTCACCAATTCCGCGCACATGAACGGCGACAAGTTCCTGACCATCTCCTACTTCGTCACCCTGGCGATGCAGCACGGCATGATCTGGGCCGGCACCGGCATGATGCCGTCGAACACGAAGGCGGCCACCCGCAACGACCTGAACTTCATCGGCGGCTTCACGGGCTTGCTGACGCAATCGCCCGCGGACGCGTCGCCTGATGAAGCGCCGCCGCCCGGCGACCTCGAAACCGCGAAGGCATTCGGCGCGCGCATCGCGGCCGTGACCGCTCGCTGGACCGGCAATGCGTCCGCCTCGGAAAGCGGCGGAAGCGGCGGAAGCGGCGGACATGAGGCAGCCTCGGAATCGCCTTAAAATAGCGGTTTTGCGGCGAGCGGCCGCACGAACCAGCGAGATCGAGATGACCACGAAAGTATTTGTCGACGGACAGGAAGGCACCACCGGCCTGAAGATTTTCGAATATCTGTCGCAACGCCGTGACATCGAGGTGTTGCGCATCGAGGATGCGAAGCGCAAGGACGTCGAGGAGCGCCGTCGCCTCATCAATGCCTCCGATGTGACGTTCCTGTGTCTGCCGGATGTCGCGTCGCGCGAATCGGTTTCACTCGTCGATTCCGGCAACACGCGCACCGTGATGATCGACGCGAGCACCGCGTTCCGTACCCAGGACGACTGGGCCTACGGCCTGCCGGAACTGGCGCGCGCGCAGCGCGAACGCCTGCGCACGGCGAAACGGATCGCGGTGCCGGGCTGCCATGCTTCAGCATTCGTGCTGTCGGTGCAGCCGCTGGTCGCGAGCGGACTCGTCTCCGCCGATTTCGATGCCCACGCCTACTCCATCACCGGCTACAGCGGCGGCGGCAAGAAAATGATCGCGGAGTATGAAGCGGGCGGCAATGAACTGCTGATGAGTCCGCGCGCCTACGCGCTCGGCCTGACGCACAAGCATTTGCCGGAGATGTCGGTGCGCACGGGACTGAAGCGCGCGCCGGTCTTCACGCCGATCGTCGGTCCGTTCCTCAAGGGCTTGGCCGTCACGACGTACTTTTCGCCCGACCAGCTCACGCGTCCCGCCAGGCCGCAGGACGTGCGCGACGTGCTCGCCGAGTACTACAACAACGAGCCGTTCGTCCGCGTGATGCCGTTCGACGCCGACAGCAACCTCGACGCCGGTTTCTTCGACGTGCAGGCCTGCAACGACACGAATCGCGTCGATATCTTCGTGTTCGGCAACGATGAGCGCTTCGTCACCGTGGCGCGGCTCGATAATCTGGGCAAGGGCGCGTCGGGCGCGGCGATCCAGTGCATGAACCTGGCTATCGGCGCTGACGAAGAAGCGGGTCTCGCGCGCTGATTGCCGCTGCGGGATGAGAAAAGGCCGGTCCACTTCAATGTGACGGGCCTTTTAGTTGTCTGGTGCGTAGCAGCATCAAAGGCCGCAGATAAAAAAAGCCCGCCGAGTTGGCGGGCTGAATCCATATCAATGGAGACATGGAGGAGACAGGAGCGACTATACCGGCGCTTATGATGCAACGCAACATACGCTGTTGCGCCGGTTCCACAGTCCTGCCTTCACGGCTGTGTCATCGACAGGATGAATTGCAGCTGATCCGCAGCAATCGGCTTGACGAGATGCACGTCGAAACCGGCGTCGAGCGTCATCTCGCGATGCTGCGGTTGCCCCCAGCCGGTCAGCGCCACCAGCATGATCGCGTGGCCGTGCGGCAAAAGCCGCAGCTCGCGCGCCGCCGCCAGACCGTCGACCATCGGCATGCCCAGATCCAGGATCACCACATCCGGCGCGAACTGCGCGGCCACTTCCACCGCCTGCGCCCCGTTTCCCGCCAGCGCCACTTCGTGACCCATCGCGGTCAGCAGGTTCGCGAGGCCTGCGAGCGCATCGTCGTCGTCATCGGCTATGAGGATGCGCTTGCTCACGATGGCCTCAGCGTGTTCCGGAAATTTCGAGTTTCAGCCGGTTCGACCCGGCTTGCGCCGCCGTAATGCTGGTGCGCGCACCGCGTGCGCCGAGGTAGAAATGCTGGCGGGCGGGCGAATTCTGATCGTGCGTCGCGTCCGGAAGACAGGCCGCGATGTCCGCCGCAACGCCCTGCAATGCATCGGCGCTCGCGCCGCCATGCGGCGTCCAGGTGCAGCGATAGTTCGACTGCGACGCGGCGCACTGCGCGTCGTCGCCGTAGGGCAATGCGATGGGACGGCCATCGAGCGCCGACAGCGACGCGAAATTGGGCGCGGCGGCCACGATGCGCTTCAGCGCGCTACAGGGACTGGGCGAGTCGTCCGCCCGGGCGGTCGAAGCCAGCGCAAGCGCGGCGCCGGCAAGCGCGAGCAGCGTTACGCGTCGGACAGTGAAATGCATCAGGCGTCTCCTTTTTTGTCTGTTCTTGTTGGGTTCGCCGCCTACCGGCGGACGAGCGCCACTATCCGCCCGGCGAAAGCGAATGTCTGTTCGAAGCCGAATGAAGCATGCCTGTTGGAGCAAATCGTGCACCCGTTCGAGCAGACGATTGGTCCAGCAGCACTCAGTGGCGCACCAGCGCCATCATCGCGCCGAAGCCGACGAACACCCCGCCCGTCAGACGGTTGAAGGCCTGCGCGACGCTTGCGCTCCTGAGCCGGTCGCCAATGCGCGCACCCAAGCCCGCATAGACCGCGTACCAGCTCACCTCGATGACCGCGAAAGTCGAAACAAGCACCGCGAATTGCGGCAGAACGGGATGGCTTGCATCGATGAACTGCGGCAGCAGCGCCGCCGCGAAAAGGATCGCCTTCGGATTGCTGCCGGCTACGAAGAAGCCATTGCGAAAGAGCCCGAACCGACGCGGCGAATGGACGGTCTGCCCGGCGCTGTCAGTTTCGTCGCGGATCTCGACCACGCCGGTTTTCGCGCGCCAGCTTTTCACCCCGAGCCAGACGAGATAAGCCGCGCCGAGCATGCGCAAGGTATCGAAGAGACGTGGCCAGGCTTCGAGGAACACCCCCAGCCCCGCCGCCGATACCGACAGCATGGCGATCAGCGCGGCGAGACAGCCGGCCATCGTCGCGGTCGAGCGTCTGAGGCCGTGACGCGCGCCATGCGTCATCACGAGCAGCATGTTGGGACCGGGAATCGCGGAGACGACGAATACAGTGGCGACGAACAGCCACCAGACATGCAGGTTCATTGCGGCGCAGCGGAAGAGGGAAAGGGATCCGCATTATGCCGTCCGCGAGAAGCGGCGCAAGCAAATCCCGAAGACGCGCTGTCCGAGTGAAAAAGCCAGCCTTCAGCGTCCCGCCCGACGCGCCGCCACCTGACCGAGCACGGCGAAATCCTTCTCGCCGTCGCCGTGCGCAAGGGCATCGACGAGGTTGTCGCGCACGACGCTTGCCACGGGCAGCGGCACATTGACAGCCTCGCCGGCGGCGATGGCCAGGCGTACATCCTTCAAGCCAAGCCGTGCCTTGAAGAGCGCCGGCTCATAGCGCTGCTCGGCGATCATCTTGCCGTAGCCCGCGTACACCGGTCCCGGAAACAGCGAGTTCGTGATGACATCGAGCAGGGTCCGGGACGCCACGCCGTGGCCGGTCACCAGCGCGGCCGCTTCGCCGAACGACTCGATCGCCGAGGCCAGCATGAAATTCGCCGCGAGCTTGAGCACGTTGGCGTGCTGCGGTTCATCGCCGACGCGCCAGGTCTTCTGGCCGAGCACGTCGAGCACCGGCTGCACGCGATCGATCGCGTCAGCCGCGCCCGCCGCAAGGATGTTGAGCTTGCCTGCCGCCGCGACGTCGGGTCGCCCGAGCACGGGCGCGGCAACGTACGCAATGCCGTGCTGCGCGTGCAGCTCCGTCAGTTCGACGGCGAGCGCCGCTGAAATCGTGGCCATGTTCACGTGCACGAGCCCCTTCGGCGCGCGCCGCAACAAGGCGCCGTCGACGAGCACGGAACGCAGCGCGTGATCGTCGGCCAGCATGGAGAACGCGGCGTCGCCGGCGAAGGCCTGTTCAGGCGTATCCACCACCGATGCACCCTGGTCCGCGAGCGCACGGGTCTTGTCGCGCGAACGGTTCCACACGCGCACCGTGTGCCCGGCCTTCAGCGCGTTGCTCGCCATCGCGCCGCCCATCTCGCCCAGTCCGATAAATCCGATATCCATGTTCCATGACTCCTTCGTGGCCCGTTTCGGTTCGAGCCTCAGTTAAGCACATCGACCGGCAGCGCGCCGGAGCGCCCGATGCGATACTGCCCGCATGGTCGAGGCGCGCTTTCACTTTCACGGCGAATTGAACGACTTCCTCGCGCGGCCGCAGCGCGGGCGCACGTTCGCGTGCCAGTTCGCGCCGACGTCCTCGGCCAAGCATGTGATCGAGGCGCTTGGCGTGCCACACACGGAAGTGGGAGCGATCCTGAGGAACGGCGGGCCGGTGGGCTTCGACGCGCAGATCGAACCGGACGATCTCATCGAGATCCATCCGGCGAGGCGCGCGGCAACGGACATGGCCAGTGGCGGACTGCTGTTGCGCCCGCCGCTGCGTGCCGCCGATCTGCGCTTCATCGCCGATGCGCATCTCGGTGGTCTCGCGCAATTGCTGCGGCTCGCCGGTTTCGATACGCGCTACGACAACAACTTCCCCGACGAGGAAATCGAGCGGCTTGCACAGGCGGAGAGCCGCATCGTGCTGACGCGCGACCGCGAATTGCTCAAGCGTCGCACGGTGCTGTACGGCTGCTATGTGCGCGCGTTACAGGCCGACGATCAATGGCACGAGCTGGCGGACAGGCTGGCCCTGGCGCCGCACGCGCGGCCGTTCCGGCTGTGCCTGATGTGCAATGCGCCGTTGCGTCCGGCCGGCCCGGGCGAGATCGACGGCCGTGTGCCCGATGGCGTGCGGGAGCGGCATACGCGCTTTGTCACCTGCGACGTATGCCGCCGCGTGTTCTGGGAAGGCTCACACTGGCGCCGCATGCGGGCGCGCATCGACGCATTGGCCGACGCGGACCGTTAACGGTCACGACGCTTTTCGCGGGTGGCCACTGCGTGTTCCGTACAATACGAGACTTTGGCAACAAACCGCCCCGGAGCATCGCGTGAACAAATTCCAGCTGGAACAAACCAAGGCATTCAAGCTTGCCAACGACCTCAAACAGGGCGGAAAGAACCGCATCGGTGCCGCTGACGAAGCAAAGCTGGATCGCCGCGAACAGCGCAAGCTCGATCAGGCCAAGGGTCTCGTGCCGTTCGCCTGCAAGCTGGACGAGAAGCTCGTCAAGCAGTTGAAGGAGCGCGCGGAGGCCCACGAAGGCGACATGACCGACGTGCTGGCGGAATTGCTGGTGAAGGCGGGGCTCGAACGATAAGGTCCGGCGCGGTTGCGGACGCTAACTGTCTTCGTCTTCACAGCGCCCGCGACAGCTGTAAATCAGAAGCTGCGCGTCCGTGACGTGATAGACGAAGCGATGCTTCCCGTCGATGCGACGCACCCACGCCTTCCTGTAGCGCAACGGTTCCGGCTTGCCCTGTCCTGCGAACGGGCTGCGGCAGCACTCGTTGATCAGCCCGGTCACTTTTTCGAAGATCTTCGCGTCCGACACGCGCCAGGCATGGTAGTGATGCCAGCTTGGCTTCGAGAACTGAATGCTGCGCGCCATCATCCGGCCTGCCCGGAGCGTCTGGCGAACAGCGTTCCGAGAAAGCCGGCGAACGCGGTCTTCAGTCCTTTCGCCTGGCCTGCGCTTCGCGGCGCGTCAGATTCCACCGTAGCGCGTGACCTCGTGGTCGAACCATCGCCCTGGAAATCTTCCGGAGAGAGCAATATCTCCTCCGTATAGCCAAGCGACTCGAACCACGCAAACGACTCCTCGATCAAGCGCTTGTCCAGCTCCCGCTCCGCTTCTTCCACGCGCCATGCGATGCGCGCCAGCGCCTGCACCGACATCACGACGAGTTCTTCCGATTCGAGCAGCGGCAGGGTTCCCCATTCGCCCAGCCGATCAGCCGCACGCGCCGCTTCGTACTCGCGCTCGATCAACTCAACCGTCCTGACCATGTCTGCCCTCGCACGTGAATCGCACATCGACGGGCACAGTATCACCGGCGGCCGCCTCAGCGCGCCACCTGTCCGAACGGCCAGCGCTTTTTCAGACGCTTCCCTCTTTTTCGATCACCAGAATGCGCGCCTCGCCGACCGGTTCGGCGCAGTGTTCGTCGCCGGCCTGCGCGTGGAAGATATCGCCGGCGCGCAACGTGAGCACGCGTTCGCCCTCGGGACCGCGCACATGCATGCGCACTTCGCCCTGCATCACGGCGAACACTTCCTCGCCGTCGTTGACGTGCCACTTGTAGGGCGTGTCGGTCCAGTGCAGCCGGCACGAGGTGCCGTTCATCACGCAGATGTCGAGCGCGCCCCACGCGCGCTCCGCCTTGAACTTGCCGCTTTCGATCACTTTCATTCGATACCGCCTAGCGATTGAGATCGCGCGCTTCGTCGACATCCGCGTGGCGCGTCGCGGGAATGCACGCCACCGCGATCAACGAGAGCGCGAGTCCGCCCATCACATAGAAGGTGGGCGCGAGTTGAGAGTCCGTGACGCGGATCAGCCAGGTCACGATGAACTGTCCGAAGCCGCCGAAGATCATCACCGCGATGTTGTACGCGAGCGAGAGTCCGGTCGAGCGGATGTGCGCGGGAAACAGCTCGGCGATGAGCGCGCCGAACGGTCCATAGTAGCCCGAGAGCGCGATCGACAGCAGCGCCTGAACGATCACGAGCCGCAGCACGCTGGGCTCGGCCGCGAGCCACGCGAACAGCGGATAGATCACGACGAACGTGATGCCGAGCGACCACAGCGACAAACCCTTGCGCCCGATGCGGTCAGACCACGCGCCCGCGATCGGCGACAACACCGTCAGCAGCAGATTGCCGACGATCAGCGCCGTGAACGACTGGCCGAGCGGCAGCTTCAGTTGCTTGACGGCGAAGGTCGGCAGATAGGCGATCAGCACATACACCGTCACCGTCAGCGCGACCACGGCGCCGAGCCCGCACAGCACTTCGCGGCCATGGCTGCCGAAGACCTCGCCGAGCGTCGCGCGCCGCGCGGTCTTGCGCGCGTGCAGGAAGGCTTCGGTGTCGGACATGCTGCGGCGAATGTACAGGCCGATCGGACCGATGATCAGCCCGAAGATGAACGGCACCCGCCAGCCCCAGGCATCGAGCGCCTGCGGAGACAGCCCGCGCGTGATCGCCGCGCCGACGAGCGCACCGAGCAGCAGCGACGCCGCCTGGCTCGCCATCTGGAAACTGCCATAGAGACCGCGCTTCGAGAAAGGCGCTGCCTCGATCAGCAACGCGGTCGAGCTGCCGAACTCGCCGCCCGCCGAGAACCCTTGCAGCAGCCGCGCGAACACGATGACGAGCGGCGCGCCGATGCCGATTGCCGAGTACGGCGGCGCGATGGCCAGCAGGAAGATGCCCAGCGTCATCAGGCCGATGACCAGCGTCAGCGCCGCCTTGCGGCCGGCGCGATCCGCATAGAGGCCCAGCACGATGCCGCCCACCGGCCGCATGACGAACGCGACGCCGAACGTCGCGGTGGTCAGGAGAATCGAGGAATAGTCGCTCGCGCTCGGGAAGAACAGCCGCGCGATGACGACCGTCATGAAGCCGAATACCGTGAAGTCGTACCACTCCAGTGCGTTGCCGATGACAGCCGCCGTCACGGCGCGCGCGTTCAGTGGTCTGGCGGGCATGCGTTCCCCTGAGGTCGATGGTTGCGATGATTGCCATGGATGCGGGCGTCATGCGTCGGGCTGCGGCTGCGGTTGCGGCTTCGAAACATGGCCCCGCTGGTCTCGTGCCGTCCGCGTTTTGTTGCACCGATTCGCACGCGCGGCTGATTTTTCCTCGCGAGTGTAAAGACGCCTTAATCCGCGATCAAGCGAATCGCGCACACGAAAAAGCGCGCCCGGACTTGCGGCCGGGCGCGCTTCGGTTCGCTGCGCGGGGTGTCGCGAGGCGTGTTACGCCTTCTTCACATAGGCACTGCACCAGCCCTTCGACGCAACCTGCTTGTTGCTGAACATCGGGCACGGCGCGTAGGCGTCGGTCGGCTTGCCCTGATAGAACTGGCAGTTGCCGCAGTCCTGCCCGGCGGCATATCTCGCGTACTTGGCCTTGTCCACCTTGCTGGCGTCTTCCTTGTAGCCGAGCGCCTGTGCGGTGGGATCGCTCTCCGTAACCTTCGCCGCATCCGCGGCGAACGCGGTGCGGGCGCCGAGCGCGAGCGTCGAGGCGACGCCCACGCTGGTCAGAATGAACGTGCGACGTGATGTCTTCATGGTGACTCACTCCATGGTGTATTGGGGGTTGCGCCGTTCTTGGCGACGGCGACAACCGAGCATAACAACCTGGAAGCGGGTCGAGGACCTCAAATGCCGGAGATAAGAATCGACGGAAAGCCGTCCGTAATCTAGCGCGTCATGTCGGCCACGCGCTCGCCGATCGCAAGCGATGCCGTCAGTCCCGGCGACTCGATGCCGTACAGGTTCACGAGCCCCGGCACGCCATGCGCGGACTTGCCCTGGATCATGAAATCAGCGGCGGCCTGGCCCGGTCCCGAGAGCTTCGGCCGGATGCCGGCGTAGGCGGGTTGCAGCGCATCGTCGGGCAAGCCCGGCCAGTACGCGCGGATGGCGGCATAGAACGAGTCGGCGCGGCGCGGATCGACATCGTAGTTGAGCGTCGGCACCCATTCGACGTCCGGGCCGAATTTCGCCTGGCCGCCGAGATCGATCGTCAGATGAACGCCCAGGCCGGCTTCGTTGGGCATCGGGTAGATGAGCCGCTCGAAGGGCGTACGGGCGCTCACGCTGAAGTAGTTGCCCTTCGCGAAGTAGAGCGGCGGCACGTGACGGTCATCCAGGCCGCGGATCGAACTTGCGATTTCGTTCGCGTGCAGGCCGGCGCTGTTGATCAGATACGACGCCCGGAAACGCGCCGGCGACGCGCCGCCCGTCTCGACGATGAAGCAGCCCTCGCGCGCATCGATGCTGGTGACCGGCGTATGGAACACGACGTTCGCGCCGTGCTGCTCGGCCTCGCCTTGCAGCGCGAGCATGTATTGATGACTGTCGACGATGCCGGTGAGCGGCGAGAAGACCGCCTCGACGCACTCCAGCTGCGGCTCCATTTCCTTCGCCTGGGCGGCGCTGATGCGCACCAGACCCTTCACGCGGTTTTCGGTGCCCTTGTGCTCCAGCGCCGCGAGTTGCGGCACCTGGTTGCGCGCCGTGGCCACCAGCAGCTTGCCGCATTGCCGGTGCGGCACGCCATGCGCGCGGCAGAAGTCATACAGCATGTCGCGGCCGCGCACGCAGAGTTCGGCCTTCAGCGAGCCGCGCGGGTAATAGATGCCTGCATGGATGACTTCGCTGTTGCGCGAACTCGTGCCGATGCCGATCCCCTCCCCCGCCTCCAGCACGATGACCTCACGCCCGCGCAAGGCCAGCGCGCGGGCGATGGCCAGTCCCACTGCGCCCGCGCCGATGACCACACACTCGATCCGATCCATGTCTTGTCCGTCGCACATTCCGTCCTGGCTATTCTACGTTCGGGACTATTGCGCAATACACAACAAACCCACACGACTAGGATCGTTTTCCGGTGCAATTCGGAAAAAGGCAAGAATCTGGCCGCCAAATGTCGAAATTGCCAGGTTTTTGGAGCGTTTTTGGCAATTTCGCCATTTTCGACTTTTCAGAAACCCATGGCTTTCTTGTGCGAATGACGGTCGAGATGGATGTCGCGCGCGTCGACGTGATGCCGGCCATCGATACGCGCATTGCCGAATGCATTCAGCATCGCCCGCCGCATGCCGCGCGGCGACGCCCGCGTGAGCGCGTCGAGCGGCGCATCCCCGAGGGTTTCCGGGAAGCGCGCGCCCCATGCGTGTGCCTCGCGGATCTCGGCGTAGATCGCCTGAGCGATGCGACGCGCACCGTCCCGGTCGGGCGGCGGAATCTCGTACACGTTCATGCGGTTCAGCAGCGGCTCGGGAATCGCGCGCGCGTCGTTCGCGGTGGCGATCCACACCACGTTGCCCGCGTTCACCGGCACTTCGGCGAATTCGTCGATGAAGCTCTGCGCCGTGTCGTGCTCCAGCAGCGCGTACAGCGCGCCGAGCGGATCGTATTGCGCGTCGCCGGTGGCCTTGTCGATTTCATCGACGGTCATCACGGGGTTTGCATAGCTGCCGTTCACAAGGGCATCGAAGACCTTGCCCGGCTTCGCATTGCGCCATTGCGACGACGCCCCCGACAGGATCCAGCCGGCCGTCAGCGAACTCATCGCCACATAGTGAGACGTCGTGCCGAGCAGCCGCGCCAGTTGTTTCGCGAAATGCGTCTTGCCGATGCCCGGTTCGCCGAGCAGCAGCATGGGCATGAGTTCGAGCCGGTCATCGGTTTCGAGACACAGCGCGATCTGCTTGCGGATGTCGTCGAGCGGCTCCTCGAAATTCGGCAGGCTGGCCGCGAGGTCGTCGATGGACGGCATGCGGTTCGGCTTCACGCAGAAGCGCAGATTGCCTACCTTGAGCATTTTTTCGTAGGTGGCGCGCAAGGCTTCGCTTGCGCCCTCGGACAACTCGTTGAGCGCGGTCTCCACGTCGTCGAGACTGTAGACCTTGCTGAACGATGCCACCGCGAGTTCCTGTTTCACCACGGCCGTCGTCATGTCGCACCCCGTCTTTGTTCTGGTCGGTGAGTCCAGTGTAGCGACGCCAAAAGGCCGCGCAAGCGAGCAGTCTCGCGCGTGTGCTGCCAATCCAAAGCACAGGGCCTCACCGACAGAGCCGCGTTTTGCGTGGGCTAGTATCATCGTCGGGATCGCGCGGCGGGCGGGTTCGAAACATGCTCTTTCAGGTGCCGGGGTTGAGCGATGTACAGGTCAGCCCCACGTGCGTGTTTCAGCGGCGCGCTGAACCGGCGCCGTGCCGCCGTGTCAGAGGAAGTTGCCGAGGAACGCCGATCCAGCGGCCGCCCGCCGGGCGCGCCGCCATCCGAACAGTCCGCGCGCAGGAGCCGCTTTCAATGCCTACAACGATACGAACCGCCTTTGTACAACTCGCGCTTGCGACAGGAGCCGGCCTCGCCGCCTTCAGCGCCTGCGCGCAGAGCACGGCGCCGCAGCCGGTGCAGTGGGAACTGCAGGTCGTGCGCGACGGGCAGCAGATCGACAGCTTCTCCGGCACGACGAACGTCGGACAGGCCCGCACGGAAACGCATCACAACAAGGTGCAGAACCGCGTGGGCTGCGCGGATCAACCCGCGGGCGAGATCGATCTGCAACGCACGCTCACCGTCTCCCCGACCCACGCCAGCGCCGATGACATCACGCTCGCCATCGACGCCCAGGAAACCCTGCAGGACGACAGCACGCGCGCGTCACCATCCGGCTGCAAGCTGCCGCCGGTGCCGCGCCAGGTAAGCGGCGCGCATCCGGGGCTCGTGCTCAAGCCGGGCGAATGGGGACAATGGCAGATCATCGACAGCAATCCGTCGCTCGCCTACCGGGTGCGCGCGACGCTCCCCGCTTCCACGGCGGCGCAATGACAACCGCGGCGACATGGCTTCCGGCGCGCCGCACAAGATACAGAACGCATGCGAAACCCAGAACATCTTCCGCCCGGCCCGTCCGCTGATCCGGCCACTCCGGATTTCACGGCGGTCAGCTGGAACCTCCACAAGGGCCGCTCGCCGCTCGGCTTGCGCGCGTGGAACGCGATGCAGCGGTGGGTGCAGACCACCAACGCAGACGTCTATTTTCTCCAGGAAGCGATGGCGCGGCGCATGCCGCAGCCGATGCTCGCCACCGGCTTCGGCAATCCGCTGAACGCGCCGCTCGACGATGTCTGGCATTGCCAGGCCACCGAAATCGCCACCGCGCTCGAGTTGCAGATCGCTCTGGGGCCGAACGTGTTCAAGCCGTCGTGGCGGCACGGCAATGCGATCCTGTCGCCGCATCCGCTCGATCTGTCGGGGCGCTGGGATATCTCCGCGCATCGCTTCGAACGGCGCGGTTTGCTGGTCGCGCGCGCGACCTTCGCCGGCCGCGCCATCACGCTGCTGTGCGCGCATCTCGCGCTGACAAGACAGGCGCGCTTGCGGCAGATGAACTGGATCGCGCACTGGATCGCGAAGGAAGCGCCCGAAGGACCGCTCGTGCTGGCGGGCGACTTCAATGACTGGCGCAACGACTCCACGCCGCTGTTCGCCGAACTGGGCATGCAGGAAGTGGCGAACATGCTGGGGGAATCGGGCCGTACGTTTCCGGCGTTCTCGCCGGCGCTCGCGCTCGACAAGATGTTCGTGCGCGGACTGAAACCAGTCGAATGGCTCGTGCCGACGCAGGATACCGCGTGGCTCTCCGATCACCTGCCCTACATGGCGCGGCTGCGCGTGGACTGAGCGCGGCGCCTCGATCCGAGGTTACTTCCGCTTGCCGGCGAGCGCGGCTTCGATCTCCGCAATGCCGACAGGCTTGGTCAGATGATGATCGAAGCCGGCGGCCAGCGCTTCCTGACGGTCGGCCTCGCCACCCCAGCCCGTCAAGGCGAGCATCAGCACGTGCTTGGTCACATCGCGCTTCCTCATCTCCCGCGCCACCTCGAGTCCGCTCATGCCAGGCAAGCCGATATCGAGCACGACCACATCCGGCGTGAAGTCGTCGATGGCGGCAAGCGCGCGCGGGCCGTCGTGCTCGGTGCGCACTTCGTGTCCGAGTGCTTCGAGCAGCATCGAGAGCGCGAGCGCCGCGTCGAGGCTGTCGTCGACGAGCAGGATGCGGCGGCCTTGCATCGCGCCGCCGTCCGCTTCGGCGATGGTGTTCATGCGAATTCCCGTGATTCGTCGTCGCGCGAGGCCCGTGCTCCGGCGCTCGCGCAACTATATTGAGATAGTGCGGGGACTGTAGCACAGCGCTTTCGCGCCACAGAATGGCGGAGCAATCCGGCGTGCGCGGGCTCTGCTATCGTGACTGCTTCACGAGCCGCCGTTCTTGCGCATCCTGTCATGTTCGATCTCTTCGACGACATCCCCAAGCCCGATATCGTGTGGCATCCGGACTGGATCGAGGCCGACGCCGCCTCCGACCTGATGGGCGCCCTGCTCGACGAAGTCCGCTGGCAACAGGACACGATGACCACGCCCGGCGGGCGCGTGCCGCTGCCGCGCCTGACCGCGTGGCAAGGCGAGCCCGATGCGGTGTATGTGTACTCGGGCATCCGCAACGTGCCGCAACCATGGACGCCGGCTGTCACGCAGTTGCGCGAGCGCGCCGAAGAGGCCTGCGGCGCGCGCTTCAACAGCGTGCTGCTGAACCGTTATCGCGACGGGCTGGACAGCATGGGCTGGCACGCCGACAAGGAACGCGAACTCGGTCCTGAACCGGTGATCGCGTCGGTGAGCCTGGGCGCGACACGCACCTTCGAATTCCGTCACGCGCGCACCCATGCCACGCATGCGCTCGTGCTGTCGCACGGCAGCCTGCTGGTGATGCGCGGACGCACCCAGCTCGAATGGGTGCATCGCGTGCCGAAGGAACCGGGCGCGCGCGGCGAGCGCATCAATCTCACCTTCCGCTGGGTCGATGCGTCGAAGCGCAAACCCAGCCGCGCTTAGGGCCGCTTCGCGACGAAATCGATCTCCACGAGCGCGTCCCGCGCAAGCCCCGTCACGCCGATGCAAGTACGCGCCGGCAGCGGCTTCGGCAGGAAGTAGGCGCGGTACACGGCGTTCATCGCGTCGTAGTCGCGCTTGAACTCGGTCAGGAAGATGCGCACGCTCACAACGTTGTCGAGCGTCAGGCCAAGGCCGCCGAGCACGAGAATCAGGTTGTCCATCACGCGCCGCGTCTGGGCTGCGACGCCTTCGGGCAGCGGCGCGGCGTCGTCGTCGGGGTCGGTCGGCATCTGGCCGGTCAGGAACACCCAGCCATCCGCCTCCGCGGCATGCGAGAAAGGACCGACCGGCGTCGGCGCGGCATCGACCATCGTGAACCTGGGCAGTTGCGTCACTTCTTCTCCTGAACGTCTGTTGGGTTGCGTCGGGTGGCGGAGCCTCGAACCTTAGCGCGCCAAAATTGGGCATGAACGCTCCTGCCTTACCGCCGCGTCAGCTTTGATGCGAAGATGACCGGAACCCCGTGCCTCCATCGAACGCTCCATGCTTCCTTATCCCATCCTCGCCGACGCGCTGATGCGCATGCTGACCGCGATGTTGATCGGCTGCATCATCGGCATCGACCGCGATCTGCACGGCAAGCCGACCGGCATGAAGACGCTCGGGCTCGTGTCGCTCGGCGCGTGCCTCGCGACCATGTGCGCACAGGGCTTTTCCATGACGCTCTCCGACGACGCCGACGTCTCCCGCGCGGTGCAGGGCATCGTGACGGGCGTCGGCTTTCTCGGCGCCGGCGTGATCCTGCAGAATCCGCGCGAGAACCGCGTGCGCGGCCTCACGACGGCGGCATCGATTTGGGTGACCGCGGCGGTCGGCATCGTGTGCGGACTCGGCGTGTGGAGCGTCGCGTTTCTCGCGATGCTGCTGATGATCCTGCTGATGGTGTCGGGACGCGTCGTCGAGAAGCGTCTGTTGCGGCGCTGGATGAACAAGCCGGAACACGAACGCAAAAACTACGACGACGTCGGGGAAATCTGAGCCGCGCGCGGCAGGTCTTTCCTGACCCGTCGCAGGCCTTGCCGCTTACCAGCCGTGACGTTCGTGCCAGCGATCTTCACGGCGCATCTCATGACGCCAGTGACGTTCGCGCCATTCGTGACGACGCCATTCGCGTTCGCGCCAGCGCTCGTGCTCCCGATAGCCGGGACCATAACCGTAGTAGCCCACCGGTTCGGCGGGCTGCGCGTACACGGGCACGCCGACGCCAACCGCTACATCCACATGCGCATTCGCCGCCGCCGACATCGCGAGCGCCGCAAGCCCCGCCAGTCCGATTGCCGTACCCAGAAGTTTCTTTTTCATATCGCGTTCTCCTTGCACCTCGTGCCGGGTGAGTCAGGAGCAGTCTAAGAAGCGCTTCGCGATACAAGTGCTACGGGTCTGCCAGAAAGGTAACGTCAGGTAACGGTCAACCGCTGGTCAGGTGACGCGATGGGTTTCAGCGTGACCTAGCGCACGCGCTTGCCGGACGCATCGATGACGACTTCGCCGTCCTCTTTCGTGAACGGCCCCTTCTGCGGCTCGGGCAGGATATCGAGCACGAGCTCGGACGGACGGCAGAGCCGCGCGCCTTTGGGGGCATCGACGAAAGGACGGTTGATGAGGATCGGATGAGCGAGCATCGCGTCGATGAGCTGGTCGTCGGTGAGACTGGCATCGTCGAGACCGAGCTCCGCGTACGGCGTGCCTTTTTCGCGCAGCGCCTCGCGCACCGACAAGCCCGCACGCGCGATCAACGCGACCAGCGTCTCGCGCGCGGGCGGATGGGTCAGATACTCGATCACGGTCGGTTCGATGCCCGCGTTGCGGATCAACGCCAGCGTGTTGCGCGACGTGCCGCACTTCGGGTTGTGATAGATGGTGACGGTCATGATCGAGAAATCCTTGCGTTCGTGAGAAGGGGTGACGCCTCGCATTCTAGAGCCCTCGCGCGCGGATGACATGCGCGCCACGTCAGCGACAGGCCCCCGACTCCCTTCCTGCGGCATGATCAATTGTCCTGTTCATTCGCCGTTGCGCGGCCTATAACAAATTGTGCAACGACGAAGCACGCCGCCTTGACCGGCGAGCATCGGCGCTCCGTCTGCATCGCACCCGCGAGATGCCGCGCGCGAGGTGGATCGCATTCGAACCGCGCCAGACATCATCGCGGCGCCACGCGCAGCCCGACCAGAACCGGCGCCGGGGCCTTCAGCAGCACGGGCGAAGCATGGCAGATCAGGACACGTGGCACGTTCTGTGCGGAGCATCGAACCGCAACAGTGAACAGCGCCGAGCAGCCAGCCTGCATCCCGCCGACAGGCGACAGGCCGGCGACAAGCGAGCGCGCCTTTTCCTCAAGGAGTCGACATGAAATCACGTATTGCCATGGCGGCGCTGGCCGTCTCGTTATTCGCCACTGCGGGCCTGGCGTCTGCCCAGCAGTCCTATTACCGTACGGCTCAAGTGCCGGGTCAGGCCACCGCCGATACCTGGAGCGATCCGAATGCGCCTCAGCAGAGCGCCATGCAAGGTCAGTCCGACGACATGTCGTATGGCGGCGCGCCGATGACACGTGGCGCAGCCGGCGCGACGACGATGGGCACGATGGACAGCTCTGCATCGAAGCCCTGCACACGCGGACCGCAGTGCAATATCTTCTTTGGAAACTGAGCCGGCACGAACGTCCGGCAACTGCGTTAGCATCAGGTGCATGAACACGCGCCCGGCCTGAGCGGCCGGGCGTGTCCCTTACTCTTCCAAGGGTCGCCCACATGCACCGCGAAGAATTTCTCGCGCAACTCTCGAGCGCCGGCTATGACGAAGTCGTCACGGTCACGCGCGATCCGGACGGCGCACTGGCTCTGCACACGCATCCATTCGAGGCACGCGCCCTGATTCTGTCGGGCGAGGTCACGATCCGCATCGGCGACGACGCCCACACCTATCGCGCGGGCGACATCTTCCATCTCGCGGCACACACTGAGCATTCGGAGACATACGGGCCCGAGGGCGTCAGCTATCTGGTCGGACGCAGGTAAGCGGAGCGGAACATATCGATGGCGACACGCAAGCAGACCTCGAAATCTAAAGGCGGGCGCATACGCGTCGGCATCGGCGGATGGACATTCGAGCCATGGCGCGGCACGTTTTATCCCGCCGATCTCGTGCAGAAACGCGAACTCGAATATGCAAGCCGTGCGCTGACCAGCATCGAGGTGAACGGCACGTTCTATGGCTCGCAAAAGCCCGCGAGTTTCATCAAGTGGCGTGACGAGACACCCGACGATTTCGTCTTTTCGCTGAAAGCGCCCCGCTACGCGACCAATCGACGCGTTCTGGCCGAAGCCGGCGACACCATCGAGCGATTCTTCGGCAGCGGCGTGCTCGAACTGGGCGACAAGCTGGGCCCGATCAACTGGCAATTCGCGGCGACCAAGCAATTCGACCCTGAAGATTTCGAGCGCTTTCTCGAACTGCTGCCCGCGAAGCTGGACGGACGCACGATCCGACATGCGGTCGAAGTCCGGCACGAGAGCTTCTGCGATCCGGCCTTCGTCGCGCTGGCGCGCAAGTATCGCGTTGCTGTAGTGGTGGCCGGCGATTCGAAGTATCCGCAGATCGCGGACGTCACGGCGCCTTTCGTCTATGCACGCATCATGGGCACCACGGAGAAGCAGGCGAAAGGCTACGCGAAAGCAGCGCTCGACCGCTGGACCGCGCGTGCGCAGTCGTGGGCGGCGGGCGCGGCCCCGGACGACTTGCAGACCTTCGGCAAGCCGCCGCCCAAGGCCGCCGCGCGCGACGTGTTTCTCTACGTCATCAGCGGCCACAAGGTGCACAACCCGGCGGCCGCCATGGCGCTGCTCGAACGCCTGAACAAATAGGCTCAGCGCACGAGCGACGGCTTCTTGTTGTCGAAGGTCCAGTTCGGGATCAGATACTGCATCGCGACGCCGTCGTCGCGTGCGCCGAGGCCGTGCTCCCGGTACAGCGCGTGGGCCTTCTCGACTTCGTCCATGTCCAGTTCGACGCCCAGCCCCGGCGCCTGCGGCACCTTCACCTTGCCGCCGACGATCTGCAGCGGATCGCGCGTCAGGCGCTGGCCGTCCTGCCAGATCCAGTGCGTGTCGATGGCCGTGATCTTGCCCGGCGCCGCTGCGGCGACGTGCGTGAACATCGCGAGCGACACGTCGAAGTGATTGTTCGAATGCGAACCCCACGTCAGGCCCCAGTCGTTGCACATCTGCGCGACGCGCACCGAACCCTGCATCGTCCAGAAGTGCGGATCGGCCAGCGGAATGTCCACGGATTGAAGCTGGATCGCGTGGCCCATCTGGCGCCAGTCGGTGGCGATCATGTTGGTGGCCGTCGGCAGGCCGGTCGCGCGGCGGAACTCCGCCATGACCTCGCGGCCTGAGTAGCCATTTTCCGCACCGCACGGGTCTTCGGCATAGGCAAGCACGTCATGCTGGTCGCGGCACAACCGGATGGCTTCCGCCAGTGACCACGCGCCGTTGGGATCGAGCGTCACGCGTGCTTCCGGGAAGCGTTCGGCCAGCGCCGTCACCGCTTCGATTTCCGCATCGCCGGCCAGCACGCCGCCCTTCAGCTTGAAATCGTTGAAGCCGTAGCGTGCCTGGGCCGCTTCGGCAAGTCGCACGACCGCCTCCGGCGTCAACGCCACTTCGGTACGCAAGCGCTCCCAGTCGTCCTGACCATCCGCGCCCGATGCATACGGCAGATCCGTCTTGTTGCGATCGCCGATATAGAACAGATAGCCGAGCATTTCCACTTCGTCGCGTTGCTGGCCCTCGCCGAGCAGCGCGGCCACCGGCACGCCGAGATGCTTGCCGAGCAGGTCGAGCAGCGCGGCCTCGAGCGCGGTGACTGCGTGAATCGTCGTGCGCAGGTCGAAGGTTTGCAGGCCGCGTCCGCCCGCGTCGCGATCCGCGAACGCCGTGCGCACCGCGTTCAGCACCGCCTGCATGTTGCCGATCGACTGCCCGACCACGTGCGCGCGCGCATCGTCGATGGTCTTGCGGATGTTCTCGCCGCCCGGCACTTCGCCGACGCCCGTATTGCCCGCGCTGTCCTTCAGGATCACAAGATTGCGCGTGAAGAACGGGCCGTGCGCGCCCGAGAGATTCATGAGCATGCTGTCGCGGCCCGCGACCGGGATGACGCGCAATTCGGTGACGGTCGGTGTGGCGTTGGGCTTGACTGCTTGAGTGGACATGATCGTGATCCTGAGAAAAGAAGGGTTGCGCGTTCGGCGGGTAGATTCAGTGCGCGGCGCGCTGCGTTGCATGTGCGCCGGGCGGATGATCCGCGCGGCGGTTGCGGGTGAAGAAGGCCGCCGCGGCCGCGATCAGCGACGCGACGCCGAGCGCATACAGACCGCCCGATACCGAGCCCGTGTGTTGCTGGAGATAACCGAAGGTCGCCGGCGCGAAGAAACCGCCGAGATTGCCGACCGAATTGATCAGCGCGATCACGCCCGCCGCAACGCGCGCATCGAGGTAGCCCTGCGGGATCGGCCAGAACAGCGACGAAGCGGCCTTGAAGCCAATCGCCGAGAAACAGATGGCGACGAACGACAGCACCGCGTTGCCGGTCGTCGACGCGAACAGGCCGCAGGCCGCGATCACGAGCGCTGTCGCGAGCCACGCCTGCTGGAAGCGCCAGCGCGCGGACAGCAGCGCGAAGCAGTACATCGCGATCATCGCGATGAGCCACGGAATCGCGTTGAACAGTCCCACCTGGAAGTCGCTCAGGCCGCCCATCTTGCGGATGATCGTCGGCAGCCAGAAGGTCGCGGCGTAGATCGTCAGCTGGATCGCGAAGTAGAGGATGCAGAACAGCAGGATCTGCGGATCCTTCAGCAGCTTGATGGCGGGCACGTGCGCGCCGGTCACGGCCTCACGCGCGGCCTGCTCGGCGGTGAGGGTCCGTTGCAGCGCGCGCTGCTCGTCGGCGCTGAGCCAGTGCGCGTCGCTGATGCGCGATTTCAGCAGCATCCAGCTCACGCCGCACAGGAAGATGGAGAACGCGCCTTCGATCAGGAACATCCACTGCCAGCCGTGCAGGCCGAGACCGCGAATCGACAGCAGTCCGCCCGTCACCGGTCCCGACAGGATCGAAGCGAATGCCGAGCCGCCCAGGAAGATGGCGATGGCCTTGCCGCGTTCCTTCTGCGGCAGCCACTGCGTGAAGTAGTACACGACGCCCGGGAAGAAGCCGGCTTCCGCGATGCCCAGCAGGAAGCGCAGCACGTAGAACGAGGTGTCGTTCCAGACGAAGGCCATCGCGCCCGCGACGATTCCCCACGTGCCCATGATGCGGGTGAGCCACGCGCGCGCGCCGTACTTCTGCATCAGGACGTTGGACGGCACCTCGAACAGCGCATAGCCGACGAAGAACAGGCCGCTGCCGAGGCCGTAGGCGGCCGCGCCGATGCCCAGGTCGGTCTGCAGGTGCGAACTGACGAAGCCGACGTTCACGCGGTCGATGTAGTTCGCGATGAACATGATGAGGAACAGGGGCAGAACGTGGCGCTTGACCTTGGAACTGGCCGATTCGAGGGCCGCGTCGGGACTGGCGAAGTCGGTGTTCAACGGAATGTCTCCTGATCGCACCACGTGGTACGTTGTCTGATGACATTTTATGATCGGCGCCCCCGTGACGCTAGCGCGCGTTTACCCGACACCCCATAACATTCTGTTTTATAACGGTTTTAAGCCTTCTTGCGTGCCCGTTATCAGTAGAATTGGTTGCGCAAGCTAAGACGTCCGATGACTTAATCACCGCGTCAAGGGAGCCGTCAGAAACGACACTGCCGGCCCAAGGCCGGCAGTGTCGATGATGCGAAGGAAGAGACGACGCTTACTTCTCGCCCTGCCCGATCTCATGATTTGCCATGATTTCCAGCGCGCGCACCATGCCCGAGTGATCCCATGCCTTGCCGCCATGCGCCGCGCACGCGTTGAACAGCTGCAGGCACGTCGACGTGTTCGGCAGCGCGACGCCGAGCGACTGCGCAGTGGAAAGCGCCAGGTTCAAATCCTTCTGATGCAGTTCGATCCGGAAGCCCGGATTGAACGTGCGCTTGGTCATGCGTTCGCCGTGGACTTCGAGAATGCGCGACGACGCGAAGCCGCCCATCAGCGCGGTGCGGACCTTCTCGGCATCGACGCCGGCCTTCGACGCCAGCAGCAGCGCCTCGCCCACCGCCTCGATGGTCGCCGCGACGATCACCTGGTTCGCGACCTTGCAGACCTGCCCGGCACCGACCTCGCCGATCAGCGAGACGTTCTTGCCCATCATGTCGAACAGCGGCTTGACCTTGTCGAACGTGCCCTGCGCGCCGCCGACCATGATCGTCAGCGACGCCGCCTTGGCGCCGACTTCGCCGCCGGAGACGGGCGCATCGAGATAATCGGCGCCCTTCTCGCGCACCTTCGCCGCGAATTCGCGCGTGGCGATGGGCGAGATCGAGCTCATGTCGACGACGATCTGCCCGGCCTTCAGTTTCCCTGCGACGCCGTTCTCGCCGAACAGCACTTTTTCGACGTCAGGCGTATCCGGCACCATGATGAAGATGACATCGGCCTGCGCGGCCACTGCGGCGGGCGAATCGCACGCGCTGGCGCCCGCCTGGGTCAGGTCGGCGGGCACGCCGCTGCGCGTGTAGGCCGCGAGCGCCACGCCGTTCTTGAGAAGGTTGGCCGCCATGGGATTGCCCATGATGCCCAGTCCGATAAAGCCTGCCTTTTGCATGTATCGCTCCTTGATGTCGATGCTTCGATGCCGGTTCGCCGAACCTGCTGCTCACTCGGCTAACTCAGCTCATTCGGGAATGAAGTGTTTGCGCACGCCCTGCGCGGCGTTCCTGAGCAGACCCAGATCGGCGCACACGGCGACGAGCGTGCTGCCCATCGCGAGGTAGCGCTCGGCCTCTTCGCGGACGGGCGTCAGGATGCCGCTCGGCTTGCCCGCGGCGCGCGCGCGTTCGAATACGTGTGCGATGGCCGCCTGCACGTCGGGATGATTCGGGTTGCCGAGATGACCGTAGGACGCCGCGAGATCCGACGGGCCGACGAACAGCGCATCCACGCCCTCGACCGCGGCGATCTCGTCGATTGCCGCCACCGCCGTGCGGCTCTCGATCTGCACCGCGACGCACATGTTGTCGTTCGCCTGCTCGAAGTAGTCCGGCACCGTGCCGTAGCGGTTGCCCCGATGCCCGACCGATACGCCGCGCACCCCTTGCGGAGGATAACGCGTTGCGGCCACGGCGCGCTGCGCGTCGGCGGCGCTGTCGACGAAGGGGATCAGGAAATTGACCACGCCGATGTCCAGCAGCTTCTTGATGGCGATGGCATCGTTGGCCTGCGGCCGCACCACGGGCGCACTGATGCTGTCCTTCAGCGCCATGAGCTGCGGGATCAGCGTGAGCGGGTCGTTGGGGGTGTGTTCGGCGTCGAGCAGCATCCAGTCGAAGCCCACCACGCCGATGAGTTCCGTGGCAATGGGACTGGCCAGCGACATCCAGCAGCCGATCAGCCGCTTGCGCTCGCGCACGGAAGTCCGGAAGGCGTTGGGCAGGGCCTGGTAGGGCGAGGATGACGACATTGATGCCTCCTGTGACGGCAGCGACACGATAGGAAACCGGTACGTCTGAATGGCAATGTCATCAGACGTCTTAACACAGAGTACCGTTTAAGCTTGCCCCTGTGACAGGCATGTAAACCCTAACCACCTATTTCCATAAGGCTTAATGGCGTAACCATGTGATCTTTCAATTGTACGATGTCTAATAACATGCAAGCTCAAGGCAGTCTGCCGCCGCTGGTTTGACCAACCTGCTGTCACGCGGGATGATGCGTTGTCGGACATCTCTGGATGCCTGCTCCCGTGCGGCTCGTCGTCGATGAGCGTCGTCTTGCCGCCAGCCGCTTGCGGATGTCCGACCACGCATCCACTCCCTGTTTCCAACCGCGAATCGCCATGCCCAGTCTCACCGATAAAGTCGTCTCCACCCTGTTCGAGGATATCGAGCGCGGCGTCCTGCGCCCTGGCGACAAGATTCCCACTGAAGTCGCGCTGATGAAACAGCTGTCGGTGAGCCGCTCGGTCGTTCGGGAAGCGGTGTCGCGCTTGCAGGCGGCGAATGTCGTCGAGACGCGCCATGGCATCGGCACCTTCATCCGAGCACCTGAGGAACGCGAGGCGATGCGCCTGAAGGACGCGGACCTGTCGAGCCTGCTCGACATCATGGCGATCATCGAATTCCGCATCGATCTGGAAGGCGCGGCGGCAGCGCTCGCCGCAGGCCGGCGCACCGAAACTCATCTGAAGCAGATTTCAGCCGCGCTCGGGCAATTCGAGGCGCAACTGGCGAGCGGCAGCACCGATGTCCTTCAGCACGACGTCGAGTTTCACTTGCAGATTGCACGGGCGAGCGGCAACCGCTACTTCCACGACGTGCTGAGCCAGATGGGACGCGGCGTGAGTCCGCGCACGCGTCTGGGAAAGGCGGAGATTGCGGAACTGGATCAGATCGAACATTTGCGTCATGTGCTTGCCGAGCACAAGGCGATCTACCAGGCGATCGTGCGACAAGACGCCGAGGATGCGCGCGCCGCGATGCGCATGCATCTGAGCAACAGCCGTGAACGCCTGAGACAGGTGCATGGTGCGGCGTGAAGGCCGCGCCTGTTTTGAGCAGCGCCCTCTGCTTCTCTAAGTAAACAGAAGAACGTGTATGTATACGTGGTAGTAGTTAACAAGCCCCGCGCATTTCCGTGGACAACTCTCGCCGGCCGTTTCGCGTCAGTGACTTAGCAAGTAAACAACTTCGGTATATCGCGGCCGGTTGCGGCGTGAACCCGGAACAACTTTCGGCTCGCCCGCGTTTACGCCGAGTTGTTCAGAATCCGCAAACAGTCAGTGCCATGACGTTTCAACAAGTTTGTCCACAGGTGCGGCATCCGGCGCCCGGCGGCGCCAGATGCCCGATAAAGCCATCTATGCCGTCGTCGATCAGTCGACGGATGCGTCGCAGGTCTGTTTGAACGACGCCGCTTTTGCGGGCCGCTCGAGCGAGGCGAGCCGTTGCAGGATGACGAGGCCCAGCACGGCAAGCCCGAGTCCCAGCGTGAAGTCGGCCTGCACGCCGGCGCGATCGACGAGCGCGCCGCCCACCGCCGAGCCCGCGGCGATAGCCACCTGAATGATGCTCACGAACATCGCCGAGCCGGCTTCGGGCAGGTCCGCGGTGCCGCGCTGGATCCAGACGCTGAAACACAACGGCAGCGCGCCGAAGGCGACGCCCCACAAAAGCATCCCCGCCGTCTCGCCGATGAGCGAGTGTTCGAGCAGCAGCATCGACGACATGGCGCCAAGCAGCAGCAGGACCATCACGGCGACCGACTTCTTGAGGTGATTCGAGACCGCCATCGACATTAGCGCATTGGAGAAGAAGCCGATCAGCCCGAAGCCGAACAGCAGCAGCGTGATCGCGCTGAGCGAGAAGTCCTGTTCGAGCAGCGGTGCGATGTAGGTATAGGTCGAGAAGTGCGCGCCGAATACGAGCGCGACCATCAGCATGCTCAGACGCGTATGCGGGCGTGAGAGCAGCGTCCTGAAGTCGGCGACGCGCAGCGCCGATGCCGACGGCAGCGCAGGCACCAGCAGCGCCTGCGCGAGCAGCGCCACCGCGACCAGGCCGGCGGTGGCTGCGAACGACATGCGCCACGAGGCAAACGACGCGATGAAGGTTCCGAGCGGCACGCCGATGACCGTCGCGCAGGTCACGCCGGTCAGGATGATGGCCGTGGCCCTGGCTGCGTCCCGGCCTTGCACGAGTCGTGGCGCGGCCGCCGTCGCGAGTGTCCAGAAGCCGCCCAGCGCGGCGCCAAGCAGCGCGCGCCCGGCGAGCATCAGCGCGAAGTTCGTGGCCATCGCGCACACGATGTTGGACAGCAGCAGCACCGCGGTGAGCAGCAGGAACACGTAGCGGCGGTCCATGCGGCCGGCGCTGACGATGAGCGTCGGCGCGAAGATCGCGGCCATTACGCCGGGTGTCGTGATCATCAGGCCCGCGACGCCGGGCGACACGCCGAGATCCTGTGCGATCTGCGGCAGCAGGCCCACCGGCAGAAATTCGCCGGTGACGAAGGCGAACGCGCTGACCGCGACGGCCAGCACGGCGAGCCATTGACGCAGCGTCGTCGAGCCTCCTTCGGAAGAGTTTGAAACAGCGGGTGGTTCGATTTGCATGAGGACACCAATGCCAGATTGAAGTCGGACACTTTAGGCGCGGTACGGCGCGGGAAAAAGCATCGAAGCTTGAACAGAGATACCGGCGCGGCTGAACAATGCCGGCGCGAAGGGAAGAAAACAGAATGCGGGCGTGGGGGGGGGGGGGGGGGGGGGGGGGGGGGGGGGGGGGGGGGGGGGGGGGGGGGGGGGGCCGGGGGGGGGGGGGGGCGGCGGGCGGCCGGGGGGGGGGGGGGGGG
>NZ_JARUXP010000001.1:2988641-3018306 GCF_031451315.1 Caballeronia sp. LZ032
CCGGCGCGGATGAACAAGGCCGGCGCGATGGGAAGAAAACCTAGTGGGGGGGGGCGAGCCGCGGCATCGGCGGCTCGCACGTTCCGTCAGTGCGGCGAGGTCAGGTCAGTCAGGTCAGGACTGCACGAAGGCGAGCAGATCGGCGTTGAGGACGTCGGCGTTCACGGTCAGCATGCCGTGCGGATAACCGGGATACGTCTTCAGCGTGCCGTTTTTCAGCAGCTTGATGGACTTGAGCGCCGCATCGGCGTAGGGCACGATCTGGTCGTCTTCGCCGTGCAGCACCAACGTGGGCACGCTGATCGACTTGAGGTCTTCCGTCTGGTCCGTCTCCGAGAAGGCCTTGATGCCCTCGTAGTGGGCCTTGGCGCTGCCCGTCATGCCCTGGCGCCACCAGTTCTGGATGACACCTTGATGAACCGTCGCATTCGGGCGGTTGAAACCGTAGAACGGGCCGGCCGGCACATCGAGGAAGAATTGCGCGCGGTTGTCGGCGAGCGCCTTGCGGAAGCCGTCGAATACGTCGAGGGGCAGGCCTTCCGGATTGGCTTCGGTCTTCAGCATCAGCGGCGGCACGGCGCTGACGAGCACTGCCTTCGCGACGCGTCCCGCCGGTTCGCCATGCTTCGCGACATAGCGCGCCACTTCGCCGCCGCCGGTCGAGTGCCCGATATGCACTGCGTTCTTCAGGTCGAGCGCTTCGACGACCGCGAAGGCATCGGCGGCGTAGTGGTCCATGTCGTGACCTTCGGAAACTTGCGACGAACGTCCGTGCCCGCGCCGGTCGTGCGCGATCACTCGATAGCCCTTTTGCACGAAGAACAGCAGCTGCGCATCCCAGTCGTCCGAAGACAGGGGCCAGCCGTGATGGAAGACGATGGGTTGAGCGTCCTTCGGGCCCCAGTCCTTGTAGAAGATCTCGACGTTATCCTTGGTCGTGACGAACGGCATGATGAACCTCGCTGGTTGGAAGAAGGTGGAACACGACGTCGTGCCGATGCGCGACGGCGGCACAGGTCCGACGAGCATGCGAATGGATCAGAGGAGACAACCGGCGTTCAGCCGGACTTCACGGATTGAGCGCCGGCGATGAACCGCCGGGGAATTGCATGAGGCGGGTATCGGCCGCGAAACGTCAAGCTATGCGTCCGGTTTCGTCGCCCGAGTAGAACAGTACACGTTTGCTGTGTCGACTGGATGGATCGCCCGTCGGTGAATGGGGTTGTCGACGCGCGTCTGACGCATCACGCCGGTCTCCCCGTCACGACGACCGTGTTGGCGATGCGGTCATGCAAAGCCTGTTTGCGTGGATTGAACCAGATCCAAAAAAAGCCCGCACCGAACATGGCAAAGGTCAGCAGATAGCCGACGGTGCGCAGGATGGACTGGCGCGGCGTCATCGGCTCGCCGCTGTCCGCATCGACGATCCGCAGTTTCAGCACGTGCTTTCCCGGCGAGGTTCCCCAGACGGTCCACAGCACGCCGGTAATCAGTATCGGAACGCATTGCGCGAGCATCAGCCATAGAAACATGTCGGCGGCGAGTGCATCGGGTGACAGCGGCATCGTGTCGAGCGAGGGTCCGAGGGGGACGAACAGCGCAATGAGCGTCCACCACAGCGAATCGATGAACAACGCGCGGCCACGCTCGGACACCGTGGCGAGGCGCATGGGGAAGGAATCGGGTTGGTCGGGCAACGGGCGTCCTGGGATAAAGTCACGCAATCATCCGATTTGAGCACACTCACGTGAAACGGAACCTGAAAGCGGGCATCAGGCGCGCGATGGCTGCGGCGTTCATCGCGCTGGCTGGAAGCCAGGCGGCGGCGTCGGACTGGAGGCTGATCGCGTCGAACCCGTCGTTCGAGCTGTTCGCCGATGCATCGAGCTTCGTCGGCGGGCCGGTCAGCCGGGTGTGGGTGCGCTTCGAAGGCAAGCCGCCTTATAAGGAATTGAATGGCCGCGTGCAGGTGAAAGGGATGGAACGATGGTCGATCGATTGCGCGGGCAGGCGGATTGCGACGAGCGACTACACGGGGTACGGCGCCGACGGCGAGCCGGTGGTGAGCGAGCCGGGGTCGGCCGATGATTTCCGTGACATCCCGCCGGATTCGGTCTGGGATGTGGCGGCGGAGAAGATCTGCGGAGCCGAAGGAATGGAGTGAAGTAACGACGCCTCCGCAAACCTGAAGCGCATAAAGGAACGGCCGCACGGTTCATGGCTCAGGACCAGCCGCCGCCAAGGGCCTGAATCAGGCCTACGCAGGCAGTCAGCCGTCGGGTGCGCAGGTCCAGCGACGAGATTTGCGCATGGAGTTCGGTGGTCTGCGCCGTCACGACATTCAGATGACTCACTGCCCCATCCCGGTAACGCGACATCGCGAGCGCCAACGTCGATTGCGCCGAAGCGAGGGCCTCGTCCTCGTTTCTGGACGCGTCCCCGAGGTGGTGCAGCAAAGCCAGTTCGTCTTCGACTTGCTGGAATGCGGCAAGCACCGTTTCGCGATAATTGGCGCCGTTCTCCGCGAGCTTCGCGCGTGCAACGGCCACCGCCGCACGTCGTCTGCCGCCGTCGAACAGCGTGAACATGAGCTGCGGTCCGATGGACCAGATCTCGTCGGGTGCGGCGAGCCACGGCGAGAAGGTATCGCTCTGATAACCGCCGTCGAGTCCTAGCGTGACATCAGGGAAGAATGCTGCCTTTGCCACGCCAATGTTCGCGTTGGCGGCGGCAACGCGTCGCGTGATGCCCGGATTGATGTCCGCCTGGCCGCCATCCGGGGCCGATCCTGCCGGTTGCGTTGCTGCAACCATGGTGTCTTGCGCTTGCGGCGTCACGGCCTGGGCGAATGCGGGAATGACAGCGGATGCCATGGCGGCGGCGATGACTTGCACGAGCTTTTTCATGAATCTCTCCAGGGAGCGGTTACCCGTCCAGACAAGCGGATTGCCTGCTGTCGGTATGGAGAGACTACGGATTCGCCACTGTGCGAATTGCCCGAAAACCATGAAGAGTTTTTTATCTTTCGCGTCACGCACCGGTTTCTTTCCGCTGCATCGAATCCAATTCGCCACGCATCACCGTTTTACGAAGATCAGTCTTCCCGGAATTCGGAACATTGATGTTGAAGGTTCCTTGATCTGCCACCGCGCCTGGCAGACTGGTTCGTACGCGATTTCCGCGTGCCACACGCCGCCCACGAAACCAATCTCTTGCTCGGGGTGCAGAACGATGAAGAAAACGATGGTGGCCGCCACACTGCCCGCTTTGATGATGATGTGCGGTATGGTCCATGCGCAGAGCAGCGTTACGCTGTACGGCCTGATTGACGAAGGTCTGGATTTCACGAGCAACGCCAACGGCCATCATGCTTACCAGATGGTGAGCGGCGACACGATGGGCAGCCGCTAGATATGAATTACGCATGCTCATCATTTCCCTGGAGTGGAGTGACGGGCTGGGGTCGCTGGATGAGCCGCAGTCGAGAGGACGACTGAGACAGCTTGAGTCTCATAGGTGACTGTGAGGAAGCTGCGATTGGTGTTCACCTGGCTTTGCCCCACAGGCTCGGAACGACTTTTGTTAGCTTCTCCGGGTAGTTGAATCAACTGGTCTTTTTCGCTCTTCGAACAGTCCACACAAACTCGAGCGCCCTCCTTGTCGCTCCCATCCTTTAGCCCAGATAGGAAAAACGCACGCATTAGTTCGGCGGCTATCGAGTCGAGCATAGCCATAGGGCTCCTTTCGCACGTTTGTTTCTGCGTGGTTGCTGGACATCGGTTGCGCAAGAAATTGATTCCGGCTAACTCAGGGTTAGCAGATGGAAGCAAGCGCATTGGCGCGCAAATAAGAAATCGAAATGCCTGCAACGATGCTACGAAACAGAGACGGCGAGATTGCGCCTGATACAAACGTTTGCTAATGTTTCTGGATGAAAAGCCTTTATTCAGCCTATTTGCTGAACGCTTTATAGGAAAGATTGACCAGCTGCAGTAGTTGAATCATGTAGGTCTGACTCTTGTACGTAGATTGACTTGGATGAACATCTCGTCATCCAACACCTCATACAGGGCGCCAAATGTTCACGCTGGTCAGGAAGCTCGCTCGACGACGTCCGGCCAAAACGCGCAAGCTACTATCTCGACGCGTTCGAGCCACGATTTTTTCTTTCCTTTTCATCTTAGCCGGGCAGTGGTCTTCGCCGGCAACGGCGACCGAAGGTGCGCTTGGTCGACCGGTCGCTGGCACGAGCGTCCTGTCAGGCATCGGCCTCGTTCCTCCCGAAAACATAACGATCGTCAGCCTGCAGCAGCTCTACATCGACGGGTCAATCAGTGGCAGTCGGCAGGTACCTATCGCCGGCAAGGCCTCATTAGGCATTGACGGCGAAGTCGCGCTGACGCTTGCATCGCTCGTTCATGGGTGGGGCGGATCAGGGGGGTGGAATTTTGCATCCGGCATCACGCTCCCGTACATATGGACGAAAGTTACGGGCAGCTTTGCAGCCGGACGATTCGCCAGTTCGACCAGCGACCGGGCGTCGAACCTCTACGACATGTATTTCACGCCGATTGAGGCGGGCTACAACCTCTCTGAAACGGACCATATCTCACTGAGTTTCAATTTCTGGGCACCAACGGGCAAATATGATTCGAACGCGCTGGCAAACCCTGGATTGAACAACTGGACCTTTATCCCGCAACTCGCTTACACCAAAAGTTTCCCTGAATACGGCCTTGAGTTTGATGCAGTTGCAGCGGTTCAGTTTTACACGCGCAATCACGACACCGACTACCAAAACGCTCCGCTTTTTACGCTGGACGTGATGGGCCTGAAGAAGTTTTCCAATGGAGTCGGCCTCGGGCTCGTCATGGGCACGGTTCAACAACTTGGGAATGATTCTGGTCCGACTGCTGACCGTCTAAACGGCTTCGTGGGACATGACTTCGCGCTCGGCCCCATCGTTACCTACGACACAAAGCTGGGTGGAAAGGCGCCGTTCTCGGCGAGTCTTCGGTGGGTACCCACTATCACCAGCACCAACCGGTTGAAGAGCACAAGAAGCTTCATGGCAACGGCGACACTCATCTTCTGAGCTGCAGCCGTTCTCTATACGCAAGGTTTTGAGGATTCCCTGATGGACTTCAAAGGCTTCGTCGGCTTTTCGTCACTCGTCGTTGTAATCGTCTTCGCCGGCTGCGCGTCCCCAGCTGGCTCCTCGCCGTCAGTCAGCGACACGCCCGCGGTTGCCGCAAGCGCGACGCAAGCAGCATCCGCAACGCCTGCGACGCAAGAAGACACGACGACCAACGTAGCACCGTACGACCAACAGGCAGTTGGTGCTCTCTCACAGATGGGGGACTACCTACGGTCCCTGTCGCAATTCGAGGTCCGTGCTGATTCATCCACCGACCTCGTGCTCGACAATGGCCAGAATGCAAGCTATCTGCATCACACGGTCATCAAAGTCAGAAGACCGAATCGACTGCGCGCCGACATATCTGGAAGTCGTAGAGACAGAGGCATCGTCTATGACGGACGAGACTTCGTCATCTTCAACACGGGCGACAAGTATTTTTCTCGAAATCCAGCTCCGCCTACGATTGATGGCCTCGTCCAGGAGCTTGCCACGACCTACAACATCGAAACACCGCTTGCCGACCTTTTTTACTGGGGCAATGGCAAGGTGGACGACCTTGCATTGACCTCAGCCCAGAATTTAGGGCTTGAGCGCGTTGAGGGTCATTGGTGCACGCACTATGCATATCGACAGTCCGGCATCGACTGGGAGCTGTGGATTGAGAAAGGCAGCCGCCCGTTACCTTGCCGCATGGTCATCACAGATGTGAGTCAAGCGTCTCGCCCTCGTCACGAGGTCACCTATCAATGGAATACCCACGTTTCCTTTGGCCCCGGCACCTTCATGTGGCGACCGCTCGCCGGTTCCCATCAGATTGAATTGAAGCCAGCCACCGGCTCGCCTCTGCAGGAGGCGCAATGAAACGTACCTTCCGTCTGACGGCACTCTCCCTGGTCGTGGTTCTGCCGTTGTCGTCAACGACTGCTCTCGCATTCCGTGGGATGGCACGTACCAGCGTTCACCCCATGCCGCACGGCAATTTCGAAGGTGGGCATGCACCTCACGGGGCGCCGCCGAGTGGGCAACTTCATGGAGCGCCGCCGCCAGGACCGGCCCCGCATCCTCCGGGGCCAAGCCCCCAGCCTGGCCCGAGCCCGCAGCCGAACCCTCATCCTCCGGGACCGCCGCCGGGGCCACACCCGCCTGGACCGCCGCCGCCGGGGCCAGGACCGCATCCGCCAGGACCTCCGCCCCCGCCGCCGCCCCATTATTGGGGGGGCTGGTACGCGGACCCCGTTGCTGTTGGCGTAGCGGTTGGTGTCACCACGGCACTTGTCGTTGGTACTGCCGTAGCGACGCTGCCTACGAGCTGCTCGGCCGTCGTCGTCAATGGCATCACTTATCAGCATTGCGGACCGAACTGGTATCAGCCGCAATACGCAGGGACGACTGTGCAATACATCGTGGTTAGTCCACCGCGATAAACCGGACCAGTGAACATAAAAAGCAGTCAACTTCCGAGGGCAACACGTGGCTTATTCAAAGGTGCGGTGGTGGGGGGTGTTCACGCTGGCGCTCGTCGGCGTGAGCGCGCGAGACGCTGGCGATAAAAGGTTCAGGAAATTGCTGGTGTTCTGCAGCGAGCCGCCGAACACCGACGGCTCGTCACCTATCAACGCTTGCACTCACTCTTCAAACCAGGCGATTCACTTACAGAGCGATATCGCTTGCTGCACGACGCGGCCGATTCCCTTTGCGATTGCGCGCGCCTCGATTACGGCTGTTTGATGGCGCTGGTTAACGGCTTGCCGGGCGAGGACTTCTTCCAGCGCTTCAAGCACAACAGGCCGCACGAGTTCGAAGCAGTGATGGTTACGCGGCACCGGGGCGCTCAACGGTAAAGCGCCGTCTTATTGCGGAGGCTGAGAACCCTGTACCTTCGCTGATTTTCTCGTCATCCAGAAAAATAGTTATATAGCAGCAGGCCGGGGAGATTCGCTTGTAGAGTTCTTCGAGCATGTCAGATTTGATATTGATGCGAAGTAGGTGCGGCGTGAGCACAAATTATCACCTGCGTGGCGTCTCCGAGATTGCGCCGTGAACGTGCCCGCCTAGCGTCGCATCGTCACGAAACAGGGCGTCGAGATATTGCACCAGCGCTTACCTCTCCACGAAGGTAGCCACCCCACAAGGTCCGACACGTAATGGTCCCTCCGAGGCATGCCGACGAGACGGCGCCTTCACAACTACAGCGCAAGAGTCATCTGGCTGCCAGAACACTTGAGCGACGCGTTTGACTGCCCAGAAAAACTCTCGCCGTGTTGGGCACTGATAAGTGCATAGAGCCCGACGGAATGTAGCCTGCCGCACTCAGACGGCTGACGGGTCCACAAGGTTTTGATTCTGTACCCTTCCTTGCGCAGTTCGACAATCCGCGGCCGAGGGTCGACGATGTCGAGGAACCGCATCGCCTCTAGTGTGGTGACGCCGCCGCGCACCTTCATTGCCTCGAGCAGACGGGCACGCTGATGCCCAGCGGTGTTCTCAGGCCAGTTAGAGATGATGCTGCTGAACGACGACAGGTCCAGCGGTCCAGTTTGCTTGTGCATTAGATGCAACGGTAGTGAAGTTGACGCCCATTTTTCGCCACACACTTCAAAACGTTGCTACCGAAATACAGAGAAAATCGCGCGGCAAATCATCCGGCCGAAATTCGCTCATTTTCGAGGCCAATTTCGGCCGCCTGTCACTCGGGTGTAAAGTCCGGCTCTATCCCGATGTCGCGACGGAGCATATCCAGGTAGTCGACGGCGACGATTGCGTCGGTCTCATCCGGAAGGCGCTTCGCGAGTGCCAGCATCGCTTGGAATATCTCACTGGTCGTTTGCGGCTCTGCGACCGAAGGTAACACCTTTGGTGCGATGCTCGCCCGAGCAACCAGGAGGTGCGCGGCGTTCTCGCTTTCGGCAGTTAGGCGCCGTTTTTCCTCGACATGCCGCTCGATGGCACTTCGCTCGTCGTCGGTCAGTATTTTCCGGACGGCGCGGGATTCCGTGTCCTCCCAGACGCGAGCGGCAGCCGTAGCAATGAACTTATTCGGATAATCTCCGCACATCTCATAAAGCGCTCGAGCAAGATGCAGAACGAAAGTGCGCCGCTCCTCGAATGCGGGGCGCCCAGCAGAGCGTGTCTTGACCGCAGACGCTGCGTCGCGGAGATGTTTGAGTGAGCCGGAAAAACTCCTCTGCAAATCCCGCGGTACCCAAGAAGAATCCTCAGCCTGCAGCGCGGTCTCGAAGGCGTTCGCGCGCTTCATCACTACCTGGACAGCCGAGGAACTGGGCACCACGTCCGCTGGTTCATCATCGACACACGCAACGTACGCCAGCGCAACCTGAGTAATCGCGCTGACCTTCAAGACAGTCCCCTTTCCGAATACCGACCGCTTGAAGAAGCTCCGAACGCTGGCGTAGGTCAGAAAGCTCTTGTACCACTCAGACTCAGCCCGCTCCGCCTGGCCAAGCCGCAGAAAATGTCGAGCCTCGTCGCGTGTTGTGCGCAAGGTCTCGTTCGTTTCCAGAACAATCATGTATGCACCTTCAAGCCGTTCATGCGCTCGGCGTTGCGCCGACATAGTTCGAGTGCCAAACTGCCATCATCGCTCAGCAAATGCCTGTGCCGCCATCCTGACGTCTTCCACCATCCCCTCGGCAAGCGCTTCAAGCGGCGTGCGCCTCCCGAGTGACCCCTTGGGCTGCGTGAAGAATTGCCACTTGCTCCAGCCCGGTAGAGACCCAAGCTCCTGAGTCACCTTCTGAAGCTGCTTCCGGTCAACGTCCAGGTCAAGATAGAACGCTGGATAGTATGTCGCCGGCCCGACGTCCAGACTGAACATTCGCCCGGATTTGACCGCCTTACTCAGCGCCTGCTTGGTAACGCCGAGTTCCTGCAAGAACGTCGCTGGCTTCATCAGACGCCGCTCACGCACCAGCGCCTCGCGCCCGCGGAGCACTTCATCCTTGTCGAACGCTCCTTCGAACCCAGACCGGGCTTGGTTGCCTTCGGGCGTCGCCGCTCGTGTCAAGCAAGACCTGAGTTGGTGCTCTAGCTCATCATCGGACATCGCACTCCATGCGCTCGCTTCGTCCGCATCCAGTCGGCCAACGAATGAGGCGAGGCGACGGAGCACCGCCTGGCGCGCAGACTCGGCCGGAGTATCCGGCGCTGGACCAGCAATTTTCGAATTAACGCGAGTCATGGGCGGCCTTGGTAGTGACGCCACCTCAGTCTAGCTCAAGCAAACTATAGGTCAACCAAGTCAACCAATTAAAATAATCGGGTCAAATCTATGAACTTCCAGCCGCCGCCGGTCTGACGAGCTGGAGAGCGGCGAACCGGGCACTGAGGTCCACGGTCGCTAAGCTACAATTTCGTGGGAAGTAGTGGACATGGCGTGCCAAAAAAGGCGAACGGCGAACAGGAATCGAAGATGCAACTGCCAGAACGGGATATCGACAGTATCGAGGACGCAATTGCAACTCTGAGCAATCAAGAGTGGCGCGAACTCGCGGTTCCGATGGCTCCTGCTGGCGTTACATCATTCTGCGCCGAGGCCGCTTTGCTCCAGTTCGTTGTGACATGGGCGCGAAACTATCAGAGCGATGCTGTTGCGACGTTTTCAGACCTTTACAACTCGGCTGAAAATTTCGAGACTAGCCTTCAGAAGCACCTCGGGCTTCCTTATGTCCTAGCCGCTTGGGTGCTCGCGGGCCAGCTGCAAGGTGGTGACGGAACAGTCCTCAAGCGTCGTGAGGCGAAGGGTTACGGCGCATTTCTCGATGCAATGGATAATTTTCAGTTCCATCAAACGCACGAGACAAGTGAAACGCGGGCCAACCTCATGTGCATCCAAGGGAGCAAGCGAGAGTTTATCCGCCCGTTCTACGAGCGGGATAAAGCCACATGGCGAGTGCGACCGGAAGGCGACATCCGTGTCGTAATTCAAGACGTGCTCGCTCATCTTGCCGATGACTGGACAGCAAAGTATCTGCGCGAGGTCTCGGACCCGTTGGCGCATCTGGTCCGTGAGTTGGTCGAGAATTCAGACTGGTGGGCGCGAGCTAACCACCACGGTGTGGAATACGACAAAGGCGTCCGAGCGGTCACATTGCGCCTGCGCCAGATTGACGACGATAACGTGCACATGTTCGCGGGCGGAAATACGCACGTCCACTCGTACCTCTTGCAAAGTCTCACGACTCACCCTCGCGTAAAGAGAGACGAGCCACCAAGTACACATAAGGGCCCCTTGCGAAAGCTCAGCTTCATGGAAGTTACGATGGTTGACTCCGGACCGGGGCTCGCACGCCGGTGGCTCGCCAGCCGCCCCGAGGCAAAGCGCTCGGTGGATAATTTGGCCGACATCCCGGTAGCCGAAGAGGAAAACGCAATCATCGATTGCTTCAAGAAGTGGCGGACTTCCTCAGGTAACTCGCTGCGCGGCATAGGCCTGTTTAGCATCGCCACATTGCTCATGAAGCGAAATGGGTTTCTTCGCATACGCACAGGAAGGCTGGCGTATCTTTTCGGAACGCAGTCAGCGGTAACCGACATCGATACGCAGCTGCGCGCGCACGACTTGTCGACAGACTACATCAAGCTGGAGGATGGAACGCATGTTTTCCTGCAGGACGGGAAGATGATGTTTTTCCTCCGACCATGGACGCGGCGAGAACTCGGGCCTGTTGAAGGCACCGCATATTCCATCCTGTTGCCGGTGTGACGTCGATGCTCTTCATTCCATTTTCTGGCCCTACGCCGTTCACAAAGAATTCGCTGCTTCTGTTCTTGGGCTCTGACACACCTAATTGGGCCGAGATTCGAGAAAATTTTCGAAGCTGGTCTGCAACCAATCCTGTGCCCCCTGAACTCATCGTTCTCGGCAACACGGAGACTGCACGGCGGTTGCGGGAAGAGCAAGAACAGCCGGAAAACAACGGCACTTCCTTCGACGTGGTCTCGCGGCTGTGCCATGTGTCGCTCTTCGCTTATAAAAATGGTGGGCACATCTATCATGTTGCTAACGAAAATAGGATGGAGCTAGACGGCCTGCGAGAAGTGCTGGCGCCAGCGTTCGATAGCTTCGTCAAATCGGAGTTAGACCTTGGAAGCATTGTTGCAGCAGCACCTCAAGGCTTTTATTTCGCCAAACTGTCCAACCGGGTGTCGTCCCACTTCATCCGCACGGAGAGCCTACTCACTTGCACTGCGTCCATCGAGTTCGTCGCCCTTCGACTGCTAGAGTCGTTCACCAAGTATTGCGACGGACTTCCCGAGGCCAAGGTTCGCGTACTCGTTGACTCGATGGCAATCTGGCCCGTTGCCCAAGCGTTGATTTCAATGCGCAAGGGGGACGACGCACAACGCAGGTACGTTGTCGAAAGCTTCCGCTCGTATGAGGGCTTGGACGATGTGAGCCTCGACTCCGGTCCCGCCTTCGTTATCATTTCAGCGTCAACCTCCGGGGGAATGGAATCTCGCATCATCGAAAAGCTGGGTCGCCTATACGTTGAGTGTTTCACTGTATTAGGCCTCGAGCCTCGAGAGCTACTAGGTGAAACGGCAACTACCGAAAGGCGTCGAAACGTTCTCTTCAGCCTGCCCCGTCAACTGACGGGACCGTCATCGTTGGCCGGCTTGCGGCCGCAATTCGAAACCGATGTTGGAGAGGTGCCGCCAGGGTGCGAGGCGGTTCGAATTATTGGCGAACGGTTTCTGAGTCAGAACTTCAAGCCGAAGTCTGTACGGTTAGCGCACAGGGCGCTTCCGGCTGCTCGGAAAACAGTGTTGACGAAAATCTCCAAAGATAGAGTGGCTCTCGTTGCCCGCCGTCGGCCCGGAGGACAGTCATTCTGGTCGTTATCGTTCGATACCGCCGAGCTCGTCGCCACGTACTGCGTCGACAATGACAACGGTGAGTGCTTACTGCGAAGCTGGCTCTCTAATTACGCAGCGGCTGGCGATACCGCAGTGGTCTACCCTGTCGACACCCTTGAAAAGGGGCGGCCAGGCGAAGGACAAGCGAAGCGCATGGCCGAGTTGGCGCAAACGCTTCTGGTTGAGAAGTCGCCCGGGGCCGATATCCGAGTTTTCAACAGCTCCGATTTGGATAGACCGAGTGATGAACTGCAGGCGTTCATCTCCCGTGCTAGCGTGGTGGTGGTCGCGCCCATACTCGGTAACGGATTCATTTTCAAACAGATTAGTGCATCGCTGCGCGCAACCCAACCTAGGGGACCGCGTTTATATCTTGCCCTGGCCGTACTCCCTGAAAGCGACGCGCGGTTGAAGGAATTGCAGACCGACCTTCAGTTGAATGCCGATGACAGCCGATACCAGTTCAAAGCGCACATCGAACTCCCGATTGGCAAGATTGACCAGAACGTGGACTGGGCTGCCGAAGCTCAGCTCGTCAAGAATGTGTTGGACGAGTGTTCCGACCGAGACATCGACGCTCCCGCAGGCTTGACCGAGCGATTGCGCAGATTCCGAGAAGGGAACGGACTGCAGGGGCCGATGGCGTTCATGCCCTCGTACGTTGATAGTCCGCCCGCTATGTCTCCCGGATTTTTGCTGTGGCAACCATCTCCGCCACTCGCTGGAACAGACTTGGGGTCTGGCGTATTGATGACAGTTGCTGTATTCCTCGAGGCGTGCCGCGCTGCCGGGAGCAAGGACAGCGAGACGAGTCTTATAAGTGGACTATTCCAGCAAACGCTCATTGCGCCGGCGAACTTCACGCGGTTCAACGACCCCGCCATTCAGGCGGCGCTATTGCGTGCTGCGTACAAGTCAGAATTGGACTATTCGGCCAGCCCGGACCTCAGTGGCGACATGCAGCGACTCGTCCTCAGGTTGATGGATTTGCACGATGCACCGGCGGGAGAGGCATTGCCTGAATTTTTGCTCGCCTTGGCGGTGGGACGCGTGACCCTCTTTCGGGAACACATGGGGGCGCTCTTGGAAAAGGCGCAGGACCTACCCGGGTGGTTGCGCATCCTCGCGAAAGAGCTTCCAGGGTTTCAAGAATCTGACAAGACTTCCGATGCCAGTGCCTGACCGAGTTGCAGAAAGAGCACCAGCGCGACGCAAAAACTGAAGCGGACAGCTTGGCTTCTTCGACATATCCATCCGGCAGGACCGCAACGTTTCCGCTTCCTCGCAGCAAAGCGTTTAGGCTGTCAAATCAGCGCGTTAGCGAGCTTGACCTGCTCCCCGCCATTAGTACGCTGACGGTGTAGAGTCCGTTCCGACAAGGAGCGGGCATGAAGAAGCGATTCACCGAAGAACAGATTATTGGCGTCCTGAAGGAGAGTGAGACGGGCCTTAAGCCAGCAGAGCTATGCCGCAAGCACGGCATCTCGGAGGCGACCTACTACAACTGGAAGGCGAAATTCGGCGGCATGACGGTGTCCGATGCACAGCGCCTGAAGGAGCTGGAGCAGGAGAACAGCAAGCTCAAGCGTCTGCTGGCCGAGTCGATGCTCGACAATTCTGCGTTGAAGGACCTTCTGTCGCGAAAATAGCAAGCCCGCAGGCCAAACGCGAAGCGGTCCAGATATTGATGACCGAACGCGCCATGGGTGTCACCCGAGCCTGCGGGCTGGTAGGGATTTCTCGCTCGCTGTTTCAGTATGAGTCGCGCCGCCGGGCCGAAGACGAGGCGCTGACTGGCCGGATGATGGCCATCGCGGCGCAAAAGCGTCGCTACGGTTATCGGCGCATTCATGTGCTGTTGCAGCGCGAGGGCTGGCTGGCAAACCATAAACGCATCTGGCGGCTGTATAGCAAGGCTGGACTGAGCGTGCGCAAGCGGCGTCGCAAGCGCATTGCCGCTGTCGAGCGCAAACCGCTGCCGATGCCAACGGGACCGAACCAGAGCTGGTCGATGGACTTCGTCAGCGATGGGCTGGCCTATGGTCGACGCTTTCGCTGCCTGAACGTGGTCGACGATTACACGCGTGAGTGCCTGGCTATCGAGGTTGATACCTCATTGCCAGGTCAACGGGTTAAACAGGTGCTTGAACGGTTACGCGAGATGCGCGGCTTGCCCCAGTCCATCACGGTGGACAACGGTCCGGAGTTCGCCGGTAAGGTGCTGGATGCATGGGCTTACGAAGTGGGCGTTACGCTGTCATTCATCCGGCCCGGCAAGCCAGTGGAAAACGCCTACATCGAGAGCTTCAACGGGCGATTCCGGGACGAATGCCTGAACGAGCACTGGTTCGTCTCCATCAGCCACGCCAGGCGGCTGATTGAAGATTGGCGTATCGAGTACAACACCGAGCGGCCTCACAGCTCGCTCGGCTACCTGGCGCCGGTGCAGTTCGCAAAGGCGCAAGAAGCGAAGGAATTATTAACGTCGGACTCTAACGGAGCTTCGTACTAATACCGGGGGCAGGTCAGCTCATAAGCGTTTCTAACGTCCAATCCAGGAAGCAAGTCGGCAAGAGAATGACACTTCAGGCCAAGCAGGGCGGCCTGGAAATAGAAACGTTTACGACCCGGCAGCCGCCGGGCGCTACTCCCGCTCGGCAAGGCGTTCAGTGCTTGCCGAGCGTTTTCGTCAACAGTTCACGCAAACCAGTCGTTGAAACGATGCTCGTAACGGTCGAAAGCTTCCTTTGACAGAAGCTGCGCCTCATCCAGCTCGATTACGTGCGAGTCATGCTCGAGCTGGGACATCGCGTGATGGCGTGTGGCGCAGATGATGAACTGAGTCTGGTCCGTCGCACGTCGTTTCAATTCCGCCGCCACGCCACTGTAGTTCAACACGCCTTGGTCTTGCTGGTTCGGAGTGTCGAGAACAAGCGGTGCAAGAACCTCTGTCTTGTAGTGCTGGATGACTCGATGCAGCGCAAGGTAGTAGACGAGTCGCATCCGGGTGCTGTCAGCGCCGCCGCCTACCGCCACCAACTTTCGGAAGTCCAGCGGCGTTGCCGTCTCAATGTCGAAGCCGGGTTTGATGCGGAGAACGCGGCACAACTCGCGAAGTTCGCTGCGGAAATAGCGATTGATAGTTTCCTCGTGGTCCTCATCGACCAACTCGGCGAGCTCCTGGCGCTGAGTGTACAACCGCTTGTTGTAATCACGTTGGCGCTTTCTTGCTTCATTCGTCTCAGACGTTGCTCTTCGGCGAACGGAATCCGTCCCCATCGATTCCAGAATGCTCTTGAGGGTGACGTCCCTATCGAGCCGTTTGAACCGCCGATTCAACTTGGACAAGTCCTCTCGAACAGTGTCTAACCGGCGGAGTGTCGTGTTCACAACCGCTTCGATTTTGGACTGGCGTTCGGTCAAATCCTCGACCTGATGCTCCGCGTCGGCCCGGTCTTGGAGAAGGGAGGCGCGCTCAAGGAGAGTATTGTCGTGCCTCGTTGCGCAAAGGGGGCAAATAAGCACGTCGGATTCTAACTGGTCATTCGCGTAGTCGTAGTCTTTCTCAAGCGCCTCAACAGCCGCCTTCGCTATGCCAATCTGAACCTTCGTAATCTCGAGCTCTTCTTGCTTCGCTCGGAGGACTGCCAACGCTCTTTGCTCTCGTCGCTTGACCGCAACCATCGTCCCCTGGATGTCTGCAATTGCCGAATCGAGCTCTACGTCGGTTGTCGGAAGCTCTTCCTCGGGAGCAAACAAATCCAATACGTCCACAGCCTTCGTGTAGCGGTCGATTAGGTCCGCGTCATCGAGAACGGCCTGTTTGCCCTTCGCAATCTCGGCATCGAGATTGAAATATTCGGCCGAGCGGTACCCGACGTGAAACGATAGGACCGTACCCTTCCAGTTTTCGTATTTGTAAATCTGGAAGCTGTTCAGCGGCTCGACCCACCCGCGCATCTGGTCAACGTAGAAAGCCACAAAGTAGTGCTCCGGCGAGGGCACTTCATGAATCCACGGTTCCTTCCTTCGCGGCAACTTCGCGCCAAACCCGACCAACGAGGCGAACTTCTTCTCGAACTCGTCGCTGCCCACCTCGTAGGATGCCCACGAACCATCGCCCGCTCGTATCCGCCACTCATCGCGGTACCGAGTGACGTAGTGTTCACGCCCGCCGAGCTCGAACTTCAGCAACGCACGAACATCAAAATTCTTCCAGTCCGCGTCGAATGCCATATCGCACCCTAGCGTCCATAGCGGTAGACGTGCGAGCGTAGACTTGCCGATAGAGTTATCCGCGCCCGTTATCAGGTTTAAGCCGGCTTCGAACCCGAATCGTCCGGCGAGCTTTTGGGTAGTCGACTGTACGTAGAGGGTCCTGAATATCAATGCGCTCATGGGCTTTCGTACGCAAATTTCTTACGAGCAGTTTGTAGTTGGGTAATCCCATATCACTATGACCTGAGATACTCGATTATGTAGGCGGCGGCGCGGCTCTCTTGGTCTCTGAGATGTTCGGTGACGACAGGTGCGCAGCTGTTGACTAGGCTCGCCAGCGTCTGTCGGCACAGCACCCCTTCGACCGTCGAGAGGTGCTCGCGTATTGAATCTCCGACTTGCACCTGAACCAGCGCTCCTCCGGCCAGCGTGTTGAGCAAGTAGGTACGAGCGCGCTCCCGAAGCCTTTTTACGTCACGCGTCAGAAATCCCAGCTCGCGGACCTGTGAATCGAAGTCGTTGATGAGTTCGTCTGTAGACGCCGTCGACGAGTATTGCGCGAAGAGTGCTTCAACGCGGTCGGCCGTGAGGCCCTTCCGCATGACAAGCTGGTCCCAGTCGGAATAGTCCCACGCAATCTCACCCTTGCGCCGCAACTCGTCGGTGAGCACGACATATATCTGAGTACTGTTGCTGTGCTGATTTGGGTTACGCTCAGTGAGCAGGTCTGAGATTAGACCAATGACGGCGTGGCGCGTGGAGCGCGTGTCGAGCGAGGGTTCACGAAAATGCAGCTTCTCGAGGGGAACGTTAGCGTTCAGCTCGGTCTGCAAAGAATCGCGGATAACGGTGGCGGTCTTCTCTTCCAGCTCGCTGAAAGGTATCTCTTCGAGGCGAAATCCGGCGGTCTTCAACTTAAGCGAAAAACCACGAGTCGCTACTAAGCCCAATTTTTGAACGCGCTCGGCAATGTCCTTCGCCGCGATACTGGACAGCATTTTTCCGAGAATAGAGTTCTTGGCTCCCGAACGCTTAATTAAAGCCTGTGAACTGTAGCCGCTCTTTCCACCAGCTTTGACCTGACAGAAGATGAAGCTGGTTTCCTCTGCATCTAAGGACGTCCCGAAAACCACGTCCTCATGCAGCTCGACGAAGACAATGCTCGCCTCACCTCGATGATGGAGTTCGAGGAACTCATGGAGCGCCCAGTCGTACTGGTAGCTGAATCGGTCCGCGGTAACCGCCCCAGCCGTCTCACGCTGTGGTGAAAAAAGCGGGTTCGGAGATTTAACTCCCGAAGGAGGCAGCGGGGATTGCGACCCGGTCGATTTTAGGTCTCTCACGTCTAAGGGCGGCGCTTTTTAGTTGACCCATTATAACCAGCGTATGCTGCATCATCGATACGCATCTCTGATTAGAAGGGCCGCGCCGTGATATTGAACCGCTCGTCGCGAGCTGTGCAGAACGCATTCCGTGCGGCTGGGGGGTGCCGAAATATGCGATTTGAATCTAAAGTTTCTGGCTGGAGTTCGAAAATGCGTCCCTCGCCGTCCCGCCCAAACGCACTTTGAAGAGCTGAACAATCACGCATTTTCGCGACTGTGACAGCAGTGCCAGCCAAGCACGAAATTTTACAATGTTGTAAATATTTGTTTTTAAACAGTTTTCTTGCAGCCTAAAGCAAAATTTGCGGGGCACAGTCACATGGCCGTAAGATTATAAATAGCGCTGTGTGACAGGGAGACTCCGAGCATGACCGACGACTTGCACGACTTCTTGGTGAAAGAAGGCCCCCAGCTCAGTGGGAGCGTTGCACTTGGCCTCGCGAGCTGGCTTGGCATCACACCGGCGGCAGCACGGAAGAAAATCGAGCGCCGAAGCGCGGAGGTACGCGCGCTGACTATCCCCTTCGCGCGTCGCGCAAGATTTCTGTATGCGGCCAGCCAATATGGCAGCGATAGATTTTGGGCCCGGCTAGCTCAAGCGTTTGAAGAGGGCAATGGCGCATATTCCCGAGTCATACGAGCGCTTAAAGCGCGCGGCGGCCTGATGCCGATGGTCCACCTCGCTTCGGCCGCCGGCATCTCGGGTGGTCCGCGTCAAATCCCGTTCGAACGTGTCTGGCAGAACCTCGTCGACATCGGCCTCTTTGAGACTATCGAGGTGCCCGGGTTGGGGCAATGTTTCGCCTTCGCTAAGAACGCCCCGTATCTCGATGAACTGCTGCCCCCCATCAGGGCACGGCTGATAGCGGAGACTGTCCTTCTTCAGTCGGTTCAGGAATGGGCGGCGAAGCTTGGGCTCGGGAGCTTCAATAGCTTCAAACTTCGAGGTGGTCTGGCTGCAGCACGGCCTATTGTTTCCATGTTCGAGTGGGATATGACCGCGCCTTCCTATATAAGCGCGCTGGCCACCTGGAACAAATCCGGTCGCTGGATTTGCCCCCGTACTTCCGGACACCGTCTCACACTTGATTTGATGAATCCGTCCTGCGCCTGAACTCACGAGGTGAACGGTATTTCAAGGCGCTGTGTGGATGCCTTTCGTTGTAATGCTCGAACGCCACTGCCAGATTGCGTACTGCGGTTGCAGCGTCCGGTTTGGGCATGAAGGCGACATAGTCGCGCTTCATGGTTTTCACGAAACTCTCGGCCATACCGTTGCTTTGCGGACTGCACACCGGTGTTGTGAGCGGCGTGAGTCCGATACCGCTCGCAAACGCACGTGTCTCGTGCGCAATATATCCCGAGCCGTTATCGCTTAGCCATTCAATCGAAGACGGTACGGCATCGACATTGCCAAACCGATGCTCAACGGCTGCAAGCATCACGTCACGAACGTCGTTGCCGGTGTAGCCGCCTGTCGTCGCAACCCAGCTCATCGCTTCGCGGTCGCAGCAATCCAGCGCAAAGGTGACGCGCAATGCCTCGCCATTCTCACACCGGAATTCGAAGCCATCAGAGCACCAGCGTTGATTGCTTCTGGCAACCGCAACCCGTCCGTCGTGTCGCCGCGTGATGGTGGGACGCCTCGGCCGGCGCTGCAGCAGCAGACCGTGAACTCGCATGACGCGATAAATGCGCTTGACGTTCACTGGCCCGGCACCATGCGTCTCCCGATTGCTTCGAATCACGCCCCAGACGCGACGATAGCCGTAGCTCGGCAAATCGATGACGGCCTCACGGATTTCCGCCACCAGTTCCGCATCATCCGTCTGCACGGCGCTGCGCCTGTCTTGCCAGCCGGCAGGGCGTGCACGCCTGACCGACACGTTCGAGCGCGCAACGCCGAGAACATCACAGACCTGCTTCACTGGTCGTCCCCCGGCAATGAGGGCGAGCGCGCTATCCATTTTTTTGCTCGACCGTACTCCACTGCTTCTTTCAGAATTTCGACTTCTACGGTCTTCTTGCCGAGCAGTCGCTGCAATTCGCGAATCTGCCTGAGCGCCTCCGCCAGCTCTGAAGCGGGCACGACCTCTTCACCAGCGGACACCGCCGACAGGCTTCCGTCCTGATACAGCTTCTTCCAATGGAACAACTGATTCGGATTGACGCCATGCTGGCGAGCCACCATCGATACGGTCTTACCCGGTTCCAGACTCTCCCGGACCATCGCCGCCTTTTCTTCCGCAGACCACCGCCGCCGGCGCTCCGGCCCAGTCAACACTTCCATCACTTCCTGCTTGCTGTTAGGTCTAAACACAGTCGTATGACTACCCGTTATTTTAAGGTAGAGACCGTGTCCGGCAATTCAGGGGGCTGTTCCAGTCGCCCCAAGCCCGGATTCATCGTACTCGATGTGTTACTTAAAGATGAGGTTGACCTTAACGACCTCTCGCCATTCATCTACAAATGCAGGTCGCTGCGGCAGGTGCGCGGGGTTCGAACGATGCAGTTCTTCGTCGCGCATCGCTACACCCTGGAGGCGCTGGATGCAATCCGGCGTGAGGGTGTCGTACCGGCAACAACCGAATCCCTCTTCGGCACCGACGTCGCGCGGGCCTTGATGGAGCTTAGTGCGACGCTGACGCAGGCAGCTACTCAAGCGGTCGAACCTGAGAAGTTCACTCAGTTGTTCGAGAAGCTCGGCAAAATTGAAGGCGCAGCTGGGACTCTTCGCGGAGCGCTCTTCGAATTTGTAATCGCAGATGTGATGAGAAGGACGGTTGCCGGCGCCAACATCACCATGAACAAGATTTACCGACAGGATGGAAAGGACGTTGCGGAAGTCGACGTCAGAGTAGTCGTGCCTGGCCAACAGATTCGGTTTATCGAGTGCAAGGGCCTGCTGCCGGGGCGTCTGCTTTCGGATTCCGACGTCGAGGCGTGGCTGAACAAGCGCATCCCAACCGTTCGAAGCCAAACGCTTGATAACCCGGAATTCAGGAACCTCGCACTGACTTTCGAGCTATGGCTCACCGGGGAGCTGTCACCAGAGGCGGATGCGAAGATTGAAGCGATGCGGGCCAGCGTAGACCCCAAACGGTACGCAATCAAGGTGCTCCTCGCTTCCGAGATTGAAGACACCGTGAGGGATTTACCAGACCTGCGCAAAGTCATCACACAACACTTTCTACGACATCCGCTTGCGGCTTCCGACGAGGTCATCAATCCGGTCTCGAAGCGACAGATTTCCCGGACCGCAGCAATCTTTGCAGACCTCATTCCGAGCGGGTCATCCCCATCTGACATCGAGACTAATCAGACCGCGGCGTGAGCGGACATCGAGGCGCTCATCCGAATACCGCGCGGCTCCTCACGGTGGCAGCACGCTGGTGAGTGCGTCGTAGAGACCTTGAGCTGTTCTCCTGACATCGCCACGCGACGCATTCGTCATGATTTGCGTGATGGAACTGTAGGGGAAGAACTGCTCCGAAACCATCGTCCTCAGTTCGCCATCCACTAACGTGTGTTCAAGTGCGGCGCCTAGCCATTGCTCAGGTAGCGGATGCAGCGCATTTGGGTTGTGGACGAGAACAGTTCCCTGCCGCCAAGTTTCGACTGGCCATTCGCTATCACCGACTTCGTACACGAATGGACGCGGAAGCGTTGCGTTCGGGTCATGACGATAGCAGGAGCCCCAACGAAGCATCCGAACACCTCTAGCCCTATACTGACCTTGGTGTCCCATGCGGTCGAACTTTGCCAACGTGCCCGCGTTGGAGAACAGCACCGCAGAGATATTCTCCGCATCTTCCTGCTGGAAAAATCCAGACGGAATGCGTTTGGCGCCTTCTCTGTGCTCGCCGAGGTTATGGCTTTGAATGACAAGGTTGCCATCTTCGTCATGCCACCAAGTCTGCCCAATCCCGTAGAGGTATTGCACCAGCGGAACATCCGATGTCATCAGTGCTCCAGCCGTGTGGAAGTCCTGTATCGCAAGAATCAATGGCTTGCCGGCGACATGCGGTAGCTCCCAGTATTTCTTGTTGAGCTTGGTGAACAGTGGGCTTCCGAGCCTGATTGGGATGGTGTGCTCAAGTTGCTCGGCGGCTTCCTGCAGTGACCTAGCGTCGGGAACAGCGTCGTAAGGTTGGATGCTGCCGTTCCCTCGCGGGTTCGCGGTGACCGCCTCGACGGCTGCGGTGACCTCATCTTTTGTGACGAGAAAATCTGGCCGGTCGATGCTCCGGTCCAACTCGTGGCCAGAATCTGCCAGCATCACGGAAAGAAAGAACTCAAAGGTCCGGGCATCGAGCGCAAAAGTCTGAAACTGCTCCACGAAGTTTCCGTCCGGGTCGGCAAACTCACGTTGCAATTCTCGTATGAGCTGTCGGGCCGGCGCATAACCGGGGAGGTCTCTCAACGCTTTGTATTGCGGATGCAGTTCGCTTTCTGGCCGACCCAAGTCAGCAAACAAGTCGATGGCCATTAAGTACGCTCCTGCTGGTTGCCTCCGGTGCAGGCGAATCGCCAGTCTAGCCCAAACGAGACGTCAATCAACTAAGGTCAGCAGACTATGCGAGCCGGCTGCAATCAGTTAGAGGCTTGGGGCGTCCTGCCGAGAAACTCAAGCGGGCTGAGGCCGATAGCGATGGTGCAACCAGATGGCACGCGTGCTCGGCCATCGGTTCCGTATTCAACGGCGGTCATGGCGCGCTGAGAAAGTATTCCGATGGCCTCGCCCCGCTCATTGAACACTGGGCCGCCGCTGGCGCCGGGATGCATTGCGTTGTCGATATACATGACATCGCATTCGAGGGTTCCGAGACCAGAGACTGTCGTCACTATCCGCCTGAGGTTGCCGATATGCCCTTGCTTGATGAGCGGGCCCGTCATGTCGGCCATGTAGCCCTTGTCCATGGCTGCCTTGAATTCGGCGACGCCCTTTGTCTCTGGCAAGAGTAGTCGGTCGATGTCGAACGGGAGGCGCAGCTCTTCAGAATAGCCTACCAGGAATACGCGCTGGCCAAGTCGCAGCGTATCCCCAAGCACGACCGGTATCCGAGGAACCTCCGTCGGAAACGGCTCCTTCGGATTCAGCATCGCGATGTCCAGCTGGACCGGCTGCGAAAATCCCGGGACTTCTATGTTCATGGAGCAAAGCTGGACCGCATACTCTGCGACCGACAAACCCTAGAACTTGCAGAATATTTTTAGCGCCGGGTCGATGTAATCGCTGTGCCGAACCGGGAACCGCCCGGTGACGACGTGCGCGGCCGTAATCACCTGACCGTTCGGAAGAAACGCAAAGCCTGAGCCCTCGCTGATTTTCTCGTCGTCAAGGAAGACCGTGACGGAGCAGCAGGCGGGTGAGATTCGATTGTAGAGTTCCTCGAGCATGAGACTTCATAAGTGAGAGTTCAGGCTTCGTCTGGCGGCCTGGACTGAAGTCGTGCAGCGCGGCCGCGCTCGCCACCGTCAACGATTGTCGAGATTGTTCCCGCGGCTGGCGTTGCGCCTCGCACGCATCTGCTCAACGAAGCGTGCGTCAGCACTTGGCACCTTCGGTTCGGGCTTCTGCGGCGGAGCGACAGGCGTTGGAACGATGATAGGTCCGCTCTGAATGCCCAATGCTTCTGCCTGCTTCCTTCCCCAATCGCGGTCAATCTCTTCGTCGGCGTTTCTCTTCGCCGCGGCCATCGACTCGCCCTTGAGTCCCCCCAGGTCGCCATTCGCGATGCGGACACGCTCAGCCTTGCTCACCCCAGTGTGCTGGGCCACCGTCGCGACGTTCTTCGCACTGACACGCTTCGCGTTCTGTTCATCCAGCTCGCGCATGGAGTCGGCCTCAGCAATGAGGTTCAAATCATCCCACATCAAGTTACCGACGCGGAGAGCATCCTCTTCGATAAGCCTGAGCAGGTTCTCCTCCCCATTAGGCATTGCCCAAATAAGGGCGTGGGGATTCCCATCCAGCGCCTTAACATTGACGACGAGAGGCCTCCTTTGCGAGATAGGGGTCTTTACGTGTTCCGTCCACAGGGCGGTAAGCTCCGGCGATTCGTACCGATAGCCCCCCGTGAAATGGACGAGACCTCGGCGTACGGTGTACGACTCCCACGGAATGAATCTGCGAAACACTTCCCTTGGTGTGAGTTTCCGCGCGGCATCGCCAGTGCGTTTAAGCTGCGCGTTTTCCCACAGAGCCGCCGGTGTTCCTGAAGCACCATTCATGAGCATCTTGGTGTCACGGAGTTTCGAACGGTCGGCGTGCAAGTTGTGGTGTTGAATCGCGAGCCATAGGCACTGTTTGAATTTCTTGAGCGTCATAGGGCGTATCGCTCGAGCGTTCCTGCGCTCCTCCTGATGAACCTTGTCGTTCTCACGGTCATACCCGCCGGGCCACGTCCGCATCGTTTTTACCATCATCGAATTGATGCTCTCGACAACCGCCTTCAGGTCACCGCGAGATGGCGGCGCAATTTCGAATCCCAATCTCATCTGACCGCAGGCGACCTTGGCGTTCTCGTGAGCGGCGCCCGCTCCGTTGTCGACATATATTCCGTCGATGGTTCCGGAAACCAAGCCATCGGCAGACTCAAGCCCCAACTCTTTCGCCAGCGCCTCCTTATCAAGATAAATCGACGCGATGCACCGTCGGTATGATTCAGCCTTTTCATCTCGCAAGACTAGCTCCGCACCTAGGATGGTTCGGAAGTTGCGCGACACGGCCAGTATCACCTTGATATGTGTGCCCTTGACTTTCCCCTTCACGACAACCGCAATCGCGAGCTTCGCGGTGAAGCCGTCAAGGTCGGCAATTTCGATTCGTCCCTGCGTGTAGGTAGTCGCGGTGCCTACTCTGGCCGCATGCGTCTGCTCCTGAATAATATGCCGGTTCCGCAAGCTGAGCAGGTCGTCCCTGACTATCAGCGGTTTCGACTTCTTGTAGAACGTATGCAAGGTTGGAGTCTGGTGCTCAGGGACTTCGTCGTAGTGCTCCATGAGGCGGTCGTAAGCGTCCTGCTTGGTTTTACGCTCAACCGCCCAACACGTCTTGAGCGCGTCGCTCATCTTCTTTTCATCGTCGGCGCTGGTAGGTTCGCGCCGATATGTGATGGGCTTGCCTGTAGCCTCGTGACGCCGCTTCTCACGGCGTTCCGCGCCGGTCAACTTGCCGGGTTTGTTGACGAGCTTTCCCGTTCGCGAACGTCCTTTACATCCCTTCTCCTGGTGCTGGGCAAGCATCGCATTGGGAGCGCCGCCGAAATGGCAGAAGTGATGAAGCAGCTTGCGCACATAGGTGGCCCATCCACGCGGCTTTCCGAGCGACTGGCACACATAGCGCAGTGCTTTTGTTCGCGCCGCTGTGTCGGTGACAATCTCATCGTCAAAGACGAAGTCGCCTACGTTTCCCTCGCCTTTGGTGTCGCGAAAGCAGAACGCCCGAAGAATCCGCTCACGCCGCGCAAGACCTGTCAGTGAGCTCCTGAACTCTTCAGGCAACTGCTCCAGCGGCCAGTTCATATAATCAGGCACGACGGATTCGTCTGTCCGGGCGATGTCGCTGAGCGGCGTATTGGCCGCATCAGCTGACCACACTTGCCAGTCCCCTGGACCGGTAGGAGCGGCATTGCTCTTGAGCCTAAGCACATGGAGCCTCCTGTCAATCTGATTCCAGCAGATAGCTCTGTACCGCACGTTCTCGCCATCTCGCAATCGTTTGAATAAAGCAAAGCGGAACAGACCCTTGGGCCAGCGCTCCTCGACCTGATTTAGACGTCGAAGCATCTCCGGGCCGGCGGCCCGCGGCAACAATTCCGAGACGGATACGGCTTTGTATGTTTCAGTGTAGGACACGGCTGCTCCTCATCGACGCCTTGCGATAAAGACGGCTGGGAATCAGACGGAACTCCTTACCAGTCTCAAGAAGGTAGTTGTGGTCGACCTGCAGAAAACCGTATGCGACTGCGGCGGCGAACAGGTGAATCGCCCTGCCATAGCTGATGTTCATGTGGCGCGCAGCACGCTCCATCACCGCCTTCAGACATCCCCGATTGCTACACCGGATGACAACGGGTGCGAATTCACGAGCGGGCTCGTAAAGCGAAGGAAGATGCTGTTCGCGCGCATACCCGTACACGGTCCGAAGATTGCAGAACTCGGTGACTGGAACCGCGTTGCCGCGTACCAGCTCCCACGTCCAGCCGCGCTCCGCCATCGCTTCGCGTTCCCGCTCCTCCCGGTCAAGGTCCTTCTCCTTGGGGACATGACGTGGACTCTTCACCGAAATCGCGTGATACCGTAGCTTGAAGTCCGGCGGCAACGCATACGTGACGATGACATCGATGGTCATGATGTTCTTTCGAGCCATTCGCTTACCTTCGGCTTCCGCTTGCCAGTACGCCAGCCGGTCGTAAATTCCATACTGCTCGCGAATGTCGAGGACAGATGGATGCATCGCGAGCTTGGTCAGCACGCGATACTCGGACATGGACAGCGCCTGCATGAGCCGGTCGAGCTTGAAGCCCGGCACAATCACCCGAGTACTGTGAAGTGGAGTACGCGCTTTCAGGAGCGGTGTGAACTCTTCACCGTGTGGCCAGCCAAACGGGTCATACGCAGGGAGCCGAACGCTCTGTGGCACAACGCAGGGCCTGACGTCGAAGAATCGGAACGTCCGCTCGCCAGCATCCGGCTTTGCGGAGGGAGTGACCTGGTCTGCGACGTAATCGTCGTGGAGCCACCTTCTGGCGGCGAGGTCAAAAGGTGACGCATAGACTCTCCCGCGACGCCTGCGAGAGCCGGTTCTGGCCTGCGCTGTCGTATCCATTCCAACCTCCACGTTGGAAAAGTTGTGTACGCATCACGCCGCGCGTGAGTTCGTACGAGCTATCCACTGCTCCTTGCTTTCCTCGTTCCTCGATACCGCTGCGCGGGATTTACTGAGCTGGCCATTAAGGTGCTTTTGACTGAACAGGTTTGGCCGCCTGAATCCTCGCACGAGGACTCTCACAGAGATGCGACCGGGGAAGCTGGTGTCACGCAAGTACCGCCCGCGTTCATCGATGTACCTTGCAAATTCACCGTCAATTGAAGTAGGTCCTTCTGTGCCCCGACGCCACCCAGGAACATCGACACCGGCGGCTATGAGTCGCTTCCTGGTCAGAAATTTTCGAACCTCAGCCGGAAACTTAAGCAGCAGTTCCCCGTGCGCAAGCTCTGGCCGCTGCTTACGCTCCTTCTTGTACGCATGAATGTGGCGGGGAAGAGCTGGGAGTATCCTGGCCCTGAGTGCTGCATACCGATATGCCCGCTTCCGAGAAGGGAATTGACTCCATTTCCCCACGACGGTCTCTCGTGGCACGGACGGCGAAGGGTCCGATTTGCGCTCGAAAGCCGTTTCGACCTCCTCCCACCTCCCGTGGAGCGCAGTCAGGAGGATGACCGCTTCAACGGGATGTCGAACGCCATCAGTTCCCTTTAGCACGCGTACAAATCGTATGTCGCCAGCCTTGCGCAACCCCGTCCGCTGCACCGTGGTCGATAGCGGATGCTCGCTAAAGAACTCTGCAATCGACTGCATGTTTGATTGACCATCCGCGACGAGACCGTGTTTTAAAGCCCCCCGGGCCACGGCAGTCATCACTGCCTTCGGGTCGACGTGCGGAAGATAATCGGAACGCAAAAGTCTCGACATGACTCTCGCTATCTGTATCTCGGTTTCAGACTCGCCTGACGAGAGCTTCGACGCCTCGACTATGGGGCTAAGACCGCAGCCGCAATGATGTCCGGCATGAAGTACTCTTTCCGGATTCTTCGCGAAATCCATACACTCCTCGCACGCCTCGTGAAGCGGGATACCGTGCTTGCCGCAAAACAGGAGCCCAGGTACGAGGTGGTCGCGTCGCCAGAACGGATTGCCGCAGCATCCAATGTCCTCCTTCATGCATTCGGGACATCGGAGCAGCCGAACTTTCGACCAGCCGCTCCGCGGCCCATTCATCCCCAGCTTTGCCTGGAGCCCGTGAAGCGGGTCGCCGAGGAAATGCGCTTTCACAAAGAGATGGTCATCGGTCTCAAGGAAGCGGGCAGTTAACGGCAGCAGTGTGTTGTGTTCGAGCACCTCTTCGACCGAACCCACTGTGTCGCCGAGCAGCTCGATGACCGGTCTCATCCCACTCGGTAGTAACCAGGATGCACTCGAAAGATTGTGCTTCGCGTATCTCCTGAGCCGTCGGAGGTACAACGTGAACATCTCGCTGCGACAGATAGACAACCCTATCGCGGGTCGAGAGAGTCGTGTGTAGGTAGCCATAACGCTCCAGCTCAGCGATGGCGATTGAATTTCTGAACGGTCTCCACCCGCAACCTGGCTTGGCGGGACACCGACGCAATGTCGCGCGGCAGCCCCTCAACCACGTTGCGGTCCGCCGCCCGCCTGAAGCGCCGGCTCACGAATACCTCCCTCGCTGCCGGACGCTGGGCCGGATTCGGAATGCGACGCAGAGTGCGCGTGACGCGGTCGAACAGATAATCGTTCATCCCATACGACAACCGCATCTGATACGCCGATGGCAACGGCTCCCTACCGCCTGTACGCTCGCGCATGTCAACGGAGTTCCCACGAATCGTGCTCAAGACGCTTTCGGGAATCTCGTGCGTGCGACGCGGGTTATTCGGACGGCGCGCCGGTCTCTGATTTGCCAGCAGCCACGGTCGGTCGTTGCGGTAGAGCCAGGTCCAGAGACCCAGAGCGCTGTGCCGCAGATGGGTGCGAGTAGCAGTCGGGGCGGCACTGGAATGGTCCAGCCAACGCTTCCGGTGGACATCCCTGAACAACCGTTCTTCCATCGACTTCTGGTAGCCGAGGTTCGCGCGCGATGGCTTCCGACGGATGGGTTCGATTTCGTGCGCGGCCCAATCAAACAGCACGAGAATTGACGCCGGTGCAGCCCTGTCGACTCTGTTCGCAGCACGGATACAACTTTCGATGATGTGCCAGTCGGCAGCGAGCTGGGTCAACCGCGCATCCTCAAATCCCTCGGAGAAGAGACCGAGGAATCGAGGGCGGAGCTCCTTCAATCGCAATCTTCCTTCTTCCGTCGCATAGCCCTTATCTTGCAGGTTCGCGCGGATGCGTGACCACAACGCACCGGGCACCGTATTCTGATGTATAGACCGTGCAAGTCGAGCGTACCGGAGAGCGTTGGCTTCACGAGCCTGGCCGCGATTCTGCGAGAGCAGGATTTCGAGCGAACTGCATTCGCTGTCACAGACCAGCTTGCACCCATGCCAAGGGCAACGGGTTGCATACGGAATACAGTGCGCCACATAAGAGATGCGGCGACCGGCTACCCTGGTCGCCTCCAGTGCACACTCGGGGCATTGCAGACCGAACCGGTTCCCACACTCGAATCCAGGCATCAGCTTGGGATACTTCGTGCGGGTAACGGTGCCGAAGACGATGTGCTCAGCGGTACGTTCAGCCATGGCGGCCTCCATTCCTGAAGTTGCGAAACGATGCAGGGTGTGGTTTGCAAGCAGGTCGTGCTCATCGCCGTAAGCGGAAGACGTCGCGTCGCAGAACTGCTGCACGCGGCACGGGAGGCTCCCATACAGGAGCACGCCGCGTCGAATACCTGTTCTCAACAACTTGCGCACCGCGTGCGTGCCGCTCGTCTTCGCAACCATGTCTGCAATGCTGGTCACCGACTCGCCCGGCCATGCCGGGAATTGAACTCGCACATCGTGGATAGCCTTGGTCATGATGCTTCTCCCATGAGCGGCAACAACAGGGCGGAGAGCGTGGGTTCGTCAGTCGGCGCGATGAGCATCATCGCCGACTCGAGAGGCAACCAGTCAGCGAAGCGCATGGCTGTCACTCGGCTGACCTTCGCCTTTTGCTTGACCATGGCCAAGAGGGCCAACGGCTTGGACTCCATCATGGATAGCGTCAAGCAGCACGGCCGGTTTACCGACAATCATTTTGGCCGGTCGACCGGGATGATTGTCGGTCGTTATCCGGTCATGGTTGTCGCTCCTT
>NZ_JARUXP010000001.1:3018406-3233543 GCF_031451315.1 Caballeronia sp. LZ032
CCGGTGGGGAGAACTCTCCGGCGGCTACGCCGCCTCTGACTTCTCCCCACCGGCCAAAACCTTCGCCGCTACACCGGCCAAAATGATTGTCGCCCTCCACCATCACGAGCGCCGTCTTGGCAAAACCGGTCAGTGCCTCAGATGTGAGCGCTTCAGCTGACCGTTTTTCGTGGAAATCTCGAACATGACGCCCCACTTTGAACAGCAGGTCCGTATGTCCCGCGCAGTGCTTCAACATCTCCTGACCAAACCAGCCAGGCTGTTTCGCGCCAAACGCATCCACGAAATAGTTCTGCCACGTGTATTCTGAGTAGAGACCCCAATGCGGGTCCTTATCGCCAAAGGGCTCGATGATGCATGCGCCATAGCTGTAAAGAGCGGCGACTGAGACGCCGAGCTCGACCAGCGAGGGTGCAGCACCGGGTGTCCCGACACACACAACCGGAATCCCGGTGAGAATCGAGAACTGGCCCAGTTCCATGAGCACGAGCGGTGCGCCAGGCTGAGCCATGGCCTTTGCGGTTATGCCGGTGACGAGCAGGACCCCAAGATTCTGCTGTATTCCAAGGGCCGCCAAAGAGTGTGCGCAATCTTCCGGGTTGCGATGGAAGGCGCCCCTGACTTCGTCCGCGAATCCCGTCATCACAGCGCTGTCCAGCTTCCGGAGCAGCGTCTTGACGAAGCGACGCGGCGACCCGTTCGGCGGAAACTCGACGGTGAGAGATTTCAGCCGGTTGACGCGAATCGGCTGCCCTGCCGGCGTGTCCACGTCGAAACTCACCGAACCGGTCCCGACGAAGTTTTCGAGCGCGGCTACGAACGAGTGCACGCCCATCGCGGAGGGTATCGAGACGAACATGCCTCTGGGGCCTGCCGTCGGAACCGAGATAGACAGGGTCGGAACGCTGTGGCCATGTAAGTCAGCCGTGTCCGCAAGATGCACCGACGCGCGCAGCAGGAGCTCCTGATATGCGAAGTCAGCCGGGTTGCGCTCCAGCGTGCTCTGAATGATGGATGTGGTAAGCGCTCTTGCCAGCTCAGCCTGTCTTTGTGTCGGAAAGAGTGCGAAAGCGTCGGAAGAGATACGGCCGTCAAAGCCGCGCTCCGGCGCGATGGTCATGCGGGCGACAGTCGAATCGTAGTCATCCCACTGTGGGACGTAGTTCAAGCAGGGGTTGGCTTGTGCCATCGAATTTTTATTCTGATAGTTATTTTCGATAACTTCGTTGGAAAGGTCTTGCTTCATGACCGGCTCCTTTCGAATTGCTCCGCATTGCGTAGATACCGACCGTGAAACGCGGCTGGCGATTTGCTCGCATTGCGTGTATTGCATCTGAAATGGCGACGGCCCGGCGCGAATGAGCGGCGGAACCGTACAGGGGGACATCGAATGGGAGGGCCACTGCCAATACTTGAATTCGGGTCGGATTGGTTATATGGCGGGTCCGCGAGCATAGAAGCTCGGGAGAGGAACTCAGTATGCGCAACATAAATACTTGGCATTTCAGCCTCCGAGGTTAATTTGGCCGAATGTCTCCCTGCCTTCTTAAAAAAGCATGAGAAAACATTGACAGCCCAGTCAACTCGTGAGACCGTACGTCTTGAGTAGGAACGTACGGTTTTTTCTCACAAGAAGAGAGGAAACTTGTCTAAGGCAAAGAGGGACGGTTGGCGCCGTCCCTCTTTGCGTTTTTGCGTCGGCTATTCCCGACACCGATATTCGAAATTTTGTGCTCGGGTTGAAAACACCGGCAAGCATGCGCGCCAGAAGTTCGCAGCGTGCAAAGCATGCAATCGGGATTCGCGGGTGAAGGGCTGTCGGTGGAACTCATGACAGCGAAGGCGCGAGAGCCTGTTGAGGCAACCGCCGGGGCGGCCTACAGGCTGTCGCCAACAACCAGACGTATGCGCCTGGTCTTGGTGGGTCGGCCGTGGCCGAGCGTAAATTGCCAACATGACTACATTCCTCAGGTTGACCGAGGCGCCCCAGCTATGGGAGTCCCTACGCGCTTCGTGGCGAGGAGCTCCCCCAGAGGGGGCACCAATACACCCGGGCCAAACTCACCGGATGCCCGTCTTGCTCAGTCGCGGTTGAAACTCGTCAACTGCCGAACTAGCACTACCTAGTAATCTGTCTGAAACTCCTTGGTGTGCACTTTCATTTAGTTCACCATGGAATCTCTTGTTTTTGGTCTTCTATCTAGCCTCCTATGAATCATGTTGAGAACATACTAGCGACCATTTTCCGTTCGTCAACAGGTTTTATACGCACTATTCCGCGAATTTGTGATTCCCCCTTGCCGGACGGGAGTTTTCAAGAATTTACTTATCGAAAATTAATTTGCACAACACTGTCACGGCACAGAAAAATCCGGCTTTCTGGTGTTCGACGCAGGCAAACGGTCTGCTTTAACCAAGGAATTCACTCTCTCGGTTAGTGGCTAAAACGTATATCGTTAAATTTGCCGAACCAGGAAAACCGCAATTAACGTTATACGCTTGTGCAGTTGGCAAGTGAATTGCGTATACCGCAAAATGAATTTTGGAATTCACTACAAAATTCCAGATGCCTGTCAGTTAATCTGTGTAGTAAGCTTATCTGCGAGATGTCGCCACTCGTCCGATGTTGCGGCCCAAAGGCCGTGGGGGACAATCACGGCGTCATTGCGCAGGGGAATAGGTACGCTACACGCGTCGCATTCGAGCACAGTAAGTTGGCGCGGCTGGCGTCGCCGCACGTCGGCATCAAGATGCTCGCGTCGCCCCGCCGCGGCGGGTAGCTTGCCGCGCCGGATGACGCGATTCCCTCGTGCAGTAGCACCGACGACCAGGTTACGCAGCCGTTGCGGCAGGATGCCAGCCACGGTCTGCATACCCAGCGCCGGAAGCCAGGCTGAGTTCAGTACGATGCCGAGCTGCTCCAGCGGTTCGACCATATCCGCGAGGTAAGCCAGATGCCGACACTCCGACCATCGACAGGGCTCAGCTCCAGTGAGCTGCGTACGGGTCACGGTGCGCGGCACGACGACGCCTTCCACCGTTAGATAAAGCATGCGTTCGGGAAACATGTCGACCACCTCCACACAGAGGCAGGTGCAAGCCAGGAATGACCGTCGATACACTTCGAAGAGACACGCGGGGCGCTTTCTGACCGGAACGTTCGTCCTACCGTCGAGGACCATTCCCGCCGGGAACCCCGTGCGTGAGTGCGCTTTTTTTCGCACTGAAGCGTAGGCAATGGGCTGAAAAAGTCAAATCATTTATGAGCGAAGCTGACACCCCTTGGTCACGACTTGCGTCAAGAGCGACGCGCGTGGCATTGACCCGCAAGGACATGACTTACAGCGGTCTGGTCGAAGCGCTGACGCGCGACGGAGTGAGAGGAGGCGAGCGCGCTATCGTGTCGAAGATTTCCCGCGGGACGCTGCGAGCAAGTCTGTTCCTGCACATCCTTGCGGTGACGAACGCGCAACTTCCTGAGCGCTGGGCCGAGGCATCGCGCCACGATGGCACATGGGAAGAGCGCGCAAGCAAGGTGTTCAAGGCGGAACTCGAAAGACAACCGTCGATTGGTCTGGAGGAAGTTGCGGGAAGACTCAGCCGGCTCGGAGCGACTGTGTCTGCTGCATCGCTTGCGGCCCAGCTGCACGCCGGCTCGCTACAGCTCAGCGTCTTCATCCAGCTCCTTCACCTGCTCAGTTCAGACTCTCTTGACCGCTTCATCGACCAGGCCGACATCGTATGCGCCGCTCGCAGCGCGGTGGAGGTCGACAACGCATGAGTCCGATTTTCCTTGCGCTTCGAAATTGTTGTACTACAGTGACTTTAAGTGCGAAATATTTCGCACTTTCTAGCTGACCTCCAAAAGCAGAACTAACACGGGCCGGCATCGAAACATCTCTTGCCTCAGGAGATATGCCGGTAAGGCACTGTCGCCTGTCCGGGAAGCATTGACCACTCGTCCCGGCGGTAGACGTCTACCAGCAACCAGGCCGAGGCCGTGCGCCCCGGGCTGCTCGCACACTACACAAATCGACTTTGAACAACTCCGTACTGGAGCTGCTCCGGCACGTCTGTTCGATTGCAACGGATGTCGCTGCCGCGTTCTCGCGGCCGCCGGCTTCGCAATCTCGACTCGCCGGTCCTCGAGGTCACAGCGCGTGGCGCCTGTGGCAATAATTGGAGCCCATCATGCCAATCTGGCAATCAGCACCGGTAGCGATAGACCCGCAGCTCACTCTGACGTCGTGGCAAATCCTCGAGACCGATTCAGGGACACGCCACTTCATTGGTGCCGACGTTCGGGACGGCACGGGACGAGTCAGCTCTGCCATCTCGCAGTTCGACGCCGCCGCATGTAAAGGCGTTACGGAGTCCGGGCGGGTCTATCAGCTCCGCGGCCCGTCCGCTCATTGCGAGGACGCCCACTATGTCTGGCAACGTTGGTGCAAGTGGAATGGTGTCGTCGAGTTCACGGACGTTACGACGCACGCTTTTGGGGAGCCACGGCAATGACATTCCCGACCGAAAGAACGCAGGCGATTCTCGAAGTACGAGACTTTCTGGAGCTCCTGTCAGGCGCCGAATCCATCGAGGTTCCCGGGCTGGTCCAGTCGGTCGCACTCGCGCTACTGAGACACTTCCCGGTGACAGACGACCTCGAGGCCAGTGCAATGCTGTTGCCGGAAATCTGGGCCGCGCCGTCTGACATCCATCGCATCAAGAGAGGTATTCCTGTAGTCAACGTATCAATGTTGGTCCGCTAACGGACCGCTACTAATGACCATGATGGAGTGGCCCATGCCGAACGCAAATGTCCTGAACTGGGCGGTCCTGCTCAATAGACGCGAGCAAGCTGTGAGGCAGGGCCACCTGATACTTCCAGACGCAATGAGCGAAGCGCTGAACGTGCCGCGCATAAGGCTGCAAAAGATGCTTCGCCGCGGCGAGCTCTTTGCCATTTACATCGAAGGTCGCCCATACATTCCCTCCTTCCTGGTTGCCGACGATTCAACGAAAGAGCGATTGTGGGAGCTATGCAAGATTCTGTATCCTGCGCCAGCAGAGGCAAGGCTTGCGTGGCTTCATACCGCGCGCGCGTCAACCTGGAACCTGAGACCCGTCGACTGCCTGCACGATGCGAACCGCTTCCGCTGCGTACGTCTCCTCGCGAAGGCTTGGGCATCAGAGTGGTCCAGAACCGTCGTCTCCGTGTACCCCGGCGAGACACTCGAAGGTAGTAAGACGAATCGCGAGCCTCTTTATCGCGCCGTCCTTGAAATAGACCCTCGTATGAATCTCTGGTCTCGTGTCATTGCTACGGTTGGGGCGAACGAGCGATGGGACGGCAGAGCTCCAGTAGGTCGCATGATGGTCTCCGTGTATCGGCTCACACCTCCGAACTCACGCCTGCTCGAAAGCGCGCTGATACTGACGCCGGCTGACACCGGGCAGTCCGTGGCGATTCAAAATCCGACCGGCGCGACCTATCTGCTGCCATTGCCCGTTCGGATGACCGCTGGCAATGTTCCTGGGCTCATTCGTCATGTGGCAGAGCATATGCGTGGAGGGGTCCGCTCAGGCGGCATGACGCTAACGGAGGCGGCAAACGTGCTCGACATAGGTCTTCAAGAAGCTCATGGGCTGGTATCTGAAAGTCGTCTCGAGCGAGTCGACTCCCATGCGAGCCATAGGCGCGGCATTCGGGTAACAGTCGGTTCTGTCAGGTCGTTGCGGCTGTCCGAAAGCATTCGTAGCCGCGCCGGAACATAATCTCGGTGTCCGGCGCCGTTGGCTCAAGGGTCGTTGTTCAGAGGGCCAACTGCCTCGACCCCGATGCGACATCTGACGCATCGGACGCGGCTGGCACCACCCTACAAGTTAAATGGAGGCGGCGATGAGCAAAGGAAACGGTGGCAGCCAAGGTGGCGCGCGCGGCAACCCGGGTGGTGCATCGAAGGGTTCGTCCGGCGGAAGCAAATCATCTGGGAGCGGCGGCAGGTCGAGCGGTGGCTCCTCCAGTGGCAACTGGCCCAGTACGACTGGAAACTCTTCAGGTGGTGGGCGCGGCAATGCTGCACCTCGCGGGCGTCGCTGACCCGCCGCTAGCTGCAGGTGGCACCGCCATGATGTCGCCGCCGAGTCTGCGCCGCCGCAAGCCGGCAAAGTAAGAATTAGGTCGCGTTTATTCTTGGCGCCGAAAACAAGTGTCGCCACGTCGATTTTGAGATTTCCGACGCGTGGGTGAACCCCAACGCATCGCATTTGGGGCGACGCAGTATGCCATTCGTGATGTGGACCGGCCGTTATAAGCATTGGCGGGCGGCATGAGCGACGGGGCCTTGGTGGGCACCGCAAGTGCGTTACACGATTGCCCGATTGTGGGGATGCGACATCGTGTTTTGAAGCAGGGGGGTAGCAATGCCGGAATCCCGGCTAACGCGTGACAATAGGACGACGGTCCCGGCACGTATACGGAAGGCGCTGGGCCTAAAGACAGGCACGGCCCTGCGGTGGCACGTAATGCCGGACGGCACCATCCTCATACGAGCGAAAACACGGTCTATTCGTGAACTGGCCGGGGTTCTCCACAAACCGGACACGTATGTAGACATCAAGGACATGAGCTTCGGAAATGACGAGGACGTTTGAAACACGTTCACTCGGTTTCAAACACCTATCTTGCGCATGACCGCGATACGTCTCTTGGCGAAGCGCCCAGCCCATTACCTCGTCAGGGCGAGGTAAAAAAATCCCGCAGGCAGAGCCGTGCGGGTCATGAACGAGTGCAGTGCTCCTTACTCAACCTGAGCAGTTCCACGCTATGTCACGGCGAACCGATAGGGAAGGTATGGGAACCAAGGTTCATCGGGCGTCTCCAAGGAGTCATATCCTGCGTTCAGGAGTGTCCATACGGATTATCGAGACCGTTGATTCTCGGCGCGCTCGTCCAGTTCACCTGGGGTGTGTCCGACAAGTTTGAACCGAGCGGTTGAAGCGCAATCCAGGTTTCGACTAGCTTGCCATTTTCCCTGCGATACAACTGATGGCCAGCGCGACTGCGAGCCTCTCCCGAGTCTGGGTCGGTCCACTTAAATGCGAAGCGGAACCATGCGCGGTCGCCGACGAATGAATGGTCATACACAACAGCACGAATTCCCGGGCGTTGCCGATGGACCGCCGCGATTTCCTCGGCGTAGGCATCTCGGGTCACAGTCCGGTCGCTGGTGGGGCGAATGAATATGTTCTGAAGCCTGGGGACTTCAACGACCTTGTCATCGCGGTTCGAAACGTGTCGATGGCGTGGCCGTGAGAAGGCCACAGAGTAATTTGGAACACGACCGGAAGTAGGTCACGGCGCCTCTCCTGGAGCATCATTTCTTCCATCGACCCAATGCTGCTGCACGCGCTTCATAACCCAGGCCACTTCAGCCTGAGAGAAGCCCCATTCTCCGGCGTCGACCTTCAATCGCACGCCTTTCTCGGCACGGGCCAACGCCACGTCGGGTGACAGCCCGGCCGTAGCAATCTTTCGTGACACGTATTCGTAGAGTTGGTTAGCAAGGTCCTCGCACGTGTCATAGCGTTCCCATAACTCCTCATCGGTAGGGCCGCTCACATAACGGCCGTTGACTTCCCGGACAAGAAGCTTCGGTTGAACGCCAGTCACAGAGCCAAGGTCTGGCTCTCTAGGAAAGTCGTCAGGCACGTGTCGGTCTGCCATTCCGTCCTCCATCGCTATTGCGCACGCCACTCTTGATGGTACGCCGCATTTCACGGCCTGCTGGAATCAGCAGCTTTTGCGCTCGCGAGGCTCGGCGGATGTCGGGCCGGATGTTGCGCCCCGTTAGCCGAGATGCCCCGTGCCGTAATGCTGTACATATACAAGTATCCGGGAGGTATTTTGTAACGAACCCCGATTCCCCGATTTGCCAACGCCATCGCTCGACGAGCTCCGCGCGCTGTGGGCTGCGCATCGCTCGGGCTGCGGCCAGGACACAAGCTTCCGGCGCCCGATTCTTGAAATCGTCAGGCTTCGCCAGCTACTGTATGAACTGGATGCGTTGTATGGCGCCGTTCAGTCCGCGTGGAAGGAGGAAACCCGTTCTCAGCTGATTGCGCTTGAGAAAATGCGGGTGCTCTTTAACGACGAGCGGTCGCGCCACGGCGGACACTCCAGCGAGCCGCCAGCGGCGCCACCGGGTTCATGGCGGCGCTACCCGTGATTGGCGACTTCAACCGGAGTGTTCCCATGCCTTCAGATATAGACGGATTCATGTCGATTGCCGATGCAGCGACGGTGCTCTTTGTCTCCCGGCCGCATGTGCGAAAGCTGCTCGAGAGTGGGGCGCTCGAGCTGCATCATGAGACGAAGGACGGCCAGTTCGTGGTGGCCGCATCTGTGCATTCCTACAAGACCGCGCGGCAGGCTGCGATAGATGCTTACAACGCACTGTCGGCTGACGAGTAGTTATGTCGCTACGAAGTCGAAGCAACTGACGATTGGTCGAGCGAGCGGCGCCAAATCTTCGCGGACGCCTCAAGTCGCCGGAAAGGGCCGTCGACGATGATGATGTCGACGGCGAGTCCGGTGAGGCAAGCCCTTCGTCTCCGCGTTAAGAGCTCGCGAAAGTTACTGGATTTCGTGCTTAGCCAGCAGCCTGTCGAAGAAGTCGGCCACGCGCTGCTGCGCCAACGGACCGACTTTCCAGCTCTCGATGTCCACATCGAGGAATTCATGGCCGCCGAACCGATACACCTCATAGCCCATCAATCGTAGCCGCCTGTCCTCCGCTGCCATCTCGGCATAGAGCCGAGGACTCGCGACGTAGCGTTCCTGTCCGCCCGACTCTTTCACTGCGTAGTGGTGGCTGCCATCGATTTCGATGACGATGCGCACGCCTCGCTCCAGCATCAACAGAAAATCCATGCGCTGCCGGACCAGAAACTTCTCATCGCCCCGCGCGCGCCGCGTATATGGGTCGTAATGCAGGTAGACCTGAGGAATAAGAGCAGGAAGTCTGTCGCCCAGCGCTTTGCTGAAGCGGTCGTAGTAGCCGTGAAAAATGGCGAACTCGCCGGGTGACTTTGCGCCCAGCACCGATTCGCGAAGGCGTGTGTATAACATCTTCGCGCCCTGAACGCCCTCTACGCCTTGGATTATTGCGTACCAGTCGCGCAAGTCGCTCCACAGCAACATCCCCGAGTTGGGGAGTGGCTGGTCGTACACGAGAACCTTGTCGGCATGCTTCGTGATTTCGACATCGTTGTTCAGTGCGTCGCGAAAAACCAGTTCGGGTTTCTCACCCGTCGACGCAAAAATCAGATTCTTCATCGTGCCGGCAACGCCAGCGTGAGTGCGAACGACACTGAAAATCGGGTATTGGGACTCGACAGAAGTCTGCTTCAGCGTGAAGCCGTCTCGCTTCAACGCGTCGCTGATAGCGGTTGCCAATTCAGCTTGCTCGTCATCCCGACGAGTCATCGGATGCACGAGTTTCTCGAGTAAGGCGAAGAATCGGACCTGACTGCATGTCAACGCACCGCATTCGATGAGCATCTCCTCGTGCGACCAATCCGGGTTACGCACGTAGTGCTGCAGTACCTGGGCACCGACGCTGGCGTTGTCCACCCACATCGACTCACCCGCGCGCAAGAACTCGGCGGTGAATACCTCCTCCAGACTCGCGATGACAGGGAGGTCGCCAAACAGCAAATCAACCCGGTTAAGGACTTTGAGGACATCGCGGCGCACAAGCTGGCTAACGCGATGCTGACCATGCTGCGTCATTTCAGCAAGAGCGTCGGCGAGGGCGTCGCTCGAGTATTCGTCGAGCACCTTGCGGGCAAGTTCGATAAGCGCTTCCCTGTTGTAGTCGGCGATGCGCGAACTGATGTACAGCCTTTTGCTGCTGTGCGCCTCTGCCGCGTCGTCCGGGCCAACGGAAGACTGAATCCCCATCCGCTTGCACGCTTGGGGAAGACTATGCGCTTTGACGTTGTACAGAACGTCCGTAATCAGTTGCCTGAACGTATCGAGGGGGACTACTTGGACCTTGACGCCTGAACTCACCATAAACGATGCCTCCATGACTCGCGCTTCAGAACGCCTTGGCAGTCTACGCGTAAGGCGTAGATGGACTCGCCGGAACTGGGCACGCGCGGCCACTGGTGAGCAGGTGCGGGTGCTGGAAATGCGAAGAAAAAAGCGCGAAAGTAGCGTCATTCTTTCGCCACTTTCACGCTTTCCGGTGCGGGAAACAGCCGAAAAATCGGCTTGGAATTAGAAATTTTTACGTCAGCAAATCAGAGGGTTACATGGCAAAACGGGCCGCGCTGGCGTAGAAGCGTATACGGCGAAAACGTTTCTAATTCCAATTACCACCCCACCTATCCAAACCGCCCCCCTCACTCCACCGTAACCGACTTCGCCAGATTCCTGGGCTTGTCGACATCCGTCCCTCGAGCACAAGCCGTGTGATAGGCCAGCAACTGCAGCGGCACGACGTGAAGAATCGGCGACAGCGCCCCATAATGCTCCGGCATGCGGATCACATGAATCCCGTCCTGACTGACAATCCGCGTATCCGCATCCGCGAATACATACAGCTCTCCCCCACGCGCCCGCACTTCCTGCATGTTCGACTTGAGCTTCTCCAGCAGCGCATCATTCGGCGCCACGGTCACCACCGGCATCGCTTCGGTCACCAGCGCGAGCGGTCCATGCTTGAGCTCACCCGCCGGATACGCCTCGGCGTGGATATACGAAATCTCCTTGAGCTTCAACGCACCTTCGAGCGCAATCGGATAATGCAGTCCGCGCCCGAGGAACAACGCATTCTCCTTGCGCGCAAAGTCCTCCGACCACGCGATGATCTGCGGCTCCAGCGCCAACACGCTGTTCAGCGCCGCCGGCAAATGGCGCAGCTGCGCAAAATACGCCGCTTCCTGCTTCGCATCGACACGACCGCGCATCTTCGCCAGCGTCACCGCCAGCACGAACAGCGCGACGAGCTGCGTCGTGAACGCCTTCGTCGATGCCACGCCGATCTCCGTGCCCGCATGCGTCAGGAACGCAAGCTCGGTCTGGCGCACCATCGCGCTCGTCGCCACGTTGCACACGGCGAGCGTGTGCTTGTGACCGAGCGACTGCGCATGCTTGAGCGCCGCGAGCGTATCGGCGGTTTCGCCCGACTGCGAAATCACCACGACCAGCGCCTTCGGATTCGGCACCGACTCGCGATAGCGATACTCACTGGCAATCTCGACCTGCGTCGGAATCCTGGCGATCGATTCGAGCCAGTACTTCGCCGTCAGGCCCGCGTAACTGCTCGTGCCGCACGCAAGAATGAGAATGCTGTCGATGCCCGCGAACACTTCTTGCGCGCCTTCGCCGAACAGCGCCGGATCGAAGTGATCGGCTTGCGGAATCGTGTCGGTGATCGCGCGCGGCTGCTCGAAGATTTCCTTCTGCATGAAATGCCGGTACGGCCCGAGTTCCACCGCGCCGCCATACGCCGTCACCGTGCGGACTTCACGCGCCGCCGGCAGGCCTTCGCGATCGACGATCTTCACGCCATCCAGTCCGATCTCGACCACATCGCCCTCTTCGAGGAACGCGAAGCGGTCCGTGCTGCCCGCGAGCGCCAGCGCATCGGAAGCAAGAAAGTTCTCGCCCTGCCCCACGCCGACCACGAGCGGCGAGCCCTGGCGCGCGCCCACGACCGTATGCGGCTGATCCTTGTGAATCACGGCGATCGCATACGCGCCGTGCAGCATCTTCACCGCCTCGCGCACGGTCTGGAACAGGTCGCCGTGATACATGCTGTGGATCAGATGCGCGATGACTTCGGTGTCGGTCTGCGAGACGAACTCGTAGCCCTTGCCCTTGAGCATCTCGCGCAGCGTCTCGTAGTTCTCGATGATGCCGTTGTGCACCAGCGCGACCGTATCGCGCGAAAAGATCGGATGGGCGTTGTCCGTGATGGGCGCGCCATGCGTGGCCCAGCGCGTGTGCGCGATGCCGGTCATGCCGGCGAGATTCGAGTCGCGCACCTGGGCATCGAGGTCGGACACGCGCGCGACGCTGCGGGCGCGGCGCGGTTCGCCATGGCTCAGCACGGCCACGCCGCACGAGTCGTAGCCGCGATATTCGAGGCGGCGCAGCCCTTCGACCAGCACCGGGACGATGTTACGTTGCGCTACCGCGCCGACAATTCCGCACATGGGCGTTCATCCTTTGAAACCAGTATCTGAAAGCGCGGCCCACCGGGCCGCGCGCGTCTGACTGCGTCAAACCAACAGCCTTACGACTTGTTCTTGTTCTTGACCGGACGCACGTAGCCCGTCTTGCTCACTTGCGTTTTCTCGTTGAGCACGAGTTCGTTCTCGCCGATGTCCTTCCACACCGTCGTGCCCGCGGCGATCGTCACGCCGCTGCCCACGCGCACCGGCGCGACCAACTGGGTATCGGAGCCGACGAACACGTCGTCGCCGATCACCGTGCGATGCTTGTTCGCGCCGTCGTAGTTGCAGGTGATCGTGCCCGCGCCGATGTTCACGCGCGCGCCGATGTCGGCATCGCCGATATAGGTCAGGTGGTTCGCCTTCGAGCCGCGCCCGAGCACCGCGTTCTTCACTTCGACGAAGTTGCCGACGTGCGCTTCATCCGCCAGCTGTGCGCCCGGACGCAGCCGTGCATACGGCCCGAGTACCACGTTCGCGCCGGCCGTCGCGCCTTCGATATGCGTATACGCATCCACCCGCGTCCCGGCGCCGATATCGGCATCGCGGAGCACGCAGTTCGGGCCGATCGTCACGTTGTCGCCGAGCGTCACGCGCCCTTCGAACACGCAATTCACGTCGATGGACACATCCGCGCCGCATTCGAGCGTGCCGCGCACGTCGATGCGCGCCGGGTCGAGCAGCGTCACGCCCGCATCGAGCAGCGCGTGCGCGACGTTGCGCTGATGAATCCGTTCGAGTTCGGCCAGCTGGACCTTGCTGTTCACGCCGAGCGTTTCCCATTCGGCGTCGGGCTGGGCGGTGACGACCTCCACGCCCGATTCGATCGCGCGTTCGACGACATCGGTCAGATAGAACTCGCCTTGCGCGTTGTCGTTCCTGAGCGATGCGAGCCAGCCTTCGAGCGCGCGCGTCGGCGTCACGACGATGCCCGTGTTGATTTCCGCGATACGGCGTTCTTCTTCGGACGCATCCTTCTGCTCGACGATCTTGCGGACCGAGCCGGCCGCATTGCGCACGATGCGTCCATAGCCGGTCGGATCGCCGACGTCCACGGTCAACACGCCATATCGGTTCTCGCCCGCCGCATCGATCAGGCGTTCGAGTGTGCTGGCGCGCGTGAGCGGCACATCGCCGTAGAGCACGAGCGTGGCCACCGAGGGATCGAGCAGCGGAAGCGCTTGCTGCACGGCGTGTCCGGTGCCGAGCTGCCGTTCCTGCAGCGCGAACTGCACGTCCGGCGCGCCGACAGCCTCACGAACCTGGTCCGCGCCATGTCCGACGACGACCACGAGGCGCGTCGGCGAAAGCGTGCGCGCCGTGTCGATGACATGGGAGAGCAGCGGCTTGCCCGCCAGTGAATGAAGTACCTTCGGCAGGGCGGAGCGCATGCGCTTGCCCATGCCGGCAGCCAGAATCACGATGTTCATGCCGGGAAGCCTTGCTGGGTGTGACGAGCCGCCAATATAGCATCCGGCTCCTTGATGCAATGCGGCGAAAGCCACGCCGCATCCTGCTCCGACAACGGTTACAGGTCGTCGAACTGCACAATTGAAATGGTGCCCGCCGACGTTGACGGTTCGCTTGCGCACGGTTCTTCGTCGAACGCGATATCGCCCTGCGGATCCGCTTCGCCCGTCGCGCGCAATCCGGCGAACGGAAACAGCGCGCCGTCCATCAGATGCGACGGCACGACATTCGACAGCGCGTTGAACATGTTCTCGACCCGCCCCGGGAAACGCTTGTCCCATTCACGGATCAGCGCTTTCATCTCGGCGCGCTTCAGGTTCGGCTGGCTTCCGCACAGGTTGCACGGAATGATCGGAAATTCGCGCAACTCCGCGTATTTCTCCAGATCGGTTTCCTTCACGTAAGCAAGCGGACGGATCACGATGTTCTTGCCGTCGTCCGATTGCAGCTTGGGCGGCATGCCCTTCAGCTTGCCGCCGTAGAACATGTTGAGCAGCAGCGTCTGCAGGATGTCGTCGCGATGATGGCCCAGCGCGATCTTGGTCGCGCCGAGTTCGCCCGCCACTCGGTACAGGATGCCGCGCCGCAGCCGCGAGCACAGCGAGCACGTGGTCTTGCCCTCGGGCACCAGGCGCTTGACGATGCTGTACGTATCCTGATTCTCGATGTGAAACGGAATGTCCAGCTTCGCCAGGTATTCGGGCAGCACGTGTTCCGGAAAGCCGGGCTGCTTCTGGTCGAGATTGACGGCGACGAGCTCGAAGTTGATCGGCGCGCGCTCGCGCAGGCGCATCAGGACGTCGAGCATCGCGTAACTGTCCTTGCCGCCGGACAGGCAGACCATGACCTTGTCGCCTTCCTCGATCATGTTGAAGTCGCCGATCGCCTCGCCGACCTGCCGCACGATGCGCTTGTACAGCTTGTTGTTCTCGTACGCTTCCTTTTGCTGGCGCTTCGTCAGCGCCTCGCGGACCGGTTTGACCTCGTCCGGGGTGTCGAGCGTGTCGCGCGCGTTCATGCCTGTTCCTCCTTGATGCGGAAGACTTCGACGCCGACCGCGTCGCAATCGGGATAGACGTCGGGCTTTTCCGTCGATACGGCCACCGCGCGCACGTCCGGATGCGCCAGCAAGGCGGCGGCGACGTCGTCGCACAGCGTTTCCTGCAGATGGATATGGCCGCGCTTCACGCGTTCCGCGATGGTCGAGCGCATGAAGTCGTAATCGACGACTTCGGCCAGCTTGTCCGCGACGGGCGTCGACAGCGCGAGCGGCACGTACAGCTCGACATTGATCACGACGCGTTGCTCACCGCGCTTCTCGAAGTCATGCACACCGATGTTGATGCGCACTTCGTAGTTGCGCAGAAAAAGCCGCCGGCAATCGGTCAGCCGGGGGTGCGAAAGTGCGGCAAGCATGGTCTCATCCAAAAGTTGGGCGCGTCAGTGATTCTGCGCGCCGATCATGTACATCACGTCGCGCGGGCTCGGCACGAGGTGCTGGCCGCCATCGACGACCAGCGTCGTGCCGGTCACGCCGTGCGCATTCGCGAGATAGCACGCGGCCTGCGCGACATCCTCCACCGTCGACGCGCGATTCAGCGGCGTCACGCGATGCGCCGCCGCGAACGTCGCAGGCGTCTGCCCGGCGGAGATCATCGTCAAACCCGGTGCCAGGCCCACCACGCGCAGCTTCGGCCCGAGCGCCTGGGCCAGCGCCACCGTGGCGTTGTCGAGCGCGGCCTTCGTCAGCGTGTACGACAGGTAATCCGGGTTCATGTTGTAAAGCTTCTGGTCGAGCACGTTGATGACCACGCCGCGCAGTTCGTCGCGATCAGACGCGGCGTCCGGCAGGATCTCGTGCAGCATGCGCGCGAGCAGCAGTGGCGCGGCGACGTTGATCGCGGTCATCTCCAGCAGCTTCGCGTAGTGGAAATCGCCGGCGGTGTCCTCGTCGAAACGCGATGCGCAGTTCACCACGCACTGCAGGCCGCCTAACGCCTCGACGCACGCCGGCACCAGCCGCGCGACTTCGGCTTCGACGCCGAGATCCGCTTTCAGCGCCACCGCGCGCCGCCCGAGCGCCTCGATGAGCGCCACGGTTTCGCGCGCTTCGTGCTCCGAGCCGCCGTAATGCACCGCCACGTCCCAGCCCTGCCGCGCGAACTCCAGTGCGATGCCGCGTCCTACCCGTTTCGCCGCGCCGGTCACGAGCACGGCGCGGGAACGTTGGGCGGCGCCGGAAGACGGCGCGTTAGCGGAAGAAAACGGCGTGGAGGCGCTCATTTACAATGCGGGGATGAACTCGAATGCTCGACAATCCGATAGTTTACCTGCTCCGGGCGCCGACGCGCTCGCGCAATCCGAAGCGCTGACCGGGCTGATCCGCGAACGCATCGCCGCTGCGGGCGGCTGGCTGCCGTTCGACCGCTATATGGATCTGGTCTTGTACGCTCCCGGCCTGGGCTATTACAGCGGCGGCGCCATGAAATTCGGCCGCCGCGGGGAAGACGGCAGCGACTTCGTCACCGCGCCCGAGTTGTCCCCGCTGTTCGCGACGACGCTCGCCCGTCCCGTGGCGCAGGCGTTGCAGCAGAGCGGCACGCGGCAGCTGATGGAGTTCGGCGCCGGCACCGGCAAGCTCGCCGCCGGCCTGATGAGCGCCCTCGCCCAACTCGACGTGCCCTTCGACAGCTACGCGATCGTCGATCTTTCCGGCGAATTGCGCGCGCGCCAGCGTGAAACCATCGAACGGGACGCGCCCGCGCTCGCCGCGAAGGTGCAATGGCTCGATTCGCTGCCGGACAGCTTCGAAGGTGTGGTGATCGGCAACGAGGTGCTGGACGCGATGCCCGTGCGCCTCGTCGCGCGCAAGCTCGGCGCGTGGCACGAGCGCGGCGTGGTGCTGCTGGACGACCGCCTGGCCTTCGACGACCGGCCGATCACGCCCGACGCGCAAGTCGAACTGATCGATGCCGCCATCGACGACGCCAACGACGAACCCTTCGCCGAATACGTGACGGAAACGCACGAAGCGGCGCTGGGCTTCACGAAGACCGTCTGCACGATGCTCGTGCGCGGCGCGGCGTTTTTCATCGACTATGGATTTCCGCGCCGCGAGTTCTATCACGCGCAGCGCGCGGGCGGCACGCTGATGTGTCACTACCGGCATCGCGCGCATCCGGATCCGTTTCTCTATCCGGGCTTGCAGGACATCACCGCGCACGTGGAATTCACGGGCATCGCGGAAGCCGGGGTCGAGACCGGCGCGGATCTGCTCGGCTTCACCTCGCAGGCCCGCTTCCTGTTGAACGCGGGCGTCACCGACGTGCTCGGCGAACTGGATCCGTCCGATGTGCGGCGTTTCCTGCCGGCCGCCAATGCCGTGCAGAAACTGCTCTCCGAGGCCGAGATGGGCGAGCTGTTCAAGGTGATCGCGTTTTCGCGCGGCATCTCCGGCACGCTCGACGCCTTCGCCACCGGCGACCGAACTCACACCCTGTGATTTTTATCCATCATGATCCGCTGGCTGCTGACCACCTTCATCGCGCTCGCGATCCTCTCCGGCTCGATGCCCTGGCTCAGGAAGTTCGGCATCGGGCGGCTGCCGGGTGATTTCACGCTGCGGTTGTTCGGCCGGGAATACTCGTTTCCCTTCATGTCGACGCTGCTGCTTTCCCTTTTGCTCTCACTGATCGCGCGCGCACTCTGAGGTCGGACGATCAGACGCCCAGCGCGTCCTTCACGGCGGCGACCCGTGCGTCGTGTACCGCATCCTTGATCTTCGACGGCTGGGCCGCGTGCTGTTGCGCGACGGCGCCGGCATCGACGGAACGGGCCGCAACGAGCGCCTCGCGCAGCCGCTCCGCCTGCGGATACGGTTGCCGGTCGAGTCCCAGCCGGCCGCGCGCGTCGGCCACGCACGCCTGCAAGGCCTCGGCGAAACGCGCCGGCTTGCGCAGCGCATCGGCGCGTTCGAACAGCCGCACCAGCGCGGCCGCGCCCATCTCCATCACGCGATGGATGTTGCCGTGCTCACGCGCGACCAGCACCGCCAGGTCGCGGCATTCGTTGGGCACGCGCAGGCGTTCGCACAAGGGCCGCAGCAGATCCACGCTGCGGCCCTCGTGACCGAGATGGCGCGGCAGGATGTCTTCCGGCGTGGTCGCCTTGCCGAGATCGTGCGTCAGCGCCGCGAAACGCACCGGCAGCGCGAAGCCTTGCGACGCGGCGTAGTCGAGCACCATCATCACGTGCACGCCGGTGTCCACTTCCGGGTGATAGTCGGCGCGCTGCGGCACGCCCCACAGCGCATCGACTTCGGGCAGGATGCGCGCCAGCGCGCCGCAGCCGCGCAGCACCTCGAACATGCGTGACGGCTTCTTCTCCATCAGCCCGCGCGACACTTCCTGCCACACGCGCTCGGGCACGAGCGCATCGACTTCGCCGGCCGCGACCATCTTTTGCATCAGCGCGGCGGTCTCGGGCGCGATGTTGAAATCGGCAAAGCGCGCGGCGAAACGCCCGACGCGCAGAATCCGCACCGGATCCTCGATGAACGCCTCGCCCACGTGCCGGAACAGCTTGTTCGCGAGATCGGCCCGGCCGTCGAAGGGATCGATGACGGGACCCGTCAGCTCGCCCGCCGGCGTGACTTCGCGGGCCATGGCGTTGATCGTGAGATCGCGCCGCGCGAGATCTTCCTCGAGCGTCACGTCCGGCGAATAGTAGAACTGGAAGCCGTGATAGCCTGCGGCCGTCTTGCGTTCGGTCCGCGCGAGCGCGTATTCCTCGTGCGTCTCGGGATGCAGGAACACCGGAAAATCCCGCCCGACCGGCCGATACCCCTGCGCGACCATCTGTTCGGGCGTCGCGCCCACCACGACGTAATCGCGATCCACCACCGGCACGCCGAGCAGTTCATCGCGGATCGCGCCGCCGACCGCATAGATGTTCATCGCGCCGCCTCGCGCGCGCCGTCGATCCACGCGGCCACTGCCGACAATGCCGTGACGCGCCGCGCGTAGTCCAGCGAGATCTGGCTCAGCTTGGGCGCATAGGAGTTGAAGCGCATGACGACGGGCGCGTACATCGCGTCCGCAATGCCGAACTCGCCGAACAGGAACGGTCCGCCCGACGCCGCGAGGCACTCGGCCCAGATGGCTTCGATGCGCGCGATGTTCGCGAGCGCACCCGGCGTCGCGCCCGTGCCCGGCGCGTGGACCGAGAGGTCCATCGGCATGTTCTGGCGCAGGTCCGCGAAACCCGCGTGCATCTCGGCGCTGATGCTTCGCGCGCGTGCCCGGGCGGCGGCATCGCGCGGCCACATCGCGTGCTGCGGGTGCAGTTCGGCAATCGTCTCGGCAATCGCCAGCGATTCCCACACGGCAGCGCCCGTATCGGTGATGAGGCATGGCACCTGGCCATTCGGCGAAAGCGCCAGAATCTGCGCCTTCGTGTCGGGCTGGTTCAGGCGGATCAGCGTCTCCTCGAACGGGATGCCGAAATGCGTGAGCAGCACCCACGGACGCATCGACCAGGAAGAATTGAGCTTGTCACCGATAACGAGTTTCATGCGATCAGAGTAGGAGTTCAGCGGTGCGCGGTGGCGCGGAAGGCGTCGAAGCGCGAGCGCGATGCATTGCCGGTCAGGTACAGCGGCGCGATGGCCTCGATGCTCGCCGGTTCGTCGATGCCGAGTTCAGGCGCAAGCGGCCCGCTCGCGATGTTCGGCGTTTTCATCGAGTCGAGATTGTCGCGCGAAATGAGCGGCTCGCCGGGCGCCATTTCCATGGTCATCGCCTGCAGACGGCCAAGGCTCTCCGGCAGCTTGATGATGCGCGCATGCTTGCCGATGGTCGCGCCCGCGAAGCGCACCAGTTCCGCCAGCGTATAGACGCCGGGACCCGCGAGTTCATAGACCTGATGGCCGGCGGCGTCGAGATCGAGCACGTTGACCATGGCCTTCGCCACGTCGCCGACGAAGACCGGCTGGAACTGCGCGTCGGCGCATGCGAGCGGAATCACCGGAAACATGCGTTCGAGGAACGCGAACTGATTGAGCAGATTGTCTTCAGGGCCGAATACGACCGAACTGCGGAACACGGTCCAGTCGAGTCCGGACTCGCGCACGATCTTTTCGCCCTCGCCCTTCGAGCGCAGATACATGCTCGGGCCGTCGACATCGGCGCCGAGCGCGCTCATGTGCAGCAGCCGCCTCACGCCCTTCGCCGCGCACGCCGCCGCGATCTTGCGCGGCAACTCGACATGCGCCTTCGCGAACTCCGGCCCATACGGATCGCCGCGCCGGCCCTGCAGCACGCCGACGAGATTGATCACCGCATCGCACTGTTCGATTAAGGCGGCCTGCGGCAGGGGCTCGTGTCCCTCGGTTGCGAGCCCGTCGATGGGCAGCAGCGTCCGATGTGCGGCACTGGCGCGACGGCGCGTGGCCACGCGCACGTTCTTGCCGAGATCGACGAGTGCATTGACGAGATGGCTGCCGATGAATCCCGATCCGCCGATCAACGCTATGTGTTGGTGTCGCATGGCTCGCCTCTTGGGTCGTGGCTGGACGGACGTGTCTTGAAAACCGCCTTGAAAATCTGAAGCAGGAAAGACAACGCCCGCGAATCCTTTCCAGGACACGCGGGCGTGAGTTTCGCTTGGGGACGCCGTCAGGGAGCGATGTAGCCCAGACGCGCCTTCAAGGACTGCGGACGGCCTTCGAACAGCGCGGCATAGTAGACGGTGTTCGACAGCACGTTCTTCACGTAATCGCGAGTCTCGGTGAACGGGATGGTTTCAGCAAAAACCGCGCCCTCCACGGGCGCCCGCAAGTCCTGCCGCCACTGCCGCGGCCTGCCCGGCCCGGCGTTGTAGCCGGCGGTGGCGAGCACAGGCGAGTTGTCGAATTGATTGTAGATCATCGACAGGTAATTCGTGCCGAGCAGGATGTTGGTGTTGATCTCGTTCATCTGCGCGCGCGAGACCGGACCCATGCCGATCTTCTTCGCGACGAGCTGCGCCGTGCCCGGCATCAGCTGCATCAGGCCGCCCGCGCCCACTTCCGAACGCGCGTTGATGATGAAGCGCGATTCCTGGCGGATCAGCCCGTACGCCCACTCGACGTCCAGGCCGGTGTTCTGCGCGTCACGCTCGACGATATCCCGGTACGGCGACAGGAAGCGCAGCGAGAAGTCGTGCTCGGCCTTGGTCTTGTCGGCGGTGTTGACGGTGCGGTCGAGCAGTTCGATGCGCTTCGCATACTGCGCGGCGGCGAGCAACTGGCGGTCCGTCATCGTGCGCAGCGGCCAGTTCCATTCGCGATTGCCTTCGAGCCGCATGTTCAGCGCATAGAACCGTTGCGCCAGCGCGAAGCCCGGCACCGACTGCATCTGCGCGATTTCCTCGTCCGTCACGGTGGTGCGCGGCGGCACGGTGATCTTCTGTCCCAGTTCTTCCAGCGCGAGCTGGCCATAGAAGTTGAACTGGTCCGCGATGCTCTGGAATTCCTGATTCGCCGTGGCCGTGTCGCCGGCCTGCTTGACGGCGCGTGCATGCCAGTAAACCCACGACGGCTGGCTGCGCAAGCCGGGCGGCATCTGCTCGATGGACCAGCGCACCATGTTCCAGTCGCCGGCGAGCAAGGCGCTGCGAGTACGCCACTCATACGCCGGGTTCGACAACTGCGCATTGGCCGAGAGCCGGTACCAGTCCGCTGCCGACGGCATGCGCTTGACCGCCGCCTGATAGCCGATCGTGCCCCAGCCGATGGCGCGCTCGGTCGGCGTCAGGCTCGGCGCGACGGAACTGAACGTGGCCGCGGCCATGGCCGGATCGTTGCGGGCCATGCGCGTGATGGCGAGCAACGTGAGCTGATGCGCCGGGGTGTTGGGCATCACGCCACGCGCGAGATAAATGGGCGGCTTGCTGACGGCGTCGTCGAGCAGCGAGTCCTTGGGCTTTTCCTGACCCAGCGTCTCGACGATGTTGCCGCCGGTGTTGGTGTAGTTCTGCTCGTAGGCGAGACGGATCTGCTGCCAGATGTCATCGCTCGTGAACTGGCCCGACTCGGCCAGCGCGCCGATCAGGTCGACACAGCCGTCGCCGTACCATTTCGGATCGACAAGCAACGCGCGCGCGGCATCCGCGACGTTTTCACCGCGCGACAGGCGCGCCTCCAGCGCGTAGCACTTGACCTGCGTGTCGTCGTTGAGCACGAAGCGCGCGTATTGCTGCTCGAAGTTCTTCCAGTCGTGACGGCTGCCGAGCACCACCAGGTAGTCGTTGCGCATGCGGTCTGCAATGGCCTGGCCGTCATAGCGCTGCAGGAACGACAGCACGGGCGCATCCGGCGCGTCGATGCGCGCGTGACCCTGCGAATCGAACAATTGCGGCTTGAGCGTGAAGTATTCGAGATAGCTCGGCGCCGGATAGGACGGAATCTGCGCGGCGAGCGCAGCGGCTTTGCCGGCGTCGTTTGCGCGGGCGGCGTCGCGCAACTGCAGGAAGATGCGGTCGTCGGAACCGGGGGTGAAATCGGCGTCGGGAGGGACAGCGGAGGCCGTGCCGCAGGCAACGAGGGAAAGCGCGGCAAGGGCGGCGCAGACCGCGGGATATACTCGGTTGAGGCGTTTTGACATCTTTATTTCTGGAGCGCGAATGGTCTTGAAGCGAGTCCTGAGGTCGGAAGAAAGCATATCACGCAACGTTTGCGCGACATCGGAACACGCGCCGGAGAAATTGCTTAAGAGTGAGCCCAAGAGTGCGCTGCGCGCGACCCTGCTCGAACGTCGCGAAGCGCTGGCTGAACAGCCGGGTTACGCCGCCCTGCACGCCGCCCTCGCCGCGCGCCTGCGCGAGGCCCTCGAACGCCACGCGGCGCAGTGCGTCGGCTTCTACTGGCCGGTGGCGGGCGAGTTCGACGCGCGCGATGTCATCACGCGCTGGCTCGCCGAAGACGCGTCACGTGAAGCGGCGCTGCCGGTCGTCGTCGAGCCGCGCGCGCCGATGGTCTTTCACGCATGGCGCGCCGATATGCCCATGAAGGAAGGCCGCTACCGGATTCCGGTGCCCGCCGAAGAGCGCGTCGGGGTGCCGGATCTGCTGCTGATTCCGTGTGTCGGTTTCGACGCGGATGGTTATCGGCTGGGATATGGCGGCGGCTATTACGACCGCACGCTGGCCGCGTGGCCGGGTGCGCGGCGGCCGGTCACGCTGGGCGTCGCGTTCGAGGCATGCCGCTGCGGCGCGCTGCCGCGCGAAATCCACGACCTGCCGCTCGACGCGATCGTCACGGAAGCCTGAGCCGGGCGCTACCTTGATTTATAGCGATGCCGCCGCGCGCGCGGCGGTGTCATACAGACCGGAAGCATTGCGCATCAGCTGCGCCGCTTCGCCGATCTGCTCGTTGGTGAGGCCGCTCTCGCGCAGCGTCTCGATCAGGCAAGCCTCGCGCACCTCGCGATACCGCCCGCACAATTCGCGCCCTGCCGGCGTCGCGGAGAAGAACACTTCCTTGCCGGTTTTCTCGCTCTGCACATAGCCGCGCCCGACCAGCTTCTTGAGCGCATACGTGGCGACGTGCGTGTCCTCGATATTCAGCACGAAGCAGATGTCGGCGAGCTTCTTCTTGCGGTCGCGATGGCTCACGTGGTGCAGCAGCGACACCTCCACTGCGGTCATGTCCTTGGCTCCCGCTGCCGACATGCAGCGCACCATCCAGCGATTGAACGCGTTTCCCGCCATGATGAGCCCGTACTCGAACTCCGACAGTTCCGCGCTGGTTTCGGACACGAGATGTTCGGAGGAGACGATCTTGGTGGGATGGCGCGGCATGGCATTCGCCCGTTATTAGTGTGCGTTGGAGTGTAGCGCAGGGCGTTTTTACCAGCGTACCGCGCGCCTCGGCGAAAACCTGTATTGATAATTTCTTGATAATTTATTGACAATGTACCATTCTGCGACGATGCGATGAGCGCCCGACCGGCACTTTTTCTTGTCGCGAAACAGCGAACTCAAGGCATGACCCAACCCAGTATTCATCCGCTCGGCGATTCCGCGCTGGTGCTCGACACCGCGCCGCCCGCCACGCTCGACTGCCAACGCCGCGTCTGGGCGCTGGCGGAACACGCCCGCCTGATGCCGCACGTCGTCGAAGTCGTGCCGGGCATGAACAACCTGACCCTCGTGTTCGACCCATTGGAAGTGGACTACGAAACGCTCGCGGCGCAGCTGCAGAGCGGCTGGGACGCCGTCCAGGCCACTGAAGCCGAGGCGGCTGAGATCGAGATTCCGGTGCGCTACGGCGGCGCGGACGGCCCGGATCTCGTCGAACTGGCGCGGCAGGTGGGCCTGTCCGTTGATGAAGTCGTGAAGCGGCACACGCAAGCCGAATACATCGTGTTCTTCCTGGGCTTCCAGCCGGGCTTCGCCTACCTGGGCGGGCTCGACCCCGCGCTGCACATGCCGCGCCGCGCCGAGCCGCGCCTCGAAGTGCCGGCGGGATCGGTGGGGATCGGCGGGGCGCAGACGGGCATTTATCCGGCGGTGTCGCCGGGCGGCTGGCAACTGCTTGGCCGCACCGAACTCAAGCTGTTCGATCCGGCCAGAAACCCGCCGACGCTGATGCAGCCCGGCGACCGCGTGCGCTTCACGGCGCTGGAGGTCCGCGCATGATCGACGTGATTCGCGCGGGCGTGCTCAGCTCGGTACAGGATCTCGGCCGCCCCGGCTATCGCCATCTGGGCGTGAGCTCGGGCGGCGCGCTCGATGCGCTGTCGCTCGAAGTGGGCAACCGCATCGTCGGCAACCGGCCGGATGCGGCGGGCATCGAGGTCACCTTCGGGCCGACCGTGCTGCGCTTCAAGCATGCGACACGCATTGCCATCGCTGGAACCGATTTCGGCGCCACGCTCGACGACAAGCCGGTCTATTCCTGGTGGAGCCTGCCGGTGCGCGCGGGCCAGGAACTGACGCTGCGCGCGGCCAAGCGCGGCATGCGCTGTTATGTGTGCATCGCGGGCGGCATCGACGTGCTGCCGATGCTCGGTTCGCGTTCCACCGATCTCGGCGCCTGCTTCGGCGGTCTCGGCGGCCGCGCGCTGCGCGACGGCGACCGTTTGCCCGTCGGCGTGCCGCAGCCGCACAAGGGCATTGCGTTCTCACCGGAAGAGCCTGCGTTCGGCGTGAAGGCGCCGGCGTGGTGCAAGTTCGTGCTGGTCGACGAACCGGTGCGGCGCGGCCGTCACGCGCCGGGCCTGGCGTGGGCGGTCCCGGTGCGCGTGCTGCGCGGTCCGGAATACGACAGCTTCGGCGATGCCGCCCAGCAGGCCTTCTGGAACGAGGAATGGACCATCACGCCAAACAGCAACCGCATGGGCTTCCGCCTCGCGGGCACGGCGCTCGAACGAACCCGCAAGGTGGAACTGCTGTCGCACGCGGTGTTGCCCGGCACGATCCAGGTGCCGCCGAACGGCCAGCCCATCATCCTGATGGGCGATGCCCAGACCACGGGCGGCTATCCGAAGATCGGCGCGGTCATCCGCGCGGACGTGTGGAAGCTCGCGCAGGTGCGGCTGAACGGCGGCGTGCGCTTCATCGAGACATCGGTGGAAGAGGCGCGCCATGCGCTCGCGGAAGAACGCCAGTATGTGAGCCAGGTGGAAACGGCCATCGCCATGCACGAGGAACGCATCGCGCGCGCAGGCGCATGAGGGCCGCGCCGGACGCCGCGCGTCGCGCGCAACATTCAACGTAAGGACTTGTACGAAACATCATGGAAATCGATCTCAATGCCGATCTCGGCGAAGGCTGCGGCACCGACGAAGCGCTGCTCGACCTCGTCAGCTCCGCCAACATCGCGTGCGGCTGGCACGCCGGCGGCGCCACCGCGATGCGCGACTGCGTGCGCTGGGCCGTCGAGAAAGGCGTGGCCATCGGCGCGCATCCGAGCTTCAACGACCCGGAGAACTTCGGCCGCAAGGAAATGGACCTGCCGCCCGAAGAGATCTACGCGGGCGTGCTGTATCAGCTGGGCGCGCTGTCGGCGATCGCGCAGGCGGAGGGCGGGCGCATCGCGCACGTGAAGCCGCACGGCGCGCTCTACAACCAGGCGGCGAGAAGCACGGACATCGCCGATGCGATCGTCTCCGCGGTGCGCGACTTCGACCCGTCGCTGCTCGTGTTCGGACTCGCCAACAGCGGGCTGGTGGAGGCCGCGCGGCGCGCCGGACTCATCGCGATCGAGGAAGTGTTCGCGGACCGCGGCTACCGCGCGGACGGCTCGCTCGTGCCGCGCAAGGAACCGGGCGCGCTGCTCGACGATGAAAACCTCGTGCTCGACCGCACGCTCGCGATGGTCCGCGAACAGCGCGTGCAGGCCGTGTCGGGCGAATGGGTGCCGCTCAACGCGCAGACCATCTGCCTGCACGGCGACGGCGCGCACGCGCTGGCGTTCGCGCGCCGGATCCGCGGCGCGCTCGCCGATGCGGGCATCGAGGTTCGCGCGGCGCACGCCGAATGACGCCTTCTCACTGAGTCAAAGCGCATCCCGCGCAACCGGGGCGCGTCAGCAAGCGGCCGGCAGAGCCGCGCAGTCGCAAGCAGCAAACCACAAGCAATAAAACCACGCGCCCGGTTCGAGGCGTGACGCTTGATCCGTTTGGAGAACTCATGGCAACCGCAGTCAACACCGCAGTCAACCTATGGCCGCTCATTGGCGTGGCCGTCATCATCGTGGGCTTTGTCCTGCGCTTCAATCCGATGCTGATCGTCGCCGCCGCCGCGATCATCACCGGGCTGGCGGCGCACTTCCCGGTCGAGAAAATCCTGACCGCGATCGGCAGCGGCTTTCTCAAGACCCGCAACATTCCGCTCATCATCTTGTTGCCGCTCGCGGTGATCGGACTGCTGGAGCGTCACGGCCTGCGCGAACGCGCGCAGATGTGGATTTCCAGCATCAAGGCGGCGACGGCCGGGCGCCTGCTGATCGTCTATCTGTTCGTGCGCGAGATCACGGCGGCGGTGGGCCTGACCGGGCTCGGCGGTCATCCGCAGATGGTGCGCCCGCTGCTCGCGCCGATGGCCGAAGGCGCCACCGAAGCCCGCTACGGCAAGCTGTCCGATACGGTGCGCCACAAGCTGCGCGCCTACTCGGCGGCGACTGACAACGTCGGCCTGTTCTTCGGCGAGGACATCTTCGTGGCGTTCGGCGCGATCGTGCTGATGACCACCTTCCTGAAGGAGGCGGGCATCGTGGTCGAACCGATGCATGTCGCCGTGTGGGGCATTCCCACGGCGATCTGTGCCTTCCTGATCCATGGCTTCCGCCTGTGGCTGCTCGACCGCAGACTCGCGCGCGAACTTGGCGCCCTGACGCGCAACGTCGCCGGAGAGAAGGCATGACGCTCACGATCAACTATCTGTTCTATCTCGTCGGCATCGTGCTCGTGGTCGTCGCGGGCATGATCCTCACGGACAAGTCGCATCCGCGCCGGCTCACCGCGGGCGGTTTCTGGCTGATCTACGCGCTGATCTTCCTGATCGGCGACTGGATTCCGGTGCCGGTCGTCGGCGTGCTGGTAGTCGCGATGGCGCTGATCGCCGGGTTCGGCGGCGTCACCGGCGCGAAGCCGAAGATGCTCTCCGAAGAAACCCGTCGCCAGAGCGCCGTGCGTCTCGGCAACAAGCTCTTCATTCCGGCGCTGACCATTCCGGTCGTGACCGTCGTCCTCACGCTCGGCGCGAAGTATCTGGTGTTCGGCGGCACGCCGCTGATCGAACTGAAGAACGTGACGCTGATCGGCTTCGGCGTCGGCTGCGTGATCGCGCTGGCGATTGCCTGCGTGATGACGCGCGATACCGTCGGCCAGTCGATGCGCGAAACGCGCCGCCTGATCGACGCGCTGTCGTGGGCCGCCGTGCTGCCGCAGATGCTCGGCATGCTCGGGCTGGTGTTCTCGGATGCGGGCGTGGGCAAGGCCGTCGCGCACGTGACGACCGCCTACGTCAACATGGACTACCGCTTCGTCGCGGTGGCGGTGTACGTGATCGGCATGGCGTTGTTCACGATGGTCATGGGCAACGGCTTCGCGGCGTTCCCGGTGATGACGGGCGGCGTCGGCGTGCCGATCCTGGTCGGCGTGTTCCACGGCAATCCCGCGACGATGGCCGCCATCGGCATGTTCTCGGGCTACTGCGGCACGCTGATGACGCCGATGGCCGCGAACTTCAACATCGTGCCTTCAGCGCTGCTCGAACTGCCCGACAAGAACGCGGTCATCAAGGTGCAGGTGCCGACCGCGCTGACGCTGTTGATCGCCAACATCTTCCTGCTGAACTGGCTGATGTTCATCTGAGCATCGGCGTGAGAGCACGCGGCTTCCGCGTGCTCTCGTGAAACTTCCCTCCTCGCAGTCCCCTTCCTTTCTTCCGCTTGTTTCCGCTTGTCAACCGCGCGCCGGCGTCGATAGCCGCGGCGGTTCGTCTCGTCCCCTTCCCTCGCGGCATCAGAACTTCGACGCAGGTCCGTCCGGATTTTTTGATGCTCGTCATCAGCATTGCAACCCGTGAGCATTGCGCTCAGGCATTCGAATGCGCGCGTGTGATCGCGATATTGGGCGCGGGAGTCAGAACCCTCTGACGACTGTCATTTGCAGGAATCGGACACTGCCCAGATTCAGAGCGCGCCTATGGTTGCATCCCGCGTCGATCAAGGAGACTGCGCACGTTTGGTTCGGCGCTCGCTCGACAAGTGAGGATGCAGAGTTGCTCCGCAAGTAACTCGTTGGCGTACTGCGTGCGATGCCGATCGCGTGTTTCCTGAATGAACCGAGGCGTGGCTTTTTCCGCCTTTCGCACATCGCGACTTTCGGGGAACTGATCTTTCGTCATCGATCCTGTCATGCGTTTGCCGACTTACAGCCATTTTCTGAATTTCCCGGCGGCCCCCGATTTGCTGTTTCGTTTGCTCGAGACGCTGCTCGTCATGGTCTGCTCGCTGGTCGCCGAAAGCCGCTTCGGTCACGCGGCCAACGCGGGTTACGACAGCGCCGTCACGGCCTTCGCGATCGTATTCGCGTTGAGTCTGTCGTCCGGTCTCCGTCTCAAGCGTCCGGCCCGGCGGGCATTGGCGCGGCACGTCCTGCTGCCGGCGCTGGGCTGGATCGTGTGCGAAGCGCTCGCGGTCGGGGTGGTCAACCGGATGCATCGCGGCTACGCGCCTTCGATGGACTGGTTCGTCTGCCTGAGCGGCCTGACGGCGGGTGGCGTGATCCTCTGCCGACTTGGCGAACGCATGGCGGGCGCGCGACGCTTTTCAGTGGCGGTGGTCGGTCGCGGCGAGCGCTGCGCGGCATTCGTGCGGCGCGTGATGGCGATGCCCGACGCGGGTTACGGGATCGGCGCCGTATTCGACCTGGATCCTGAATCGGATGCGTGTTACCCGGGCGCGCTGCGCTTGCGCGACATCGAGACATTCGCCGCGCACGTGCGCGCGCATCGCATCAACGAAGTGTGGCTCGTGCTGCCGCTCACCGACGAAGCGACGCTGCAGCGCTTTCTCGAGACATTCCGCAACGATTTCGTCAACATCCGGTTCATTCCGGACGTCCGCGGCGTCGCGCGCTTTCGCAGCGAGAGCGCCGATCTCGATACCACGCTCGCCATCAACCTTGTCGCGGCGCCCCTCACCGGCGATGCGGTCGCCGCCAAGACGCTGTTCGACCTGGTCTTCGCCACCTGCGCGATCGTGGCGTGCGCGCCGCTGCTGATTGCGATCGCGCTGGCCATCAAGGTGTCGTCGCGCGGCCCGGTGCTGTTCCAGCAGCGGCGTCACGGTGCGAACGGCCAACCCTTCCAGATCTACAAGTTCCGCACGATGCGCGCGCATCAGCGCGATGACGGCGTGGTGGTGCAAGCCACCCGGAACGATCGGCGCATCACGGGCGTCGGCGCCTTCCTGCGCCGCACCAGCCTCGACGAGTTGCCGCAGTTCTTCAATGTGCTGCGCGGCGACATGTCCGTGGTCGGCCCCCGGCCGCATGCGATCGAGCACGACGCGCTGTATCAGAACATCGTCGACGACTACATCCACCGCTATCGCATCAAGCCCGGCATCACCGGCTGGGCCCAGGTCAACGGCCTGCGCGGCGAGACGAGCTCCGTGGAGATGATGCGTCAGCGCGTCGAACACGATCTCTTCTATCTCAGCAACTGGTCGTTCGCGTTCGACTTGCGCATCGTCGCGGCGACCGTCGTGCGCGGCCTCGTGCATCGCAACGCGTACTGAAGCGCAGGAACCCGACATGAAGCACTCGATACCGTCCCACATCGTCGCCGCGCTCGCGCTGACGGGGCTGCTGGGCGCCTGCGCGTCGGCGCCGGGCTTTCACATGCCGGTCGGCCCGAACGTGGCGGCGGGTCAGGAGGACAGCCGCTACACGGAGCCTTCGGCAGCCGCGCCCGCGCTGCCGGTCACGGAACTCGACCTGAGTCTCGTCCAGCGCTTCGCCGCCGAGCGCAAGGGACGGCAGGACCAGCAGGCAAAGCGTCTGTTCGCTGCGCCGGAGACCTATACGGTCGGCGCAGGCGACGTGCTGCAGATCGTCGTCTGGGACCACCCGGAGTTCGCCGCGGCGCTCGGACCGGCGCAGGGCCAGGGATCGGCGAAGGCGAGCGATCCGGCGGCAGGCTTCGTCGTGGACCAGGACGGCACGCTCCAGTTTCCGTACGCGGGCACGCTCAAGGTCGCGGGCCTGCGCACGGAGCAGATCCAGCAGCGCCTGCGCGCCGCGCTCGCGGCCTATCTGATCAAGCCGCAGGTCACCGTACGCATGGCGTCGTACCGCTCGCGCCAGGTCTATGTCGACGGTGAAGTGCGCAGCCCGGGCGCCCTGTCGTTGACCGACGTGCCGCTCAGTTTCTACGACGCCGTCGCCCGCGCGGGCGGCTTCAGCGAGAACGCGGATCAAAGCGATGTAGTCCTGGTGCGCGAGGGCGTCTCGCAGCGCATCGACGTGCCGCAGCTGCTTGCGCAGGATCTCAGCCCGTCACGGCTCTACCTGAGGGCCGGCGACATGTTGCGGGTCGCATCGCGCGATGAAAACGCGGTCTATGTGCTGGGCGAAGTCAACAAGCCGGGTTCCGCGCGGCCGCGCCGCGACGGCCGCCTGTCGCTCGCGGACGCGCTCGCTCAGGCGGGCAGCATCAATGCGAACACGGCCGACACGGCGCAGATGTTCGTGATCCGTTCACTCGATGGCACGCCGCAAGTCTTCCATCTCGACAGCCGTTCGCCGGTGTCGATGCTCGTCGCGAAGGACTTCGAGCTGCAGCCGAACGACGTCGTCTATGTCGACGGCAACGGCCTCGTGCGGTTCAACCGCGTGCTGACCTTGCTGATGCCGCTGATCAGCTCGGGACTCACGGCGGGAGTGATCGCGAAATGATCCGCTCCGTGCTGATGGTCTGTGAGGGAAACATCTGCCGTAGCCCGTTGGCGGCGGCGCTGCTCGCTCAGGCGATGCCGGGGATCGAGGTGGGATCCGCCGGCACGCATGCGCTGACCGGCCAGCCGGCGGACCCGCAGGCTGTCGAACTGATGCGGGCGCGCGGCATCGACCTGTCGGGTCACGTGGCGCGCCCGGCGAGTTCCGTATTGCTGCGTCGTCACGATCTCATCCTCGTCATGGCGCTCGGCCAGCGCGAGACGCTGCTCGCGCGCCACCCCTTCGCGCGCGGCCGTGTCTACCGGCTGATGCACGCCGCCCAGCGCGATGTCGGCGATCCATACCGGCAGGGCCGCGCGGCCTTTGAAGCTGCGCTCGCGCACATCGAATCCGGCCTGCGCGAATGGCTCGGCCGTCTGCGCCCTGCCTCGCATGCCACGCCCTGAACCCGACCAGCGCAATCGCACCGTCCGACCGGCCGCTGCCCCGGTGCGCCGCGCTCCACTTTCCAGATAGATCCATTCATGTCCTACCCCGATCGACACGGCCTGGCCGCCAGCGCCGAACTCGATGTCATTACGCTCCTCGACACGCTTCTCACGAACGCGCGGCGCATCGTCCTGATCGTGTCCGTGGTCGGGCTGGCCGGCATCGGCTGGAGTTTTCTGTGGCCGCCGAAGTATCAGGCGGACATCCTGATCCAGGTCGAGGACGGCGCCGCCGCGGGCTTGGCCGGCAATCTTCCCAGCCAGATGTCGACGTTTTTCGACGTCAAGTCCTCCGCCGCGGCGGAGGCTCAGATCATCACGTCGCGCCTCGTGGTCTCGCGCGCCGTCGAGAGGCAGCATCTGCACATCGAGGCGGCGCCGGTGCGTTTCCCGTTGATCGGCGATTTCGTTTCGCGCTTTCAGGAGGGTCCGCTCGCTCCCGGCGTGTTCGGCTTTGGCGGCTACGCATGGGGCCGCGAGCGCGCCGACGTGAGCCGCCTCGACGTGCCGGCGCCATGGCAGGACGAGCCCTTCACGCTGAAGGTGGAGGCCGGAGGCCGATACACGCTCGCCGGCGCCTTGCTCGACGTCCCGCTGCACGGGCGCGTCGGCGCCGAGAGCCGCGTGAACACGCCGTCCGGGCCGCTGATCATCACCGTGGCGAGCCTCGACGCGCGTCCGGGCACCGCCTTTTCCGTGATCCGGCACGGCTTCGACGACACCGTCGTCAAGCTCCAGCAACGCCTCGACGTCCAGGAAAAGGTCAGGCAGTCGGGCGTGATCGTCGCGACCTTGCTGGGACGCGACGCAGAGCGCACCAGCCGCACGCTGCGCGAGATTGGCGAGCAGTACGTCCGTCAGAACGTGGAGCGCAAATATGCCGATGCGGCTCAATCGCTCGGCTTCCTGATGGCGCAACTGCCTGAGCTGAAACGGCAGCTTGATGACGCGCAGGCGCGCTACACCCGCATGCGCGACGAGCGCGGCGTCATCGATGTGCCGACGCAGATCGCGACCGGAATGCAGCAGCAGGCGGAAGCGCGTGCCCAGTTGATCGTCCTGCAGCAGAAGCGCGCGGAACTCGCGACCCGCTACACGCCGCAGCACCCGGGCGTGGTGGCGGCGGACCGGCAGATCGCGCTGCTGCGTGCGCAGATCGCCGCCTTCGACTCCGCGCTGGCCCGCCTGCCCGATATCGAACAGACGGCCGCCCGGCTCACGCTGGACGTGAAGGTCAGCACCGACCTCTATACCTCGACGCTCGCCAACGCGCAGCAGTTGCAACTCGTCAAGGCCGGCAGGGTCGGCAGCGTCCGGATGATCGACGCGCCGATCGTCGCGCAAGATCCCGCGTGGCCGAAACGGCCGCTCGTGGCGGCCGCTTCGCTGCTGGGCGGCCTGCTCGCCGGCCTTGCCTATGCATTCGTGCGGGAGTTCCTGGCCGGCGCGGTCCACTCGGCCGATGAAATCGAGCGCGGCACGGGCTTGCCGGTGCTGGCGACGGTGCCCTTTTCAGCCGCGCAGCGTTTGCTTCGAACTGCGCTCGCGGGCCCGGAAGCCACGCGTGCCGCGCTGCTCGCCGTCGAGGCGCCGCACGATCGAGCCATCGAAAGCCTGCGCAGCCTGCGCACCGCGTTGCGCATGACCGGGCCGGATACGCCGGGCAAGGTGGTCGTAATCACGGGCGCGGCACCGAATGCCGGCAAGTCGTTCATCGCGCTCAATCTCGCCGCGGTGCTGGCCGCGACGGGCCTGCGTGTGCTGCTCATCGATGGCGATCTGCGCAGACCCTCCCTCAATGTCTGTCTGGGCGTGACGCGTGGCCCCGGCTGGTCGGACCTGATTGCGGGAAGCGTGAGCCCTGAGCGTGTCATTCACCGGATCGAAGCGCCTCGTCTGGATTTCGTCGCGGCGGGCTCACCGTCCGACCGCCCCGCCGAATTGCTGCTGTCCGCGCGGGCCGGCGAGCTGATCGACGCCCTGCGCGGCGCGTACGACTTCGTACTCGTCGACACGCCGCCGGTTCTCGCGGTGGAGGACGCGGCGTCGTTCACGTCGCAGGCCAGCGCGGTGTTGCTGGTGGCGAGAGCCGGCGAGACCCGGCTCGGCGAACTGAACGAGACGGTCAAGCGCCTCGGACATGGCGGCACGAAGCCCGCAGGCCTGATCCTCAACGGGCTGTCGATGCGCTCCGTCCGCGCGTCGCTGGGCAGAACGGGCTACCGCAGTTATGGCTACGGCGAGCCCCCCAGGGCGCAATGGCGAACCGCCCTTTCGTTGCTGCGCAGCCGGATGAAACGCACATGAAGCCGCCCGTTTCCATCAAGGGCAGCATGACGCCTGCCCGCGGGCGGCAGGCGCGCGCGGCCGACGTCGCAGCACAGCGCCGCCTGCGCGTCGCCATCGTGGTGGAAGCCGCGGCCGGCGGCATCGCCACCCATCTCGCCGATCTGCTTCCCGGTCTCGCGAAGCGCGGCGTCGAGGTGCATCTGATCGCGCGCCCCGATGGGGATCGCTTCGATTCTCACTGGCTGACCGCCGACTGCCTTGCCTCATGCTCGACGGTCACGCGCCTGCCCATGCAGCGCGCCATCGGCGCACGCGATCTCGTGTCCTTCGCGCGGCTCTACAGGACGCTCGCCGCGCTGCGACCGGACCTCGTGCACTCGCACAGCTCCAAGGCCGGCGTGCTCGCGCGCGCATGCCGCGGGCCCTGGCGTCACGTCTACACGCCGCACGCGGTCTTCACGCTGAATCCCACGCTCGGCGCCGTCGCGCGGCGGGCGATCGGCGCTGTCGAGGGCGGTTTCGGGCGCAGGCTGACCGATCGCATCATCGCTGTTTCGGATGACGAAGCGCGTCACCTGCACGAGGACCTGCACATCGGCCGCCCGCGTATCGCGACCATTCATAACGGCGTGCCCGAGTTCGAGCGCGTGAGCCGTGAAGCGGCGCGGCGCCGCCTGGGCCTGCGCGATGACGCCTTCGTCGTCGGCCTGGTGGGGCGCTTCGCGTTCCAGAAGGGTATCGATCGCTTCGTGTCGATCGCACGTCAGGTCGAGGAGCGGCTCGGCCGGCGCGTGCAGTTCGTCTGCATCGGCAGCGGCGACTTCTGCGCCGCGGCCGGCGTGGCGCTCGACGCGCTGCCGGCCAATCTGCACGTCGTCGGCGCCGTGCCCAACGCCCGGCGCTACTTCGGCGCATTCGATCTCTGCGCGCTGCCGAGTCGCTACGAGGGCTTCCCCTACGTCTATGTCGAATCGGTCGCCGCCGGCGTGCCGATCGTGTCCACGCGCGTCGCGGGCGCGGACGCGCTGGTCGCCGCACGCGACACCGGCGTCGTCGTGCCGAATCACGACGACCCGACGCCCTTCGCCGAAGCGGTGATCGCGCTCGCGACCGATGCGCAACGGCTCGCGCGGCTCAGATCCAACTGCGCGAGCGCTGCCGCCCATTTCACCTCCGAGCGGATGGTGTACGAAACCCTCGCCGTCTATCGGCATTGCATCCACGCCTGAACCATGAAAACGATCGAAAACATCGTGCTGTTGCACGCCTATAGCCGTCGCAATTCCGGTGACGGGTTGCTGGTCGATCTGTCCGCCGCCCTGTTGCGCGAGGCCTTCGGCGCACGCATTCGACTGGCTGTCGTTGCCGCCGACCCGTCGTCGTTCCCGGAATACGACGACGTGCTGCCCGCGCCGGTCATCGCGTCGAGCGGTCTTGCGCGGGTCGCCGCCGCGGCGGGCACCGCCTGCCGCGTCGTCACGCCCGCGGCGGCGCGATTGCGCGAGCGTCTGTCGCAGTGCGATCTGATCGTCGGGGTCGGCGGCGGCTACTTGCGTGCGCGCAATGGCGTCGAGGCGGCCAAGCTGGCGCTCGGGCATCTCGTGCAGGCGGACGCCGCACGCGCCGCGCGCAAGCCAACGGTGTATCTGCCGCAAAGCATCGGGCCGGCGATGAGCTGTTCGTCCGCCCTGTCGGATCGGGCCGCCGGCCGGCTGCGCGAAGCACTGGCGGGGTGCGCTACGGTGTGCGTGCGCGACGACCGCTCCGAGGCCTTTCTTGCCGGCAACGCGAACGTCATGCGCATGCCGGATCTGGCCGTGCTCGAATTCGCCCGGTCGCGCGACGCCGTGCTGGCGCAGGCCGCAGCACGTCCGCACGGCGTGCGGCACGTCGCCCTGGTGCTGCGCGACGCGCCGAGCTGGAGCCGCCCGCAACGCGAACGCTACGCGCAGTCGACGCGCGAACTGATTGCCTTGCTGCGCAACGAGTGCCGGCTCAGTTTCGCGGTGCAGAGCACGGGGCGCGGCAACGACGACGCCGCCTACTACCGGCGGCTGGGCATCGGCGAGACGCTGCCGGGTCTGCGCCATCTGCTGGAGCACGACACGCCGGATGTGGTCGTGTCGGTGCGCCTGCACGGCGCACTCGAGTCCCTGTTGCATGGCGTGCCCGCGTTCCATCTCAGCTACGAGCGCAAGGGCTTCGGCGCGTACGGCGACCTCGCCATCCCGCGCTGGGTGGCGAATGCCGCGGATTTCGACGCCTCGTCGGTCGTGCAGCGCCTGTTCGCGCCGCACGCGCTGCCGGCGTTCTGGGACGCGACGGAGCGCGCGCTGACGCGTATCGCCGGGCAGCGGGCCGCGCTCATCGAGATACTGCGCCACGCCGCGGGCACGAAGACGATGCTCGGCCATCCGCGCCGCGACGCGCAGCGTCCGGTCGAAGCCTGAGGAACCGCGACGATGGTCTGGCGCCTCCTGTCGCGTGCGCTGTCCCTTGCGGCCAAGTTCGGACTGACGATCGTCCTCGCACGCACCTTGGGCCTGGGCGCGGTCGCCGACTACGGCTTGGCCGTCGCCGCTTCGGTCATCGCGTCGAAATTGTGCGGACTTGGTTTCGGCGCCGAACTGAACCGGCGCTTGAGCGAAGCGGATCCGCGTGCCGCGATCGCCACGGCGCGTGCGCTGCGGCGCGTCTATGGGATGCTCCATGCGAGCGCCCTGTGCGGCGCCATGACGGCTTCGCTGTGCGGCTGGCTCCCGGGCGCCGCATCCGACCCGCGAACGCTGGGTCTGCTGCTGTTGGTCGCGGCCAGCGAACACTATGCGATGGAGGTCAACGCCTATGTGTTTTCGGTGCACCGCGCGCGCGCCGGCTCCTCGATGTTGTTCGTGCGTACCGGCGGCTGGTCCGTCTTCGCCATAGCCGGTCTGCTGACGGGCGCGCTTGACGACGTGCGGGCCGTCTTCGTGCTGTGGACGGTGACGAATCTCGCGGTCATCCTGTGGGGCTGGGCGCTGCTTTCACGGCTGGCATCGGACGGCCGCATGCAGCATGGCGCGGCGCGTCCGGCAGCGGCGCTGCGCCCGGTCTGGCGCGCAGGCGTGCCGTTCCATGTCGGCGGCGTGCTGCTCGCCGGTTTGCAGTACGCGGAACGCCTTATCGCGTCGGCCTTGCTCCCGGCCGGGGAAGTCGGGCGCTACGTCTTCCTGTGGTCGGTCGCGAATGCGGTACAGACGATCGCGTTCGCGAGCGTCGGGGTGATCGCGGGGCCGCGTCTGGCGCGGGCGGCGGGTGGCTTGCAAGAGACCTGGCGCGCCACGCTGCGTGCATCCCTGCGCAGTAACGCCGCCGTGAGCGTGGCGGTGGCGCTGGGCATCGGCTGTGCCGCTCCACTCATCTTCTGGATGGCGAAGGAGCGCGCCACGGGGTTTGCCTGCCTGACCCTCGCCGTTCTGCTGGTTTCGTTCCTGCTGCGCTCCACGGGCGATGTGCTCTGGGCCGCCTGCATCGCGCGTAGCAGGGGGCGTCGGATCGTCGTTGCCCTGTGCTGTGCGGCGCTCGCTTCGCTGCCCCTTTCTTTCTGGCTCATTGCCGGTGACGGCGCGGGTCCGGGTACCGTCCGGATCGCGCTGGCTCATCTGCTCGCCAGCACCACGGCGCTGATCGCGCTCGGATGGGCCCAGCGCGGCCAACCGGCGGGAGCGCGCGCCGATGCTTGAGCGGATCATGCTCACGGGTCCCCGTCTCAGCCGCGGCGTGACGGCCTGGCTGGCGGGACTGGCTTCGTGCGCGTACCTTCTGCTGTTCGTGGCGGGCAGGTCGCTGCTGCCCGACTTTCTGTTTCGGGACGCCGACAAGATCCAGGCGCAGATGGACGGCGCGAGCACCTACGAGGGTTCGTCCTTCGATGCGGTGGGCCAGTTTTTTGCGCTCTTCGGTCCGACGCTGCTCGATGTCCTCGTGGTCGCGATTGGCATCGGGTTCATCCAGTGCATGCTGGCCCGCGCCAGACATGCCGGGGCGCTGGGGGTGGCGCTTCTGCTCGGCGCGCCCTGTGTCTTCTTCAACTTGTTCGTTGCATCGAAAGATACGCTGGTGGTGGCGATCTCACTGCTGATCGTGTGGTCGCTCGCGCGATGGCGCGTGGCGTTCACGGTGGCGTTCGGCGTGGGCGCCTATGTCGTCTACGCGCTGCTGGTGCGCCGCTATTTCCTGCTGATCGGCGCGGCTGCCGCGGCCGTGCTGCTGTTCCGGCGTGCCGGCCGGCGCGGACGGATCGTGCTGGCGGGCCTGCTCGTGCTCGCCCTGCTGCTGTTGCCGTCGGGCGCGTACACCGCGCTCCTGCTGCCCCGCGACATGGCGGTCGACTATCTCATGGTCCAGTCGCCCTTCGGCGCGCGCACGAGCTTTCACAACCTGATGCCGCCGGATTCCTTCGCGGCGTTCTGTATCGACTATGTCCATGCCGTGGTGAGGCTGCATCTGCCGCTGCTGTTTTCGCCCGATCCGCGCGGCCTCGCCATGCAGGTGTTCGTCATCGTCGCCTGGCGATCCGCGCGGCCCTTCCGGCACATCGCCGACGCGAACCCCGTCATGGACGTGCTCGCGTGTCTGGTCATGGGGCATATCGCCGTTTCAATGCTGTTCGAGCCCGATCTCGGCAGCTACGTGCGGCATCTGTCGAGCGTGTCGCTCTTCTGCATGACCCTGCTCGCTGCCCGGGCCGATGCCGCCCGGTCCCTGCATGCCGGGCATCAGCGGCCGCCGGACGCCTTGCCGACATAGTCGAGCACCGGTGCGAGCGCGGGCTTGGGCGCGCCGTCGGCGTCGACGAGGCCGAAACTGCGTTCCCGCTCATTGCCCGCCCGCGCGGTGTCCTTCCACTCGTAAAGGGAGACGAGGGAGGCGCTCAGTGTGTCGAGCGCGGCAACGAACGCATCGACGCGGCTTGCCTGCCCTGCCGGGCTGCTCGTGACTGCGCCCCGGGACGGCGCGCCCCATTCGGTGATGGCCGCAGGCAGCCCGTAGCGGTCGCGCAGACGTCGGGCGGTGGCGTTGATCTGGGCGGAGGTCATTCCGTATGCGTGATACGACACGGTATCGATGCAGCCCGGCGACGCTGCGAGCACGGCGTCCAGCAGCGCTCCGGCCGTATTGTCGCGGCGCGGCGCGTGCGCAAAGCCGAAGCCCGCCACTTGAACGTGAAGCGGCGCGCGCCGGAGTTCGTCGCAGACGCCGTGCATGAACGGCGCAAAGGTCTCGCGGACGTTTCCCGTGGGCCAGTAGCGGTCCAGATCCGGCTCGTTCCACAGCTCGATGCCGATCAGTTCGGGCGCATAGGTGCGCGCCACGGCGCGCACCTGCATGCCGAAACGCTTGCCGGCGAGGTTCAGAAGCCGGCCGCCCGTCTCGCCCGATGCCAGCAGCGGACGGGTCGAGCGCAGGGTCAGCAGGACGGGCAGCCTGGCGCGCGTCGCGAGGTCGAAAGCCGACGCGACACGCTGCATGTAGGCGGTATCGTCCATGTGGTCCGTCCATACGCCAAGGCGAATAAAACGGAAGCCGGCGCGCGCGATCGCTCTGGCGTCCTGCTCAGTGAAGGTCTCGATCTTGACCTGCACGCCGACAGGCGGAGGACCCGCGCTTGCGGAGATCGGCGCGGCATCGCCGGAACGGGCTCGGGCCGGCGCCAACGAGAAGATGAATGAGAGGATGAGCGCGATAGCCCATGACATCGCGATGAAGCAGCGGATCAGCAATGGCGTGCGCACGGGTGGAGACAGGTGTGCGCGGTCGGCGCAGCGGATAGGAAGCAAAGACGCAGTGTAGAGTCTTTCCCTCACCGCGCATGTGAAGAAGTGTCGTCACGCGGGGAAGCATCGTCAATCGATGTGGATCGGCCTCACGCCGGCTCGACCACGAAGCCTCGCTTCCTGAGCAGCTCCAGCACGCCGCGCGGCCCGCCCAGATGCAATGCCCCGATGGCCACGAACACGGGTTTATCCGGCGCCGCCATCTGCACCATGCGCTGCACGAAGCGCCGGTTGCGTTCATACACCACGCGATTGTCGACCTGGGCGGCCAGCGACCGGTTCCTGGCCAGCTTGCTCGACTTCGCATCGTCCCAGGCCTTGAGCGCGTCCGCATCGCCGATGCGCCACAGCCGGTGCAGTTCCTTTACATCCGCGATGTTCTCGGCCGGCGTCTGCACGAGATCCTGTCCGAGCATCTCGCGCTGCTGCGCCGACGTCAGCCGCGTGAAGGTGGAAATCTGTTCGTTCAACGACTCCAGCCCGACAATCTTTCCGCGCGCCCGCAGATAGACGTTCTGCAACTGCGCCTCGGTGCCGTACTCGCTTTCGAAACCGGCCTTGAGCGTGTCGTAGGTTTCGATCAGCATCGACGCCAGCCACGGCCGCGTGTGCCGCAACTGCTTCAGCGCCTCCGGATGCGAGCGCATGCGCGTCTCGACCTGCTGCCACATCGGATCGGGCAGATAGTCGAGCAGGCACTCGCTGCGGCACATGCCGTAGCGGTTCACGTCTTCCTGGGACAGCAGGAGGTCGTCGGGGGAAATCTCGAGCGCGAGCGTAGGCGACGCTTCGAGCGCGGCGAGTATGCGTGCGCGAAACGGTTGCTCGGGCGGATAGTCGTTCGGGAAACCGACGTGCAGCGTGCCGAGCACGTAAATGGTTGTGGCGCCCTTGGTCGCGACGTAGAACGGCATGCGCGGCGGCTGCGCGCGGACCGGGCCGCTTGCCGTGGTGCCGTTCGAGCGGTCGGTGCGCGGCGGAGATACTTGCCGGGAAGGCGCGGCGGCCGGTCCGGCGTCGCCGGCGGCCTGCGGGGTGCGCGAACCGCCGACGGCAAAACTGTCGGAAGCCACGCAAAGTCCGGCCGTAAACAGCACGAGCGACAGCGCAAGGGCTGTCGCATGGGCGAACGCCGCGCGGAAGAAGCGCGGCTTGACGTGTGAATCCGGCACGACCGACATCTTAAAACATTCGTGTGTCGGCCCGTCCATTCGTCTGCATGAATCAACGCGAAGTCGCGCAGGGCCGACCGGGAAATCAGCCCTCGTCTTCGCCGACCTCCTCCGCGCGATGACACGACACCTGCCGTCCGTCCACCACGCGCAGCTTCGGCTCCTCGGCGCGGCAGCGTTCGATCGCATACGGGCAGCGCTGATGGAACGTGCAGCCCGAAGGCGGATTGAGCGGCGACGGCATTTCGCCCTGCAGCTTGATCTTGATGCGCCGGTCTTCCTCGAACAGCGCGGGCGTGGCGGACATCAGCGCGCGCGTGTACGGATGGCGCGGCCGGGCGTAGATGGTCTCCTTGTCGCCGAGTTCGGCGATGCCGCCAAAGTACATCACCATCACATCGTCGGCAATGTGCTCGACCACCGAGAGATTGTGCGAGATGAACACATAGCTCGTGCCGAACTGCTCCTGCAGGTCCATGAACAGATTGAGGATCTGCGCCTGGATGGAGACATCGAGCGCGGAGACCGGCTCGTCCGCGACGACGATCTGCGGATCGAGGATCATCGCGCGCGCAATCGCCACGCGCTGGCGCTGTCCGCCGGAGAACATGTGCGGATAGCGCGACGCATGCTCCGGACGCAGCCCGACCGTGCGCATCATGTGGGCGATGCGCTCGGCGCGTTCGGTGGCGCTGAGCTTGGTGTTGATCGCAAGCGGTTCGCCGAGCGTCTGCTCGACGGTCTTGCGCGGATTCAGCGAAGCGAACGGGTTCTGGAACACCATCTGGATGCGTTGCCTTAACTCGGCGACCTTCGCCTTGCTCGCGCCGGCGACATCATCGCCTTCGATCAGCAGGCGGCCCGACGTCGGCGTTTCGATCATCGTCAACTGACGGGCGAGCGTTGACTTCCCGCAGCCCGATTCGCCGACGACCGCGAGCGTATGCCCGCGCTTCAGTTCGAACGACACGCCGTTCAGCGCCTTCACCGTGCCGTGCTGGAACGCGCTGCGCTTCACGTCGTAATGTTTCGCAAGCTGGTCCGCCGCCAGCACGATGTCCTGATTCAGCTGCTTGGGTACGGCGTTCATCGCGCGCCTCCTTCCACCACTACGTCGATGTTCAACGGCTTGATGCAGCGCGCGCGCACCGCCGGATCGTTGCTGTCGAGCGAGAACAGGTCCGGCCGGCCCTTCCAGCATGCCTCGACGACATACTTGCAGCGCGGCGCAAACAGACAGCCGCTCGGGCGATCGTCCTTGCCCGGCACCATGCCCGGCAGCGCCGCCAGCCGTGCGGCGCCGCGGCTATGCTCGGGAATCGCGGCGAGCAGCGCTTCGGTATAGGGATGATGCGGCTCACTGAAGATCGTCGGCACGTGATTCGTTTCGATGATCTCGCCCGCGTACATCACCGCCACGCGCTGCGCCACTTCGGAGACCACGGCGAGATCGTGCGAGATCAGCACCAGCGCCATGCCGCGTTCCTTCTGCAGGCGCACGAGCAGTTCCATGATCTGCGCCTGGATGGTTACGTCGAGCGCGGTGGTGGGCTCGTCGGCGATCAGCAGCTTGGGGTTGCACGCCACCGCCATCGCGATCATCACGCGCTGGTTCATGCCGCCCGACATCTGGTGCGGGAACGACTCGATGCGGCTCTTTGCATCCGGAATGCCGACCTGGTCGAGCAGTTCGACCGCGCGCTTGTGCAGCGCGTCGCCGCGCAGGCCCTCGTGCAGCTTCAGCACTTCCTTGATCTGATAGCCGACGGTGTAGCTCGGGTTCAGGCTCGTCAGCGCGTCCTGGAACACCATCGCGATGTCCTTGCCGATGATCCTGCGACGCTCGCGCGCCGAGGCCTTCAGCAAGTCCTTGCCGTCGAAGGTGACCTGGTCGGCGCTGACCTTGCCGGGCGCGTCGATGAGGCCCATCAGCGCCATCATCGTGACGCTTTTTCCCGAGCCGGATTCGCCGACCACGCCCACCACTTCGCCGGGCTTCACGGACAGGTCGATGCGATCGACGGCCTGCGTGCCACCGAACGTCACCTGCAGATTGCGGATAGTCAAAAGGTCATTCATGTCGTCAGCCCATCCGCTTCAGTTTCGGATCGAGCGCGTCGCGCAGCCCGTCGCCCAGGAGATTGATGACGAGCACCGAGATCAAAATCGAGAGGCCCGGCATGGTGACGATCCACCAGGCGCTTTCGATGTAGTCGCGCGCCGAGGCCAGCATCGCGCCCCACTCCGCCGCCGGCGGCTGCACGCCGAGGCCGAGGAAGCCGAGCGCGGCGGCATCGAGAATGGCGGACGAGAAACCGAGCGTGGCCTGCACGATCAGCGGCGCCGCGCAGTTGGGGAGCACTTGCGAGAACATCAGGCGCACGGTGCCCGCGCCGGCCACGCGCGAAGCCGTCACGTATTCCTTCTGCAACTCGCCGAGCGCGGAGGCGCGCGTGAGCCGCACATAGCCCGGCAGCGCGACGATGGCGATGGCGAGCATCGTGTTGACGAGTCCCGGCCCGATGATCGCCACGACCGCGACCGCCAGAAGCAGCGAGGGCAGCGCGAGCAGCACGTCCATGACGCGCATGATCGGCGTGTCGAGCCAGTGGAAGAACGCGGCCATGAGACCGAGCACGATGCCCGGAATCAGCGCCAGCACCACGGACACGAAGCCGATCCAGAACGACAGCCGAGCGCCGTACATGAGACGCGAGAGGATGTCGCGGCCGGCTTCGTCGGTGCCGAGCAGGAACATGCGGTTGCCGCCATCGAGCCACGCGGGCGGGATCTTCACGTAGTCGCGATATTGCTCGATCGGGCTATGCGGTGCGATCAGCGGCGCGAACAGCGCGACCAGGATCAGCAGCAGCACGATCAAACCTGCCACCACGGCGCCGCGATTGCGTGAGAAGTTGGCCCAGAATTCGCGGGCGGCCACCATGCGGCCGGAAGGCGGCGGCGTGATCGCTTGCGGGGGGAGATTGTTTTGGATGTCAGCCATGATCGTGTCGTGATTACCTCGTATGGCGAATGCGCGGATTCAGCACGCCGTAGAGCAGATCCACGACCAGATTCACGACGATCACGAGCGTCGCGATCATCAGAATGCCGCCCTGCACGACGGGATAGTCGCGCCGCGAGATGGCGTCGATGAGCCACTTGCCGACGCCCGGCCACGAGAACAGCGTCTCGGTCAGCACCGCGCCCGCGAGCAGCGTGCCAACCTGCAGGCCGATCACCGTGACGACGGGAATCAGCGCATTGCGCAACGCATGCACGATGACCACGCGCAACGGCGAGAGCCCCTTGGCGCGCGCGGTACGGATGTAGTCCTCGCGCAGCACTTCGAGCATCGAGGAGCGCGTCATGCGCGCGACCACTGCCAGCGGAATCGTGCCGAGCACGATGGTCGGCAGGATCAGATGGCTCACGGCCGAGGTGAAAGCGCCTTCGTCGGATGAGAACAGCGCGTCGATCAGCATGAAGCCGGTCACGTGCGGAATGTCGTATTCCACCGCGATGCGGCCCGACACCGGCGTCCAGCCGAGCTTCGCCGAGAAGAACATGATGAGGATCAAGCCCCACCAGAAGATCGGCATCGAATAGCCGGTGAGCGCGGTGCCCATCACGCCGTGATCGACGACCGTGCCGCGTTTCAGCGCCGCCGCGACACCCGCCGGCAGGCCGACGACGAGCGCGAAGATCATCGCGCAGATCGACAGTTCGACCGTGGCCGGAAAGCGTGCGAGGAACTCGCCCATCACGCTGGTGTTGGTGATGATCGAGGTGCCGAGATCGCCCTTGAGCGCATGCCCGACATAGGTGAGGTATTGGAGCGGAAGCGGCTGGTCGAGGCCGAGGCGCTTCATGGCTGCGGCGTGCATGGCCGGGTCCACGCCGCGCTCGCCCATCATCACTTCGATGGGGTCGCCCGGAATCAGGTGGATCAGCGCGAACGCGAGAATCGTGATGCCGATGAACGTCGGTATCACCATGCCTATGCGTCGCAAAACGAATCGGAACATGATCGCCCTTTTCGGTCTTGGGGGGACAAAAACGTATCCGGCGGCTTGGATCTCGTGGACCCGCGCCGCCGGACCTTGTACTTGTTATTTAGTGCAAAAAGCGTTCTGCTGCAAAGACTTGCCGCAAAGCTTATTGCATGCCGACGCCATCGAAGCGCACGTAGCCAAGCGGCTCGATCTTCATGTTCGTCACCTTCTTGCTGACCGGCTGATAGACCGTCGAGTGCGCAATCGGCGAGAAGGGCAGCTGCTGCGCGAAGATCTGCTGGGCGTCGGTGTAGGCCTTGGTGCGCGCGGCGACGTCGGTGGTCGAGCGGCCCTTCACGACGAGATCGTCGAACGGCTTGTAGCACCACTTCGAGAAGTTGCTGCCCTTGACCGCATCGCAGCCGAGCAGCGTGCCGAGCCAGTTGTCGGGATCGCCGTTGTCGCCGGTCCAGCCGATCAGCAGCGCATCATGCTCTCCCGCGTGCGCGCGCTTCAGATACTCGCCCCACTCGTACGACACGATGTTCGCCTTCACGCCGATCTTGGCCCAGTCGGCCTGGATCATCTCCGCCATCAGGCGCGCGTTCGGGTTGTAGGCGCGCTGCACGGGCATCGCCCACAGCGTGATCTCCATGCCGTTCGGGAAGCCTGCCTTCGCGAGCAGCGCCTTTGCCTTCGCGGTGTCGTACGCCTGGCCCTTCAGGTTCTTGTCATAGGACCATTGCGTGGGCGGCATCGGTGCGGTGGCCGGCTGGCCCGCGCCCTGATACACGGAATCGATGATCGCCTTCTTGTTGATCGCCATGTCGAGCGCGCGGCGCACGTCGGTGTTGTCGAGGCCCTTCTTGGTCACGTTGTACGCAACATAACCTTCGTTGAAACCCGCCTGCGACGGCGTATCGACGTTCGATGCCGACTTCAGCGCCGCGATGTCGCCCGGACGCGGATAGCTCATCACCTGGCACTCGTTGCTCTTCAGCTTCTGCACGCGCACGGCGGCGTCCGGCGTGATCGAGAAGATCAGCTTCGAGATCTGCACCGCGTTCGGCTTCCAGTAGTCCGGGTTGCCGTCGAAGCGGATGGTCGCGTCCTTCGTATAGCTGCGGAAGATGAACGGGCCCGTGCCGACCGGCTGCTGGTTGATGTCGGCGGCCTTGCCGTCCTTCAGCAGCTTGTCCGCGTACTCGGCGGACAGGATCGATGCGTATTCCATCGCCATGTTCTGGATGAACGGCGCGCTGACTTCCTTCAGCGTGAACTTCACGGTGTACGGATCCACCTTCTCGATCTTCGAGATCAGCTTGTCCATGCCGAGGTCGGTGAAGTACGGGAACTGGACGTTGTATGCCTTGCGGAACGGATTGTTCGGGTCGAGCATGCGGTTGAACGTGAAGATCACGTCGTCCGCGTTGAATTCGCGCGTGGGCTTGAAGAACGACGTCGTCTGAAACTTCACGCCATGACGCAGGTGGAACGTGTAGGTCAGGCCATCCGGCGACACATCCCATTTCTCGGCGAGACCCGGCTCGACCTTCGTGCCGCCGCGCTCGAATTCAACCAGGCGGTTGTACACGGTGAACGTGTTCGCGGTGAAGTCGGTGCCGGTGGTGTACTGGGCGGGATCGAAGCCGGCGGGGCTGCCTTCCGAGCAGTACACCAGCGTCTTGTTGGGGATCGCGGCGTGCGCGACGGTGGCCGCGAACAGCGTCGCCGTAGCGATGGCGCCCGCGAGCGCAGGTCCGCGGACCGCTCGCAACAGGCTGTTTTTGTTCATGTTTTCCTCCAGGTCGATGCCGGCTTTCATTCCGGCGTAGCGCGAGTGTATAGGATCGCGTCGGGTGCTTTTTCAAGCGTTTGCGCGAATGCGGGCGCTACCGTAGCACGAACAAAAGTGGCTTGCGTAGTTGGTTTTCCCCACTAGAGTTTGTCGCCGATGGCGGGTCGATAAGAGCAGGTTATCGACCATACGCGCAAGTAATAGACCTTGGCGCGTCCATGCGCAAAGAGGAGATTCGTAAGGGAAGGGAAAGAACCGCGCGACGGACGCCGCGCGGTCAAAGCAGAAAGTGAAACTCAGGCAGACACTCAGGCGCTCTTGAAGCCGAGCCGCTCGCACACGGTCTTCGCGGCCCACGCGCCGTTCAGCGTGTAGAAATGCAGGCCGGGCGCACCGCCGTCGATGAGACGCTGGCACAACCCCGTCACCACATCCACGCCGAAGGCGCGGATCGACTCGCGGTCGTCGCCGAAGCTTTCCAGCCGGCGCGCGACCCATTTCGGCACTTCGGCGCCGCACATGTCGGAGAAGCGCATCAGTTGCGAGAAGTTGGTGATCGGCATGATGCCCGGCACCACGGGTACGTCCACACCGAGCTTGCGCGCTTCCTCGACGAACCTGAAGTACGAGTCCGCGTTGAAGAAGTACTGCGTGATCGCGGAATTCGCGCCCGCCTTCACCTTGCGGGCGAAGTTCTCGAGATCGGCGCGCGGCGACTTCGATTGCGGATGAAACTCCGGATATGCGGCCACTTCGATGTTGAACCAGTCGCCGTGCTCCTGGCGGATGAACGCCACGAGTTCCGACGCATAGCGCAACTCGCCGACTTCGCCCATGCCCGAAGGCAGGTCGCCGCGCAGCGCGACGATATGGCGGATGCCGTGCCCGCGATAGTTCGAGAGGATCGCGCGCAGATTCTCCTTCGAGGAGCCGATGCACGACAGATGCGGCGCGGCTTCGAAGCCTTCCGCGGCCATCTCGAGCACGGTATCGAGCGTGCCTTGCTGCGTGGAGCCGCCCGCACCGAAAGTCACGGAGACGAACTTGGGCGAGAGCGTCTTCAGTTCGGCGCGGGTGGCGCGCAGCTTGTCCACGCCCTCTTGCGTCTTCGGCGGGAAAAACTCGAATGAAAGTTCGATCGGTTTCATGATGAGAAGGGATCGAGCGGCGGCGACGCAGGAGCGATCTGACTCAGCCGAAGTTGCGGTTGCCGAAAATCAGCGCCGACAACAGCCAGGACACGATGCTGTACAGGATCGAGCCGAAGAACGCGGACCAGAACCCCGAAACCTCGAACCCCTTCAGCAGTGACGAGCACAACCAGAAACACAGCGCGTTCACCACGAGGATGAAGAGGCCGAGCGTCAGGATCGTGACCGGCAGCGTAAGGAGGATGAGGACCGGGCGCAGGATGGCGTTGATGAGCCCCAGCACCACAGCGATGATGAGCGCCGTGCCGAAACTGCGAATATGAATCGACGGCACGAGATAGGTGATGATCAACAGCGCGAGCGCGTTGATCAGCCATGTCAGCAGCACGGTCATCGATGATTCTCCGGTTGATGCGTCAGGTCGCGGGCGCCGCACGGATGCGCGGGCATCGGTGCGGACGCGGGTCGCCGCCCGCGGTTAATAGCGGTAGTGGTTCGGCTTGAACGGACCGTTCTTGCCGACGCCGATATAGCCGGCCTGCTCGTCGGACAGCACGGTCAGTTCCGCGCCGATGCGGCCCAGATGCAGGCGCGCGACCTTCTCGTCGAGATGCTTCGGCAGCACGTAGACCTTGTTCTCGTACTTGTCGCCCTGGCAGAACAGTTCGATCTGCGCGAGCGTCTGGTTCGTGAACGAGTTCGACATCACGAAGGACGGATGGCCCGTTGCGCAGCCGAGGTTCACGAGGCGGCCTTCAGCCAGGATGATGATCTTCTTGCCGTCCGGGAAGATGATGTGATCGACCTGCGGCTTGATGTTGTCCCAGGTGTACTGGCGCGTCGAGGCGATGTCGATTTCGGAGTCGAAGTGGCCGATGTTGCAGACGATCGCGTTGTTGCGCATGGCCTTCATGTGATCGTGGTTGATCACGTGATAGTTGCCGGTGGCGGTCACGAAGATGTCGGCCTTGTCGGCGGCGTATTCCATCGTCACGACGCGGTAGCCTTCCATCGCGGCCTGCAGCGCGCAGATCGGATCGATTTCCGTGACCCACACGGTGGCGCCCAGACCGCGCAGCGACTGCGCGCAGCCCTTGCCCACGTCGCCGTAACCCGCAACCACGGCGACCTTGCCGGCGATCATCACATCGGTGGCGCGCTTGATGCCGTCCACGAGCGATTCACGGCAGCCATACAGGTTGTCGAACTTCGACTTCGTGACCGAATCGTTGACGTTGATGGCGGGGAACGGCAGGCGGCCTTCCTTTTCCATCTGATACAGGCGGTGCACGCCCGTGGTGGTTTCTTCCGTCACGCCCTGGATGTGCGACAGGCGCGTGGAATACCACGTCGGATCGGCATCCAGATGCTTGCCGATGGACTTGTACAGCGCGACTTCTTCTTCGTTGGTCGGCTTGCTGATGACCGAGCGGTCCTTTTCAGCCTTCGCGCCGAGGATCAGCAGCAACGTGGCGTCGCCGCCGTCGTCCAGGATCATGTTGGCGAATTCGCCGTTCGGCCATTCGAAGATGCGGTGCGAAAATTCCCAGTACTCGTCGAGCGATTCGCCCTTGAACGCGAACACCGGCGTGCCGCCTGCGGCGATCGCGGCGGCGGCGTGATCCTGCGTCGAGAAGATGTTGCACGATGCCCAGCGCACGTCCGCGCCCAGCGCCGTGAGCGTTTCGATCAGCACGCCCGTCTGGATGGTCATGTGCAGCGAACCGGCGACGCGCGCGCCCTTCAGCGGCTGCTGCGCCTTGTACTCTTCGCGCGTCTGGATGAGACCCGGCATTTCCGTTTCGGCAATGTCGAGTTCTTTCCGGCCCCATGCGGCCAGCGACATGTCGGCGACGACGTAATCCTTGGAATCCTTGGAATCGAGAACTGCGGCGTTCATCACGCCCTCCTTTTCTAAAAAGACTAGAAATGTTGACGTGAGCGCCGTTCGAATGCGGGGGCTCTGGGGGGCATTGCACATGCCTTCGAACCGTCCGGATTGAATGCTCCGAGCCTGGCGGGCGTTTTGAAAGCCCGTCGCAACGCTCCTCGGAAGCGAACGCCGATTGTAGCAAAGACTCGTCGGACGAAGGCGCAACGGCCGCGCGCCGAAGCGGGTTTTTGGCGGGCCGGTGCGAGACTGCCGGGCGGCGTTTCGGGATCAGAAAGGAAGGATGGACAAGAGCGGCGCGAGCAGGACCATGGCGACGCCCGCGATCATCATCGTCAGGCTCGCGACGACGCCTTCCTCGCTGCCGAGCTCACGCGCCTTCGCCGTGCCGACGCCATGCGCCGCCGCGCCGAACAGCGCGCCGCGCGCGAGCCGCGTGCGCAGCGGCAGGAGCGCCAGCACGATTTCGCCGAACAGCATGCCGCACACGCCGGTGGCGATCACGAACAGCGCGGTGAGGTCCTTGGGCGCATGGATCTTGTCCGACACGGCCAATGCGAACGGCGTGGAGACGGAGCGCGTTGCGAGGCTGCGCTGCAGTTCCGGCGACAGATGCAGCAGCTTGGCCAGCGCCAGCGAGCCGCCCACCGCCACCAGAATGCCGACCGTCACGCCGACGGTCAGCGAGATCCAGTGCCGCTTGATGAGCGTGCGGTATTCGTAGATCGGCACGGCGAAGGCCACGGTGGCAGGGCCGAGCAGCCACATGAGCCAGCGCGTGTCGGCGAAGTAGACCTGGTACGGAATGCGGGCCATCACGACGATGATCCCGAGCACCACTGGCACCGCCAGCAGCGGCGTGAGCCACGGACGCCGGAAGCGTGCGTAGAGCTGCTTGGCCGCGAAGTACAGCGCCACGGTCAGAACCAGGCAGCCCGCCGCGATCAGACGGGCGGAATCGTCGGCGAACAGGGATTCGTAGAAGTGGTTCATGGCGGCGCTCGGGGTGTTCAGGCGCGGGCGGCGTGCCGCGTGACGAGCGCGCGGCGCAATGCGAGACGCCGCTCGAGACGCGCGGCGCGATCGACGGCGAAGGCCACCGCGACCATCACCATCAGCGTTCCGCCGACCACCACCAGCGCGAGCCGCCAGCCGTCTTCCAGAAACAGGCCGCCGTACTGGACCGCCGCGACGGCGGCCGGGATGAAGAACAGCAGCATGTCCGCCAGCAGCCAGTCGGCGCCGGCCTTGACCCAGCGCGGCGCGATGCCGCCGCAGAACAACAGCGCCAGCAGCGCGACCAGCCCCACGACGCCGCCCGGAACCGGCAGCGACAACTTGCGCGCGACAAAATCCGCGGCGGCCCAGATCGCGGCCAGCACTGTCGATTGCAGTGCGACGCGCACGAAGCGGCCAAACGCGCCACGGGCGTTGCGGGTTTGGGCGGGGCTGGCGAGGGCGGCGGACATGGCGGTCTTCTCGGGGTTTTGGCGTTGAACTAGGGTTAACCTGTAGACCGAGTATATGGGCGCCCCAAACATAATAAAAATGACTTAACCTTATTCAAATCATTCCAATCCGGAATCCGGGAGCCGACGATGGAACTACGCGCTTTGCGGTACTTCATCGAAGTGGTGAAGCAAAAGAGCTTTACCGCCGCCGCCGAACACATGTTCGTGACCCAGCCGACCATCAGCAAGATGGTGAAGGCGCTGGAGGACGAGGTCGGCTCGCCGCTGCTGCTGCGCGAAGGCCGTCAGATGGTGCTCACCGATGTCGGGCAGATCGTCTGGCAACGCGGCGCCGAAGTGCTGGCCGCGCACGCGCGTCTGGAAGCCGAACTGAACGATCTCGGCACCTTCGGTCGCGGCACGCTGACCATCGGCATTCCGCCGATGGGCGGATCGCTGTTCACGCCGGCCATCGCCGCGTTCCGGCAACGGTATCCAAAGGTCGAACTGAAGCTGTTCGAGCGCGGCTCGAAGGCGATCGAGGCGGCGCTGCTCGACGGCGAACTGGAACTGGGCGGCGTGCTGCAACCCGTCGATGCCGACCTGTTCGACGTGCTTCCCGTCAGCCGCCAGCTGCTGTGGCTGGTGGCGCAGAAGGGCTCGCGCTGGGACGACGCGCAGGAAGTCGCGCTCGCCGATCTCGCCGCCGAACCCTTCGTGTTCTACGGCGAAAGCCTCGCGCTCAACGATGTCGTGCTCGCCGCGTGCCGCGACGCGGGTTTCGCGCCGACCATCGTCGGGCGCAGCGGGCATTGGGACTTCATCTCGGCGCTGGTGCAGGCCGGCATCGGCATTGCGTTGCTGCCGGCGCCGTATTGCCGGCGGCTGGACGCCGAAGCGTTTACGTGCCGGCCGGTGGTCAAGCCGGAGATCCACTGGGACATGGCGCTCGGCTGGCGTCGCAACGGCTATCTGTCGCATGCGGCGCGCGCGTGGATCGAGGTGGCGCGCGAGATGCTGCCCGCCAATCTCGACCAGGACTTCATGGCCGACGGATTTTCTCGCGGGCGCCGTGGCAAGCCGGCCGAATAGCGGCGCGCGGTGAACCTGCACAGCCTATGATTTGTTGAGTATCCGTCGAGCGGGACCGCGCCTGCCCGCCGACAACCGGCGCGGCCCGTCCGGTGCGCGCCGCGCCCAGGAGACCGAAGATGTCCGCGACTTCGCCCGCCTCATCCGACACCGCTGCTCTGCCGTTCCAACAAACCCACGAAGTCACCAATCAGGTCGAGCCGCTCGTCGGCTATGACGCATTCGCCTTCGATCACGCGCTCGTCGCGGCGCTCCGCCGCGAGGGCGCGCAATGGCACGCGGAGGCGCTCTCGAACGATGGCATGGCGCTGACGCAGCCGGATGTCGTCGCGCTCGCGGAGCTGGCTAACCGGCACGAACCGGCGCTTTCGACCCACAGCCCGCGTGGTCAACGCATCGACGCGCTGGAGTTTCATCCGGCCTGGCACGAACTGCTGCGGCGTCTGCGCCGGGCGGGCGCGCACGCGATGCCGTTCGAGCCGTCCGCGCAGCCGGGATCGATGGCCGCGCGCTGCGCCGCGTATTTCCTGCACGGGCAGCTGGAATCGGGTTCGCTTTGCCCGATCACGATGACCTTCGCCAGCATTCCGGTCTTGCGCAACGAGCCCGACCTGTACGCGCGGCTTGCCCGGCCGCTGCTGTCGCGTGAGCACGATCCGCGCGACATTCCCCTGGAAGCCGGCAAGCATTCGATGATGATCGGCATGGGCATGACCGAGAAACAGGGCGGCTCGGACGTGCGCAGCAACCGCACGCGCGCGCATGCGCTGGGCGCGCCGGGACGCGGCGGCGCCTATCGGCTGATCGGGCACAAATGGTTTTTCTCCGCGCCGCAATGCGACGCCCATCTCGTGCTCGCGCGCACCGAAGAACAAGGCGGGCTGTCGTGTTTCTACGTGCCGCGCTTCCAGCCGGATGGCCGCAAGAACGCGGTCGAGGTCCAGCGGCTGAAGGACAAGCTCGGCAACCGCTCGAACGCGAGCAGCGAAGTGGAGTTCCGCGATGCCTACGGCGTGATGATCGGCGAGGAAGGACGCGGCGTGCCGACCATCATCGAGATGGCGAACTTCACGCGGCTCGATTGCGTGATCGGCAGCGCGGCGCTGATGCGCGCGGCGCTCGTGCAGGCGATCCACCACGCGCGGCACCGCAGCGCGTTCGGCGCGCCGCTCGTCGATCAGCCGCTGATGCGCAACGTGCTCGCCGACCTCGCGCTCGAATCCGAAGCGGTCACGGTGTTGTTCATGCGTCTCGCGGGCGCGTTCGAGGACAGCACGGCGCCGGGCGGATCGGCGCAAGCGCGCGCGTGGCGGCGCATCGTGACGCCGGCCGCGAAGTTCTGGGTGTGCAAGCGCGCGCTCGAATTCACCGGCGAGGCGATGGAAGTCTGGGGCGGCAACGGTTACGTCGAAACCGGGCCGATGGCGCGCTTCTACCGCGAGGCGCCGGTCAACTCGATCTGGGAAGGCTCGGGCAATGTGATGTGCCTCGACGTGCTGCGCGCGTTCGAGCGCGAACAGGACGCCGCGCACGCGCTGCTCGCCGACTGGAACGCGACGGCCAGCGCGCATCCGGCGCTGGCGGGCGCACTGGCGTCGCTGATGAAGCTATTGACCGGCGATCCGGCGGCGCGCGAGGCATCGGCGCGGCGCATCGCGCAGCAGCTGGCGCTGTGCGCGCAGGGTGTCTTGCTGGCGCGGCATGCGCCGCAGGAAGTGGCGGATGCGTTCATCGAGACGCGCCTCGGCGACGCGCGGGGCGACACGGGGCGGGTCTACGGCACGCTGCCGGCGCGCTTCGATCACGCCGCGCTCGTGAACCGCGCCTTCGCGGCGTGAAAGCGTCGGCGGTGAAGGATCAACGCAGCGCGCGCCCCGCTTCGCGCAACGGCTCCTCGTTTTCCAGCCGATACACCCACGACAGCAGTTCCGCGACCGCGTGATAGAGCGCAGGCGGAATGTGCGCGTCGAGATCGACCTGCATCAGCAGCGACACCATTTCCGGCGACTCGTGCACATACAGCCCCGCCTCCTTCGCGCGCTGCACGATCATCTCCGCGACCATGCCGTAGCCCTTCGCGACCACGCGCGGCGTCGCATCGCGATTGCCCGCCTCGTAGGCGAGCGCCGTGGCCTGCATGCGGGTGTACGGCGGCGGCCCCGACTGGTTCTGGTTCATGCCGCGCCTCCCTCGCCCGCTGCCGGACGCAACAGATGCTCGAGCGGCGACCTGACCGGCTTCCTGTCATTCGGTTCGCCGGAGATGGCGAGATCGGTGGAGCCGTCCATCGAACGGACCGACAGCGACGCCAGCGCCAATCCCGCCGCTTCCAACTGGCGCGCGAAGGCGGGGCCGTCGGTGGCGAGACGGCGCGCGCCCGCGTCGCCCGCCTTGATGCGCGCGACCAGCTTGTCGCCGGTCAGCACCAGCTCGGCGTCCACGGTGCCGAGCGCCGGCAGCGAAAGCGTGATGCGCGTGCGCCAGGCGCGCTCTCGTCGGCGGCGTCGTCCAGCGAGCGGTGATCCCGCGGTTCGCGGGCAATCTCCCACTCGAAGCGCGTGCCGGGCCAGGCTTCGCCCTGCCAGCGGAACTGCTGGTTCGCGAGCACGTCGAGCTGCTGGCGCACGACATTGAGGGTGGCCGGATGAATGCCCGCATCGGCCGACGCCTGCAGCGCCGAGTTGTGTTCGCTCGGCCGCGCGGCCGGGGCCGACGCGGCGCTCGTGCCGTATGCGTTGTTCGCGCCCTGTGAACTCGACAGCATCGCGGCCGGCGCATCGCGCACCGACGCGGCGAGCGCGGCCGCCTGCTGCGGCGTCTGCGGCGTCGCGACGCCGCGCGCGGGGAAATCGGGCAGATCGGGCAAATCGGGGGAATCCGCGGCGGCGGCTTGCGGCGCGCGGGCGTCGTCGAGGCCGGTGTCGCCGGTGGCGGCCGGGCTCAAGGCATCGCTGACGAAGTCGAGCGGCAAGGCGCGCGTGCGGGCGTCGACGCGCGCCTGCGGCTCGTTGCCGAGCGACGCGCTGCTGCGCTGGCCCGCCAGCCATTGCACGAGGTGCGATTCGTAGAAGAGTCCGCTTTCGTCGACGGTCTTCGCCAGTTCGGTGGCGAGCACGCCTGCCGGCAGCGGCGGCAGATTCTGCGTCGCGGCGCGCGCCGCGGCGACCGCGGCGGCGTTGGAGGAGAAAGCGGTGTCGAAGAGTCCGGTCGAAAGCGCCGCGAACGCGCTGGCGGGACGGGGCGGCGTCGGCCAGAGCGGGGCGTCGCCGGTGACGGGCGGCGTCGCGCCGCCAAAACGGGAAATCACGTCGAGCGTGCGCGCCACGCTGGAGAAAGCGGTCTGCGTCGATGGCGCCGGCGCGAGGCTGGCTTGCGGCGCGCCGCCGACGAGCGACGTATCGGCCGGCGTGCCCGTCTGTCCGACGCTCGCGCCGGTGACGCCGCTGCCGCTCACGCCGTTCGGCGCGCGAAGGGCGGACATCAGGAGCTCGGTTCGGTTGGCGAGCAAGCTTGCGATCGCAGTATCGAGTCCACTCATGCCCACATCCTCAAGTACGCTGTGACCGGCTTCCGGCCAGGCGCAGTTGCGCTCAGCGCAGTCCCATCATTTTTTTCAGTACGCGCGCCGGGCTGTTGACCGTGAACAGCGCGGACAGGCGCGCGAGGCTCGGCGACGTCAGGTCGCGGATCGCGGCGTCGTCGGCCAGGATCTTCTTGACGAGATCGAGCTTGCGGGCGCGGGCGCTTTCATCGAGCTCCGAGCCGGAATCCACGTCCTTCAGCTGCTCGATCAACTCGCGGTAGGTGCCTTGCAACGTCTTCAGTTCGCTCCATTCGCCGCCGCGCGCGGCCACGAGCATCTGGCCGGAAACCGCCGCAATGGCTTCGTAGTGGGCGAAATATTCTTGGGTCATCTTCATTCTTTCGAGGCAATCGACGCAGCCTTCCGTCATACGGGCGCCGCGGTCATTTGAGCCACTTCCGGTGCGATGCCCACCCACGCCTCTTCGAGCGTCGCGAGCAAGTTGTCGACTTCCACGAGCATCGTCTCGTCCTGCTTCAGGTTCGCTTCGAGCAGCCGGCGCGACATATACGTATACAGCGCGTCCAGCCGTTCGGCGATCTCGCCGCCCGCGTCCTTGTTGAGCGCCTGCTGCAAGCCGCTCTCGATGATGCTGATGGCCTTGCCGATCGCCATCCCCCGACCGCCGATGTTCTTCTGCTGGATGTGCATGCGCGCCTGCGCGATGGCCTGGCGCGCGCCCTGATACAGCATCGTGATCAGCCGGTGCGGGCTCGCTCCCATCACCCCTGTCTGGACGCCCACGCGCGCGTAGGCGTTGGCTCCGGCGTGTCCTGGGGAATACATCTCTTGCTTCTCCTTTTACGATGCCCTGCTGCGATCCGCTGTCTGTCCGGTTTCGGGCCTGCTGCAAACCGGCGCCGGCGCCCGATTCGCTCGCCGGGGCGAGCGAATCGTCGTTCGCCGTGCTGTTATGGGGGTTATCGGAGGAACGCGGCAAAGCTTTAGGACGCAAGGCTCAGGAGGCGGCGACAGGATCGGAAGAGAGACCGTGAACGGTTCGATTCCAGGCTTGACTGCGCGTCAGACCGAGATCTGCATGACGTCGTTATAGGCCGAGACGAGCTTGTTGCGCACCTGCAGGCCGAATTGCAACCCGACGTTCGCCTTCTGCATGTCCACCATCACGTCGTTCAGCGACACGTTCGGCGAACCGATTTCAAACGCATGCGCCTCGCCGAGCGCCTTGGTCTGGTTGTCACTGATCTTGTCGATCGAGGTTTTCAGCGCGTCGGCGAAGCTGCTCACGCTGGCCGCGCCCGACTGGCCGCCTGTGACGGCGCCCGTCGCCACGTTAGCAGCGCCCGCGGCGGACGTTCCGCCGGCGGCCTGCGACGCCATCGACTGGATGGAGGAGAGCGCGGCCGAGAGCGGATTGATCGGAAAGTTCATATTGACTCCGGAAATCAGTGATAAGCCGGCGGACCGCGTCCGAAGGCGGGACGGCCCGCGCCGCACGGGAGCGGTGGCCTGGGTTCGGCGCCGCCATGACGGAGGTTCACCGAGTACGAAAAAGCTTAGCAGCGGGTGTCGTTTCAAAGCGCGGGAAGAACGGGGAAAACCCCGCTCTGTTCGCTGAATCGAGTTGCAATCTTCTGCGGATAATCCCCATCGTGAAAAGTCCACTGCCGCCGTTCAAGAAGCCCGGCGGCCGCGGTGGAAGCGAAAGATTCGGAGCCTCGACGCTAAATGGAAACGCCCAATAACTCACTCATCACGCCCGATGCCAGACTGGGCCTGGCGGGCGCACAACCCGGCACAGCCGGAACGGCAGGCCCGGGCCTCGCAGGCGGCGCCGACTTCGGCGGCTTCGCGCAGCGCGTGCCGATGCTCAACCAGTTCCGCTCCAACCCGCGGGTGCCGCTGATCGTCGCCGTCGCCATTCTGGTGATGGTCGTCGCGGGCCTCGTCATGTGGTCGCGCCAGCCGGACTACCGCGTCCTCTTCTCCAATCTCTCGGACCGCGACGGCGGCGCAATCGTTGCCGCGCTCCAGCAGGGCAATATTCCCTACAAGCTCTCCGACGGCGGCGGCGCGATCCTCGTCCCGGCCGAGCAGGTTCACGAAACCCGCCTGCGCCTCGCGAGCCAGGGCCTGCCGAAGGCCGGTTCGGTCGGTTTCGAACTGATGGACAACCAGAAGTTCGGCATCAGCCAGTTCGCCGAGCAGGTCAACTACCAGCGCGCGCTCGAAGGCGAACTGGAGCGCACCATCGGGTCGATCTCGTCGGTGAAGTCGGCGCGCGTGCATCTGGCCATTCCGAAGCCCAGCGTGTTCGTGCGCGACAAGGAACTCCCGACCGCCTCCGTGATGGTCAACCTGTATCCGGGACGCGTGCTCGACGAAGGCCAGGTGCTGGCGATCGCGCACATGGTGGCGTCGGGCGTGGCGGACATGCCGGTCAAGAACGTCAATATCGTCGATCAGGACGGCAACCTGCTCACCAGCCAGAGCGTCGCCAACGGCCTCGACGCCTCGCAGCTGAAGTACGTGCAGCAGATCGAGCACAACACGCAGAAGCGCATCGACGCGATCCTCGCGCCGCTGTTTGGCGCCGGCAACGCCCGCTCGCAGGTCAGCGCGGACATCGATTTCTCGAAGCTCGAGCAGACCGCCGAAAGCTACGGCCCGAACGGCAACGCGCAGAACACCGCGATCCGCAGCCAGCAGTCGAGCGAATCGAGCGAAACCTCGGGCAGCGGCGCATCCGGCGTGCCGGGCGCGCTCTCGAACCAGCCGCCGCAAGCCGCCTCCGCGCCCGTCGATGCCGCCGCGTCCGGCGCAGCCGGCGCGGGCGCGAAGTCCACGCCGAAGAACGAGCGCAAGGACACCACGACCAACTACGAAGTGGACCGCACCGTGCGCCACTTCGAGCAGGCGACCGGCGGCATCAAGCGCCTGTCGGTGGCGGTGGTCGTGAATTACGAGAAGAAGGTCGACGCCAAGGGCAACGTGACGATGACCCCGCTCGCCGCCGACAAGCTCGCGCAGGTGCAGCAGCTCGTGAAGGACGCGATGGGCTTCGACGACAAGCGCGGCGACTCGGTGAACGTGGTCAACAGCGCGTTCTCCGCCGACCTGAACGTGACGCCGGACGTGCCGTGGTGGAAGACGCCGGAGTCGATCGGCATGGGCATCCAGGCGGCGAAGTACCTGGGCATCGGCATCGTCGGCCTGTTCCTGTACTTCAGCATGGTGAAGCCGGCGATGCGCCGTGCGTTCCCGCCGCCGCCCGAAATGGCGCCGTCGCTGGCCGCACCGGACGAACTCTCGCTGCTCGACGGCCCCGCGGCCGGCGGCGACAAGAAGGACGATGAAGACAAGGATGCCGAGGTGAGTCTCCTCGGTCACGAAAGCAAGAAAGCCAAATTCGATCGCAATCTCGACTACGCGCGCATGGTCGCGCGTCAGGACGCGAGAATCGTTGCGACGGTCGTCAAGAACTGGGTGTCCGATGAACGCTGAAGGCCTGAATAAAGCCGCGCTCCTGCTGATGTCGATCGGCGAGGAAGAAGCCGCCGAAGTTTTCAAGTACCTCGCACCGCGCGAAGTGCAGAAGATCGGCGCGACCATGGCGGCGTTGAAGAACGTGACGCGCGAGCAGCTCGACAACGTGCTGACCGAATTCGTCAGCGAGGCGGAGCAGCACACGGCGCTGTCGCTCGATTCGAGCGAGTACATCCGCTCGGTGCTGACCAAGGCGCTCGGCGAAACCAAGGCCGGCGCGCTGATCGACCGGATCCTGCAGGGCAGCGACACGAGCGGCATCGAAGGCCTCAAGTGGATGGACTCGGGCGCGGTCGCGGAACTGATCAAGAACGAGCATCCGCAGATCATCGCGACGATCCTCGTGCACCTGGACCGCGATCAGGCGTCGGAGATCGTCTCGCTGTTGACCGACCGTCTGCGCAACGACGTGCTGCTGCGCATCGCGACGCTCGACGGCATCCAGCCCGCCGCGCTGCGCGAACTCGACGACGTGCTGACCACCCTCCTCTCCGGCAGCGACAACCTGAAGCGCGCGCCGATGGGCGGCATCCGCACGGCGGCCGAGATTCTCAACTTCATGTCGAGCAACCATGAGGAAGGCGTGATCTCGAACGTCCGCGAGTACGACGCGGAACTCGCGCAGAAGATCATCGACCAGATGTTCGTGTTCGAGAACCTGCTCGACCTCGAAGACCGCGCGATCCAGCTGCTGCTGAAGGAAGTGGAGTCCGAGACGCTGATCGTCTCGCTGAAGGGCGCGCAGCCGGCGCTGCGCCAGAAGTTCCTGTCGAACATGTCGCAGCGCGCCGCCGAACTGCTTGCGGAAGACCTCGATTCGCGCGGTCCGGTGCGCGTGTCGGAAGTGGAGCAGCAGCAGCGCAAGGTCCTGCAGATCGTCCGCAACCTCGCGGAAAACGGCCAGATCCAGCTGGGTGGCAAGGCGGAGGATGCGTATGTCTGACGCCCGCGCGCACAAGGGCCCGGACAAGGCTCCGCTCTCGGCGTACCAGCGCTGGGAGATGGCGTCCTTCGATCCGGTCAACGTCAAGGTCGACAACAGCGCGGCGGAACAGGCCGCGCTCGAAACGCATCTGCGCCGCGTCGAGGAAGACGCGCATGCACAGGGACTCGCCAAGGGTCACGTCGCGGGCCAGGCGCTCGGCTATCAGGCCGGCTACGAACAAGGCCAGGCGAAGGGTTTCGAAGACGGCCGCAAGGAAGCGCTGGCGCAGGCCGCGCGTCTCGCCGAAATCGCGGACAGCTTCAAGACCGCGTTGCAGGCGGCGGATGCGGCCATCGCGGAAGCGCTCGCCGAACTGGCGGTCGATATCGCGCAACAGGTCGTGCGCCAGCATCTCGCGCTCGATCCGACCGCGCTGGTCGCGGTGGCGCGCGAGGTGATCGCGGCGGAACCGGAACTGTCGGGCGCGCCGACGCTGATCGTCAATCCGGCCGACATGCCGGTCGTCGATGCCTATCTGAAGGATGAACTCGAAGGCGCCGGCTGGACCGTGCGTCCCGACCCGATCGTCGAGCGCGGCGGCTGCAAGGCGCATGCGGCGACGGGCGAAGTCGACTCGACCAATGTATCGCGCTGGGAGCGCGTCGTGGCTGCCCTCGGGAGACACAAGCCGTGGTAAATCAACCCGCATCGTCGGCCGTGCATCCGCACGCACATTCGCACGCCCACCCGCACGCGCACCGCATCACGCAGGACGGCCTGAGCGCGCTCGAACAGGAACTCGCGCGCGCGTCGTTCGGCCCGCTCGCCGCCGATGAAGCCGCCGACGAGCCCACGCCCGAGGAACTCGCCGCGCGCACCATCGCCGAACTCGCCGATATCGCCGGCAATCCGCACATCGACGCGTGGCGCGACAAGCTCGACGCCCTGCGCACGCGCAGCGCGCTCGCCAAGCCGCTGCGTCCGTGCGGCCGCCTGACGCGCGCCGCCGGCCTCGTGCTCGAAGCGGTCGGCCTGAAGATGGGCGTCGGCTCCGAATGCATGATCGAGCTGCCGCCCGGCAGCGCGATTCCGAGCGCCGAAGCCGAAGTCGTCGGCTTCTCGGGCGACAAGCTGTTCCTCATGCCGACCACCGAAGTGGCCGGCCTGCTGCCGGGCGCGCGCGTCTATCCGCTCGAAAGCGCGCCGATCAACGATCCGATGGCGGGCGCCAAGCGCCTGCCGGTCGGCTGGGAAATGCTCGGCCGGGTGGTCGATGCATCGGGCCGTCCGCTCGACGGTCTCGGTCCGCTCAACGCGCGCGTCGACGCGCCGCTGTCCGCACCGGTCATCAACCCGCTGAACCGCGAGCCGATCCACAAGGTGCTCGACGTCGGCGTGCGCGCGATCAATTCGCTGCTGACCGTCGGACGCGGACAGCGCATGGGCCTGTTCGCGGGTTCGGGCGTCGGCAAGTCCGTCCTGCTCGGCACGATGGCGCGCTACACGAGCGCGGAAGTGATCGTGATCGGGCTGATCGGCGAACGGGGACGCGAAGTGAAGGAATTCATCGAGCAGATCCTGGGCGAAGACGGCCTCGCGCGCTCGGTGGTGGTCGCCGCGCCCGCCGACGTCTCGCCGGTGCTGCGCATGCAGGCCGCCGCCTATACGACCTCGCTCGCCGAATATTTCCGCGATCAGGGCAAGCACGTGCTGATGCTGATGGATTCGCTGACGCGTTACGCGATGGCGCAGCGCGAGATTGCGCTGGCCATCGGCGAGCCGCCCGCGACCAAGGGTTATCCGCCGTCGGTGTTCGCGAAGCTGCCGGCGCTTGTCGAGCGGACCGGCAACGGCCCGGAGGGCGGCGGCTCGATCACCGCGTTCTACACCGTACTCACAGAAGGCGACGACCAGCAGGACCCGATCGCCGATTCGGCCCGCGCGATTCTCGACGGCCACATCGTGCTGAATCGTTCGCTGGCGGAAGCGGGTCACTATCCCGCGATCGACATCGAACAGTCGATCAGCCGCGCCATGACCTCGCTCATCGACGACCGTCATCTCGAGCGCGTGCGCCTGTTCAAGCAGATGTTGTCGCGTTACCAGCGCAACAAGGACCTGATCAACGTGGGCGCGTACTCGAGCGGCCGCGACCAGCTGCTCGACCGGGCGATCGCGCTGTATCCGCGCATGGAGTCGTTCCTGCAGCAGGGTTTCAGGGAGCAGGCGCCATTCGAGCCGAGCATCGAAATGTTGAATCAACTTTTCGAATAGTTTTCGACTAGTATCCACTTTATTAGTCAGACAAAAACGAAAGACCATACGGGACCGTCACGCCATGTCCAAGAATCTGCCGATCAACACCCTCATCGAACTCGCGGGCGAAGAACTCGACGCCGCGACGAAGAAACTCGGCAAGCTCCAGCAGGAGCGAAACGACCTCGAAGCGCAGTTGAATTCGCTCATCACCTATCGGGACGAGTATCACGCTCGCTTCACCGCTTCGGCGCAGCAGGGCACCACGGCGCAGACGCTGCGCAATTTCCAGGCGTTCGTCGACACGCTCGATTCGGCGATCGCGCAACAGCGCACGGCGCTGTTGATGGCCGATCAGCGCATCGAAGCCGCCAAGCCCGACTGGCGCATGAAGAAGCAGAAACTCGGCAGCTACGAAGTCCTGGCCGCGCGCGGCGAGGCGATGCTTGCCAAAAAGGCGGCGCGCGTCGAACAGCGCGAAGCCGACGAACACGCGGCCAAGATCCTGCGCATGCGCGCCGAGCGCGCGTCGTCCTGACCGATCAAACATTCCCACCGATTTCCAGAGGCTACGCATGTCCTCCGTTTCTCTCCTTGGCGCGCTGTCGGGCGCCTCGTCTTCGAGCAAGACCACGGCGCAGCGCGTGGCGAGCGCGGGGGCGTCGTTCGGCCTGACGCTGCAGGGCATCACCGACCGCGCCAACGCCGACGCACAGGCCGCCCGCGCGCTGGCCGACTCGGCGCAGCAGTCGGACGACACGTCGAGCGTGCACGATGCGCCCAAGCCGGACGACCGGTCCGACGCGGCATCGAAGAGCGCCGACGCCACCGATGCGCAGGGCGCGTCGCAAACCAATCAAGCCGATGCGGGCGCGAAGACGGGCGCAGCGGCTCGTCCGGGCAAGTCCACGACGGCCGATGCATCGAAGCCGGCCGCGCAATCCGCAGGCTCCGCGCAGGATGCGGCGGCGGCCTCGCAGGCCAAAGCCAAGGCGCTCGCGGATGCAGCCAATGCCGACGATGACACTGACCCGACGCTCACGGACCTGACCGATGCGGCCGCCGCTGCTGCGACGAGCGCCAGCGACGACACGAAATCCACCGACGGCACGCAAAAGAGCGGCGATGCGAAATCGGCGCAGGACGCCTTGCAGGCGGCGCTTGCTGCGCTGAACCAGCAGACGCCCGCCGCACTGCCGGTGAACGTCGCGACGGGCGCGGCCGGTGCGGCGCGCGAAGCCGGCAAGGAGGGGGACGAACAGACCGGTCTGTTCGCGAAGGGCGGCAAGGGCGCGGGTCTGATCGGACTGTCTTCGGCGGCAAATGCAAGCGCCGACGCCCACGCGGCTACCGCGCAGACCGATGTCGCGGCGCTCGCCGGCGGTCAGGCAGCGACGGCAATGCCCGCCGATGCCGCGACCGCCGCGTACAAGCAGGCAGCAGACGCCGCTGCCCACGCGGTGGCGATGCAATCGGCGACGGGCAGTTCGGCCGTGTCCGGCACGCAAGGCTCGATGGCGGCTTCCACCAGCGCAGCAATCGAGCCGCATGTCGGCGCTTCCGGCTGGGACGATGCGTTCAGCCAAAAGGTCGTGTTCGTGTCGAAGTCCGATCAGCAAAGCGCGGAACTGACGCTCAATCCGAAAGACCTGGGGCCGCTGCAAGTCACGCTGCAGGTTTCCGAGAATCACGCGCACGCGTTGTTCGTGTCGCAGCATGCGCAGGTGCGGGAAGCGGTCGAAGCCGCGATGCCGAAGTTGCGCGAGGCAATGGAAGCGAACGGCATCAGCCTCGGCAGCGCGTCCGTTTCCGATGGCTCGGCGTTCGCGCGGCAGTCGCAGCAGCAAAGCGGTGACGGGCGTTCGGGATCTGGGAGCGCGCGTGGTACGAGCGGGATTGGCGGTGTCGGCGGTATCGACGATGGAGGCACGGCCAGCGTGACTGTGCCGGTACGGCGCACGGTCGGACTGGTCGATACGTTTGCGTGACCGGGCCAGGTCGCGTCGGGGTTGCGGCGCGACGCTTACTTCCAGCCCTCTCGATTGCTGCTGAAGTCGACAAACATCCGGTGATCAGTGAAGAAGCCGATGCCGATGATGGTTCTCTGCGACTTCGCGCGATCAGAAAACCGGGTGACAAAGGGCGGCCTCTCCTCCGCCCGATAGCTGTAGTTGAACGGCGAGTCCGCCAGCGTCAAGGTTTCCGCAGCGACTGCGGGAACGCCGCCCCTGGGGCACCGAGAATCTCATGATCGGCGTGCCGGAATCAAACAGGACCTTGGTCTTGAAACTCGCGCCGGAGTCGGAGTCGCTGATGGTGAAGCCGGCCACGTTGGGGACGCATGCCGTCACACCGTGGTCCGATCCAGTCATTCTACGGGGCGGCGGACAGATCAACGGTATGGATGCATAAGCTTGCTCGTCCGTCTCACTCAGTCCCACCGTCAACGCCGGTTGAAAACTGCATCCCGTCATCGTGGCGGTAATGGCGCATTTCGGATCGAGCGCCGCATTGCCGAGCGAGAAGCCCGCATTCACGCCTGCAGCGTCATTCAGGTAGCGCAGCACGCTCACGAAGTCGCAGCCGTTCGCATTGATGGACTGCAGCGAGCAGATGTTCAGGCTGCCAGATGGGGCGGCACCAGGTGCCAGGACAGCGCTGGCAGCGGGGTCGATACCGAACGTGCCGTGCCACGCCAGGTGCAGCGGTCGGCCATTGCTGTCGAGCGTTCTATAGCTGAACAGGACTGGCATCAGATTCGTGGTCAGTTCGCCATGCCCGCCGAACCTCACCGTGGCGAAACCGATATTGCCGTAGTCGGTGTGGGCGCCGCCGCCGAAGATCTTGGATACCTGCACATTGGTTACGGTGATGCCGTGATAAGTCAGCGTGTTCTGCCCGGGCGGAAACACGAATCCGTCGGTGCTGACCATGGTCGCGGGAAATACGTCCTGTGCGTCGATGATCATGCCGGCCGAACCGGTGTCCAGCACCAGCGGGGATGGCGCTGGCAGGGTTTCTGAACCAAGTGCGATTACCGGAATGATGAGCCTGCTCTGTGGCTTGTCCAACGATCCGCCCAACAATGATCCGTAGACCGTCACCGCGGTCGGCTTCGTGACAGTGCTTCCGCCTGTCACACCCTGCACTGTGCCGGGCGCGTTCTGAACGGCTGGTGCTGACGCAGGCGCGGGCGCGGATGCTGGCGTCGGCGGCGACGTTGGTGCAGACGCGGGTTCCGATGCAGGCGCCGGTGCAGAGGCAGGCGTCGGTCCTGACGCAGGCGCAGTCGGACCGCTCGAAGTCGACGGCCCGGTGCTGGCGGCCTGCGGCGAGTTGCTGCTTCCGCCGCACCCGGCCAAGGCCAGGACGAGCATGAGGATCAAGGCGAAAAACGGCGTGCGTCCCGGTGCGTTTCTTTTCATGGTGGCGTTTAGTCAGCGTAGCAAGCTAATCAGAACCGGACGCCAGTCACGCCCAGACCGATTGCTTTCACGTTGCGGCCTATCAAAATCTGTCGCGCGTCTCAAATTAAAATGTTTCGAAAAATTTCAAGGCGGTAGCGGCGGGGAATTGTCGAACTTTCAATTCTTTTTTTCATTCAAGATAGAACAGAAGCTCGCCGATTTGATCGACTAGTCCGTTTGCTTGATCCGGTATTGGCGAACGCCTTTCACGCCCGTGCAATGGGCTTTTCCATATACTCATTGCTGTCGAAGGCGCTGCTCCAGTAACGCTCGCAGGCGCGATTGTATCGAATCCGCATCGCCTGATGCATTCGTTTCTGCGTGGCGAACATTGAGCAGATTTAGAAAACCCATCTGATCCAAGGCGGTCCGAGAAAATCATGACGTTTTGAAAAGTGAAAGGCGCGCTTAAAATTGCGCCTGAATTGAATCAACCAAATACTCATTGACTCATGTTGAAATCAAGGCTCAAAGTATTTTCATTCATTGCATCCGCGTTATTTTCCGGATTAACGCACGCAGCCGCAACTGATTATGCAGGCGCTTACGTCAAGCTCAACGTCAATAACAGTTATCTTTGCGCGGGTGCGCTCGTCAGCAGTGACGTCGTGATTACCGCGGAGCATTGTCTGACCGAACCAAGCTCGGTGACATCGATCAGCGTGTCATACGGCAGCGCGTTCTCTTCTTCCCAGGAAGCCGCGTCCACTGTGGAAAACACAGGCTGGGTAAGAATCCCTGGCATCGATGTCGCGCTCATCAAACTGCAGCGTCCGGTCTCCTCGAGCGGGACGCAGACTCTGAAACTTCCCCAAAAGTGCCCGTCGCCCAAGATCTCGGATTTCGCGAACGATCCTGTGGTGGTGTATCGCCAGACGCCGAAGTCTCTGATCGTAGCCGGCGCCTTGCAGCTTTTCGGAGCCGCAATGTTGCCGCAGAGCGAATACGTCACAACACCGATCACCTTCAACAGCGTCGGCCCGAATTCTCTACTTGCGGGTACTTATTGGGCGGTGCAAACAGTCTGGTTCTATGGCGACTCCGGCGGACCGCTCGTCGATAGCAACGGCATCCTCGTGGGCACGGTCAGCAACGGCGGTCTGCCGCTGGAATACGCCGCCGCGACCTGCACGGTTTCAGACTACATCCAGGCTGGCATCACCGCGTTCGATGGAAACGCCTCGTCGGATCCGGCGACTTCAACGACCCGCGCCGCTTCGGGCACCACGACCCAGTCGCCCTTCGGATCCGCACCGCAATCCACATCCGGCACGACGCAAAGCTCGTCATCGGCGCTCGCCAGCATCATCGAGGCGCTTGCCAACACCTTCTCCAGCCTGTGGAGCGGTTCGTGACGTCTGGCCGACCTGACCAGGCCTGAAGCGCGGGGCGGCCACGCACCGCCCCGCACCCCCTCCTCCCTTCCCCCAAATAGCCAAAAGTTTTCCGTCAAATCCCCGTTAACCGGTCTAACCACGCCCGACCCAAGGGCTCCATCAATCAGATGGAATAGCCCCTAATCCCCCCTCTGTTCGACCCATCGCTTTACACCGCGATAGCCAACAATTCACCCTATCGAAAGAGGCACGCATTCATGGCTACCACGACCGCAAACCAGCAACCCATCGTTCCCGCCAAGGGCGGCAAGTTCAAGAAGATCCTGATCATCGCCATCGGCGCGATGGTTCTGCTCGGCGCGGGCGCAGGCGGCGCCTACTTCTTCCTCGGCAAGAACCATGGCCCGGCCAAGCCCGCTCCGGAGCCGCCGCCCGTGTTCTTCCCGCTCGATTCGCTCACCGTGAACCTCCAGTCCGACGACGGCACCATGCACTACCTGCGCGCGGGCCTCACGCTCAAGCTGCACGACGAGAAAGTGCAATTGCTGGTCACCGAGCACATGCCCGAAGTCCGCAGCCGCGTGCTGCTTCTGCTTTCGGGCAAGCGTCCCGACGACCTCGCCACCGTCGACGGCAAGAAACAGCTCGCCAACGAACTGCGCGCCGCCGTCGAAACGGCCGCGAGCACCGCTGAAAAGCCGGTGCGCGTCGAGGAAGTGCTGTTCACCGAGTTCGTCGTTCAGTAACGCCGCATCAGCGAGTAAAAGTTCATGGGCCACGAAGAGTTCATGTCGCAAGAGGAGGTCGATGCCCTCCTCAAGGGCGTCACCGGCGAAATCGACCAGGTCTCCGACGAGACCAAACCCGTCGGCGTCCGTCCCTACAACATCGCGACGCAGGAACGCATCGTCCGCGGCCGGATGCCCGGCCTCGAAATCATCAACGACCGCTTCGCGCGCCTGATGCGCGTGGGCATCTTCAACTTCATGCGGCGTTCGGCGGAAATCTCCGTCGGTCCGGTGAAGGTGCAGAAGTACAGCGAATTCACCCGCAACCTGCCGATCCCGACCAACCTCAACCTGGTCCACGTGAAGCCCTTGCGCGGCACGTCGCTGTTCGTGTTCGACCCGAACCTCGTGTTCTTCGTGGTCGACAACCTGTTCGGCGGCGACGGGCGCTTCCATACGCGCGTCGAGGGACGCGAGTTCACGCAGACCGAGCAGCGCATCATCAGCAAGCTGCTCAACCTGGTGTTCGAGCATTACGCGACCTCGTGGCGCAGCGTGAAGCCGCTCCAGTTCGAATACATGCGTTCGGAGATGCACACGCAGTTCGCCAACGTCGCGACGCCGAACGAGATTGTCATCGTGACGCAGTTCACGATCGAATTCGGCTCGACGGGCGGCACGCTGCACATCTGCATGCCGTACTCGATGATCGAGCCGATCCGCGACGTGCTGTCCTCGCCGATCCAGGGCGAAGCGCTCGAAGTGGACCGCCGCTGGGTGCGCGTGCTGTCGCAGCAGGTGCAGTCGGCGGAAGTGGAACTGACGGTGGACCTTGCTGAAATCCGCTCGTCGTTCGAGCAGTTGCTGAACATGCGCGCCGGCGACGTGCTGCCGATCGACATCCCCGAGCATGTGACGGCGAAGGTGGACGGCGTGCCGGTCATGGAATGCGGCTACGGAATTTTCAATGGGCAATACGCGCTGCGCGTGCAAAAAATGGTCAGCGCGAGCGATACGATGAAGGAAGGTGGATATGAGTGATCTGATGCAGGAAGGCACGTTGCCCGGCGCGGACGCCAAGGCCGACGACGCCATCATGGACGACTGGGCCAGCGCCCTCGCCGAACAGAACGGCAACGAAACGCCGGCGGTGGCTACGGCCGGCGTGTTCCAGCCCTTGTCGAAGGCCGCGGCGCCGTCCACGCGCAACGACATCGACATGATTCTCGACATCCCCGTGCAGATGACGGTGGAGCTCGGGCGCACGAAGATTGCCATCCGCAACCTGCTGCAACTCGCACAAGGTTCGGTCGTGGAACTCGACGGCCTCGCCGGCGAGCCGATGGACGTGCTGGTCAACGGCTGCCTGATCGCTCAAGGCGAAGTGGTCGTCGTCAACGACAAGTTCGGCATCCGCCTGACCGACATCATCACGCCGTCTGAACGCATCCGGAAGCTGAATCGATGAAACGCGTGGTCGCCGCGCTGCTTTTCGCCGCGCCTCTTCTCGTGCATGCCGCCGACATGAACGCGGTGAATCACGCCGCGCAGATCGCCTCGGGCGTCGGCGCGGGCACCGCGGTGCCGTCGCTCGGCTTCGGCGCCGTGTTGCAGACGCTCGTCGGACTCGCGGTCGTGATCGGCTTCGTGTTCGGCTGCGCGTGGCTCGCGCGCAAGTTCGGCTATCAGGGCGGCAAGCGCAGCGGGCTCGTGAAAGTGGTGGGCGGCGCGTCGCTCGGCAACAAGGAACGGGTTGCGGTGATCGAAGTGGGCGATACGTGGCTTGTGCTCGGCGCGGGTCCCGGCAACGTGCGCCTGCTGCACACGATGCCCGCCGGATCAGCGGACGCGGACGGCATCGGCGTCCCTGTTCCGGGCGCGGCACAAACCGTGTCCGGCGGCTTCGGCCAGCGGTTCCGCGACGCCCTCGCCGGCGAAGCGAACAAGCGCCTGCAGAAGTTCGTCAAGTAACGCGCAGGTCATCGGCATCGGGCGTGCTCCGCGAGGACCACGCCCGATGCGCGTTTACAGTCTCGCAGCCTCGTTTGCAATAGAACGAGTTAGCGCGGGTTTTCCCCTCTGTTCGCGTCATCGTCGCGCCCCCGGATAGTCAACAATTCAGCCTATCGAAAAAGGCAGGATTTCATGGCTATCACCTTCATCGTTTTCCACGGTCAGCGCTTCGTCGATGTCCTTGCGGGCATCGCGGGCAAGCGTCTCAAGCAGTTCGTCGGCGGGAGCAAGTAATGCGGGTCAGTCGCAACATCGTGCGCGGCGTGAAGCTCGCGCTTCCGGTCGTGATCGGTCTGATGCCGTATCTCGCCTTCGCACAAAGCACGGCGGGTCTCCCCGCGTTCAACACCAGCCCCGGCCCGAACGGCGGCACGACCTATTCGCTCAGCGTGCAGACAATGCTGCTGCTGACGATGCTCTCGTTCCTCCCCGCGATGGTCCTGATGATGACGAGCTTCACGCGCATCATCATCGTGCTGTCGCTGCTGCGCCAGGCGCTCGGCACGACGAGCACGCCGCCGAACCAGGTGCTCGTCGGCCTCGCGCTGTTCCTCTCGTTCTTCGTGATGTCGCCGGTGCTCGACAAGGCCTACAACGACGCCTACAAGCCCTTCTCCGAAGGCCAGATCACGATGGATCAGGCCATGACGCGCGGCGTCGCGCCGTTCAAGCAGTTCATGCTGAAGCAGATCCGCGAGGCGGATCTCGCGCTGTTCGCCCGCATCTCGCACGCCGCGCCGATGAACGGCCCCGAGGACGTGCCGCTGTCGCTGCTGGTGCCTTCGTTCGTCACGAGCGAGCTGAAGACCGGCTTCCAGATCGGTTTCACGATCTTCATCCCGTTCCTGATCATCGACATGGTGGTGGCGAGCGTGCTGATGTCGATGGGCATGATGATGGTGTCGCCCACCACGATCGCGCTGCCGTTCAAGCTGATGTTGTTCGTGCTCGTCGACGGCTGGCAGTTGCTGATCGGCTCGCTCGCGCAGAGCTTCGTTTCCTGAGGATCGACAGATGACGCCCGAATCCGTCATGACGATGGCCCATCAGGCGATGTATGTCGCCTTGTTGCTGGCCGCGCCGCTGCTGCTCGTCGCGCTGGTCGTGGGTCTGGTGGTGAGCCTGTTCCAGGCCGCCACGCAGATCAACGAATCGACGCTCTCGTTCATTCCGAAGCTGATCGCGGTGGCGGTCACGCTGGTGATCGCCGGGCCCTGGATGCTCTCGACGCTGCTCGACTACATGCGTCACGTCTTCACCATCACGCCCGCGATCACGGGCTGAGCGCCTCGATGTTCTCCGTCACCTATGCGCAACTGAACGGCTGGCTCACGGCGTTCCTGTGGCCGTTCGTGCGCATTCTCGCGCTGATCGGCACGGCGCCGGTGCTGAGCCACATGGCGATCCCGATGCGCGTGAAGATCGCGCTGGCCGCGTTCGTCGCGCTGATCATCGCGCCGACGCTCGGCGCCATGCCGCAGGTGACGGTGTTCTCGTCGGCGGGCATCTGGATCATCGTCAACCAGTTCCTGATTGGCGCGGCCATCGGCATGACGATGCAGGTTGCATTCGCCGCTGTGGATGCGGCGGGCGAGTTCATCGGCCAGCAGATGGGCCTCGGCTTCGCGATGCTCTACGATCCGCGCGCCGGCGGCAATGCCGTGGTGGTGTCGCGCTATCTCAACACGCTGGCGATGCTCGCCTTCCTCGTCTTCGACGGCCATCTGCAGCTGGTCAGCGCGCTGGTCTCCACATTCCAGAGCGTGCCGGTGGATGTGAACGTCGTGGCCTCGGCCGCGCATGCGCAAGGCTGGCGCGTGCTGGTGGGTTATGGCGCCAGCGTCTTCTCGACGGGCTTGCTGCTCGCGCTGCCGATCGTCGCCGCGCTGCTCACCGCCAACCTCGCGCTCGGCATTCTGAACCGGGCCGCGCCGCAAATCGGCATCTTCCAGGTCGGCTTTCCGGTGACCATGCTGGTCGGCTTGTTGCTGCTGCAACTCATGGTGCCGAACCTGATGCCCTTCTTCCAGCGCATCTTCGACGTGGGGCTCGGGCAAATCGGGCGAATCGCCGGCGCGATGCACTGACGCACGCATCGACATGTTCCGGCTCATGCCGTCAGGCAACGATATCTCGGAATTCCCGTAACGCCTTCGACGTTGGATCGCTGTAGTCTGCCGCCTGACGAAATTTCTATCGTCCAATTCTTATAAGGAAGCAGTCATGCACCAACGTCATTCAGTCACGATGCAGAAGATCGATCGAAGCCAGCTTCACTATTCGCTGGTGTCGGGAGGCGCGGCGAAGACCACCAACGCCGTCACGCAAAGCAACATCGACGGGAACAACGTCATCGTGCTGCAGGGCGAAGTCTCTCGAGGCAATTCGAAATCCCGCGTCTGATCGCTCCCTGGTCCGGCAGGCGGGGTTAAGAGCGCACCCGCCTGTCGCGCGCCAATAAAAAAAGAGCATCGCGCTTCCGCGATGCTCCTCAAGATCAAGGTCCGGCAAAAACCGCTTCAATCAACTCCCGATGTAATCGAACAACGACATCTTCTGGATCTGCGAGAACGCCATCTGGGCTGCTTGCAGCGAGGTCTGCGTCAGCTCGTACTGGCTGATCGCCGACACCAGGTCGATGCTCGTGAGATTGGCGATGTCGCTTGCCGTCTGCGTCTGGCTGGTCTGCATCGACGTCTGCGTCGATTGCACTTCCTGTTCACGCCCGCCCACGACCGTCTGCGCCGCCAGCACATTATTGAACGTGTTGTTGACCTTGGTTCCGGCCGTGCTCAATGCGTTCGTCAGCGCAGCTTGCGCGCCCGGCGTGCCGGTCGGCTGCTTGAGCGCTGCCACGATGTTGTCGAGCGTCGCGAAGATATCGTTGTTATCGGTGGCCGCTGGCTGCACGCTGAACGTGTCGCCGTCGCCCGGCGTGCCGTCGATGGTCACGCTCTGGCCGCCCAGCTTGATGTCCGTCTTGCCGGTATAAGCCACGTTGGTCGGCAGCGTGCTGTCGGGCGGCGTGGATTCGACCGAATAGGTCGTGGTGCCGTCCGTTTGCGACACCGCGAAGGTGATCTTGTATTGGCTCGCATTGCCGGCGTTGCTGGCGTCGGTCACGCTCACCGCGCTGACCGTGCCGGTACCGGTGTTCTGGCTGCCGGCGCTCGAGACGGGATCGCTTTCCGTCGGCGAGACGCTCTGGAAAATCGACACGCCCGTGTCGCCCACCGAAATCGAACGGCCTTCGCTGATCTGCACCGAGCGCTGGCCGAAGTCGCCCGAATAGGTCGTGCCGACACCCGACGAATTGTTGGTGAACGGCGCCGTGCTGCCCTTCAGGCCGGAGAAGATGTAGTTGCCGTTGCTGTCCGTGGTGTTCGCAAGACCGAAGAGCTGGTCGCGCAAGCCCTGGATCGCGGTCGCGACCGAGGTGCGGTCCGCATCGGTGAGCGAACCGTCGCCGGCCTGCACGATCTTGGTCTGGATGCTTTGCAGGACCGTGCTCACGGTGCCGAGCGTGGAGTCTTCCTGTTGCAGCGAGGACAGCGCGGTCGTCTGGTTCGTGCTGTATTGCGCGAGCGCGCCGCTCTTCAGGGTCAGCTGCACGGCCTGGGCGGCGCCGAGCGGATCGTCGGACGCCGTGAGGATGCGCTTGCCCGACGAGATCTGCTGATACATCGACGCGAGCGTGCTTTGCTGGTCGCTCATCGAAGCGACGTTCATGTTGAAGTACTGGGAACTGGAAATACGCATTGCGTTTGCCTCAGTTGAACATGCCGAGCAGCGACTGGAACAGCGTCGCGGCGGTCTGGATCACCTTGCTGTTCGCTTGATAGAGCTGCTGATACTGAATCAGGTTGGCCGCTTCCTCGTTCAGGTTCACGCCCTGCACCGATTGCTGCGCCGTCGTGGCTTGCGAGAGCAGCGCGGTCTGCGCCGTGCTCGTCGCCTTGAGCTGGTTGGTCTGGTTGCCGATCGTGTTCACGTAGTTCGCGTACGAGCTCGTGAGCGTGTCGGTGCCGCCGTTGAACGACTTGGTCGAGACCAGGTTGGACATCGCGAGCGCGTTGCTGCCGTCGCTCGTGCCGCCCTTGTTCTGCGCGATCGTGAACGCGTCGTTGTCCTTCGGCGTGCCGCTGATGGTGGCGGAGATGCCGTTCGCCGTGACCGTCATGCCGTTCGACGCGTTGTACGGAATGGTCGTGCCCGCCGTGTAGCTGGTGCCGCCGACCGTCACATCGACGCTCGACGTGAAGCCGCCCGCCGACGCGCTGTACGTGAGCTTGATGTCCGACGGCATCGAGTAGCCGGTCGTGACCGTCGCCGACGAGATCGTCGCCGTGCCGGTGTTCGAGCTGCCCGCCGAGGTCACCGCCGGCGAAGCCGCGGCCACTGCGGCGCCGTTGGTCGTCGTGAGCTTGAACGCGTCGAGTGCGGCGCGCGTCGGCTGGATCGTGAACGAGTCGCCCTGCTTCACATCGGCGGCGGCCGGCACGGTGATCTTCAGGCCGTTGATGGTCTTGTCGGTGCCGGGATCGATCGTGCCGAGCGAATTGCCGGTCGCCGGATCGGTCACGTTGAAGGTGGTGCCGTTGTAGGTGACGGCGAAGTCGTTGGTCGGCGGCTGCGTGCCGTCGACGATCGACGCGCTCACGGTGCCCGTGCCCTGGTTGCGCGCGTTGGTCACGATGTTCGGGCTGCCGGCCGCGAACAGGTCCGTGCCCTGGACACCGTTGAGGTCGAGGCCGAGCTTGTTCTGGCTGTTCAGCTGGCTGCTGAAGCTCGTGGCGATGGCGCCGAGCTGCGCTTCGGCCGGGTCGAGGGTCTGCGAGCGGAACGAAATGAGGCCGCCGACCACGCCGCCCGTGAGGGCCGAATCGTCGATGTATTGGGTGTTCGCCGGCGTCTGCGGCGAGCCGTCGCGGCTCTGGAAGGCAACAGTCAGCTCGCTCGGATCCGACGGCGAATTCACCGTCTGCAAGCCGTATTGCGTGTTGCCGACGACGAGCGGCTGCCCGTTGCCGATGAACACGTTGTAGCTGTTGCCTTGCGACACGACCTGCACGCCGATCATCGAACTGAGGTTCGTGACGAGCTGATCGCGCTGGTCGAGCAACTGGTTCGGCTGCTGGCCGCCCGCCGTGGCGACGTCGATCTGCTTGTTGAGATCCGCGATCTGCTGCGAGTAGCTGTTGATCTGCGAGACCGCGCTCGTCAGCTGCGTGTTGACGCTCTGGCGCAGCTGGTCGTATTGCTCGCCCGCCGAATTGATCTGGTCGGCGAGCGTCTGCGCGCTGCTCATCAGCGACTGACGCACGGCGGTGCTGCTCGCCGAGTTCGCGACGGACTGCAGGCCGGAGAAGTAATTGGTGATGCCCGTTGCGATGCCCTTGGTCGGATCGCCCACGAGATTGTTGAGCTGCGAGATCAGCGAGTAGTACGTGCTCGCCGCGCTGCTCGACGCCTGCGTGTTGTTGACCTGGGTCGTCAGGTACTGGCTGTATTGACGCGTGACGGTCGTCGCCTGCACGCCATTGCCGAGATAGCCGGAACCGGTGTATTGGCCGGCCGCTTCCTGGTACTGGACCTTTTCGAGCGTATAGCCGGGCGTCGCGGCATTGCTGATGTTCTGACCCGTCGTCGTCAGGCCCCACTGGGCCGCATTCAGACCCGAAAGACCAATGCTGAAAATATTATTGGACATGCGTGAATCCTGTTGAGGCGGCGTGGAATCGAGCGCTGCCGCATGATTGCCTTGTATATCGGCCGGACGCCGGGGAAATTGAGCTTCACGCGTGGCTCGCATCGGGTTATCGGAGTGATCTTGGATTCGATGCAAACGCTGGACGCTTGTCGCGATGGGAAATTATCGACGGCCGATGTCAATCGCTATTGAGCGAAGAGCGCGGGGTTTACAGGTCAATTCTGCTGATTCGACGTGCGGTCGTTCAGATGGCCCATGAAAGACGATGCCCCTGGGCAAGACGGCAGTTGCCTGCCGCCCCGCACAGGGGCATGGAGCTGAATTACTCAGCCAGTTACGCCGCGAACGCGTTACTTCGCCAGCGAGCGCCGCTTCATCTCGAGCTGCGTGATCAGCCGTTGCAGCGTGTTTTCCGCCGATCCCGGCATCGACGTGAATTTGAAGCCGATCGTATAGCGGCGATCACCCTTGGGCGTCGTCGATTCGCGATGCGAAACCAGCATCATGTCCAGCGTGACCTTGCCGTTCGCGCTGAAATGCAGTTCGGCATCTTCCAGCACGATGCCCATCTCCAGTCCCGCGACACGCTCATCCGTCGTGCGCAGCGCGACGCCGCCCAGCGAAAGGTCGTGCACCTCGAAGCGGAAACGCTCCCCGTCCGGAAGCACGCCCGTGCAGATGTAAGGATCGAGCACCGGCGCTTCGACGCGGAAGTACTCGCGCCGCTGCATGTAGTAGAGCACCGTGGGGAACTCGACTTCGAACGCGGGCCGGCCGTCGAAGACGGTTTCGCGCGGCCGGGCCGTGGTGAACTCGACGCGCACGCCTTCGGGCGCCGCATGAAAAACGAGCTTTTGTGCCGCCAGCACGCCGCGATTCTGTTCCGCGACGCCGCCCCAGTCGAAGGTGAAGCGATGCGCCGTCACATCGACGTCAAGCAGGCGGGTGACGATCTGGCCGTCGCCGTATTGCGCGGTGAGGAAGTCACCACGATTGGCGAGATTGCGCAGCGCAACGCCGATTTCCAGCGGATTGCGCCGTCCGAAATCAACGATCGGTGCAACATCATCGTCGGCAACGTCATGTTTTTGATTGGTGTTCATGGTGCTGGCCGTATTCTCTGTGCTCGCGCATTGCCCTTATCCCCGAACGCCGCGCGTCGCTCCAGGCCCCTATTGGTCCGGAACTTCGATTATTCAGGTTAGCGGCTTGCAGTTTTAAAAGTTTAGGGTTTGCCGGCGCAAAAAGTATGTGGTGCGCCGTCCCTTCGAACGTAAAACGTTTGCCGTCGCCCCAAGGCCGAACAATTGCATCTCGCCAGGATGTATACGGCAAACGCCGCCTTCCCAGCAAGAAGGCGGCCGCAACCATCGGGTGATTGAGCGCGAAGCCGTGCCCTGTTGCGTCAGACGATCTGTCGCATGATCGAGATGAGTTTCTTCGCGTATTGCGGATCGGTCGCGTAACCCGCCTTCTGCATGCCGTGCGCGAAGCCGGCCACGTCGCGGGACGCCTGGATCACCGGCGCGTAACGCGGGTTGGTGCTGATGACGCTGGCGTAGTCGGTTAGCGCGTGCTCGTATGAATCGTAGGCGCGGAACTTCTCCACGACCTTCTGCGGCCGGCCGTTCACGTATTCGGTCGTGACGGCATTGACCGTCTTGCCGGTCCAGTCCTTCGTCGCCTTGATGCCGAAGATGTTGTGACTCGTCGAGCCGTCGGCGGCCTTGATCTCGCGCTTGCCCCAGCCGGATTCCAGCGCCGCCTGACCGATGATGAAGCGCGCCGGAATGCCCGTCGCCGCGCTCGCGGCCTGCGCCGGCGCAGCCAGACGGTCGACGAACGCATTGACCTTGTCCGAACCGTTGCCGCGCGCGGGCGGTTCGAGCGAATCCGCCGCCGAGTAGCCGCGGCCGGCGAGCGTGCTGTTCTTGTTGGCTTGCGCCGCCGCATACGCCTTCGCCATGGCGTTCATGGCCGCGAGATTGCCCGCGTTGGCATCGAGATCGCCGCCGCCCGACATGCCGCCGAGCGCCTGCATCGCGTTCATGGAGCCTGCCGCGCCGGCGCCGCCCGCGGCGTTCGCGCCGGTCTGCGTGCCGGAATTGCGCATGAGCTGCTTGAGCATCATGTCCGCGACGCCAATGCCCTTCGACGACATCTGCTGCGAAAGCTGCTGGTCGAGCATCGACGTGAACGACTTCGTATCGTTCGATTCGAACGGGCTGTCGGAAGGCGTCGCATCGCGCATGCTCTTCAGCATCATCTGCGTGAAGACGGCGTCGAACTGCTTCGCTGCTTCCTTGAGTCCCTGCTGCGGATTCGCGCCGGCCTGCGCGCGCAATGCGTCGAAACCTTGCGTGTCGAGCGCGAAACGGTTCGAGAGATTCGAGAGTCCGCCGCTCGTATCGGTCGATGCCAGCATGCCGCTGGCGATTCCGTTCGGGTTCGCGTTCATAAGTTCTTATACGTTTTTAGATGATTTCGAGGTCGGCGCGCAAGGCGCCGGCGGCCTTCATCGATTGAAGGATCGAGATGAGGTCGGCCGGCGTCGCGCCGAGCGCGTTGAGCGCCTTGACGACTTCGGCGAGATTCGCGCCTGCGTTCAGCATCTTGAGCGCGCCGCTGTCCTGCTTGAGCTGGATCGACGACTCCTTCGCCGCCACCGTCTGCCCGTTCGAGAAGGCATTCGGCTGGCTCACTGCCGTCTTCGTGTTGATGACGACCGACAGATTGCCGTGCGCCACGGCGCAGTTCTGCAGCGTGACCATCTGGTTCATGACGATGGAGCCGGTGCGCGCGTTCAGGATCACCTTCGCGGCGGCCTGCGCCGGATGCACGTCGATGTTCTGCAACTGCGCCATGAAGGACACTTGCTGGCTCGGGTCCTGCGGCGCGCGCAACTGGATGGTGCGGCCGTCGAGCGCGAGCGCCGTGCCCGCGCCGAACAGGTTGTTGACCGCAGCGACGATGCGCTGCGTCGTGTCGAAGTCCATTTCACGCAGTTCCATCTGCATGACGCCGCCCTGCTGCTGCAATGCCGAAGGCACCGCCCGCTCGACGATCGCACCCGCCGAAATGCGGCCCACCGCCAACTGGTTCACCTGGACCTTGCTGCCGTTCGCGCTCGCGCCTGCGCCGCCGACGACGAGGTTGCCCTGCGCCATCGCATATACCTGGCCATCGGCGCCCTTCAGCGGCGACATCAGCAAGGTGCCGCCGCGCAGGCTCTTGGCATTGCCGAGCGAGGACACCGTGACGTCGATCGCTTCGCCGGGGCGCGCGAACGGCGGCAGCGTCGCGGTCACCATCACGGCGGCGACGTTCTTCAACTGCATGTTCTGCGTGGTGGCCGAGTTCACCGTGATGCCCAGGTTGCCGAGCATGTTGGTGAGCGACTGCGTCGTGAACGGCGTCTGCATGGTCTGGTCGCCGGTGCCGTCGAGGCCGACGACAAGACCATAGCCGATCAGCGGGTTGTCGCGCACGCCCTGGAACGAGACGAGGTCCTTGAGACGTTCGGCATGCGCGTGCGGCACGGCGCCGAGCGCAACGACGGCTGCGGCGAGCGAGAACGAGATGAAACGAAGAAGCGGATTCATGATCAGAACGGCGCGACGTTGAGGAAGAAGCGTTGGAGCCAGCCCATGTTCTCCGCTTCGTCGATGTAACCCTTCGCCGAGTATTCGATCTTCGCGTCGGCGACTTGCGTGGAGTAGACGGTGTTGCTGCCCGAGATGGTCGTCGGGTTAACGACGCCCGAGAAGCGCACGAATTCGTTGCCCTGGTTGATGAGCATCTGCTTCTCGCCGCTCACCATCAGGTTGCCGTTGGGCAGGACTTCCGTGACGGTCACGGTCAGCGTGCCGCTGAACGTGTTGGCCGCGCTGGCGCCGCCCGTTGCGGTGAACTTGTTGGCGCCGGTGGCCGAGAGCGTCGTGTTGTTGAACAGGCCGCCGAAGATGCCCGGCGTGGTCGGCACGGCGAAGGCCGCATTGCTGCCGCGGTTGGTGTTCGCCGCCGAGGACTTTGTCGCGTTGACGTTTTCCGAGATCACGATGGTCAGGATGTCGCCCATGTTGCGCGGCCGCTGGTCTTCGAACAGCGGGCGGCCTGCATAGCCGGCGTTGTAGATCGCGCCGGGCGAACGCGTGCCGGTGGGCGGCTGCGGCGGACGCGCGGTCATCGGCTGCTGGATGATCGGCTCTTTCGGCACGAGGCCGCATGCGCCGAGCGCCGCGCCGAAGGCGGCAACCGTGGCGAGGCGCGAGGCATGGAGCGAAGCGCGCGCGATGAGGTGAAGTGACGACATCGTGATAACTCGTATGAAGCGAAAGATGCGTCAGTGTGACGTCATCTTTCCGATTCTCATCCGTCGAATAAAGGGGTTAAACCTGCATTTGCGAGAGCGTCTGCAACATCTGGTCGGACGTGGTCACGGCCTTGCTGTTGATTTCGTACGCGCGCTGGGTCTGGATCATGTTCACCAGTTCCTGCACCACGTTGACGTTCGACGCTTCCACATAGCCTTGCTGCAACGAGCCCGCGCCGTTCAGGCCCGGTTGTGACACGTTCGGCGCGCCCGAGCTGCCCGTCTCAGAGAACAGGTTTTCACCGCGCGCTTCGAGGCCGGCCGGATTGATGAAGGTCGCGAGCTGGATCGCGCCGACCGTCGTGCTGGCCGACGTGCCCGACTGCGTGATCGACACCGTGCCGTCCGAACCGATCGTGATCGACGTCGCGTTCTGCGGAATCGTGATCGCCGGATTCACCTGATAGCCGCTCGACGTGACCAGCTGGCCCTGCGCATTCGTCTGGAACGAGCCGTCGCGCGTGTAGGCGGTCGTGCCGTCGGGCATCGTCACCTGGAAGAAGCCCTGGCCGTTGATCGCGACGTCCTTCGAGTTGCCGGTCTGCTGCAGGTTGCCCTGCGTGTACAGCCGTTCCGTCGCGATCTGCTGCACGCCGGTGCCAAGCTGCACGCCCGAGGCCAGCTCGGTCTGTTGCGTCGAATTCGCGCCCGGCTGGCGGGTGGTCTGGTACAGCAGGTCCTCGAACACCGCGCGCGAACCTTTGAAGCCGTTCGTGCTCACGTTGGCGAGGTTGTTCGAGATGGTGTCCATCTGCGCCTGCTGCGCATTCATGCCGGTCGCGGCGATGTAGAGAGAGCGATTCATGTTCTTTCGTGTCCTGTGGTGCTGGCGTGCGCCGCTTAGCTGAAGTTGAGCAGCTTGTTGGCCGACTGTTCGTTCTGGTCGGCCGATTCCATCAGCTTCGTCTGCATCTGGAATTGCCGGGCGTTGGTGATCATCGAGACCATCGCGGAGACGGGGTTCACGTTGCTGCCCTCGAGCGCGCCGCCGGCCACGACGACATTCGGGTCCGCGTCGGCGGGATCGCCGGTCGCGGTGCGGAAGAGCCCGTCGTCGCCGCGCGTGAGCGTCGCCGGATCGGGATTGACGAGCTTCAGCTGATCCACCACCGCGATCGCCGTCGGCGGGTCGCCCGGAATCAGCGCCGAGATCGTGCCGTCATGACCGATTGTCACTTCGGCGCCCGGCGGGATCGACAGCGGACCGCTGTTGCCGATCACCGGCAGGTTGCTCGCGTTGACGAGCTGGCCGTTCTGATCCACGTGCAGGTTGCCCGCGCGCGTGTAGGCCTCGCTGCCGTCCGCCGCCTGCACGGACAGCCAGCCCTGGCCCTGGATCGCGACATCCAGCGGATTGCCGGTCTGCTGGACCGGCCCCGCCGAGTAGTCCGCGGTGGGCGTCGACGACAGCACGAAGGTGCGCGTCGAGCCGTCGGCGGACTGGTTCTCGAACGACATCGGCACCTGGCGGAACGCAGCGAGTTGCGCCTTGAAACCCGTGGTCGACGTGTTCGCGAGGTTGTTCGCCACGACGGCCTGTTGTTCGAGCGCCTGGCTGGCGCCGGTCATCGCGGTGTAGATCAGACGGTCCATGAATCGCTTCCTTCGAGCCTATGCGTGCGCTGCTTACAGGTTGATCAGCGTCTGGTCGACGGTCTGCTGCGTCTTGATCGTCTGCGCGTTCGCCTGATAGTTGCGCTGCGCGGTGATCAGGTTCACGAGCTCGCTCGTCAGGTCCACGTTGGAGTTCTCCACCGCGCCGCCCTGCAGCGTGCCGTGGTTGGTCGAGCCGGGCACGGCGATTTGCGCCGCGCCCGACGCGGCCGTCTGCGCGTACACGTTGCCGCCCAGGTTTTGCAGGCCGTTCTGGTTGTTGAAGTTGGCGATGGCGATCTGGCCGAGGGCCTTGGTTTCACCGTTCGAATAGTTGCCCGTCAGCATGCCGTCGGTGCCGACCGTGAAGCCCGTCAGTTCGCCCGTGCTGTTGCCGTCCTGGTGCAGATTCGTGATGCCGCTCTTGGCGCCGTACTGGGTCGTGCCGGTCAGGTCGAGCGTCAGGGTCTGCGTGCTGTTGCCGGTCGGATCCGCGCCGTTGGGGATCGTGAAGGTGAACTGCCCCTTGTTGGCCGAGGTTACGCCGCCTGCGGTGTTCGCAGCCGTGCCGGTCAACGTGCCGGTGGAATCGAACGACACTGCGCCGAGATCCGTTGTCTGCGAGACAGGGTCGCCGTAGCCCGCATAGGCTTCCCACGTGCCGGTCTGGGTCTTCGTGAAGTACACGGACACTTTCTGCGTGCCGCCCAGCGTGTCGTACACATCCACCGAAGTCGATTCGTTGTAGGTGTTGCCGTTGGTCGGATCGAAGTTGAGCGTCTGGTTCGTGTCCTGCGAGTTCAGGTTGAACGCGGCCGTGATGCTCTTCGTCGCGGTCGGCTGGATGTTCGCCGTCGGCACCGACAGGGGAACCGTGCTCGCGCTGTTGACCACGCCGGACGAATCCGCCGCATAGCCCATCAGTTGCAGGCCCGCCGAGTTGACGATCTTGCCGCTGTCATCGAGGTGGAACACGCCGTTGCGCGAGTACACCACCGAGCCGTTGTTCGACAGCTGATAGAAACCGTTGCCGTTGATGGCGACATCGAGTGCCTGGTTGGTCGTCGTGATCGTGCCTTGCGAGAACTGCTGCTGCACTTCCGCCAGACGCGTGCCGATACCGATCTGGTTGCTGACGGCCGTGGCCATCGAGTTGGCGTACATGTCGGCGAACTGCGCCGAGCCCTGCTTGAAGCCGACCGTGTTCGAGTTGGCGATGTTGTTGCCGATGACGTCGAGGTCGCTCGATGCGGCGCCCAGACCGCTCAGTGCCTGTTGATAGCTCATGTGTTTCTCCGTGACGAGTTCGCGCTCGTCCTAAAAATTGAATTTAAAGAATCGAGGCGACGCTCGAGAGCGCCACGGTGGAACCGTTCGAAAGCTTGAGGCCCGGCGCGCCGCCGGACATCTGCACGACGCTCTGGACCTGCGCGGCCGACAGCGTCGTGGCCGTGGCCTGCTGGCCGTTGATCGTGCCTTGCGCGGTGATCGTGTAGGAGCCGTCGGCGAGCGTGGCGCCCTTCGAATCGACCGGCGTCCAGCCCGTCACCGGCACGACGCCCGCGCCCTGCGCGCCGAGGTCGAGCGTGTTGACGATCTGGCCCGAGGCGTTCTTCACGACGATCTGCAGGTCGCTCACATCGTTCGCCAGCTGCACGCCGAAGCTCGACGACTTGCCGCTCGCCACCGTCACGTCGCTGCCGGAGGACAGCACGTTGGAACCGATCAGCAGCGCGGCCTGCGTCTGCTGGCCAGCCGACAGCTGCGCGGCAAGCGACGACAGCGACGTATTCAACTGGCCGATGCCCGTCACCGTATTGATCTGTGCGAGCTGCGAGGTCATCTGCGAGCTGTCGGCGGGATTGGTGGGGTCCTGGTTCTTCAACTGCGTCACGAGCAGCGTGAGGAAGGTGTTCTGCAGGTCCGACGCCGATTGCGCGCCGGTCGCCGAGGTCGACGAAGACGTCGACGAACTCGACGACGCGCCGTTCATGGTGTCGAGCAGCGTCTGCGACACCGTGGTGCCGTTGCTGCCGATGGTTGTGCTGGTCGTCACGTTGCGTTCCTTGGATGTCTGTATCAGGTTCCGATGGTCAGGGTCTTGAGCATCAATTGTTTGGCGGTGTTGAGCGTTTCGACGTTCGCCTGGTAGGAACGCGACGCGGAAATCATGTTGACCATTTCCTGCACGGGGTCGACGTTGGGCAGCGTCACATAGCCGTCCGCGTTGGCCGCGGGGTTGCTGGGGTCGTAGCTGGTCTTCATCGGGCTCGGATCGTCGATCACGCCGGTCACCTGCACGCCGCCGACCTGCTGGCCCGACGCGGTGCGCGCGCCGCCGAGCGGATCGACCGCGAACACGACCTGCTTCGCCTTGTACGGCTGGCCGTCCGGGCCGGTCGTGCTGTCCGCGTTGGCGAGGTTCGACGCGGTGACGTTCAGGCGCTGCGCCTGGGCGGACATCGCCGAGCCGGCGACGTTGAAGATGTTCATCAAAGAGGGCATGGTCTTTCTCCTGTCGTGCTCAGCTGTTCGACGTGATCGCCGACAGCATCGACTTGATCTGCGACGACAGCACCGTCATGCCGGCTTCGAAGTGCAGCGCATTGTCGGCGAACTGCACGCGCTCGGCGTCGAGGTCCACGGTGTTGCCGTCCAGCGAAGGCTGGCTCGGCACGCGGTAGGCGAGCTTGCCGTAGTCGTCCGTCGAGCCGCCGGATGCGGCGAGCGTCGACGTGCCGCTCATGTGGCCTTGCGAAGTCACGGCCAGCGACGCGCTCGAGCTGAGGCTGACGGGCTGCGCCATCTTCAGCGTCGAGCTGTTCGACGCCGTGCCGTTCTGCTTCAGCGCGCCCGCGAGCGCGCTCGAGAATTCGACGTCGCGCGCCTTGTAGCCGGGGGTGTCGGCGTTGGCAATGTTCGACGACAGCAATTCCTGCCGGTACGCGCGCACGTCGAGCGCTTCACGGCCGAAGGCGAATTCCTTGTCGAGTCTGTCTAGCATTCCGGTTTCTCCTGTCGGCAGCGCTGAGGCCTTTTTGCATGACACGCATCTTAGGAGCGGCGCACAAGAACTAATCCGATGAATAACCGGGAAACGCGGCCTCTATTCGACGCTTGCACGCGCCCGCCGATATCTAGAATGCGTTTCGTGGCCGATGGCGGGCGTGCTGTGCTTCCCGTCCGGTTCCAGGCAGTTGCCGTGCAGTGCGCGGCTCGATTTATTCAGGCAATGCCGCGTTCAGTGCGCGGCGTCAGGGAGAGAAGGGATGAGCAGGTCCGCCAAGCGTGCATCGAACCCTACGGCTCGCGCCGCAGCGACGTTCACGCGCCGCACGCTGTGCGGGCTGGCGGGCGTCTTGCTGCTGATGGCCGTCGCGGCGGGCGCATCCGCGCAGCAAAGCGACGGCATGATCGTCATTCCCGGCAATGCCGAGACCAATCCCGCCGCGGCCGCCGACATGGCGAAGAACCTGGCGCCTGCCGCGCGGGTTTCGACGCCCGCGCCCTTGAGCGCCAGCGGTTATCGCGCAGCGACTCGCGCCGCCGACGCCGCGATGCGCAACGCCGCGCTCGAACTGGAAGCCCACGCCGACGCCGCCGATGATTCAATGAACGACGCCGGCATGATCGTGATTCCCGGCCCGGGCGAAGCGAAGCCGGCGGCCGCCGCCGCTCCCGTTGCGACGCGCGTCGCGGCTCCGGCGCTTGCCAAGGCGCCCGCTGTAGCCGCCTCGCGCGACGTGATGCCGGTAGTCGTCACGCGCGATGACGCCGCGGCTGGCCGAGCCGTCAATCCGCGACCGGTTGCGGCCGGCGTGGCGACGCCCGTCGCAGGGGCAGCCGCTTCGCCGATGCAGCGCGTCAGCTTCAAGCCTGCCGCCGCAGCGGCACCCGCGGCAGCGACGCTTCCGCCCGCGCCCGGCGCGCCCGCCACGATGCAGGACGGCGAGTCGATTCGCGCGGCCGCGCTGAACTTCCTCCAGCAACAGGCAGCCGGCTTGCCCGGCAAGGTCGACATCACGGTCACGCCGGTGTTTCCGCGCGGCCTGGCCGCGTGCTCGTCGCTCGATCCGTTCATGCCGACCGGCGCGCGCCTCTGGGGCCGCATGACGGTCGGCGTGCGCTGCGTCGGCGAACGGCCGTGGACGCTGTATGTCCAGGCGCGCGTGTCGGTCAACGCCACTTACTATCTGGCCGCGCGTGCGATCGCGCCCGGCGAAGTGCTGACCAACGCCGATCTGATCGCCCGCGACGGCGACCTCACCGCGATGCCGCAGGCCATCGTCACCGATCCGGCGCAAGCTGTCGGCGCAGTGGCGCTGTCGCGCGTGCCGGCGGGTTTGCCGCTGCGCACCGACATGCTGCGCGCCGCGAGTTCGGTGTCGATCGGACAGACCGTGCATGTGGTCACGGGCGGCGCCGGCTTTTCCATTTCCGCCGACGGCACCGCGATGAACAACGCGGCGCCCGGCCAGCAAGTACGGGTGAAAACTGCCGGTGGCCAGATCATCACCGGCGTCGTGAAGGACAGCCAGACGGTGGAAGTGTCCCTCTGAAGAGGGCGGTTTGCATGATGTGTTCGGTCCCCCACGTATGTTTCATTTTGTTGCAATTCGCGTCGATGCCCGCTGCATAAGGGTTTCCGGGCGATGAGCACGGCGAACACCAGCTGGCGCTCCTGAGGCAGGGTCAAGTTTTCGGGCACCCTGACCGATAAAGGACTCAACACGTTCGGGAATGGACATCGTGAAAATCGAATCGAATAGCAACACCACTCTGGCAGGCCTTCAAGACACCCTGCAGCGCGCGTCGCAGAACGACGCCAAAGGTGCCGCGAGCACCGTGCAACAAGCGGGCGCAAACCCGGCAACGAATTCGAAAGTGAGCTTGTCGTCCTTGTCGACGGACCTGCGCGCATCGAACGGCTCGGACATCGATACGGCGAAAGTCGAGTCGATCAAGGCCGCGATCCGCGACGGCAGCCTGACGATGGACCCGGCCAAGATCGCCGACGGCATTCTGAGCACGGCGCGCGATCTGCTGCAAACGAGAACCCCGCCGACCGGCGGCTGAACGCAGTGAGCTCGACTCGCCTGTCATGGATGGACAGGCGCGTCGTGGCGGCGGCGTTCGCGGACCGGGCGGCTTTTTAAAACCCGCTTTTCAGCGTATCCAGCGAGCCGCAATGAGAGACGCCCTGCTTGCCACCATCACCGAAGAAGTCGCTGCTGTTCAGGCCTTCGAATCCCTCCTCGCCGACGAGGAAAAAGCGCTGATCGCCGCGCAGCCGCTTCCGGCGCTTCCCGGCATCATCGAGAACAAGACCGCGCTCACCGAACGCATCTCCAATCTCGAAAAGACGCGCGACGAACATCTGAATGCATTGGGCTTTCCGGCCGGTTTCATCGGCATGGAAGCCGCCGCCGCCGGCGATGCCGCGATTGCCGAGCAATGGGCGCTGCTCACCGCCGCCGCCCGTCGCGCGAAACAAGGCAACAACAATAACGGCGTGCTGATCCGCACGCGCATGGAATACAACCGCAAGGCGCTCGCCGCGATGCAGGTTGCGCCGTCGCGGGCCGGGTTCTACGGCCCGGACGGCCGCGTGCCGGGCGCCTGATCCGGACATTGGTAGCCTTCAGAACGGCGCGTGTCTCATGCGGGACACGCGCCGCTTTCGTTTCCGCGCTTTCATCTAGCGAATAACCCCCTTTTCCCCGGCCTTATCCTCCGATGGCCGCTCGACGCCTTCCGCAATAATCCCTGACATCGAAAAGCGGCTTCGTGCCGCTCGCACGGATTGGACACGGAACGGAGCAAGGCCCGGTGGCAGAAGAAAGCGATCTCGAAAAAACCGAATCAGCCACTCCCAAGCGCCTGGAAAAGGCGCGGGAGGAAGGCCAGGTTGCGCGTTCTCGTGAACTCGCTTCCTTTGCGCTGCTGGCGGCGGGCTTTTTCGGGGTCTGGGGCTTGTCCGGCCCGATCAGCGGGCATTTGCAGTCGGTGTTGCGGGGTGCTTTCACGTTCGATCATGCCACCGTGCTCGACACGCGCCAGATGATGATCGGGGCCGCGAACGCCGGCAAGGAAGGCATGCTGGCCGTGCTGCCGGTCCTGCTGCTCACGTGCTTCGCCGCGCTGGCCGCGCCGATGGCGCTCGGCGGCTGGCTGCTCACCACCAAGCCGCTCGCGCCGAATTTCGGCCGCCTCAATCCGGTAAGCGGGCTCGGCAAGATCTTCTCTTCGCAGGGCCCGGTGCAGCTGGGCATGGCGATCCTGAAAACGGTCGTGGTCGGCGGCATGGCGGGCTCGGCAATCTGGAGCCGCCGCGCCGAAGTGCTCGACCTTCTGACCAAGCCGCTCAGTCTCGCGCTCGCCGATGCCATGCACCTCATCTTCGTGTGTTGCGGCATGGCGATCGGCGGATTGTTTCTGGTCGCGGCCGTGGACGTTCCGTACCAGCTGTACTCGCACGCCAAGAAGCTGCGCATGAGCAAGGAAGAAGTGAAGCGCGAGCACAAGGAGAACGAAGGCGACCCGCACATCAAGGGCAAGATTCGTCAGCAGCAGCGTGCGGCCGCGCGTCGCCGGATGATGCAGGCGATTCCCACCGCCGACGTGATCGTGACGAACCCGACTCACTTCGCGGTCGCGCTGAAGTACACGGACGGCGAGATGCGCGCACCGAAGGTCGTCGCGAAGGGCGTGAATCTCGTGGCCGCGCGCATCCGCGAACTGGGCCGCGAAAACAACGTGCCGCTGCTCGAAGCGCCGCCGCTGGCGCGTGCGCTGTATCACAACGTCGAGATCAATCGCGAGATTCCGGGCGCGCTGTATGGCGCGGTGGCGCAGGTGCTGGCGTGGGTCTACCAGCTGAAGCGCTACAAGGAAGACGGCGGTATCAAGCCGGACCAGCCGTCCGATCTCGACGTACCGAAGGAACTCGACAAAGGCGGCGTTTCCGACGCCGACGCCGATCAGGAAGCTGAAGAAGCCCTGACCGGCGACAACCCTGACAATGGAGCCGCCGCATGAACGCGCGCGCTGGATTTTTCGCCAAACGGCCTGACGCGCTGGGCACGCAGAACCTTCGAGCCCTCGCCGGCCCGATCCTGATCTGCATGATCCTGGGCATGATGATCCTGCCCTTGCCGGCGTTCCTGCTGGATCTGCTGTTCACCTTCAACATCGCGCTCGCGGTGATGGTGCTGCTCGTCAGCATGTACACCCAAAAGCCGCTCGACTTCGCGGCGTTCCCGAGCGTGCTGCTGTTCTCCACCTTGCTGCGCCTGTCGCTGAATGTCGCGTCGACGCGTATCGTGCTGCTGGAAGGCCACACCGGTCCGGATGCGGCCGGCCAGGTGATCGAGTCGTTCGGTCACTTCCTGGTGGGCGGCAACTTCGCGGTGGGTATCGTCGTCTTCGTGATTCTGATGATCATCAACTTCATGGTGATCACGAAGGGCGCGGGCCGGATCGCCGAAGTGGGCGCGCGCTTCACGCTCGATGCCATGCCCGGCAAGCAGATGGCCATCGACGCCGACCTGAACGCCGGCCTCATCAACGAGGAAACCGCGAAGAAGCGCCGCCAGGGCGTGGCGCAGGAAGCCGAGTTCTACGGTTCCATGGACGGCGCGAGCAAGTTCGTGCGCGGCGACGCCATCGCGGGCTTGCTGATCATGGTGATCAACGTCGTCGGCGGACTGATTGTCGGCATGCTCCAGCACGACATGGACTTCAGCCACGCGGCGACCAACTACACACTGCTGACCATCGGCGACGGCCTCGTCGCGCAGATTCCGTCGCTCATCATTTCGACGGCGGCTGGCGTGATCGTGTCGCGCGTTGCGACCGAGGAAGACATCGGCACCCAGCTGACGGGACAGTTGTTCCAGAATCCCCGCGTGCTGATGATTACGGGCGTGATCATCGGCATCATGGGCCTGATCCCCGGCATGCCGCACTTCGCGTTCATGCTGCTCGGCGGCGGCCTGATCTATGCCGCGCGCTCGATGAACAAGCGCGCCGAAGCGAAGAAGAAAAGCGCCGTCACCGATGTCACACCGCTCGCTGCAAGCGCGGCGGCCACCTCGGCCGAGAATGCGGAAGCCAGCTGGGAAGATGTCGCGCTCATCGACCCGCTCGGCCTGGAAGTGGGCTATCGCCTGATTCCGCTCGTCGACAAGAACGCCGATGGCGAACTGCTCAAGCGCATCAAGGGCATCCGCAAGAAGTTCGCGCAGGAAATCGGCTTTCTGCCGCCGGTCATTCATATTCGCGACAATCTCGAACTGCGCCCGAACGGCTACCGCATTGCGCTGAAGGGCGTGGAAGTGGGCGTGGGCGAAGCGTTCCCGGGACAGTGGCTCGCAATCAACCCCGGCCAGGTTTCGGCTGCACTGCCCGGCGCCCAGACGCAGGACCCGGCGTTCGGCCTGCCGGCGGTGTGGATCGACACCAATCTGCGCGAGCAGGCTCAGGTGTACGGCTACACGGTGGTGGACGCGAGCACGGTGGTCGCGACGCACCTGAATCATCTGGTGGTCACGCACGCGGCCGAATTGCTCGGACGCCAGGAAGTGCAGGCGCTGCTGGAGCGCATCGGCAAGGACACGCCGTCGCTCACGGAAGACCTCGTGCCGAAGGTGATTTCGCTGACGACGCTGCAAAAGGTGCTGCAGAATCTGCTCGACGAAAGCGTGCCGATCCGCGACATGCGCACCATTCTCGACGCGCTTCAGGAACACGCTCCGAAGCTTTCCGACGCTCACGACCTGACGGCCGCGGTGCGTCTAGCGCTGGGCCGCGCAATCTCGCAGCAATGGTATCCCGGCAACGACGACCTCCAGGTGATGGGACTCGATCCGACGCTGGAGCGCGTGTTGTCGCAGGCGTTGTCCACCGGCACGAATCCGGGACTGGAGCCCGGACTCGCGCAGACGCTGATGAACTCGACCCAGAACGCGATGATGCGTCAGCAGAACCTCGGACTGCCGCCGGTGCTGCTGGTGCAACATTCGCTGCGCGCGATGCTTGCGCGCTTCCTGCGCCGCAGCCTGCCGCAGCTGAAGGTGCTGTCCTATGCCGAAGTGCCCGATACGCGCAACGTGAAGGTGGTCAACCTGATTGGCGCGTAATCAGACGACGGTGAATCTGCGCTCCTGCGCCGACGTGTCCGAGATATACAGTCTGAGCGGATGGCCCTCGTCATCCAGATCCGCTTTCGCAAGGAAGCAGATGGAATGGCGGGAAGCCATGGCCTCGACGTAGCGATTCTTAGGGCGGTTGAACGCGGGATCGACCACGATGGCGGGAAGCCGCGCACTGCCTCCTTCGAGCGTGACCCGGCACGCGCCGGTGGTCATGTCGAACTGCGAAATCACGCCGACATAAGTCTCGAGATGCTCCGAGAGCTTGCGTCCCGCGTGTGCAAATGTCCGCTTGTGCGTGCGATTCAGGCTCATGAAACACGCGCCATCCAGGTGGAGGTCGATGCGCTCGCATGAGCGCTCGATAGGACTCAGCGCCTGACGCGCGGCGGGTTGCAGGATGTCGGTGAGCTTGTCGATGGAGGCCATCATCTTGTCGACCGTCGTGGCCAGTCTGGTCATGTTGAGTTCGTTGCTCTGCATCGACCGTTGCAATGCTTCATTCAGGTATTTCATATTGCCTTGATCGCGTCGGGATAGAACGTACTGAATCACGGCGGCAAGCACAGCGCCAAACGCACCAGACCACAGTTCCTTGCTCGTTGCCATGCTTTTCACCATTGCCAGGACTTCGAAACAATGATGCTCGTCTACCGGGAGCGAGACGACACTGACATCGAGTGCATCGAAGTGAAAGGGCAGTCTACCCGTCGCGAGCACGCTCGCACATAGCGAAATGACGCGCGCGAAGCCTTGAATCGATTCTCCCAGCTGATTCAGATCTATCTCATGCGCGATAGCATCATAGCCTTGATAGCGAACGCTGAGAATGCACAGTTTGTTTTCGATGTTGCCACGTGTGACGTCAAGCATTGTTTACTCCGCATGCCAGTTATGACGTCATGCTAAGCAACTGAGGCGGATTCAAACATCCACCGAACGGCCAGCTTGCGCCGGGCCTCAACACTCGACAATATTCACCGCAAGCCCGCCGCGCGACGTTTCCTTGTACTTGGTCTTCATGTCGGCGCCGGTTTCGCGCATGGTCTTGATCACCGAATCGAGCGAGACATAGTGCGAACCGTCGCCGCGCATCGCCATGCGCGCCGCGTTGACGGCCTTCACCGAGCCCATGGCGTTGCGTTCGATGCAGGGAATCTGCACCATGCCGCCCACCGGGTCGCAGGTAAGCCCGAGGTTGTGCTCCATGCCGATTTCCGCTGCGTTCTCCACCTGCGCGGGCGTGCCGCCGAGCACGGCCGCGAGGCCGCCCGCCGCCATCGAACACGCCACGCCCACTTCGCCCTGGCAGCCCACTTCCGCGCCCGAAATCGACGCGTTCATCTTGTAAAGGATGCCGATAGCCCCGGCCGTCAGCAGGAAGTCGATGATGCCCTGCGGGTTGGAGCCAGGCACGAAGCGGTCGTAATAGTGCAGCACGGCCGGGATGATGCCGGCTGCGCCATTCGTTGGCGCGGTCACGACGCGTCCGCCTATCGCGTTTTCCTCGTTCACCGCGATCGCATAGAGGTTGATCCAGTCGATCATCGACAGCGGATCGCGCAGCGCCAGCTCCGGCTTGCTCGCCAGCGCCTTGTACAACTGCGGCGCGCGGCGCTTCACCTGGAACGGTCCGGGCAGATGCCCTTCGGCTTCGGGATTGCCGATGCCGCAGCCCCGCGCGACGCAATCCTGCATCACGTCCCAGATGCGCAGCAGGCCCGCGCGGATCTCGTCCTCGCTGCGCCAGACGCATTCGTTTTCCCACATCAGCCGGGCGATGGAGTGCCCCGACTCAACGCACATCCTCATCAATTCGTCGCCGGTCTGGAACGGAAACGGCAATTGCTCGTGCGCCGTCAGCACCGCGGTATTCGCCGCGCCCGCCGTCACCACGAAACCGCCGCCCACCGACAGATAGGTGGCCTCGCGCAGCAACGCGCCGCTTGCATCGAACGCGTACAGCTTCATGCCGTTCGGATGCTCGGGCAGTGCCTGCCGGTAGAACGCGATGTTCTCCCTGATCGTGAAGGGCAGCTTGTGATGGCCGAGCAGCGCCAGTGTCTTCGACGCGCGCACCTGGTCGAGACGCGCCGAAATCGTGCCGGCATCGACGGTATCGGGCGCGTCGCCCATCAGGCCCAGCATCACGCCGCGATCGGTGCCATGGCCCTTGCCGGTCGCGCCGAGCGAGCCGTACAGCTCGCATTTCACCGACGCCACCGCGTCCAGCAGCGCGTCGCGCTCGAGCCCCTGGGCGAACAACAAGGCCGCGCGCATCGGACCGACCGTGTGCGAGCTCGACGGTCCGATGCCGATCTTGAAGAGGTCGAATACGCTGACTGCCATGACTGCTCCTGCGTGAGAGTTAGCGCGCCGGCAGCGGCAGACACACCGCGAGCCACGCGGGCGGCGTCGGCGCGAGCCGCAGCGCCACCGGCGCGTAGCGGCCGTCGAGACGCGCCGCCAGATGAAAGAGTTCTGCCGCGTTTTTAGGATCCCACGGACCCGAGAAGCCCGGCAAACCGGCCTCGCGGCGCTTGGCGTCGAAAGGGACGGTCGAACGCACGAATTCCTCGTGCGTCTTCGTGCCGAGCGCATACGGCGTGAGCCAGTTGAGCGCGACAGCGAGCGTCGCCCCCGACTGCGCGCGTTCCGGCAGCCAGTTGCGGTTGTGGCGGCGCGCGGCCAGCGCCGCCGTGACGAGCGGCTGAAGGTCGTAGGTCACGTAGTGAAGCGCATCGCGTTCGGCGAAATCGACCGTCGAGCCATCCGGCGCGATGTTGTCGCCGATATGCTCGACGAACAGCCGCTGCGCCGCGTTGATGAGCTTGCGGTCGTCGATGGTGAACGCGCCCATCGCCACCAGTTTCACGCGATGACTCTGCCAGTTGTTGCGATACGTGCCGGTCAGCGGACGCGGCTGCTTGTCGATGTCGTTGATGTAACCGGTCACGAGCTTCGTGATGAAGGCGTTCGCGGCATTGCGCGTCTTGACCGGCAGCGCGCTCGCCGTCAGGTCGTAGGCGAGGATCAGCGACTCGAAGTTGGTCTCGTCGATCGGGTTGAAGCTCGGCTGATACGTGGTGGTCCACGCGAACAGGAAACGGTCCACCAGACGCAGGTACCGCTCGTCGCCGGTGGCGCGCCAGGCGAGCGCCGCGTCGCGCATCAGGCTTAAGTCCTTCTCGGCCTCGATGCTCTCGTCGCGAATGCCCTCGTGCGGCAACGTGCCCTCGGTGTGCAGCTTCGCGCGCGCCTTCGGCTGGTCGTTGACGTGTGACTGAACCATCTTCACGAGCGCCCGCACGCCGGGATCGGCATTGGTGCGCTCGCTCGTCTGCATCGCGGGCGCGGCGCAGAAGTTCATCGCCGCATGCGCAGCCGGCGCGGCCAGCGTCAGCGCGCACAGCACAGCCAGCCGTTCGCGTGGCCTGAAACGGCCTTCGTTCACCTCTCGCACCTTCGGCGCCATGCGTACTCCTTGATTGGCTTGGGTCCGGGGTGTGATGTTAGCCGTTCTGACGCGCACCGCAAAACCGCCCGACAATGCTTGACCATTCGGGCGGCTCGCCGGCTCTAGGCCGTACTCATTCAGCGTAATCCGAAATCGGTACGCATGAACACATCAGGTTGCGGTCGCCATAGGCGTTGTCCGCGCGGCCCACTGGCGACCAATACTTGCGCGTCACCAGCGACTTGAGCGGATACGCTGCCGCCTCGCGCGTGTACTTGTGGTCCCACGCGTCCGCCGTGACGACTGCGGCGGTGTGCGGCGCGTGTTTCAGCACGTTGTCGTCGCGATCGGCGCGGCCTTCCTCGACGGCGCGAATCTCTTCACGAATGGCGATCATCGCGTCGATGAAGCGGTCGAGCTCTTCCTTCGATTCGGATTCGGTCGGCTCCACCATCAGCGTGCCGGGGACCGGGAAGCTCATGGTCGGCGCGTGGAAACCGTAGTCGATCAGGCGCTTGGCCACGTCTTCCACCGAGATGCCGCTGGATTCCTTGATCGGACGCACGTCGAGAATGCACTCGTGCGCGACGAGCCCGCCCGCGCCGCTGTACAGCACCGGATAGTGCGGCGCGAGGCGCTTCGCGACATAGTTGGCCGCGAGGATCGCGCTTTCGGTGGCGGCCGTCAGGCCTTGCGCGCCCATCATCGCGATGTACATCCAGGAGATCGGCAGGATGGCAGCCGAGCCATACGGCGCCGACGACACAGCGCCGATGCCCGCTTCGTCGCGCTGGTAGCCGGTCGAGACCTGATTGGGCAGGAACTTGGCCAGATGTGCGCCGACCGCGACCGGACCCACGCCCGGTCCGCCGCCGCCGTGCGGAATGCAGAAGGTCTTGTGCAGGTTCAGGTGCGAGACGTCGCCGCCGAACTGGCCGGGCGCGCACAGGCCGACCATCGCGTTCATGTTGGCGCCGTCCACGTACACCTGGCCGCCGTGCGCGTGCACGATGTCGCAGATTTCCCGCACATTGCGCTCGAACACGCCGTGGGTCGACGGATACGTGATCATGATCGCCGCGAGATTCGCCGAATGCTTTTCGGCCTTCGCCTTCAGATCGTCGATATCGACGTTGCCGTTCGCATCGCACGCCACCACGACGACCTGCATGCCGGCCATTTGCGCCGACGCCGGATTCGTGCCGTGCGCCGATGCCGGGATCAGGCACACATTGCGATGACCTTCGCCGCGCGACTCGTGATACGCATGAATGATCAACAGGCCGGCGTACTCGCCCTGCGAGCCGGCGTTCGGCTGCAAGGACACCGCCGCGTAGCCCGTGCATGCAACCAGCATCTGTTCCAGCTGATCGATCATCGTGCGATAGCCGACCGTCTGTTCGGCAGGCGCGAACGGATGAATCTGCGCAAACTCGGGCCACGTGACCGGCAGCATTTCCGACGTGGCGTTGAGCTTCATCGTGCAGGAGCCGAGCGGGATCATCGTGCGGTCGAGCGCGAGATCCTTGTCCGCGAGGCTGCGCAGATAGCGCAGCATTTCATGCTCGGAATGGTGACGATTGAAGACCGGGTGCGTCAGGTAGTCGCTCGTGCGCTGCAGTTCGGCCGGCAGTGAAACGGACGCAGCTTCGTCGAGCGCGTCGATGTCGAACGTTTCGGTCTTGCCCGCGACTTCCGCAAACAGCGCGAACAGCTTCAGCAGGTCGTCGCGCGTCGTGGTTTCGTCGAGCGACACGCCTACGCGCGTCGCGCTCACGCGGCGCAGATTGACGTGCGCGGCGTAGGCGGCCTGATGCAGCGCGGTCGTGCTGGCGCCGCTTTCGATCGTCAGCGTGTCGAAGAAGGATTCATTGGCCAGCGTATAGCCCAGCTTGCGCAGACCGCCCGCGAGGATGGACGCGACCCGGTTCACCCGTTGCGCGATCGTCCGGAGACCCTGCGGGCCGTGATAAACCGCGTACATGCTCGCCATGATCGCGAGCAGCGCCTGCGCCGTGCACACGTTCGAGGTCGCTTTCTCGCGGCGGATATGCTGTTCGCGCGTCTGCAGCGCGAGACGCAGCGCGGAATTGCCCTGCGCGTCGACGGTCACGCCTACAAGACGGCCCGGCATCTGGCGCTTGAATTCGTCGCGCACCGCCATGAAGGCGGCATGCGGGCCGCCGAAGCCGACCGGCACGCCGAAGCGCTGCGTATTGCCGATGGCCACGTCCGCGCCCCACTCGCCCGGCGGCGTGATGAGCGTCAGCGCGAGCAGATCCGCCGCCGCGATCACATGACCGCCCGCGGCGTGAATCGCTTCGGCGAGCGCGCGGTAGTCGTGCACGTCGCCGTTCGCGCCCGGATACTGGAGCAGCACGCCGAAGGCATTCGCACTCGCGGCGTCCGCGGCGGGACCGACCTTCACTTCGATGCCCGCCGGCTTCGCGCGCGTCTTCACCACTTCGATGGTCTGCGGCAGGACGTCGTCGGCGACATAGAACACGTTCGACTTCGGCTTGCCCACGCGTTGCAGCAGCGTCATGGCTTCCGCGGCGGCGGTGGCTTCGTCGAGCAGCGATGCGTTCGCCATCGCAAGGCCGGTCAGGTCCATCACCATCTGCTGGAAGTTGAGCAGCGCCTCGAGACGGCCTTGCGAGATTTCCGGCTGATACGGCGTATAGGCCGTGTACCACGCCGGGTTTTCGAGCACGTTGCGCAGGATCACGCCCGGCGTGTGCGTGCCGTAGTAACCCTGGCCGATGTAAGTCCGGAACACCAGATTCTCGTCCGCCAGCTTGCGCAGCGACGCGAGCGCTTCCGCCTCGCTTTTCGGCTGCGTGAACGCGCCGAGCGGCAACGTTTCCTTGCGGCGGATCGATTCAGGAATCACCGCGTCGATGAAGGCCGCGCGCGAGGCGAAGCCAAGCGCGTCGAGCATCGCGCGCTGATCTGCTTCATCGGGGCCGATGTGCCGTTCCGCAAACGCGTCGTGGCGTTCGAGCGCGGCGAGTGACAGGGAGGTGCGGTTCATCAGGCGATCCGGGTGTTCGAGCTTCATGAGAATTCCTGCGAGAAGCGGCTTTCCTCGAGGAAAACCGCCTTCGTCCAAGTGAGAAAGTTATTCGCCGATCGACTGGCCGTAGCCCGCGGCGTCGAGCAGCTTGTCGAGACCGTCATTGCTGGACGGCTTGATCTTGAAGAGCCAGCTTTCGTACGGCGCGCCGTTGACCTGGTCCGGCGCGGCAGCCAGCGCGTCGTTCGAGGCGACGATCTCGCCCGACACCGGCGCGTAGATGTCGGAGGCGGCCTTCACCGATTCGATGACCGCAATGGCATCGCCCGCCGCGACGCTCTTGCCGGCTGCCGGCAGTTCGACGAACACGATGTCGCCGAGCGCTTCCTGCGCGTGATCGGTGATGCCGACGGTCAAGGTGCCGTCGGACTCGGTGCGGACCCATTCGTGCGATTCGGTGTATTTCAGATCGGCCGGGATGCTCATTGGATGCTCCTTGCGTGATGCGTTCGTGAGGTTCTTGATCGGAGGAAACGGGCGCAGCGGCTTGATGCCTTGTCTGATGCACTTGCCTCAGGACAGATCCACGAGGACCTTGCCGTTGCGCACGAACGGAAGTTTTACCACGCGCGCCGGGACTTGCTTGTCACGAATCACGACCTGCACCGTGTCGCCGGCGGCAACGGCGGCGGGCACGCGCGCAAACGCGATCGACTCCTGCATCGACGGCGAAAACGTGCCGCTCGTGATCTCGCCTTCACCGTGCTGCGACAGCACTTTCTGGTGGGCGCGCAGCACGCCGGCCGCGCGGCCGTTCTCCTTCGTCAGCACCAGTCCGACGAAGTTCGCCTGCGCGCCGTTTGCTTCCAGCGCGCTGCGGCCGACGAAGTCGCGCTCGCTTTTGAGATCGACCGTCCAGGCGAGGCCGGCGTCGAGCGGCGAGACGGTGTCGTCCATGTCCTGGCCGTAGAGATTCATGCCGGCTTCCAGGCGCAACGTGTCGCGCGCGCCGAGCCCGGCGGGCTTCACGCCGGCATCGCGCAGCGCGTTCCACAGGGCTTCGACGTGCGTCGCGGGCACGACGATCTCGAAACCGTCTTCACCGGTATAGCCGGTGCGCGCGAGCATGACTTCGCCGAATGCCGTCGACGGAAAGCGGACCGCGTTGAACGGCTTGATCGATTCGGTTTGTGCGCGGGCATCAGGCAGCACGTGCCAGACTTTTTCGCGGGCGTTCGGACCCTGCACGGCGATGATCGCCAGATCGCGGCGCGGCGTGATGGAGAGGTTGAACTCGCCTGCGGCGTTCAATTGCCCGAACCAGGCGATGTCCTTCTCGGCGGTGCTCGCATTCACGACGACGCGAAAGCTCGTCTCGGAGAAGTAATAGACGATCAGGTCGTCGATGACGCCGCCGTCGCCGTTGAGCAGGCAGGAATAGAGTGCGCGGCCGGGTGTCGTGAGTTTGTCGACGTTGTTGGCGAGGGCGTACTTGAAGAAGTCGCGGACGGCTTCGCCCTCGAAATCGACGACGCGCATGTGGGAGACGTCGAACATGCCGGCATCGGTGCGGATGGCGCGATGCTCGTCGATCTGCGAACCGTAGTTGACGGGCATGTCCCAGCCGCCGAAATCGACCATGCGCGCGTTCAGCGCGAGATGGGCGGCGTGCAGGGGCGTGTGTTGAAGGTCGGTCATCGGGGCCTCGGTTCGCGAAACAAAAAAGGCCACGCAGCGCACTATTCGCCTGCCGGATGAGCCTTTCGTGCTGTCGAACAGCGCGCAAGGCTTATGCCGCGACGATTGCGATGCGTGACCCCTCTGTCCTCGGTACCTGAGAGATTGCGCGAACCGTGCACGGTCGTGCTGCGGTTCATCGCGCGCCCCTTCGGTGGGCAACTGGCTTCGCTATAGAAGCCGCTGCCGCTCTCCAGAGTGCGAGGAAATGATTCCTCGACGCAGTCGGTCCTTTTGCCTGAGAGTTTGCGGGTATGCCCCTTCGGCGGCGCGGCGACACTGCCTGAGCAGCGGCCACGCGCTCTCCCGACGCGTGCGGCAGAATTTACGCGACCGAATTGGGGTTGTCAAACTGATCCGGGGGCGGAATGGGTGGGGGCGGACATTTGGGGGCGCATCAGGATGGCGCTCGGCCGTTGGGGCGACGCAGGCGCCGCTGCCGATCAGGAAAAGGCGGCGTGGTCGCGTTCGACGTGCGCCCGGAAAGCGTCTGCCCGAGGGACAAACGCACGGCAATTTGCCAGAAGGTCCGTGGCCTGAGACTGTGTGAACGATTCAGCGAGCCGATAGTCCGCGTCGGTCCTCACGCGCTTGAGATCGATCAGTGAATAGGCCAGCGATCGTCCTTTCATGCCGCCTGCCTTGAGTCGCTCAGTGAGCTTGACGTGCTCACCACAAAGCTGCGGATTGGGGGGCAGGCAATGATCCGCCACGACGAGCGCCTTGTGGTAGGCGGCGTAATAAGCGCGCGAGGCGCCCGCGCGCCATTCACATTCGTGACTGCCCGCCGACAACTGTTCCGCCAGCGTCAATAGATCATCGACTTCGATACTCACCGTTCAACCTCGATGGACAAACCTGCCGGTATATAGGACGCAAATGGGCGGCACGCGAAAGTGATGGCTTCAGGATGAGCGTTCTCGAAGCGTTCGGTCAACGTGTCCGCTATCGCGCAATTCACGCTGGCGCAACGGCTTGCGGATTGATCGACGAAGAGCTCGTATCGCATGGAATGGTCCGGATAAACCACGACGGTGGTTTGTCTTATGACACAGTCTTCCTCGCAGATGGCCGTGATGGCCGATTCCAACAGAGCCAGGCGTAGCTCGATGCCGACATTACTTTTCTGAAGCCGCTCGACAATTCCCTCGATGGATACAAAAAATGCATCGACTTCAGTGAGTGCGCTGTGATTTTCCTGAGCAAGAACGATCCTTGCCGCATCTTCGAAATGCAATGCTCCGAAAAGCACACGCGCAGCATTCACCTTGAACCGAGCGTCATCGCCTGCGTTCGCGACTACCCGGCGCGCATAATTGACAGCGAGACGCGGCATGCCGACATTGTTCAAGAGCGAGGCCGCATTGCCCAGAATCATCACATCGTGTTTCGCGAGTGCCTGAGCGGCTTCGATACACCGTATGCACTGGCTCCGGTCGCCGCGCAGAAATGCGGCAAATGCCAGAATCAGCCAGCACATTTCCCGCTGCTGCGCACCCCTTTCAAGAAGCGCTTGGGCATCTCGCTCAATACGCCTTATCCGGAAAGCATTGCCATTCGTCGTGATCGTCATGTCGATCACTTCGCTGAGCCATTCCGTCGTGGCGAGTTTTGGAAGATTCAAGGACGACTGCTCCGGATTTCCGATTCATGATCTGCGCTGATACTAGCAGCGCAATCGAACCAAACCGCTATCTCGAAAAAAATCAGAAATAACGCCTGCCGGAATACACGAAAGGCGCGAAGCAGGCTGCAATGCCCCGCGTTTCACGCCTTTCGAAAACCCCGCCCTCACGCCCTCACAAACGCCACGCTCCGCCCTTCGCGATCGCTCTGCATCGCCAGCTCGATGATCGTCATCGTATCCACCGCGTCCTGCGGCGATACGGGGAACCGCTTGCCATCCTGGATCGATGCCGCCAGCGCCCGGTAGAACTCGATGTACGCGCCATCCTTCGTTGCGAATTCATGGCGCAGATCGTGATCGCCGTCCACTTCGCGCAGCAGGCCCGGCGGATTCTTGCCGAACTCCGGATTGCCCGGCCGCATGCCGGCCCGCAATTGATCTTCCTGCGTATCCAGCCCGCTCTTCACGTAGCTGCCGCGCGTGCCGTGAACCGCAAAACGCGGCGGCTCGAGCGCCGCGAGCGCGCTTGCGTGCAGGATCACTTGCTTGTCGTCGTAGCCGAGCACGAGATGTACGTAATCCGGTGCATGCGCGTGATCGCGATGCGTCTTGACGAACGCCGTCACCGTCTCCGGTGCGCCGAACAAGGTCAGCGCCTGGTCGATCAAATGCGGCCCCAGATCGAACAGCAGACCGCCGCCGCGCGCCGCTTCCTCGCGCCAGCGTTGCGGAACCTTGGGGCGGAAGCGGTCGAAGTGCGATTCGTAGTGCGCGATGCGCCCGAGCCGCCCGCTTTCGATCAAGCCGCGCAACGTCATGAAATCGCCGTCCCAGCGGCGATTGTGGAACGGGGCGAACAGCAGCCCCTTCTGGCGGGCGAGATCGGCAAGCGAGCGGGCATCGGCGGCGCTGAGCGTGACGGGTTTGTCGACCACCACATGCTTGCCCGCCGACAGCGCGCGGTGCGCGAGGTCGAAGTGCGTGTCGTTCGGCGTCGCGATGACGACGCACTGAAGGCCCGGAACGGCCAGCAGCGCGTCGAGGTCCGCCACGATTTGCGCGTCGGGATAGTCGGCCTGTGCGCGCTCGGCCTGGCTGGTCGCGATGGCGGTCACTTCGGCGCGGCCGCAATGCTCGATGACGGGCGCGTGAAACGTCGCGCCGGCGAGGCCATAGCCCATTACGCCGACTTTCAGTGCTGAACTCATGCGGGCATCCTGTCGTGGAAAGCGGTTTGATATTGTGGCACGCCCGCAGCCCGTGCTTCACGCCCTCCGACCGTAAGCAGGGCCGGAACCGGGCGCTTGGCATCGTGTTAACATCGCGCACTCCTTCATGCGGCGGCTGCATGCCGCGCGCCTCAGAATCCAAAGCCCAGAACGATGTCCGCAGGTCTGAACGCCGCGCAAAACGAAGCCGTGCGCTATCTCGATGGTCCCTGTCTCGTGCTCGCCGGCGCAGGCAGCGGCAAGACACGCGTGATCACGCAGAAGATCGCGCATCTGATCGAGGGGCGCGGCTTCGAGCCGAGGCACATCGCCGCGCTCACGTTCACGAACAAAGCCGCGCTCGAAATGCGCGAGCGCACCGCCAAGCTGCTCGAAGGCAAGACGCTCACGGCACCGGGCAAGGAAGGCCGCCGGATTCCTGTCAATCAGTTGACCATCTGCACGTTTCACTCGCTCGGCGTACAGATCATGCGGCAGGAGGCGGAGCACGTCGGCCTGAAGCCGCAGTTCTCGATCATGGACTCCGACGATTGTTTCGGCATGGTCCAGGAGCAGCTCGGCACCACGGACAAGGGGCTGATCCGCAAGATCCAGTCGATCATCTCGCTGTGGAAGAACGCGATGGTGTCGCCCGATCAGGCGTCGGTGCTCGCCAGCAACGAGGATGAACATCAGGCAGCGATTGTCTATCGCAGCTACGCGGCCACGCTGCATGCCTATCAGGCGCTCGATTTCGACGATCTGATCCTGCGCCCGGCGCAACTGTTCGCGCAGAACGAGCAGGTGCGCGACAAGTGGCAGAACCGTCTGCGCTACCTGCTGATCGACGAGTACCAGGACACCAACACCTGCCAGTACGAACTGGTGAAGCTGCTGGCCGGACCGCGCGCCGCGTTCACGGCCGTGGGCGACGACGATCAGGCCATCTACGGCTGGCGCGGCGCGACGATCGAGAATCTCGCGCAGCTCGGCAAGGACTTTCCGAAGCTGCACGTCATCAAGCTGGAGCAGAACTATCGCTCGACGGTGCGCATCCTGACCGCGGCGAACAACGTCATCGCCAACAATCCGAAGCTGTTCGAGAAGAAGTTGTGGTCCGAGCACGGCATGGGCGACACGATCACCGTCACCGGCTGCAACGACGAAGAGCATGAGGCGGAATCCGTCGTGTTCCGGCTCTCGGCGCACAAGTTCGAGCGACGCACGCAGTTCCGCGATTACGCGATTCTCTATCGCGGCAACTTCCAGGCGCGCATCTTCGAACAGGTGCTGCGCCGTGAACGCATTCCGTATGTGCTGTCGGGCGGGCAATCGTTCTTCGACAAGGCCGAGATCAAGGATCTGATCGCGTATCTGCGGCTGATCGCGAATCCCGACGACGATCCCGCGTTCATCCGCGCGATCACGACGCCGCGCCGGGGCGTCGGCAACACGACGCTCGAAGCGCTCGGGGCGTTCGCGGGCGCGGCGAAGGTGTCGCTGTTCGAGGCCGTGTTCATGGGCGGCATCGAGGCGCGTCTGTCGGCGCGGCAGGTCGAGCCGCTGCGCACGTTCTGCGAGTGGATTCGCCGGCTGTCCGACCGCGCCGCGCGCGATCCGGCCAGCGAAGTCCTCGATGACATGATGGAGGCCATTCACTACGAGGCGTATCTCTACGATGCCTACGATGAACGGCAGGCGCAGTCGAAGTGGCAGAACGTGCTCGAGTTCCTCGAATGGCTGAAGCGCAAGGGCACCAAGCCCGAAGCCGCGCCGGGCACGGAGCAGACCGGCTTCGACACCGCCGACGGTCTCGCCGACGAAGGCAAGAACCTGCTCGGACTGATCCAGACCGTCGCGCTGATGTCGATGCTCGAAGGCAAGGAAGAGGATCCGGATGCGGTGCGCCTGTCGACGGTGCATGCGTCGAAGGGGCTGGAGTATCCGCACGTGTTCCTGGTGGGTGTCGAGGAAGGCATCATGCCGCATCGCGGCGGCTCGGACGAAGACACGCCCGTCGATGATGCGCGCATCGAGGAAGAACGCCGTTTGATGTATGTCGCGATCACGCGGGCGCAGCGCAGCCTGCATCTGAACTGGTGCAAGAAACGCAAGCGGGCGCGGGAGACGGTGGTGTGCGAACCGTCGCGCTTCATTCCCGAGATGCTGCTCGACGACGCGCCGCCGCCGACTGCCGATGAAGCGCCGCTGTCGCCGAAGGACCGGATGGCGATGCTCAAGGCGATGCTGCAGAAGAGCTGATCGCCGCTGTCGGGTTCATTCAGTGCATTCGAAAAAAACCCTGCGACACTCGCGTGCGCAGGGTTCTTTGCTTTGCGGCCTGGCCTCTTACTTCGACGCGTTCACCATGTAGTCGACGGCGGCCTTGACATCGGCGTCCGGCGCATTCGATCCGCCCTTCGGCGGCATCGCGCCCTTGCCGTGCAGCGCGTAGTTGTAGACGGTGTCCATCGGCTCTTTCAGACGCGGCGCCCAGGCAGCCTTGTCGCCGAACTTCGGGGCGCCGAGCACGCCGGCCGCGTGACACGCCTGGCAGACCTGCTCGTAGAGCGCCTTGCCGGCTTGCGCGGCGTCGGCGCTTTGGGCGCCCGCGGCCGGAGCCGGCGCGGCCTGCGGTACCGACGCCAACGCGGCGACGGCGGCTGCGGCTTGTGCGTTGTCGTTGGAACTCGCGGCCGCCGGTGCGGAAGCAGCGCCGGCTGCGCTTGCCGCGGCGCCCGGCGCCGGTTGCGCGGGTTCCGCGAACTTGGCGCCGCCGTTGTTCGCCATGTAGACGACAGCGCGCGCGATTTCGAAGTCGCTGTAGTCGTCGGGATTCGTGCCGCCGCGGGCGGGCATCGCGCCCTTGCCGTTGAGCGCGTTGTGCAGCAGGGTGTCGTAGCCTTCGCTGATGCGCGGCGCCCACGCGCCGGCATCGCCGAACTTGGGCGCGCCGGCGGTGCCGGCGGCGTGACAGGCGGAGCAGACGGCCTTGAAGACTTCCTCGCCGGTTTTGTAGACGCGCGGGGCATTGGCGTCGCGGACATCGACCTGGGCGGCGGGCGCGATGCGCTCCTTCACGGAGGCTTCGATATCGGTGCCTGCGCCGGTGCGCGTCGAGTTGTTCACATAGACGGCGAGCAGAATGATGATGGCGACTGGAATGCCGAATCCCGCAATGATCGCGACGATGAGTTGACCGGGCGTCTTGATCGGGGCTCCGTGGGGTGCTTCGCTCATGCTTGTCTCGTCTCCCGTTTTTTGGTGTGAGTCGGTTCAGTGACAGCGTGACAGCTACCGCATGCATTGCCTTGGCGCTCAGACCGTGCGCCGAGACAAGCCGTGGGGAAAGGCTCGGTCGATTATAGACGGAACGTTTGGACGGCGGCACAGGGCAGCAGCACGACCGGACGGGCGTTTACCCGAATCGTGTGATGCTTGCGGCGCACGCGGGCATCGAGTTTGCAGCGCCGCGCGATGGACGGAGTCATGGAAAACAGGTATCCTCTCGGATTCGCGTGGGCCTTGCAGCTGGCTTTCTTTGAGCCGCTTGCCTTGTTACCTTGTCAAATAAGCAGCCCACCGCCGATGCGCCCGTAGCTCAATGGATAGAGTACTGCCCTCCGAAGGCAGGGGTTGCTGGTTCGATCCCAGCCGGGCGCGCCAATCTCAAGACCCCCGCTACACCCCACCCGTCGTCCCCCACCCGAACTCCAGTTCCGCCAGCCATCTCCGGTAAGCCACCGACATCCGGTCGCACTTCTGATGCAACTCCGCATCGAGTTCCAGCGGCAAGCGCTTCGGCCATTGCGATTCGACGATCGGCGTGTCCTGCAGCAGGATCTCCATATTGAAGTCATAAAGCTCCCGATCGCTGTGCGTCGAGTCGTCTTCATGAACGGAGACGAGCCACGCCCGCGTTTCCGTCTCCGACACCGGCGACGCCACCAGCATGATGTGCAGCGCGCCCTGCCCGCCGGCGGCCATCTTCGTGAGGCTCGCAATCAACGGCCGCCTGACGCGATACACATAGTCGATCATCGCGCCGTCGTCCTGCCCCGGCATGCCGGCTGGTTGCCAGTAACGGCACTGCCGCGCTTCGAGACCGCCATCGACGGGAACGACTTCGTAATCGGGCACCTCGGTATGAGCCTGCTCGCCCAGAATCCCCGCGTGCACGAAAGAGAAATGGGCCATGTCGAGAAAATTCTCGACCACTCTCGGCGCCGATGACCTCACCGTCTGCGGTGCGAGATTGATGCGACGCCCGCCGGGCACATCGGCATCCGGATAAAAATCGAGCGCATACGCGGGCTCGCCGAAACACATCCAGACCACGCCGTACTTTTCGTCGCTGACAAAGGTCGTCGCGCAGGCGCGTTTCGGCGGACGCAGTGCGGGATTCGACGGGATATGCAGACACTGCCCCTCGATGTCATACCGCCAGCCGTGATAGGGACACGTGATCCAGTCGCGCGATACCGATCCGAGCGACAGTTGCGCCCCGCGATGCGGACAGTAGTCGCGCCACACATGCGCCGCGCCGAGACTGTCCCGCCACACGACGATGCGCTCATCCGCGACGATGAATCCTCGCGCCCCGCCCTCCGGCACGTCCTCACTGTTGCAGACCGCCAGCCATTCGCCTTGCAGGGAAGAAGCGTTGTTGTGCATTGTCATCAGCCGTAAGCAGGAAGACCGGGAAGAGTCAAAGAGTCCGCATTCGCCCCAACCGATCCTGCAGCGAGATCGCAAAAAGTAGCAGAATAGCGGGTCGCGCGACGGTGCAACCCGATGCACACCTTCACAGCGCCTCCCGCGACCGGGCCGCACATACGAGACAGCAGCACACCATAACAGCAAGAAATCACCAGCCAGGGGTTCATATGGAGCAGGCGCATCAACCGGCACGCCGGATCCAGGCTTTCATCGGGTCCGGGCACCGGAGTCCCGAACGGGAGCAGGCCACGCTTCGTGTCTGGATGGGAACAGCGGTGCTGCTCGCGTATGGCCTCTTCGCTTTGTGGCGCCCGTCGCACGATGCGTCGATGGTCGTGCGGCTCGTCGCCCTCTATGTGTCTTACGGCGCCCTGACGCTATTGGTCGTGAGCCGCGCGAGCGCCATGTCCGGAACGCGCCTGACGCTCACGACCATCGCCGATCAGGCCTTGCTCGGACTCGCGCTCGCGGCTGGCGGCGCCAGCGCGCTGCCGCTCATCTGGGTGATGTTCTGGTTCCTGATCGGCTCGGGATGCCGGTATGGCAAGCGCACGCTCGCGGTGTCCTGTACGACGGCGCTCATCGTGGTGATCGCGCTCGGCCTCGGGCAACCTTGGTGGCATGCCAACCTGCCGGCCGCGATCGGCCTGGGATTGAGCGTGCTGGGGGCTTCGGTGTATCTGAGCGTGCTCGTCGACCGGCTCGGCAAGCTCAATCTGGATCTCGCGCGCCAGGCGTCCACCGATCCGCTCACCGGCCTCTCGAATCGCTATGCGCTGGAGAAGATCGTCAATCGGGCGATGGCCGCGCCACCAACCAGCCAGGACGGCCACGACGCCGATGACGCCACCGCCCTGCTGCTGATCGACCTCGACGGTTTCAAGGAAGTGAACGACACCTACGGACACGCCGTCGGCGATGTGCTGCTGCAATCGTTCGCGCATCAACTCGAGGCGCGCCTGCGCAGGACCGATACCATCGCCCGGCTCGGCGGCGACGAATTCGTCGTGCTCGCGCATCAGGTGCGGGACCGCTCGGCGGTGCTCGCCGTGGCCGACAGCATCCACTCGGCGCTCGCCGCCATCACGTCGGTGCAGGAGCGGGCGGTATCGGTATCGGCGAGCATCGGCGCCTGCCTGCTGTCCGGCGCGACGATCGCGCGCCCGTCCGACATGAACACCGTGCTGCGCGCCGCCGACCGCGCCATGTATCGCGCCAAGAGTCTGGGCGCCGGCAAGACCGTGTTCGCCGAAACCCACGATTTCGAAACCAGCTAAACAAATGGCCCGCATCGCTGCGGGCCATTCGTCTCATGCGTCACGCGTCGAGCGTCAGACTTACGCCTCGGCGCCGGTCCACGCCTGCTCGCGCAGCTTCGTGCGCAGACGCGCCACGGCCTGGCTGTGCAGCTGGCACACGCGCGACTCGCTCACTTCCATCACCGCGCCAATCTCGCGCAGGTTCAGGCCGCGCTCGTAGTACAGGCTCATCAGCAGCTTCTCGCGTTCCGGCAGCCGGTCGATGGCTTCGATCAGCGCGCCGCGCAGGCTGTCGTCCATCAGCGCGGACAGCGGATCCGAACGGTCGACGCAATAGCGGTCGAGGAACGGCTCGTCATCGGCGGAACGGTCGAAGTCTTCGTAATAGATCAGCTGCGCGCCGTGCAGGTCCTGCAGCATCGACTGATACTCGTCGAGCGGCATCTTCATGTGTTCGGCAATCTCCGTCTCGCTGGCGGACCGGCCGAGGTTCTGCTCGACCTTGTGTACCGCCGATTCCACTTCGCGCGACGTCTTGCGCATGCTGCGCGGCAGCCAGTCGTTGGCGCGCAGCTCGTCGAGCATCGCGCCGCGAATCCGCTGGCTCGCATACGTCTCGAACTGCGCGCCCTGGTCTTCCTTGTAGCGGCCGGCCGCGTCCAGCAAGCCGATCATGCCGGCCTGGATGAGATCGTCGAGATCGACGCTCGCCGGCATCTTGGCGACGAGCTGAAGCCCCAGCCGGCGAACGAGCGGTGCATATTTCGTCAGCGTTTCGGACTGTGAGAGTTTGCCTTGGGCGTTATACATCTTGGTCACCTATCTTGATCACATCGACGCCGTGCTGCTCATGGCCATTTCGTGAAGCGCGGCCGCACGATGCGCCGTCTCCCGTCCGCCCTGCTCAGAGTCGCCAACCGGAATTCGCGCGTCCGCCTGGCCGTCCGCCGCACGCGCATACGGCGCGGGGCGCATCGGCCAGTGCAGGAGCTCCGCCGCAATCGCGCGGTAGTCTCGTGCCGCGGCCGTGGCCGGGAACGCTTCGACAGCGCAGCGTGAGAGTTCCTTTGCCCGAGCGACGCGCGCATCCTCGGACACATATCCCGCCTGCACCAGCGACACAGCCAGATACCGGCTTGCGACGCCCGACAGGTTGTCGAACGCGACCGCCGCATCGGCCGGGTTCTGCACGTGATTGATCAGCACGCGGAACTGGCCGATCGCATGGGCGTAGTGCAGACGCTTCATGCACGCATACGCCTCGGTGATCGCCGACGCGGCCACCCGCGTCACGACGAGAAAGTCATGCGCCTGCGCCGCGAGCGACGAGAGCGCGCCATACCGGTCCAACTGCGCGTCGATCAGCACGATGTCCGCCGGACCGTCCAGCAACGCACGGCATTGCGCGGCGTCATGGCTGATGCGTTCATCACGCGGCGCCGCGAGTAGCGAAAAACCGAACGGCGTGCGCCCGGCGGCCTCCGCGAGCGTGCTGCGGCCCGTCATCACCGCAGCAGCCGCGCCTGCATCCTCGATGCCGGTGAGCCGGCTGGCCGACGCCGCGTTGCGGTGCTCGTCGATCACAAGCACATCCTTGCCATGTACCGACAGCGCCGCGCCGAGATTCACCACCGTCGACGTGCAACCGATTCCCGCCGGGCCGCCCACGACCGCCACCACACGCGAGCCGGCTCGCGTGAGGAGCCGTCGCAGACCTTCTGCCTGGTCGAGCACGAACTTATCCAAAGTGCACCCCATGCATGTCGGTCGAGGCACGCGCGGACAGCGCGGAGAGCAGCGCGGGGACTTCTTCTTCGTTCGGCACGAACGGCGAGCCGTCGCGCGGAATGCAGAACGCGCTCTTGATGAGAAAACGCTTGGTTGCGACGTACAGGTTCTCCGGCACCTTCTGCCCGGTCGAGACGTAATGCACCGGCAGCTTGTAGCGGATCACCGTGTCGAGCACGCCGCCGAGATTGGTGGCTTCATCGAGCTTGGTCAGGATGCAGCCCGCGAGCGGCGGCTGGTCCGGCGCGCTCTTGTAGGCCTGCACGACTTCGTTCAGCGTGTCGCCGTGGCTCGTCGCGTTGAGCAGCAGGATGCGCTGCACCGGATGGCCCGCGCCGCACAGCATCGCAATCTGGTCGGAGACCATGCGGTCGCGCTGGCTCATGCCGATCGTGTCGATCAGCACGATATGTTTGTTACGCAGTTCGGACAGCGCCAGTTGCAGGTCGGCGCCGTCCTTCACCGCGTGCACCGACACGCCCAGGATCTTGCCGAAGATGCGCAATTGCTCGTGCGCGCCGATCCGGTAGCTGTCGGTCGTGAGCAGCGCGACCTTGCTGGCGCCGAAGCGCATCACGCAGCGCGCCGCGAGCTTCGCCGTGGTGGTCGTCTTGCCGACGCCCGTCGGGCCCATCAGTGCGAACACGCCGCCGCGCTCCATCAGCGCGTCTTCGCTGTCCATCACCGGAATGTTGTTTTCGAGGACTTGCTGCACCCATTCGAGCGCGCCTTCGACAGTCTCCATCTCCGGCATGTTGTCCATCACCATGCGCACGAGCTGCGCCGAGAAACCGGCCGAGAACAGGCGCTTGGTCAGCGCGCCGCCCGTCGGGTTGCGGCGCTGGCGCTCGCTCCACATCAGGCCGGCGAAGTGCTCTTCCATCATCTCGCGCATCGACGAGAGTTCGTTCATCACCGTGTCGTTGACGACCTGCTGCATGCGCGCCCGGATCGCCTCGGTCACGACCGCCGCCGCATTCGCGGGCAGGCCTTCGAAGACGCTTTCCGGCGTGGCGGGCGCGGCGCCCGGCGCCGGCGTTTCAGCGTGCGGCGCGCTCGTGTTGATCTTGTGCGCAGCGCGGCGGGCTGCGACCTGCGCGGCTTCGCGCGCCCAGTCGGGCGTTTCGACCTTCTGCTGCACGGCCGGCTGCGAGACCGGTTGTGAGACCGGCTGCGGCGCCGCTTCGGCCCGGGCCGGCTGCTGCTGACGCAGCGCAAACTTGCCGGCTTCGGATTCGGTCGACCGGGCGGTCGACTGGACCGGCGCCTGAGACAGCGTCGTCACCGGCACGCCCATGCCGCGCGCAATCGCGGCCGACGGCGTGAGCGGGCGGTTCGACGGCATCGACGCCTGTTGCGCCAGGCGCTTCGCATGCTCGATCAGCCACGGGTTGGTGTCGGCCATCGTGCGGGACGTGTCGTCGGCGGAGGATGCGAAGTCGTCTTCGTCATCGGCACTCGCGCCGAACACGGAGGAAAACACATCGCCGTTCACGTAGGGGTTCGTGGCTGCCTGCTGTTTCACCGGGATCGCTGCCGCCGCCGCGGCCAGCGCCGCGCGCGACGCGCCGCCCGAACGCACCGCCTGCTCCTGCGCGGCGGGCGAGATCGAAGCGATGTCGCTGTCCGCCACCGCGACGATTTCGACCGAGCCGTCGTCCAGCGTGCGATTCGACAACACCACGGCATCGGGACCGAGCGTTTCACGAACCTGGCGCAGTGCGTCACGGCTGTTCGCGCCGATGAATTTACGAATGTTCAAACTTGCCCCCGATGAGGTGTGATACGGCGATCGTTGCGAGCGAACCGGTCTGTCTGCTTGCCGGCCCCGCTTTTCAGTGAAGCCATTATTGCGAAGTTCCCCTTCGGTCCATCGCTGGATAAAGGGTGGGAAAAAGGGGTATTTCGGCTGATGGACAGTTCGGGGCCGGAACACGGCGCGCCCGCCGCAGCCAAATGTTCCCGGGCGGCGTGTGGCCGAAGGCGCGGCCGAACGCGTAAGCTGGAGGGCACGTCGCTCACCGTCCGGCACCTCTCCGGCATCGAACCGAGGCGTTTCCGGACATTTCAAGGAGACTTCATCGCATGACGTCCGCTGCTTCCGCTGCTCCGTCCGCCGCTCCCGAAAGCCAGACGACCGGCGCCCGTCTCGTCGTCGATGCGCTCGTTCATCACGGCGTCGAGCGCGTGTTCTGCGTGCCCGGCGAGAGCTTCCTCGCGGTGCTCGACGCGCTGCACGACGAAACCGCGCACATCCAGACCATCGTCTGCCGCCACGAGGCCGGCGCGGCGAACATGGCGGAGGCGGTCGGCAAGCTGACCGGACGTCCGGGCGTGGCGATCGTCACGCGCGGGCCCGGCGCGACGCACGCGTCGATCGGCGTGCACACCGCGTTTCAGGATTCGACGCCGATGCTGCTGCTCATCGGCCAGTGCGCGCGCGATCACATGGACCGCGAGGCGTTCCAGGAGATCGATTACCGGCGCATGTTCGGGCAGATGGCGAAGTGGGTCGCGCAGATCGACGACCCGCGCCGCGTGCCGGAATACCTGAGTCACGCGTTTCACGTCGCGACGGCCGGGCGTCCCGGGCCGGTCGTGCTCGCGCTGCCGGAAGACATGCTCACCGAGACGCTCGCCGCCATCCCGCCGCTGCCGCGCTACCAGCGCGTGGCGGCCGCGCCCACGCCGGCGCAGATGGAACGCCTGCGCGAGCTGCTCGGCAACGCACGGAAGCCGTTCGTGATCGCGGGCGGCAGCGGCTGGACGGAGGAAGCCGCGCAGGACTTCGCGCGCTTCGTCGAGCAATGGCAGTTGCCGGCGGGCTGCGCATTCCGCTATCAGGACACGCTGTCGAACGAGCATCCGAACTATGCCGGCGATGTCGGGCTCGGCATCAACCCGGCGCTCGCCGCGCGCGTGCGCGACGCCGATGTGCTCTTCGTGCTCGGCCCGCGCATGGGCGAATCGACGACGGGCGGTTACGCGCTGATCGACATCCCGAAGCCGAGGCAGACGCTGATCCACGTACACCAGGGCGCGGAGGAACTCGGGCGCGTGTACCACGCCGATTTGCCGATCGTCTCGGGCATGCCGGAAATCGCGGCGATGCTGGCCGCGCTGCCGCCGCCGCCTTCCATCGCGTGGGCCGGCGAGGCCGAAGCGGCACACGCTGCGTATCTCGACTGGCGCGAGCCGCGCCCGATGCTCGGCGATGTCCAGCTCGGCGAGATCATGCGCCAGCTCGCCCAGACCCTCCCCGCCGACGCCATTCTCACCAACGGCGCCGGCAACTATGCAACGTGGCTGCATCGGCATTACTCGTACCGGCAGTTTCGCTCGCAGGTCGCGCCCACCAGCGGCGCGATGGGCTATGGCGTGCCTGCCGCGATCGCCGCGAAGTCGCTGTACCCGGAGCGCACGGTGATCGCGTTCGCAGGCGACGGCTGCTTCATGATGTCGAGCCACGAGCTGGCCACGGCCATGCAATATGAATTGCCGGTGATCTTCATCGTCGTCAACAACGGCCAGTACGGGACCATCCGCATGCATCAGGAACGGCACTATCCGAACCGCGTGCATGGAACCGGACTCACCAACCCCGACTTCGCCGCCTACGCGCGGGCGTTCGGCGCGCACGGCGAACTCGTCGAGACGACCAGCCAGTTCATGCCCGCGTTCGAGCGCGCACAGCGTTCCGGCCTGCCAGCCGTAATCGAAGTCCGCATTCCGGCGGAACAGAGCACGCCGGGCGCGACGCTCGAACACATTCGCCAGCAAGGCAAGCGTTAGCGGAAAAACTTTCATACTGCTTTCAGTGCGCTCCCGGTGGCGCTAGAGTAGCCCGTCCAGAACCACCGGGAGTAAGTCATGCTGAAGATTCTGGCGTTGTCGCTGGCGATGGGAATGTCGGGTGCGGCGTTCGCGAAGGCGGATTGCACGGCGCATCCGAAAAGCAAATAGATGAAGGAGTGCGACGCGAAGGCCAGGCTCGAGGCCGAAGGCTGCAAGATCCGCAAGTTCAAGGTCGATGGCAACTGCTACGAGATCTACGGCCACGACAAGAACGGCAAGAAGGTCGAGATCTATGACGACACGAAGACGCTCGCGGTCGTGAAATCGGAAGTGGAACAAGCGTCATGTCTCCGCCCGTGACCCGGCCCACGAGAGTCTGGGACCTCTGGGTGCGGCTCACGCACTGGGTCGTTGCGGGCATCGTCCTCTGGAACCTGTTCGGTCCGACCGATTCCATTCACCGGCTGCTCGGGTATGGCGCGGCAGGTCTGGTTGCCGCGCGCATCGTGTGGGGCTTCATCGGGCACGCTGTGGTGCCTGATTCTCGCGCTCGCGCTATCCGGCTGGATCATGCGGCTCGATGCCTTCTGGGGCGAAGACTGGCGGCAGGAGATCCACAGCTGGCTCGCGGTCGCGGTGGAAGTGTGCGTCTGCGTGCATGTCCTTGCGGCTGTGCTGATGAGTGTGTGGACGCAGGAAAATCTCGTCGGGGCGATGCTGACGGGCAACAAGCGCGGTCCCGAAAAAGAAAAAGCCCCGTGACCGGAGTCACGGGGCCTTCACCCGAAACATCAACCGCGAGAGCTGGCGTGCTTACTTGCCGCCCACGCTCTGCAGCGTCGTCCACTTGCCGCCGACGACCTTGTACAGCGTGATGCCGCCGTTCTTCAGATCGCCCTTCGTGTCGTATTCCAGATGCTTCGCCGTCACGCCCTGCATGTCGGTCTTCGCGAGGAACGGCAGGTACTTGGCCGGATCCGTCGAGTTGGCCGCCTTCATGGCGGTGAACATGGCCATGGCGCCGTCGTAGGCGTACGGCGAGTAGGTCTGCACGTCTTCGTTGAAGCGCTTCTTGTACTTCGCTTCGTAGGCCGGGCCGCCCGGCATTTCGTTCATCGGCAGGCCGGCGAGCGAGGCCACCGTGCCGTCGGCCGAGTTGCCCGCGATCTTGAGGAACGTGTCGGTCTTGACCATTTCGCCCGCCATCAGCGGTGCGCGCAGGCCGAGCGTCTTCATCTGCTTGACCATCGGAGCGGCTTGCGAATCCGCGCCGCCGTAGTACACGAGGTCCGGATTCATCGACTTGATCTTGGTCAGGATCGCCTTGAAGTCGACGGCCTTGTCGTTCGTGAATTCACGGTCGACGATCGTGCCGCCCGCCGCCTTCGCCGCCTTCTCGAACTGGTCGGCAAGACCCTGGCCATAGGCCGTGCGGTCATCGACGATCGCAATCTTCTTGACCTTCAGGTTCTTCACCGCGAACTCACCCGCGACCGAGCCCTGCTGCGTGTCCGAGGTCATCATGCGGAACGCCGTCTTGAAACCCTGCGTCGTGTATTCCGGCGCCGTGGCCATGGCGATCTCGGGAATGCCCGCGTTCGCGTAGATGCGCGAAGCCGGGATCGTCGTGCCCGAGTTGAAGTGCCCCAGCATGCCCTTGATGCCGCCATCCACGAGCTGCTGCGCGACCGTCGTGCCGGTGCGCGGGTCAGCCTGGTCATCGGCCGATTCCAGCACGATGCGAACCGGCTTGCCGCCGATCACCGGCTTCGTCGCGTTGAAGTCTTCCACCGCGAGCGTGATGCCGTTCTGCATGTCCTTGCCGTAGTGCGCCTGCGCGCCCGTCAGCGGGCCGGCGTAACCGACCTTCACGTCTTCCGACGTCTGCGCGACTGCCGTCCCCGCGAACAGGCCGGCGAGCGTCATGGCTGCTGCCAGCTTGGTCATCGTGTGCTTCATAGCTTCTCCTGGTTCCAGTGTGGATGGCAGCGCGTGCCGGGATCGCCGTGCCTGCTGCCGCTTGTTTGAATGTTCCTGATCCGAACGTCCGAGGGGTAACTCAGCCGATCGTCATCAAATTGGCATTGCCGCCTGCCGCCGCCGTGTTCACGCTCACCGAGCGTTCCGTCAGCAGACGTTCGAGCGCATAGTCTTCGCCGTCGTGGCCTGCGTCGGCGAACGCTCCCGCAGCCACGCCCTGCACCGATACGATCGGTCCCGGACGCTTCGCGACTTCCTTCACCAGCGACAGCAGTTCATCGCTGTCGCCTTCGAACAGCACGGCGTCGAAGTCCTCGGCCGCCTTGCGAACCTGTGCATACGGCTTGAGCGCCGCCGGCAGCGACGCCGCCAGTTGCTCACCCGCCGATCCGCCGAACAACGCGCGGTTGCCCGTCGCGAGCACTGCCGCGAACTGCGCGCGCGCGCCGCTTTGCGTCGCCGCCACGCACAGCACCGTGCCGCGCGCGCCGAGCGTATAGGTATTGCGCTCGCCCGTCGGGCCGGTCAGCACCGCCGTCGCGCCCGCCATCACATGCTGCAGATAGCCGTCGCAACGCGCGGCCGTGTGCGGATCGCGCTCGCCGATCGCCCAGTCGCGCAACGCGGTGAGCGCCGCGGCCGGCGTGTCCTTCGTCGCGGCCGGATCGACGGTCAGCGCGCTTTCCAGCGACTTCGGCAAACCGCTCGGGCGCTTGGCCAGGAGGCGTTGCAGATACAGCGCGCCACCCGCCTTCGGACCCGTTCCCGACAGACCTTCGCCGCCGAACGGCTGCACGCCGACCACGGCGCCGATCACATTGCGGTTCACGTAGATGTTGCCCACGTGCGCCCGCGAAATGACGTGCGCGATGGTTTCGTCGATGCGCGTATGGATGCCGAGCGTCAGGCCATAGCCGGTCGCGCGAATTTGGTCGAGGAGTTTATCAAGGTTCGATCGGCGGTAGCGAACCACATGGAGCACCGGGCCGAACACTTCGCGCTTCAGTTCGTCGATGTTCTCCAGTTCGATCAGCGTCGGAGGCACGAAGGTGCCTTGCGCGCAGTGGTCCGGCATCGGCAGTTGCACGACGTTGCGGCCTTTCTCGCGCATCGCGTCGACGTGCGCGTCGATGCCGCGCTTCGCGTCCGTATCGATGACCGGGCCCACGTCCGCCGAAAGCCGGTCCGGATTGCCCACCGCCAGTTGATTCATCGCGCCGGTGAGCATCTCGAGCGTGCGGTCGGCGACGTCGTCCTGCAGGCACAGCACGCGCAGCGCCGAACAGCGCTGGCCGGCCGAGTCGAACGACGATTGCAGCACGTCCGCCACCACCTGCTCCGCGAGCGCGGACGAATCGACGATCATCGCGTTCTGGCCGCCGGTCTCGGCGATCAGCGGAATCGGGCGGCCGTCCGGATCGAGGCGCTCGGAGAGCGTCTTGTTGATGAGGCGCGCGACTTCGGTCGAGCCGGTGAACATCACGGCGCGGGTGCGCGGATCGGCGACCAGCGCCGCGCCCACCGTTTCGCCATTGCCCGGCAGCAGTTGCACCGCGCCCGCCGGCACGCCGGCCTCGCGCAGGATGCGCACGGCCTGCGCGGCGATCAGCGGCGTCTGTTCCGCCGGCTTCGCGAGCACCGGATTGCCGGCCGCGAGCGCGGCGGCGACCTGGCCCATGAAGATCGCGAGCGGGAAGTTCCACGGGCTGATACACACGACCGGACCGAGCGGACGATGCGTATCGTTCGAAAACTCGCCACGGATCTGCGCGGCGTAGTAGCGCAGGAAATCGACGGCTTCGCGAATCTCGGCAATCGCGTTCGGCAGCGACTTGCCTGCCTCGCGGATGATGAGGCCCATCAGCGTATGCATCTGCGCTTCGAGCAGGTCGGCGGCGCGGGTCAGGCAATCCGCGCGGTCTTCGACCGGCGTCGCCTGCCAGATCGGCGCGGTGGCGACAGCATTGGCGATGGCCGCGCTCACCTGTTCCGACGACGCCTCGACCACCGTGCCGACGAGATCGCGCAGATCCGACGGATTGCGCACGTCGCGGGCGACGCCGTTGCTCGCGGCATCGTCGGCCGATGCGCCTTCGAGCATCGGCTGCGCGCGCCACGGATGATTCGCGCTCGCCAGCAGCGCCGACGACAGCGACGCCAGACGATGCTCGTTCGACAGATCGAGGCCCATCGAATTGGGCCGCTCGTCGCCGTAGAGATGGCGCGGCAGCGGAATCTTCGCGTGCGGCGCGCCGAGCGGCACGAGTTTCTGCGCTTCGTCGATCGGATCCTGGACGAGGTCCTTCACCGGAATCGATTCGTCGGCGATGCGGTTCACGAACGACGTGTTCGCGCCGTTTTCGAGCAGGCGCCGCACGAGATACGCGAGCAGCGTTTCATGCGTGCCGACCGGCGCATACACGCGGCACGGACGGTTCAGCTTGTCGCGGCCGGTGACTTCCTCATAAAGCGGCTCGCCCATGCCATGCAGGCACTGGAACTCGTACTGGCCGGGATAGTAGTTCTGGCCCGCGAGGTGATAGATCGCCGACAGCGTGAATGCGTTGTGCGTCGCGAATTGCGGATAGACCGCGTCGGGCGCGGCCAGCAGCTTCTTCGCGCACGCGAGATACGAGATGTCCGTGTAGATCTTGCGAGTGTAGACCGGATAGCCTTCGAGGCCGTCCACTTGGGCCCGCTTGATTTCCGTGTCCCAGTAGGCGCCCTTCACGAGGCGGATCATCAGGCGATGGCGGCTGCGGCGGGCCAGGTCGACCAGATAGTCGATCACGAACGGGCAGCGCTTCTGATAACCCTGCACCACGAAGCCGATGCCGTTCCAGCCCGCGAGTTCCGGATCGAAACACAGCGCTTCGAGCAGATCCAGCGAGAGTTCGAGGCGGTCCGCTTCTTCGGCGTCGATATTCAGACCGATGTCATAGCGGCGCGCGAGTTGCGCCAGCGAACGCACGCGCGGCAGCAGCTCGTTCATCGTGCGTTCCTGCTGGGCGCGCGAGTAGCGCGGGTGCAGCGCGGAGAGCTTGATCGAGATGCCCGGGCCTTCGTAGATGCCGCGCCCGCCGGCCGCCTTGCCGATCGCATGAATGGCCTGCTCGTAGGACGCGTAGTAGCGCAGCGCGTCCTCCTCGGTCGTCGCGGCTTCGCCGAGCATGTCGTACGAGTAGCGGAAACCGCGCGCCTCGAACTTGCGGCTGTTCGCCAGCGCCTCGGAAATGGTCTCGCCGGTGACGAACTGCTCGCCCATCAGGCGCATCGCCATGTCGACGCCCTTGCGGATCAGCGGCTCGCCGCCCCGGCCGATCAGGCGCGTCAGCGCGGACGACAAACCTGCTTCGCTGTTCGTGGTCACCAGCTTGCCGGTGATCATGAGGCCCCACGTGGCGGCGTTCACGAACAGCGACGGCGCCTGGCCCATGTGCGATTTCCAGTCGCCCTTGCTGATCTTGTCGCGGATCAGCGCGTCGCGCGTGGCGCGGTCGGGAATGCGCAGCAGCGCTTCCGCGAGGCACATCAGCGCCACGCCTTCCTGGCTCGACAACGAAAACTCGTGGATCAGCCCTTCGACACCGCCGCCCGAACTCTTCGCGCGCAAGGCTTCGACGAGCTTGGTCGCGAGTTTTTCGGTATCGGCGGAGACGTTCGCCGGCAGGCGCGCCTGGCCGATCAGGAACGGCACGCACTCCGGCTCGGGCCGGCGATACGCGGCGGTGATCGCCGCGCGCAGCACCGATTGCGGCTGCACGTTCTGGGCAAAGTCGAGGAAGGGATGCGGCGCGCCATCTTCGTCGCTGTCGACGGGCGCGGCGTCAGCCAGTTCCGAGCCGCCGTTCGCGCCCGACAGTTCGGGCGGCAACTGGCCGTGCTCGATGCGCTCGAGGTAGGCGAAGATCGCCTGCTTGATCAGCCAGTGAGGGGTGCGCTCGAGACGCGTCGCGGCATCCTTCAGCCGGGAACGCAGCAGATCATCGACTTTGACGCCTAAGGTTGTGCTCGCCATGGTTCCTTCGTTTGCCGGTGGTGGGGCCCGGCGAAAGACTAAAAAGTGGGCGAATCGTACTCCGCTGATATAAAAGGTGCAACCATTTCAGAAATGGGTTGCACCCTGCTTATAACCCTTGTGGGTCAAGGGGTTGCGGGGAATGTTCTCGGACCGAGGGCAACTGGTTTGCTCGGTACTTTCCCTGAAGCAAGGAAATTTTGGGACAAACCCTAAGTAATGCCTGCGACAACGCCGATATAAACACAATGCGCCGCCCACGGCGCGGCATACGCGGTCAATGATCCGCGACCTCGGGGAGAGTTACGAGCATGAGCACTTGGATGGTGGTAGCCAGCGTTTGGGTAATGTTCGCAGTCTGTGTCGTGCTGTTCGTGCGGGGCGCATCGCCACAGGTCTTCCGTTCGGAAGACGCTCAGGAGGAAGGCCGACCCGCACGCAACGACGTTTCCCGCGCAAAGTCCTGAGTCTTCGAAGCGGCATGACTTTGCCTGCCGCTCTCGCGTCAGCATCAGACGTCCTGTGGATCGACTTCCACATTCCAGCGCAACACACCCTTCAGCGAACGCAGCACCGGCTGCCACGCGCGCAGCGCGGCTTGCAGCGCCGCGCGTGAGTTGCTTTCCAGCAGCAATTGCGCGCGGTGCACGTTGAACACTTTCACGATGGTCAGCGGCACGGCGTCGTACACCGTCACGCGCTCGGCGCCCGGCAGCGGCGCGAAGCCGGCGGCTGCCTGCTCCAGAAAGGCCAGCGCCGCTTCGAGCGTGCGTCCCTCGGCACGCAGCATCGCCTGATAGACGAACGGCGGAAGATGCGCGTCGCGCCGTTCGGCCAGCGTCGAATTGGCGAATCCCGCATAGTCCTGGCGCGTCAACGCCTGGTAGAGCGCATGGCGCGCATAGCGCGTCTGGATCATCACTTCGCCAGGCAGGCCGGCGCGTCCCGCCCGGCCGCTCACCTGCGTCAGCTGGGCAAAGAGGCGTTCGCTGGCGCGGAAGTCGTGTGAGAACAGCGCCAGGTCGGCATTGAGCACGCCGACGAGCGTCACGCGACGGAAGTCGTGCCCCTTCGCGATCATCTGCGTGCCGACCAGAATGTCGACTTCCCCGGCGTGGACATCGGAGAACAGCGCCTGTGCGCTGCCCTTGCGGCGCGTGCTGTCGGCATCGATGCGCAGCACGCGCGCGCCCGGCACCACGCTCGCGAGCGTCTCCTCGACGCGCTGCGTGCCGCGGCCCATCGGCGCGATGTCGATGTTGCCGCAATCCGGACACGACTTCGGAATGCGCGACTCCCAGCCGCAGTGGTGACAGCGCAGCGCCCGTTCCGGCTTGTGGAGCACGGCATAGGCGCTGCAACGCGGGCAGCCCGCGACCCAGCCGCAGGCGTCGCATGACAGGATCGGCGCATAGCCACGCCGGTTCAGGAACACGAGACTCTGTTCGCCGCGCTCGACACGTGTCTTCAATGCGGCGATCAACGGCCCCGAGAGCCCGTCGACCGAGGCGCGGCCGCGGCGCCGCTCTTCTTCCAGATCGATGAGCCGGATGCCCGGCAGCACGGCCTCGGCGACGGCCCGCCGTGTAAGCGTCAGGCGCGTGTAGCGGCCCTGCTCCGTCTGCCACCAGGTTTCGAGCGACGGCGTCGCTGAGCCCAGCACGACGGCGATGTCGAGCTGCTTGGCGCGATAGATGGCGAGATCGCGCGCCGAATAGCGCAAGCCTTCCTGCTGCTTGTAGGCGGGGTCGTGCTCTTCGTCGACGACGATCATCGCCAGATTCGGCATCGACGCCAGGATGGCGAGACGCGTGCCCAGCACGATGCGCGCGTGCCCCGTGTGCGCGGCCAGCCAGTTGCGCGCGCGCTCGCCTTCTGCGAGACCGCTGTGCATCGTGACGATGGCTCCATCCGCGAGGCCCGCGAAACGCGCGCGAAAGGCGGCCTCGAACTGCGGCGTCAGATTGATTTCGGGCACCAGGACGAGCGCCTGTGCGTAGGGGCGTGCGGCGAACAACTGCGCCAGCGCCTGCAGATACACCTCGGTCTTGCCGCTTCCCGTTACGCCGTGCAGCAGGAACGGGGCGAAACCTTGTGCGGCCGAGATGGCGTCGACGGCTGTGCGTTGTTCGTCGGTCAGCACCGGAAGGGGGGCGTTGCCGGTCGGCGTGGCTTGAGGTGGCGACGCCGGGGCGCCCTCATTCACTTGCTCGATCCAGCCGCGTCCCAACCACTCTTCGAGCGTCGCGCCCGCCTTGGGGTGCAGGGCGCGGGCGTCACCGAGGCCGAGAACAGGCTGTTCGGCGAGCGTCTGCGCCAGACGTCGCAGCGCGCTGGCGCGGGCGGGCAAGGCATCGGGCAGGGCGTCGCGTCCCTCGGCCAGCAAGCGGTAACGCGCTTCGACGGCAAACAGGCGATTCCACCTCGACGCGTCACGCAGCGCCTGCGGCAGCGCCGGCAGCGCGACTTCTCCAAGACCACGCTGATAGTAGTCGGCCGCGAACTCCGCGAGCGCGATCCACGACTCCGAAAGCGGCGGGCAAGACACGCAGATCGCGCTTACGCTGCGCAGCTTGCCGGCGGGGACATCGGTCGTGGACGCGATCTTGCAGATCAGTCCCACCACTTCGCGCCGGCCGAACGGCACGAGCACCAGCGATCCTTCAACAGGAGCCTCGGCCAGCGCATAGCGATAGTCGAACAGCACCGGCATGGGCTGGTCCACGGCGACGCGCACGAAAAGGTCGGCCATTATCCACAGCTCCGGCCCGGTGGGCGTGGGACAGAAGCATGGATTGCCCGGCTGAAGTTAAAGTAAAACATCAGAATCGTTGGTAAACCGCAGATTAGTTTTGGATTTCCGATGCTTTCCACAGCCTTGTGGATAACTTTGTTGAGAAGTGCTGGCGGGCATGCCGCAAAGCCCGTCACGAAACCCTTATGTGCGCTAGCCCACATTTCGGGTCATGCCGATTAAAACTCTTATCATTCATGGACTTAAAGCACATATAGAGATGCCGCATCAGCTCTTTCAGGCCATAGGTCTGATGGCGCGCCGCAGCGAACGAAATGTGTATAAGTTCAGTCTTGACATCGCCGGACTCCGCGTGAGACGGGCGATTGCGACAAAAAGCTACACCCGCTGACGATTCCAGCCGCGATCGTGACATTGCAGCGCAACATGCGTTCGTAACACGGGCTTTCGGACGCAGCGGCTCGGCGACGCTGATTACCGCGAGCCTTGTCCAGCCCGAATGGCGCGGCTATGCCGATGCACCTCGTCGACCAGTTCCGCGACATGCTCCGGCGGCGTGAATTGCGAAATGCCGTGGCCCAGGTTGAAAACGTGGCCCGGATGGTTGCCGAAACTGTCGAGCACGGCGCGTGCTTCCATGCGGATCGCGGCGGGCGGCGCAAACAGCACGTTCGGATCGATGTTTCCCTGCAGCGCGACGCGCGCGCCCACTTTCTCCCGCGCCCGGCCGAGGTTCATGGTCCAGTCGAGCCCGACGGCATCGACACCCGTCGCCGCGATCTCCTCCAGCCACAGGCCGCCGCCCTTCGTGAAGGTGATGACCGGGACCCGCGCGCCGTCGTGCTCGCGCTTCAGCCCCGCGACGATCTTCGCGATGTAATCGAGCGAGAAGCGCTGGTAGGCGCCGTCCGCAAGCGCTCCGCCCCACGTGTCGAAGATCATCACGGCTTGCGCGCCCGCTTCGATCTGCGCATTCAGGTATGCGACCACTGCCTGCGCGTTGATGTCGAGGATGCGGTGCATCAGGTCCGGCCTGGCATAAGCCAGCGACTTGACCGTACGGTGGTCGTCCGAACCGCCGCCTTCCACCATGTAACACGCAAGCGTCCACGGACTGCCCGAGAAGCCGATCAGCGGCACTTTCTGGCGACCCTGCGAATCAGTGAGCGCGCGCCGGATCTGGCTGACGGCGTCGGTGACGTAGCGCAAAGTGCTGTCGATGTCCGGCACCGCGAGGCGCTTCACGTCGTCTTCCGTGCGCACGGTCCGCTCGAAGCGCGGACCCTCGCCCTGCACGAAATTCAGCCCGAGGCCCATGGCGTCAGGCACGGTCAGGATGTCGGAAAAGAGGATGGCGGCGTCCAGCGGAAAGCGTTCGAGCGGCTGGAGCGTGACTTCGGTTGCGTAATCCGGGTTCTTCGCGAGCCCCAGGAAACTGCCGGCGCGCGTCCGCGTGGCGTTGTACTCGGGCAGGTAGCGGCCTGCCTGACGCATCAGCCAGATCGGCGTGTAGTCGGTGGGCTGGCGCAGCAGCGCGCGCAGGAAGGTGTCGTTCAGAAGTGTGTGTGCCACGTCGCTCGGTGCTCAGTGCTGAAGGCGGAGAATCATTCATTCTACCGGACCGCCCGAGCGTTGCCGTTGACGGATCCGGACGATTCGGAGAGTCTCACACGGCGCCGGCCTATGCCGTTCGGCCGACTGTCGGGCCGTCGAAAGGCTCGTTATGATCGCTGGACGGTCATCGCCCGTTACAACCCACCAGAAACAAAGACAACCGGGAGAATCAATGAAACGCACGTCTGTCCGTCTTGCCGCAGCCTTTTGCAGCGTCGTGCTGTCGTCCGCATTCGCGGGCGCCGCGCATGCCCAGACCGTTCAGGCGGGCGCCGTCTCAGGCGCACCGCCGGCTCCGGCGTCTGCGCCTGTCGCCAGCGCGCCGGCCACACGCCTCGACAGCATTCTCGCGCGCCACACGCTGCGCGTCTGCACCACCGGGGACTACAAGCCGTATTCGTTCCTGCGGCCGGACGGCCAGTTCGAAGGCATCGACATCGATCTGGCAGAGAGCCTCGCGAAGTCGCTCGGCGCGAAGGTGGAATACGTGAAGACGTCGTGGTCAAACCTGATGAACGACTTCATCGCACAGTGCGACATCGCCGTGGGCGGCGTTTCGACCACTCTGGAACGGCAGAAGCGCGCGTTCTTCACCGCGCCGTATATGGAAGACGGCAAGACGCCCATCGTCCGCTGCGACGATGTGGACAAGTATCAGACGGTCGCGCAGATCGACCAGCCGGGCGTGCGCACCATCGTCAATCCCGGCGGCACGAACGAACGCTTTGCCAAGCAGTATTTCCCGCACTCGCAGCTGATCGAATATCCGGACAACGTGACCATCTTCAAGCAGATCCTCGACGGCAAAGCGGACGTCATGGTCACGGACGCCTCCGAGACGCTGCTCCAGCAGAAGCTCAACCCCGGCTTGTGCTCGGTGCATCCGGACAAGCCGTTTCAGTTCGGCGAGAAGGCGTATCTGCTGCCGCGCGGCGACGTGGTGTTCCAGCAGTACGTCGACCAGTGGCTGCATCTCGCCCGCGCGTCGGGCGAGTATCAGGCGGTGTATGACAAGTGGCTGAAGTAAGGGCTCAGCGCCCTGCCCGCAGCAGCTCGCCGGTGCGCACGCCGATCTTGCGCAGCCAGGCGAGCGCCGCCTCGGAATGCGCATGCAGGCGGGCGAATCCGTGCGTCATGTCGCGCGCGTCGATCATTTCGGCGCGGCCGCCGTTGGCTTCGAGAAAGCTTTTCAGGGCGTAGGCGTCGTCGTAGAGCGGGTCATAGGCCGCCGCGACAATCAGCGCGGGAGCCGGCGCGCGCTCGCACGGTTCAGCGAGCGGGAAGGCGCGGGCGTCGTCGGAATCCGGCACGCCGGCCGCGAAGAACCGGGCCCAGTACCACCTCATCTCTTCGTTGGTGAGGCCTGGACCATTCGCGTTGGCCACGCAGCTCGGGCTGTCGAACTGCTGCCGCATGACCGGATAGAGCAGCACCTGCAAGTCGACGATGCCGGCCACCTGGTGGTTCGCCCCGCGCGCGGCGACCACCGCCAGATGGGCGCCGGCGCTGTCGCCGCCCACGGCCAGGCGGTCAGTCGCGAAGCCGAGCCGGGATCGGTGCTCGGCGAGCCAGATCAGCGCGTCGAGTGCGTCGGCACAGGGCGCAGGGAAGGGAAACTCGGGCGCCAGCCGGTAGTCGACGCTCGCCACCGCGCATTGGGCGTCCCGTGCAAGCCGCGCGACAAGGCCGTGGTGCGTTTCCAGATCGCCGACCACCCAGCCGCCGCCATGGAAATACACGAGGAGCGGCAAAGGGCCGGTGGTGCCGGCGGGTTTGTATATGCGCGCGTTGACGGAGCGGCCTTCGAGCGGGATCTCGATGTCCTCGGTCGTGACATCGGCATCGCTCGGGCCTGCGTAGGCGCGGGCGATTTTGCTGAACCGGTCTCGCACTGCTCGCGCATCGTCGTCCAGCGCGGGAAGCGGAAAGGCCTGGGCGACTTGCTGGTAGTAACGGAGCAGGGCTGCATCGATGGTCATGCTTGTCTCCATGGTGCGTTTTTTGGAAAGGACGCCCGCATTTCGGGTTTTGCGCTCCGTTTACATGCGTCCACGTGTTCTATTTTCTCGGACGATTAGAATAATCGCACTAGTCCTTAAGTCGGCATTTTTTCATTCGAACAATCCGATGAAGTGAACGTTTCGATGTTCAGGCAATATATCCACGCGAAACCCACAGTTTGCGCGAGAAAATTTCCTGAAAGCCTTACAGGACGGGGGTTACAACCTGAAACACTTTGTTACGGCGACGCGGATTCAATTCGCCCACAATCTGTTCAAACGGTTTCAACACGGATGTATTGGGCGTGCGAGTCAAAAACTCCGCGTTTCCAATGGTCGGCAATCGCCGAAGCTCACTTTTGGGGCATCTTTGCTGGGATCGTTTTTCGAGTCTCTTGCTCGAAACATCTCACCTTTGGTCTCCTCGCGCTAACCCCGTAGCGTGTGGTTTTTAGCGGGCTCCAGGCCCGCTTTTTTTTTGCCTGAACAAACGTTTGCGCCGTTCGGGAGCTTTGAAGAGCTTCGGCAGCGCCAACGTTTCGTCCCATGACAGAAGGGAGCGCACTGCGCTCCCTTCTTCGTTTTGGCTGAATCATCCGCGTCGTCAGGCTGTCCGGCTCTCCGAAAGCTTCAGCTCGTCGATCATGCGGGCGCGCATGACGAATTTTTGCACCTTCCCGGTTACCGTCATCGGCAGGTCGTCGACGAAACGAATGTAACGCGGCACCTTGTAATGCGCGATCTGGCCCGCGCAGAAGTCCCGCACTTCGTCCTCGCTCATTTGCTCGCCCGGGCGCACGACGATCCACGCGCACACTTCCTCGCCATACTTCTGGTCCGGGACACCGAAGACCTGGACCGACTGCACCTTCGGATGGCGGAACAGGAATTCTTCGATCTCGCGCGGATAGATGTTCTCGCCGCCGCGGATCAACATGTCCTTCAGCCGGCCGACGATGTTGCAATAGCCCTCGGCGTCGAGCGTGGCGAGGTCGCCGGTATGCATCCAGCCGTCGACCACGGTTTCGCGCGTCTTCGCCTCGTCGCCCCAGTAGCCTTTCATGACCGAGTAGCCGCGCGTGCAGAGTTCCCCCGTCTCGCCAACCGGCACGATCTCGCCCAGCGGATCGACGATCTTCACTTCGAGATGCGGCTGGACCCGTCCGACGGTCGTCGTGCGCTTGTCGAGCGGATCGGTGGTCGAACTCTGGAACGACACCGGGCTCGTCTCCGTCATGCCGTAAGCGATGGTGATCTCGCTCAAATGCATCTTCGACACGACCCGCTTCATGGTCTCGATCGGACACGGCGAGCCGGCCATGATCCCGGTGCGCAGGCGGCTGAGATCGAACTTGCTGAAATCCGGGTGATCCAGTTCGGCGATGAACATGGTCGGCACACCGTGCAGCGCCGTGCATCGCTCTTCGTGGACGGCGGCGAGCGTTGCGCCCGGGTCGAAGGCCTCGCCGGGGAAGACCATCGCACAGCCCGTCGATACGCACGCGAGCACCGCCAGCACCATGCCGAAGCAGTGGTACAGCGGCACTGGAACGCACAGCGAGTCCTGCTCGGTGAGCCGCATCGCCATGGCGATGTAGCGCGCGTTGTTGACGATGTTGCGATGCGTAAGCGTCGCCCCCTTCGGGTTGCCGGTCGTGCCGCTCGTGAACTGGATATTGATCGGTTCGTCCGGATTGAACACCGCTTCCAGCGCGTCCAGCTTTGCACTGTCGCGTTGTTCGCGGCCCCGGCGCATCACGTCGGCGAAGTTGAGCATGCCGGGACGGCTCGCCTCGCCCATGCGAATCACCGCGCGCAACTCGGGCAGCTTTTGGGCGCGCAGCGCGTTGGGCTCGGCGTGGGCGAGTTCAGGCGCGAGCGACTCGAGCATCTCCAGGTACTTCGACGTCTTGAACTGCTCGGCGGCGATGATGGCCTTGCAGCTGACCTTGTTCAACGCATATTCGAGCTCGGCCAGCCGATACGCCGGATTGATGTTCACCAGCACGGCGCCCATGCGCGCCGTGGCGAACTGGGTCAACAGCCATTCGGCCCGGTTCGGCGACCAGATTCCCACGCGATCGCCCGCCTGGATCCCCAGCGCCAGCAGGCCGCTTGCGAGCGCATCGACCTCGTCGGCGAACTGACGCCACGTCCAGCGGATGCCCTGCTCGCGAAACACCACCGCGGGGCGATCCGGAAAACGGCGAACGGTGTCGAGAAGGAAGCGCGATACGGTTGCTTCGCTCAAGGGGATATCGGTTGCACCGCGTACGTAGGACACGCCGTCGCGCGGTTCGACCTGCGCACCCGCCTGCGTCTGTTCAATCGCCATCGATCACTCTCCGCCTGGATTCGCCGCCCTGTGCCGGCGTATGTGGCTGGCCGCTGTAAGGGCCGATGAAAGCCATTGTGCATGGCGATCTTGCCGGCGGGCATTGAGTGTTTCCCCGCAATGCCGCGCGAACATTCCGCGCGCCTTGAACGAGAAAGTCGATGAATCAAGGGTCTACGGAGCGGCGCGTCAGAGGCTGCACATCCGATATGCAGAAAAGGCCCAATCCGCTTCTCGCATCAAGCATAAAAAAAGCAGCCCGAAGGCTGCTTTCTCAACGCTGAACACGCGTAGAAGCGTGCTGCGTGTCAGTGCCTTGCGTGAACCTTGCGCAGACGCTGGATTGCTGCGAGCTGCGCCGTCGCGTACGCCAGTTCGGCTTGCGCCGTGGCGTATTCGAGTTCGGACTTGTTGTCCTGCATCGCTTCTTCGGCACGCTTCTTCGCTTGCTCTGCCTTCGCTTCGTCGAGATCGGCGCCGCGAATGGCGGTATCGGCGAGCACGGTCACGATGCCCGGCTGGATTTCGAGAATCCCGCCGGCAACGAACACGAACTCTTCCGAACCGTCTTCCGCCTCGATGCGCACCGCGCCCGGACGAATGCGCGTGATGAGCGGCGTGTGGCCCGGCAGAATGCCGAGTTCACCTGCTTCGCCCGGCAGCGCGACGAACTTCGCCTGGCCCGAGAAGATCTGCTCTTCCGCGCTGACGACGTCTACCTTGATGGTTGCCATATGTGTCGACTCCTGTGTCGGTCAGTGTATTTCGTGGACGCCGCTGCAAGGCAGTGGCGTCCGCCTGAAATAACCCGACCTTTACTGGATCTTCTTGGCCTTTTCGAAGGCTTCGTCGATCGTGCCGACCATGTAGAACGCCTGCTCCGGCAGATGATCGCATTCGCCTTCCACGATCATCTTGAAGCCGCGGATGGTTTCCTTCAGCGGCACGTACTTGCCCGGCGAGCCCGTGAACACTTCAGCGACGTGGAACGGCTGCGACAGGAAACGCTGGATCTTGCGCGCGCGCGCGACCGACAGCTTGTCTTCCGGCGACAGTTCGTCCATGCCCAGAATCGCGATGATGTCGCGCAGTTCCTTGTAGCGCTGCAGCGTCTGCTGCACGCCGCGCGTGATCGTGTAGTGCTCTTCGCCGATCACGTTCGGGTCGATCTGACGCGAGGTCGAATCGAGCGGGTCCACGGCCGGGTAGATACCCAGCGAAGCGATGTCACGCGACAACACGACGGTTGCGTCCAGGTGGCCGAAGGTCGTAGCCGGCGACGGGTCGGTCAAGTCATCCGCAGGGACGTACACGGCCTGAACCGACGTAATCGAGCCGGTCTTGGTCGACGTAATGCGCTCTTGCAGCTTGCCCATTTCTTCAGCCAGCGTCGGCTGATAGCCCACTGCCGAAGGCATACGGCCGAGCAGTGCCGACACTTCCGTGCCTGCCAGCGTGAAACGGTAGATGTTGTCGACGAAGAACAGCACGTCCAGGCCTTCGTCACGGAAGTGCTCGGCCATCGTCAGACCGGTCAGCGCGACGCGCAGACGGTTGCCCGGCGGCTCGTTCATCTGGCCGTACACCAGCGCGACCTTGTCGAGAACGTTCGAGTCCTTCATTTCGTGATAGAAGTCGTTCCCTTCACGGGTACGCTCACCCACACCGGCGAACACGGAATAACCGCCGTGTTCCTTCGCGATGTTGTTGATGAGTTCCATCATGTTCACGGTCTTGCCCACGCCTGCACCGCCGAACAGACCGACCTTGCCGCCCTTCGCGAACGGGCAGATCAGGTCAATAACCTTGATGCCGGTTTCGAGCAGTTCCGTGGACGGCGACAGTTCGTCGAACGCCGGCGCCTTCTGGTGGATCGAACGCGTGGTTTCCGCGGTGATCGGACCGGCTTCGTCGATCGGACGGCCGAGCACGTCCATGATGCGGCCCAGCGTCGGCTTGCCGACCGGCACGCTGATCGGCTTGCCCGTGTTCTTGACCATCGTGCCGCGGCGCAAACCGTCGGAAGCACCCAGACAGATGGTGCGAACCACGCCGTCGCCCAGCTGCTGCTGGACTTCGAGCGTCAGTTCGGTGCCTTCCAGAATGAGCGCGTCGTAGATCTTCGGCATCTCTGCACGCGGAAACTCCACGTCGATAACGGCGCCGATGCACTGTACGATCTTGCCTTCTACCAAAGCAGTGGTACTCATCGCATTTCCTTTAGATACTGTGTTCTTTCACGCGGCCGTCAGACCGCTGCGGCGCCGCCGACGATTTCCGACAATTCTTTCGTAATCGCGGCCTGGCGGCTCTTGTTGTAGACGAGCTGCAGTTCGTTGATCACGGTTTTCGCGTTGTCCGACGCGGCCTTCATCGCGACCATGCGCGCGGATTGCTCAGAGGCCATGTTTTCCGCGACAGCCTGATAAACCAGCGCCTCGACGTAGCGCACGAGCAGCTCGTCCACCACGGTCTGCGCGTCCGGTTCGTAGATGTAGTCCCACGAAGTCTTCGGCGTTTCGCCGTCTTCATCCTTCGCGTGAAGGTCATCCACCGACAACGGCAGCAGTTGCTCGATCACCGCTTCCTGCTTCATCGTGTTGACGAAGCGCGTGTACGCCAGGTACACCGCGTTGATCTTGCCTTCCGAATACAAGTCGAGCTGCACCTTGATCGCGCCGATCAGCTTTTCCAGATGCGGCGTGTCGCCCAGTTGCGTGACTTGCGACACGACCTGCGCCTTCAGCCGGTTCAGGAAGCCCAGACCCTTGCCGCCGATCGCCGATGCTTCGATCTTCACGCCGCTCTGATCGAGTTCCTTGATCTTGTTCAGCGACGCACGCAGCACGTTCGTATTCATGCCGCCGCACAGACCCTTGTCGGTGGTGACGAGGATCAGGCCGGCGGTCTTCGCGCCCTTGTTCTCCACCATGAACGGGTGGCGATACTCGGGGTTGGCCTTGCTCATGTGCGAGGCGATTGCGCGGACCTTGTCGGCATACGGACGGGCGGAACGCATGCGCTCCTGGGCGCGGCGCATCTTCGATGCGGCGACCATTTCCATCGCTTTGGTGATCTTGCGCGTGTTCTGCACGCTCTTGATCTTGCCGCGAATTTCCTTCATTCCAGCCATTGCTTACTCCTTGTCGGCCCGAGTTGGCGCTTTAGCGCTTACTCGGGCCCCATGCAACGCGGATCGAAGCCGCGCGATGTTGTTGAACATCGCGCGTTGCCTCTCTATCCCGATCAATAAGCGCCCGACTTCTTGAAGTCCTTCAGCGCGGCATGCAGTGCGCCTTCGTCGTCCTTCGCCAAGTCCTTGTTGTCTTCGATGCGCTTGATCAGATCGCCGTGGCTGGTCTTCAGGAATTCGCGCATGCCCTTTTCAAACGGCAGCACTTGCGAAACTTCCAGGTCGTCCAGGTAGCCATTGTTCGCCGCGAACAGCGACACAGCCAGTTCCCACACTTGCAGCGGCTGATACTGCGGCTGCTTCAGCAGTTCCGTCACGCGGCGGCCGCGCTCCAGCTGCTTGCGGGTGGCTTCGTCGAGGTCCGATGCGAACTGCGCGAACGCAGCCAGTTCACGATACTGCGCCAGGTCGGTACGGATACCGCCCGACAGCTTCTTCACGACCTTCGTCTGAGCCGCACCGCCGACGCGCGACACCGACACGCCCGCGTTGATGGCGGGGCGGATACCGGCGTTGAACAGGTCGGTTTCCAGGAAGATCTGGCCGTCGGTAATCGAGATCACGTTCGTCGGAACGAACGCGGTGACGTCGCCGGCTTGCGTTTCGATGACCGGCAGCGCCGTCAGCGAACCGCTCTTGCCCTTCACTTCGCCGTTGGTGAACTTCTCGACGTACTCTTCCGAGACGCGGGCCGCACGCTCGAGCAGACGCGAGTGCAGATAGAACACGTCACCCGGATATGCTTCGCGGCCCGGCGGGCGGCGCAGCAGCAGCGAGATCTGGCGATACGCCCACGCTTGCTTGGTCAAGTCGTCATAGACGATCAGCGCGTCCTGGCCGCGGTCGCGGAAGTATTCGCCCATCGTGCAGCCGGCGTACGGCGCGAGGTATTGCATCGCGGCCGATTCCGAAGCCGAAGCCGCCACGACGATGGTGTATGCCATCGCGCCGGTTTCTTCGAGCTTGCGCACCACGTTCATGATCGACGAAGCCTTCTGGCCGATCGCGACGTAGATACAGAACAGGTCCTTGCCCTTCTGGTTGATGATCGCGTCGACGGCCACCGCGGTCTTGCCGCACTGACGGTCGCCGATGATCAGCTCGCGCTGGCCGCGGCCGATCGGCACCATGGCGTCGATCGACTTCAGGCCCGTCTGCACCGGCTGCGACACCGACTTGCGCCAGATCACGCCCGGCGCGATCTTTTCGATGGCATCGGTCTTCTTTGCGTTGATCGGACCCTTGCCGTCGATGGGGTTGCCCAGCGCATCGACCACGCGGCCGATCAGTTCCGGACCGACCGGCACTTCGAGAATGCGGCCCGTCGTCTTGACGATGTCGCCTTCCGAGATGTGCTCGTACTCGCCGAGAATAACGGCGCCGACGGAGTCACGTTCGAGGTTCAGCGCGAGGCCGAAAGTGTTGCCCGGGAATTCGAGCATTTCGCCCTGCATCACGTCCGACAGGCCGTGGATGCGCACGATACCGTCGGTCACGGAGATCACGGTGCCCTGGTTGCGAACATCCGCGCTCGCTTCAAGGCCCTGGATCCGGCTCTTGATCAGCTCGCTGATCTCAGAGGGATTGAGTTGCATTATTCGCTCCTGATAGTCAATTCTGTTGCGTGCCCGCTAGAGACACGGTTGGCCGCATTAATTCGCAAATTAAGCGGTCAGAGCCGTCTGCATGCGGGCGAGGCGCGCGCGGACCGAGGTATCGAGCACTTCGTCGCCGACCGTCACGCGAACGCCGCCGATCAGCGACTGATCCACCGTGACAACCGGCTTCAGCTTGCGCTGAAACTTGCGTTCGAGACTGGCGACGAGGTCGTTCAATTGTTCGCCTTCGAGGGGGAACGCGCTCACGATCAGCGCGTCGGCCGCACCTTCGCGGGCGTTCTTCAGCTCGTCGAACTGGACGGCGATTTCCGGCAGCAGCGGCAGGCGATGATTCTCGACCAGCATGCCGACGAAATTCTTTGCTTGAGCGTTGCCTTGAGCGAGCGGCGACTTCACCGCGGCGAGCAGCAGATCGATGATTTGCTGACGGTTCACCTTCGGGCTCGACGCGACCGATTCCACTTCGGGCAGACGCGCAACCTGTGCCAGCTCCTCGACGAAGGTGGACCAGCCCGCGAGATCGCCGGTTTCGGCCACGCGGAACAGCGCTTCTGCGTAAGGACGAGCGATGGTTGCAAGTTCGGCCATGATCAGAGCTCGGTTTTGAGTTGATTCAGCAGAGCGGCGTGAGCGTTCTGGTCGACTTCGCGCTTCAGGATCTGCTCGGCGCCCTTGACGGCCAGCGCAGCCACTTCCGCACGCAGCGTCTCGCGTGCCTTCACGATCTGCTGGTCGGCGTCAGCCGTGGCTTGAGCGACGATGCGCGCGGCTTCGGCCTGGGCATTCGCCTTGATTTCTTCTGCGACGGCGGCAGCACGCTTCTCGGCGTCAGCAATGCGCTGCTGGCCGTCGTTGCGTGCTTGCGCGAGTTCCTGATCGACGCGCTTGTGCGCTGCTTCGAGTTCCGCTTTGCCCTTGTCGGCGGCGGCGAGGCCGTCGGCAATCTTCTTCGAGCGCTCGTCGAGGGCGTTGATCAACGGCGGCCACACGAACTTCATCGTGAACCACGCGAGGATCAGAAACACGACCATTTGCGCAAACAGGGTTGCGTTGAGATTCACGGTGTTTCCTTAAACGTTGCTTGATCGGAGGGAATACGGTTAAAAGGCGCTCATCGGCTTGTTGAGCTCGATCAGCGCCTCACCCGTTCCGTTCTGGCGTCTTGAAAGAGTCAGACGCACACTTCCGAGGAACCTCAGCCTGCGAGCTTCGAGAGCAGCGGGTTCGCGAACGCAAACAGCATTGCCACACCAACGCCGATCAGGAACGCCGCGTCGATCAGACCAGCCAGCAGGAACATCTTGGTCTGCAGCGGGTTCATCAGTTCCGGCTGGCGGGCGCACGCTTCAATGTACTTGCCGCCCATCAGGCCGATACCGATACAGGCGCCGATTGCACCCAGGCCGATGATGATGCCGATACCGATGGCGGTCAGACCCTGGATGTTGGCGATGAAAGCTTGCATGATCACTCCTTTGATTAAAGACTTTGGAACTGGATTTATAAAAATTGAAACTTGTGAAACCTAAACCTGAAAACTTCCGGAACGTGCGGCTGCTTTAGTGCGAGTCATGCGCCTGGCCGATATACACCAGCGTCAGCATCATGAAAATGAACGCCTGCAACAGCACGATCAGAATGTGGAAGATCGCCCAGACGGTGCCCGCGACCACGTGGCCGATAAAGCCGAGCAACGACAGATCCGCGCCGAACGACCACATGCTGCCCAGAAGGGCGATCAGCAGGAACAGCAGTTCGCCGGCGTACATGTTGCCGAACAGCCGCATGCCGAGCGAAACCGTCTTGGCGACGAACTCGATGATGTTCAGCGCGAGGTTCGGAATCCACAGCAGCGGATGCGCGCCGAACGGAGCCGACAGCAGTTCGTGAACGAAGCCGCCCGCGCCCTTGATCTTGAAGTTGTAGTAGATCATCAGCACGAACACGCCGAGCGCGATGCCGAGGGTGCCGTTGAGGTCGGCGGTCGGCACGATGCGATGGTGCGGCAGGACATGCTCGAGACCGAGCCAGCCGATCAGACGGCCCGGCAGGTCAACGGGGATGAAGTCGAGGGAGTTCATCAGGGCGACCCAGACGAACACGGTCAGCGCGAGCGGAGCGATGAAGCGGCGGCTGCCGTGGATCATCGACTTCGACTGGTCTTCGACCATCTCGACCAGCATCTCGATGGCGCACTGGAAACGGCCCGGAACGCCGGAGGTCGCCTTGCGCGCCGCGAGGCCGAGAATGACGATGGTGAGGAGACCGCATACGATCGACCAGAACAGCGTGTCGAGATTCCAGACGTGGATGTCGAAGATCGACGTCTGCGTATGCGTGGAAAGATTCTGCAAGTGGTGCGCAATGTACTCGGACGGATCCAGAGCGTGCGTTCCTTCGCTAGCTGCCATATCGTTAAAGCCACCCAAATTGTCAAAAATCTTTCGCCGCCTGCCGCTGCCGGGACGCCGCTTCGCGTCGCGTCTCCGGGCGGGAGGCCCGAGTGCGGAAACTGTTCCGCACCTGTTCATTCATGATGCTACTTGCAATCGGTGCTGCGGGCGCTTACCTGGGACGTCATGGAATGTCACCGTAGCGCCATTGCAACCCAGTAAGTCTTCAGAGCGATGATGTAAGTCACGAGCAGCGGCAGCCACAACGCGCTCTTGTACCAGAACGCGATCGCCACGAACATAGCAATCGTCGCTCCCATCTTGAGCGCCTCGCCGATCATCCAGCTCACGATCGTCTCCGCGCCGCTCTTTGCCTTCAGGCGCGCGGCGAACAAGGCACTCGGCGCCCAGCAGATCGCTCCTCCCAGGAAGGCTGACAGCGCAGCATCGCCCGGTGGCTTGTAAAACAGCCACCACAGCAGCGTCGCACCCAGGGACAAAACCATTTGCGCCGCCACGACCCGAAACGGCGTGACACGCGATGGACGACTCACTTCCGGGCCAAACAGCTTCTCTGCCTGATCCCGCGTGAGCGGAACGATATTGTTATCTTGCGCTTCGGCGTCCCACGACTCGCTCGACGTACTGTGCGGCTGATTTCCGGGGACGTGCGCAGCGTCGGTTGCATGCGCGTCCGGCGCTCGATTTTTCTCTCGCACCGTCTTCAAACCTTCAACCAAAAGTCCGGGGAAATCACCCTGCGCTTTCGCGGCGCTTTCGAGGTGGCCTAGCTGATAAATCCGGGCGATTGTAAGCGATTGTTGTCACGGATTCAATAGTTTAGGTGTGTCAAAAGGCAGTGAAAAAGCATGCCGAAAAGGTTCTCGAAAACGAGACTTTCCTTGCAATTGCAAGCAGATTCTCATGTGCTGGCAGAGGTGTCTCCGAGCCTCAAACAAGCACCCATCCGATGATCATCGCCACGATCCAGAACGGGATCGATACGATATGAAACGGCATCCACATGCCCTTCTCGTTAGACAGCCTGACCGCGATCAGATTGGCCAGTGAACCGATGGCGATGCCGAAGCCACCCACGCTCACGCCGAAGGTCAGTGCACGCCAGTCCTTCGAGAACTCGGCGAGCACGATGGCAGCCGGAACGTTGCTGATACCCTGCGACAGCACGGCGCCCGCCGCGTACGCCCTGACCGGCGTGTCGATGCCGAGATGCGCGATGGCTTGATGAATCACGGGCAATGCAGCGGCACTGCGCAACACGATGAACATCAGCACGAAGATGAGCAGCAGCAGCCAGTCGATCTTGAAGACTGCCTCACGCCGCCAGAGCAGGAATCCGGCAGCCAGGACGGCGAGCGCGGGTCCGACATGATGGGCATCGGCGAGATAGACGAACGCGGCGAACGCCACGGCACTGACGACGCACAGCACGCGATCCACCCGATGCTCTTCGACGTCGCTGGACAGGTCGAGCGGCGCGCCGCGGAACATCGCGAACGTCACGATGGCCAGCAGCACCATCAACGCCGCGCACAGCGGCAGCATCGTCCAGACGAAGGCGCCGAACGCGACACCGCTCGTCTGCCAGAGGAAGAGATTCTGCGGATTGCCGAGCGGCGTGAGAATCGATCCCGCATTCACCGCGAGCGCGATCACGATGACCAGCCGTTTGATCGGCAAGGGCGCGAGCTTGTGCAGCGACAGCGCAAGCGGCACGACCGCGAAGAGCGCGACGTCGTTGGTGAGCACGGTGGACAGGCCCGCCGCGAGCGCAACCAGCAGCAATGCAAGCGTGCGCTCGCCGTGGATGTGATGCACGAGCCGATGCGCCGCCCACATCAGGAATCCTGATAATTCGATGGCTTTCGTCAGGATCAGAAGACCCGCGAGCGTCAGGACCGTTTGCCAGTCGACGAGGCCAGGCAAGGACGGCCACGGGCGCGGCTGCACGACCTGCAGCACGACCAGCGCGAACACCAGAATGGCGAGGACCGGCTCCTTCGAGACGGTCCTCCAGATGCGTCCGATCCAGTCCGGCCGCGTACGCTTGACGTTGACCTCGGACACGATCCGCGATCGTCAGGCAGTCGGTGTAGTCGATTCGATGCTGCCACGCAGTTTGCTCAGGATGCCTTCGAGCGAATCGAGCGTGCCGAAGTCGATCGTGACCTTGCCGCGCCCTCTTCCACCGACCTTGATCTTTACGTTCGCGGACAACAAATCGGACAGTTCTTCTTCCAGACGGCGCGTATCGCGGCCACCATCGTTAGCTACACGCGCTTTGGTCGCCGGCGCTTCCTTCGTCGTCGCCGCGACGAGACGTTCGGTTTCACGCACCGACAGGCGGCGGTTGACCACATGATTGGCCAGCTGGATCTGCGTGGCGGCGTCCACGGCCAGCAGCGCGCGTGCGTGGCCCATGTCGAGATCGCCGGCGAGGAGCATCGTCTGGACGGGTGTCGCCAGATTGAGCAGGCGCAGCAGGTTGGATACGGCACTGCGCGAGCGGCCGACCGACTCTGCTGCCTGTTCGTGCGTAAAACGGAATTCATCGAGCAGACGCTGGATGCCCTGCGCCTCTTCGAGCGGATTCAAGTCCTCGCGCTGGATGTTCTCGATCAGCGCCATCGCCGCCGCGGCCTGATCTGGCACGTTTTTCACGAGCACCGGCACTTCGTCGAGTCCGGCCAGCCGCGCGGCTCGAAACCGTCGTTCGCCCGCGATGATTTCGTAGCGGTTGTCGCCTACCGAGCGCACGAGAATGGGTTGCATCAACCCTTGAGCACGGATGCTCGCGGCCAGCTCCTGGAGCGCGCCTTCGTCCATGCGCGTTCGCGGCTGGTATTTGCCGGCCTGCAGCTTGTCCAGCGCCAGCACCGAGGGCGTGCCCTCACCGCGCACGGCTTCGGTGATGTCGACACTGCCGCCGAGCAATGCATCCAGGCCCCGGCCCAACCCCTTCTTCTTCATCACAGCGCTCATTTCGGTTCCTCCGTCGGCGTTCGCTGCCGCATCGAATGGGTGTTGCTCAGTTCACGTTCAGCGCGCGCACGCGCTCGATCATTTCCGTGCCGAACTGGATATACGCCTGGGCGCCGCGCGACGACTTGTCGAACACGACCCCCGGCAGCCCGTAGCTCGGCGCCTCGGCAAGACGCACGTTGCGCGGGATGACGACATCGAACAGCTTGCTGCCGAAGTGCTCCTTCAGCTGGTCCGACACCTGTTGCTGCAAAGTGATCCGCGGATCGAACATCACGCGCAGCAGGCCGATGACCGTCAGCTCGCGGTTGAGATTGGCATGGACCTGCTTGATCGTGTTCACGAGGTCGGACAGTCCTTCCAGCGCGAAGTACTCGCACTGCATCGGAATGACGACGCCGTGCGCCGCGCACAATGCGTTGAGCGTCAGCAGCGACAGCGCCGGGGGGCAATCGATCAGGACGAAGTCATAGTCATCGACTACCTCGGCAATCGCGGTGCGCAGGATGCGCTCGCGATTTTCCATGTCGACGAGCTCAACCTCCGCGCCTGCCAGTTCGCGATTGGCCGGTACCACGTCGTAGTTCACTGCACCGGGACGCACGCGGGCGTCGCGAACGGCCACGCCATCGACGAGCACTTCGTACACGGTGTTCTCGCAGGCTGCCTTGTCGATGCCGCTGCCCATGGTTGCGTTACCTTGCGGATCCAGATCGATCAGCAGTACGCGTTGCCCGAGCCCGCCGAGGCTCGCCGCGAGGTTGACCGCCGTCGTGGTCTTTCCAACGCCGCCCTTCTGATTTGCGACGCAGAAGATTTTTGCCATCGTTTAGTGTCCTCGTTATTCCGCTGTCAGAAGATCAGCGTGCCTGGAATGCCGGATCGAACGGTGCGGCGAACCGTCATTCTGCTGCGACGGCTATTTCGATCAGATGTCGCTCGGCGACGAGCATCGGCACTTTCAGACGCTCCACGCCGAGCACCGTTGCGCCCGTCGGGAGACGTGCGACTTCGGCATCGGGCTTGATGCCTTTCATCGCGAGAATGCGCCCATCGACTTCGACCAGATGACGCGAAAGTGTAACGAAATCGGAGAGCTCTGCGAATGCGCGAGACACGATTACATCGAATTTTTCTGGTATTTCGATACCTGGACGCAGCGCTTCGACGCGCCCCGTCACGACGGACAGATTGCCAAGACTCAACTGAGCCTTGACTTGCGACTGAAAGGCACTCTTTTTGTGGACGATGTCGTTCAATGTCACGCGGACGTCCGGCAGGGTGATCGCCAGCACGACGCCCGGCAGTCCGCCACCCGAGCCGACATCGAGCACCGTCGACGGATGGCGGGCAGACACCATCGGCACGATGGCGAGCGAATCCAGAATATGCTGAATCATCATTTGCTCAGGATCGCGGATGGCCGTCAGGTTGTAGACGGCGTTCCACTTGCCGAGCAGCGCGACATAGTCGAGCAGCTTTTGTTTTTGCTCAGCAGAAAGCGAAATGGAGAGATCGGCGGCGCCCTTGTCCAGTATCGTCGCGAGCGAGGGCGGGCGTTCCGTCATTGAACCGCCGTCGGGTTGCCTGCCGAGGATGAATCTTCCGCCGAGTTACGACCCCGACGGCCAGCGCCGCGCTTGAGGTGAACCATCAGCAACGAGATCGCCGCTGGCGTGATGCCCGAAATGCGCGAAGCCTGCCCGATCGTCTCCGGTCGATGCTGCATAAGCTTCTGGCGCGCTTCGAACGACAGCCCGCGGACTTCGTTGTAGTCGAGCGCGTCCGGCAAACGGGTGTTTTCCTGCGCGCCATTGCGCATGATTTCGTCGGCCTGACGCTCGATATAACCTTGGTACTTCACGCCGATTTCGATCTGTTCCTTGATCTGCGCCAGTAACACCGGATCGTCCGCGAGTCCGGCGTCCGGTCCGCATTCTCCATCGCGAAGGGCGCAGATCGCGTCATAGGACACTTCCGGACGACGCAGCAGGTCTGCAAGGCTATATTCGTGGTCGATCGGCTTACCGAGCAGTGCTGTCGCCTCTTCTGCCGGCAGCGTTTTAGGATTAACCCACGTCACACGCAGACGCTGTGTTTCACGTGAAACAGCATCACGCTTGCGACTGAACGCATCCCAGCGTGCGTCATCAATAACGCCCAACTCCCTACCCGCTTCCGTCAAGCGCATGTCTGCATTGTCTTCGCGTAACGAAAGACGATACTCCGCACGGCTGGTGAACATCCGATACGGCTCGGACACGCCGCGTGTCACCAGATCGTCGACCAGCACACCCAAATAGGCCTGGTCACGTCGCGGCGACCACGCATCCTTTCCTTGGACTTGTAGTCCGGCGTTGATCCCGGCCAGAAGTCCCTGAGCCGCCGCTTCTTCGTATCCGGTGGTCCCATTGATCTGCCCGGCGAAGAACAGACCGTTGATCGCCTTGGTTTCAAGGGAGGCCTTCAACGCGCGCGGGTCGAAATAGTCATATTCGATCGCGTAGCCGGGGCGAAGAATGTGCGCATGCTCGAGACCACGCATCGAGCGGACCAAGTCAAGCTGGACGTCGAACGGAAGGCTGGTTGAGATCCCGTTCGGATAAAACTCATTGGTCGTGAGCCCTTCCGGTTCGAGAAAAATCTGATGCGCATCCTTCGAAGCAAACCGGTGAATCTTGTCTTCGATCGACGGACAGTAGCGCGGCCCTACCCCCTCGATTACGCCGGTGTACATCGGCGAACGATCCAGGCCCGAGCGGATGATGTCATGCGTCTGTGCGTTGGTATGGGTAACCCAGCACGGCACTTGGCGGGGATGCTGCTCAACGCGGCCAAGGAACGAGAAGACCGGGATGGGATCGAGATCGCCGGGCTGTTCCTCGAGCTGCGAGAAATCGATCGTCCGGCCGTCGATTCGCGGCGGCGTACCGGTCTTGAGCCGGCCCTGAGGGAGCTTCAGTTCCTTGAGACGCGCAGAAAGCGACACGGCTGCGGGATCGCCTGCACGGCCACCGACGTAATTATTCAAACCAACATGGATTTTTCCGTCGAGGAAGGTCCCAGCCGTCAGAACGACCGCCCGGCCTCGGAAACGCAGTCCCACCTGCGTCACCGCGCCGACAACGCGATCCCCCTCCACCATCAGATCTTCCACTGCCTGCTGGAATAGCCACAGATTCGGCTGATTCTCCAGCCGATGACGTATCGCCTGCTTGTAGAGCAGCCGATCAGCCTGCGCCCGCGTCGCGCGAACAGCTGGGCCCTTCGAAGAGTTGAGGATGCGAAACTGGATGCCCGATTCATCCGTCGCCGCTGCCATTGCGCCGCCGAGCGCATCGACTTCCTTGACCAAATGCCCTTTGCCGATGCCGCCAATCGACGGATTGCAGCTCATCTGGCCGAGCGTCTCAATATTGTGCGTCAGAAGGAGCGTCTTGCAGCCCATGCGTGCTGAAGCAAGCGCCGCCTCAGTGCCCGCATGACCGCCGCCAACGACGATCACGTCAAATTCAGTGGGATAAAGCATTGGGATCTCGTGTGCGAACGACACGATCCTGAAGAGAGAACAGCCTTGAATTATAACGGTTTCTTCTCTTCCTCAACTTCGACGCAGGTCCGATGCGCGAAAAAAAGCGTGTTTCACGTGAAACACGCCCCTCTTCGACAGCATGAAACAAAGCATCTAGGCCATTTTCTTGGACAGACCGAGATAAGTTTCAATCACCTGAGGATCGTGCTGCAGATCATCCGCCTTGCCTTCCAACGCAAACTCGCCGGTTTCCAAGACATATCCATAGTCCGAAATCTGGAGCGCCGCGCGGGCGTTCTGCTCGATCAGCAGCGTCGCAACGCCACTCTGTCGCAATGCACTGATGATGTGGAAGATCTCTTTAACGATCAGCGGAGCGAGACCAAGGCTCGGTTCGTCGAGCATCAGCAACTGCGGCTTGCCCATCAGCGCCCGCCCGACTGCCAGCATCTGCCGCTCCCCGCCCGACAGCGTTCCCGCCGCCTGCTTCCGCCGTTCCTTGAGACGCGGAAACAAGCGGTAGACCTCATCGATCTGATCAAGGAAGTTTCGCTCGCCGGCCCGCTTGCGCCGATACGCTCCGAGAATCAAGTTGTCTTCCACCGCCATCGTGGCGAATAGCTCACGCTTTTCTGGGACGAGACACATGCCTCGCGATACCCGCCGTTCGATCGCCAGTGCAGACACTTCTTCACCAAGGTAACGCACCGAGCCTTTGGCATGTCCCGATGACGGCAACGCACCCATGATGGCGTTCAGCAGTGTCGACTTGCCGGCGCCGTTCGGGCCGATCACGGACACGATCTGACCGGCGCCGACCGTGAGCTTGCCGTCGTGCAACGCCTCGACCTTGCCGTATCTCACCGACAAGCGATCCACTTGCAGAATCGGATTCGTAATCTGCGACATCATTCCACCCCGCCCAAATACGCTTCCAGCACCGCAGGATCCTTCTGCACGTCGACTGGCAGTCCTTCCGCGATCTTCGTGCCGAATTCCATCACGACGAGTCGATCCGTCAGATTCATGACGAAATCCATGTCGTGTTCGACCAGAAGAATGCTCATCCCTTCCGCGCGCAGCTTGCGAAGCAGTTCAGCCAGCTGTTGTTTTTCCTGATAACGCAAACCAGCGGCGGGCTCATCGAGCAATAACAAAGTCGGATCACAGCAGAGCGCACGCGCGATTTCCAGAATCCGCTGCTGGCCAAGCGCCAGACTTCCAGCCTCGCTGTAGATGTGCTTCTCGAGCCCGACGCGCCGAATCTGCCTGGCCGCTTCCGCCATCAACCGGGCTTCCTCGGCTGCATTCAAGCGAACAATGCTTCGCCACACGCCTGTCGTGCCGCGCAGATGCGCGCCAATCGCCACGTTTTCGAGCACGGTCATGCCGGGCAGCATCTTGACGTGTTGGAAGGTTCGCCCGATACCCCGCTTGACGATATCGCGCGACGTGAGCTTCTCGATGCGTTCGCCGTGAAAGCTGATCGCACCACTGGTCGCCTGCAACACGCCGGTGACGAGATTGAACGTCGTCGATTTTCCCGCGCCATTCGGACCGATCAAACCGATGATCTCGCCTGCCTTGACTTCGAAGCTCACGTCATTGACGGCAACCAATCCGCCGAATTGCTTGCGCGCCTTTTCAACGACCAGCAGACGTTCTCCCGTCGCCGGTTTGCTGCGCTGCGGCAAAGCTTCCCCGTGCTCGGGAACGTGTGCACTCGGCGCGCGCGGAAAAAGTCGTGCGACGAACGGCCATACGCCCTGCCGCGCATACTGGAGCAGCAACACCATCACGACGCCGAACACGATGATCTCGAAGTTGCCGTTCGCCCCGATCAGCTTGGGCAACCAGGTTTGCAGATAGTCCTGCAGAACGGTGAGGATCGTGGCGCCGAGAATCGCACCCCAGACATGCGATACCCCGCCCACTACCGCCATGAACAGGAATTCGATGCCGTGATTCAGGCCGAACGGCGTCGGATTGACGGCGCGCTGCAAATGCGCGTACAGGAAGCCGGAAATGGCCGCCAGGACCGCCGCATAGATGAAGATGGTGACCCGCATCCACGCGGTGTTCACGCCCATTGCCTCGGCCATGGTGCCGCCGCCGCGCAGCGCGCGAATGGCACGTCCCGGCCGGCTGTTCAGAAGGTTCTGAACTGAAATCACCGCCAGCAGCACGACCACCCAGATCAGGTAGTAAATGCTCCTGCCCGATTCGAGCTGCCATCCGAAGACGCTCAAAACCGGAATGCCGTTGATGCCGTCGTACTTGCCGAGCAACTCCATGTTGCCGAACAGATAGAACAGCGACAGGCCCCAGGCGATCGTGCCAAGCGGCAGGAAGTGGCCCGAGAGACGCATGGTGATCAGCCCGAGCAACAGCGCAATGAAAGCGGTCAGCACGACGCCTGCAATCAGCGCAAGCCACGGCGAAACGCCGTACTGCGTCGTCAGGAAGGCCGTTGCATAGGCGCCGACGCCCACGAACGCGGCCTGCCCGAAGCTCGTCATGCCGCCGATCCCTGTCAGCAGCACGAGCCCGATCGCGACGATCGAATAAAGCCCGATGTAGTTCAGCAGCGTGATCCAGTACTCCGGCACGGCGACCGGTCCCGGCAGCACCGGCAGCGCGAAGACGACCAGCAGGAACACCCAGAAGAATCGATAACGTTTCAGGAATTTCATCCGCTTACTCCTCGTCCTCATCCGTATGCGGCGTTGCCAAGCTCCGCCACAGCAACACCGGAATGATCAGGGTGAAGACGATCACTTCCTTATAGGCACTCGCCCAGAACGACGAATACGATTCGAGCAGCCCCACGAGCAGCGACCCGGCTGCCGCGAGCGGATAACTCACCAGACCGCCGACAATGGCGCCCACGAAGCCCTTCAGGCCGATCAGGAAGCCCGAGTCGTAGTAGATCGTCGTGATGGGCGCGACCAGCACGCCGCACAGCGCGCCGAGGCCCGCGGCGAGCGTGAAGGCGAGCCGCCCCGCCTGCGTCGTGCCGATGCCGACCAGCCGCGCGCCGAGACGATTCACCGACGTTGCGCGGAGCGCCTTGCCGGAAATCGAGCGATCGAAATAGAAGTACAGCGCGACGATCAGCACCACCGCCGTTCCGACCACCCACAGGCTTTGCCCGGAGATCGACACGCTGCCGAGATTGAAGTTGGCATCGGAGAAGGCTGTCGTGCGCGAACCTTCGGCGCCGAACATGACGAGCCCGAGTCCCACCATCGCGAAATGCACGGCTACGGCAACGATCAGCAGCAGCAGCGTGCTCGCCTCTGCGATTGGCTCATAGGCGAGGCGGTAGACGAACGGCCCCATCGGCACGACGATCAGCAGCGTCAGCGCGATCTGCGCGATCATCGGCAGCGTCTGGAGAGCGACCGCCTGGGTCAGCGCCCACACGGCCACCGGGAACAGCAGATACTTGCCTGCGAGCACAGCCAGCAAGCGTCCGATCTGGTGATATCGCGCGGGATGACGCACGATGCCGGCCGTTTCGGCGACGAAGCAGCCCACGCCCATGGCGATGAGCAGATAGCAGGTCGCCGGCAGCTTCTGTGTTTGCAGGGCCGCGAGCGTCAGCGCGCCGTACGCGACGAACTCGCCCTGCGGTATGAAAATGACCCGCGTGACGGAGAACACGAGCACCAGCGCCAACGCCAGCAACGCGTAGATCGCGCCTGTGGTGATCCCGTCCTGCGCGAGAATCGCCGCAATCGATAAGTCCATACTTCCTCTTCAAAGCTTCTCGTGGAACAGGCGCACCGGAATCGGCGGCCTCGCATGCTCGAAGCGGCGCGCCGTTGCCGGTGCGCCGCCCCGTCATCTCGAAATTAAGACGCATGAACGCGCGGTGACGCGCGACACACGGCTTAGTCGTTCAGCAACTTCCACTTTCCGTCGACGATCTGCACCATCACGCGCGCGCGATCGTCGAAACCGTTGTGATCGGTCGGAGTCGTGTTCATGATGCCGTGCGCGACCGGCAGGTCCTTCAGGTTTTCCAGCGCGGCGCGCAGCGCCTCGCGGAATTCCGGCGTGCCCGGCTGGCCTTTCTTGAGCGCCTCGGGAATGGCCCGCTGAAGCATCTGGCCGGCATCCCATGCATGGCCGCCGAAGGTCGACAGCGACCCCGCGCCATAGGCCTTCTCATACGCGTCCTTGTACGCCGCCGAAGACTTCTTCACCGGATTGCTCGCCGGCAGCTGCTCGGTCACCAGCACCGGGCCCGCGGGCAGGATCTCGCCTTCGCAATCCTTGCCGCACACGCGCAGGAAGTCGTTGTTGGCCACGCCGTGCGTCTGATAGACCTTGCCCTTGTAGCCGCGCTCCTTCAGCGCCTTGGCCGGCAGCGCCGAAGGCGTGCCCGCGCCCGCGATCAGCACCGCGTCCGGATTCGCGCCCATCGTCTTCAATACTTGTCCGGTCACCGACGTGTCCGTGCGGTTATACCGTTCGTTCGTGACGATCTTCAGCTTGTGCGCCGCTGCGGCCGTGTTGAAGACGTTGTACCAGCCGTCGCCGTAGGCATCCGCGAAGCCGATGAAGCCCACCGTCTTCACGCCGTGCTTCTCCATGTAGCTCGCGATCGCATCGGCCATCAAGGCATCGTTCTGCGGCGTCTTGAAGACCCATGCCTTCTTCGCATCCATCGGCGCGATGATCGCGGCCGATGCGGCCATCGAGATCATCGGCGTCTTGCCGGACGCGGCGGGGTCGATCATCGCGAGCGAGTTCGGCGTCACGGTCGAGCCGACGATCGCATCCACATGATCCTCGTCGATCAGCTTGCGCGTGTTCTGCACCGCGCGGCTCGTGTCCGAGCCGTCGTCGAGCACGATCCACTCGACCGACTTGCCAGCGATTTCCTTCGGCAGCAGCGCGACGGTATTTTTCTCGGGAATCCCAAGCGATGCCGCCGGGCCCGTCGCCGAGAGCGTCACGCCGATCTTCACCTGGGCATATGCCGCACCCGTGCCGAGCAGCGCGCCGCCCGCAAGTGCGAGCGCCATGCTCGTCCTGATCCATGCCTTCTTCGTTTTCATTGCTGTCTCCAAACGCGACGTGCTCGTTTTGCCAACACGCACCCCAGCGGTGCGCTGCTGCGAGTTGTTATCGATGCCGCCTCTTGTGGGCCAATCGAGCCAGGCCATGCAAAGGGCCGCCCCAATCTATTTACCGCCATACTGCATGCCAAGGGTGGTTTTCCCTGACCGTTGCGCGACGTGTTGCCCTGACTGCACGTGAGCATTCCGCGAGGCTTTGCGCCCTCTTCTTTCCGTCGCTTCCCGCCAACTGCACCACACAGAAAAAAGGCGCGTTCTGCTTCGACGCGCCTTGGTTTCCGAATCAGTTCACATACGATTCCGTCAGTTGCCCGAGAGCTTCCACTTGCCGCCGACGATCTCGACCATCACGCGGGCGCGCTGGTCGAGTCCGGAGTGATCGTTCGCGCTCATGTTGAAGATCCCGTGCGAGGCCGGCAGATTCTTCGTCTCTTCGATAGCGGCGCGCAGCGCTTCACGGAACGCCGGCGTGCCCGGCTGACCCTTCTTCAGCGCAAGCGGAATGGCGCGCTGGAGAATGAGGCCCGCGTCCCACGCGTGACCGCCGAAGGTCGACACCGACCCCGCGCCATACGCGCCTTCATAGGCCTTCTTGTAGGTCAGCGCGGCCTGCTTCACCGGATTGGTGTCCGGCAATTGCTCCGCGACCAGCAGCGGACCCGCCGGCAGGAAGGTGCCTTCGCAATCCTTGCCGCACACGCGCAGGAAGTCGTTGTTCGCGACGCCGTGCGTCTGATAGAGCTTGCCCTTGTAGCCCCGCTCCTTGAGCGTCTTCTGCGGCAGCGCGGCCGGAGTGCCCGCGCCCGCGATCAGCACCGCATCCGGGTTCTGCGACATCATCTTGAGCACCTGGCCCGTGACCGATGCATCGTTGCGCGCGAAGCGCTCGTTCGCGACGACCTTGATCTTCGCGAGGTCGGCGGCCTTCGAGAATTCCTTGAACCAGCTTTCGCCATAGGCGTCGCTGAAGCCGATGAACGCCACCGTCTTCACGCCATGATTCGACATGTGCTGCGCGATGGCGGTGGCCATCAGGATGTCATTCTGCGGTGTCTTGAAGACCCACGCGCGCTTGGCATCCATCGGTTCGACGATGCTCGCGGCGGCGGCCATCGAGATCATCGGCGTTTGCGTTTCGGAAGCGATGTCGATCATCGCGAGCGAGTTGGGCACCACGGTGGAGCCGACCAGTGCATCGACATGATCTTCGCTCGTCAGCTTGCGCGCGTTCTTCACGGCCTGGGTGGAGTCCGTGGCGTCATCCAGCACGATGTACTGGATCTTCTGACCAGCGACTTCCTTCGGCAGCAAGGCAATGGTGTTCTTTTCCGGAATGCCGAGCGACGCGGCCGGACCGGTCGCCGAGACCGTCACGCCGACTTTCACGTCCGCCCAAACCTGAGTGCTGAATACCGCCGAAAACCCGACAACGGCCATTGCGACCGCGTTGATGCGTGAAGCCAACTTCATTGATGTGCGCCCCGTAATTCGTGTTTCTTCGTGATGAACTGCTCGCGAAAATGCCCCTGAATTGCGCTCGCCGCGAATTCCCGACCAGTGGGTCGGGAAATGCAGTTTAGCGAGGCATGCGCTGCGCAGCAAGCGTTTTGAAGGCTCTCCCGTGTGGCTTTTCGCATTGTTTTTCAAGGCCTTGCGCAATCACCTCGCGCAAGCTGGGAAGCCTCAGGGAAAACCCCGTTTAAAATCGCCCGCCGAATTTAATCACATAATCAGCGGGCAATAAAAAAAGCGCTGTTGGACTCATCCAACAGCGCTTTTCGGTCGGGCACTTCGTGCCTCATGTCTCCTCGTTCTCCACCTCAAAAATCTGGGTGCAACAGAACTAGACCGAATGTTAAAGAACGCAACAGTGCACGACAACCTAGCATTTACCCTAGTGGTGCATGAAAGCACCCGGAAGGGGCGTACTTCTTGCAATAAAACACGCCTCGGTGCGTGGCTCCGCGGATTTCAGCCTTGCAGCGGACGGACCCGCGCGACGATCTCCCCGACAATGCCGCGCCGGAACGCCAGCACGCAGGCAATGAAGATGACGCCGGTCACGATGGTCACGGATTCGCCGAGCGAGTTGAACCACGTCATGCCGGTCAGCCGCGCGAGACCGCCGCCGATGTCGCCGAGCCGGTCCTCCAGCGCGACGATGATCGCGGCGCCGAGCAGTGGTCCGAACATCGTGCTCATGCCGCCGACGAGCGTCATCAGCACCACCAGGCCGGACATGGTCCAGTAGGCGTCGCCGAGCGTCTCGAAGCCAAGCACGAGCGTCTTGGTGGCGCCCGCCAGTCCGGCGAGTCCCGCCGACAGCACGAAGGCCAGCAGCTTGTAGCGCGACGTATCGTAGCCGAGCGACACCGCGCGCGGCTCGTTCTCCTTGATCGCGATCAGTACCTCGCCAAACGGCGAATGCACGATGCGCACGATCAGCGCGAACGCGAGCAGCATCACGACCAGCACGACGTAGTAGAGCGTGATGTCGCTGCCGAGATCGATCATGTTGAACAGCTTGCCGCGCGGCACGCCCTGCAAGCCGTCTTCGCCGTGCGTGAACGGCGCCTGCAGGAACACGAAGTACACCATCTGCGCGAGCGCGAGCGTGACCATTGCGAAGTAGATGCCCTGGCGGCGGATCGCCAGCAGCCCCGCGACGAGTCCGAGCAGCGTCGCCGCCGCCGTACCCGCGATCACGCCGAGTTCCGGCGTCAAACCGATGGTCTGGATCGAATAGCCGGCGACGTAACCGGCGGTCGCGAGAAACATCGCGTGGCCGAACGAGAGCAAGCCGGTATAGCCAATCAGCAGGTTGAAGGCCGCGGCGAACAGCGCGAAACACAGCACCTTCATCATGAACAGCGGATACACGCCGACGAACGGCGCCACGATCAGGCCGATCAGCAACAGGCCGTAGAGCGCTTTTCTCTGCATCATTTTTCCTTGCCGAAGAGTCCTGCCGGGCGAATCATCAACACGATCGCCATGATGACGAAGACGACCGTCGCGGACGCTTCCGGATAGAACACGCGCGTGAAACCTTCGATCACGCCGAGCAGGAGACCCGTGAGGATTGAGCCCATGATCGAACCCATGCCGCCGATCACGACGACCGCGAACACGGTGATGATCATCGACTGCCCCATCAGCGGCGACACCTGGATCACGGGCGCGGCCAGCACGCCGGCGAAGGCCGCGAGCGCCACGCCGAAGCCGTAGGTCAGCGTGATCATCAGCGGCACGTTGACGCCGAACGCCTCGACCAGCTTCGGGTTTTCCGTGCCCGCGCGCAGATACGCGCCCAGGCGCGTCTTCTCGATCACGAACCACGTCGCGAAGCACACCGCCAGCGACGCCACCACGACCCACGCACGATAGTTCGGCAGGAACATGAAGCCGAGATTGGTCGCGCCGGACAGCAGCGAGGGCACGTCGTAAGGCTGGCCCGACGAGCCATAGATGGAGCGGAACACGCCCTCGACCACAAGCGTCAGGCCGAAGGTCAGCAACAGCCCGTAGAGATGGTCGAGCTTGTAGAGCCAGCGCAGCATCGAGCGCTCGATGACCATGCCGAACAGCCCGACGATGACCGGCGCAAGCACGAGCATCGCCCAGTAGGGAATGTTGAAGTACGCGTAGCCCATCCACGCGAGCATCGCGCCCAGCATGAACAGCGCGCCGTGCGCGAAGTTGATGACGTTGAGCAAGCCGAAGATCACCGCGAGACCCAGGCTCAGGATCGCGTAGAACGAGCCGTTCACCAGCCCCAGCAACAGCTGGCTCAGCATTGCGGCGAGTGGAATGCCGAAAATTTCCATTGAACCTGCCGTCAGAAACGTGTTGACGCGGTTGCAGCGGCGGAGGTCCTCACCGGACGCCCGCCGCGCGAACGCGCTGAATCACTGCCGAATGCTTACTTCCAGAGCTTGCAGCGCGATTCCGCCTTCGTGCCGAATGCCTGGTCGCCCGGAATCGTGGCGGTGATCTTGTAGTAATCCCACGGTTCCTTCGACTCCGACGGCTTCTTCACTTCCATCAGGTACATGTCGTGGATCATCGCGCCGTCTTCGCGAACGTAGCCCTTCGCGTAGAAGTCGTCGATCTTCATCTTCTTCAGCTGTTCCATGACCTTGTCGCTGTCGGTCGTGCCCGCCGCCTGCACGGCCTTCAGATAGGTCGTGGTCGCCGAATAGTCCGCGGCCTGCAGGCTGCCCGGCATCTTCTTCATCTTGTCGAAATAGCGCTTGGCCCAGGCGCGCGTCTTGTCGTCCTTGTTCCAGTACCAGCTGTCCGTCGCCACGAGGCCCTGCGTGGTCTCCAGGCCCAGCGAGTGGATGTCGGACAGGAAGATCAGCAGCGCGGCGATCTTCATCGACTTGGTGACGCCGAATTCCTTCGCCGCCTTGATGGAATTGACCGTGTCGCCGCCCGCGTTGGCGAGGCCGAGCACCTGCGCCTTCGAACCCTGCGCCTGCAACAGGAACGACGAGAAGTCCGACGCCGACAGCGGATGGCGCACTTCGCCCAGCACCTGGCCGCCGCTCGCCTTCACGACGTCCGCGGTGTTCTTCTCGAGCGCCTTGCCGAACGCATAGTCCGCCGTCAGGAAGTACCACGTCTTGCCGCCCTGCTTGGTCACCGCGGAACCGGTGCCTTTGGCGAGCGCCATCGTGTCGTAGGCGTAGTGAACCGTGTAGGGCGAGCATTGCTCGTTGGTCAGGTTGTCCGCGCCCGCGCCGATGTTGATGTACGGAATCTTCTTCTCGGCCGTGACCTGTGCGCTGGAGAGCGCCGTGGCCGAGTTCGTGCCGCCGATGATCGCATTCACCCCGTCGCGGTCGATCCACTCACGCACGCGCGATGCAGCGATATCCGCCTTGTTCTGATGGTCCGCATATACCAGTTCGATCGGCTTGCCGTTCACCTTGCCGCCGAAATCCGCGATGGCCATGCGGATCGCTTCGAGGCCGCCTTGTCCGTCGATGTCCGCATAGAGGCCCGACATGTCGGTGACGAAGCCGATCTTCACGGTGTTGCCGTCGGCGGCGTATGCGCTGCTGCTCATCACCGCCACACTCGCCGCCGCAGCCGCAAAGCACAACGTAGAGAGGCGCGCGAGGGTCTTCTTTTTCATTCCAGTCTCCATGAGTTTTTGATTTGATGCGGTGTTACTGGTGATGCCCTTTCCATTCCGGTGCGGCACGCCGGCGCCCGATTACACGCCGAGCAGTTCGTGCAGCACCGGCATCTTCGCCTCGAGTTCCCCCGCGCCGAAATGCTCGACGATATTGCCGTGCTCCATCACGTAGAAGCGGTCCGCGAGCGGCGCCGCGAAACGAAAATTCTGTTCGACCATGACGATGGTATAGCCGCGCGACTTGAGCATCAGGATCATGCGCGCGAGTGTCTGCACGATGACCGGCGCGAGGCCTTCCGAGATTTCATCGAGCAGCAGCAGGTTCGCGCCGGTGCGCAGGATGCGCGCGACGGCCAGCATCTGCTGCTCGCCGCCCGACAGACGCGTGCCCTGGCTGGCGCGGCGTTCCTTCAGGTTGGGGAACATCGAATAGAGTTCGTCGAGCGACATCGCATCTTTCGGGTCGCCGATCAGCGGCGGCAACAGCAGGTTTTCTTCGCAGGACAAGCTCGAGAATATGCCGCGCTCCTCCGGACAATAGCCGACCCCGTAATGCGCGATCTTGTGTGTAGGCAGGCCGATGGTCTCGTGTCCGCTCACGCGGATCGAACCCGTGCGCCGCCCGGTCAAACCCATGATGGCCCGGAACGTGGTGGTGCGGCCCGCGCCGTTGCGTCCGAGCAGCGTGACCACTTCGCCGCGGTTCACCTTGAGGTCCACGCCGTGCAGGATATGCGACTCGCCATACCACGCCTGAAGGCCCGAGATTTCCAGCGCCGGCACGTTGCTGGCCCCGCCGTTCGCGTTGAGCGAGCGGCGTTCTTCCACGATCGTACTCATGCATGCGCTCCGGTGAGCGCCGCATCGGCGCTGCCCATGTAGGCTTCCATCACGAGCGGATTCTTCGACACTTCCGCGTAGCTGCCTTCGGCGAGCACTTCGCCTTGCTTGAGCACGGTGATGGTGTCGGAGATGCCTGCGATCACGTTCATGTTGTGCTCGACCATCAGGATGGTGCGGCCCGCCGACACCTTCTTGATCAGCGCCGTCACGCGGTCGACATCTTCGTGGCCCATGCCTTGCGTCGGTTCGTCGAGCAGCATGAGCTCCGGCTCCATCGACAGCGTGGTCGCGATCTCCAGCGCGCGCTTGCGGCCATAGGACAGCTCGACGGTTTTCGTGTCGGCGAAATCGGTGAGGCCGACTTGCGTCAGCAGATCCATGGCGCGGTCATTGAGCTGGTCGAGCGAGCGTTCGCTGCGCCAGAAATGAAACGACGTGCCCAGCTGCCGCTGCAAGCCGATGCGCACGTTCTGCAGCACCGAGAGATGCGGGAACACCGCGGAGATCTGGAACGAGCGGATGACGCCGCGCCGTGCGATATGCGCGGGACGTTCGCGCGTGATGTCGACGCCGTTGAAAACGATCTGGCCCGCAGTGGGATCGAGAAATTTGGTGAGGAGATTGAAGCAGGTGGTCTTGCCTGCGCCGTTCGGTCCGATCAGCGCGTGGATCGAACCCCGGCGCACGCGCAGGTTCACGTCATTCACGGCCGTGAAGCCTTTGAACTCCTTGGTGAGCCCTCGCGTTTCCAGAATGGTGTCGCCGAGAATCATGTCCCCTTCCATGCGAAGTGAAGCGCTAGACAGCGGGTGGGTCTGCGCCTTGTTTTTTTGATCCGCGCGCACCGGGCGGTGTCTCCATTCCGGTACTGCTTCGCTTCGTACAGCGCTGTTGCGTCCGCACAAAGTGCGCACGAGTGTCCTCGAGCATCACTTGATCCGGGGCCATTGTCGCGCCAATGATGCAGCGCAATCATTGGGATTTGCACTAACTAACGAATGGCTTGGAAGGCGCGCTGCATGCACGCTTCGAGGGCATGCGAAGCGGTATTTCTGCAACGCATGCAGGCGCATCGGATGCATCGCGTGCGATGTCATCCGTGCGCCATGCCTCTGTCATCTCAACATGTGAAGTGCGCTCGTTCGCACCGTCATGCGAAGGCAGTCGCGATCGCTTCTTCCGTGGCAAGACCGCGCCGGTCCTCGCGGATCATCTCGCTCGCGCGCTCGGCGATCATCAGCGTCGGCGAGTTCGTGTTGCCCGAGGTGATGGTGGGCATCACCGAGGCATCGACCACACGAAGGCCACGCACGCCGATCACGCGCAGGCGGCTGTCCACGACCGCGGCGGGATCGTTGTCGGTGCCCATGCGGCAGGTGCCGACCGGATGGAAGATCGTGGTCCCGACCTGCCCCGCCGCTTCGACCAGTTCTTCCTGGGTCTGGAACTGGATGCCCGGAAGAATCTCCTGCGGCGCATATTGCGCGAGCGCGGGCGCGGCGGCGATGCGCCGCGTGAGTCGCAAGGCATTGGCGGCGACTTCGCGGTCGCGGTCCGTCGACAGATAATTCGGCGCGATCAGCGGCGCCACATGCGCATCCGGCGACTCGATATGCACGCTGCCGCGCGAGGTCGGCCGCAGATTGCATACTGAGGCGGTGAAGGCGTTGAACGCATGCAGCGGCTCGCCGAAGCGTTCGAGCGACAAAGGTTGAACGTGATACTCGAGGTCGGGCCGCTTGATGGACACGTCGTCGGGATTGGACTTGGCGAACGCCCCAAGCTGCGAGGGCGCCATCGACATCGGGCCGCTGCGCATGAACGCATACTGCATGCCGATGAACAGCTTGCCCCACCAGTGCGCGGACAAGGTGTTGAGCGTACGCACACCGGTCACCTTGTAGGCCATGCGCAATTGCAGATGATCCTGCAGGTTTTCACCGACGCCGCGCAGATCCTTCACCACGTCGATGCCGAGCCGCTGCAGACGCGCGCCATTGCCGATGCCCGACAGTTCGAGAATCTGCGGCGAGTTCACCGCGCCCGCGCTCAGCACGACTTCGCAGCGCGCACGCGCAAGGTAATCGACATCGCCGCCGCGATACTCGACGCCGACACAACGCGCCCCTTCGAACACGAGCCGTTGCGTATGCGCGCCGGTGATCGTCGTCAGATTGGGACGCTTCATGGCTTCGCGCAGGAAGGCCTTGGCCGCATTCCAGCGGATGCCGCCACGCTGGTTCACATCGAAATAGCCAACGCCCGTGTTGTCGCCGCGATTGAAATCTTCCGTAGCGGGAATGCCGGTCTGCTGCGCGGCCTGCGAGAAGGTTTCGAGGATCTTCCACTTGAGACGCTGCTTCTCGACGCGCCACTCGCCGCCCGCGCCATGCCACTGATTCGCGCCGCCATGATGATCCTCGCTGCGCTTGAAAATCGGCAGAACAGAGTCCCATGACCAGTTCGGATCGCCGCTGATGTGCGCCCAGTCGTCATAGTCCTCGCGCTGGCCGCGCATGTAGATCATGCCGTTGATCGACGAACAGCCGCCGAGCACCCGGCCGCGCGGATACGACAGCGCACGCCCGTTGAGCCCGGGCTCAGCCTGGGTCTTGTAGAGCCAGTCCGTGCGCGGATTGCCGATGCAATACAGATAGCCGACCGGAATGTGGATCCAGTGATAGTCGTCCTTGCCGCCGGCTTCGAGCAGCAGCACCTTGACGTCCGGATCTTCGGTGAGGCGATTCGCCAGCACGCATCCGGCCGTGCCCGCACCCACGATGATGTAGTCGAATTCGCCTTCGAGCCTGCGCGCGTCCTGTTTCATTGCCGTCTCCGATATCGTCTTTCGTTGTCGTTGTTTTGTTGCGCGATGCGTACGACACCGAGCGTACTGCCGGTCACGTCTCCGAATCCAATCAGATATGTTCAACTGCGATATAAGAAGCGTTAATATCAGCGGATGGACTACACCCTGCTGCGCGCCTTTCTCACCGTCGCTCGCGAAGGCAACCTGACGCGCGCGGCGGCGCAACTGCATGTCACGCAGCCAGCCGTCAGCCTGCAGATCAAGAACCTTCAGGAGATGCTCGGCGTCGTGCTGTTCTCGCGCACGTCGCACGGCCTGCTGCTGACGCGCGATGGCGAAGCGTTGCTGCCCCATGCCGAGCGCGCGCTCGCCGCCGCCGCCGACGTCCGCCGCGCCGCTGCCGCCTTGCGTCACGAAGTGAGCGGCACCTTGCGTATCGGTTCGATCCTGGATCCCGAGTTCCTGCGCCTGGGCGGCTTCCTGCGCCAGCTGGTGGAGACGTATCCGCGCATCGAGACCTCGCTGCGGCATGGCATGTCGGGCTGGGTGCTGGAACGCGTGCGGACGCGCGATCTCGATGTCGGCTATTACATCGGCGATCCGGCCAGCGACGGCACACGCGACAGCGACCGTTTCCACGTCGTGCGGCTCACGCCTTTCGTGTATCGCGTGCTGGCGCCGGCAGGCTGGCACAACCGCGTGAACAAGGGCAAGCGCAGCTGGGCCGCGCTCGCGAAGCTGCCGTGGATCTGGACGCCGGCCGAATCCGCGCACAACCGGCTCTTGTCGCGCCTGTTCCGCGAAGCGGGCGCGATGCCGACGGTGGTCGCCGAAGTGGATCAGGAGCCGTCGATGCTCGATCTCGTCAAGTCGGGCATCGGGCTTTCGCTGGTGCGCGATTCGATCGCGCTCGGCGAGGCGCATGCGCACGCGCTGACGATCGTCGAAGGCGTGTCGGTGCCGACGCAGCTGTCGTTCATCGTGCTCGCCGAGCGGTGCGACGAGCCGGCCATCGCGGCGGCGCTGCGGCTGATCGACGCGCAATGGGCCGTGTGACGACCCGTCCGGCGGCCATGCCCGAAAATTGCGCAGGGTTTCAAGCGGGCTTCATCGAAACTTTGCTAGTCTGAGTCCTCGCTTAACCCAACCTTTTGTGTTCGAGGAGTCTTCATGGCACGCAACATCGAAATCAAGGCGCGCGCGCATCAGTTCGAGCAATTGCGCGAGCGCGCGGCCGCGCTCGCCACCGACGCGCCGCTTGTGTTTCGCCAGCAGGACTTCTTCTACGACGTGCCCACCGGCCGTCTCAAGCTGCGCCAGTTCGACGACGGCACGCCATCGGAACTGATCTTCTATCAACGCGACGACCGCGACGGCCCGAAGGTGTCGTATTACTCGCGCAGCCCGGTCACGAATCCCGAGGCCATGCACGCGCTGCTGGCCCAGGCGCTGACGACGCGCGGCATTGTTTCAAAGGAGCGCCACGTGTATCTCGTCGGGCGCACGCGAATTCATCTGGACCGCGTGGATGGCCTCGGTGATTTCATCGAGCTGGAAGTGGTTCTGGGCCAGGACGACGATGAAGCCGGCGGCGAACAGGAAGCGCACGCGATGTTCGCGCAACTCGGCGTAGGCGAAACGGATCTGGTGCCGCTCGCGTATGTGGATCTGCTGAACCCGGCTCAGGTTGCGGCTTAAGAGGCGTCGGCGGCCAGATGAGCGAGCGGTAACGGACCATTGCGCTTGAAGGTCGTCAGCACGATGTTCGAGCGCACGCTGTCCACGCCCGGCACCCGCATCAGCTTCTTCATCACGAAACCTGACAGCGCGTTCAGGTCCGGCGCGACGATGCGCAGCAGGTAATCCGCGTCGCCCACCGTGGCATGGCATTCGAGCACTTCGGGCAGCAGGTCGATCTGCTGCTGGAACTGCTCGATGACCGAATCGCCATGATGCTTGAGCTTCAGGCTCGTGAAGGCCGTCACGCCGAGTCCCAGCTTTTCGGGCCGCAGCATGACCCGATAGCCCTCGATCACCCCCACCGCCTCCAGCCTCTGCAAACGCCGTCCGATCTGCGACGGCGAAAGCGGTACCTGTTCGCCCAGTTGTTGATGCGTGGCCCGTCCGAAGCGTTGCAGGACGTCCAGCAGGGCGAGGTCGAAATGGTCAAGATCGAGCATGAGGCGAATGTGCGCGTAAGCGGGAGCGAATGCGACTTTATCGCATTAACGCGGTCTGGCTCTCTTAACCCTTGCGGCAGAGGGCCGTTCCGTGCGCAGGAATCCGACCCTTACAGTAAAAACAAGGTAACGTGCATGTTACGAACGATGACAGCGCCGAAAGGCAGAAAAACACGGCAAAGCGCGTGATTTTTTGGCGGCTGGAAGCTTAACTGAAGAAAGCCGAAAGCGAGGATGCGCCCAAGCTTTCAGTCGCGCATGCCATTGTTGAAGCGCACGTAAGCTTCCCACGCGGCGCGGGCGTCTTCGTCCAGCTGTTCGGAAGGCAGACTTGACCGACGCTGTACAATCAGCAGCGCATAAGGCCTGGACAGTGCGCTCGCCTCCTTGCAAAGAGCGAGTTCATCGCCGCTCGACGGCGAGCGGCCGCGCCAGTAGTTGATCGCGGCTTCGAGTTCGTTGATCGGGATGAGCGCCATGTCCGGGAAGAAAGACAATCGATGTACGGCCGCTCGCGGCTCAAAGCAGGGTCGCGCAACGCCGCATGAGATGTGAGTTTTAACTGGCTCGAGCCTGCCGCCGCGTCATGCATGACAGAACATGCCACCGATCGCCCCCGCCGGCCTGAGCTCAACCCATTGTACTTGAGCGACTCCATGCGAATCCTTCTGATCGAAGACGACCGCCCCATCGCGCGCGGCATCCAAAGCAGCCTCGAACAATCCGGCTTCACGGTCGACATGGTGCACGACGGCATCTTCGCCGAACAGGCCCTCGCGCAAAACCGCCACGAACTCGTCATTCTCGATCTGGGCCTCCCCGGCATCGACGGCATGACACTGCTCGCGCGTTTTCGCCAGAGCAACCGCCATACGCCGGTCATCATCCTCACCGCGCGCGACGAACTGCATGACCGCGTGCAAGGCCTCAACAGCGGCGCCGACGACTACATGCTGAAGCCCTTCGAGCCGCAGGAACTCGAAGCGCGCATTCGTGCCGTGATGCGTCGCAGCGGCCCGCACGGCGACGTGCCGCGTCCCGAAGTCTCGCTGGGCGGCCTGCGCCTGTCGGGCGTCGATCGCCGCATCTTCAACGACGAGCGTCCGCTCGAACTGTCGCCGCGCGAATTCGCCGTGCTGGAAATGCTGTTGCTGCGCCATGGCCGCGTGGTCAGCAAGGCGCAGTTGCAGGATCACCTGACGCACTTCGGCGGCGATCTCGGCGACACGGCCATCGAAGTCTATGTGCATCGCGTGCGCAAGAAGCTGGAGAACACCCGCGTCGAGATCGTGACGGTGCGCGGCTTCGGCTATCTGCTCCAGGAAATCCGTCAGGCAGCCTGACGCTCCGCGTCGGCTGCCCCGAAGCAGACTGCCTTGCGATTTCCCACCCGGCGCGCGGGCGACCAGCGTTTCGCCCGCGAAGACTGGCTCGATCTGGCGCGATCGAAAGCCCCCGAGACACCGACGCCGCCGAGCCTGCGGCGCACGTTGCTGCGCCGCCTTGCCGCGCCGCTGTCGCTGCTCGCGCTGATGAGCGGCCTGATGGCGTACTGGCTTGCCTGGCAATACACGCAGCACGTGGTGGACCGTTCGCTCGCGGATCTGGCCACCGCCATCTCCAAGCAGATCCAGCTCGCGGGCGTCGATGCGCCTGTCACCGTGCCGCCGCTCGCGCAGGCGATGTTCTCCGACCCGGTCGAGCAGCTCATCTACCGCATCAGCACGGGCGACGAGGAAATCGCCGGCGAGCGCGACCTGCCGCTCACGGGCAGCAACGTCCGGCGCATTCACTACGCGTATGTCTTCGAGACGCACTTTCAGGGCGTGAGCGTGCGCGCGGCGCAAGTGCGCGTGCCGCAACCGACCGGCAATCCGATCGTCGTGGAAGTGGCGCAGCGCGTGGGGTCGCGCTATCGCATCGCGGTGGAGTTCCTGATCGCGATCATGATGCCGCTCGCGCTGCTGCTGCTCGCCGGCTGGGTGATCGTGTGGCGCGTCGTGAACCAGCAACTGAACCCGCTGACCGACCTCGCCGACGCACTCAACCAGCAGACCCACATCTCGCTCGAACCGGTCGACGAAACCTACGTACCGGGTGAGATCCGTCCGCTCACCAGCGCGATGAACGCCTTGCTCGTGCGCCTGCAGACGGCGCTCGATGCGCAGCGCAAGTTCATCGCCGATGCTGCGCATCAGCTGCGCACGCCACTGACGGCGGTGAAGCTGCACGCGGAACAGGCGCTCAGCTCACGCGATCCCGCCAAGGCGGTGGAAGCGGTGAAGGAGCTGCGCGCCTCGGCTGACCGGGCGGTGCGGCTGTCGAATCAATTGCTTTCGCTGGCGCGGGCAGAACCGGGCGAGCAGGCCGCGCGCTTCACCGATTTCGATTTCGCCGCGCTCGCCTTCGAAACCGGCGCCGAGTGGGTGCCACGGGCACTCGCATCGAATGTCGATCTCGGCTTCCAGCGCCTCGACGATCCCGAGAACGAACATCCGCTGATCGTGCGCGGCAATATCGTGCTGACGCGCGAGGTGATTGCGAACCTGATCGACAACGCGCTCAAGTACATTCCGCCGTTTCGCGCGGAGGGCGCGCGCATCACGCTGACGGTCAGCGAATGGCGTGACGAGGAACGGCGCGCTTTCGCCGAAGTGGTGGTGGAGGACAATGGACCCGGTGTGCCGTCCGACCAGCAAGCCGATCTCTTCAAGCGCTTCTTCCGTGGCGATGGCCAGAACGTCGAGGGCGGAGCGGGATTGGGTCTCGCGATCGTGCATGACATCGTCGTGCTGCACGGCGGCTCGGTGCATTACGAGGATGCGCCCGAAGGCGGCGCGCGCTTCATCGTGCGCATTCCGCTCAAGCAGGAAGCCGTAGCGCAGTCGTGAAAAGAGCCACGGTAAAGATCACCGTGGCTCTTCTCGAAGACAATCGTTGTTGCCGGACCCGCTACTTCTTTTTCTTTTCCTTTTCCTTCTTCACGGCCAGCATGGTGCCGCGGCATTTCTTCGCGCCGCAACGGCACTCGTATTCCTTCTTGAGCTTCTTCGTGATGCGGCCTTCGATGACGAGGCCGTAGTCGTAATTCAGCTCTTCTTCCGCCTCGATATCGCGCAGCGCGTGAATGAAGACACGCCCTTCGATTTCCTCGGCTTCGCAGTTCGGCGCGCACGAATGGTTGATGTACTTCGCGCTGTTGCCTTCGATCTTGCCGTCGATCACGCGGCCGTCGTCGAGGGCGAAATAAAAGGTGTGATTGGGCTCGTCGGGATTGTGCGGATGGCGTCGCAACGCTTCCTTCCACGAGATGCGCTCGCCCTTGTATTCCATCACCTTCTCGCCGGCGGCGATCGGCTTCACAGCAAACACGCCCTTGCCGTGCACGCCTGAGCGGCGAACGGTGACCCTGCGTGAACTCATCGACTGAATCCTTGAATGACGCTTCGCTCCCGCGCGCTCGGGATGAACATCGGGGATAAAAAAAACGCGGTGGCCTTCGAGGCGCCGCGTTAGCTTGGTTGAACGCTCACAGGTCCAACACACCGGTATCCTACACTCCCGGCGCGCGAATGCTCAACCGTCTCGATGACGCTCGATACTTTTCAACGTTGTCCGATCGTGATCTCGCCGAACAGGTTCTTCTGGTCGCGCGGCTGCGAACGCCAATATTGCGGCGGCGCCGTGACGGCCGCGCCGAGCTCGGCGGCAGCGTGCCACGGCCAGCGCGGATCGTAGAGCATGCCGCGCGCGATCGCGACGAAGTCCGCCTGGCCACCGGCCACGATCTTCTCCGCGTCCTTCGCTTCAGTGATGAGGCCGACCGCGATTGTATTCACGCCCGTCGCTTCCTTCACGGCCTGCGCGAACGGTACCTGATAACCGGTGGCAAGCGGGATCTTCTGCAATGGCGATACCCCGCCCGACGAGACATCGATCCAGTCGACACCGCGCTTCTGCAACTCGGATGCGAACGCAATCGTGTCCTCGATGCCCCAACCGCCATCGACCCAATCAGTCGCCGAGACGCGCACGCCGACCGGCTTGTCGGCGGGAAACGCGGCGCGCACCGCATCGAAGATTTCGAGCGGATAACGCATGCGGTTTTCGCGCGAGCCGCCGTATTCGTCGGTGCGCTGATTGGAGATGGGCGAGAGGAACTGATGCAGCAGATAACCGTGCGCGCAATGCACCTCGATCCCGTCGATGCCGAGCCGCGCCGCACGTCGCGCCGATGCCGCGAAGGCTTCCTTCACGCGCATGAGTCCTGCGGTGTCGAGCGCGAGCGGCGGTGTCTCGTCGGGCTTGTGCGGCACCGCCGACGGCGCGTAGGTCATCCAGCCGCCCTCCGCGACCGGGATCAGCTGTCCGCCGTCCCAGGGCGCGTGACTCGACGCCTTGCGGCCCGCGTGCGCCAGCTGCATCGTCACGGCGATGTCCGAATACTGGCGGATCGCGGCGAGCACCGGGCGCAAGGCAGCTTCCGTGACGTCGTCCCACAGGCCGAGATCGCCGGGCGTGATGCGGCCGTCGGGCTCGACCGCCGTGGCCTCGATAAACAGCATCCCTGCGCCGGACAGCGCGAGCTGCCCGAGGTGGATCATGTGCCACGCCGTGGCTTCGCCACGCTCGGCCGAGTACTGGCACATCGGCGAAACCATGATGCGATTGGGAAGCTGCAGGCTGCGCAGGGTCGCGGGTGTGAACAACGCGCTCATGTCGTGGGCTCGGGGAAGGAAGAATGCGGTCGAGAATAGCATCGCGTTTTCAACGCTGCAGGACGTGCCGCGAATGCTTGTGCCACGCTCAGGCGTGCGGGTCCTCGCGGGCAAAACGGTCGAGCCATTCGCCGAACATCGCGCGCGCAGCGCGTTCGAGAGCGGGTCCGTGGCGCGCGGTGTCCTCGCGCAACGCAGTGACGGTGGTGCCGCTGCGCGCGACATCGCCGGGATAGGCAACCAGCCAGCTTTCGAAGCGATCGGCCAGGACTTCGGGATGGCACTGCAGCGCCAGCACATGCTCGCCCCACGCGAAGGCCTGATGCGCGCACTGCGCAGTCGATGCGAGCAGCGTGGCGCCGGCGGGAAGATCGAAGGTATCGCCGTGCCAGTGGAACACGGGGATGGGCGCGCCGTCGGCTTCGAGATGGCGCAGCGCGGAAGCACGTCCCGCGTCGGTCAGCGTGAGCGGCGACCAGCCCAGTTCGGTCAAGCCAGAAGGATAGACCCGTGCGCCGAGCGCCCGGGCAATCAGTTGCGAGCCGAGACAGATGCCGATGGTCGGCAAGCCCGCCGCAATGCGCTTTTCCAGCATCGCGAGCAAGGGAGAAAGATGGGGATACGCCGCGTCCTCATAGGCGCCGATCGGCCCGCCAAGTATGACGAGCAGGGAGGGATCGAGCGGATTGGGCGCATCGATGCGGCCGCGTCCGACATCCAGATAGCGCACGAGATGGCCGCGATCGCCCAGTACGAGTTCGAGGCTGCCCAGATCTTCGAAATAGACGTGGCGAATCGCCAGGACTTCATCTTTCATCGGCGGCTTCCGTGAGCGGGCTGTGCGTGTCGGGCAAGTGTTGACGAGCCGCGCCTCGCGGGGAGGCGCGACGGGCACAGTCTAACCGACTCGCCGCGGCCTCACAGCGTCGCTGCCGCCGGATGAATCACTCCGTTTGCCCGATGTCAGGCAAGCTGAGCGAAGACCTTCCAGCTCTTCTTCTGCGTCGCGGAATCGGCTTCTTCGTAGACCGAGCAGTCGAGACGCAGATCCGTATCCGCCATGTCGATCTGCAACAGCGCGCAATGATGCGGCGCCTTCTTCGGATTCTTGCTGGCCTGGAAGTGCGAGCAGGACAGGCACATACGGTGCGCCGGCATCTGCTGCTGCGACTCGAGATGGCGGATGGTCTTCAGCAGCGTGCGATAGAACGCCACCTGCTCTTCCTCGCGCAGCGTGCCGACCGCCTTCGCCAGGAAGTCCGGCCATTGCACCGCCTTCTTCGCGGCCGTGCGGCCACGTGCGGTCAGGCGCACGGCCAGCGCGCGGCCGTCGTCGAGCGCGCGGCGCTTCTCGACCAGCCCCTTGCCTTCGAGCGTGCTCACCGCATCGCTCGTCGTGGCAGCCGTCAATGCCGTTTCACGTGCGATCTCGCCGAGGCGCATCGGCCCCCTGCGCTGCATCAGCAAAACGAGAATTTCACCCTGGGTCGGCGTCAGCCCCACGCCTTCTGCCCATTCCCAAGCCTGGCTGCGCATCGCCGTGCTCAGCCGCAGCAGACCGTGGGTCACCCGCCCCGTCGCCTGCTCTCCGTAAACGCCTTCATTCATAGTCTTTCGCTTGTTGTTCCGCTTATGTGTTTTGACGGCATGTTCACGTAACCACGCGAACACCGTTCCCGAAACGCTTCCGCAGAAAACGACTTGCAACCCCTTGCGGAACACGCTCGTTCCCGGTCCCCGCCGTCTCAAAATTCAGGCGTGCCAAGCCTCACGGCGACACCTGAATGGGGACACTGCTACCCTCTTGTTTATGCGCCCTCTTATGGTCTGCTTTGCGGCGCTACGTATTTGCCGACTATAACGCCCCGCCGGCAAAGTCGCCATTCTAAGCGACATGGAACAAACGTACACCTTAATTGTCCGTGTCAGACTGTGGATAACTCTCGAAATCGCCTCACTCGCTGATTGCCGACTCGTTTTGATTAACTCTGTACGAGTCGTAAGTCGTCTTCACGTCACTGAAAGTTCCGCCAGAGTTTGCTTGCGTAGCCCAGGCCACGCGCATGACGCGCAACCATTACGCCGGTATACGGTTTGTTTGAGGCAAACCTTAGAAGCGGAAGTTTGAACCTGCTTCAAACGATGGCATGAGACAGTTATTCCCGATTCACGCTCACGTCCTTGTTTCATAAAGCGCAAAAGAAAAAGGCTGCATGCATATTTAAGCAGCAGCCTTTCCTGTTCATGAATGCCGATTACCAAGGCAAGCCTTACGGTAAGCAACATGCTACGTCTCGCGTCATTGGCGTCATTGGCGTCATTGACGCCATTGCAAGCATTGTTGCCTGACGGCTTCGTGCAGCGATTTCTCCTTGTCGAATACGCTGCGCAGCCAGGTGGCGTCGTTCATGCCGCGCGCTATGTCGGCGACCTGTGCCAGCGCCGCCTGCGAGCCGAGCGCTTCGGCGTGCGGTGCGAGCACGTCGAGCGTTGCCAGGATGTCTTCGCCGATGGTCCTGCGTTCGCCCGTCTGCGGATGGATGCAGGTGCCCTCCAGGCCGAAGCGGCACGCCTCGAAGCGATTGAACGTGTAGACGAGGTAGTCGTCCTCGTGGGGCGTGAGCGGCTTGTCCAGCAACAGGTAGCGCGACAGCGTCTGGATATAGCACGCGATCGCGGCCGCCCGGTCTACCGACAGCGGCGTGTCCATCACGCGGACTTCGATCGTGCCGAAACCCGGCTTCGGCCGGATGTCCCAGTAGAAGTCCTTCATGCTGTTGACGACGCCGGTATGCACCATCTTCGAGAAATACTCCTCGAAGCTGTCCCACGTCAGCACGAACGGCGCGCGGCCCGACAGCGGAAACGCAAACACCGAGTTCAGGCGTGCCGAATGAAAGCCGGTATCGACGCCCTGAATGTACGGCGACGAAGCCGACAGCGCGATGAAATGCGGAATGTAGCGCGACATCGAATGCAGCAGGAACAGCGCGCTGTTCGGATCGGGGCAGCCGATATGCACGTGCTGGCCGAACACCGTGAACTGCTTGGCGAGATAGCCGTAGAGCTCGGAGATGTACTGGAAACGCGGTGCGTCGTAGATCTGCCGATCGCTCCATTGCTGGAATGCATGCGTGCCGCCGCCCGCCAGACCCACGTTCAGCTGGTCCGCCGCCGCGACGAGCGTGTCGCGGATGGTGCGCAGATCGGTGACGGCCTGTTCGTGCGTCGTGCAGATGCCGGTCGACAGCTCGATCATGCTTTCGGTGATCTCGGGCGTGATGTTGCCCGGAATCTTCTCGTCCTTGATGAGACGCATGAGGTCCGACGCCGCGCGGGTCAGATCGTAGTCGTGCGTATTGACGACCTGGATCTCAAGCTCGACACCGAACGTAAAGGGTTCGGAGTTGATGAAGGGTTCGAGTGCCATGGCGCCTCTGGAAAAATCGATTACTCGCGCCGCTCGCCGACCGCCGACAGGCTGCGGTACACCACGAACGGCGACACGATCTGCAGCAGCACGATGGAGCACATGACGATCGCGCGCAAGGTGGGATCGTAGTTGGGATAGAGCACGTACATGTCGTCGACCAGCAAGTACGCGAGCGCGGACATCGGCGACAGCGCGACGCCCAGCGCCGCACCCTGCTTCCAGTTCAGGCCGCTCGGCTTCGCAAAGATCAGCACGCCGGCAAGCTTGCCGATGAAGCGCGCGACAATCAGTCCCAGCGCCGCGATGCCGCCCAGTGCGATGTCGCGCCAGTGAAACGACGTCAGCGTGAGCGCGAACAGAATGACGGTAAGCAGCCAACCGGCGGAGCCGAAGTGCGACGGCCATAGCTGCGGACGTTCGTCGGCGTTCTTCACGATGATGCCGGCCGCGAGCAGCGCGAGGATGGTCGACAGCTTGAAGATGTGCGCGACGGCGATCGCCAGCAGCACGAGACCGAACAGCGCGACGAACGAATGCTCGTCGTTGGCGGGCAGGCGCCGGACCAGCAGGTTGCAGGCGCGCGCGAGCAGGAAGGCCAGCACCAGCGAGCCGATCAGCAGATACAGCGGCTGCAGGATGGTGGCGAGCGTATTGCCGTAGATCTCCTGATGCAGCACGCCGGCCGCGAGCTTCTCGACGATCACCGCATACATGCTGTTGAGCGCGGTCAGCGTGAGCAGCCGCTGCGTGACCTGGCCTTCCGAGCGCAGTTCCATCTTGAGCTGGATGACCATCGCGGGCGACGTGGCCATGGCGATGGCGGCAACGACGACCGAAGGCATCGTCGGTACCTTGAGCAGGGTCAGCGCGATCAGCACGAGGCCAAAGGTCAGCGTGGCTTCCGCGATGCTCGACAGGATCAGATACGGATTGCGCCGGATCCAGCGCAGATCGAGCCGGCCGCCGAGTTCGAACAGCAGCAAGCCGAGCGCAACATCCAGCAGCGGCCGCGACAGCCCGGCTGCGCTCGAGTCGATCACGCCGAGACCCGCATTCCCCGCGATCAGCCCGATCACCGCATAGCCGGTGATGCGCGGCAGGCGCCAGGCGCGCCACAACAGTTCACCGGCCAGGCCCGCCGTGACGAGCGCGAGACCGGCCCAGAGAATGGCGTCGGGTTCGAGCGGCCACGCGGGCAGAAATGAAAACGCCGAGTTCATCGTATTGGCTTCTCCTTCGTTACTGCTATCTGTTGCTGCTATCCGGGCGCGCGTCCGTAGCGTCACCTCGCCTGAGGGCGCCGCGCTCGCAGGCGGCGCGCGTCCGCTCCCGTGAGCGGACGTCAGTTCATTCAGGCGATACGAAATGCGAACGAACACGGTGTCACGGTCTGGCCGTGCACGAGTTGGTCGACGTGTCCGGTGTGAGGCTGCAGGCCGCGTGCGGTTCAGTGAGACACCGAGCCTACATGCGGCAATCGAACGATTGCCGACCGGACACAGAAAACGACGACGCGGCTTCGTTGATCAGATTCTTGGCGCGCGGCCATCGTTCCATTGAAAGCGCTCGCCGCATGCACGGCGCGACGCAGGAAGAAGCGCGATTGTGCCATACCTGGATGTCCCTGACAGAAAGACCAAGCTCATGATTCCTTTGAGGTAAAAGCGACTGCCATATGCTGGAGCGGATTGGCAATGCTGACCGGAAACATGAAGCGACGGGGTGAAATGGTTTGCCTTGCTGCCGTCGGACAGCTCCGCCTTCAGGTGTTTACAGGTTTACTGTATATACAAGTAGTAGTAGTTAACAAGCGCTGCCGCGCACTGTGGATAACCGCAATTTTGTCTTTTCAAACAATGAATTGGGAGAAGCACAAAGGCGCGGTAAACATGTTCGTCCGCGGCGGTTAACCTGGAACAACTTTGGGCGAGTAAACCGGAAACCGCGGGTTGTCCCGTTTACATGCACAACGAGTTCACACGCGTTTCACCGGCAATCCGCCGCGTTATCCACAGACCGGCGGGGACAACTCATCGGGGTCGATCTCGCCATGGCGCAGCGCCCGCAGCAGGAAGCGGGCGGGATCGACGGCCTCGGCAAGGTCGCGCTCGATAGGCCAGGGCTCGCCTTCGATCTGCGCCGCCACGAGCTCAGCGGCGAGGCTTGCCCAGATCAGTCCGCGCGAGCCGAACGCGAACGCGCCGTACAGACCCGGCATGCGCGGCAGGTCCAGCGGCCAGGCGCCGGACAGCCGCCGCGCGTCGCGGCGGGCGGCGGCTTCATCGGCGAACTGGCCGATCATCGGCATGCGGTCGCTGGTCACGCAACGGAAGGCGACGCGCCCGCCGCGAACCGTGTCTTCGGTGAACCTCAGCCCAGGGAGCATGCCGGCGACGCGTTCGCGGTTCTCGACATGTCCTTCCGCGTTCAACTCAGGATCGGGATCGTCGATGTCGTAGGTCGCGCCGATCAGCGTGCTGCCTGCGCCGAGCGGCACCGCATAGCCTTCGCCGATCACCGGCACGCGCAGCGCATCGAAGTCGGGTGACTCGAGCATGCTCAACTGGCCGCGCACGATGCGCGTCGGCTGCCCGTGGAGACCGGCCAGGCGCGCGGCATCGCGCGCATTGGCGAGGATCATCGCCGGCGCGCGGGCGATCTCGTTGCCGCTGCTGTTGAAGGCTCGCCACAGCCCGTCTTCACGAGCGATGCGCGCTACTTCGATATTCATACGCATGACCATTTGCGCGGCAGACCCGGCCAGTTGCGCGGCGCATAACGCAGCGGGCGAGATTGCGCCGCCTTGCGGGAAGAACCAGCCGCCGCGCGCAACCTCGACGCCTGCCATGCGCGAAGCTGCGCTTCGCGTCATCGGCTGCACATACTCCGATGGATACGCAAAGCGCGCGATGGCGGCCGCGAGGGCCTCCGCGTCTGCGGGCGTATCAGCGATCTGGAGCAGGCCGGCGCTGCTTCGGCGCAAGTCGTGTCCGGCGTGTTCGAGCGGGCGCCAGCGCTGCAGCGCGTGGAGAAAGCCGGCGCGGGTGAGGCGGGCGGCGACGCTGTCGTCGCGCCAGACGATCGGATGGAACACGCCTGCCGGATTGCCCGATGCATCGCGCGCCGGCTGTTCATGCCGGTCGATGAGCGTCACGCGGAAGCCGCGCGCGGTCAGCCGCGATGTCACCGCACAGCCGGCCAGTCCCGCGCCGATGACGATGGCCTCGCGCGCGCCGTCGCCGTCGGGTAGCGGCGGTTCATGCCGACGCACGCGCCAGCGCGGCGCGAAACGGCCCTTGACTTGCTGGCTGGCGCCCGAGGCATGGCATACGAAACCGGCCGCTTTGAGCGCGCGTTCGAACGTCGCATGGATATCGACGGACGCGTTGATGCAAACGGTCGCGTCGTCGCTGGCGAGTCGCGCGAGCGACTTGCACAGCGTTCTCGCATCACGCACGTCTGCGTCGCTCGCATCGGCGTGCAAGGCATCCGCGCGCAGCCATAGCTTCGGCAGCATCTCCTGGCGCTCGCCGACCGCAAGCGTCAACACGACCCGGCCGTCCGCAAACTCCAGGCGATGCAGGCCCGGCACGCGCATCGGCCAAGCGCGCTGCAGCTCGGCTTCAAGGGGCGAACCCGTGTTCGCCGGAGGATGATCGAGCGCGGCGAGCGGTGCGACGGCAACGACATGGAGACGCTCGCAACGCGCTTCGTCGTCAAGCCAGCCTTGCCACGCGGCAAGAAAGCTTTCGCAAGGCGTGAAGGTCAGATCGACGACCGTGAAGACGCGCCGGCCGCGCCAGCGTGCGGGCAGGTCGTGCGACGGGAGAAGCGAAGGCCCAGTCATGCGCTCGGTCATGGGGATGGAGGAAAGGCGCGTTGGCGAGCCAAGGATTCGACGGAGATCAAGTGCGGCATGGGTTGTGCGGCTCGCCTTGGGCTTGCGACGCGCTTGCACCTTCCCGAAGACTGGGACCGACCGACGACCGGACCCATGGCCTTGATGAAAGTGCTTGCAAGAGCGCTGCACGGCCCTGGGCCGCAGCCGTCAAACCCAATGTGGGCAAGGCTGAGAGCGAGGGCGGGGGAAGTGGGCGGGAACGTTGGCAAAAACCAACGGCATCTTGTGATGAGGGATCCGTTTTTGCCACAAGCGTCGAAAGTCGATGTCCCACGCTGAAAAACCCCGCCGGAAGCCCGAAAAATATAAGGGTAAATCTTTGAAACCCTTATCCTGATTGGGTTTGCGCTGCGCTATCATACCAAGCGCTGCCTACAGAGGCGGCGTGAAGGCGACGATGTGGAGCAACGTCCGTGAAGTGACGCCGGAGAACGTCAAATCGTCGGGCGGGCCTGTCAGAAGGCCGTCCCTACTCGACGGCACGGCTTGCGCACGTATAATCGGCGCGTTCGCGCTGTTCGTGTCAACCTAAACTGATAAAGGAACCTTAATGAACAAACAGGAATTGATCGACGCCGTAGCCGCTCAGACCGGCGCCAGCAAGGCTCAAACCGGCGAAACGCTGGACACGTTGCTCGAAGTGATCAAGAAGGCTGTCTCGAAAGGTGACGCAGTGCAGTTGATCGGCTTCGGCAGCTTCGGTTCGGGAAAGCGCGCAGCGCGCACCGGCCGCAACCCGAAGACTGGCGAGTCCATCAAGATTCCGGCCGCAAAGACGGTCAAGTTCACGGCTGGCAAGGCATTCAAGGATGCAGTGAACAAGCGGTAAGTTTCTTGCCGATTGTCCGGCTACCCGTGGTAGCCAGTGATACATGACCCGCCTTTGGCGGGTTTTTTTTGTCTGCGCTCATTGATGCTTTGCCCGGCGACGACACGCCGCGCAGGCGTGCCGTCTTGCCGGTCAGTGCCGGTCAATGCCGATGATCCTCGCAACCGCAGTCGGGACCATGATCGTGGTCGTGGTGATCGTGATCATGGTCTTCGATGTCCCACGCAGGGAACGGATCGGCCAGATGCTTCCAGCCATCCGCGCCGAGCGCCCATTCATCGTCGGTGAGAAGACACGCGTCGAACGTGTCCTGCCAGTACGCCGGATCGAGATCCAGGCCGATCAGCACCAGCTCCTGGCGACGGTCACCGATGCTGTTGTCATCCGGATCGCCAACCCATTCCGCGACGATCTCTGCTTCGAGCTCGGGATCATCGGTGGGCCATTCGCTGCGATCCTGCGCCGCCCACCACACGCCCGCCGGCCCATGCCGGCACGTGCCGCCCGCCTGCGACAGCGAACCGCCCACTTCACTGCGCGTCGCGAGCCAGAAGAAGCCCTTGGCGCGCAGCACGCCGGTCCATTCGCGATGCAGCAGGTGCCATAGACGCTCCGGATGGAACGGCCGACGCGCCCGATACACGACATGACCGACTTCAGTGACGTCCGCTGCATCGTCCGGATTCGTCGATGGCGCTTCGTCCAGGATGGCAAGCCAGCCCGGCGCGCTTGCCGTTGCATCGAGATCGAAGCGTCCCGTGTCGAGAATTTCGCCCGGCGAAACGATGCCGGATTGCGTCGTGATCTGAAGCGCGCGCGGGTTGAGCGCGTGAAGAATTCGCGCGATCTTCTCCGTCTCCGCGGCATCGACGAGATCGGTCTTGTTGATCACGATCACGTCGCAGAACTCGATCTGCGCGATCAGCGTTTCCACGACCGTCCGGTCTTCCTCATCGTGCGCGCCTGTCTGCAGTCCGCGTTCGGCCAGCGAGTCCGACGACATGTAGTCACGCAGGAAATTCGCGGCATCGATCACGGTGACGAAGGTATCGAGCGCCGCGTGGCCGGCGAGTGTGGCGTCATCGTCGTCGCCGAACGCGAGGTTCTCGGCGATCGTCATCGGATCCGCGGCATGCGATGTCTCGACCAGGATCGCATCGAAACGCTGCTGTTCGGCAAGCCAGGTGATGGCGCCTTCCAGCCCGGACATGGATTGATCGCTCAAGGTGAGCAGCAGTCCGCCGTTGGGAAGCTCGGTCGTTTCCTGGTCGGCGGCCGGCGGGGCCTTGCCGCACGTGATCGCGCCGATGCGTACGGCTTCAGTATTGGCAAGCAAGGCATCGACGAGCGTGGTTTTACCCGCGCCTGTGAATCCCGACAGCACGGTGATCGGAAGGGGCGATTGGTTCATTGCAGTGGACCGGACGGGGAAGAAGGCGCGCAAGCGCGGGTCCGCTGCGCTGCGCGCGGCGCGGACGATCGAAGAGGGGATTTTGCATCAATTGCGCCGGACGCGGATGCGGGCGCGGGTGATGTCAGGGATGAGGGACCGCGCGCCCGCTCAGCGCTTGGCTTCGACCAGCTTCCAGCGGCGCAGGATCTCGATGATCTGGGCCGAGTACTTGTCGCGCAGCGCAGGCGTTTCGGAATGGTAAGCGCCGACCGCCTGCCATGAATTGCCGTACTTGTTCATCTTCTGGCGCAGATGCCACGCAGCGACGTAGACGCTCTTGCACGGCTGCATCAGCGTGCCGCTGGAAATGCCGTATTGAGCCAGTGTGTCGAGGTGGATGGAGTTGATCTGCATCAGGCCGTAATCAGTGGACCCGTTGGCGTTCTTGTTGATCGCGTCCGGCCTGTTGTGCGACTCCTGCCAGGCGATGGCGCGCAGGATGAGCGGATTGACCTTCTGATACTTGGCGGCTTCGTCGAAGCAGTCCGCGTGTGCGGAAGCGGCCGCCAGCAGCGACCCGCATAACGCGACGCATGACACAAGTCTGCGCGTGATTCTCTTCATCTTCTTTCTGCTCCATCCGCCCATGCGGAACGTCATGCCGCCGTTGCGGCGCCTTGGCGCCAACGCCAAACAACACACGTCCGCGGCCGGGTTCGCAGGCTCGAAGGGAACCAATGTTTCGGGAAAACCCACCCTTTTCGAGACAGCCCGTCAAGCGGAACCGACCGTATCATACCGGCTGATGTTTCTGGTAATAAGTTGGCTATCAGACATACGCCAATGCGCGCGCGAGAAGGCCGTTCGCGTGCAAGTGTGCCAGACCTGCAGTTCGCTGTGCGCTAAATGTATGAATATTAAGAGTTCTGGACGCGCTACAATTCGGCTCCCGCGCAAATCGGCTCGTTCCTGAAACCTGTTACGAGCATGGTCTAACGGCAAGTTCCTTGAAGGCTTGAGCGCTGGAATGCATCGCGCGATGCAGCTTCAGACAGATTGCGATCTGGTACGAATTGGCATAATTTCGTTACATAAAGCTGTTATCGTCATATTTTTTTACCCGACTGAGACCGTGCGCCCCGCGCGTCCGATCGCGGTCGGCAGCGCATCCCGCTGACGGGCAGCGCTGCCTTGGCCGGCTTCCCGGTGATCCGGCTCTGATATCACATCCATGAGAAGACAACCTATGGCACTGCGTCGCATCGCGACGGCACTGCTGGCGGCGGGACTCATCGTCGCCCAAGTCGCGCACGCGCAAGTGACGTTGAATTTCGTCAACGCGGATATCGACCAGGTCGCCAAGGCGATCGGCGCCGCCACCGGCAAAACCATCATCGTCGATCCCCGCGTCAAGGGGCAACTGAACCTTGTTTCGGAAAATCCGGTTCCCGAAGATCAGGCGCTGAAGACGCTTCAGTCGTCGCTGCGCATGCAGGGCTTCGCGCTCGTGCAGGATCACGGCGTCCTGAAGGTCGTGCCCGAAGCCGATGCCAAGCTGCAGGGCGTGCCGACCTACGTCGGCAATACGCCGGGCGCGCGCGGCGACCAGGTGATCACGCAAGTCTTTCAGTTGCGCAACGAGTCGGCCAACAACCTGCTGCCGGTGCTGCGCCCGCTGATCTCGCCGAACAACACCATCGCGGCCTATCCGGCCAACAACACGCTGGTGGTCACCGATTACGCCGACAACATTCGCCGTATCGCGGGCATCATCGCGGGCGTGGATACGGCGGCGGGCCGCGAGGTCGATGTCGTCACGCTGAAGAACGCGAACGCCATCGATGTCGCCGAGCAGATGAACAAGCTGCTCGATCCGGGCACGATCGGCAGCACCGACGCGACGCTCAAGGTCACCGTCACGCCGGACGCGCGCACCAACTCGCTGATGTTCCGCGCGTCGAGCAGCGCGCGGCTCGAGGCAGCCAAGGCGCTCGCGAAGAAGCTGGATGCCCCGACCGGCCAGCCCGGCAACATGCACGTCGTCACGCTGCGCAACGCCGACGCCACGCGCCTCGCCAAGACGCTGCGCGGCATGCTCGGCAAGGGCAGCGGCTCCAGCGACAATTCCAGCTCGTCGAACTCGAACTCGAATAACGGCTACGGCAACAGCGGCGGCGGCCTCGGCAGCAACTCGTCGCTGTCCACCGGCCAGTCCGGCGTGCCCCCGCTGCCGGGCGGCCTCGGTTCGTCCAGCTCGGGCAGCGGCAACAATCCCTTGACGGGCGGCAGCGGCAACCGCGACTCGAGCTTCTCGTCGAACAAGGACAGCGACAACGGCAACGATCAGGGCGGCGGCATGATCCAGGCGGATTCGGCGACGAACTCGCTCATCATCACCGCGCCGGATCCGATGTACCGCAACCTGCGCGCCGTGATCGACCAGCTCGACGTGCGCCGGCCGCAGGTCTATATCGAGGCGCTGATCGTCGAGCTGGATGCGACGTCCAATGCAAGCCTCGGCATTCAGTGGCAGGGCGCATTGCTGTCCAACAGCGGCAATAACGCGCTCTACGGCAGCACGGGCTTTCCGACTGTCTCGGGCACGAGCAACAACATCGTCGATCTGACGCTGGCAGGCGGTGCGGCCGCGCAGAATACGTCCGCGCTCACGGCGGCGACCGGCTTGCTCGCTCCGGGCCTCAACGTCGGCTTGCTGCACCGTTTCGGCAGCCTGTTCGGACTGGGCGGCCTGCTGCAGGCGCTGGCGACGTCCTCGGACGCCAACGTTCTCTCGACGCCTAACCTCATCACGCTGGACAACGAAGAAGCGAAGATCATCGTGGGCCAGAACGTGCCGGTGGCGTCGGGCTCCTACTCCACGCCGACCGCGAATACGACCACCGGGATCAGCGCCTTCAACACGTACGATCGTCGCGACGTCGGCGTGGTGCTGCACGTCAAGCCGCAGATCACCGACGGCGGCGTGCTGAAGCTCCAGGTCTACCAGGAAGACTCGAGCGTCGACGCCACGACCGTGAACAACGTGTCCGGGCCGACCATCAACACGCGTTCCGTGCAGTCCACCATCATGGCGGACGACGGCGAGATCGTCGTGCTGGGCGGCCTCATGAAGGACGAGTACGACAGCAGCACCAGCAAGATTCCGTTGCTCGGCGACATTCCGTTCATCGGCAGCCTGTTCCGCAGCGAAAGCAAGGTTCGCACGAAGACTAACCTGATGGTGTTCCTGCGGCCGGTGATCGTGCGCGACCAGGCCACGTCCTCGCAGATCGCGAACACGCGCTACGACTACATGCGTCAGCAGCAATACGGCGCGACCTCCGACAACCGCCTCATCAAGGACCAGAACGTCCCGATGATTCCGCCGAAGCCGCTCGGCCCGAGCGAAGGCGGCGGCGCGCCGGCCGACAACCTGCTCGACTGGAGCAGCATGGCGCGCGGACCGGGACCGAGCACGACGCTGCCGCAGAACCCCGATGCGGGACCGGCGCCGCAACCGGTGCAGACAGCGCCGCAGTCCACGTTGCCGTCGCAGAACAGCTATCCGGCGCCCGCCGGCGCAGGCGGCAATACAGGCAACGGCCAGACCGGAGTACGGCCGTGAGCACGGTGAACGGCGCGGAAGGCGCGCACGACCACGCGAGCACGGCGGCGTCGCCGCTGGCGGCGCGGCTCGTGCCCTACGGCTTCGCGCGCAGCGGACAGATCCTGCTGGCGCACCAGCATCCGGACGGCATCGAGGTCTGGATCAGCGAGCGCACCAGCGACGCCGCGCTCGCCGAGGTCGCGCGCAACTTCGGCGCGTTGTCGATCGTGCGCAAGTCGTCCGACGAACTCGCCGCCGCCATCAACGCCGCCTATGCGCGCAATGACGGCAGCGCGGCGCAGGTGGTGGGCGAGGTGGAAGGCGAGGTCGACCTGTCGCGCCTGATGCAGGACATTCCGGAAGTCGAGGACCTGCTGGAGTCGGAGGACGACGCGCCGATCATCCGCATGATCAACGCGCTGCTTACGCAGGCGGCGCGCGAGCAGGCGTCGGACATTCATATCGAGCCGTTCGAGAATGCCTCGGTGGTGCGCTTTCGCGTGGACGGCACGCTGCGCGACGTCGTGCGCCCGAAGAAGGCGCTGCACGGCGCGCTGATCTCGCGGATCAAGATCATGGCGCAGCTCGACATCGCGGAGAAACGTTTGCCGCAGGACGGGCGCATCACGCTGCGCGTCGGCGGACGTCCGGTGGACGTGCGCGTCTCCACGCTGCCCACCGGCCACGGCGAGCGCGCGGTGCTGCGTCTGCTGGAAAAGGACGCACAGCGCCTGAATCTCGAAACCCTCGGCATGGCGCGCGACACGCTCGTCCACTTCGACAAGCTGATCGGCCGGCCGCACGGCATCGTGCTCGTGACGGGGCCGACCGGCTCCGGCAAGACCACCACGCTGTATGCATCGATGTCGCGGCTGGAGACCACCACCACCAACATCATGACGGTGGAGGATCCGATCGAGTACGACCTTTCGGGCATCGGCCAGACGCAGGTGAACGAGCGCATCGGCATGACCTTCGCGCGGGCGCTGCGCTCGATCCTGCGTCAGGATCCGGACATCATCATGATCGGCGAAATTCGCGACCTCGAAACCGCGCAGATCGCCGTGCAGGCGTCGCTGACGGGCCACCTGGTGCTCGCGACGCTGCACACCAACGATGCCGCCTCCGCCGTCACGCGTCTCACCGACATGGGCGTGGAGCCGTATCTGCTGGCGTCGTCGCTGCTGGGCGTGCTGGCGCAGCGGCTCGTGCGGCAGCTGTGTCCGGTGTGCAAGGAAGAGCGCGTGGAAGAAGACGGCGTGCGCCACTGGCATCCGGTGGGCTGCGAGCGCTGCGGCCAGTCGGGCTATGTGGGCCGCCGCGGGGTCTATGAATTGCTGCTGATCGACGACACGATCCGGCCGCTCATCCACCGCAACGCCGCCGATGCCGAGATTCTCGAAGCCGGCCGCAAGCAGGGCATGCGCACGCTGCGCGAGGACGGCGACCGCTGGCTGGCCGCAGGCGTTTCGTCGCTCGAAGAAGTGCTGCGCGTGACCGGCGGCGATTAAGAGCGAACCAGCGCGGAGAACCAACGTATGCCGGCTTTTCGTTTTGAAGCCATCGATTCGGCGGGCAAGACCCAGAAAGGCGTGCTCGACGCCGACAGCGCCCGCGCCGCGCGCAGCCAGTTGCGCACGCAAGGGCTGACGCCGCTCGTCGTCGAAGCGGCGGGATCGCGCACGCGCGGCGAACGGCAGCAGCGGCTGTCGCTCGGGCGCCGTCTGTCGCAGCGCGAGCAGGCCATCCTGACGCGCCAGCTGGCGAGCCTGCTGATCGCCGGCCTGCCGCTCGGCGAGACGCTCGCCGTGCTGACGGACCAGTCCGAGCGCGACTACATCCGCGAACTGATGGCCGCGATCCGCGCCGAAGTGCTCGGCGGCCATTCGTTCGCCAATGCGCTCGCGCAGCATCCGAAAGACTTCCCGGAGATCTATCGCGCGCTGGTGGCGGCGGGCGAGCATACCGGCAAGCTCGGTCTGGTGCTGTCGCGCCTGGCGGACTACATCGAGCAGCGCAACGCGCTCAAGCAGAAGATCGTCCTGGCGTTCACCTATCCGGGCATCGTGACGATCATCGCGTTCGGCATCGTGACCTTCCTGCTGAGCTACGTCGTGCCGCAGGTCGTGAACGTGTTCGCGAGCACGAAGCAGCAGTTGCCCTTCCTTACCATCATGATGATGGCGCTGTCCGCCTTCGTGCGCAGTTACTGGTGGGCGATGCTGATCGGCGTGGCGCTGTTCGCCTGGATCGTGAAGAGCATCCTGGCAAGGCCCGGGCCGCGCATGTCGTTCGACCGCTGGCTGCTCGGCGCGCCGCTGGTCGGCAAGCTGGTGCGGGGCTACAACACGGTGCGCTTCTCCAGCACGCTCGCCATCCTCACCGCCGCCGGCGTGCCGATCCTGCGCGCGCTGCAGGCCGCCGGCGAAACGCTCAGCAACACGGCGATGCGCGACAACGTCGACGACGCCATCGTGCGCGTGCGCGAAGGCTCGTCGCTGTCGCGGGCGCTCGGCAACACGAAGACCTTTCCGCCGGTGCTGGTCCATCTGATCCGCTCGGGCGAGGCGACCGGCGACGTCACCACGATGCTCGACCGCGCCTCCGAAGGCGAAGCGCGCGAGCTCGAACGCCGCACGATGTTCCTGACGAGCCTGCTCGAACCGCTGCTGATCCTCGCGATGGGCGGTGTGGTACTGGTGATCGTGCTCGCGGTGATGCTGCCGATCATCGAACTGAATAATCTGGTGCAGTAATGAACGCCCTGCAAACCCGACTCTTATCGCTGGCCGCCCTTGCGCTCTTTTGCGTGACGATCACCTACTGGGTCGTCACGCTGACCGCGCGCCAGACCACGCCGCTGCCCGGCGCGGCCGCGACGCGCACGCCTTCGGTCGAGCAGGCCGCGACCATCTTCGGCGGACGGCTCGAACGCCAGGCCAACTCCGACGTCCACCTGTTCGGCATCCTGGCGCTGCAGGGCGGCGCCGCGGCCATCGTGAGCTACGGCGGCGAGCCGGCCAAGGCGGTGTCGCTCGGCGGGCCGCTCACGCAGGGCGTGAAGCTGTCGGAAGTGCGCGCGCGCTCGATCATCATCGAGCGCAACGGCGTGAAATCGGAGATTTTCCTGCCGCAGAATCCGCCCGGGCCGACCATCTGGGTGCGCTGAACGCGGCGCGGTCCGGCTCGCTGCGACGCGATGCCCGCATGCGGCGGCCACGCATGATGAAAGCGGATCGATAGAATGAGCGGCGGCGGCGTCCCACGCACGGCCGCGCGATTGTTTCAGAACACCGGACGCGAAAGTCCGGAACGTTATTTTCAATTGAAGAGGGTGTTATGCATATGTTGACCCAACGCCGCATGCGGCTTCAGCAAGCCCAGGCGCAAGGTCGTCGCCAGCGCGGCTTCACGCTGATCGAAATCATGGTCGTGATCGCGATTCTCGGCATTCTCGCCGCGCTGATCGTGCCGAAAATCATGAGCCGTCCGGATGAAGCGCGCCGCGTCGCCGCGAAGCAGGACATCGGCACGATCATGCAGGCGATGAAGCTCTATCGCCTCGACAACGGCCGTTATCCGACCCAGGAGCAGGGCCTGCGCGCGCTGATCGAGAAGCCCTCCACCGAACCCGTGCCGAACAACTGGAAGGACGGCGGCTACCTGGAACGCCTGCCTGCCGATCCGTGGGGCGGCCAGTATCAGTATTTGAATCCCGGCGTGCACGGCGAGATCGACGTCTTCAGCTACGGCGCGGACAACAAGGCGGGCGGCGAGGGCAACGATGCCGACGTCGGCTCGTGGCAATGACCGTCCGGCGGTAGGAAGGAACGCAGCGTGAACAGGCACGGCAGGCACATCGACGCACGGCGCAACGCCGGCTTCACGCTGCTCGAGATGCTCGTCGTGCTGGTGATCGCGGGTTTGCTGGTGTCGCTTGCGTCGCTGCAGCTGACGCGCAATCCGCGCACCGATCTCAACGAGGAAGCGCAGCGGCTCGCGCTGCTGTTCGAAGCGGCAGGCGACGAAGCCCAGGTGCGTGCCCGGCCCATTGCCTGGCAGCCGCAGGACGGCGGCTTTCGCTTCGACATCCGCAGCGAAGACGGCTGGCGCCCGTTGCGCGACGACCTGCTGCGCGCGCGCCACTGGGAAGGCGGCGTGACCGGCGTGAGCATCCAGTTTCTCGATTCGGACAAGTCGGTGAGCCGGCTCGTGTTCGGCACCGAAGCGATCGACACGCCGATGGAAATCACGCTGTTCTCGGCCGCGGGCCGCGCGACCATCGTGGGCAGCGGCAACGGCCGCTTTCAGGTGCGATGATGCGGCGCCGAAGTCATCGAACCGGTCAACGCGGCTTCACGATGATCGAAGTGCTCGTGGCGCTGGCGATCATCGGCGTGGCCCTGGCGGCGTCGATCCGCGCGGTCGGTTCGCTCGCGACCGGCGAGGCCGACCTGCACCGGCGTCTGCTGGCGGGCTGGAGCGCGGACAACGAACTCGCGCAGCTGAGGCTCTCGCATCAGTTTCCGCCGCTCGGTTCGCGCAGCTTCGACTGTTCACAAGGCAATCTCAAGCTCACCTGCACGCAGCGCGTGAGCCAGACGCCGAATCCGATTTTCCGGCGCGTCGAAATGTTCGTCTCGACGCCGGGCCGCTCCGGCAATCTCGCGCAAATGGTCACGGTGGTGGCGAATGAAACGAACCGCTCGCTCTGACCGCCGGCCGCTGACCGGCAAACGCGGGCAGCGCGGTTTCACGCTGCTCGAAATGCTGATCGCCATCGCGATTCTCGCGGTGATCGCGGTGCTGTCGTGGCGCGGACTGGACTCCGTGATCCGCGCCCGCGCGACCATCGAGAATGCGATGGAAGACGAGCGCATCGTGGCGCAATTGTTCGACCAGATGCGTATCGACGCCCGCCAGGCCGCCACTGACGACGAAGCCGGCCAGCCCGCCGTGCAGATCGGCAACGGCTCGCTGCAGATCGTGCGCGGCGTGTTCGCGGCGAATGTGCCGCCGCGCCTGCAGGTGGTGCGCTACCGGCTGTCGAACGGGCGTATCGTGCGCTATGCGTCGCCGCCGCTGGCGAACGTCGGCGAAGTGCGGCGCGCGTTGTCCGGCGACACCGGCGGCTGGAGCTCGATTCCGCTGATGGGCGGCGTGGGGTCGCTCGCGACGCGCGTGTTCATCCCGGAGAAAGGCTGGACGACGCGCATGAGCGACGTGCTCGCGCAGATCAACCAGAACGACAACAACCTGAAGGTGCCGCAACTGGGCAACGCGCCGCTGCCGCGCGCGGTGTCGGGCATTCAGGTGGCGGTCGCCGCGCAGACGTTGAAAGCGCCGCTCACACGCGTGTTCCTGGTCGGAGAATGACAATGCGCCATCGTTCGAACCGTCGGCCGGAAAGGAAGCAACGCGGCGTGGCCATCATCACCGCGCTGCTGGTCGTGTCGCTGACAGCCATCCTCGTGTCGGGCCTGCTGTGGCGCCAGCAGGTGCAGATCCGGCGCATCGAGAACCAGCGGCTGCTCGCGCAGGCGCAATGGATTTCGCGCAGCGCGCTCGACTGGACGCGCCTCATCCTGCGCTCGGAGGCCGATACCTCGCCCACCGTCACCTATCTCGGCGGCGTCTGGGGCGTGCCGATCGCACGGACCAAGCTGTCGGACTTCCTCGGGCAGATCGGCGAGGTGCGCGCGCAGCAGGGCGCATCGACCTATCTGTCCGGCTCGATCGAGGATGCGCAGGCGAAGTTCAACCTGCGCAATCTGGTGTCCACGCCGACGCCCGGCGTGCTCACCGTCAACGTCGAGCAGATCCAGGCGTTCCAGCGGCTCCTGACGATGCTCGGCATCAACGGCTCGCTGGCGAAGACGGTCGCGCTGCAGATCCGCGCGGGCCTGCAGCGTTCGGCGACGCGCTTCCAGACGCAGACCGGCACCACCGCAGGCACCAGCGGCACGACGGCGGAAGCGCAGATTGCCGCGCTCGCGCAGGGCGGCGGCGTGGGCGGCGGCAACTTCACGGACGATCCGGGCCTCAAGGACTCGGATGACAACTCGCCGGTCGCACCGCTGCAGATGATCACGGTCGATTCGCTGCTCGACGTGCCGGGCTTCTCGCCGGAGGCGGTCGCGAAGCTGCGGCCGTTCGTGACGGTGTTGCCCACCACGTCGGCCGTCAACATGAACACCGCGCCGGCGGAAGTGGTGGCGGCGATGGTGCAGGGCATGAGTCTCTCGCAGGCGCAGGCGTTCGTCGCGCGCCGCGAGACGGTGTTCTTTCACGACGTCGGCAACGTGCAGCTCGCGCTGTCCGGCGCGGGCGTGAAGACGACATCGATCGATCCGAACGAACTCGATGTCACGACGAAATACTTTGTGATTCACGGACGCGTCGATCATGAACGCGCGCAGCTCGAGCGCACGACGCTCGTCTATCGCGATCCGACGACGCATGCGACGCGCATCGTCTATACGCGCGATTCGACCTGATGGTCGTGTCGCAGTCATTGTTGAGGGGAAGTGTCGCTTGAGCACACTGATCGTTTCATTACCGCCGCGCGATCCCGCGGTGCGCTCGGAAGAGTGGCATCTGCCGGATCTGCCTTTTCTGCTGCTCGACAAGCGCGGCGAGCCGCAACGCATCGGCCGCGCGGCGCTCGGGCTTCTGCCGCGCGCGAGCGCGACGGTGCTGATCGTCGCCGCGCGCGACACGCTGTTGCTCGCCGCCACCGTGCCGCCGCTCAAGGGTCCGCGCTTGCGGCAGGCGCTGCCGAACGTGGTCGAAGACCAGCTCATCCAGGATCCGCAGACGTGCCATATCGCCGTCGATCCCGTTGCGCTGGCGGACGGACGGCGCGTCGTGGCCGTGATCGACCGCGGCTGGTTCCGCTTTGTCGTCGGCGCCTTCGCGGGTGCGGGGCATCGCAACCTGAAGGCGGTGCCCGCGATGCGCTGCCTGCCGGTACCGACGGCTGCGGCTGCGCCTGTCGAGCCTGATGCCGCGCTCGATGCCGACGCAGATGAGGGCGCGCTGCCCTCGACGCCGTTCATCGCCGGCCTGCTGGGCCCGGTGATCTCGACGGCGCCCGCGCTCATCGGCGAGATGGCCGCGCCCACGCCGGCGTCGCTCGGCGCGCCGCGCATCGAGATCGCGATCGCGCGCGGCGAACGCGCGGCGCTCGGCGAAGGCCTCGCGCTGTCCGCCGAATCCATCGTGCCGACGCTGACGGCGCTCGCCGGCGACCATCCGGCGACGCTCTATTCGCTGGTCGACCTGCCCGGCGACGAGCCGCGTCTTGCGAGCGTACGTCCCGTCGCGGGCCATGTGGACATTCCGGGCGCGCAGCCGATTGCCTTCGAAACGCTCGCGCGCAATGCGCTCGCGAGCCGCTTCGACCTGTGTCAGTTCGAGTTCGCCGCGCAGCCGTGGAAACTCGATCGCGCGACCGTGCGGCGGCTGCGCGTGCCGATCGCGCTCGTGGCGCTGTCCGTGCTGGTGTCGATCATCGGCATCAACGTGCAGTGGCTGCAACTCGCCCGCCAGCGCGACGCGATCAACGCGCAGATGACCGAGTTGCTGCTCAACGCGTTCCCGACGACGACCGTCGTGCTCGATGCGCCCGATCAGATGACGCGCAACCTCGACCGCCTGCGCACGGCGTCGGGGGAACTGTCGCCGGCGGACTTCCTGTCGCTGGCCGACGGGCTCGCGCGTTCGCTCGGTCCCGTGCCGGTGAACGGCATCGCGGGGCTCGACTATCGCGACCGTCATCTGGAAGTGACCTTCAAGCCCGACACCAAGGTCGATCCCGATCTCACCAAGCGCCTCGCCGCGAATGGCCTGAGCGGTTCGATCGACAGCAACACCGGCAAATGGACCATCGGGAGCGGCCAATGAAAGCGGAACTCCTCCGTTCCCTGGCGGAATTCTGGGAAGCGCGCACGCCGCGCGAAAAAACCATGCTGATGTGGGGCGGCCTCGCGCTCGGCATCCTGCTCGTGTATCTGGTGCTGTGGGCGCCGGCGTTCGAAGGCCGCGCGCGGCTGCGCGACACGCTGCCCGGGATGCAGCGCCAGCTTGCGACGATGAACGCGCAGGCCAATGAAGCGCGCTCGCTCGCGCCGGCCGCGGAAGGCGTGACGCCGACCGGCGGCGCGCTGCGCGACGCGTTGCAGAAATCGCTCGCCGACAACGGCATGCAGCCGACGCAGGTGCAGGTGATCGGCGCGGCGGTGCAGATCCAGTTGAAGAACGCGTCGTTCCCGAACTGGACGATGTGGCTCGACGACGCGCGCAAGCAGTTCAAGGTGCAGGTGTCGGAGGCGCACATCACCGCGCTGAAGCCGGATGGCCAGGTGGACCTGACGGCGTCGCTGCAACCGGCCGGCGTGAAATGAGCTACTGGACCCGACGCATCCGGCTGGCGGTGCCGGCGTTGCTCGTGATGATCGTGTCGATCGGCGGGACGCTGCTCGTGATGATGCCGGCCGCGTGGATCGTGCCGCAGTTTTCGAAGGCCACTGATGGCCACGTGAACCTGGTCGATCCGTCCGGCTCGCTGTGGCGCGGTTCCGCCACCCTGATGCTTGCCGCCGGCAGCGATGGTTCGGGCGCGACGCTGCTGCCGGGGCGCATCGAGTGGAGCACGGCGTTCTGGCCGCTCTTCACCGGCCGCGTGCACATGACGATGCGCCAGACACAGGCGATGCCCGATGCCGTGATCGTCGACGCCAGTCCGCGCGGGGCGACGCTCAGCGCGAGCGAGATTGCCGTGCCGGCGACGCTGCTGTCGGGCCTGGGCGCGCCGTTCAACACGCTGAATTTCGACGGCAACGTGCGGCTCGCCTGGACCGAACTGCGTTTGTTGAACCGTAATGCCTACGGGCAGGTGGTGGTGACGCTCGACGACATGGCATCGAGCGTTTCACGCGTGAAGCCGCTCGGTTCATATCGCGTGGCGTTGCAGGCGCAGGGCGGGCAGGCGAGCATCGATCTGTCCACGAGCAAGGGCCCGCTGATCCTCAAGGGCAATGGCTCGATCTCGCAGGAATCGACGTCGTTCCAGGGCACCGCGACGTCCACGCCCGAACAGCGCGAGAATCTGGCCGGGCTGCTCAACCTGCTCGGCCGTCACACGGATCCGGATACCGTCGCGCTCGTGTTCGTGCGCTGAGGCTGAAGCTGGAGTTGTAGCGTTCAGCGCGCGATTGTGCGGCTTGCGTCCGCCGCGTTGGCCACCGGAGCCGATGCAGCCGCGGGCGCTTGCACGTCGCCGGTTTCGTGGTCCATCTGTGCGACGTCCCAGCCGCCGCCCAGCGCCTTTACGAGTCCCACCGACGACACCATCCGCTGCCCCGCGATGTTCGCGAGCTTCTGCTGTGCGGTGAAGGCCGTGGTCTGCGCGGTCAGCACGTTGATGTACGCGACCGTTCCCGCCTTGTACTGATTGTTGATGATCGCCAGTGCCTGTTGCGCGGATTCGACCGCCTGCTGCTGCACGACGATTTCCTTCTCCAGGATGCGCAGCGACGCAAGGTTGTCTTCGACATCCTGGAACGCCGTGAGCACGGTCTGGCGATAGGTCGCGACGTTCTGTTCGTAGGCGGCGCGCGCGGCGTCGGTGCGGGCGGAGCGCAGGCCGCCGTCGAACAGCGTGGCCGCGATATCCGGCCCGAGCGTCCAGAAGCGCGACGGCGCGCGCAGCAGCTGCGACAACACCGAACTCTCGAAACCGCCTTGCGCCGACAGTGTCAGGGTCGGGAAATACGCGGCCATTTCCACGCCGATCTGCTCGTTCGCCGCGGCGGCCTTGCGTTCCGCGGACGCGATGTCCGGACGCCGTTCGAGAATGGCCGACGGCATCTGCACCGGGACGGTCGGCGGGGTGGCGTCGAGCGGAATGGGCGGGATGGAGAAGGTCGAGGCCGGCTCGCCGACCAGCACGGCGATCGCGTGCTCGTATTGGGCGCGCGCGACGCCGTTGTCGATCGCCGACGCCTGTGCCGATTGCAACTGCGTCTGCGCCTGGATCACGTCCGAGCGCGCGACAATGCCTTGTCCGTACTGGTTCTGCGTGAGCTTGAGCGACTGCTCGTAGGCGGCGACGGTGTCGTCGAGCAGCCTTTGCTGGGCGTCGAGCGAGCGCAGCTGGAAGTAGGTCTGCGCGAGCGTGGCCTGCGCGGAGAGCCGGGCGTTGGCGAGATCGGCGGCGGCGCCCTGTTGTCCCGCTTTCTGCGATGCCACCGTGCGCGACACGCTGCCCCACAGGTCCGGCTCCCACGAAGCATCGAGCGAAGCGCTGAACTGGTTGTTCACGGAGCCTTGCTGGCCGAAGCTGGAACTGCTGGTCGAGCGGTTGCCGGCGCCGGTACCCGACCGCGAGCCCGATGCGGACGCGCCGATGGTCGGGAAATAGGCCGCGCGTGCTTCGCCGACGAGCGCGCGCGCCTGCCGATAGGCGGCGGCATATTGCGCGACGGTCTGGTTCGATTGATTCAGCTGGGCTTCGAGCGCGTCGAGGCGCGGGTCGGTGTAGACGGTCCACCAGGTGCCGCGATCCGACTGATCCGCCGGTTGCGCGACCTTCCACCCTTCGGGTGCTTCCTTGTAGCTTGCCGGGAGCGTCACGGACGGACGCTGATAGTCGGGCCCGACCGCGCACCCGGCGATCAGCATCGCGAGCGTGGCGGCGAGCGCCGTGGCAGTGAGCCGGCGCGGGCTGAGGGAAGCGGAGAGGGCGGTACGGTGCGGCATCTGCGGGTCGGAAGTCCTGTCGGCGCCGCGCCGTTCAAAACGACGGACGCGGCAAGCCGGGATGATAGTGGAGCACTCGTGGAACGCCAACGCCGTGCGCTCGGCGCGCGATCAAGGCGCTTTCTGCGCCTGAACAGACCTGGCGGGCGTGTCGGGCAGACGTTAGCGTACCGGGTTCGCCGTAAGCCGGGTGTTACGCGACTGAGGAAATCGGTTACGACGCGTTACCGGCTGGCGTGACGGCCTGGATTCAGGCGCCGGTGGCGCCGCCGTTTCCAGGGCAGGGCGCGCAGGGCGGCTGGAGCAGCGGCCGGGCGGCCACGGGTGACGCTGCAGGAGTTTTCGCAGGCGCGGCTTCCTTGCGCCGATGCCGGTTCTCGTACCAGCCCATGCCCAGCACAATGAACGATCCGCCCGGCAGCAGAAAAACGATCAGATACAGCGCAAATTTCCACGTATTCAGCTTCGGCGGGACGAAGTGACGGGAAGCGTGGGCGATCGTGCTGCTGAGAGTGCCGAAACGTCGGCGGGCGGTGCGTACGAAGCGGGTCATGGGAGGGATCCTGGGGGCGTCGGCGGGCGACGCTGCGGGCGATCAGAACATGGTCTCGGGTGGCGCGGGAAGCGCGTAACTCGTTGCATGAAATAATATTGACTGTGCAAGTATTTTTCAAGATACTTCCGACGGCTTTTTTGTGAGTGTGGCCCCTTTGAAACGCGGTGCAGCATCGCGGGCTTCGCACTCTTAGCAAGACATGAGCCGCGTGCTCGAGGCTTCCATGAACAGCGACCCGCTCTACGATCCATCGACCATCCGGCTCGAAACGAGCCTCGGCTATCTGCTCGCCAAAGCGCGTAACGTGCTCGTCGCGCGGACCGATCAGGCGCTCAAGCCGCTCGATCTCACCGCGCAGCAGATCGGCGTGATGCTGGCTTTGGCTTCGGGCCGCGCGCGTACGCCGCTGGAGCTGTCGCGCGAGATGTCGTATGACAGCGGATCGATGACACGCATGATCGACCGGCTCGAGAAGAAGGGCTTCGTCAGCCGGTCGAGAAGCGAGGCGGACCGCCGCATCGTCGAACTTGCGCTGACCGAGCGCGGGCGCACCGCGGCGGGGCAGCTTCCGGCGATCGGCGCCGCCGTGCTCAATGAGCAACTCGACGGCTTCAGCCGTGCAGAACTGGATCAGTTGACCGGACTGCTGGCGCGCTTCATCGGCAATGCGGCAGCGGGCGACTGTCCCTCCTGTCCACTCGGCGACGAATAGCAGCGAGTCGAAATCAAGGCGTTTGAATGCCCGTATCGCTGTCTGGGCAGAGAATGTCGCGACAAGAGAAAGATTGCATGCGATGCGAGCCTTCACCCTCGCCCCGCTGCTGGAGCCAAAAGACGATGTCAACAACGACAACCTCCGCACTACCCGCGCCCATGCCGCTCAAGGGCGGCATCCTGGCCCTGCTGACGCTGGGCCTGGCGCTCGGCACCTTCATGGAGGTGCTCGACACGTCCATCGCGAATGTCGCGGTGCCCACCCTCTCCGGCAGTCTCGGCGTGGCGACGAGCGAAGGCACCTGGGTCATTTCCTCGTACTCCGTGGCGTCGGCGATCGCGGTGCCGCTGACCGGCTGGCTGGCCCGGCGCGTCGGCGAAGTGAAGCTGTTCACCATCTCCGTACTGCTGTTCTCCGTCGCCTCGGCGCTGTGCGGCCTCGCGCACAACTTCGAATCGCTGATCGCGTTCCGGTTGCTGCAAGGGCTCGTGTCCGGACCCATGGTGCCGCTCTCGCAAACCATCCTGATGCGCAGCTATCCGCCCGACAAGCGCGGCCTCGCGCTCGGACTCTGGGCCATGACGGTGATCGTCGCCCCCATCTTCGGCCCGATGATGGGCGGCTACATCACCGACAACTTCACCTGGCCGTGGATCTTCTACATCAACGTGCCGATCGGTGTGCTGTCGGCGGCGCTCGCGTGGTTCCTGCTGCGCGGTCATGAAACGAAAACGACGGCGCAACGCATCGACGGCGTCGGGCTCACGCTGCTCGTGATCGGCGTCGCGAGCCTGCAGATGATGCTGGACCTCGGCAAGGACCGCGACTGGTTCAGCTCGCATCTGATCACCACACTGGCGATCGTCTCGGCCATCTCGCTCGCGTTCATGTTCGCGTGGGAGCTGACCGAGAAGGAACCGGTGATCGACCTCTCGCTGTTCCGCGACCGCAATTTCGCGATGGGCGTGCTCATCACGTCGCTGGGCTTTCTGGCGTTCTTCGGTTCGGTCGTCGTGCTGCCGCTGTGGCTCCAGACCGTGCTTGGCTACACGCCGTGGCTCGCGGGTCTCGCCACCGCGCCGGTCGGCGTGCTTGCGCTCGTGCTGTCGCCGCTCATCGGGCAGAACATGCATCGCCTGAACCTGCGTGTGGTGGCGAGCTTCGCGTTCCTGACCTTCGCGTTCGTGTCGCACTGGAATTCGACCTTCACGCTCGACACGCCCTTTCATCAGATCATCATGCCGCGTCTGATCCAGGGCATCGGCGTCGCCTGCTTCTTCGTGCCGATGACGACCATCACGCTCTCCAGCGTCTCCGACGACCGGCTCGCGGGCGCGGCGGGATTGTCGAACTTCCTGCGGACGCTGTCGGGGGCCATCGGCACGGCGGTCAGCACGACCTTCTGGGAGAACGACATGATCCGCCATCACGCGCGGCTCACCGAGTCGGTCACGCCGTATGCGACCGGCACGACGGCCTATTCGGATCTGCTGTCGGGGCTCGGGCTGGGCGGCCAGGCGCTCACGGCGCAACTGGATCGCGTGGTGTCGGCGCAGGCGTACATGATGTCGACCAACGACTTCTTCCGCATTTCGTACTATGCGTTTCTCGTGCTGGCCGTGATGGTCTGGCTGACGCGGCCGAGAAAGGGCGCGTCAGCCTCGATGGGGCATTGAAGGGCGTTACTGCGGTGTGAGCGGAGTCGCGGATTGACCCGGCTGGCTCTCGAGATTGAGCGGCGGCGGCGTGTCGAGCGGACTGACCTGCACGCCGCCCGGCACGGGAGCCGGCACCGGTGCGGGCAGCGTTGCGCCCGACTGCACGGCTTGCGGCGTCGCGGACTTGCGCAGTCCCGGACCATTGCGGATGAACTGCTTGAAATCCGCGCCCGCCTGCCACGGATTCGGCTCGCAGCCGAGCGGGTTGTCGCAATGCGCAGCGAAACCGATGGTCGCGGTGCCCTCGTTGGTCGGCGTCTTGGTGACCTGGTAGGCAAGCGCGCGTTTGCCGCTCGACGGACCGGCCGTCATGATGATCGAGTCGGTGACCGTCTGAATGCGGTATTCCGAATGATTCGTGACCCAGACCTGCGCACGGGCCCACCAGGCGTCGCATTCCGGCTTGCTCATGCAGGTGAGCGGCTGGGTGGCCTGCTCCATCGTCGTGCTGCTGACCTGATCCTGCACCGCGCAGCCGCCCAGTAACGCGAGCGACGCAGCCCCCAGCGCGGCCGCGCCGAAGAACTTCTTGTTCATTGCTCCCCCGATCGTCGAAAAATGAGCCACATTTTGACCCGCCAGACCGGCCGATGTTGCGCTGCGTTGCGCACTGTTGCACACGCCGGTAAGCGTTGCCGTCGGCGCCTGACACCGGCGTGGCAATTCTGCCAGTGAACGGCGAGCGGCCGGTTCAGACGCTCTCGGTGTCCGGCTTGTAGGCCTGATAGGCGGCGACGAAGGCCCCGAACGATTCGCTGTCCCGGCTTTCGGCCTCGACCTGTTCCACCAGCGACTTCGCCGCGAGCTCTTCCATCCTGCGTTCCTCGTCCGCATTAAGCGGTCGTTCGCGAAACGCCGCTGCGTGGCGCGCGCTGAGTTCGAGCGCGAATGCGTCGAAGGATTGCTGCTTGTCGTGCATGATGCGCAGCACGCGCGCCGACGGCGTGAGCGACGCATCCGCCAGCCGCGGCCGCAACGCCGCGAGTGCACGCGTGTGATCGTCACGGCCCGCGAGGGCGTCGAGCGTCTTTGCCACGGGCTCGATGGCATCGAACAGTTGTTCGGCCCATTGCCGCATCGGCACGCTGGCGCCGCCGCGTTGCAAGGCCAGACCCGGCTTGCGCCCTTCCTTCGCCACCGCGCTGAAGTTGGCGTTGGCTTCGAGATTCGCGTCGGGCGGCAGCAGCGGACTCTCTTCCAGTGCGCAGTAGAGCAGATAGGCATCGAGGAAACGCGCGGTTTCGAGCGCGATGCCGGTCGGCTCGAACGGATCGATGTCCAGGCAGCGCACCTCGATGTACTGCACGCCCCGCTCGCACAACGCGTGCAGCGGACGCTCGCCGGAATGCGTGACGCGCTTGGGGCGGATCGTCGAGTAGAACTCGTTTTCGATCTGCAGCACGTTGGTGTTGATCTGCACCCATTCGCCGTCGCGCTGCGTGCCGATCTCCTCGTACGGCGCATACGGCTGGCTGACCGCGCGGGAGAGCACGCGCAGATAGGCGCCGAGGTTGTCGTAGCTCGGCAGCAGGTCGGCCTGTGCGGGGTTGTTGGTGTAGCCGAGATCGCTCATGCGCAGGCTGGTGGCGTGCGGCAGGAAGAACGTGTCGGCGTCGAAGGATTCGAGATGATGCGCGCGGCCTTCGACGAAACGCCGGTTCAACGCCGGCGATGCGCCGAACAGGTACATCAGCAGCCAGCTCGTGCGGCGGAAGTTGCGGATCAGCGCGAAATAGCGCTCGGACTGGAAGTCCTTCGCCGATAACGTGCTGTCCGGATCGAGCGCCTGCCAGGCACGCCAGACGTTTTCGTGCAGCGAATAGTTGTAGTGAATGCCGGCGATGCACTGCATCGTGCGGCCATAGCGCAACGCGAGGCCGCGCCGGTACACGTGCTTCAGCTTGCCGATGTTCGACGTGCCATACGTGCCGAGCGGAATCTCGTCTTCCGGCGGCAACGTGTTGGGCATCGAGTTGTTCCACAGCAGTTCGTCGCCCATGCGCGAATACACGAAGCGATGCAGCACATCGAGCCGTTCGAGCGTGATCGACACATCCGTTTCAGCGGGCGTGATCAGCTCGACGAGCGCTTCCGAGTAATCGGTTGTGAGCAGCGGATGCGTGAGCGCGGATCCGAATGCACGCGGATGCGGCGTCATGGCGAGTTCGCCCAACGGCGTCACGCGCAAGCTTTCTTTCTCGATGCCGCGCAAGCCTTGACGCAAGGCGTCGGCATGCGTGCCCGACGCGAGCGCGGCGAGCCTGCGCTGATAGGCGCCGGCTTGGGGATCAGCGGGATTCTGGTTTGCCATGAAGCAATCTGCGAGGAGCGCGAGCGATGAAGCCCGGGTCGTATTTTTAGGGTAGCGGGCACTTTAACATCTCGGTGTAAGGCGTGCTTGAGCGCAAGACCAGCAAGGGTTTGCGGGTTTTTCGGGGTATTCGCGCGAGGTTTCGCGGAGGATGTCGGAGCCGTCTGGAGCGGCTCGCGAGGAGAACGAAGCGCCGACGGGCGCTTCGGTTCCAATGATGACGAGCGCGTCAGGAACGGTCAGGCGATTTCGTCGGCGGCGTGCTGCGTGCGCTCGGTGTGGAGCAGCGTTTCCTTGCGCGACGCGCCCCAGCGATAGCCCGCAATCGCGCCGTCCTTGCCGATCACGCGATGACACGGAATCGCAAGCGCCACCGGATTCGAGGCGCACGCGTTCGCGACGGCCCGCACCGCGCGCGGCAAGCCGAGCGTTTCCGCGATGTCGCTGTAGCTGCGCGTCTGCCCGTACGGAATGTGGCGCAGCGCATCCCAGACGCGTCGCTGGAACGCGGTCGCGCCGATATCGAGCGGCAGGTCGAAGCGCTCGCGCGTGCCTTGCAGATAGGCGCGGATCTGCGCGACGAACGGTTCCATCCGCGCGGCGTCCTCGAGGCGCTCGGCCTGGGAGAAATCGGCGGCCAGCTGATCGACGAGCGTGGCGGCGTCGTCGCCGAACGCGATCTTGCACACGCCCTTGTCCGTGGCCGCAACGATCACGATGCCGAGCGGCGTGGCGGCGGTCGTGTAACGCACCGTGAGTCCCGCGCCCTGGCGCTTGTAGGCGGAGGGCGTCATGCCCAGTTCGGCGGGCACGGCGTCATACATGCGCGACGGCGAGCCGAATCCGGCATCGTGGGTGGCGCGCGTGACGTCGCGGCCGCGCTGCAACGCGTCGCGTAGCACCCCGGCGCGCTGCGCGGCCTGATACTGGCGCGGCGAAATGCCGACGATCCGCGAAAACAGCCGTTGCAGATGGAACGGGCTGACGTGTACTTCATCGCTCAGTTGGGCGAGCGTCATGCGCTCCTGCGGATGGGCGTCGAGCACTTTGCACGCACGTTCGACGATGGCCAGGTCGCGCGGCAGACGAGTCGGCTGGCAGCGCTTGCAGGCGCGATAGCCGGCGGTTTCGGCCGCGTCGGTCGTCGCGAAGAACTCGACGTTCTCCCGGCGCGGCGCCCGCGACGCACACGACGGCCGGCAGAACACGCCGGTCGTGCGCACGGCGAAGAAGAACACGCCGTCGGCGTGGGCGTCGCGCTGCACGACGGCTTGCCAGCGGCTGTCGTCAGAGGAAAAAACGGGGGCGGTTTCGGTTTTCATCACAAGCCTCGGTGGCGCAGTGGGTATGCGACCACTGTAGAGCCGTGCCGACGAGGTTACGCGCCGATTCTTGCGCTGTCATTGCATGGCCGGGCGCGGAATCTCAGGGGCAGATACCACATAGTGACGCCATAGGGGTTTTTACTAAAATTTCTATTGCGTCGCATCAAGGGGCTGTGTATTATTGGAACTGTCTCCTCCATGTCTCCTCCTGATATGGATTCAGCCCGCCAACCTAGGCGGGCTTTTTTTCGTCCGTACGTTTCGTTTGGCACCCTTTCGAGCACCCACGAAAAAGCCGGGCACGATGGCCCGGCTTGGCTGGATCAGCTTCCTGAAAGGCCGCTCAATCCCTCACAGCACGTAACGCGACAGGTCTTCGTCCTGCGCCACGTCGCCGAGTGCGCGATCCACATACGCCGCGTCGATTCGCACCGGCTGGCCCGCGTGATTGCCGGCCGCGAACGACACTTCTTCCAGCAGCTTCTCGATCACCGTATACAGCCGCCGCGCGCCGATATTCTCCGTTTTCTCATTGACCGAGAACGCGATCTCGGCGAGACGCCGGATGCCTTCCCCGGTGAAATCGAGTTCGACGCCTTCCGTCGCGAGCAGCGCCTTGTACTGCTTGACGAGACTGGCGTCGGTGGAATTCAGGATCGATTCGAAATCGCCCACCGACAGCGAATCCAGCTCGACGCGAATCGGGAAACGGCCCTGCAATTCGGGAATCAGGTCGCTCGGCTTGGCCAGATGGAACGCGCCGCTCGCGATGAACAGAATGTGATCCGTCTTGATCATCCCGTACTTGGTGTTGATGGTCGTGCCTTCGACGAGCGGCAGCAGGTCGCGCTGCACGCCCGCACGCGACACCTCGGCGCCGCCGGCCTCGCTGCGCGACGCGATCTTGTCGATCTCATCCAGGAACACGATGCCGTTCTGCTCGACGTTCTGCACGGCGCGGCTCTTGACCTCTTCGTCGTTGAGCATCTTGCCGGCTTCTTCGTCGGTCAGCAGCTTGAGCGCTTCCTTCACCTTCACCTTGCGCCGCGTCTTCTTGCCGCCGCCCATGTTCGCGAACATCGAACGGATCTGCTCGGTCATGTCCTCCATGCCCGGCGGCCCCATGATGTCCATGCCGGTCTGCGGCATCTCGATGTCGAGTTCGATCTCCTTGTCGTCCAGCGCGCCTTCGCGCAGACGCTTGCGGAAGGTCTGCCGCGTGGCGTTGTCGCCTTCGCCCGACGACGCGCCGGCCGACGCATCCGCCGTGCCGAAGCCCACCGGACGCGCGCCCGGCAGCAGGATGTCGAGAATGCGGTCTTCGGCGCGATCTTCGGCCTTGGTGCGCACCTTCTTCATTTCCGACTCACGCGTCTGCTTGACCGAGATTTCGATCAGGTCGCGCACGATGCTGTCCACGTCGCGGCCCACGTAGCCGACTTCGGTGAACTTGGTCGCTTCGATCTTGATGAACGGCGCGTCCGCGAGCTTGGCGAGACGCCGCGCGATTTCGGTCTTGCCGACGCCGGTCGGCCCGATCATCAGGATGTTCTTCGGCGTGATTTCCTGGCGCAGCGGCTCGGCCACCTGCTGACGGCGCCAGCGGTTGCGCAGCGCGACGGCGACAGCCTTCTTCGCGCGGCCCTGGCCGATGATGTGTTTGTCGAGTTCCGAGACGATTTCGGCGGGAGTCATGGTGGTCATCGTCATAGTCCTTTATTCGATCGTCTCGATGACGCGATTGTGATTGGTATAGATGCACATGTCGCCGGCGATGGTCAGCGCCTTCTCGACGATCTCGCGCGGCGAGAGGTCGGTGTTCTCCATCAGCGCCTGCGCGGCGGCCTGCGCGTAGGCGCCGCCCGAGCCGATTGCCGCGATGCCGTGTTCGGGATCGAGCACGTCGCCGTTGCCGGTGATGACGAGGGTGGCATTCGCGTCGGCGGTGATGAGCATGGCTTCGAGGCGGCGCAGCATGCGGTCGGTGCGCCAGTCCTTGGCGAGCTCGACGGCGGCGCGCGTCAGGTTGCCCTGATGTTTCTCGAGCTTCGCCTCGAAGCGGTCGAGCAGCGAGAACGCGTCGGCGGTGCCGCCGGCGAACCCGACGAGGACCTTGCCGCCATAGATGCGGCGCACCTTCTTCGCGCCCCCTTTCATGACGATGTTGCCGAGCGTCACCTGACCATCGCCGCCCAGCGCGACCTTGCCGTCGCGGCGCACGGAAACGATGGTCGTGCCGTGAAATTGTTCCATGTGCGTTCCTTAAGAAAACCGGATGAACGCGGGGCGGTTTCGAGTCTTAGAAGGCCGCCACGCAGTCGAGAATTCGATGGAGTGCACGGCGCGGGGTTCCGTCTATGAGTGGTCACGGACGAACGGCGCCGCGCACGCGCCCGGCCGCACGGATGCCGTACCGTGCGTTTGCGAGGCGCGTCGGATTGATTTTAGGGCGAGGGAGGAATAATCAAGACGTGCGGGGCGATGCATCCGCTTTTTACTGGCAGAAAGCAAAAAAGGCACACGTTCGACGTGTGCCTTTTTGGTGATGCGCGTGACCGTGGTCCGGCTTTTCGCGGCGGCGTGTTCCCCGCTGCGGGCGGTCCCGCAACGAGCGCCCGGTTGCGGCGGGATCAGTCGCCGAAGAGCTTCTGGCGCAGTTCGCGGCGTTCCTGGGCTTCGAGCGAGAGCGTGGCGGTCGGACGCGCGAGCAGACGCGGAATGCCGATCGGTTCGCCCGTTTCCTCGCACCAGCCGTAGTCGCCGGACTCGATGCGCGCGAGCGATTGCTGCACTTTCTTCAGGAGCTTGCGTTCGCGGTCACGCGTGCGCAGTTCCAGTGCATGCTCTTCCTCGATGGTCGCGCGATCCGCCGGGTCCGGCACGATCACCGTTTCCCGGAGATTTTCGGTTGTCTGGCCGGCATTCTTCAGAATGTCCGCTTGCAACTGTTCGAGCCGGTTCTTGAAGAAGGCGAGTTGCTCCGCATTCATGTAGTCCTTCTCGCTCATCTTCAGGATTTCGGCTTCGGTCAAGAGTTTCGTTGTCATCTGGTTGCTTCTTCAATGTGAGGCGCTGTCTTCGCAACGCCCGCAACTGCGTTACCCGCATGCAACGCACCGGTACGCGCGAGCATCAGGCGACACGCCCATGCGGGGCCGAACTCCTCTGGAAACCGATTCTGGATGATGCTCCGGACTGACTGGCGTGTGCTGCAAGGCCCGACATGACCGGCCCCGGTGCTTTGACTTGATTTGCCTTCCCCCGGCAAATCGAGGCATCGTCCCGACGGGACATCCTTTCTCCTGGTCCGCTGACCGAACATCCGAAGATGTGCGTGCAACGAAACTGCCCTTCTCCAGTGGGGCTGTATTGTAACTGAACCGCAATTTCCGACGACAACCGAGGAAAACCCTGTCGATTAGTGCCGGAATCCCAAAAATATAACGCCTGGTCGTTCAAAAAGCGATGCCGAAGCGTGCCCGCGACTACATAACCGTGCCGAAAGCCGATGTCGAAAAAAACGCCGCGCGCGAATGCCCGCGGCGGCGTCTGGTCTTTCAAGGCTGCTTGCGCCGCGCGGAACACGCGCAGGTCAAGCGAGATGCATGCCGGTTTATTTGACGAGGCAGGCGTCGAGACCGTCGGTGATCAGATCCTTCGGCAATTCAATGCCGATGAACACCATCTTGCTGTTCTTCTTCTCGATCGGCAGCCACTTGCTCGCGAGGTCGCTGCCCATCATCTGGTGCACGCCCTGGAAGACGACCTTGCGATCGACGCCCTTCATGTAGAGCACGCCCTTGTAACGCAGCAGGCGTTCGCCATAGATCTGCAGAATGCCGCCGAGGAAGTCTTCGAGGCGGTTCGGGTCGAACGGCTTGTCGCTGCGATACACGAACGACTTGATCTTGTCGTCGTGATGCGCGTGATGATGGTTGTGGTGGTGCCCGTGCTCGTGATCATGGCTGTGATCGTGACCGCAGGTCGCGTGGTCGTGATCATGGTCGTGCGCGTGGTCGTGATCATGCGCGTGCTCGTCTTCGGCGAGGAAGTCCGGGTCGATCTCGAGCTTCGCGTTCAGGTTGAAGCCGCGCAGGTCGAAGATTTCCTTGATGTCCGCTTCGCCGAAATTGACGACCTTGATCGCCGCGCGCGGGTTCATGTGCAGCAGGCGATGCTTGAGCGCGTCGAGCGCGGCGGCATCGACGAGGTCGGACTTCGTGATGAACAGGCGGTCCGCGAACCCGACCTGGCGCTGCACCACTTCCTGCTGGTCGAGCTGCTGGTTCGCGTGCTTGGCGTCCACCAGCGTGATGATGGCGTCGAGCAGGAATTCGTCGGCGACGGTGTTGTCCATGAAGAACGTCTGCGCCACTGGACCCGGGTTCGCGAGGCCGGTGGTTTCGATCACGACGCGGTCGAAATCCAGCGTGCCCGCCTTTTTGCGGTTGGCCAGGTCTTCCAGTGCGCGCGCCAGGTCGCCACGGATCGTGCAGCAGATGCAGCCGTTGCTCATCTGGATGATCTGCTCGTTCGTTTCCTGCACGAGAATTTCGTTGTCGATGTTCTCTTCGCCGAACTCGTTCTCGATCACGGCGATCTTCATGCCGTGCTGCTCGTTCAGGATGCGCTTGAGCAGCGTGGTTTTGCCGCTGCCCAGAAAGCCGGTCAGGATGGTTACGGGAATCATGGAGTCGCCTGTGTCCTTGTCTGTGTTCGGGAGATGCGCGGCGGCGCGTCGAACTGTTTATTGAAACATATTTGTCAAGCGGACGCCGCAGCGGTCCGCGCGGCCGTCAATCGCGCGTAGGTGGAGACGTTCACGCGATTTGCAACATCAGGCCCTTCAGGTATTCGCCTTCCGGAAACGCCGTCAGCAGCGGATGATCGACGCCGGCACCCAGCCGCTTCAGGATTCGGGCATCGACGCGGGCGTCCGCCGCCGCGCCCGCGACGATCTTCTGAAACAGGTCCGAATCGATCGCGCCCGAGCACGAATACGTGAACAGGAGGCCGCCCGGACGCAGCAACTTGAAGCCGCTCAGATTGATGTCCTTGTACGCGCGCGCGGCGCGATCCACGGTTTCCTTCGACGGCGCGAACTTCGGCGGATCAAGCACGATGAGGTCGAAGCGCCGGCCTTCGTCATGGAGGCGGCGCAGGGTCTTGAACGCATCGGCGTCCAGCCATTCGGCCTTGTCGGCGTCGAAGCCGTTCGCCTTGACGTTGTCCTTCGCGAGCGCGAGCGCATCGCCGGACGAATCCACCGAGGTCACGTGCGTCGCGCCGCCCTTGAGCGCCGCGAGCGAGAAGCCGCCCGTGTAGCAGAAGCAGTTCAGCACCTCGCGGCCCGCCGCGCTCTGGGCGACGAGCACGCGGTTGTCGCGCTGGTCGACATAGAAGCCGGTCTTGTGGCCGTGGCGCACGTCCACGTGATGACGCACGCCGCACTCATTGGTGATGAGCGTCTCGGGCGGCGCGGCGCCGGCGAGCACGCCGGTGATCTGTTCGAGTCCTTCCTTCTGGCGGATCGACACGTCCGAGCGTTCATAGACGTTCGGGCATCCGGTCGCGCCGGTCAGCGCCTGCACGAGCGCTTCCTTCCAGGCTTCGACGCCGGTCGCCATGAACTGGCAGACGAGCTGCGCGTGCGCGCCGTCATCGGCGATGTAGTAATCGACGATCAGGCCCGGCAGGCCGTCCGCCTCGCCGAACACGAGCCGGGTCGCGCCGGTGTCCTTCACCAGCGTGCGCCGATGCTCGACCGCACGCTGCACGCGGCGCTTGAAGAACGCGTGATCGACGGGTTCGCTCTCATCAAAGGTCCAGACGCGCGCGCGGATCTGCGACTGCGGACTGTACGAAGCGCGCGCGAGAAAGCGGCCGTCGGCGGCGCGCACGGTCACGGTGGCGCCCGGCGCCGGATCGCCGTCGATGCGCGCGATGGCGTTGGCGTAGATCCAGGGATGACGGCGGGCGAGCGATCTGTCCTTCGCCGGTTTGAGGGTAATGGTGTTCATGGGCATGCGGATGAGCCGCGTGTGGACGCGGCTGGATTAATCGTGCGCTCAGTCGCGTTTTTTGGCGCGCGGATGCGCCGAGTCATACACGCGGGCGAGATGCTGGAAGTCGAGCGAGGTGTAGACCTGCGTCGCGGTGATGCTCGCGTGGCCGAGCAGTTCCTGTACGGCGCGCAGATCGCCGCTCGATTGCAGCACGTGCGTGGCGAACGAATGGCGCAGCACGTGCGGATGCACGTTCGACGGAATGCCCGCCAGCAACGCCAGCCGCTTTACGCGCGTGCGCACGACGCCCGGCGCCATGCGGTTGCCGCGCACGGAGAGAAAGAGCGCGTGGGGATCGAGCTTGACGAATTCGCCACGCACGGCGATCCACGCGCGCAGTGCCTCGATCGCCTTGCGCCCGACCGGTACCGAGCGACGCCGGCTGCCCTTGCCGAGCACGGTCACTTCCTCGTGCTCGAGATCGAGCCAGGCCGCCGAGCGATAGCCGTCCTGTTCGACGAAGCGCACGTCGAGTCCCACCAGTTCCGCGAGCCGCAAGCCCGACGAGTAAAACAGTTCGAGGATCGCGTGATCGCGCAGCGCTTCGGTCGTGCCGGCTTGCGGCGCGTCCATGAGCGCCATGGCGTCGTCGACGGAAAGCGCCTTCGGCAAGGTCTTTTCGCCTTTCGGCGCGCGCACGGTCGAGACCGGATTGGCCGGCATCTCGACCCGTTCGGCGAGCCAGCGATAGAACGCGCGCCAGGCCGACAGCCGGTGCGCGATGGAGCGCGGCGACAGTCCGCCCGAATGCGCCCGCACGACGGCGCCGCGGATATCGGCGGCGGTGAGCGTTTGCAGAGGACGCTCCTTGGCCAGCGCGCGCAGTTCACCGAGCTCGTAGGCGTAGGCGCGCAACGTGTGCTCGGACAGCCGCCGCTCGTGTTCGAGCATCGCGAGATAGGTGGCGATGGCCTCGGCGGTGTCCATGGCTCAGTGCGGCAGCAGGCGGGACACGGCCGCGCTCGCGAGCGCGCCGATCTGCATCAGGAAGTCGGTGGCCATGCCGTCATGGAAGCGGCGCGGGTCGGGCGAACCCATGACCAGCAAGCCGATGCTCGGCGCATCCGGACCAGCCTGCGGGTCGCGCAGCGTGACCAGCGCGACCGACTCCACCTTGCGTTCGATGTCGGACGGACCGTCGCCGGGCGCGACTGTCGCCGAGGCCGAGTTCTCGACGCCGAGCCATTGCGCCGCCGCGAAATCCGTGTTCGCGCCGCAGTACGGCACGGTCAGACTGTTCGCGAAGATGCGCACTTCCTCGCCCACCTGCCGCGCGAAGTCCGCCTGGCGATACGCTTCGTCGATGTCCCACAGGCGCAGCGCCGCATGCGGCACGTCGAAGACTTCGCACAGGCCCGCGCTGATGGTCTTGGGCAACGCGTACGGATCGCGCTGCGAGATCACGCGCACAGTCCAGCGGTTGAACTTGGTCGAGATGCTGTCGTTCTCGTGGCCGTAGCGCAGCAGTTCGGCGAGGCGCCGTTCGAGCTGCTTGTTCTTGTCGCGGAGCATTTCCATCTGGCGCTCCTGCAGCGACACGGCGGCCTTGCCATGCGGATTCGAGAGCCGGATGCTGCCGAGCAGTTCCGCGTGCTCGGCGAAGAAATCGGGATTGTCGAGCAGGTAGTCGGCGACTTCGCGTGGATTCATGGTCGATAGGGTTGCGTTAGACGATGCGATCGAGCTCGATTTCGCCTTCGAAGACCGTCGTGGCCGGGCCCGCCATGAACAGCGCGGCGGAGGTGTCGCGCGCGCCGTCCCAGCTGATCGTGAGCGTGCCGCCGTGGGTCTCGACGCGCACCGGCGAGTCCAGCACGCCACGGCGAATGCCCGCCGCCACGGCGGCGCAGGCGCCCGTGCCGCACGCGAGGGTTTCGCCCGCGCCGCGTTCGAAGACGCGCAGCTTGACCGAATGCCGGTCGATGACCTGCATGAAGCCCGCGTTCACGCGCTTCGGAAAGCGCGCGTGGCGTTCGATCAGCGGTCCTTCAGTCAGTACCGGATATGCCTCGACGTCCGCGACGATCTGCACCGCGTGCGGATTGCCCATCGAGACGGCGGAGATCCAGCGCGTTTCACCGGCTACATCGAGCGGCCAGAGCGTGTCGTCGTGCTCGCGGCGGCCTTCGAGCCCGTGCGCGTCGAACGGCACCAGCGGCGGATCGAACACGGGCGTGCTCATGTCGACGACGACCTCGCCGTTGTCTTGCATCGTCAGCGTGATGACGCCGTTCTGCACCTGCACGCGCACGCTCGACGCATCCGTCAGCCGCCGCTCGCGCACGAACTTCACGAAGCAGCGGGCGCCGTTGCCGCAATGCTCGACTTCGCCGCCATCGCAATTGAAGATGCGGTACTTGAAATCCACGCCGCCGATGGTCGGCTTCTCCACGAGCAGCAGCTGGTCCGCGCCGATGCCGAAATGACGGTTGGCGAGCGCGCGCACCTGCGCGGCGCTCAGGTCGAGCACCTGCGTATAGCCGTCGAGCACGACGAAGTCGTTGCCCGCGCCCTGCATCTTGGTGAATTTGAGTTTCATGGCCGCTATTGTATGTGAGGCGTCGCGCGGCGTTTCCTGCCGCGCCCGCTTCAGTGCCGCTTCAGTAGAAGCCGGGCTCGCCCGGCGGCCGCGTCTTGAAGCGCTTGTGCACCCAATAATATTGCTCGGGCATGTCGGGAATGTGCTCTTCGAGGAACGCGTTCATGCGCCGGGCATCGGCTTCGTCGTCGCCGGTCGGATAGTTGTCCCACGGCGCGAAGATCTTGAGCCGGTAGCCCTTGTAGTCGGGCAGCACTTCGCCGATGAACGGCACTACCTGCGCGCGTCCCGTCTTGGCGAGCCGGCCGACCGCCGTCAGCGTACACGTGGGAATGCCGAAGAACGGCACGAACGCCGAGTTGCGCATGCCATAGTCCATGTCCGCGCCTAGCATCACGGGCTTGCGGTCGCGCAGCCAGCGCAGCACGATGCGCGCGCTGTCGGCGCGGCTGGCCATGTCGGCGCCGAAGCGGCCGCGCTGCTTCTTCGCCATCTCCTCGACCTGCGGGTTCGAGAACGGCTGGTAGAGCGAGCCGCATTGCCGGTGCAGCGAGTAGTTGAGGAAGATGGAGCCCGCCTCGATGCCGACGAAATGCAGTCCGAGAAACAGCGTGGGCGGCAGGTTGGGGTCGGTGAGGTCGACGGCGCTGTCGAGCTGGATCAGCTTTTCGAGCTTCCTGGCCGAGCCGAACCACTGCACGCTGCGCTCAACGTAGCTGCGGATCGCGTGGCGGAAATGCTTCTGCGCGATGTCCTCGCGCTTCTCGTCGGACCACTCCGGAAAGCACAGCTTGAGGTTGGTGTGGACGATGCGCTTGCGGCGGCTCGGGATCTGATAGAGCAGCCAGCCGAGACCGTCGCCGAAACGCGCGGTGATGCCGTATGGAATGATCGCGAGGAACTTGAGAAAGCCAATCGCAAGGGCTACCCCGATACGCCCTAGCATGATGTGCTCCAGCGAACATACGGGTGGCCGCGAGGTACGGAAGATTGATGCGGGGCGATTGGCGTCAAGCGGTCGGCTCTGAAAAAATAAGGGAAGCCGGTATAATAAAACCTTCGCCGAGTTAATGGACAACTTGCGGGGCGAAGCGGGCGCGGGGCTTCATGCAGTCTTGCAGTCATGGAGTTGCCGGCCTGGTAAGGATATCCGCTAAAGCGTCGCCGCTTCAGACTCCAAACGAAGTCGGCTACGTGAATACCAACCGTACTCAAACTGGAGTCTGAAGCGTGTCGAACGACTATCTCTTTACTTCCGAATCTGTTTCCGAAGGCCACCCGGACAAGGTCGCCGACCAAATCTCCGACGCCATCCTCGACGCCATCCTGGCTCAGGACAAGTATTCGCGCGTCGCAGCGGAAACTCTCTGCAACACCGGTCTCGTCGTGCTCGCCGGTGAAATCACCACCACGGCCAATGTCGACTACATCCAGGTCGCGCGCGAAACCATCAAGCGCATTGGCTACGACAACACCGATTACGGCATTGATTATCGCGGTTGCGCGGTGCTCGTCGCGTATGACAAGCAGTCGCCCGATATCGCTCAAGGCGTGAACAAGGCGCACGACGACAACCTCGATCAAGGCGCCGGCGACCAGGGCCTGATGTTCGGCTACGCATGCGACGAAACGCCCGAGCTCATGCCGCTGCCCATCCATCTTTCGCACCGTCTGGTCGAGCGTCAGGCGAACCTGCGCCGTGACGGGCGCCTGCCCTGGCTGCGTCCGGATGCGAAGTCGCAGGTCACCGTGCGCTACGTGGACGGCAAGCCGCATTCCATCGACACCGTGGTGCTCTCCACGCAGCACGCACCGGACATCGACTTGCCGCAGCTGCGTGAAGCCGTGATCGAAGAGGTCATCAAGCCGACGCTGCCGAAGGAACTCATCAAGGGCGACATCAAGTTCCTGGTGAACCCCACGGGGCGCTTCGTGATCGGCGGTCCGCAGGGCGATTGCGGTCTGACGGGCCGCAAGATCATCGTCGATACGTACGGCGGCGCGGCGCCGCACGGCGGCGGCGCGTTCTCGGGCAAGGATCCGTCGAAGGTCGACCGTTCGGCTGCGTATGCGGGCCGCTATGTGGCGAAGAACATCGTCGCGGCGGGCCTCGCGTCGCGTGCGCTGATCCAGGTGTCCTATGCGATCGGCGTGGCGCGTCCGACCTCGATCATGGTCAACACGTTCGGCACGGGCCGCATCTCGGACGCCGAGATCACCAAGCTCGTGCAGGAACACTTCGATCTGCGTCCGAAGGGCATCATCCAGATGCTCGACCTGCTGCGTCCGATCTACGAGAAGACCGCCGCCTACGGCCACTTCGGCCGCGAAGAGCCGGAGTTCTCGTGGGAAGCCGCCGACAAGGCGCTCGTGCTGGCCGAAGCGGCAGGCACCGAGCCGGTCGCGAGCGTCGCGTAACACGCTTCGCCGCACCGTAGTACAGGTCGTCAAGGGACCGGCAGGCAGCGCGCCTGCCGGTTTTTTTTGCGCACGTTTCTTGCGCTGCAATGAGCGGATTCTCGGAACTTCCGGAGCCGCCATGTCGCATGAAACGCTCTTCTCGCCGCTCGGCATCGGCCGTCTTGAACTGCCGAATCGCATCGTCATGGGGCCGCTCGCGCGGCATCGCGCCGCACAGCCCGGCGACGTTCCCGTCGAAATGAATGCCCGCTATTACGCGCAGCGCGCGAGCGCGGGCCTGATCATCACGGAGTCCGCGCAGATTTCACCCGCGGGACGCGGCGGCTATGCCACGCCCGGCATGGTTTCGGATGCGCAGGAAGCGGGATGGAAAGCCGTCGCGGGCGCGGTGCATGCCCGGCATGGTCGCATCGCGCTGCAACTAGCCCACGCCGGGCGACTGTCGCATCGGCGCTTGCAGGAAAGCGGCGCGCCGCCCGTCGCGCCCTCGGCGATCCGGGCGCGCGACGCAAAACTCCTCGTGCGCGAAGACGACGGCGCGTTCGCCTTGATCGATGCCGATGACCCCCGCCCGCTGGAAACGAACGAGATCGCGAGCGTCGTGCTGCAATACGTCGATGCCGCGCACCGCGCCGATCGGGCCGGTTTCGACCTGCTCGAAATTGACGCGTCCGACGGCGCGCTGCTGCATCAGTTCATCGCGACCGGCACGAACCGTCGCAGCGACGAATACGGCGGCGGCGTCGAGCAGCGAACGCGGCTCGTCGTGGACGTGCTCGAGGCGGTGTCAAGCGTGCTTGGCGCGGATCGTATCGGCTTGCGGCTGTCGCCGCTCTTCGCAGGCGCGGATATCGAGGATGCCGAAGCACGCGAATCGGCGACGTACCTGGCGCATGCACTCGAGCGGATCGGCATCGCGTATCTGCAGCTGGCCGATTTCGACGACGCCCTGCTTCACAGCGTGCGCGATGCGTATAGCGGCGCGCTCATCGCGGCCGGCGACTGGCGCATCGACGAAGCGAGCGCGCTGATCGGGCGCGGCGCCGCCGATGCCGTGGCATTCGGCCGCGCCTTCGTCGCGAATCCGGATCTGGTGGAACGGGTGAAGGAGAACGCGCCGCTGGCCGAGGCCGATCCCGCAACCCTTCGAGGCGGCGGCGAGGCGGGCTATACCGACTACGCGGCGTTGAACGACAAGAACGCCTAGCGCGCGGCGAATGCGTACCAGCCGGCGCTGCTCGTCGACAGGCGGCGCGGACGGCGGCTCGTCAATGCAGCCGGTTTGGGTTTGGGCGTGGGTGCGCGCAATGACACCGGGCGTCGCAACAAGGCTCGCAACGACACGCGGCGCGATGCCGCACGTACCCGAAGATTGAAGAAAAGTCCGCGGAACCACGAGCGAATGCCATCGACGGGATGGACCTGCTTCAATTGCTCCGCAAGCAGGCGAGTGCGGGTGGAATGATGGCGCAGTGCGCGGATCATGCCGCGGCGGGCAGGACGCGCCGCGCGTGATGCTGCACGGGAAAGGCCCATGGCGATTCGGGAGTTCATGTCGGCGGGAGGTCGGTTTGCTGGATGGCAAACCTGACGGTAGTCGTCTCAAAAATAACGTTCAAGCCTTCGATCCAACTCTATTCATCAAGTTGCACCGAATTGATGCGGCCAATGTACAAGAGCTTCATGACCCGGGTAAGTCCGCGTTTTCCCTGTAATTTTCTGAAGCGTTCGCTGACAAGAATCAGGTAAAGCTCCACCGCATGGGCCTTGGCGCCACGACGGAATTACAATCGATGAATTCAAACCAATTCCGGATATAGCGTCATTGGCATGAATGATCGAGCCAAGGCACGCGGAACTGAAATGTCTGATCAAAACTGGCTGAAATCCAAAAAAGAACAGGTGCGTGAACTGCGCGAAACGGGCTTCGTCATCGTCAAGGGACTCGTTTCCCAAGAACGTTGCGACGCCATGCGTGACGTCGCGCGTCAGCAACTCGCCGAGGCCGCGGCGCCCATCGAGTTCGAAGCGGACCTCAGGTATCCGGGCGCGCCGGATTCAAAGGAAGCGCCCGGCGGCCACACGGTGCGTCGTCTGCTGGACGCCTACGCGCGGCATCCGCTGTTCGCTGAGTTCGCGACATCGCCGGAAGTGCGCGGCTGGATGGAACTGTACTTCGGGGAAACGCCGTATCTCTCGCGCGCGCATCACAACTGCATGATGACCAAGCATCCGGCGTACGGCAGCCTGACCGGATGGCATCGGGACGTGCGCTACTGGGCGTTCGAACGGGACGACCTGGTGTCGGCGTGGGTCGCGATGGGTCGCGAGACGGTGGATAACGGCGGGCTGTGGTTCGTGCCGGGATCGCACAAGCTGCCGTTCACGTCGGATCGTTTCGACGACGCCAAATTCTTCCGCTCCGACGTGCCAGAAAACGCCGCCCTGATTCGCACGGCGGTGTCGCCGGAACTCGCACCGGGCGACGTCGTGTTCTTCCACTGCAATACGCTGCATTCGGCCGGCAAGAACCTCACTGACCAGGTGAAGTTCTCGCTCGTCTACACCTATCGCGGGGCGAGCAACGCGCCGCTGCCGGGCACGCGTTCGGCATCGAAGCCGGAAGTGGCGCTCGCCTGATCCGGCGGGCTCAGCGCCGCGAAGGAATGGCCAGTCCGATCAGCCCGGCCAAACACGCCACGACGCCGCCGGCGATCAGCCAGATGGTCTTGTTCGTCGGCGAGCCTGTGAAGAAACGGGCCACGTCGTTGGACAGCGAATGGAACGACTGGCCGCCGAAGTACAGCAGCACAATGCCGCCGACAAGCAGCGCAACGGAAATCGCTCGGGTCATGGTCTGGTCTCGTGACTGAAAGGCGCGTCAGGTTAATCGGTTGGCAAGCCGGCGTCCACCCGCCCGTTGGCCAACCGATTCAGGCGGCCTGCGCTTCCCCGCGCGTGAGCGGCTGGATCTTGCGCAGCAGATCGGCCATCACGTTGGCGTGATCGCCCCGGCTCGTCCACGCGCCGAGGTTGTACTTGACGCCGGTATCGGTGTAATCCGTCACCGCAATCCACGGCGCCGACGGCCCTTCCTGCACGATGCGCGCATCCTCGCCGACCAGCCGGCGCAGTTCGCCGAGCACGTGATCCACTTTCAGCCCGTGCTGCGCCTGGAAGTTGATGACGACGCGCCGGCGGTCGTTCGCGCTGTAGTTGGTGATGGCGTTCGCCCAGATCAGGCTGTTCGGCACGTACATGACGATGCCGTCGGCTTTCGTCAGACGCGTGGTGAACAGTCCGATTTCATTGACGGTGCCCGCCGTGGTGCCGACGCCTTCGATGTAATCGCCGACCCGAAACGGCCGCAGCAGCAACAGCATCAGCCCCGCCGCGATGTTCTGCAGCGTGCCCTGCAAGGCCAGCCCGATGGCCAGGCCCGCGGCGCCGAGCACGGTGAGGATGCTGGCCGCCGCGATGCCGAACTTGCCGAGCGCCGCGACGATGGCGACCACGCGGATCGCCCATAGCGCGATGCTGGCGAGCACCGGCGTGAGCGTCGCGTCGACATTGGTGCGGGCCAGCGCACGGCGCAGCGCGTTGGCGACGACATTGGAAATCCACCATCCGGCCAGCAGGATCAACAGGGCCAGCAAGATGTCGATGCCGTACGTCACGGCGATGGCGGTAAAGGAGTCGTAGGCGGGGCGCAGTCGGTCGATCGAATCCATGGGAAGCTCCAGAAACGGGATGAGCATTGGTCCGGCTGGACCGGCGAACGTTCACTGTAGCTGGCAGCGTCCCGGTGAAAGGCGGTGCCAAATAACGGGACGGCGGGAAGGACGCTGCACGCCCGCCGTCGATCGGCTTACCATGGACGCCCTTGGCAGGGCGCGTGCCCGCACGGCGTACGCTGCCATGCTGGTCGCAAGTCCGTTCAACATGCAAATCCGCAGAGGAAATCCGTCATGGCTTACCACGCATCATCCGAGCGCTATACGCAGATGCAGTACCGCACCTGTGGCAGAAGCGGGTTGAAGCTGCCGGCGCTTTCGCTGGGCCTGTGGCATAACTTCGGCGACACCACGCCCATTTCCACCCAGCGCGAAATCCTGCGTACCGCGTTCGACCTGGGCGTCACGCATTTCGATCTCGCCAACAACTACGGCCCGCCCTACGGCAGCGCCGAAACCAACTTCGGGCGCCTCTTCAAGGACGATTTCCGGCCGTACCGCGACGAGCTGCTGATTTCGTCGAAGGCCGGATGGGACATGTGGCCGGGACCGTACGGCCAGGGCGGCGGCTCGCGCAAGTACGTGCTCGCGAGCCTGGATCAGAGCCTGAAGCGCATGGGCCTTGATTACGTCGACATCTTCTATTCGCATCGTTTCGACGCCGACACGCCGCTCGAGGAAACCGCCGGCGCGCTCGCCACCGCGGTGCACTCCGGCAAGGCGCTGTACGTGGGCATTTCGTCCTATTCGGCGACGAAGACGCGTGAAATGGCGAAGCTGCTCGCCGAACACAAGGTGCCGCTGCTGATCCATCAGCCGTCCTACAATATGCTGAACCGCTGGATCGAGAAGGAACTGCTCGACACGCTTGACGACATCGGCGCCGGCAGCATTGCGTTCACGCCGCTCGCGCAGGGTCTGCTGACGAACAAGTATCTCAACGGCGTGCCGCAGGATGCCCGCGTCAACAAGCCGGGCGGTGGGTCGCTCAAGCAGGAGCATCTGAGCGACGCCAATCTGGCGCACGTGCGCAAGCTCGATGAACTGGCGCAGAAGCGCGGCCAGAGCCTCGCGCAAATGGCGCTGGCGTGGGCGCTGCGCGGTTCGCGGGTGACTTCGGTGCTGATCGGCGCGAGCCGCGCGGAGCAGGTCACGGAGAATGTCGCCGCGCTGAAGAACCTGGAGTTCACGGCGGAGGAACTCGCTGAGATCGACCGGCATGCGCAGGAAGGCGGCATCAATCTGTGGGAGAAGCCCTCCACCGATCAGCGCATCTGACCGGCGCAAACGCGTCCAAGCCTTTCTGCGGAAAGGGGTTTTTCCAGCCGGCGACGGTTCCGTTGCTATCATGCGGGCTCGGCGGCTTCCGGCGATTCGATCATTGCCAGGAAGCCCGCTGAAGCCCGCCGCCCGCCAGCCACACGCCAGCCAGCGACATCCGTTCAGCGCTTTTTCGTCCGCGTGTTACGTCTGGAGACAGACGTGCGCGACTCTGCCGCAGCGGCGTCCCGCGCGGCCCCGGACGACGCGGATTCGCTATCGGGTTAAAATGCACGACTCCGCCGGGCTGTCGCGCTGCCTGGGTGTAGTCCGAGTCGTAGCCTGAGTCGTACCGAAGCGCCTGGGTCGTACCGATCCGCGGCCGTCACCACTCGATCGTCCTTTCGCGCAGCGCAGCGCCTTCGTCGTGCGCGCGTTTTGCAGCGCGGCCCCGGCGTGGCGATGGTTGCCGCGAGCCGGCCGCGATCGTCGGAGCGCCACCGTTTTCGCACAGTTCAAGAAGCCATGAGCAACCTTAACTCTCAAACCGTCCTGAGCGTCCATCACTGGACCGACACGCTTTTCAGTTTCACCTGCACCCGCGACAGCTCGTTCCGCTTCGAGAACGGCCAGTTCACGATGGTGGGCCTCGAAGTCGAAGGCAAGCCGCTGCTGCGCGCCTACAGCCTCGCGAGCGCCAACTACGAAGAGCATCTCGAATTCTTGAGCATCAAGGTGCCGGACGGTCCGCTGACCTCGCGCCTGCAGCACTTGAAGGTGGGTGATTCCGTGCTGATCGGCAAGAAGCCGACGGGCACGCTCATGGCCGACAACCTGCTGCCCGGCAAGACGCTGTGGCTGCTGTCGACGGGCACGGGGCTCGCGCCGTTCATGTCCATCATCAAGGACCCGGACGTGTACGACCGCTACGAGAAGATTGTGCTCACGCACACCTGCCGTTTCGTCGACGAGCTCGCGTACAAGGACTTCATCACCGAGCATCTGCCGGCGCACGAGCACATTGGCGAGATCGTGTCGGAGAAGCTGGTCTACTACCCGACCGTCACGCGCGAGGAATTCGCCAACCGCGGCCGCATCACGGATCTGATCGAAACGAAGAAGCTGTTCGCGGATCTGGCGGTTGAGCCGTTCTCCGTCGAAAACGACCGCGTCATGCTCTGCGGCAGCCCGCACATGCTCCGCGACACGCGCGAACTGCTCGACGCCATGGGCTTCAAGGAAGGCAGCAACAATCATCCTGGCCACTATGTCGTCGAGAAGGCGTTCGTCGGCTGATCGTTGCGCCGCATTCGCTGGGCAAGAACCGGAGCCACGCGCTCCGGTTTTTTTTCGCCTCGACTCACAGTGCGCAGTTACAAATTTGCCGTCGCCGCCAGCGTGTCGTAGGTGTTTTTCCTACGCATTGTGTGCGCCGGACTTGGCAAACGACATGAAGTTCACCGTTCCAGGCCTTGTCAGACATGGATTTATCATATTTTTGAGATATGATCCGTTTACGCCTGAGACGGCGCGCGCGCCGCGCGCCCCATCTTCGATGTTACAGAGTGTAAATTCAGTTACGCCGCTCGCGGGTCAGCCGAGGACGTAGCTCCAGTTGCGCTCAAAGCGAGGAATGTGAATGAACCCGCCGGCCAAGATCTCGCTCGACGAGACTCCGATTCGTCGCGCCCCGTTGCGCGGGGTGTCGTCACCGCCGCCGGAATGTCCCGGCGCGTCTTTTAGCCTTCCGTCTTCGTCTCCGTGGTCCGCGCTCATCGACGCCAAGCTCAAGGGCGATCGGCAGATCCAGCGTCTCACCGCGCGCGTGCAGGAACTGGCCGCGCTGCTCGCCGCCACCGAAGAACGCGCGCGCCAGGCGCTTGCCCAGGATCTCCACGACGAAACCGGCGCGGCGCTCACCATCGCCAATCTGGCGCTCGCGCGCGCCGGACACTGGCTTCCCGCCGATGCCCCCGCCGCACTCGACGACGCGCTGCATCAGGCGCGCGCCGCGCTGGCCGAGGTCAGCGAAACGAGCCATCGCATTGTCGAGGGTCTGCATGCGCCGACCTTCGCCGCCGGTCTCGGCGCCGAACTGCTCAACTGGATCGAAAGCTTCCAAGCCCGGACGACGCTTGCCGTGACGTTCGTCTGCGCGCAAGACGCGCATCTCGACCGCCTGTCCGATGACATGTCGCTCGCGCTGTTTCGCGTGGCGCAGGAAGCGCTCGGCAATGTCGCGCGCCACGCCGGCGCCACGCGCGCGAACGTCACCCTCGACGCCGACAACGACGCCATCACGCTGACCGTCGAGGACGACGGCATCGGCATCAGCACGGCCGCGCGTCGCAAGAGCGGGCGCTTCGGCCTGTCCGGCATGCGTGCGCGCTGCGAGTCGCTGTGCGGCAGCCTGCGCGTCGTGGCGGCAAAACCGGCGGGAACCATCGTGCGCGCGCGCCTGCCGTGGGCCGCGGCGCGGCCGGCGTTGTTCGCGGTCGGCGTCATGAGCGCCTGAGGCCGCCGATGCTCAAGGTCCTGCTCGCCGACGACCACGCCATCGTGCGCCGCGGCGTCGCGCAATTGCTGGTGGAGCGCGGCGTCGCCGCTGAAGTGTCGGAGGCCGAAACCGGCATGCAGGCGCTCGCGCTTGTCGCGCGCCGTCCGTTCGATGTCGCGATGCTCGACATCTCGCTGCCCGACGTCAACGGTATCGACCTGCTGAAGCGCATCAAGCGCGACGCGCCGCGCTTGCCGGTGCTGATGTTCTCGATGTACCGGGAGGATCAGTACGCGGTGCGGGCACTGAAGGCGGGCGCGGCGGGCTATCTGTCGAAGACGGCCGATCCCGCGCTGATGCTCGGCGCGATCCGCCAGGTGGCGGAGGGCCGGAAATACGTGAGCCCGGAAATGGCCGAAGCGCTCGCAACCTACGTTTCGCTCGATACCGAACGGCTGCCGCACGAAAAGCTGTCGGACCGCGAGTTCCAGACGCTGTGCATGCTGGCGTCCGGCAAGCGCCTGACGGATATCGCGAACGCCTTATCGCTTTCGGTTAAAACGGTGAGTGTTTATCGCGCGCGGTTGTTGGAGAAGATGAAGCTCGCCAACAACGCGGAGCTGACCTTCTACGTAATGAGCAACCGTCTCGTCGACATGAATCCGGGCATCGCCAGCTGATAATTTATCTTTCTCAAGATAAATTCGTAAAACTTCGCCACAGCATGCGTGACGTGCCCCATCTCAGGGCAATCTTTGAGTCTCCGATAAAATGCCGGGTTTCCCGCAGCAGGGCGCCCGCGTGCCAGAAGGAGATTCATCGCAATGTCGTTGTTCCGCAGGAAGAATGTCGAGCACATGCTGGCCAGCGCGTCCGGCACCTCGCTCAAGAAAACACTCGGCGCCCTCGATCTGACCTTTCTCGGCATCGGGGCGATCATCGGCACCGGGATTTTCGTGCTGACCGGCACGGGCGCCGTGCAAGCAGGCCCGGCCCTGATGATCTCGTTCATCGTCGCGGCAGTCGCCTGCGGTTTCGCCGCGCTGGCCTACGCCGAATTCTCATCGACGATTCCCGTCGCCGGCTCCATCTACACCTATTCCTACGCGACACTCGGCGAACTGGCCGCGTGGATCATCGGCTGGGATCTGATGCTCGAGTACGGGCTCGCGTCGTCAGCCGTGTCCGTGGGTTGGTCCGGCTATCTGCAATCGCTGTTGTCCGGCTTCGGCGTCGCCTTGCCCACCGTCCTGACCGCCGCGCCCGGTGCGCTGCCCGGCCAGGTCACCTGGTTCAACCTGCCCGCGTTCCTGGTAATGATGGCCATCACCACGCTGCTCTCGGTCGGCATCAAGGAATCGACGCGCGTCAACAACCTCATGGTCGCGATCAAGGTGACGGTCGTGTTGCTGGTGATCGCCGTGGGCGTGTTCCACGTCAAGCCCGCGAACTGGCATCCGTTCATGCCGCACGGCTGGTCAGGCGTGTTCGGCGCGGCCGCCGTGATGTTCTTCGCGTTCATCGGCTTCGACGCGGTGTCGTCGGCGGCGGAAGAAGTGAAGAATCCGAAGCGCGATCTGCCCATCGGCATCATCTCGTCGCTGGTCGTGTGCGCGGTGCTGTACGTAGCGGTGGCGGGCGTCGTGACGGGGATCGTGCCGTCGGCGCAGTTTGCGAACAATCCGCATCCGGTGTCGTTCGCGCTGCAGTTGGCGGGGCAGAACTGGGTGGCCGGCTTCATCGATCTCGGCGCGGTGCTCGGCATGCTCACCGTGATTCTCGTGATGAGCTACGGCCAGACCCGCATCATCTACGCGATGTCGCGCGACGGTCTCCTGCCCGCGCGCCTGTCGAAGGTGCATCCGCGCTTTTCGACGCCTTTCTTCACTTCTTGGCTCGTCGGCATCGTCTTCGGGCTGATCGGCGCGCTCGTGCCGCTCAACGTGCTGGCGGAACTCATCAACATCGGCACGCTGGCCGCGTTCTCGCTGATGTCCGTCGCGGTGCTGATCCTGCGCCGTACGCACCCCGACCTGCCGCGTGCGTTCCGCTGCCCGGGCGTGCCGGTGGTGCCGGTGCTGGCCGTCGCCTCGTGCCTCTTCCTCATGGCCAACCTCCAGGCGACCACCTGGATTGCCTTCCTCGTGTGGCTGGTGGCCGGCCTGGCGATCTATTTCGCCTACTCGCGCCGTCACGCGCTGCTGGGCCGCGCGCCGTCTGAAGCGTCGGGCGCGTCTGCCCGCTTGAATGAGCGCGAAACCGCGACGCACTGAACGCCCTGCACAGGCCTCCAAACGCCGCCTCCGGGCGGCGTTTTGCAGTGCGGCGGCCTGAACCGGACGGGCGTTCGCGCGGATGGCGACGCCCGTCGATTTGTGTTTTACTCGACGTCACAAACACAACACCCAACCCAACTGAACGCTCACGGCGGCAGTAAGGCAGGTGCAACGGCGTGAAGCGGGTCCGTCCTCACATGGAGACAGTGAAATGGCGCTCAGCATCAGCCTGACGGTCAACGGCAAGCCCGTGACCGCCACCGTCGAACCGCATCTTCTGCTGGTCCAGTTTCTCCGCGATCAACTCCGCCTCACCGGCACCCACATCGGCTGCGACACCGCCCAGTGCGGTGCGTGCACCGTGCACCTCGAAGGCCGCGCGGTGAAGTCGTGCAACATGCTCGCCGTGCAGGCGGACGGCATGGACGTGACGACCATCGAAGGCATGGCGCGAGACGGCCAGCTCCATCCGATGCAGGCGGCATTCAAGGACTGTCACGGCTTGCAGTGCGGCTTCTGCACCCCGGGCATGGTAATGAGTGCGAGCGCGCTGGCCGCGCAGTCGGCCAACCTGTCCGAGGAAGAAGTCCGAGAGCAGCTCGACGGCAACCTGTGCCGCTGTACGGGCTATCACAACATCGTCAAAGCGGTGCTCCAGGGCGCGCAGGACATGAAAGCGGGCGCCTGATCCCGGTTCCGATCCCCCTCCGAAACGATGAATCGCGCCTGAACAGGAGACCGCGATGAATGCCCCTGAGCAACAGAAATTGATCGGCGCCGGCGTCAAGCGCAAGGAAGACTATCGCTTCCTGACCGGCGCGGGCCAGTACACGGACGACGTGGTCCTGCCGCAGCAAAGCCATGGCGTGTTCCTGCGCTCGCCGCATGCGCACGCGCGGATCACGCGCATCGATATTGAGTCGGTCTTGCAGAATCGCGCGAAGCCAAGCGCAGCGTGCGGATAGGTGCAGATAAGCAGTTGCGAAACTCCCAGTTTCAATATGAAATGGGCCTAT
>NZ_JARUXP010000001.1:3233643-3274248 GCF_031451315.1 Caballeronia sp. LZ032
CGCACCTCCTACAACTGCCTGAGTTCGAAAAGTACAAGGCCACCTGATGAATGCCCCGAGGCGTCCACGAACAAAACCCAATTTTGCAGGTCCGACTATTGAGGCGGCGAAGGCGTCGCCGGGCGTGATCGGCATCTTCACGGGCCGGGATCTGGCGGGCGAGAACGTCGGCGGCCTGCCGTGCGGCTGGCTGATCCACAGCACCGACGGCTCACCGATGCACGAACCCCCGCACCCGGTCATCGCCCACGACAAGGTGCTGCATGTGGGCGATCAGGTGGCGCTGGTGATCGCGGAGACGGTCAAGGAGGCGAAGGACGCGCTCGAACTGATCGAGGTGGATTACGACGAGCTGCCCGCTACGGTCAATACCGGCAGCGCATCCGACGCCGGCCAGCCGCTGGTACACGACAGCGTGCCGAATAACATCTGCTACAACTGGGGCCACGGCGACAAGGCCCGGACCGACGCCGCCTTCGCCCAGGCCGCGCACGTGACGACGCTCGATATCGTCAATCAGCGTCTCGTGCCGAATGCCATCGAACCGCGCGCCGTCAACGCGAGCTACTCGAAGCACGACGAGAGCTACACGGTCTACGTCGCGAACCAGAACCCGCACGTGGAACGTCTGCTGATGGCGGCGTTCGTACTGCAACTGCCGGAGTCGAAACTGCGCGTGATCGCGCCGGACGTCGGCGGGGGCTTCGGCTCGAAGATCTTCCTGTATCCGGAAGATGTCGCGCTGACGTGGGCATCCCGGAAAGTCGGGCGGCCGGTCAAGTGGACAGCGGAACGTTCCGAAGCCTTTCTCTCCGACGCGCACGGCCGCGACCACGTCACGAAGGCGGAACTGGCCATCGACGGGGACGGCAAGTTCATCGGCATGCGCGTGCATACGACGGCGAACATGGGCGCGTATCTGTCGACCTTCGCCTCGTCGATCCCGACCGTGCTCTACGCGACGCTGCTCGCCGGCCAGTACACGACGCCCGCCATCTACGCCGAAGTGAAAGCCGTGTTCACGAACACCGTGCCGGTGGATGCGTATCGCGGCGCGGGCCGGCCGGAAGCGACGTATGTGGTCGAGCGGCTGGTGGAAACGGCGGCGCGCGAGCTGAACATCGACCCGGTGGAACTGCGGCGCCGCAACTTCATCCGCGAGTTTCCGTATGCGACGCCGGTCGGCCTGACCTACGACACCGGCGATTACGACGCCTGCCTCGATCGCGCGCTGGAACTCGCCGACGTGAAAGGTTTCGCGGCGCGGCGCGAGGAATCGAAGCAAAACGGCAAGCTGCGCGGCATCGGTTATTCGTGCTACATCGAGGCGTGCGGACTGGCGCCGTCGAACGTGGCGGGCGCACTGGGCGCGCGCGCCGGTCTCTTCGAAGCAGGCGAAGTGCGCGTGCATCCGACCGGCTCGGTCACCGTCTTCACCGGCTCGCACAGTCACGGCCAAGGCCACGAAACCACCTTCGCGCAAGTGGTCGCGGACCGGCTCGGCATCGCGATCGAAAACGTCGAGGTCATCCACGGCGATACCGGACGCATTCCCTTCGGCATGGGCACGTACGGGTCGCGCTCGATCTCGGTCGGCGGCTCGGCGATCATGAAGGCGCTCGACAAGGTCGAGTCGAAGGCGAAGAAGATCGCCGCGCATCTGCTGGAAGCGGCGGTGGAGGACATCGAGTTCCAGAACGGCGTGTTCCGGGTCGCGGGCACGGACCGCACCAAGACCTTCGTCGATGTCTCGCTGGCCGCCTACGTGCCGCACAACTTCCCGCTCGACCAGATGGAGCCAGGCCTCAACGAGAACGCGTTCTACGATCCGACCAACTTCACCTATCCGTCCGGCGCCTACGTGTGCGAAGTGGAAGTGGACCAGGACACGGGCGAGACGCGCATCCAGAAGTTCACCGCCGTCGACGACTTCGGCAACGTGATCAATCCGATGATCGTCGAAGGCCAGGTGCACGGCGGGCTGGGACAGGGCATCGGGCAGGCGATGCTCGAACGCTGCGTGTATGACGACAGCACCGGCCAGTTGCTGTCCGGCTCGTTCATGGACTACGCGATGCCGCACGCCGTGGATCTGCCGAACTTCACCGTGGAGACCGCGAAAGGCACGCCGTGCACGCACAATCCGCTCGGCGTGAAGGGCTGCGGCGAAGCGGGGGCGATCGGCTCGCCGCCCGCCGTCATCAACGCGATTCTCGACGCGCTCGCGCCGCTCGGCGTGAAGGACTTGCAGATGCCCGCGACGCCGCACCGCGTCTGGACCGCGATGCACGCCGCCCAACCCGCATAAGGAGACCGGCCATGTACTCATTCGACTATCAACGGCCGGGCGAAGCGCAGGCAGCCGTCGCGGCGCTTTCCTCAAACGACGAGGCCAAGTTCCTCGCCGGCGGCCAGAGCCTGCTGCCGACCATGCGCCTGCGTCTCGCACAGCCGTCGGCGTTGATCGACGTGACGCGCATCGCGTCGATGAAAGCCGTCACGTTGAATGGCGGCACGCTCACCATCGGCGGCGCCGTGTGCCATGCCGCCGTGGCGGCGAACCCCGACGTGCAGCAGGCATTGCCGGGCCTCGCGGATCTCGCGGGCCGGATCGGCGACCGCCAGGTGCGCGAACGCGGGACCATCGGCGGCTCGCTCGCCAACGACGATCCCGCCGCGTGCTATCCGTCCGCCGTGCTCGCGCTGAACGCGACCGTCGTGACGGACCGCAGGCGCATCGCCGCCGACGACTTTTTCATCGACATGTATCAGACCGCGCTCGAACCCGATGAACTCATCACCGCGGTCGAGTTTCCGCTGGCCGAGCGCGCGGCGTATGAGAAGTTTCGCAATCCCGCGTCGCACTTCGCGCTGGTCGGCGTGTTCGTCGCGAAGTTCAAGGATGGCGTGCGCGTCGGCGTGACCGGCGCGGCGCCGTCGGTGTTCCGGTCCGCCGAGCTGGAGGCGGCGTTGTCGAGGGACTTTTCGGTGGCGTCGGCGCGCGGCGTGACCATCGCGCCGGATCAACTCAACGCCGACATGCACGCCAGCGCCGCATACCGCGCGCACCTGATACCGGTGCTCGCGGGCCGCGCGGTGGAACGTGCGCTGTCCTTCTAGCCGCGATGCAGGACGACCCCGCTTCCATCGACGAAACGCTCGCGCGCCTGCGCGAGCAGCAGTACTTCGCGACCCGCGAACTCGCGACGGCGCTCTTTCTCGCGCTGAAGCTGCAGCGCCCGCTGTTTCTCGAAGGCGAGCCGGGCGTCGGCAAGACCGAGCTCGCGAAGGCGGCGGCCGGCGTATGCGGCACGACGCTGCTGCGGCTGCAATGCTACGAAGGACTCGACACCGCGAGCGCGCTGTACGAATGGGACTATCCGCGGCAGATCATGGCGCTGCGGCTGGCGGAAGCGGCGGGCGAGACGCCGTCGAACGAATCGCTGTATCGCGGCGAGTTTCTGCTCAAGCGTCCGCTGCTGCAGGCCTTGCTGCCCGATGCCGCGCATCCGGAAGCCCGCCGCGTGCTGCTGATCGATGAAATCGACCGCGCCGATGAACCGTTCGAGGCCTTTTTGCTGGAACTGCTGTCGGACTTCCAGGTGTCGATTCCCGAGTACGGCACCGTACGCGCCGCCCGGCCGCCGCTCGTCGTGATGACGTCGAACCGCACGCGCGAAGTCCACGATGCGCTGAAGCGCCGCTGCCTGTATCAGTGGATCGGCTATCCGGCGCGTGACGTGGAACTGGCGATCGTCGCGGCGCGCGCGCCTGAAGCGGGGCAAGACTTGCAGGCGCGCGCTGTCGCCTTTGTCCACGCGCTGCGCACGCTGGACCTGTTCAAGGCGCCGGGCGTGGCGGAGACGATCGACTGGTGCCGCGCGCTGGCGGCGTTGTCGGTGTCGGAGCTCGATCCGCAATCGGTGCAGGACACGCTGGGCGTGCTGCTCAAGTACCAGGACGATCTCGCGCGCATGGACGCCGATACGCTCGCGCGCTGTCTCGCGGCGGCGCCATGACGCTGGGACCGTTCGCGCGCAATGTCGTGCATTTCGTGAGGCTGCTGCGCGGCGCGGGGCTCGGCATGTCGCCTGCGCAGGCCGTCGATGCAATCGACGCATTGCGCCATGTGGATCTCGGCCGGCGCGACGATGTCCGCGCGACGCTCGCCTGTCTGCTGGTGCACGCGAGCGACGAGCGCGAGATCTTCGACGCAGCCTTCGATCTGTTCTGGCGCGATCCCGACTGGGAAGGCAAGCTGCGCGCGCTGCTGTTGCCGAAGGTGACGAACGGCATGCCGCCGCCGAAGCGCAACAACCGTCTCGCCGATGCGCTGGCGGCGCGCGCCGCGCCAGTGCAGACCCCGCAGCCGCCGCCTGCCGACGCGCAGCCGGAGCAGGCGCATGCGCGCATCACGTTCAGCGCGCAGGAGCGCCTGAGTCACCGCGACTTCGACACGCTCAGCGCCGACGAATGGCGCACACTGCGGCATCAGATTCGCGCGCACCGCATTCCGCTCGCGACCGAGCCGACCCGCAGGCTCAAGGCTGCGTCGCGCGGCACGCACGCCGACCTCAAAGCGAGCGCGCGGCATGCCGTGCGTTCAGGCGGCGACTGGACCGTGTGGAAGTATCGCGCGGTCGTCGAGCGCCGGCCTCCGCTGGTGCTGCTGCTCGATATCTCGGGCTCGATGAGCGCCTATTCGCGCGCGGTGCTGTATTTCTGCCACGCGCTCGTGCAGTCGCGTGAACGGCTACAGGTCTTCCTGTTCGGCACGCGCCTGACTCACGCCACGCGCGCGTTGCGCGAACGCGATCCCGATATCGCGATTGCGGCGCTCGGCCAGAGCGTCGCGGACTGGTCGGGCGGTACGCGCATCGGCGCGGCGCTCGCGGAGTTCAACCGGCGCTGGGCGCGCCGCGTGCTGGCGGGACGCGCAACGGTGCTGCTCGTGACCGATGGCCTCGATCATGAAGCCATCGACGTGCTCGATGCCGAGATGCACCGGCTCAGGCGCTTCGCACATCGGCTCGTGTGGCTCAATCCGCTGCTGCGCTACGCCGGTTTCACGCCGCGCGCGCGGGGTGCGCGCGCGATCCTGCCGCACGTCGATGCGATGCTCGCGGCGCATAACCTCGACAGTCTCGCGGCCGTCGGACGCGAGCTTGCTGCCTTGTCGCAACATCCGCCCTCCGGAGGCCCGCGATGGAACTGACCGAAACGCACATCTTGCCCGTCACGCAGGAACGCGCGTGGGAAGCGCTGAACGACACGTCGATCCTGAAAGCCTGCATTCCGGGCTGCGACAGCATCGAAGCCGACGGCGAAAACACCTACGCCGTTGCGATGACGGCGGCGGTCGGTCCGGTGAAGGCGCGTTTCAAGGGCAAAATGGAGCTGACGAACATCGACGCGCCTCGTACCTATACGATCGTGTTCGAAGGGCAGGGCGGCGCGGCGGGTTTCAGCAAGGGCAGCGCGACGGTGCATCTCGAACCCGGCGACGAAGCCGATTCGACCAAGCTCAGCTATTCGGCCACCGCGCAGGTGGGCGGCAAGCTGGCGCAGATCGGCTCGCGTCTGGTCGACGGCGCGGCGCGCAAAATTGCGGCAGAATTTTTCAAGCGCTTCGGCGCGCAGCTTCAGGGCGGTCAGGCGCCGCAGGATGCCGCAGCCGAGGGCAGCGGCGAGGCGCCGGATGCGCCCGAAGAACAGGACGTGCAGCAAAAGGGAAAGAAATCATGGACAGCGTGGATCTCGAAGTCCTGAAGAACAGCGCGCGATGGCTCGAAGAAGGCCATCGCGCACTGCTCGTCACGGTCGTCAAAACATGGGGCTCGTCGCCACGGCCCGAAGGCGCGATGCTTGCCGTGCGCGGCGATGGACACGTGGTCGGTTCGGTATCGGGCGGGTGTATCGAGGATGATCTGATCGAGCGGGTGCGGCAGCGGGGCATCGAGCAGACCGCGCCCGAGGCGGTGAAATACGGCATCAGCGCCGAAGAGGCGCATCGCTTCGGCTTGCCGTGCGGCGGCACCATCCAGCTCGTGCTGGAGCCGCTCACGCGCGCGAGCGGCATCGCGGAGCTGTGTGCGGCCGTGGAAAGCGGCAGGCTGGTGGCGCGCACGCTCGACATGGCAACCGGCGCCGCGCGTCTCGAACCGGCCCAGGCCACCGATGGCGTCCTCTTCGACGACCAGCAACTGCTGACGATCCACGGCCCGCGTTACCGGATGCTGGTGATCGGCGCGGGGCAGTTGTCGCGTTATCTGTGCAGCATCGCCGTAGGGCTGGATTATCAGGTGACCGTGTGCGACCCGCGCGAGGAATACACGGAAGAGTGGAACGTGCCGGGCACGACGATCGTCCGCACCATGCCCGACGACACCGTCATGGAGATGCAGCTCGACGAACGCTGCGCGGTGATCGCGCTGACGCACGATCCGAAGCTCGACGACCTCGCGCTGATGGAAGCGCTGAAGACGCCGGCGTTCTATGTCGGCGCGCTGGGATCGCGGCGCAATAACGCGGCGCGGCGCGAACGGCTGAAGGAGTTCGATCTCAGCGAAGCCGAACTGGCCCGGCTGCATGGGCCCGTAGGCATTTATATCGGCAGCAGGACGCCGCCGGAGATCGCGGTATCGATACTCGCCGAAGTCACCGCTGCCAAGAACGGCGTCTCGCTGCCGGAACTGCTGCAGGTGGAAGGCGCAAAGGCGGCGCGTGAAGTGGCGGGCAAAGGAGAGGTGTGCGGCGTGTGAGCGTCGTGAGAACGCTCATCGCGTGACGGAGCGCTCAGATCAGCCCGCAGACGATCGCCGCAATCAGCGAAGCCGCCACGATCACCGCGCCTGCCGTGCGCTTCTTGTTGAGTTCGGTCCAGAGCAGCACGCCCGTCAGCGACAGCAGCACGATGCTGCCCGCGAAGGTATCGATGAGCAGGATCCAGCCGACGCTCAGGCCCACGCCCTTGTGCAGGTTGGTCATCATCGCGAGGAAGGTGTTGTCGGTGCGCTTCACCGAAACGAAGTTGTTGCCCACCCAGTATTCGGCCATCACGTTGCCGCCCGGCGAAGCCACCATCACCGACCACTGTTCCGGCTGCATCGTGCTCTTGTCGCCCCAGCCCACGGCATGCGACGGTTCGCGGCGCGTGCGGCCGAGATTGCCGTCGAGCTTCAGTTCGCGCTTGAGCCAGGCGCCCATGTCGCGCGGCGTCTTGAAGCCTTCCGCCGGCAACGGCATTTGCAGCTGCGACACCTGCGGCTCGCCCGTCGAGATGCGCAGTGGCGGCGCGCGATGATTCAGCAGAAAGCCCGTCACGCCGAACAGGAGACCGAGCAGCGCACCCCACAGACCAATCCAGCCATGCACCTTGCGCAGCCATTTGAGAAAAGTTGAGCGGCGCGAGCGGTTCTTGCGCACGAACTGCTCGGCGTCGTCGATCAGACGGCCATGCGGACGATAGTGGGCCGGGCCGCTCGCTGCAGGCGGCTGCGGATTGAGGGTGTCGGGCGCGTTCAAGCGTCTCTCCAGGATTTCGAAACGGATGCACAAGCCCGCCCCCGATCGCAAGAACGGCGATCGACAGGAGGCGGGAAGATGAGAATCGTTATCGTTACACGCGCTAAAAGGCTTTGCAATCGTTTGTGATTGTTTAAAACGCCCGGGGTGTCACGAAAGATTTCAGACGGGCCAGAGCGGCCCTTCCTGCATGGCGCCGACCTGCTCCCGCAATTCGAGGATGCGCTCCTCCCAATAGCGCTGCGTGTTGAACCACGGAAACGCGGCAGGGAAGGCCGGATCGTTCCAGCGGCGCGCGAGCCACGCCGAATAGTGGATCAGGCGCAGCGTGCGCAGGGCTTCGATCAGATGCAATTCGCGTGGATTGAACTCGCAGAAGTCCTCGTAGCCGGCGAGCAGGTCCGTCAGCGCCCGCGAGGCGTCCGCGCGGCCCGCCGGCAGCAGCAGCCACAGATCCTGGATGGCGGGGCCCATGCGGCTGTCGTCGAAATCGACGAAATGCGGGCCGCAATCGGTCCACAGCACGTTGCTCGGATGACAGTCGCCGTGCAGGCGCAGATGCTGTACGTCGCCCGCCCGCTCGAAGCAGTGCGCGACGCCTTCGAGCGCCATCGCGACGACCGTTTCCCATGCCTCGCGCACGTCGGCGGGCACGAAGTCGTGCGCGAGCAGATAGTCGCGTGGTTCGTAGCCGAAGGTGGTGATGTCGAGCGTCGGACGTTCGCGATACGGCTCGATTGCGCCCACCGCGTGAATCCGCCCGATGAAGCGCCCGAGCCACTCGAGCGTATCGGTGCGATCGAGATCGGGCGCGCGTCCGCCGCGCCGCTCGAACACGGAAAAGCGGAAGCCGCCGAACGCGTGCAGCGTGGCGCCTTCGAGCACGCGCGCGGGCACGGCCGGAATCTCGCGTGCGACGAGGCTCGCGACGAACGCGTGCTCTTCGAGGATCGCGCCGTCCGACCAGCGTTCCGGCCGATAAAACTTCGCGATAACCGGCGGGCCGTCCTCCACGCCCACTTGATAGACGCGGTTCTCGTAGCTGTTCAGGGGCAGCAGGCGGCCGTCGGTACGCGTGCCTGCGGGAATCAGGACGCTGTCGAGTGCATCGAGCACGCGCTCGGGCGTGAGGCCGGCGAAGGGGGGCGCGTCGCCATCGCGGGGAACGGGCGCGCCGTGGGAGTCGGGATCGATCGGGTTCATCCCGGCATTGTGCCGCGCCGGCGCGCGGACGGCATCAGCACGGCGGGTTTTCAGCGAGACTCAGTGAACGACGGTGTTCGCCGGCCGCACGATGTCGCCGGTGTCGATCAGGTCTTCAAGGAAGAACGGCTCCGTGTTGAGGAGCTGGGTGACGCCGGGCTCGCCTGCGTACCAGGCGACCATGGCCATGTCGCCGAGGATGCGCATGACGATGCCGCGCGCGCCCTGAGGCACGGCGATATGCACTGAGCGGACAATCGAACCGATTTGCATGATGAATCCCCGTTTCAACGCCGGCTGAGGATGATGCGCCGGTCAAAAAATATCGCAACAAGCACAGGCTTCTGACGGCTCGTGCACCACACTTTCGCTGCGTCAGCCTTGCGCGAAGGGGGTCGGCGCGCGGCGATCATGAACGATTGTGCGCTTACTTTAGCGCATCGCGGCGCGCCGACGCGACGCCAATTGCCGTCTTATGTTGTCGAGCGCAGACGGTTGGAAGTAATTACTCGCTGATCTTCCGCCAAACCGTTCCGCGCATTAGGCAAAACCCTCGGCGCGGCGTATCGTTGAAGGTTTGTCAGAGAATACTTAAAAAATGAGCGCTGCTTCGGCCGGGCAAACTCCGGAAGGCGATGTCGATGAGCCCCCGTATCTCGAACGCGGCTCGCGGGCCTACTGGCGGGCGTCGCTCGCGCTGCTGTTCGCCGGCTACGCCACCTTTTCGCTGCTGTATTGCGTGCAGCCGCTGCTTCCGGAGTTCACGAAGGCGTTCGGCGTCAGCCCGGCAGTCAGCGCGCTGGCGGTGTCGGTCAGCACGGCCGCCCTGGCGATCGCGATCTTCATCGCGGGATTCGTCTCTGAAAGCTGGAGCCGTCATCGGCTGATGACGCTTTCGCTGCTGGCGTCGTCGGTGTTGACCGTGCTCGCGGCCGTGCTGCCGGACTGGCACGCGCTGCTCATCGTGCGCGCATTGGCCGGTTTTGCGCTCGGCGGCGTGCCCGCCGTCGCAATGGCCTATCTCGCCGAGGAAGTGCATCCGAAGGGTCTCGGCCTCGCGATGGGACTTTATGTTGGCGGAACGGCCATCGGCGGCATGGCCGGGCGCGTGATCAGCGGCGTGCTGGCGGACCTGTTCGGCTGGCGCGTGGCGATCGGCGGAATCGGGGTGCTAGGACTGCTCGCCATGCTGATCTTTCGCGCGCTGCTGCCGCCGTCGCAACGCTTTCAGCCCCGGCGCGGCGTCGGTTTTACGCAGCATCGACGCTCGCTGGCCGGACACGTGCGCCATCGCGGCCTGCCGTTCCTGTTCCTGCTGGGCTTCGTCATGATGGGCAGCTTCGTCACGCTGTATAACTACGTCGGCTATCGCCTGCTCGGCGCGCCGTTCCGCCTGAACCAGACCCAGATCGGCGCGATCTTCACCGTCTATCTGACGGGAGTCATCGCTTCGCCCAGTTCCGGCAAGCTGGCCGATGCCTTCGGGCGCGGCCGTGTGCTGATCGCCAGTCTTCTGCTGATGATGCTCGGCATCGCGCTGACCCTGTCGATGTCGCTGCCGGTGATCATCGCGGGCATCGCCTGCCTGACGTTCGGTTTCTTCGCCGGCCATTCGGTGGCGAGCGGCTGGGTCGGACGGCTCGCCGCGCAGGCGAAAGGTCAGGCGGCGGCGCTCTATCTGCTCGCGTATTACATCGGCTCGAGCGTGATCGGCTCATATGGCGGCCACTTCTGGACCGCGTTGGGCTGGCCGGGCGTGGCCGGACTCATCGGCGCGCTGCTGCTGGTTGGGCTGGCGGCTGCGGTGTATCTCGATCGCAGGGAGCGGAAGATCGGAACTGCACCCGCGCGATAGGCCATGCGTCAATCAGAAAGCCAGTTGAAATACGAAGAAAGTAAGGGTTTTTACGCGGGCGCTTAAAAAAATTGACTGCAAGCCCTTGTCGCGCAAGGGTTTTACGATTGCGCTTGTCTCTCGCCGAACGAAGAAGGCCCGACGCCCTTCGAGGCGCCGCCTATACTCGAAATGTCGACGCACAGAACAGAACTTCAGCGCGCGACAACCCAGGTACAAGCTGGACGAAGGGAGACGCACCATGACGTATTTCACGATCGGCGACTTCATCTTGATCATTCCGATGGCGCTCGCCGGCGCCCTGTTCCTCGGGGCCATTCCCTGCGCAACGCATTTCAAGAACAACACCTTGCGCGTGTGCGGTGCGCTGCTCGGCGTGCTCGCCGCGTTCCTGCTGGTCGAAGGACTGCCTGCGCTGATCTAGCGCCGGCCCGGCAGTCCCGCAGGCTGTTCCACGCCTGACCGGCGCGCGTTTTCGTGCGCGCGCCGTCGAGTGCTTACAGGTGTTCGCCGAGGAAGGTCAGCGTGCGTCCGTGCGCGAGCGCCGATGCCTTCGCATTGTACGAAGCGCGATCGCCGCAGTTGAAGCCGTGATCGGCTTGCGGATACACATACAGTTCCGAATCCTTGCGTGCGGCAAACTTCTGCCGCACGGCATCCACCGCGTCCGCCGGGATGTGAGCGTCGAGTTCGCCGTAGTGGAACTGCATCGGCACCTTGACCTGGTCGGCCTGATCGAGCGCGTTCTGAATGCCGCCGCCGTAATACGCCACTGCCAGATCCAACGATCCCTGCGCCGCCGCCAGATAGGCCAACCGGCCGCCGAAGCAGTAACCGATCGCCGCCACCTTGCCCGTCACTTCCGGCAATGCGCGCAGCGCCTTGGCCGCTGCGCCGACGTCGGCGACCGCGGCTTCCACCTTGGTCTTCTGCAGCAGTTCCATCGCCTTCTCGCGATCCGCGCCTTCGTAGCCCAGCTCGACGCGCGGCTGCGTGCGCCAGAAGACGTCCGGTGCGAGTGCGACATAGCCATCGGCCGCATATTGATCCGCGACGCTGCGGATGTGGCCATTCACCCCGAAGATCTCTTGCAGGATGATGACGGCCGGTCCGCTGCCCGTCTTGGGCAGGGCGAGATAGCCTTGGAAGCTGCCGCCATCGGCGGGAATGTCGATCCAGCGGGATGTCACGGGTACGGTCACGTCGAAGCTCCTTGTGTGTGAGATGCCGAGGCGGGTGAGTGTGCCAGCTTTCCCTTTCAGCCGCCCTGTGCCGGTTCGGCGCTGCCTGGCACGATGCTTGACCACGTGAAGCATTTTTAGAGCGGCGAGCCTAATCGCCGGCTAAAAGCGGGGCTTTAAAACCGGGCTAATGATCTGACGGCCGGAGATTATCGGCGTCGTGTGATGAAACTTGAATGACGCTCAAAAGACTGTGAGCCGATGTCGCGGAAACCCGCATGAACAGGGCGTCTTCGCGCAAACGCCAGCACAAACCGACGGCGCTCACAACTGGCCGTTAATCGGTAGTGACACCAGTATCCTAAAAAACTTCCCTAAATTAATTTGACAACCCTACACTTGCGCGCAGTGCGGATGGCGGCCGCCACGAACGGCCCGCCGGAAGGACTTGCCAAGTGCATGACGATGCATCCGGCGTGGTCGTCCACGGGACTGAGCGATCGAGATGAAAGACGGGGCACAGGGCGATTACGTTGTTTTTGGGACCGAAACTGGAGACTTACATGAACACCAAGCTTCACAAACTGTTGCCGATCAGCGCCGCGGCTGTTTTGTTCGCCACGCTGGCAACGACCGCAGCAGCCGACCAGGTCGTCAAGATCGGTCACGTCGCTCCGCTGACCGGCGGCATTGCTCACCTGGGCAAGGACAACGAAAACGGCGCGCGGCTGGCAGTCGAAGAGATCAACGCAAAGGGTCTCACGATCGGCGGTGAAAAGATCACGCTGCAACTGGACCCGCAAGACGACGCCGCTGACCCGCGTACCGCTACGCAGGTTGCGCAGAAGCTCGTCGATGACAAGGTCGTGGCCGTCGTCGGCCACCTGAACTCCGGCACCTCGATCCCGGCGTCGAAGATCTACAGCGATGCGGGCATCGTGCAGATTTCCCCGTCGGCAACGAACCCGGCCTACACGCAGCAAGGCTTCAAGACGACGTACCGCGTCGTCGCGACCGATGCGCAACAGGGCCCGGCGCTCGCCAACTACGCGGCGAAGAACCTGAAGGTGAAGACGGTTGCCGTCGTCGACGACTCGACCGCTTACGGCCAGGGTCTCGCGAACGAGTTCGAGAAGACGGCCAAGTCGCTCGGCCTGAAGGTGATCTCGCATGACGCGACGAACGACAAGGCTGTCGACTTCCGCGCGATTCTGACGAAGATCAAGGGCGAAAACCCCGACGCCGTGATGTACGGCGGCATGGACGCAACCGGCGGCCCGTTCGCGAAGCAAGCCAAGCAGCTCGGCCTGCGCGCGAAGGTTCTGGCCGGCGACGGCGTCTGCACCGAGAAGCTGGCTGACCTCGCCGGCGACGCGACCGACAACGTCGTGTGCTCGGAAGCCGGCATGGCGCTGGAAAAGATGGACGGCGGCGCGGCATTCGCGGCCAAGTTCCAGAAGCGTTTCGGCCAGCCGATCCAGATCTACGCGCCGTTCACGTATGACGCGGTGTACATCATCGTCGACGCGATGAAGCGCGCGAACTCGACCGATCCGGCGAAGATCCTCGCTGCGATGCCGAACACGGACTACAAGGGCGTGATCGGTCAGACGAGCTTCGATTCGAAGGGCGACCTGAAGCACGGCGTGATCTCGCTGTACGACTACAAGAAGGGCAAGAAGACCCTGCTCGACGTCGTCAAGATGTAAGTCACACGGGACTTCGGTCCTGAGAAACGCGCGGCGCCGCAAGGGCCGCGCGTTTTTTATATCTTCAGCCGTCTGAGGATCTTCGGTCCGATCAGCGTGATGATCGCGCAGCAGGCGGCGACCACGCACAGGCCGATGGGCAGACTGGTGACCTGTGCAACGCCGCCGATCAGCACCGGCCCGAGCAACAGCCCAAAATAAGCGAGACCCGCGACCTGCGCGAGTCCTTCGGCGGGCGTCACGCCTTCGACGCGCGCCGCCGCCGCGAACAGCACCGGCATCATGTTCGCGAGACCGAGTCCCATCAGCGTGAAGCCGGTCATCGTGAAGACGGTGTTCGGTAACACGAGCGCCATCACCATGCCGACGAACGCGAGCCCCGCGCTGCCGAAGATCAGTTGCGGCGCACCGAAGCGCGCGCGCACCGCGTCGCCGCCGAAGCGGCCCGCCGCCATGCCGCCCGAGAAGGCGGCGTAGGCGGCGCTCGATACCGAGGGCGTCGCCTGCACCACGTCGCGCATGTAGACGGTGGCCCAGTCGTACATCGCGCCCTCGGCGATCAGCGCGATCAGCGCCAGGCCGCCGAGCGCCCACAGCGCGCCCGAGCGCCAGCGTTTCGACGACGACGCCTTCGCGTGTTCATCGTGATGCGGCACGTGCGGCAGCGTGGCGGGGATCGAGACGAGCAGCACCAGCAGGCTCACGCCCGAGGCCAGCGCGAAATGCGCCGCCGGCGCGAGTCCGTGGGCGAGCAGCGCGCCGCCCGCCGCCGCGCCCGCCATCCCGCCGATGCTGAACATGCCGTGCAGCGACGACATGATCGGCCGGTCCAGCGCCTCTTCGACCGCGCTGGCCTCGGCGTTCATCGCGACGTCGAGCGTGGCCATGCCGAAGCCGAACAGGGCGAGCACGAGCAGCAGCAGCCAAAACCACGGCGTCACGAGCACCAGCGCGCCGCAGACCATCATCAGGACGCCGCCCGTCATGCACGCGGTCCGCGTGCCGGCGCGCGCGATCCACGAGCCGGCGGTGAGCATCGCGAAAATCGAGCCGCCTGCCACCGCGAACAGCGCGAGGGACAGCATGCCGGGACTGAGCGAGAACCTGTCGCGCACCGTCGGCACGTGGACGCCCCACGTTGCGTACATCATGCCGGCGATGAAGAAGATGGCCATCGTCGCGTAGCGGGCGCGCACGCGCGTGGCGTAGGGAAGGCTGCGATGCAGCGCGAGCGCCGGACTGGTTTCGCGGACGGCGGAAGAGGCGGTGGTCGAATCTGACACGGGAGGGCTTCTGGAGTAGGGCGCAACGCAGGGCAACCTGACAGCTTGCCTGCTTGCGCGAAGGCTTTCGATTCTATCGAACGGCCAGGAGACACGCTTGAGGGCGCTGCATTACCATCGCGTGGACATATCGCAGCCGTACGAGGATTCAATGCATATTCCGTCGCAAGCCCCGCTTCATTTGCTGCATCACGTCGCGGAAGGCACGCTCGCCACGCATTCGCGCGAACCCGAGGGCTTTCCGTATCCGACCGCCCTGCCGTTTGCACTGACCGCGAAGCACCTGCCGATGCTGCTGATCAGCCGTCTCGCCGAACACACGCGCAACCTGCAAGCCAATGCACAGGCGGGCTTTCTGGTCGCGCACGCGGGACACGGCGACGTGCTGGAGGGACAGCGTCTGACGATGCTCGGCGCTTTCTCGCCCGCGGCGCCGGAAGAGAGCGACCGGCTCGCCCGACGCTATCTGCGCTATCACCCGCAAGCGGCGCGTTATCTGGAATTGGGCGACTTCTCTTTCTGGGTGATGAAACTGGCGCGGATGCGTTATATCGGCGGCTTTGGCGCGATGGGCTGGCTCGGCGAGGACCAGCTGGATCCGCTCGAGCCGCTTTCATACGATGACGAATCATCGTTGTGTGAATATTTCGACGCTTATCCCGGCCGGCCTGCCGGAACCCGATTAATGGGGATTGACCGTTACGGATGCGATTTGCAGCATGAAGACTGTCGCAATCGTTTTACATTCGATAAGCCCAAGGAAACAAGGAATGAACTGAAGCTTGCGCTTATCGATTGTTTCGAGCGAAACGTCTGAATTCCCACTGAATGGTAAAAGAGCCGGAGGCTTCTCATGGACATTACAAAATCCAGTGAGAAGCTCACCAAGCTGTCATTCCATGAAACGTTCGAGGTGTGTCAGGCGGATTGTTATCATGCGATGGCAGCACGACGCGTGTATTTTGTTTGCGCTGCATCTTTTTAAGCTTAATGGACAGTGCTTCGGCGCTCGGAATTATCGGCAAATCTTACGAAGAAAGCTGCAAAAGTTTATTAAGCGGCAAACCGCATGTGCCGCGTTAATCGGAACTGTGTTAATCTGCGTGCCAGTCCGAGGCTATACCGAAAACTGCAAGCGAGCGAGTCGATTCGTAAATCAGCAAACCACTTAGGGAATTGCCATGCCTTCATACAAGGAACTGCTCGCACAGCGCGAGTCTCTTGAACGCCAGATTGAAGAAGCAAAGTCGCGCGAATACGCCGAAGTACTTAATGAGATCAAGCAGAAAATGGCGGATTACGGCATCACGCTTCAGGAACTCGCTGGCGGCCGGGGTGCAAAGGTGTCAAAGGCATCGCGCAGCCGTTCGGGCGTCGCACCGAAGTATCGCGACCCGGAAAGCGGCAGCACGTGGTCTGGCCGCGGCAAGCCGCCGAAATGGATTGCCGGACAGGACCGCGACAGCTTCCTGATCAGCAAGTAACTTTTTGCGTCAAGATTGTCGGTAAAGGCCGCGTCCGCAGGGACACGGCCTTTCTGTTTTTGTCGCGCAGGTTTTGTTGCGGCGACGAATGCCGCAGTAGAGTTGTCCGAAATTCTTGCAGGCCAGCTTCAAACATACGATGCGAACCCGGCATTATTTGCGCGCGGCGCGTTAAAGTGACCGTCTGAACAAGCAGGACGCAATCACATGTCACTTTCGAGTTCGAGTGTTGCTGAAAAGCAGGCAGTTGCCCGCAGGACGACCTGGGCGAGCATTGGGCTGAATAGCGGACTCGTGATTGCGCAACTCGTCGTCGGTTTTCTTGCTCACTCCCAGGCCTTGATTGCGGACGGCATTCACTCTCTGGCCGATATTGTGTCTGATTTCATTGTTCTGGTCGCCAATCGGCATGCGGCCGCCGCGCCAGACCTCGATCATAACTACGGGCATAGCCGTTATGAGACGGTTGCGTCATTATTCCTCGGCGGATTGTTGATCGCGGTCGGAGTCGGCATGTTATGGCGCGCGGGAACCCGACTCGTGAACCTTCAGGATATTCCGCCGGTTCACGCCATCGCCTTGCCGGTGGCAATCGTTGTATTGATTTCGAAAGAAGCATTGTTTCGATTCATGCTCCGTGCTGCGGAAAGAGTTCGTTCGGCCATGTTGGTCGCAAATGCATGGCATGCGCGCTCTGATGCGGCTTCTTCGCTGGTGGTTGCGTTGGGAATTGTCGGCAGTCTGGCGGGATTTCGTATTCTCGACCCGATTGCCGCAGCGCTTGTGGGGTTTCTGATCGCGAAAATGGGATGGACGTTCGCGTGGGACGCGTTGCAGGATTTGTCCGATCGCGCGCTCGATCAAACCACCACGAATGATTTGCGTGTGATTTTGCTGAACACGCCCGGCGTGCGGGAAGTGCATGAACTACGCACGAGAAAAATGGGCGATCTCGCCATGGTCGATGCTCATATTCTCGTGGATCCGCTGATATCGGTTTCGGAAGGTCATTTCATCGCGGAATCGGCGCGCGCCCATGTCCGCGCCGACCCGCGCGTGCTCGATGCGCTCATTCACGTCGATCCGGAAAGCGATGAGCTCAATCCGTTGCCGGGCAACTTCCCCTTGCGGTCGGTGGTCAGCGAAGCCGTGCGCAGTGCGTTTGCTCAGCATGGCTTAACGGTTCAGTCGCTGGGCCTGCATTATTTGAGCGGCGGCTTTGCCGTCGAGATCGTCTTGCCGGCGCCGGCCGCGCATGACACCGAAGCAAGGCTCGGTGCGATTGACTTCGAGGCACTCGCCCGACGGATCGGCGCGCGTGAAATTCGCCTGACACAGGCGCTCGACGTTTCCCGCGCTCCGCATCCCGACCGCGCAACCTGAAGCGTCAGGCCAGAGCGCCGGTGTTTCGACTCAAAGCGGCAACTGCGTATCGAACTTGATCTCGCGCAGCACGACGCTGGTGCGAACCTGCGCGACAGCCGGAATCTTGAAAATGCGGTCGTGCAGGAATGCGTCGTAGGCCTTGATGTCCGGCGCGACGATCTTGAGGATGTAGTCCGATTCGCCGGTGGTGCTGTAGCACTCGGTCACTTCGGGGCAGGTGGCGATCTCGCGCTCGAATTGCTCGACGCCGCCTTCCGTGTGCCGTGTGAGATGGATATGGGCAAGTGCGCAGACGTGCAGGCCGAGCTTTTCGCGGTCGAGCAGCGCGGTGTAGCGCTGGATCACACCAGATTGCTCCATGTCCTTGATGCGACGCCAGCATGGCGTACTCGACAGCCCGACCTGATCCGAAATTTCCTGAACGGAGCGTCGTGCATCCAGTTGCAGAAGACGCAGGATTTTTTGTGAGAATGTATCGAGAGTCAACTGCGCCTCCGTTCGGTCGCGATCTGACTCTTATGGTAGAGGCCTCGGAAAAGAAACGCAATGCAATGCGGCTGCACTGAGGGAGTTTCCCTAACTCGCTGGCCTCACTGCGCGGTTTTACCTTCCGTGTCGCCGGGTGCCCCGGCCGTGACGCCAGCCGCCTTTTGCGTGGCGCGCAACTCCGCCAGCATGTTGCAGAAGAGGGCGCCTTGCTCGATGGCGTCGTCGAGCGCGACGTGGGTATGCGGCAATTCGTCGAACCAGTGTTTGGGCAGACGCGGCTTGATGGCCTTGCGGTACGGCAGGCCCGTCATCGCGAAGGCGAGCGTCTTGATGTCGAGCGCCGACCACGAGAACGGGCAGCGCTCGGCGAAGCGCATCATGTACCAGAACATATAGGTAAAGTCGAAGCCCGCCGGATAAGCGACGAACACCGGCTTGCCCGGCAGGGCTTCCACCCATTCGACATAGGCCCGCAGTGCCGGCTCGGGTTTCTGCAGGTCCTTGCGGCAGGCGGCCCACGCGTCGGGCTGCGTCTTCCACCAGGCGGCCTGCACCGGATGCGGCGCTGCGCCTTCGAGCGTTTCGAGATTCGCGGAGAACGTGGCGATGAGTTGCTTATCGGCAGTGAAGGCGGCCGACGCGAAACTCAGCATCGAATGCGGACCGGGAATGGGGCCGTCGGCTTCGACGTCGGTGCTGACGTAGATTTCGGGAATGGCATTCACGCGGGGACTCCATCGCCGACGTAGGGATTGCTGCGGCGTTCTTCGCCGAACGTCGAGGCTGGGCCGTGGCCTGGCACGAAGGTGACGTCGTCGCCGAGCGGCCAGAGCTTTTCGCGGATCGAGCGCACGAGATCGGCGTGATTGCCGCGCGGGAAGTCGGTGCGGCCAATGGACCCGGCGAACAGCACGTCGCCGACGAACGCCACCTCGTGAGCCCGGCTGAAGAAGATCACATGACCCGGCGTATGGCCGGGACAGAAATAGACCTCCATGGTTTCGTCGCCGAACTGCACGGTGTCGCCGTTGTCGAGCCAGCGGGCGGGGGTGAAGGCTTCGGCATTCGAAAACCCGAAGCGCTGCGTCTGCTCTGGCAACTGGTCGATCCAGAACGCGTCTTCCCGATGCGGGCCCTCTATCTGTATACCGTAGTGGTCCGCGAGCGCTTTCGCTCCGCCGCAATGGTCGAGATGGCCGTGCGTCAGCAGGATCTTCTCGACCGTTACGCCTTGCTGCTCGACTGCCGCGATGATGCGTTCGATGTCGCCGCCTGGATCGACGACCGCCGCGCGCCGCGTCGTCTCACAGATGACGATGGAGCAGTTCTGCTGGAACGGCGTCACGGGAACGAGAATGACTTTCATATGACTGTCGTGGGTACCAGTGAGGCTGTAAAAACGTCCATTGTACCGAGCCGCATTGGGGAGCGATGGGCCGCGGTTTGTGACGGAAAACGAGGCGGGAACCGGCAATTCTTACGGTCATAGTGAAAATTAATGACGGTATGCACAGTCCGGCGAGCTCAACCCCGGTTTTTTTGTATAATGGCACTACTTGTGCATGGGAGTCACCATGCTGTCATCAGGTGAATGTTCAGACGCTAGCGCGTTTTTACAATTGCCTTCAGTACGCTGTTGGGGGCCAAAAGCCTCGCAATCGCAATTCAAGCACCTTCCGTAGGTGCACACGTCTTGTCCGGCCAGACGCCGCGCGTCTGTCAGATGGCCTTGCTGCCGTCACGCCGGATGGGGCCTACGCCGCCGTTCCTGCGCCTTACTGGTTTGTCCAGCGCACGAGCGTGATGCCATGTTCGATGGCGGCATGTGGGGTCTGGTCAGGCTGCCGGGGACAGGTTGCGCCAGACGTGAACAATAACCGGGCTTTGCGGCACGAGTACGCCGCATCCGTGCAGGGCCAGCCGTTCGCTTGACCGAGCGGCTTTGTGCCTTGGCGCGGCCATGCCTCGTGCAGCCTTGCGCGCGCCGACCAGCGCAGCGCGGCTGCGCTTTTATCGTTGGTACACGTCTATGAATGCTCGATTTATTCGACATGTCGGGAGCCTGCTAGCCGTTGGTGTGCTGGCTGGTTGCGCCGCGCCGGGTTCGGGCGATGTCGCATCCAATCCTCAGACTACAAAGTCTCTCAGCACGAGCAGTGCCCGCCCGGTCGGGCCGCTCGCCTTCGATTCGCACCTGTCCGCGCTTCCGGCGGACAAGCCGGCGCAACCGACGCAGTCGCTGTCTGACGCCGAGCCGATCACCACTGGTCCGGACGTCGGCAGCTTCGAACAGAAGGGCAAGGCGTCGTGGTACGGCCGCATGTTCCATGGCCGCAAGACTGCCAGTGGCGAGAAGTTCAACATGAACGCCATGACCGCCGCGCACCGTACGTTGCCGCTGGCTTCGTGGGTTCGCGTGACGAACGAGGCGAATCACAAGACGGTCGTCGTGAAGATCAACGACCGTGGCCCGTACGTGCGCGGACGCGTGATCGACCTGTCCTATGCCGCCGCGGCCGTGCTCGGCATGCGCGGCACGGGTACGCAGAAGGTGAAGATCGAAGGGCTCACGCAGCAGGAAGCGCGCGAGGCTCGTGAAGAACAGGCGCAGTCGCTGGCTGACGACAGCGTGAACTGATCGCGCGGGTTTCAGTGATTGCCTGAACGCGTTTCCTTCGTTCCGGAACCATGACGGGCCGTCTTGCGACGGCCCGTTTTTTTATTCGTCATTGGCTTCGAGGCTCTCGTGCCCTGCGCGCTTCGCGAGCATGAGCGCGCGCTCGTAGAGCACATTGCGCGACGCGCCGGTCAAGGTCGCGGCGATGCGCGCCGCGCTCTTCACCGATAACTCCTCCAGCAAGGTTCCAAGCAGGCCGTCGTGGGCGTCATCGGCGTCCTCGGTATCGGGCGCGCCTTCCACCACCAGCACGAACTCGCCGCGTTGACGGTTTGCATCGGCTTCGAGCCATGCTGGCCCTTCGGCCAGGGTGCAGCGATGCAGACTCTCATGTAACTTCGTCAACTCACGGGCAATCAACAACTGCCGGTCGCCGCCGAAGGCCTCGGCGAGCGCGCGCACGGTCTCGACAATGCGGTGCGGCGCTTCGTAGAAGACCAGTGCCATCGGATGATGAGTGAGCGTCCGCAGATGCGTGGCGCGCTGCTTTGCCTTGGTCGGCAGGAAGCCGATGAACGTGAAGCTCTTCACCCAGGCGCCGGCCGCGCTCAAGGCTGTCGTGAGCGCGCTGGCGCCCGGCATCGGGATCACCGGAAGTCCGGCTTCACGCACGGCATCGACGAGACGCGCGCCAGGATCGGAGATGCCCGGCGTGCCGGCGTCGGAGACACAGGCGATGCGCTCGCCGTTGCGCAAATGCGCGATCACGCGTTCGGCGGCGCTCTTCTCGTTGTGCTCGTGTACGGCGATCGCCGGTTTCGAGATGCCGTAGCGCGCGAGCAATTGCGAGGTGTTGCGCGTGTCTTCGGCGGCGATGCGATCCGCCAGTCCAAGCACATGCAGCGCGCGCAGGGTGATGTCCGCGACATTGCCGATCGGGGTGGCGACCACGTAGAGGGCGCCCGTCGGATAGGTCTGTCCATCGGCGAGGCCGGAGAGTGACGCGGGAAGTGACGACATGTGACGGGCATCGGGGGAAAGGACGTCATTTTGCCACGCCCGATGTAGCCGTTCCGTCGACAACTTTCGTGGAGAAGCCATGTCCAAGACGCTCGGCGATGCGTTCGAAGCTCACGCGCTCGACTATCTGCAGCGGCGGCGCATGCGGCTGGTCGCGCGCAACGTGACGTGCCGCGGCGGCGAACTGGATCTCGTGATGCTCGATGCGCACGGCGCGCTGGTGTTCGTCGAAGTGCGGGCGAGGCGGAGCAGACGCTTCGCGCAGGCGGCGGCGAGTATCGATGCCAGGAAACGTGCGCGGCTCGTGCGTGCCGCGGAGCATTTCCTGGCGACATGGCGCGGCGCGTTGCCGGCCTGCCGTTTTGATGTCGTCACCTTCGATGCCGGCCGCATCCACTGGCTGCCCGACGCCTTTCGCGCGGACGAAGCCTGAAGCAGCGTCGTGCTGCGTGATGCATGCGGTAAACTGCGCAACAACCTTCGTCCGGGCAGCGCTTCGGGCGCTACCCTCACATGCCGCACGGCGCCGCAGGTTGCGGCCGATGATCGAGAGCGATGTCAGTCGAACGTATCCAGCAGCATTTTCGCGACAGCGCGTCGCTCACACTCGAAGCACTCGATGCGCTGGCGGTCCCGATCGCGGCGGCCGTCGACACGCTCTTTGGCGCACTCGCCAATGGCAACAAGATTCTCGTGTGCGGCAATGGCGGCTCGGCTGCCGATGCGCAGCGTTTCGCGGCGCATCTCATTGGCCGCTTCGAGCGGGAGCGTCCGGGCTTGCCGGCGATTGCACTGACCACCGATACCTCGATCCTGACGGCCATCGGCAACGACTTCGCCTTCGAGCAGATCTTCTCGAACCAGGTGCGCGCGCTGGGGCAGGCGGAAGACGTGTTGCTGGCGCTCGGTACGTCGGGGAATGATGTGAACGTGCTCGCGGCCATCCAGGAGGCGCATGGGCGCGAGATGCTCGTGATCGCGCTGTCCGGCGACGGCGGCGGCGCAATGAACGACGTGCTGGCCGAAACCGACATCCATATCTGCGTGCCGTCGGAGCGGACGGCGCGGATCCAGGAAGTCCAGCTGCTGACCATTCACTGTCTGTGCGACGGCATCGATGCGATGCTGCTCGGCGACGATTGAAACTCAAAGGGGGAACGGAGTTGATGAACAAGACACGCGTCAAGGCGACTTTGGCCAATGCCACGCTGGTGCTGAGCATGTTGTCGGGGGTTGCGTTGACGTTGCAGGGCTGCGCGCTTGCGGTGGTCGGCGCGGCGGCCGGGGGAACCTTGATCGCGACCGACCGGCGCACGCTCGGTGCCCAGACGGAGGATCGCGAGATTCAGGTGAAGGCGCTTTCGCGCATCAACGAGAACCTGCCGGATACCGCGCATGTGAACGTGACGGTGTTCAATCGGCGTGTGCTGCTGACCGGCGAAGTTCCGGATGATGCCGCGAAGCAGAAGGCCGAGGCCGTGGTGCGCGATATCAACAATGTGGGCAGCATTGTCAATGAGCTGTCGGTGCAGGGGGCGAGCTCGCTTTCGTCGCGGGCCAATGACTCATATCTCGAGACGCGCGTGAAGACGGCGATGGTCGGCGAGAAGGATCTGCGCGCGAACTACTACAAGGTGGTGTGCGAGCGCAGCATCGTTTATCTGATGGGGCTTGTGACGCAGGATGAAGGTGCGCATGGCGCGGATGTCGCGGCGCGCGTGCCGGGCGTGGAGCAGGTGGTGAAGGTGTATCAGTACATCAAGCCGGAAGAGGCACAGGCGCTGGAGGCGGCGGCGGCATCGGATGCGAGCGCGGTGTCGGCGGCGAGCGCGCCGGCTCCAGCGGAGGCTACGGTGGGGACGGTGCCTGATTCCGGGGTGACGTCGCGTCCGCTCGATCAGCAAGCGCCTGCGCCAGTGAAGAACTCGGATGTGCATCCGGGGGCTTCTTCTTCAGGCTCTGCTCCGGCGGTGAAATGAGAATGCGCGGGTTGGTGGTTGTTGTTGCGATGGTTGTGGTGGCGATCGACGCCAAGGCGGCGGAGCAGGTTGTTTCTGCCGCTGATGCGATGGCCATCGCTCGCAGCAATGCGTGCATGGGGTGTCATGCGGTTGATCGGAAGCTGGTTGGGCCTTCGTTTCAGCAAGTTGCGGAGAAGTACAAGGGGCAACCGCAGGCTAGCGTGCAGCTTGAGAAGAAGGTGAAGAACGGTGGGGCGGGAGTCTGGGGATCGATTCCGATGCCTTCCCACCCGCGGATGAATGATGCGGATATCAAGACGGTCGTGGCTTGGGTGCTGGCTGGGGCGCCTGGCAAGTAAGCCGGTGAGCCGCTATCGTCCGATGGCTTGCACCTCAGCCAATCCGCTGTGATATTATTTTGCTTCGTTGGGGGGGTAGCTCAGCTGGGAGAGCGTCGCGTTCGCAATGCGAAGGTCGGGAGTTCGATCCTCCTCTCCTCCACCATAGAATTCAAAGGGTTACAGGTGATTTGCCTGTAACCCTTTTGTGTTTCTGGCGTCCGTGTAACTGCTGTGTAACCGGATTTGCTCCTGCTTGATCTATCTCGATCTACGGAATGCTGAGGCGATTCAATGTAACGCCGTAGGAGTGATCGTTGGAGGTGTTTTCAGTCAGGTGACGCAGTGTCTTTGGGGAAGGGAGTAAACAGAAACCCGTGATGCAGCCGAAATCTCAACGCTTCGACACGCAAAAGTTGGAATCCGTCGCGATGCCGTGGCAGCCGTATGTTTCCTTGAACGAACTGATCGAATGGATCGGTAGGTACGACGTCGAGATTCCCCAAGACGTAGGGCAAGCTATCTCGGCGCTCGGTCTCCGGTGGGAGGCCTCTCTCGCACCCCTTGAGCGCAAAAGGGCTATGCTGCTTCCGGCTGAGCCAAAGCTGGCGAATCTTTTTAGACGAGGAATGTCTGCCACACTTCTGTTTGGCGAGTTCTCGGAGCGCCAAGGTGAGGAACCGGGCTGGCGAAACTCGCTAGTCACCGGAAATCCCCTTCGGTTGCGATCGGACGAGCACAGCCGCGCTATGTCCATGTTGGGGCAGATCGCGCAGGACGCCCGACAGGTTTTCTGGGCGGTTCTTAACGGCGAGCGAGTGTTTGATCCGGCGATCTCGGTACGTTACCCGGTGGCGTTGAGCCGGCCAGAGCGCGAGTGGTTCGATGCGCTCGTTTTTGATACGAAGGAAATCTTCGCGTTCCTGTATCCCGATCTGATCGCTTCTGATACGGCAGGGCAACCGTCGCAGAGCGAGGCTTGCGAGCAGGTGGCAATTATACGAACCGCATCTGCGCGGCAATCTGCTCATCCTGGCGGACTGGATGAGAAAAAATTAGAAAAACAGGGAAAGGTCTATCACTTCATTCCTAGGTTGCTGAGCGAGGAAAACCAGCCGCGCTACCTTACGTCAGGGCACATTGCCAAATGCTTCGATAGACGCTTTGTCAAGATGTCAGCCGAATGGTCCACGATGTTGGGTGATCCTCCCGTATGGCTCGCGCCGGCCAGAATGTCCAATTTTGCCAAGGGAACGGAGGCTATCTGGCATCCGGTGATGATCGCTTGCATGCTTGCGCAAGGCGTACCGGTGATGATTCACGGCGACGGTGGAAAGAAGAAGAATATCCGGCGGATAAGATTGCTGATTCTGGACGGGATATTCGAAAGAAACGCCGAGCTTGCTGATTGGCGCCCCATGTGGGGTCGCGAGTCTGAACTGCTTCGGGACTAACCATCCCCTAATGGCGCCCGTGAATCGCGCACCTGATGCTGTGTCTCAGCCGTGCATTTGTACATCGATCTACCCTCCCCGGCGTTTCTGAACGTGCCTCTCCTACGGTAATACAGCAGGTTAGCCTGTGGCCGCTACGGTGATTCGCGATGGATCTCGTTGATATACAAGGGTTTTTCCTACGGTGATCCGGTTCTGAAATCACCGTAGATCAAGCTTGCTCCAAGTCGTTCGCCATTGGTCGATCCACATCAATGGTGGCGGCTTCACGAAATTGTTCAAACCCGAACTTTAAGGAGCAGCATGATGACAATGCATTCCGCGGCCGCAACCATGATTGAGTGCGGCAACAATCACCACATCGAGGTCGCCGCGTCGGCGGCGGTTTTCGCGCCGCCCACTTCAGCGCCGGTCGCATGGAGCGAGTTCTGGACGACGAACGAGGTCGCGGCCTATCTGCGCTGCGAGCCCCAGACTATCCGCAAAAACCTCAGCAGCAAGGGGGCTCATCACGGCCTCAAACCCCGCCGTTTTGGTCGTCGCTGGTACTTCTCGGCTGCGGAAGTCCGTGCGACGCTGAGCGCGGAGGTATGAAATGAGCAACAAGAAAGCTAGGAACCCGAGCCACAAAGAGCTGAACGAGATGATTCGCCTAATTGGCGAGAACTGGACGCCCGCCATGGACGAGGCGATCGAGCGGGACACTCGCGAGGCCCTGCTGAATTATTGCGCGGAATGGACGACAGAAAAGGCGATGTGTGCCGCGCGGCGTGCTCAGTTGAAACTTGACCTCAAGAAGGCGGCGGTGGTGCGGTCACACCGCGATGCACTGAAATCTCAGCTCGACAAGTTGGTCTCCGAGAAGCCGCTGAAAAAGAGCTTCCCGAACTGCGCGCAGCAACTGTTCGCTGGCAGTCAACGCATCGCCGATCTCAAACTGGCCGTGGAGCAAGCTATTTCTAATTCGGACGCGAAATTGGCGAAGCAGCTCAAGCAGGAACTGGCAATGGCACACGAGCCGTCGTACATCTGCTTCGAGCTGGCGACTGGTAATTGGATGGCTTCGTGTGATGCGCTTGCACGCCAGTGTGACGAGCGGGGCTACGTGGATGCAGAGTTGGTTCGAATTCGCACGGCCCTCGCTGAATTGGAGCGGCGCGAACTCGATCTCGCCACCAAGCTGCGCGCAGCCCGTGCTCAGCTGCGCGCGTCGGCGTAAGGGGGCGATCATGGCAAAAACTACTGGTAGCCAAAGCACGAAGGTAGCCATCGACGCGATCAAAGGTGCCATCCAAGCACTCGAATCGCCGAAGGTGAAGCGTGAACGCGAGCGTGCGGCGCAGTTCGCTGAGTTGTATCCGGACATCCGTGACAAACTCAACGCCGAGGTGTCGAAGAGCGCCATCGTCAAGGCGCTCGTCGAACACGGCATGTCGATCAGCGGTCCAGTCTTCGATAAATTACTGGCCGAGGAAGCGCTGCATCGCGGCGAGCAGGTACCGGGCGTAGACGTCGACGGATCGGGTGATAGCGAGTTCGTTGACGGGCGGCAAAATATGTCGCAAGTCGGCGCGTCGAAGCAGGAGACTGAGTAATGAACGCTCTCGCCAATCAATACGGCGAGGGCTTTATGCCCTCGTCGTCGCCTTCACCGACTTTCGGTCAGGGGCAACCGTTACCGGACTGCCTGCCGCACGGATGTTACCCGCCGTCGCAGTCGCAGGCCGTTAGCGCGTTATCGCCCAATCTGTACCGTTCCGTCTGCGAATGCCACGCCATATACGGAGCAGGCTATGGCGCAAGTCTCGCCAACATACTTGGCAAGGTCTCGTTCGCTGTTTCGGGCAACTTCCGTATCTGCGGTAATAACGGCAGGTCGATGCCGCTCAGCTTGCACATCCGTTTCGCGGGCGCGCGTCTGAGCGGCAAGTCGGAAGCGCACCTCAGGCTTAACGCACCGGTTGCCGAAGCGATGAAAGGCTGGAAAAAGCCTTGGCTGTTCGACAATGTATTGCCTCCCACGTTACTCCGCAAGTTGCGTGCAGGTTCAGTGCTGGCCATGCTTAGTATGCAGGAAGGGCGCGGCCATCTGGCCGGCGCGCTCAGCCGTTCGTTTCAGGATCTGAGCGACCTCTACGACAGCAACATGCCTTCGTTTGATCGCGCTGACGATGACGAAGAGCTTGCCGGACACGCACTCGAAAGTGCGATTCTGGTGGCCTGCGTGAACGTGCAAGACGATGCGCATCGCAAGTGGCTCGAGAGCTACGGGCAAGACGCCATGGCGTCTGGCTACCTGTTCCGGCTCCTAATGATCGAGTGTGACGAGCTTGCGATCGAGGGCGCTGGTGCACAGCAGCCCGAACTCGCACTGCTGAACTACGATGACCGCATCATCGAGCTGATCACGAGTGCGCGGGTCAAGCTCAAATCGATGGCGGCGGACAAGCTGCCGGTGATTGATGTTGCGCCGGAGGCTGAGCAGATCCTGCGGAAGGCGAAGGAGTGTTTCCGCGCAATGTCGGGGAAGGCTTTGTCGCCGAGAGATACGATCGTTTTTTCGGCACGCCTATGCGCCAACGCTCGCCGGATCGCGGGCTGCATGCACGTGTTCGAAGGCTATGAAGGGGCCGTGTCCGCTGACACGATGGCCCGTGCGGTGACGATCGCAGAGTATTTCGGCGCGTGCTGGCTTGCGACCGTATTCCCGCCGAAGCCGTTGTCCGCCGCCGTGCAACGTGGGCGGCATCTTCTCGCTACGCTGGTGACCTGGGTTCGGCAGAGCCAGCAGTCTTCGCTGAGCTGGCGCGAGGCAGATATCGTTGCGCTTGCCCCGAACTACGGCTGGAGCAAGGCGGAGATGAAAGAAGCCATGATGTGGATGTGCTGTGCAGGGTTTGCCCAGATTCTGCCTCGCACCGAGAACGGTCGTCGAGTCATCAAGTTCGAGCTGAATCCGGATCTCGCGTCGCCGCAACTGGAGCAGCTAACCCACACGCCGATCCGTCTTTGATCGCTAGCTCGAGCCTCGCGTGCCCGTCCGGCAGGCGGGGCTTTTTGCTGACGCCTTAACGCGGTCCAAATCGATTGCAGCGCATTTCAATGTCGTCATGAGCAAGACAAAACCCTTCTCTACGATCGAGCCGCAGACCCTGTCCGGGCTCACCGATTTCGTCGAGCATAACCTTAACTACTGCGGTGAGCTGGATGGGGGCTACACCATCCTGAGCGATGTGCAATTCGTGAGCCTGGTTGAGCTTGACCGCTTTGTATGGCTGTCGCTCGAAACCACCTTCGCGCCGTTTCGTATCCGGGGCGAGCTGCGCCGGCTCGGTGACCATGAGTTCGATGCGCAGGGCCATGTCAATGCCGCCGATCAGTGGACCTACGTCAAGACGTCGTCCCCCAATCCGCTTTGCCAGGCGACCCTGAAACTGGCGGCGCGACTGCCAACTATCAACCACCATGCGACGACATTCGATGCCGAGATTCCGGCCGCCGCGCAACTGGTGCACGCGCCCCATCTCCGGTTGCTGCTGAAGACATTATTCAGTCACCCGATCCGGAACTACAGCGGCAGCGATATAGATTCGCCTGTCGATTGTACCGGCACGATCAAGGCGGAAATCTATAACGATTTCGCGGCCCAATTTCGTCGGGCGATGCTGGAACGGGATTGTCTGCGGCGGGATCTGCACAACTGGTTGTTGGGCAGTCGAGAGAACGTTGACGGTCTGCAGGCCTATCTGGATAGCCTGTTCACCCAGCATCGTGAATTGACCGTCGTGCATCTGCGCCTGTTCCATACGAGAGCGCGCGTCAACCTGATCACGGCACCCGTGGATGAGCAGCATCGCGAGCTTCAGGCACTACGGGCATGCCGAGCGAAGTTCTTCGACCGGATGAGACGCAAGCCGGCGTTGTTCACCGCCCAGCCGGGATACGTATGGGCCATCTTGCCTTCGCTGGGAGGTGGGTATGCCCTGCACCTTACGCTATTGTTCGACACCGTCGCCTTGCGCAAGGTTCTCGATGACAAAAGGGCGGAAGCAGAACATACCGGAGCGGTCCTGGAAGATCACGCAGACCAAGTTGGCAAGTACTGGGTAAAGGTGGCGACGGGAGGCTTGGGAGCCTATCACCGGGGTGACTCGAATCTCTGGCTATATGACCAGAACTGGGTGCATGGAGAGGTTCATGCCGGCGTTCCAGAGCGGCGCGGCAAGCTCACGGAAATGCTTGGCTACCTAGCGATGCGCCGTGGTCTTGTGCGCCTTCAAAATGAGCCTGATGGTGCGTATTTTGGTATGCCCGAGCGCAAGGCACGTGCGCCACGCCGGTCGATGCGGCGAGCCGCGAAGGAGGGGTAGACCGTGGCGCAGACACGGGGTGGCTCACCGAATATCAGTATCCAATATGCCTAACCTATTGATTTATATACGCCGCTGATTTTGAGGACTGAGTGGTTTGCGTGGCACATCCTTGGCGTAAGATGCGCGATGCCGGGAGCATGCCCCTAATGCCCTCGCGGTTCATGCAGAGAAAATTGCACAAATTCCTGCAGGAAATTGGCAGAAAAACGTTCAATATCCCGCCCGTTTTCGCGCAGAAATATTTCGCACAATTTTTTCACGAAACCTTTGCGAAATATGCTCACGGAGACCGGCAGAATTTCTCGGTGCGAAAACGTGCCGCCAGAGCGCGTTTGAGCCTGATATGCCTCGCCCGTTTTTTTACCGAGGCAGCAACATTCCAATTGTGATCGTCGTATCTCAGCTGATCTGCCCTACGCGTAAAAATTGTCCGCGTGTCGACCGTAGGTACGTCGGCGTTCGCAGCAGTGCAGGATCGACGTCGTGGGGGAAGCTTGATGTCGATCAAGTGGGACAACTCCGAAAAGCATGTCTGCTCGATTTCCACGTAACCGCTGCGATGAGCGACTCGCTTTCGTCGTGCAGCAGGGGCTTTTGCTGTCGCGCGGTTACTGCTCTCCTAATATAGGATCGTCTTTCAATGATGTGCTTCTTTTAACAATCATAGATAGGTATTAGCCGTACAAAGAGATCATCGGACAGGAAAATAAGTACATGCCATCCGAATGACTTGAGCTGACAACTACGGAGAAGGTCGTGGGAAAGGAGTTCGGAACAATCGAAGCACGTAACGGTCTGCATCTTGACGAGCAGATAGATGCTTCTTCTCTTGGACAAGAGAGCAGCATGCGGGGATGGGAACTCGGTGAGTATCAGGAACTGTACAACGATCTCGTTGAATTCATGGGCAGCGTATTGAGCAACCCACATATTCCTTACGAGATTCGACATCGCTGTGGAGTCAAATACGCGGTAGCCAGCAGACCTACACTCACACGCCATTTGCGACGGTGTCATGCATTCATGGATTTGCACTGGCCTAGCCGGTATTTCAGCGCCGATTTGAAACTATTCTTCGAATGTTATCGTGCAGCGCCTATTTGGCGGAGCACTGGTGATGCAGCTTGCAATCACCCGAATACGGTCTACCCGGACGGAACGATCCTCGCGGAACGATTCAATGCGTTTGTCGCGTATATGCGTGAGCAAGCACGAGCGAGATGCGTAGCGAAGAAACTGTCAGACTGGAGACGCGGTCTCGATCATCAGGAGGCTTCGATTGGGGAGTATCTCGATAACCTGCATTTCGATCAACCCGACATCATTGCCATGCGGGCAGACTTCAGTTTCGTGAAGACCGTTGCTGTCGAGAGCGATGCGATACCTCGGATGAGCTGGCAAACAGATGAGGAAGGGCGTTGGACGCAGGTGCCGTCGAAGGAACCGTCATCGGGTGCGGGATGGGAGACGAGTGCGCGTATTGATCCGACACTGGCCTTGCAGTTTCGGGAATCGTTCTTTGACAACCAGAATGGCGTGGATCGTGAACTGTTCGAGCACTTGGTCGGTTACATCTCGAAGGTCGAGCAAGGCGCGGAGCATGGCGCGTATCACGTCCACATTCTTTTGTTGCTTGATGCGAAGCGAGTGAAGGCGAAGACCTTTGACCGGATAAGGGGGATCGCAGCTGACCGATGGAGGCGGCTGACGAACGGACTAGGTAACGTGTTCGATTGCCACCATCCAGTCTACGAGGCGAAGTTACGGCGTGAAGGGCGTTGGTCGCTTGATCCGGTTCTGGACAGCGATCCGGCCCGGTTCGAGAGGTTGCGCACTTACATCATTCGATACTTCGCGAAGGACGATGGCCAAATGGTGCGTGTGAAGCCTTTCGCGAAATCCAAGATGCTCACGAAGGGCAGGAATGGCTGATTCCTTGAGATAGGTCGGACGTCTGCCTGATGAACAAGCCGATGGCAAAAACTTCGAGAAACATGGAGCACTGAAGAAGTGACAGTAAACCACTGAAGAGCTTCGTGTCGCACAGGGGGGCGATCGGCGACGTCGACGCAGCTGATTGCCGGGTTGGTGCATCTGCACCATGCGTTCGACCTGTCCGACGAAGAGGTGATCTGGCAGTGGGTGGAGAACCCGTACTGGCAAGTGCTGACCGGCGAAGCCCACTTACGAACGAAGCGCCGATTGACCTGTCGAGCGCTGACGCGCCTGAGGAAGCGCTTGGGCGATGCCGGCGTTGCAGAGTTGCTGGCCGAGACGATCGAACTGGCCAAACGTGCAGGCGTGATCAAGGCATCAAGCGTGAGGCCCGTGATAGTTGACCCCACAGTCATGGAGAAAGCGATCGCCCGCTCAACCGACTCACGATCGCTTGAGCGGTGTCGCGAACATCTGATGACGGCCGCAACGCGGCACGCACTGAAGCTTAGGCAGAACTATAACGGCGAAGCGCCAAAGCTTGAATCGCTATGCGCACGCGAAGCAGTTCAAGCGGATGGGAAGGCATCGCGTACACTGCGTTCACGGGTCTCTGCCGGGTGATGTGCGATGTGCAATGGTCATTTTCAGCGACGGCGATCAGTCGAGTCCGGCACGCTTTAGCGCGATCGGCAGATACTTTGACAGTGGTTTTCCGCTGACGCTGATGATTGTGCGATTGCGTCCGTCGGCGTCATTCAGCTGTTGACGGGCGTCGTCAAGCAGCTCCTGCAATGTAGCCTGCTCGGGGGACGATGCGTTTCCGGCGCCGTACCTTGCAAGCGCCATGACTATCGCTAGATCCTGGTCGGAAAGGCTGCTTAACAGGTCGGCAATTCGATTGAGTTCGCCGAAGCGTACGTTTCGCATCTGGACGCCGTTGGGTGAGAAATGAATGCTGCTGATGATTCCGTCCGCTCCAGCTACTTGGCGCGGAGCATCGGCACCAATCAGCGCGTCAATTGCTTGACGGATGCTTGTGTTTAAGATCATGGGTTGTTTTCCATTTCGGCTTTTCGGAAGCCTGACATGGACCCTAAATCACAGTTTTCAAGGGACTCAGACAAATCACGCTTTGATGCTCCGCCACGGCTACCTAGTTGCTCAGCGAAAGGGCCAAGTGCTTTTCTCGAAGAGGGGCGCTCGAGCGGCAGCAACAGCGGCATCGTAGCTGATGACTCGTTGTCGTCGCTCGACGATCGTCGACGTGAGCGCGTTTGCGAAGCGACTGGCTACCGAGACTGCACGGCGATGAGCTTCTGGCTTATGCCACCGTGCTAAAACCATGGCGGGCAGCAATCGAGAAGCGTAGCGCGGAGACGGCAAAGAAGCGAAAAGCCGGCGCTGCAACCGTGGTTTCGAGCAAATAAATTATCCATCGACGCGTAGAGCACTAGCTCGTGCCGGCGAGCGTGGTGCATCAAGCGATTTTGATTCATCATGTCGCTTCAACTGCCAGTCGACCGGGAAGTGAAGGCTGGGGCCACCACCGCGGAAATAAAAAATGAGTGAGACTTGGGAGAAGAATGAATGGCCGATCGAGCGGATCAGAACGTTGACGCGCGAAAGCGTCAACGTTCTTCGTGGAAATTGCCTCACACGTAATCCGGCTGTCACAGAACTCTGTGATCAAGTACTTGCCGAAAGTTCCTACGCGTTTGATCCGGAGAAGCCGGTCAAGAAAAATGGCCGTGCGTCGAACTCCAAGATCAAGAAAAGCGAACGGGACGGAAACCGGGTGGAGTTCGTCCTGCCACCCAACGCTGTGGACTTGATTGCACAACGGCTCCTCAAGCTACCGTTCGCCGACACGGTCGCCAACGGACGAGAACGTCGGAAGCTGCAGCAGTCGCCCGTGCAGACGCTCGGTGACCTCTGGAGGCTCTTCGTTGTTTGCGGTTTCTCGAGTCAGGAGAACGCCGAAGACGACGGCAAGCTCGCGGCTTTTCTTCACGCGGACGGTCCGCTGCTGCACCTTGACAAGATTCGAGCAAACCGCTGCGACCCGGTATGGGTGCTATCCGAAATTAGTGGGCGTGGGCTGCGCTTCTCTGAGAATAAGGCTGACCTCGTGATCGGCAATTATGCTCATTTTATCGAGGCCGGGACGGAGAGCCAGCGACTCGCTGACCGTTGTGACGGCGATGAGAAGCTCAAAATCTTTTGCGAACTCGCGCGTGGCACAGTGCACGATCATGATCTTGCAGGATCGGCCGTGTTCAGCAGAAGCCTCAACGCCGCACCGTTCGTGCAAATTGGTCCGAAGCAGTTGCGAAACATCCTCGTGAATGGTGGCTTGGCGCACAACGTCGTGCCACTCGACTCACGTTGGCTTAAATACCTTGACGGGATCGTGTCCGAGGACAGTGCGCTTACGCTTGCGCGCTACATCCGCATTGAAGACCTCTTGCGACAAGCGCTGCTGAGTGTGCAGGATCAACGTGCTGATCTTGCCAACCTTGCCGTGTTGGATGCGATCGTTTTCGCAAGCCAATCGAAGAAAGGTGTTTCGCCAACGGCATGGTACGGAATGCACCGTCCGGTAAGTGGAAGCTCCCAAGGACTCGGTGAGACGGCGGCAACATAGTTAGCCGGGACGAGGCGCAATGTTGGGTGGCCATTATTGGTTATTCAAAGCACCGCTGAGGGCGGCATGCGCAGACTCTCGACTACAGGTCGACTACAGGTCGACTGCAGGGGATTCGGGTCACCCATGTCGATGCATGAGTAGCAGTAATCGGCTGTCCGCAGACGACCGCCAAAGTCTGCTCTACGGCGATCCGGCTCAAGCGAATGTGAGAAGAGCACTGTGCAGGCGGCCGCCATTTAGGAAACGCGCAGAGCGTCAATGACCCTGACAAATACCAAACGTGTCAAAATCATCTCAAAACAAGTGGGAGATTGCATGGTTGAGGTTGTCGAGGTTGATTTGAGTTTGCTTGGCGTGCGCCTTCCACGGGGAGAGGTCGCGATGGTCGTCGCGCAGCCTCACGTAGTTTTCGTACATCAAGAGCCCTTCACTTGGGCTCCTGCAGAACGGCAACGGGCACTTCAGTGCATTGATGACACTTTGGCGGTTTCACGTGGTCGCCCGCACGGGGCAGAAAAAACGCACTTTACCGTTTTCCCAGAGTGCGCTCTTCCAGGATTGGAGGGCGTCGACCGGATTACTACCGCCATGCAAGCAGTCGATTGGCCAACCGAAACGATCGTAATCGGCGGGGTGGATGGGTTGACCAAGGCGCAGTTCACTGAACTCGTTCAAAGGCCGAATACCACATACGACGCCGTCGGAAACCATCTTGACCGGGTGCAGGAACATCAGTGGGTGAACTGCGTGGTCACTTGGGCAAAGCTTCCGACGGGCGACGTTCACAGTTGGGTGCAACCCAAGCTCTCCCCTGCTTGGGTGGAACTGAACGTTGAATACTTGTCGATGTACCAAGGCCGCTCAATCTACGTGTTCAAGGGTGTCCACTCGAACGCTGATGCTCCGTATCAGTTCGCCACTCTGCTTTGCTTTGATTGGATTGGGTCAACCGATGCTAGGCGCATATGGGAGTGGCTGCTTGAAGGCATCGGCATTCGGGCGGCGCAATTTGGCGGAATGCTTCCTCTAACTTGGTTGTTCATAGCGCAATGCAATCCGGCCCCGTCCCACGCCTCGTTCATGGGTCAGGTAGCGCCTTTCTTTGATCCGGCTCAATTTCCGAGAGTCACGCGGGACGAGACCTGCTTGGTAATGGCGAACGTCGCCGGTAAGGATTCGCCAGGCAAGGCTGAGAAGTTCGGGCAGTCCGCCGTCATCGTTACGCAGAACCGCTTTTCTCGTCCGGGATGCATGCCAACCTATGGCAATGGGGGCGCGGCGCAGCGAGGAGGCGACTTTCTAGAGAATTTCCGGGACGCCGTTTTTCGCGAGCGCGGAGCATGCATTCACTCGTTCGTGGTTATCCACCCATCAACGCTGCCGCCAGGCTCCGCAGGCCGTCGATTTGCCATGCGCGAGCCTACCGTGCACCCTTTTAATGGCGTGGATGACCCAAGGGCGCCTGGCGGCGCTGTGCCTGCTGTCGTTAAGTGGGTGAACGACCAGTTGGACGAACCTTCAAAGTCATTGGCTGCAAAGTACATGCACTTACCCTTGACGGCGGCGGCCGTTGCAGCTCACCAGCGAACGGTTGATGAGCTACGAACGCTGGCGGCGACAGCCCTCAGTAATACTGTGAAATTCGCGTGCCTGACAGCTGGCAACGGAACGCCGGACGAATGGAATGCTGGTGAAGACCATGCCGTGAGGCATCTACTTCATACTTTCTCAATTCTCGACGTGGGTCAATATCCTGCGACATTCCATGGAAACGGCGCGCAGGCAACCATCATGAAGGGTGAAGCCAGTCTGGAAGTCATTGCCGTGATGGGAGCCAGCCACGAGGACTGCGACAAGCATGTTCTTGACAGCCTGCCAGCCCACAAGGGCCAACTTATAGTTGTAAGCCGCGACGAAGACAACAATCCGTGGGACAAACGGTTCACGTCCATCTATGACCAAGTCCCAGACGAGGCATCCACCGAGGTGAAAATCACGCAACCGACCAGCGCCATCATTCGCGTCGGGTATCGCGAAGTGCTTGATGCGTACCAAAGTGCGGCGAACGAAAACGAGTTAATGAAGGCACTCGATGCAAAGCTCTCCTGAGATCTTAAGCCTACCGACAGAACTGCGATCCGCTCTCGTAGACCTCATGAGGGGAGCAACATTCTCCGAAGTGATTCTTCGGGAAGCTTGGCCGCCTTGTCCAGCCAATTGGCACAGTTGAAGTCGCAAGAACAGAGCCTTCATATTCGACGGGACTGGCTTACATGGGCGGTATCGGTCCAGCCCGAGTATGAACGGCTGACGCGCGAGACTGAGAGTCTGGCGGCAATGCTGACCGCACTATCCTCACATGTGAACCAACATCGGGCGCCACTGGAGAATGCGCAGATCGCTCAACGCGAAGCCGCAGCGTCGGTCCAGCGTGCCGAGACCGCGTTCAAAGCTGCAACAGAGAAACGTGTTCGCTTCCAAGCGGTCAGGGACGCAGCCGCAGCGTGGGAATTGGCAGCACCAACCTTCATAGAGTTGCAGACCGCTGAGGCTCAAATGCGGGGCTCCATTGAGCAGCTTCGCAGGCAACTAAATGAAGCCCAGCAGGCCGAACAAGCACAAGATCTTTTGGTTGTCCAGGCTGAGCGCGATCTTAGAGAGGCAAGAAGCAGCGACTCAAGGCTCAAGGAGCTTGTTTCGGAGCTTCGCGGCCATGTGGACGGGCCCAATTGTCAATTGTGCGGGCACGACCATGGAAGCACGGCAGACCTGCTGGCAGCTATCGACCGGCGAATGCAACACGGCGACCGCATTGTGCAATTGAGCGAGGCTGCCGCTAAACAGCGAGCGGCGCTCCAAACGATTTTAGGTCGGCGGGAGATACTCGCCGAACAAATTAAGCAGGAGGAGTTGAAACTCACTCAAGCACAGATGCGGCGGTCGCAACTGGAGCGACAGCGCGCAAGCGTCGAAGCATCGCTGAGCTCGGTTGGTATTTCGCTGACCAGTCAAACGCCGCAGCAGATGCAGAGTCTCGCCGTTCAAGTTCATGAGGATGAACAGAATGCCGCAGGGGCCGTCGGCTCAGCAAGGCAAATCCTTCAAACGGCTGAAGCCGCGCTCGCATCAGCTCAGGCCGACTATCAAGCGCTTGACGAGAAGAGGCTGGCCACCGTTGCCGTGCAGAACGATGTGCAGAAGCGCCTGACCGAATTGCTCAATCAGGCAAGTCAACGCTCCATTGACCTAACGAGCGGCCTACAAGCCCTGACCGATGCTGAGCGCGCCATCGAAGAACAGCGGGCCGTGACGAGCGCAGCCGCTCAAGCGGCAAACGCGCAAGTCGACATCCAGAAAGCAGTCAATGCGGCAGCAAAGGCAGCCGTCACTGCCGCTCGCATGAACCACCAAGAGGCGGATCAAGCTTGGATTGGACATCAAGCACGCGTCCAGTCGGTCTTGTCGGAGCTGACAACTGCAAAGTTCGACAGCACGGTATCTCAAGAGCAGCTCCGTCAAGAGATAGAAGTCGCTACGGCACGCGAAGTTTCGGCGTTGAGTCTGCAAGATCGCGTCGCGGAACTGGAGGTGGCCGTTGACACCGCGGCCACTTCCGCTGCTTTCGATAGCATCCGGCAGCGCATTCTCGCCAACGACGCAGTAGTTCAAGAAGCAACCACTCGCGCGCAGAACATTAACCCTTGGGTCAGATATTTCACTGAGATCAAGAAGATGCTTAGCACGCAACAAGCCTACGCGACAGAGCACTTCATCTCCGAGTACGGACCGAGGACGGCCGTCATTCAGCAGCGACTACGTCCTGTTTATGGCTTCGGAGAAATTGAGGTCGCCAGCAAGGATTCGGCCATCGGCATCCGTGTCCATCGTAATGGGGAGACGTTGAGGCCAACGGACTTCTTCAGCCAGTCGCAGGTACAGACCCTCATCCTAGGTCTGTTCCTCACTGCCTGCAGCTCTCAGACTTGGTCGGGCTTCTCGTCCATCATGATGGATGACCCGGTCACCCACTTTGACGACCTGAACACGTACGCTCTACTCGACCTGATTCTTGGGTTGCAGAGTTCTCCGGAGGGCGAGCGGCAGTTTGTCATCTCCACTTGCGACGAGAAGCTGTTGCAGCTCGCTCGACACAAGTTCCGTCACATGGGACCGGCTGCGAAGTTCTATCGTTTCCAGGCCATCGGCGCCGAAGGTCCAATGGTCTCCGAAATTTCAGCCTAGCAGCTTCCACGCAGAGGCTCAGAAATGTTGTGCCGGACCTCCAGGGAGGCGAGACCGGCACCAAGACTATTAAACGACCGCTTTTGGAAGGCGACTCTAGCAACTACAAATACCGTTCAGGGTCGCCATCGGTCTTCCCGAGGCGCCAGTCGGCGGGGTTAACCGAACTTTATTTGCGTGAGACTTGCGACTGCGCTTTCGAGTGTATCGAAAGCTGAGGCAACGCCCGCCTTGAGTCGTCTGAATGTGACAGGCTTGCCGAGTATGCAGACTTTTTATCGGTACTCGGCGAGCCTTGTCAACAAAAACTCCACACGTGCGCCCAAGTGGGAGAGTCGAATCGGAGGGGGCGCTTGTGAAATCCCGGCTTGAGTTCCATGTGGATAAGAAGCGACATGATTTCGCTTCGCGGGTATTCAGGCGCCATCTGCAGGCACTTGGCCTTTTGGTAGTGCTCGTCACGTGGGCGGTCTAGTTACATATGTGACTGATCTTCTTCATCCAGATCGAGATAATAGACAGATTTTTACCATAAACCGCTTATCGCTAACTAACCGACTCTCGCAAATGGATAGAAAACTTGCCGTAAAAATTGATCGATCGACATGGCCGGGTCCGGGAATTCGGCCGCTATTTCCGAGAAATTTCACCAATGGGACGAGTTGTTACGACCTAAATATTCCTGCGATGCTGATGGTGATCGGGTATCTGACGACTCCGACTTCGTCGACGGGCGTTTCCCTGAGCGAGTTTTGGGCATGGGTACGATATCTGGCCGCAATATCAAACGAGTCGCACATTAGTCTCACCCGCAGCTTCGCGGAACTCGACGCACATCAGCGGACTATCTTGAGCGACGACTTCGGCATGGGGGTGCCGATGCTCTGGCTGTTCGATAAGCTATCGCTTACAGAAGTGGTCGACGGTAGATATTTCATGCAGAAAATTGCAGCGTCGATCGGTGCGACTCAGAAACGAACCGCAAAGCGAGGACCGAATAAAACTCCCGATTTCGTTGCCCGAGATGTAGCCGGTAGATGGCATGTTATTGAATGTAAAGGTACGCAGTCCGGTCCAGAGTACAGCATTAAGCAGCTTGGGTCAAAAGGGCCCGTCCTTAAGGGCGGCGTTGCTCAGAAGCGGTCAATCCTGTTTCCCGCTGGACACACTGGCCAGCGACTTGTCTGTGGTCTGGACATTGATGTTGAAGGTGGACGGGAGGGTGTCCTCCGGATTGTAGATCCGGAGCCAGAAGATCCATTCGAGATTGCTGCAAACCAACTCGTCTTCGCTGATGATGCCGCAAGTCGCGGTGTAATGTCCAAAGCGCTTCGCATGGCCGGATTTGAGGTGACTGCAGAAACGGTTGCTTCACCGTTCGGTCGCCGGGCGGATGCAACGCGTGCAAGGTCGGCCAAAGCAGAAAGCCTACGACAGGAAGAAATGAAGGCACGCGATCAAAGATCGCGAGATGAGCTTCGCGACGAGGTCGATCATCCAAAGGTGTTTGATGGGCGATTCCGAGGGCGGGAAACTGTCATTGAATTGCCGCGGGGAGTCTGGGTAGACGAGGAACCTGTGAAGCAAGTTGTCATCAGGCAGGGGGTAAATCGTGATGCTTTGGCCGAGCTTGAGGAGCGGCCAACGGTTGAAGATCTGGCAGATAGAGATCGCGCGCCGTGGACCAAGCTGATGGGAAAAAGCATTATCGAGTCAGATGGGATGACCGCGACGATGAAAATCGGCGAGGTGTTCCGTTCCGAAATCCTTCTGCGCGGGCGCAACGGATAACCGACTTCAACCCCCGATGGGCGGGCAAATTCCCCCACCTTTGGGCACCTCAAAATCCCCCACCTAGAGACACGCGGAGCATGATGCTGACGCGGTCTGGCAGGACGTTA
>NZ_JARUXP010000001.1:3274348-3341930 GCF_031451315.1 Caballeronia sp. LZ032
AGGCTTGCCGTCACTGAGGAATCCGACGCATAATCCGCTGGTCCTGCCTGGGGGAATTTAGCCGCCCACAGGTGGAGGAGTTTGAACTGCCCATCGGGGACTTCAACCGGCGAGAGGTGAAAGTTCAATATCGCTAAGCAGCTGCCTGTTGGCAGCCAGCCGGCGACCCTCCGCTAAGACCGAGAAGTCGCTGAGCCGGGCACTAGACGGATGCTTATTTGACTTTGGACGCGGTCGTTGAGGTCATGCAAGCTTGGCCGACCGTTTACAGGTCGAACTCGTTCAAGCATTTCGGCCTGCGTCAATTCGATAATTGCAGATGAGGCGCTTTGCGCGCCGTGCAATTCGACAAAAAAAGATGGAAATCGTTGGAGGCGGCAACCATCTCGGTCGAGATGATTGCCGCTTCTTTGTTTGCCGTGTCGCCAATGCATTTGCGCATGCGAGCGTGGCTACTCGATTGGAGTCGGCCTTAGGCTCCCGGAGACGCCTCGCATTGTTTTTGCCATTCTGCCGTCTGCTCCAGCGTCGGCGAGTTGGTGTAAGTGCCAGTTTGTTTGTGGAACTCATCGTGATGGCGTTGAACGCACGCTGAGACGGCTGCTATGTGTTCCTGCGCATCCGTGTTGGCCTGAAGTTGTGCCTTCGCCTGCTCGTCGAGCGCGGCCTGTGCCGCGATCTCATCTGCCATCGGCATGCGAGTACCGTGATCATAGGTAACTTCCTTGACCAGCTTTCCGCTGGTGTCCCACACCTTCACGACACCGTCCATCTGGCCGTTTTCCCAGTCGGCATGGCCAATCTGCTGACCGGTTGCGGGATCGTATTCGTCGTCAGGTCCTTGCTTTTTCCCGGCAACGTAAGTCACGCTGTGAATAACCTGTTTGCCGTCCGGCGCGTACACAAGCAGTTGGCCGTCGTACTGACCGTTGACGCGGGTCGCATGCACGTAAAGATTTCCCGTGTCCGCGTAGTAGCCTTCCTCTATGCCGGTCGCGACGCCCCCTTCCCAGTGATTAACATAGACGAGCCTGTTCGTCTCGGGACTGTAGACTTTCTGCACACCGTCTGGCATTCCATTCTTGAATGTCACGGTCACAAAGGGCTGTTTGCCGGATGCGCCGAAGACAATGAAATCGTCGTCGAGGGTGCCGCTCGTAAATGTCATCTGCATGCGAACGATGTCGGACTGCGGCGTCTTGCATGTCGCCTTGCCGTCGAGCCAACCGTCCTTGACATGAACGTCGCAGATGGAACCAAGCCCCATCGCGCCGACCGTGGCGTTCGGGAGGTCGTAGTTGACGACGTTCATGAGCTTGCCGAAGCCGTTCTGTGTGCCAAGAATCTGGCCAGCAGAGACGTTCGTCAGAGTGCCCGAGAACGGGCTGTTAGCATCGCCCGCGTAGACCTTGCCGTTGTTGATCTGGGCGTTGCGGAAGTCGAGCATCTTGTCGCCGCAGCCGGAGAGCAACATGGAAGCGAAGGCCAGAGGCAGAAGCGCAAACCGCAGGGATTTTCGTTGTTTCATCGGTGTGTAGAGGTGAGGGTGTGGACGCGCCGGCATGCAGATCGTCTCGGCGCGTGGACGAGCCGATCTAGGCGGCCCGGCTTCGGTGTTCTTCACTGATTGGTTTTCTCTCGCTGTCGTGTTTACACCTCGAAATGGGATGCAATGCTGGCGTGTGAGCTGGCTGTCCCTCGCCTCTATAACGGCAGGAAATTTCGTTATTGAAGAGTAGATACTTCAAAAATTGAATAGTTTGTAGCGTCGTGAATCAGTCGTCATCCGGGCATCCTGCCTTCCATGACTACCCGACGCCCCGCCCCTGCTATCCGCTCGCCCGCACCGATAACGGTGGCGCTCGGCCGGCGCATCAAGCAACGCCGGCACGAGGTCGACAAGTCGCAGGAGACGCTGGCCTTCGAGGCACACGTTGACCGGACGTATATCTCGGCCATCGAGCGCGGCATCGCGAATCCCTCGGTCGAGACATTGGCAAATATCTGCCATGCGCTGAATATCACGCTGGCCGGCCTGTTCGAGCCGCTGAACGGGGTATCGCTCGTCCCGACTGGGGAACGCCGCGCGAATGCGGCGACGCCGCCTGAGATCAAGCGCAGCCGGCTCCGGTAGGGTTGGTACCAGCTTGCGGATCGACACCGCGCCGTCCATGTCCGCCTGCACGGTCAAGTCGGCCGTGATGTGAGATGCGTGCGGTTCCCCAAACTCCAGCTGCGCATTGCACGCGGCCAGCACCGGCGCAGCCTCCGCCTGATCGAGCAACAGCAATGCATTCGGGATCGAATCACGTTCCTCGATCCCGACGACCTGCGTTGTATGCCACTCGTCGGTTAGGCGGATTGACAATCCAGATGACCACCGGTCACCCGCGGCCAACTCCCCGGCGCAAAAGTGCACGAGTCCGTCGGCGGAGCCCTCGAACTGAACGAGGCTGTACGTCAGCATCGAGTTCCCAGACGAAAGCGGCGCATTCTGAAGGCGTCAGTCCGTGCAGGTAATGCGGCCACGCCTGATCCCAGAAATGCGCAATGGGGCCGTTCGCGTAGCTGGGCGCACCAACCGGATCGGACAGTCTGCCGAGTATCGCGAGCGCCATGGCTGCGCAATGCAGGGCGCTTCCGGCATCCCAGTCTCCCTGCTGGCTGAAGACTGACTGACGCGTATCGTCCAGTATCAGCCGTGGCCCCGGATATAGCATCGGGTGCAGCTGTTGAATCAGGGCGGGCATCAGTAGTCCTCCGGTAGCAGAATGGTCGTGATCGAGCGGTCGGCTTCGGTGATGACCCAAACCTTGCCGCCGCCCGGTATCGCATAGCTCGACAGCAGCCGTGCGCCGGACAACAGCGCGCGTTCGTTTTCGGCGAGGTCTTCGGCAGGCAGATCGCCCCAGTCACCGTAGATGTGTCGCGCCAGCAGTCGCAGCGGATGAATGCCGGCGGCATGGAGAGCCGCTTCGGCCGCAGGCGTTATAGCAGGTCGGCCCATTGTGAAACGTGGGCTCCGATAGATTTGCATTCTGATGTTCTCCGGGAAAAGGGCGAGCACGAGCCTCCGGATGAACCGGATGCGTGATCAGAAAAGGAAACCGGGCGCGGGATGCGCCCGGCTTATGTCGTAGCGTCGACGACCCGCTTGCGCAGGGCAGCGGCTCTGGCTTGTGAGCAGTTGAGGTACTGGCGGATGCTGGCGACGGTGGGGCGAACGATGCCGGCATCGATGTCGCGGCGCAGCTTCGAGACTTCGATTTCTAGTTCGGTCATGGTGGTAACCGAAGGCGCGTCAGCCTCTCTTCCGGTGGCTACGGCAACCATGATCGGGGACACGAGGCCATCATGATCCGTGACTCGAGGTGCTTCCTGTCGCGGTTGCATCGCAATCCACCACAGTAGGCAGGCAGTGCATTCAAGAACGGCCGCGAACGCGAGACCCACGAACAGATCGAGTCTCATATCCGCGACGCCCCGGAGCGCAGCAAGCCGCGCCGTGACTGGATCGTCGCGGGCCGAGTCACGGCGAGCGACGTTACCGTTCTCGATGACTTGATATCGTCGCACGTCGGTCGCTTCGGCATCAAGGGCATTAAGCCGGGCAGCCAGGGAGGCTCGCCGTATCCATAGCGCAGAGCAGTCGCGGATGCAGTGCCGAGCATTGACAACAGCCAGGTCGGACACAACCGACACGCGATCCGCCATCACCGCCGTCAGCGTCCGGTGGGCCGGAACGCTGATGACCGGAATGGCCGCTATGCGGACTTCGCCGGCATGGAGCTGCGACAGCAGGAAAAACGTCGCATGGCCGAACGATGCTGCGCCCATGCAGCCGAGCCACAGCACGAATCCGACGGCACGTACAGCAACTGGCGCAGGACGGCACAGCGCAGGCAGCAGATGTGCGCTGGCGACAAGCACGACGCCCATTGCGACCCACACCAGTCGTTCCGACAACCATCCGCCGCGCTGCCAGCCGGCCAGTACCGATATGCAAACGGCGGTGCCGGTTGATGCGGCGGCCAAAACGAGTGCGGAGCGACGGATCATGCAGCTTTCCCGCCGAGCAGTGCGGCGCGCTGATCCAGCCGGCCCTTCAGGCTGGATGTCGCGGGAATCCCGGTAACGTCGGTATGAGTGTTACCGTCACCGTGACCATTGTCGTCATCGGACGGTGCCGGATAGAACTCGTCCGTGACCGAGACGACTTCCTCGATACTGTCCTCGAACGCGCCGTTACTGAACCCGATCTGTGCGGCGGTATCGAGTGCGGCCTGATCGAACCCGGCAGTCTTGCGCCGTGCATCCAGCTCACGCGCCCCGGTGATCACTGCTTCTAGCGTGCTGCCTGGGCGAACACCGAGATCGACGTAGTAGATCGCCGAACGGTAGCTCTGTGTGGTGGACTTGGCGCGCAGCTTCAGTTCGAGCGGTAGACACGCGAGCAGGTTGCCAGATACCGCCGCAAAGTAATGCAGTCGCGCGGCGAGTGTGCGAATCGAGTTATACGAGGTGGTGCGGAAGATGAACGAGTCCATCCCGTCCCCGTCCTCGTCGCCGATCAACACGTTCAGCCGGCCGTAAGGCTTGCAGGCACCGCTCTGGCCAAACGCGCAGCCGTCCGGGGACGGACACGGCAGATTTTCGATGCCGGCGTGACCGGAACGACGGCACGTCTCGCCGTTGCCGACGCACACGGGTCGGCCGGACTCACGATCGAACAGCGAATATTCCGCGCGCAGGTTAAGGCCCGGATCGTTGAACAGAAACCGCACCGGAATCGACCGCAGCTTGTCGGTTGTCGCCTTCCGCAGCGATTCGTTCAGCGGGTGCAGCATCCATCCGTCGCGGTTCTGGACTTGCGTCGTCACGGTGAATTGATCATCTTTCTCCGGCAGACGCTTGCCGTTTTTCTCGACCACGCGGCCGATCGAAATCCGCCCGATGACGGGCGGGGTGATTGCCAATCCTTTCAGCATGATTTGATACTCCTGTAGGTCAGACAGAAACAAGGAACCGGCGCGAGCCGGGTTTCGTGATGGCATATTGCTTCTCGAACGCGGGGTGATCGGCTAGAAGCCGCTTCAGATCGACGCCGGTGGAATCCTTGCTGCGTTTGAACGAGACTTCACCGGTTTCAAAAACTGCATGCGATGCATCGCCCATCGTCTGTTGGATCGCCTGCTTGAGCTTCGTTTCCTCCTTTTCGCGGAATTCGATCTCAGCCCGCACTGCGACCAGATCCGCGAAGGCCGCGGATAGCTTCCGGTCGTCAGAGAAGTCCACCGTGGTTCCCGCCGTCCCCGGGTACAGGCAGCGCAGCGCTCGATCCGCAGACTCAGAGCCATCAGCGGGCGGTGGCGTGTCGTTCGCCACGTATTGCCAGAACTGCGCTTCGAGCGAAATCAACCGAGCGATCAGCTGGTCATCGCGCTCGATGCGATGCACCGCCAGCTGCTGGCCGCACAGCAGCACCGCGACGTCGGCGACGCGTTTGCCGGTAACAGCCAACTGATGCTGGACCTGTAACTGCACGTATTCCGGCACACCATCGCGCCACAGTCGTGCACCGAACTCTCCGGCCGTTTTGCACTCCAGAATATGCACGCCTGGCACGCCGACGATTTCGCGATCGAGGTTCGCGAGCATGAAGGGGATCGTCGGATGCTGAAGTACTGCATTGACCCTCCGCACACGGTTGCCGGTCTGCTGCGTGTAGGCTGCCGCGACAATCGGCTCAAGCAACGTGCCCCAGTAGACTGGCTCCGTCGTGTCGTGCGGGTCGGGTTTCGGAAGCTCTGCGTCACGGCCAGTCTTTTCGAGCCACAGTTCCAATGAGCTCTTGTATGGATTGAGTCCGACGGCAGCCGCAGCATCCGAGCCGCCGATGCCGGTCCGGCGCACCTCGAGCCAGTCGGTACGGCTCAGGCCGCCCGTCTCGACTAGGCGAAGGGCGGGAGCTGACCGGCTGAGTTTCGCACCTTGAATGAGTTGTGACATTTCCTTTTCCTTGGAGGCATCAAAGACAAAGCGCCCGGTGAGCGGTAGCTCGACCGGGCGCTTTATGACGGTGGGGGGAACATCTAGACGACGAGCTTCATCGCCTCGTCCCACGCTTTTTGCTTGAGCGTGGCGCCTGCTCCGAACCATGCGGCGTCACGCCGATGATCATTGCTGCGCGCACGGCGCTGATGGTCGACGAACTCGGTGATACTGTTCACGAGGCCCCAGGCGGTGCCAGCAGCAGAAGGCAAAGTGGCACCCTTGCCGCGACCGGCGTACAGTGCGTGCGCAGCCTTGATCGCGCTGTCATTTGTCGCCGGGGCAGGCAGACCCGTACTCGCCGGATACGTCAACACACGCTGGAAGAACGCTTCGGCGGCCGCGTCCTTCACCTTGCGCTCGGCCAGCGCCTTCATGCGGACCATGAAGCCGTCCCACGACGAGATCGCGATGCCGAGTTGGCGTTTGACGGCCTGCGCGTCGAACTGGCTACGGTGCGGCACCTTGACGGCGCCAGCGCTGTCGCCGAGCGCGATCGCGAGGGTGTTGTTGCACACGACTCGGACCGACGTGAATTGGGCCGTAGTGGCGAGGGTCCCGTCACAGGCTGTCGCAAGCAATAAATACCCGTTCACCTCATCGCGGCCCTTGAGCGTTGCGCTCTGGCCGGTACGAGCGAGCGCCCACAGCTTCTTGCCGTCCTTGAGTACGCCAGCCGTTTCCAGCTCGAAACCGCCGACTTCGGTGAGATCCCGGTAGAACTCGAGGATCTCGCGCGGCTGCACGACCTGATAGCGCGACGACACGACGGACAGCGGCGCTTTTGTGTCGGAGCGGTAGAGCACGCGCTGCTCGGGAAACGCATGGATCGAGCCGAGACCGGAGCCGGGCAGTCCGGCGACGTAGCGGACTTCGGCCGATTCGATATTCCAGTCCATACTGGCCTGCTCAGCCCAGACCTCAATCGGCTGTTTGGGGGAAAGCGGGTTACCGAGACCATGCCATGGCGTTTCACCGACGTAGGCCATTGCGGATACGAGATGCATGAAAAAACCTCCAGAGAAGTGCATAAAGCCCGGCACAGGGCCGGGCGAAAGTGGAAATACAGGAGAGTGAAAAAGCAGAAGCCGGATCAGTCCGGCCGGATGGAGAACGTGTGACCGCAAGCGCGGCAGCGCCAGTTGTCGAACACTTTTTGATCGAGGGTCTCGCCGAGCGCGGCACCGGTCGCGCAGCCGGCGGCGGCTCCGGCCAGTCCAGCGATGACCGCGCCCGCAATGGCACCACACAGCATGCCGAATGGCCCGCCAGGCGTACCGACTGTCGCTCCGATTTCTGCGCCGGACAGTGCCGCCGCCGCCGCGCTGGTTGCTCCGGTAGCAGCGCCAATTGCGCCGCCGATGCGCCGCGCACGATGACGCGGCTCAGTCAGTAACGACTGGCAGGCCGGACACGGATAGATCGCGCCGCGCGTGCCAGAGTGGAAGCGAGTCAGTTCATCGCCAAGGTGGCGATCATCCGGGGGCTCGCGTGGATCGTGCGGTCGCCGGCAGTGCAGGAGCCACTCCTCGTCATCATCGGATGGCTCAAATGGGCGGTGATCATGCATGGGCGGCCGCCTCTCGCCGGATCTTGTTGGCGTAGCAGCCGAAGCACAACGTCCAGAGCGCGCCAAGAAGGAAAGCGATCACGAAGGCGACCAAATAGTCGAGGGGACATATGGGGATCATCACCGGACTCCTGAGACGGAATGCGTCAGCACGGGAACGTGCCGACGGAGCGGCAACGGTGCCATGCTCAGGTGGGTGATATAGGTCTGAAAAAAACTGGCGTCGGGATCAGGTGAGCGCAAGCCTCCAGACGAGGCCACACGTCAGAGGAGGTGCGTTCCAGAGCCTGCGATTAAGTCGAAGACCAATCCATCCCTACGTGACGCCGCCGCTTGTGCCACTGGCGAAAGAGTTGGCGACAAATACCAGGGCGACAGATTTCAGTTGACGGATTCCCGATTTTGCACAAAAATCCGGTTGACGTTTTTCCAAATTTGCACAGTTATAAGGCCACACACTAATGAATCTGCCGCATCCGGAAGTCTTTCATCCTGGCCTTCATGCCGAGCGTCTCGAAATTGTCGCGGACATTCTGATCGCCGAACATTTTACGACGCTAACCGATCTACAAAGCGAGTACGACGATGGCTATTCGCGTGGCACTACGCGCTTCGCCCGTCAGAAGAACCGGCTGAAATCTGTCGCATTGTCGGGCCAATTTGAATGGCTTCAGTTGCGCCACGCAGGGAATGATCTCGTCTTTACGATCGAAGGCATACCGTGCCGTTTTGCCGCTGATGATCCGGAAAAGCCCACCAAGCCTGCGGTGCTCGAAGCGACGCCGATTCAGCAGTCGTTCTTTGACGAAGTAGAGAACGGCGTGCCCTGCAAATTCTGTTTCATCCTTGATGGCGGATACGCAGATGCCGACGATCCCCGCGTGGTGCTTGTCGGTGAGGACGTAATGGGCATTGTGAAATGCAAGTGGGTGTCCGGCGGCATGAAGGCGCTTCACGTGGTTTCCGCCAATACACCGCCGGCGAAAGATGTCGGGAAAGCTCCTGTTGGTCCGAAGCGGACTGACGCTGACGATGCCGCCGCAACTCCTGACGCCTCATGACTTTCATTGGTTCAAACCTGCGGACTGCACGGTTGTTTCACGGCCTTTCTCAACAGGATCTAGGCGATCAGATCGGTTGCTCGAAGCAGTTTCTTAGTCGCATCGAGTCTGGTGTCGATGTACCCACTTCTGCGCTCGTCACGAGGCTTTGCGACACGGTCGCGGTTTTGCCGGAGTACTTTGTCGAGCCGGACCCGATGCCGATCGCAGATGAGCAATGCCACTTCAGAAAGCAACTGACGACCAAAGCCGTGCTTCACCAGATCGCACGTGCGCGGGGCGAATTCTTGAAGCGCATGGTCAACGTCATGGACGAGCACCTGGATCTGCCCAGATACGGCTTTGAAGAGGGAGATACCACCACCGTCGAAGCTATCGAGCAAGCGGCAGAGCGCGCCCGGGAGCATTGGGAGTTGGGCCTTGGTCCTATTCAGAACATGACGCGTATCGCGGAAAATGCTGGCGCCGTCGTGATGCCGATAAATGGCTTGGCCCCTGAAATCGATGCGATATCGTTTGCGACGCGACGCCCGGTCATCGCGATGAACGCGGATAGTCATTCGGCATCTCGCGCGCGCTTTGGTATCGCGCACGAGATAGGTCACTTCTGCTTGCACATCGGTGTGCAGACCGGAGATAAGGTCACGGAATCTCAGGCAAATCGGTTTGCGAGCGCCTTCCTTATGCCGCGCCGGTATTTCGCTGCAGAGTGCAGGGCCGCATTACGCAGCACGCGACTAAACTGGTCGGCACTGGTCGATATCAAGCGACGTTGGGGGGTGTCTAAGGCTGCAATTCTCTATCGCGGGCGTCAGTTGGGCGTGTTTTCCGAGGAGCAGTACCGCAGTGGCGTGATCGGCCTGACTCGCCGTGGCGAAGCGCGGAGAGAGGTTGAGGACGAGCAGATGCCATTCGAAGTACCTGAACTGATCGCAGACAGCATTCAAGTGCTGCGTGAAGCCTTTGGTATTTCTCGTACCTCATTGGCCCAAGAGATGAGGGTGCAAGCTTCACTGCTGGACGAGTTGCTCGCCGCCCGCTTCGATCATGGTGCTTTCTCTAGCAAGCCCGATAACGTTTACTCAATGTCCGTGGGGCGGCGCGCGCGAAGCGGTAGCATTGGCTCCAACTCCACGAGAGGTCAATAAGCGCGTCGCATTCTTCTTGTGGATGAATGCGCGCGACAACACTGTTGTGACCCGCGGTGGGCACTGAATGACAGAACTACTCTCTATGCGTCGGCTTACCCACTACCAACTGCAGCAAAATTGCAGCAATGCTGGGAGTCGATTCTGAGGTAAAGCAAGAGCCGAAGCAACGCGCCTGTAGCCATGCGGATGCCGGTTTGGGAGACAGTGCCTCGGCCTGCAAACACCGTTGGGCGAATCCACTGCACTGACTGACAGAAGCACACAGGCGATCAGGCGACTTGCCAGTGGCGGACCGAGGCTTTGCTTGAGAGCCTGCCTCACGCCCGGAAAATATCTACCTTGGTCTCCAAGCACTTTCGCAGACTCAGATCGTTCGTTCCAACCTCAAACCAGCCGCCCGGCTTCTGATAGAAATCCAGGCCACGACCGATCTTGATGATCCAGCCGTTGTCGAGGCGGATCTCGCGGTCATGGATGTTGGGGTTGAGTTTCACCTCCAGCTCGACATCCAGCTCCAGCAGACTTTGCTTGAGTTCTTCGAGCTTTTCGGCAATTTCGGCCAACTGCGTCTTGTCGTCGTAGCCAGTGATCAAGCTGATCTTCTTCGCAGTACCGGCCTTCAGCACAGTCTCGCAAAAGCGCACAAAGTTCTGAATCTGATGTTGGAGTCGGATGTACGGGTCTTCAATGACGACGGTCTTCGCGCCCTGCAAGTAGGGGCCAAGGATCGATTCATAGCTGTAACCAGTGTCGCCATAGAGGATGCTGAAGTGCTGTTCCTTGAGCTCCACCAGTGTTGGCGTAACCACCGCGGGGGTCGGAGCAGTCGCCGACGGAGCTACTGGAGGTTCCGCTGCAACGGCGGCCGGAGGTTGAACGGCTGGCTGCACTTTGACTACCGCGCTGGGCTGCTGATCCACCTGACTCAATCCGCGACGAGCTGGCTGCTGTGTTGCCGCAGCATCTTTCGATTCAGGGCAGAAGACAACCACCTCCTCACCGCTGGACTTGAAGTAGGACAGATTGATGCGCGCAAACTCATCGTCAGGCTTGCGTTTGTTCATCTGCTCCTTAACGCGGCGGCGGCACTCGGTCGCGTAAGCCACGTACTCTTCGAACTCCTCGTCTGAAGGCGGGCCATTCGGATGCAGGATCTTCAAAAACGCACACACGGTCTTCTTGATGCCCTTTTCGTCGCGCCCCTCGATCGACTTGCCAAGACGAATGCGCTTGCTGACTTCCTCATAGCGGTTCGTGTGCTTGAATTGGTAGTGGAAGGCCTCGGCCAGATAGTCCGTAATGAAGCCATATCGGCTGGTCAGAAACTCGCTGCTATTCTTGGGCATTTCCCAGCCTGGGATATAGGCAGCAAAACGATCCATCACAGCTAGGTCAAGCTCGGGGGGCAGTGGTTGAAACAGGTCATACTCGTTGGAATTCACCACTTGCTGCACCGAGACATCAATATTGCCGACGAAGCTCAAGCTGGCATCGGCAATGACCTCGGCGCCGCGCGAGAAGCGGCCGTTGGCCATGAAGTCTTTCATGATCTGTATCGTGTCCGGATCACGCACCTTGATCCCGCCGACTTCATCAAACGCAACTGTGTCCCAATAGCCGACCAGGCCCACCTTGCGACGTGCGTTGTTGTAGAACAGCGTGGCCTTGGTTGCCTGTCCACCCGAGATTAGTGTGGCATAAGGTGAAAATTCGCTGAAGAAGTAGGACTTACCCGTGCCGCGCGGCCCCAGTTCAATGTAGTTGTAGTTGGGTTCCACCAAAGCCGCCAGTCGGGCGATGAAGTGCATCTGCACGCGTTTCGACAGCTTGCTTGGCTCCAAGCCAACCGACCTCAAAACAGCCGCGATCCACTCGTCGCGTGTGAGAGCCGCACGGCCTTCGGTGTAGCGTTCGAAGTCGAAGCGCGAGAGCTGAATCGGCCGTAGATCCTCGATGGAGAACGCATAGTCGTCGTCGTCGATATCGTTATGCGAGAGGGTCACCTCGGCCCAGATGCCCCCTTCAAGCAGTCGATCGTTGTCACGGTAGAATTTCTCGCCTATCGCGATGCGCTGCGAGTTGAAGTTTTCCAGAGATGCCCAGTGGCGCTTTTCTTTCTCGACATAGCGAACGTGGACCTTGTCGATAAACCGGTGCTTGCCCTTGGTGGCGACCTTGGACTGAGCCGCATTGGCTTCATCGGGGCGAACGTAGTTCTCCTGCAAGGAGGAAAGCACCGCTTCCATGCCGGCATCCATCTCCGCCTGATCGTTACTTGCGCAGTACTTAGCGAGCAGAAATTCGAGGACGAATGTCGGGACGTTGGTGCCTTTTTTGATCCGATGCAGCAAGTCCTTGCGCAGCACTTTGCCGTCGAAGGTCGCATTTAGCTTTTGGTCCAGTTCGTCCATAGGGTTCACTCCGTATAGTCGGTTTCAATCGCAAGAGCGCTGTATGCCGCAAGCGTGGTCGGATTCAGCGCCTTGATCGAGAACTTGCCTCTGAACTCGTCGTCCATGCGCAGCGCGATTTGCTTGCGCTGACCTGCCATCAAGGTCACGGTTCGGGTGGCGGGATTCACATCGCCGCCTGGGCGTGGCTCACCGACCACCTTGCCATTGCTGTCCTGCGCCTCCAGCAAGATCTCAACGCTCATGTCTTGCAAAAACATATCGTCGGCGACCAGGATCACTTCGATGACTGGCAATCTCGTAGTAATTCGTTTGGCGCCGTTCTTGTAGCCCAGCTCCACCACTATCTTACGCAGTTCCGCATGGGCGGCGGTATCTAGGCGCGCCACCAGCACCGGTACAACGGCCTCCGCCAGGGACGCCCCGCCGTGGAAATATAAGTGCCCAGAGCGATAGGGCGCCATGCTGCGGGGCAACGCCACTTGGGAGAAGTCACCCCGAATGCCGACCTTCTCAGCGCTGACTACTAGGCTGTGACCATCTTCCGAACCATTGCCCAGCATTATGCGGTCATGCGCATTCACTGGCCATTTGCCTTGGGGTTTGACACACACATCCCCAGCCTCCGCCTGCGCGTTGAGGAAGAAGCCATGGTCGGTCACGATGACAGCTTCGTTGAATCCCATGCCGCGCAGCTTATGCAGTGCGACGCGAATCAGCTTAAGCGTGCCGGGAATCAAGCCTAGAGTCGTCTCGGGGTTGCTCTCCAACTGGCTGTCGATTTCCGTAGAGCGCAGCACCAGCAGGTCGACGGTCTCTGAAATCTTCGGTTTGCCACGCACGAAATCGTTGAGCAGCATTTCCGAGAAGCGGTCCCCGTAACGCTTGGCCAGCACATTCATGCGCTGCGGAACGTTGCCCACTGGCGCCCCCGCCAGCTTGGGCACGAGTGAGTCGTTCTCCAGCGACAAGGTCAAACCTGTGCGTGCTCCGGGCAACAAGCTCGCCATACCCACCAAAGTGATGGTCGGCAGCTGCGCGTAAGCTGCTTGCAGCTCGACCGGGCCGTCCTCTACCAGCAGTTTTTCGAGCGCCACGCCCAACTCGTAGCGCAGGGCGTCCACCATCAGGTAGGCCACTTTGCGCCCGCATTCTTTGAGCCGATCTGCCACCAACCGATCGAAGGCATCGGCGTTGGCGAGGCGTGCGCTAGGCGGCCAGCCAGCCGTCTCGACGTGCTTCACGAACACGCCCTGAACCTTTTCGGCCAGGCGCCGATAGCGAGCCCGTGCCTGGCTGATCACCTCGTGCATCAAGCCGTGCTGGTCGAGGAAATCGCCTGCCGCTTGCTCGAACTCGCGCTGCAAGCGGTCCGCTTCTCGCAGGCTGCCCAGGTAGAAGTCGATCAGATCAGCCTGAGAGCGTGAGTGGTCTGGCAGCTGGCGTTCAAAGTCTTCGCAGGCCTCGACCAAGCTCAGGCCAGACCGCACCAACTCCCACTGCGCCTGACTTTCGCCTTTGCCCAGCCACACCGAGCTTCTATGACGGGACAGCACACGGCGCGTGGCATCAGTGTCGCCGGTTACGACGCCCTTGATCGCCGTGCGCAGGAAGGTCCGCTCCTCGAATGGGAAGGTGTCGCGCTCACCCAAGTCTTCAATCCACCCACACAGATCCGCCAGATTGAGCTCTGCCTCGATGCCCTCGGCTCGCTCGATGTACACCGCGCGTGATTTCGGGTCGCTGCGCAGGCGCTCGCAAACATCCTCGACGATGGGCCTAGCTTCGGGGGGGGCATATGGCACTCCTTTCAGGGTCTCTGGCAGCGCCACCGGTAAATCAAAAACGAACTCACTGAACAGCACGTAGCGCCAAAGCTCATCCGCCAAGGCGGCCCAGGTCTTGCCGCGGGTCTTTACGCTGAGGCTCAAGGTAGCGCGCAGGAAATCGCGCGCCTCTTCCACCCAGCCTTCCTGCCCCTTCAGCGCTTGGGTTTGGCTGGCGCTCGGCGCCAGTAGTGCCACCAGAATCTCCCGGCCAGATTCAACCCGCAAGGTTGCCCGCAGTTGGGGCCAACTCACGCCGCCGCCGATGGCATCGATAACCGCAAATGTAGGCCCCGCAGGTGACCCGGCAAACGCCTGGCGGATCTCGGTAGCGTGATCCGGCTTGGCACGCAGGCAAAGGCTCAGGTACTCGTCGCCATCGTCCTGCGGGAACGCCGCGCCGCATTCTGCGTATAGCGCGAACGGGTCCGCTTGCTTTTGCGCGTCAGTCTCTGGTCGTCTGAAAGGCACATAGATTAAAACCCCTTCCAATGGGGCTTTGGGTTGCCCCACCTCGCGCAGCGCAAGCAGCGCCGCCTCGCGGCATTCAATGCTGCTTTCTGATGCATCCACCACCCGCACCTTGTCAGCCGCCAGATCGAAACACTGTTCGCGGTAGCGCTGGTCGGCGTCGTATACCACCAAGGCGCCGGCTTGTTTCAAGCGCGGCCGCAGCACGCTCTCGCGGATAAATTCAGCAATACTCATTCATCACCCCCGGCTTTCTTTTTTGCCGCGCGCCTTTTTCGGTTTGGCCACGGGCTCGACATACAGATTCTCTAAGCGGTGTGCGATGGCTAGCGACTTGTCGGTCTTGCACTTTTCCCGCACGCGCTCCGGCCAGTAGTTCTTGGCCAGATGCGCCCAGTCGTAGTCGCCTTTTTCCAGCTTGGCCCAGGTGTCCTTGAGCACTTTCTGCCAGGCCTTGTGGCGGAACAGGGGCCACAGTGGCGCGGCGCTGATCTGCACGCCGTCGTCATGCTTGGGCTTGTAGGTGGGCGCTAGCTTAAGCAGTGTGTCGCGCAGCTCAAGCAGCTCGAACTCGAAGGCCTGCAGTGTCTCGAACTGCTTTTCGTCTTCGCGTGTACGGGAGACGCCTTGATTGCGCAGCGCCGTCACGTCATCACCGATTTGTTTTAGCTTGGGCTCGACGAAATCGTTGATGGCGGTGTAGAGCGTCTGGCTTGAGAGGCTCGGGTAATAGACCCACAACGTGTAACTGCCGGAAGGTGTCGCCATGGGCCAGTAGATGGGTGCCTTACGGCGGCTCTTCGCATAGCGTCGCAAGTGAAAGGGGAAGAACTCGCGTTGCAGCCAACGGCGAACATCATCCGGTACAGCCACCGCGACGCGGGTAAGCACCTCCTCGACGAGGCGTACTAGGTCGTGTGGGTGCCCCTGGTCGTCCACCAAGATGCCGTTGTGAACATGAAATGACTCGGATACGTCAGAAAGCATGCCTGGACTTTGGGCCGGCAACGGATCAAACGGGGCCGGCTCGAGTGGAACTTGGCGTTCGCCAGTAACTAGCCGCCAATCGAAGCGGCCGAAGGCCACACCCACGCCCCACGACAGGCGTGAGAATGTCTCATCATCAACCTCGTCGGCATCGGAGCTACTTTCATCACTCTGTTCTTCATCGCCATTAATGTCTGCAGCGTCAGCATCCGACATCCGGACCAATGCCTCGTTATGATCGCGCTGAACGGCGCCAAACTCGTCTCGCGTCAGTCCAGTCAACTCAGCTATACGCCCATCAAACATTGCGCCTATCAGAGTCTCACGGTTGAAGAGTTGACGCCTTTCACCTTCGCCGTTAAGTGAGGGTGTCGTGAATAGGATTTCGGTCTCATCACGCTTAAATTTTTCAGCCATCCTCTCACGCACATCCGAAATGATACGGGATGCCTCATTTAGGTCGTTCGCTTCCGGCTTGATGTAAGGTATCGCAGAAACCATTGAGTTCTGGAATTTTGGCTGCCAGAACGCCTCGCCGCGAAAGCGGGAAACAGCAGTGGCTAGGTTCGACGACAACAGGGCCGCAAGCCAAATTTCCGATCCTTCCTTTGGGTACACCTGACTTCTGCCTGCTGTCGGAATAACCCCTAAAGGCACGAGATAGGGAACTAAGCGACTTGAGCGAAGCATGTAGCTGAAGCCCGGTCTGAAGTACATTGACTCAGACATTACGTATTTCGACGCAGAGTGGCCGTTTCCAACGTGATAGGCCTTAATCTCGGCACCGTCCTCAAACCAGTTGACATATAGGTGTATCGAAGAAAGAACTGGCGACGCTGATTCCGTTTTTGAGTACCACACCCATTTTTTTCTTCTACTTAACTCGATAGCTTCGTGGCGAAGCTCTTCTACATCGTGCTTCTTGGTGGGGATCACAACTTCAGAGCTGTTCACCTCCCACCAAAGTCTCAGGAATCTGAAATCATCCCCAGTCTGCAAACCAACCCGTATGGAGCATTCCAACGGCTCGACTGCGGGGTGTGCTGCAATCTTTCTGGCGATCGAATCGCTGATCCAATACACATACGGCATATCGTCAAAGACTGAAAACTGCTCGACTCGCTTCATAAAGAGGTTATTGCCACCGCGCCCGCTCTTCAGTAAGTGAATTGATTCGAGTAGACCGCTGTTTTTATCGACCCGATTAAGCTCTCGAAAGAAGATCGCTTCATCGCCCTTTCCGTGGTTCCTCTCCCAAGTGACAGCTGCAGTTTCCACCATCGCATCGAGCACCCCCTGTCCAAGATCAACAAAACTCTCCAGTGAGAGATCCTCAGCCAGCACCGACTTGCGAAATGCCGAAAAGCTCTGGAGAAAGAAGCATGTGCGGCTGACAATCGCTCCAACACGGCCACCCGGCCGAACCAATTGCGTTGCTCGCTCGATAAACTGCGTGAGAAGATTTCCCTTGGATCGTGGCAGAGTCTCATCAAGGTAAGTTTTCGTCGAGCGTGTAGGCTCGCCAAACGGTGGATTCATCACCAAGACATCAAATCGCTCGCTTGAGAGGTCAATCAAACGCAACCCATCCAGCGCATCTTGAGCAAATAGCCGTGCTTGATATGTCGATTTCGCTGCATGAGAAAACCCAAGGAGTGCCTTTCGCAACCTGGTTTCGGCCTGCCACCAGGTCTCTTGCTCCTGTTCGGCGAATAGGCCAGTCCCGTTCCCAACATATATCTCTTTAGTTAGCCTCTGAAGGTCTTTCTCGACCTGTAGCAATACTCCTAGCTCGGGAAGTCCCTTCAGAAGCTGTAGGGTTTTCTCAAACAGCTCGGCGTCGCGCTTATCTAGGCCGGCCGAGAAGTGCCGCTGAAGATCACGCTCTGCCGGAGGTGCAATGGCAGCGACGACATGCCCACGACCGATGAGCGGGCGGTCTTTGACCTTGACGCCGGCATCGTGCCAGGCGCGCTGCGCTCGCAGCCAAAGTGCCAGTGAGGCGATCTGCGCGGCGCGCGGGTCAATGTCCACGCCGTAGATGTTGTGCTCGATGATCAGGCGCGGCAAGTCGCACAAGAATGCTGCCTCGTCGGCGTAGGTCTGACTCAGCGGCTTGAGCGCCGCCTGGGGCTGGGCGGAAACGTCCAGCGAGCCGGGGCCGTGTAGCTGCTCCCAAGCCCAGGATTCGCGATAAATCTCGGCAAACAGGTCGAAGGCATACAGGCCGAAGTGCATGGAGCCGCAGGCGGGGTCCAGTAGCTTCAGGGTACGCGGATCGCGCAGCTTTGTAGCAGCTTGGGGCGTTTCATCGGGTTTGACCAGCAGGTACTGGCAACGCTCGCGCAGGTGGGTTGCGCCACTGGTGGCGTTGAACCACAGACGTCCCAGAGTGTTGTCCACTAGGAACTCGACTACGTACCGCGGCGTGAAGAACTGGTTGCGCACTGCCAGCTCGTGGCTGTTGCGCGGCGCCTGCGAGGCATCGCGCATCGCCTTGCGTTCTTCCTTGGAGTTGAAGTACTGGTAAATCCAGCCGATGGTTTCGTCCTCGCTCCACAAGGGAGCGATCTCGGCATCGTTGACTAGGTTGAGCACTTGCAGCAGCGCCGCTTCACGTGGGAACAGGCGACCCTGCGGTGAGTAGCGGTCAAAAAGCCCCGGCAGATCTTGGCTCAGTTCATCGAAAACGCTAAACAGATAGGCGCGGTAGGCATCGCCGGTTTCACCCAGTCCTGTGCCGGCAAGTCGTGCGTAAAGCTGAAACCCTTTCGCCTGGAGGCCGTTGCCCACCGATTCCACCAGCAGCCCGCGCGCCTCGGCCATGCGCAGGGCGGCCAACCGGTTGAGCACCGTAAAGGCCTGCTCTCGAACTATGCGATCTAGCCCCTGTCTGGCGGCCATGTTGCCACCGGCGCAGTAGTGCGCCAAGGTGTCGCGCAAGATGCGCGCGGATTCGCGCTGGGCATCGTTGATGTGGCGCAGGCTGGCCAGCTCCGTAACGCTGCCTGCGTTCGGGTCCATGCCGTAGTCGTTATGGAGCTGACGAGTAAACTCCTCTTCCAGCACGCGGCGTGCGTCGTTGACAAAGCGCTGCAGCCGAATTCTTGTGGTTTGGTCGAAGGCCATGCTTACTTCTCGCCTCCGTTACCTACCGAGAACGTCACTTCGATCTGAGAGTAGAGGCCGAGCTGCGCCTTGATTTCATGGAGCTGCTGGATCAACGAGTCGATGTCCGCGGCCGATGTGATCTTCGCTGGTACGGAGATCGACTTGGAGAGTTTGGCCGGGCCTTTCTCGCCGGTCTTGGCCCGCTCTTCCTCCATACGCTGGCGAAGGCGTTCCTGGCCTTGCCGCTGGATGGAGCGCTTGAGCTCTTCGAGCGTGCTGTTGATGTCGTAGTCGCGGGCCAGGAGCTTCTTGAGTCCGGCCAGATTGTGGGTGGCTGCCAGAGCGAGCCCATCCAGCCGGTTCACTGCGTTGCCACGCTCTTCTTGGGTGAGTTCGTCCCATTCGGGGATGCGCTGCAAGTCCTCGACGCCTTCCCTCAAACGCAGCTTCTGCTGTTCTGACAGGGTGATGACCGCATCACGCACGCGCCCTTTCAGGTGGGTGAGCTGAGAGTTAAAGTCGGCGACATGCTTGTAGAAGTCCTCTTTGCCCAAGCGCTCTGACAAGGTTCCCAGGTCTTCGCTCACTTCGCGGCGCAACTCACCCGGAACACCGGTGTCGGGCAAGGCTTCGATGTCGCGGCGATGGGCTTGAAGATCCCGCAGCGTGGCATCGAGCCCGTTGTCGAGCACGCGCTTCACTTCGAGCGCCCACCTGATGTTGTCGTAAATGGCGGAGGTTTCGGCGCCCAGGCGCTGGGGTGCGTCCGACGCATCGGTGAACAGGACGTCGGCAATGTCCTGATTCAAGGTGCGGATGCGGTCGCTGCCCGCCAGCCCGAGGCCACTGAGCTTTTCGGCCAAGGAGCCGTAGTCGTGCTGGAAGCGCGGAAAGTGCTTGGCTGCTGCCTTACTGATCTCCTGCTCCAGCGGAATGACCATGTCTCCGACCAGTTCGGTGAGCCGCTCTGCCGCCCGCCCGAGGGTTTCGATGGACGGGCGCTCGTCGCGAAGCGCGACGCCGATCTGTTTGAAGGAGTTGTTGGTCTTGAGGGCGTCGATCGCCTGCTGGCCTGCGGCAGTTACTTCTCGCCCCGAAACTTTAAGCTTGATTTCACCGGCCATCAGCATGGCGGCGACGATGTAGCGCGTTGTATCTGGCGACCAGCCGAATGGGTCGTTGTTGAAGTCGTCGAGCAGGCGCTTGCCATCGACCGTGCCGCGCTTGTCGATGTAGTCGCGGATGCTGATTACCGCCTTGTGATCGGTCTTGAACGAGGCGCGACCCGCAGCCGTCTGCACCAGGCCAAGTGGGTCCACGCTGCTGCTGATGGCGGCGGGGTTGGCGACCTTTAGGAATTTCTCGGCGGTGTCAGTGCCGGCGCGCACCGGGGCTTCGACGTAGCGGTCGAACACCTGGTCAGCCACATCGGAGAGCAGCTTCTTGGCCGCTTCCAGCAGGTCGGCATCCAGCGCCGATACTGCCGTCGCCTGGCCACGGAAAACAAACGAGCCGGCCTGCAGGGTTTGCTTGATCTTGCTCTGGAGGTGGGTCGCGAGCTTGGCGGCGCGGTCGAGCTGGCCAGTACAGTAGTCCTTGACCTCTTGGTCGGGCTCGTTGCGGTGCAGTTCGGCGATGCGTTGGCAGCGATAGATTTCGTTGGCAAGGTCGTCCAACTCGGGGTTGGACCGGGCCAACAGCCCGATGATGTTGCGCCCCGCGCGGCTGCGGGAGTCGTCCAGCATGCGGTTCTTGGCGGCCTCGTAGTCGCTGGCATGCACCAGCTCCACGACGGTTTGGATGGTGCTCTGATCACTGGCCAGGCTGGTGATGGCGCTGCCTGCCTGGACCTTCAAGCCCGTAGCGACGGCCATCGTGCCGTGGAGGCTGACGCGGGGGGGCGGGTCGAATGATTCACGAAGCGCATCATTGAAGATGCGCTTCACATCCACGGTACGCAGAGCAATGGCGCCGCGCTCTTGTTCGATGTCGCGCAGCTTCTCGCTGAGGAAGACGAGGTTGCCATCTTTCTCACCGAGCGGCACATGGACGTCACCCAACATTTCTTCCACGGCCTTGTGAACCGTGTCGACATGCGATGGCGCAGTGACGGATGGGTGCATCAGACTAGCGACGTTCTGCACTGACACCGGCAAATTGCCGAGGATCTGCAACACGGCAACGGACTTGGCGATATCCTGATGGAGTTGCGAATCCGGGAAGCGAATCTGAACCTTGCCGACCGCCTGGTGAATGGAGGTAAACGCACGACGGATGTCCTTCTCCAGCTCGTCGTACAACGTGACAGTGGTGGCGAGCCAGCCTACTGGCTGATCGGCCATCGCCTTTGAGCCGCCTTCGCCCTTGAGGACGTCCTGGATCACCTTGATCGCAGAGCGCAGACCGATGCCACCGGTGGATTTGGCTAGGGCACCTAGCAGGTGAAGCAGAATGTCAAAGTGAGCCGGCAGGAATGGGTAGAGATTGGTGAAGCTTTCCTTGCTGAAGTCCGCGTCGTAGTACTTGGCGTCCTGCAGCTTGGTGTTGTGCCGCAGCGCTTGGCCGTGGGCATCGAACAGCTTGCCAAGCGCTGTCTCGCCGGTCGGCGATTTACCGAGCAGTCGGCGATAGCAAATCTCTTTGATATCGCTCGATTCCAGGTCGATCTGGATCGGGAAACGATCCTTGAGCTTATAGAGCTTGTCCGAGTTCAGCGCTGCACGGGGGTCATCTTCAGTAAGCGTCTGCTGCGCCGTAGAGATGACCCAGGCCTTACCGTTGCCCAGCCGCTTGAGGTTCTTGGCCAAGCCATCGAGGTTGAGGATCAGGTTGTCACGCGAGGCGACATACTGGCCGACTTCGTCGACGATGAAGATGATGTTTTGCTTGCCGCTTTTCTCGCGGACGATGTCGATCATCTCCTGCACACGCTGGTCTTCGAACTGGAAGAAGCCCTCGGTGCTGGACGAGAAGGACTTGGCTTCCGGAAAGAGCGCTGGGTACATCTGGTGGGCGATCTTCGGAATCAGCCCGTCGATGGCCAGTGGATTGTTTTGAACGCGCGCCCAGGTCGCACCGGGCAGCGCATCGGCAATGCGCTCATAAAGCTCGGGCGTGCGGCCGTCCTTCTCGATCATGCGTTCGAAGGCGGCAACCTTGAGGTTTCTCGAATAACCTGCCCACTGCAGCACTTTGAAATAGAGGACGGTGGAGACGTCTTCCATCGTGGCGCCGGCGAGCATTTCGCTAGCAAGGTCCAGCATGACCACGGCGGCCGGGAACCGCTGTGCCACGGTACTCAGCAAGGCCTTTGTTTGCGGCTTGTGGAGGCGGTCCTGCAGGTACCTGATGAATGGCGTACCGTCGATGCTGCGTTGATCATCAAACGCCAGGCCGAGATACTTCGTGAACGAGCTCTTACCTGACCCGTAGAAGCCCGAGACCCAGACACCGATCTCATTCTCGCCACCTGACTCCATCGCCAACTGCATGCGATCAAGGAGCTTGCGGAACTGGTCCTCAATGCTCTCGGTGACCACGTACTCGGAGATCTCGGCCTTCAGGCGGCCCTCTTGCGAGGCGCCATAGGTGATGACCTTCTCGATGGTCCGGTAGATGTCCTTGCTTGGGTCGAAAAGTGATCGGATGGTCATAGGTTTATTCTGGGGTTCTTTTATCTGTTCAGCCGCCGACATGGACGGATCGGTAGTTACCGTCTTCCGGGTAGAAGCCGAGAAACTTCAGGCGCGTCTTGCCGGTTCGCACGCCGGGGTACAGAAAAATCGTCGGTACGTGAAACTTACCTTGGAGCTGACTTTCGATGGCACCGATCCGCAAAAATGGATGCAGCGCTTCCAGGTCCGTCACCAATAGCAGCGCATTCTGCTGTCCTTCGAGCGGCTGCAGGGCATCCTCCAGAAGTTTCAGTAGGCCGTCGTCCGCCGTCAGGATGTCCGCCAATGACTTATTGGTGCGCGGCCAGTCGAGCGGAGCAGATTTGTCTTCCATCACGCAGAGTGGCCATAACGGGTCATCTTTGAGCAACGCCCAGATCTGTTCTGTGATGGAGAACGTATGCACTTCCCACCCTTCCTGGTGGAGCTTGGCCGCCCAGGCGGGCGTCTGTCGCTTCACCTCGAGAATCTGTTCGGGGGAAAAGACTAGGTAGTAAATCGGCTCGAAGCTCGCATGGCCGAGTTCGCGCCCTTGCCGGATGCGCTCCCGCAGTTCGTCGAAGTCAGCTTTGAGTGAGGACATCGCAGAGCGCCTCCATGTCTTGTTGTTTCCAGCTGATTCGGATCACATCACCAGCCGCTTGGACGATGAGCAATCCCTTCAGCGAAAGCCGCTTGATCTCATCCAGCACGTCTTCGCGCGCTAGGCCAAATAGCTGCCAGTCTTCGTGTGTCAGCAGGGCATTATCACCGACGCCGGAAAAGTGCAGCTCGTAGGCAAGGTATGCGGCCACGCTTGGTGAGATGCGGAACGGGACGATGCGCCGCCCCTTGGTCGACGCTCCGCCGAGCAAACCAAAATCTGAGCAACATCCTGTCAAATAGCGGCCCATTCGCACTATCTGACCCTCTGCCCAGCGAGAAGGGGTCTTGCCATCGTCGATCGCGCGTCGAATAAATTTCTCGGCATTTTCTTTAGTAACCACGTCGACTGCGGACTCGTAGCTGCCCCAGTACACAGTTCTAACAAAGTCAGCAAGTATTGGGTTAGCGCGACAGGTATAAATAAAAAAAAGTTGCGCAATTTCAGGTTGCGTCAGATTCGGCAAGAGACGCCTTAAATCTGCCGCCGCCCGCCCGCTCTTCGCTAGGTACCGATTGGCAAAGCATCTAACAACAATGTTCCTCAAACGGTAGGCAGAAACGTTCGAAAAAAGTCCTAACCCGAGAACCTTTTTATAGAGTTCGTCAGCATCGGTACGTGGCGCCCAAACTTCCAGCAAAATTTTCGTCTCATTGATCAGGCCCAACCCCATGGCCAGATTTGTGTCGTACTTTACTTGCTTAATCACGACTACTCCGCAAGATACGGATAGATGTAGGCGTTCTGTGTGAAAGCCGATAGGTAGGAGCCCGCGATAGCATTCAAGACATCGGCGGAATCGAGATCCTTGATGTTTCCGACAGCCGTCGGCCCGACGCTGGACGCGGTGCCGTTGGCGGCCGAACGCTTCAAGGCGTCCAGAGCCGCATCTTTGGTTTGAGGGACCTGGATGGCAATGTCTTCGCCCACGCGGCTTTGCACGATCAAGTGCAGGTCCTGCTCGATCTCTTCGGGTAAACGGAACAGGTGGTAGCTGCCTACGCTCAAATGTTCGTCGTGCAATCGTCTGGCTGCTTCCAGCACACCGTGGTACTGGGCGAGCCGGGAAGTCTTCGAGAAGACGGGCTCCAGGAAGAGCCTGCTTGATGCCTCATAGAACGCCGTTGGCCACCATGCAAACTGAGCGCGCTCGCCCAGGAAGCCGACGAGCATCCTCATTTGCAGCAATGTCTGCAGGTAGGCTTCATCCATTTCATTTCTCGTAGGTTCGTTTGATCTGTTAGCGGGGCCGACGTGGGGCAGATCCGTAATTATTAACCACATTCCGCTCCCGCCGAGCAGCAGTTAACGGGCGCATCGCATAAAAGAATCGGCGCAGGCTCGTTTGAAGGGAGTGTCGAGGCGAATTTCCGTAGCTGACTTAGACGAGGCGTTCAACAAACGTGATGGTCTTGGAACCCGGGTCAGCGATGATCAGCACCGGGCCGTCGGTGACAAGGATGGCTTCGAGTCGCCGGCAAATCTGCCGCTGTCGGCCAGCACCGCATCAGTGACGTTCTCAGAAATGTTGCTCTCAGACGCGCGACAACCTCACGCACTATCGGAGTTCGTGTACGACTGGCCCGCTCCATTCCTTTAGCGCGATGGTGTATAGGTGCGACAGCAGAGCGAGTTCGAGTCGGACGGAGGTCGGGCTGACTTGGGCCAGGCGCTGATCGCGATAGCTGGCGAAGTCAGATGCGTGGAGACAGGTGATCGGGCGCTGGGCGAGTGGGTGGGACTGTAACTGGCGGATGCGGTTGCGTTCGGCCGTCGCGCCCCTCTTGGTTGGCGTGATTTTCTCATGGTATGTCGCCAGCGAGTCGGAAAGCGTGATGCCGGCGAGCGACCGGCGGTCACGGAATGTGCCTGCATTCATTTCGGACTGAACTTTGTTCGCCCATGCTTCGGCTTGAGTCTTGGTCTCGAAAGTTCGGGTTTGGCTTGGGTAGCCAGTGCGGCGAATGATGACCTTGTACTGACCCGGGCCACGTTTGTAGATTGATGCCATGCGCTTCTCCGAAATTAGATCTAGCGTCGCGGCAGCATGATGCGCGGTAACTGCAGCAAAAAACCGCAGAAAACAAAAAGCCCGCCGAAAAGGCGGGCTAAGTGCTTGATTCTTTGGTGGGGTGAGTGACTCGAACACTCGACCTACGGATTAAGAATCAGACTAATTTGCTGCGGGGGAAGCGGTCATGACGCCGGCAGCATGTGGAAACGTTCCATGTGCCCGAGGTCTCGAACGAATTGGTGGGTACGTGGGGGGGCAGGGAATCAAAGTTGGGGGCACTTTTGGGGGCATCTCCGGCCTCTCGGTTTGGTGGACGGTTACCTGTTTTGCGGTCGGGAGTTCGATCCTCGTTTTTCTGACAGAAGCGTCGAAAAGCCCACTGGAGCATCTTTGGGCGGGAGCGTATCTCAGGTCCGCTTGTTCCCGGAAACTGCGGCTTAGGCCGCGGAGTTCAACGCAGAGAGGCGCATAGCCTAGTGAGAATGGGCGACGACGGTTGCAGGCGATCCCATCTGTCGTCGCGATAGCTTTTCTGCGACGGCCGGCCGCAGTTGAACGGCCCACGTGACATCATTTCAAGGCTCAAACTTGATCTTCGCCTGCTCGAGCATCCATGCTTCAATCTTGTCATGCCACATACGTAGGAGATCGAGAGGGCGACGCCGATAGTGTTTCTCTGCAATTGCGGACGGCTTATGGCCTTGAATTTGAGCGACAACGCCCACCGGAACCTCCACCCACTCCGACAGCGTGCCGAATGATCGGCGCAGGCCATGCAGCGAAATGTGAGGCAAGCCTGTCGGCGCCAACGCTCGATTGTGCGCGTGACGCGGCTCGGCTATTCTCCCGTCGGACGCTGTTTTACTGGCGAACACCCACTCGGACGGCTTCCACTGTTCACCCCTTTCAGCGAGACGAGCGACTTGGCGCTTTTTTGGGGGCGTTTCGTTGAGACGCTGAAGATTCCGCAATAGGCTTGCCAAGTATGGGGTTAGCGGAATAGTTCGGCCGCCAGTGCCTTCAACTTTGTCGTTCATGGTCAAGCTGCGCCAGCGGAAGTCCACGTCTTCCCAACGCAGCGCGGCTAGCTCTTCTCGACGGGCGCCGGTAATCAAGAGGCCTTGAAGGTATGCGCTGATGACCGGATTGGCGATGCCACGTACCGCGCTGAACCAGACGGACAGCTGCTCGCGCTGAAGACAGTCGTCCTTTGCGACGCTCCGAGGCAGAATTCCTTTTACCTTGGGAGACGCGTAGGCGTCGGGGGCGACAATTCCAGCGAAGGTCTCGTGGGTGTCGCACCATCGAACAAAAGCCTTGAATAGACCAAACGCGTGAGCGGCATTCGTCGGCCCTCGGGATATCTCGACCTCGAGCCAGTCCGCCATGCAGGTTGCAGTGATTTCGGACAACTTGCGCGTCATCAGCGGTGCCAATGGACCGCGTACTTTTTCTTTGCCGCCTCGTTTGGCGATGCCGCCGCCCGGTGACGAAAGGTTGATGTGGTCGAGGATGTATCTCTCAGACCGAGGCCTTTTCGTTTTCGGAGAAATCTTCGTGCGAAGATGCTCGAGATAGTGTCCCCATGCTTCGACGACCGTCACATCGTGGCGGTGCTTGGCAGCCTGCCGAGCCTCATGCGCTGCCTTCTGCTCGGCCTGATGCTCTCGCGGATCAATGCCGCTGTCGATAAGCGTTTGGAGGTTTCGTGCTCGCTCCTGCGCATGGTCGATAGTCCAGCTCTTCGGATCGCCGATTCTGATCCGCACCGTCGAGCCATAAATCCTCCCTTGGAAGATGTAGGCCTTGGTGCCTCCCGCAGCGGCACGCAAACCCAGCCCTGGCGTCTTGCTATCCCAGAGGAACGACTGAGACTTACCTTCGGCGCAGCGATGCGCTTCCACGCGAGCCGCGGTGAAATTTACCTTCGCCACCTCACCCCCTTATTCTTAGCCGACAATCCCGTGTAACTGCTGTGTAACCGGATTATGCGGCAGAGGAGGTATGTTGATCAATATCGATTGGTAGCTGCGAGGCCGTATAATCGTTAAAATACAATGAGTTACAAAATTAGATCAATGTCGATATATCTCAAGAAATGTCGACTTGTTCGTATTCGCAATGCGAAGGTCGGGAGTTCGATCCTCCTCCTCCCAACCAACATTCCTTGTAAGTCCGATGAAGTCCCGAAACCCCGCAGCCAGCAAGGCTCGCGGGGTTTTTTGTTTCCATTGTCATCCGATTACATCGCGAGTCATCGGCGACCATTTTGGGGCTTTTGCGGGGGTAGCTTGTATCCGTCGCTAATGCTTGCCGGTTCTGTAGATACGTCGAGCAAAGACCTAGCGCGTTTCCTTATGAATCTCGTAGCCACCGTGGGGCTGCTTTCGCGTTGCTCTTTGGCGAAAGGAACCGCACGCAGCTGCGAACCAAGGTATCGCAAGCGCGATTAAAGGGTGCTGCGCTTGAGTTTCGGAGGGCAATGAATGCTGCGCCTGGGCAGGTTGCGAACAGATGAACCGACAGCGCCCAACTTGAATGTGAGAATGTTCAGTGCAGCGCCAGAAGCGAACGTCTGGCGAAGCGGCGCGCTTGGCCGATGTGCGTTTCAGCGTGGAAGAAGCGGCAGTGATGCCTTGCCAGAAAGCCGGCAGTCTCTGCGAGATGCGCAGGAAACGCTTGCGCTGAATCACTTACTTTGTATCAGGAACCCCACAGCGCTCTCGATGGCGATCGGAGGTGGCGATGACAATCGGCTCTGATGGCGCCAAAGACATCGGAGAGGGAGCAGTTAGACGCATGATGGGTCGCTTGGGTAAATGATGAGCGCTGAGAGCCTGAACGACATGCTTCAACAACCCGCGTCGCATTCATCTGCGCTGCAGTAGATGAGGGAACTGCAAAGCAAAGCGGGAAATTGCAGTGTGTCCGTTGGGCGAGCTTCTCGATGTTTGTCCCCGGCACGGTCATTGCGCCAGAACCCAGGCTTAAGGAGATCCCTCATGACACAAAGTGCTAACGACTCGCAAGAAAACCCCAAATCGCATCCGACCTCAAACGCGGAAAAGGACCCGGGAGACTGGACAACGGGCAACGAGCCTATGACCGGTGCTCAGGCGTCGTATCTGAAAACGCTTTGTGAAGAAGCAAAGGAACAGTTCGACGACACATTGAACAAAGCCGACGCCTCGCGGCGTATTGATGAACTTCAAAAGAAGACCGGACGAGGCAGCCAGTAGTTCGAACCCAACCAGATCCCCTCGCAGCTCATCTGCAGCAACCTGTCAGAGAAAATGCCTACCGTCGCGCCCAGAGCGCTCCAAGCGCGAAGGCCGCGACAGCGATGCAACCCAGGCTTATGACGGGATTCTCCTTGGTGACATGCCGAACGGTGCTAAGTGCCTCGCCGTAGGTCTGCTGCGCAGCGCCCGCAGCTTGCCGCGCAAGCCCTTCAACTTGAGTCGACGCGTCGTTTGTCGCATCTCCGAGGGCTGCCTGAGCTTTGCCCGCAGCTTTCTGAATCGTGCCTTCTGTTCTTTCAAACATTTTTTGTCCTCGCCAATGATTAGCTGATCGCTGGGTGGATGCAATCGGCCAGCGATCAACACTGCTGACCGTTACTTCTTTAGCGTGTCTCTTACCTTGTCCGCAGCCTTGCCGACACTCGCTTGCACCTTGCCTTCGGCCTTCTCTGCGGCACCCTTGGCTTCCGTCGTGCGATCGCCGGTCACTTTGCCAATGGCTTCCTTGATGGAACCCTTGACTTGCTTGGCTGCCCCATCGACACGGTGTTTGTCCATCATGTTCTCCTTGAAAAAAGGTCGGCGCATGGTCGGTCACTGCTTTCTCGACGCAAAGAGATGCTCATCACGTCTCATGCGGTCAGCATGCCATTGGCCAGGGGTCAACAACAGATTCGTTTGTACTAGCCTGAGTGATGCAAATGCATGCCGCCCGTCTTCGAGTCGTGGACCGTCTCGCCAATGCTCACAGTCGTTGCTGCCGAAGCCGCTGACGTATCAACGCTCCGACGCGAAATGTCCTCGCGATTGAGCCCAGACGATTGCCTCCGCGCGGCTATGCACGTCCAATTTGGCATAAATCGTCGAGACATGGTTGCGCACGGTGGCATGAGACAGTTCGAGTGCTTTGGCGATTTCCTTGTCCGACAAGCCACGACACAGATGTTTGAATACCTCGCATTCACGCGCAGTCAGGTCAGACAGGTGCGCTCCTGCGTCAGGAGCATTTGCTTTGCGGACGTTAGCCAGCTTCTCGATGAGCGTGCGGCTGAACCAGGAGGCATCTTGCATCACGGTCTCAATGGCCGAGACCAGTTCCATTTCGGAGCGCTTTCGATCAGTGATGTCCAGCAACGCAATCAATACGCAATCTGTTCCATGGATCGTGACAGGCTCTGCGGAGACAAGGCAATTGAGTATGTCGCCGCTCGCCGTTTCGATCTGGAATTCGACGTTCCGGATACTGCCCGTTTGCGCGAGCAGCTCCGTGATCTTGCTGTGAGCGTCATTCTTCCACAACGCTGTTTCATCAATTGGGCGGCCGACGATCTGTTCCGCGGTGAATCCAGTTGTTGTTGTGAACGCTTCATTGATGTCGAGGGTCATTCTTCCTTCCGACGAGTAGAGAACCGTCGGTACCGGATTCATGCGGAATGACCGCTCGAAACGTTCCTCGCTTTGTTTGAGCGCCGTCTCGGCGCGGCGACGAGGTTCGAGATCCATGAACGTAAACAACATGCAGGCTTCGTCGCCAATCTCGATTGGCTGACCGGCGACCACGACGAACTTCGTGGCGCCTTCCGGGAGCCGCAACACGGCTTCCATCTGGGGGACTGTCGCGCCTTGTCGAATGCGCTCGATGCCAAGGTCACGTCGCTCCGCACCCTCTAAAACATCAAGCTCAAGCACAGAGCGACCGACCACTTGTTCCCTGACGTAGCCTGTCATCTCGAGGAAGCCCTGATTCACTTTGATATAGCGTTGGTCTTGCAGCCGGCAGATGAGCGCGGGTGCGGGATTGGCATTGAACGTTCGCTCAAAACGTTGTTCGGCACTTGCCCAGTCACTGGCATCGTGCAAGATCAGAGCCAGACAGTCCGGCTCTTCGTCCGAATTGGTGAGCACGAGACTTCGAATTCGATGAACCCACTGCGAGTCGCTTGCGTTCGTGCGCTCGACCTCAACGACGACATCGCTGAATTCTTCGCCAGCAATCACGCGGTCGAGCGGGTAGCTTCCCGGGAGGACCGGATGATTGTTTCGATATCGCAGGCGAAAGCGCTCGCGGTATTCAGTCACATCGGTGCCTAGCTCGGCCAATTCCGTCACGCCGTGCATTTCCAGCGCTGCCTGATTCGCCCATACGATGGTCTGATCAGGCTCGACCAGGATGACACCTTCGGTCAAGCCACTGATGATCTGATGCAGTTGACGCCGGTCAGTCTGCTTGCGTAGGACCTTGTCGTCGGCTGCCGTCTGAGCGTCTTGATCTGCCCCATCCTTACGTTGATTCATTTTGCTTTCCCCTTCTTCTTATGCTTCGCTTGTCTGACACTTCGGTCGCTTCGACAGTCTTAGCATGAAAACCATCGCCTTCCAGAAGCAAATGCTTCATCTGTACTGATGCGGATGCACCATGGCGTCCTTTCGCTCGATCACTAAACTCTGCATCCAAGCGAATGACGTCTGGCGAGAACCCCTGCTGCGTTCTGTCTGCACCTTCGCAAGCGACGAGGAGTTAGCGAGGAGCGGATGAGCAAGCGGGCAAACAACGAAAGATGACTTCCTGATCATGCTCGTGGGTTTGCCCATCAATGGACAGTTCCTCGCATGCGGCGACCCGATGGTGCGCAAGGCTCTGGAGAAACTGGATCAGGGTTGACGACTAGCCCTGCCTGCCGCGAGGAGGCCCACATCGAGCGGCGTGCTCCATCGCCGCGTGTGGTCGGCTATCACGTAATTTTTAGGAGAATCAATGAAAACGTTTAATTCAACGTTCGCTGAAGAGCGCGGCCGCCTGCCGCACATTTCGTGGTCCGCCGCCTTCGTCGGCTTCGTGGTCGCTCTGATGACATACCTCTTTCTCGCGGTGATCGGCACAGCAATAGGCGCTGGCGCTTTCGATCCTCTCACCAACCGAAATCCGTTCAGCGGATTTGGCACTGCCGCGAGTATATGGGTAGGTGTGTCTACGTTGCTGGCGTTAGCGGTCGGAGGGTTCTTCGCGGGCCGCACCGCTCCTCAGCACGGTGCGCTTCACGGCATGCTGACATGGGCATTGACCACGCTAGCGACACTCTATTTCGTGTCAAGCGCGGCGAGCGGCGTCGTCGGTGCGGCTGCAGGCGTCGCCGGGCAAGGAATATCGTTAGCCGGTCAGGGGCTCGCTGCGGTGACGCCAACGGTCGCGTCGGGTGTCAAGGCAGTGCTTGACCAGAATGGCTTGACACCGCAAATGGGCGACCTCGAGAATAATCTGAAGACGCTGCTACAGGAGAGTGGGAAATCTGCTTTGTCGCCGACACAACTTGCTTCCGCCGCTAGCGCCGCAACGGCAGATGGCGCGTCGAGCGCGGAGAGGACGGCTGCCAACCCTCAGAGCGCATCGACAGACCTGCAGGAATTTCTCGACCGTCTTAAGCAGAAGGCACAGCCGGCAATGAACGCCGCGGATCGCGACGCGCTTGTCAATATCATCGTTGCTCACACAGGAAAGTCGCGGGTCGAAGCGCAGCAAATCGCGGACAACTACGAACAAACCTACAACCAAGCGATCGCAAAAATTCAATCTCTTAAGCAGGTCGGCGAACAAAAAGCGCGTGAGGCCGGGAACGCGGCGTCGGCGAGCGTGAGTCATGTCGCATGGGCGGCAGCACTCGTCCTGGTGTTGGGCGGAGCCATCTCGGCACTGTTCGGACTGCTGGGTCTGCGGTGGGTCCGCAAGAACGATCAACCTCCCCTACAGCGCGACCAGGCCGAGAGCGCCTGATATCGCAGCGTATCTGAGGCGTTGAGTTTTCCTTCTATGCGGCAAGTGTCTGACCGTTCAGATCGCAAACGATGAAGCAAATGTTCTACGTACTTGTTCTGATCGCCGCGCTTTGTGCGGCACTCGCATTCGCCAAGGGATGCATCAAGAGTGCCGCAGTCGGCGGCGTTGTCGGACACGTAGCAAGACACCATGGTGTGACAGGCGCCGCTTTGGGTTGCGCAGTCGGTCACCACAAAGCCGCCAAGGAAGCGAGGGCCGCTTCTGCCGCTGCCGCGTCGGCGCCATTGAGCTAATTGCAGCAGGCGCGCAGGTCTCGACGCTGAGTGACTGATCGAGAGGCTTCGAGCATGCGGAATCTGCAAAGCGGATTGGATGCGGCTCGTTGTGCGATTTGGGCTTTTGCGGACGCTAGCGGTGTCGAGCTGGATCATGCGACAGCCCTGCGCGGGGGAGCATCCTTTGCAGCACATGGTCCCTTCGAACGTGACGATGGAACAGCGCTGCGACGACAAGCAGTCCAATCAAAGCGAAGAGTACCCATGCGAGGATGCCGTGAACATGACCCATTGCGTGGCCGAATGTCGAGCCTGGTTCGCTCAGCGCTGGATAGGGCACCACGCTCAGCAAGCGGACTGCCCAACCTCCTGAGGATGCGTTGATCCAGCCGAGCAGCGGCACCAGCACTAGGGCGGTGTAGAGGAGAAAATGCGTTACGCGCGAGACGATGCTGAATAGCGGCGGCAGGTCATCTGGCGGGGGCCGATGCGTCAATCGCCAGATCACCAGGACCGCCATAAGGGTGACGAGCGTCGCGCCCACCCCAAGATGCCACGCGATCAGATTAACCGGCTGTGTGTCTTTGTGGACGTCCGGCATTGTCCAGCCGATCACAAATTGCATTGCGATCAACAGGACTGTTAGCCAGTGCATTGTGCGTGCGACAACGTCATATGCCGGACGCTGCAATGCGGGAGCCTTCGCCATTAATGCTCCTCAGGTTGCAAAGACTGCATGAACCGGTTGGATGCGCAGCCTGCCTATCTGAGGCTGATGGCCTGAGAAAAGCCTACGCGAATTCGCTGGATACTAGCGACGTTACCTTTAGGAAAAATGACGCCGGGAAGGGGGGGTTCCGATGCTCGACTCCTCGACTACGAATCCTGAAGGCTTGGCCTAACCCGCCAAGCCTTTCTCATTCCCATCTCTCCCCGCGCTAAACTCCCTCGCAACCCCACCGCGAGCGCCTCACCATGTCCTTCACCATCCGCGAAATCGATCACGTCGTGATCCGCTGCGCTGACCTCGACAACATGGTGACCTTCTACCGCACGGTGCTGAATTGTCCGATCGAGAAGGAGCAGCGCGACCTAGGCCTGATCCAGATGCGCGCAGGCCGTTCTCTGATCGACCTCCTGAGCGTCGGCGCAAAAATCGACCGACCCGACAGCGGCAACCCAGGCGCCGGCCGCAACATGGACCACCTCTGCCTCCGCGTCGAGCCCTTCGACGCCGAATCACTCCGCGCCCACCTGGAAAACCACAACGTGAAAATCGGCGAAGAAGCGCGCCGCTACGGCGCAGAAGGCTTCGGCCCTTCCCTCTACCTGTTCGACCCCGAAGGCAACATGATCGAACTCAAGGGACCGCCTGAAGCGTCAGCCGACAAACCGATCACCCCTTAAGCACGCTCCACCGCAGCTCAACCGCATCGGCCGTCTCGCTACCGAGCGAAGCCTCGCCATCCTGCATCATCAATTGCAGCCGCATCGTCCGTTCGGCCAGCTTGCCTAGCGCGTCGCCGACGCCTTCCTCGAGCGACCAGACCGTCACATTGCGCAATCGGTCGATCTTGCCCTTCACCCCTTGCCACCAGATGTCCGCCGTCCTTCCGGCATAGGCAATGACGATCACACGCCCCGAGCGGCCGCTCGCCTTGGCAATACGCCGTTCGTCCGGCTGCCCCACCTCGATCCACGTCTCGATCTGCCCCGTGAGATCCTTCTGCCAGAGATCGGGCTCATCGGTGTCGGAAAGGCCCTTGCAGAATTCCAATCGTTCGCTCGCGAAGAGCGCGAAGGCGGCAATGCGAACCATCATGCGTTCGTCCGTTTCGGACGGATGGCGCGCGATGGTCAGGGAGTGATCGCCGTAGTAGTGGCGATCCATGTCGGCAATCTGAAGCTCTGCCTTATAGATGGTGGATTTGAGAGCCATTCAGCGTCGGGCGCCGGCTGCTCGGCCGGCGAATCAGGTGAGCAAAAGCGGTCGGTGCGACGCACACGAGCACGCGCGACCGGTATTGTGCGGGGAATCCGAGGGAAATGGGAAGACGTGACGACGCACGCGCACCAAAAAGTCCGGCGCGTGAGAAAAGAAGAAGACTTAGGCTGAAATCCGAAGCAAAACACACCAACCGACGCGATTAGAAAATCGCGCCGGACAAATCAAATGCGATTGAAATACAGACCGGATTATTGATCGATGAAACGATCTGCCGTCCACATCCCTTGCGTATCGCTGTTCGACGCATTGACAAACTCGACGTCATGGCCGACGACGCGTAATACACGGAAGTGGGAATCGACTGGCGTCGAGATACATTCGAAGCCTTCGAAATACTGCTGCATCTTCTGATGCTCTCCGGCTTTCTGGTGCTGATCGGCCGAATCAAACTTGTCTTTCGACAAGCATCCATACGAATTAGGCCGGAAGGTGAATGTCTGCTGAGGCTGAACAACGCTGTCCTGGGCTTGCGCGGTGGACACGATGGCGAACAGGCCGACCATTGCAAAAAGAGCACTGGCGCGTTTCTGCATATATTTAGCCTCCGAACGACTAATCACTCGAAATTAGCTACGTATTTAAAAGCGGATGACCGCAAAAGTCATGCTAGTGGAGTAAGAAAAACTTGCAAGCACAACTTGTGTGCGTCCGCAACACGGCAGAATGTCGCGGCGTGGGTAAATCGCTTCGTCTAATCGCGGCAATTAACCGAAAAAACCTGAAAGGCGGCCAATCGGAAATGAAAGCTTTTGAACTGCGGCGTTAAGCCGCTGAAAACCGCCCGAAGTAATGAATATTGCACTGCACGATTTCGCGTGCGTTCGCGCGTCGACAGCCAAGCGCAACCGCATCGACCCGTCAAGCTGGCCAGGCGGCCTATTGCCACATTCGTGCGTTCATGGATAAATCGACGCTTCGACTTCAGGAGAAAGCAATGCCCCTTGCTCAATGGCTGCCGTTTGCAATCGCCTCCGCGATTCTCGTCGCGATCCCCGGGCCCACCGTGTTGCTGGTCGTCTCATACGCGCTAGGCCACGGGCGCAAGTTCGCGCTGGCGACCACGCTGGGCGTTGCCCTGGGCGATCTCACCGCGATGACCGCGTCGATGCTCGGACTCGGCGTGCTGCTCGCGGCCTCGGCCGAATTGTTCATGCTCGTCAAATGGATCGGCGCGGCCTATCTCGTTTATCTGGGCATAAAGCTGTGGCGAGCGCCGGTCATTGATACCGACGCCGCTCAACCCACCGACGAAGTGCGCATGGGCCGCATCATCGCGCACGCGTATGCCGTCACGACACTCAACCCGAAGAGCATCATCTTCTTCGTGGCGTTCGTGCCGCAATTCGTCGATCCGCATGTCGCGAGCGTGTCGCAGATTGCGATTCTGGAAGCCACCTTTGTCGGTCTGGCGGCAGCCAACGCGTTCGCGTACGCGCTGCTCGCTTCCGGCGCACGCAAGGCGATTCGCAAGCCATCCGTCCAGCGAGCCGTGAATCGCACCGGCGGAACGCTCCTGATGGGCGCGGGCATCTTCGCCGCGGCATGGAAGAAGGCAGCATGAGCCAGGCGGATAACTGGAGCACGATTGCGCGCCGCGCGTATTTCGGGTTGCTGGAAGACTGGAACCGCCAGGACGCTCCTGCGCTGGCGGCGCGCTTCACCGAACGCGGCAGCCTCGTCGGGTTCGACGGCAGTCAGGTTGATGGCCGCGCCTGCATCGAAGCACACCTGCGGTCCATCTTCGAACAACATCCAACGCCGCTTTTTGTCGCGAAAGTGCGCGAAGTGCGGCGCATGGCGAATGGGCAGACGCTGCTCGTGCGCGCGATCGCCGGCATGTGGCCGCGCGGCGGCACCGCGCTCGATCCGAAGCTGAACGCCATCCAGACCATGGTGCTGTCGCTCTGCGACGGCGCGTATCGGATCGAAATGTTCCAGAACACGCCCGCAGCGTTTCACGGGCGTCCGGAGGAGGGCGAAAGGCTCAGCGAAGAACTGCGCGGAGTCGGCAAGCCGCACGGACTGTGAGCTTACTTGCCTATACAAAAGCGGCTGAAGATCACGCCAAGCAGGTCATCGGAGCTGAACTCTCCGGTAATTGCGTTGAGCTTCTCCTGCCCTAACCGCAGCTCTTCGGCAAACAAATCGAGCACTTGCGACCGTTGATCGGCGTGTCCCGCAGCCAGCGCGAGATGTTCGCGAGCCTCGCGCAACGCGATCAGATGCCGCTCGCGTGCCAGATAGACACTCTCGGCGCCCGCCTGCCAGCCGGCGATCTTGAGCAATTCGTCGCGCAGCAGCGCGATGCCGTCGCCATTCTTCGCTGAGAGCTGCACGACGCGAATGTGGCCTTCGGCATCGTGCGCAGCGGCGGGCATGCCGGCCAGATCGGTCTTGTTCATGATCCGCACGACCGGCACGCCCTGCGGAAAGCGGGCGGCAATGTCGCGGTCCGCCACGCTCAACCCCTCGCGTGCGTCGAGCAGGTGCAGCACCACGTCGGCACGCTCGATCTCGCCCCACGTCCGCTCGATGCCAATCCGCTCCACCTCGTCCTGAGTTTCGCGCAAACCCGCTGTGTCGATGATATGCAGCGGAATGCCCTCGACCTGAATCGTCTGCGCCACTTTGTCGCGCGTGGTTCCGGCGATCGGCGTGACGATGGCGAGTTCCGCGCCGGCCAGCGCATTCAACAGCGACGATTTGCCGACATTCGGCTGTCCCGCCAGCACCACCGAAAGACCTTCGCGCAACAGCGCACCCTGGCGCGCGTCGGCCAGTACCGTGTCGAGTTGCTGACGGATGCGCGCAAGCTTGCCGCGCGCATCGGCGGCTTCAAGAAAATCGATTTCTTCCTCGGGAAAATCCAGCGTCGCCTCCACCAGCATCCGCAGATTGATCACGTCCTCGACGAGTGCATGAATCTCACGTGAAAACGCGCCTTCCAGCGACCGCCCGGCTGAACGCGCGGCCGCTTCAGTACTGGCTTCGATCAGGTCCGCGACGGCTTCGGCCTGGGCGAGATCGAGCTTGTCGTTCAGAAACGCGCGCCGGGTGAATTCGCCCGGCTCGGCCAGCCGAAGGCCGAACGCCCGGCCCACTTCGATCGCGCGCTGCAGCACCAGTTGCAGCACGATCGGCCCGCCGTGCCCCTGCAATTCGAGCACGTGCTCGCCCGTGTACGAGTGCGGCGCAGGGAAGTAAAGCGCGATGCCGCGATCGAGCGCCTCGCCGCCCGCATCCAGGAACGGCACGTAGCTCGCATGCCGCGGCGACAGCGTTTCGCCGCACAGCGCGAGCATCGCCTGCTGCGCCGCCGACGCCCCCGCTCGTCCTAACGACAGCCGCACCACTCCAATGCCGCCACGTCCGGGCGCGGTGGCGATTGCGACGATCGGATCGGTGTCGTTGCTCAACATGACGGCAGTCAAAACGGGGGATGAAGGGTGCGCGCATTGTATCGCGACGACAAATCCGGACCACTTGCCGTGTCAATAGGACGATTCTTGCGCTATCTTATTTGAGATACTCGACTGTATCGCTCCACCAGGCCGCACTGACGAGCGGATCGGCGTATAAGTCAACAATGAAAGGCATTGTTGATGAAATGATGTTGGCGACAAGCAGTAATTTGATCAACGTGAGCAAGATAAATGCGGATGAAACAAGCCATATATAGCGTAACTGGTTGACTTGTAGTCAGCGGATATTTCGCACAATTCGGTCATGCCTACACCACAAGAAAAGGCCGATTTTTCTGAGCGGCTGAAATTCTCGATGACCCGCGCACCTGAAAAGATGCGCGGCGCGACCGATCTCGCATTGCATTTCAATCTGCGTTACCGGGGCGAATCGGTTTCGCCTCAGACGGCGCACAAATGGTTGACCGCGCGGTCGATTCCAACCGCCGACAAGCTGAAGACGCTTTCGGAATGGTTCAAGGTCGATCAGCATTGGCTGCACTACGGCCCGCCGCCGAGCGGCAGTCCGAAGGGTCCGCCCAAGCCGCTGGCCCGTGACGAGAAATATCCGGCGTCGGGCGAGACGCTCGAGCTGGTGACCAAGATCGAGTCGCTGTCGCCGCATCATCGGTATTTGCTCGAAGAACTTATCGAGCAGTTCTATGGGTCGATGAAGCGGTGAGCTTCCGATCCCCTCTTTGGGCAAAGTTTTAAGAAATTAGGATAAATCCGGGGAGGGCTTTGGTCCGCTCGCTTCGCTTGCTGCACGCGGCTTCGAGTCCGATGGCACGGCTCCGGAGAAACGGTAGCCGCTTGGAATCGCTCAGTGCCTGATTGCTCGCGCGTCCGAGGTTTTGCGCGAACCTTTCGTCCATGAAACGCTATATCGACCTTCAGCTTTTTGCGCGGCGCATTGAACTGGCGCTTACCAAGGTGCAGCCCGAACTTCGGCGACTGCCGGCGTTCAAGCGACGGCCGTTCAACGTAAGCAGTGGAACGGATCTCGCGTATGTATGGCTGAGATTATTCGGCGTTGCGATCCGGCCGGCAACTGCACAAGCATGGATCAACGGGGAAAGTCTGCCGTCGCCGCAGAACTTTGAACTTCTGGTGAGGCTCGTCGGTAAATCCAAGGCGTGGCTCGTAGGTTGGGAGAATGAAGACCCCACTTCGCCGACGCAACTGGAAGCCGCACAGCCTCCCGCACCCTACGGAGCTCGCGAGCCCCGTGCGCAAGCGCTCGCGCTGATCGACGAAGCGCAGCAGGTCATCCGCACACTGCGCGCAATCGTGGACAAGCGTCTCTGATTCATCGCCAACAAGCCATCACCCAAATAAAAAACGCCCGGCAAGCCGGGCGTTCTCACATGCAATCGCGACAGCGCGCTTACGCCGCTTTCTTGCGGTTCTTGCCCATCATGCGCGTGATGTAGTACTGCTGGGCGATGGACAACACGTTGTTCACCACGTAGTACAGCACCAGGCCGGCGGGGAAGAAGAAGAACATGACCGAGAAGGCAATCGGCATGAACATCATCATCTTGGCCTGCACGGGATCCGGCGGCGTCGGGTTCAGCTTGGTCTGCACGAACATCGAGACGGCCATCAGCACCGGCAGGATGAAGTACGGGTCCTGCTGCGACAGATCGTGAATCCACAGAATCCACGGCGCGCCGCGCATTTCCACCGACGACAGCAGCACCCAGTACAGCGAGATGAACACCGGAATCTGGATCACGACCGGCAGACAGCCGCCGAACGGATTCACCTTCTCGGTCTTGTACAGCTCCATCAGCTGCGCATTCATCTTCTGCGGATCGCCCTTGAAGCGCTCGCGGATCTGCTGCATGCGCGGCGTGATTTCCTTCATGCGCGCCATCGACTTGTAGCTCGCCGCCGACAGCGGGAAGAACACCGCCTTGATGAGCAGCGTGAGCAGCACGATCGCCCAGCCCCAGTTGCCGACGTAGCTGTGGATCTTCTCCAGCAGCCAGAACAGCGGCTTGGCGATGATCGTCACCATGCCGTAGTCCTTCACCAGCTCGAGACCCGGCGCGATGCCTTCGAGCATGCGCTCTTCTTCCGGACCGGCGAAGAGGCGGGCATCGACGTTGACGCTCTGTCCCGGCGCGATCGTCTGCGCGGACAGCTTGACGCCGACGCGGTACAGATCCGGATCGATCTTCTCGACGTAGATGTCGCGCTTCACGCCCTGTTGCGGAATGAACGCCGACGCGAAGTAATGCTGGACCATCGCAATCCAGCCGTTGTCGGCGGAGTTGACGTAGTCCTGCTTCTTCTTGTCGATGTCGCTGAAGTCGATCTTCTGGAAGTGCTTCTGATCCGTATAGACCGCCGGCCCGATGAACGTGTGCGAGAAGCGCGGCGTTTCCACCGGCGTGTTGTCGCGCACCAGTTCCATGTACACGGCCGGCGAAACCGGCGTCGTGCCGACGTTCTCGATCTTCGTATCGACGTTGATCACATAGCTGCCGCGCGTGAACGTGTAGGTCTTGATGACCTTCACGCCGCCCTTCACCGGCGATTCGAACGCGATCTTCAGCGTCTTCTCGTCACCGGTCAGCGAGGTCTGGCCGGGAATCGGCGTGAAGACGTCGTTGTGGTTCGGGAAGTCGCCGCCGAGCAGGCCGGTGCGCGCCAGATAGGTGTGGTTCGCGGTGTGATCGAACAGGGTGATGTAGAGGTTCGGCTGCTTGCCGTCGCCTTCCTTCATCAGCGCCAGCTTCGAGAGCGTGCCGCCGCGCGTGTCGATTTCACCCGAGTACACGTCCGTCGAGAACTTGACGACCTGCGCCTGGGCCGTGGCGGGCGGCGTCGTCGTGCCGGGCGCGGCGCCGGCCGGTGCGTTCGGCAGTTCGGAGGGCTGTGCGCCCGGCGTCGCCGATCCGGGTGCGGGGTTGGCGGCGGTCTTGGCCGGCTGCGTCGCGCTCGGGAAGAACATCGACGGGCGCCCATGGTCCCGTTGCCAGTTGTCGAACAGCAAGACAACTGACACGAAGAAGATGACCCATAGGACGGTGCGTTTGATATCCATGCGTTGTCTCAGTGTCGATCGGAAAGCGCTTCAGCGCCGTTTAGTGTTGAAAGCTTGTTGCGCGCGGACGGGTCCGACGATGCGGAATCCGGTTGCGAAGCTGGCTTGTCGGGTTCGCCGACGTGCCCCGGAGGAGCCGGCACGAGATCGATGCCGCCGGCCGAGAAAGGATGGCAGCGGCAGAGCCGTTTAACGGCGAGATACGTGCCGTGCGCGGCGCCATGATACTGGATTGCTTCGCGTGCGTAGTCGGAACAGGAAGGATAAAAGCGGCAGCGGTTGCCGAGCAGGGGGCTCACAGCAAGCTTGTAGAAGCGCAACAACGCGAGGAGTGCCGTTTGCATAAGCTTCGCGCTGCGCGCCGGGTTCGTCACGGAGACGAACCCTGGCGCATCTGCGCTTCATGACCCGGGTGAACTGCTCGGGCCGGATGAATCGTCGACGGCGGGCGCCTTGGGCGGCTCCGTCACGGAATCGGCCGAACGGCGCGCTGCTTCGCGTACCGCACGGTCGAACAAGGCTTCCAGTTCCTGACCGATGAGCGCCCGAAGCGGCGGAGAACTCGCGCTCGGCATGGCCTTGCGGTCGATCTTCAAATGCAGCCGCACGAGAATGTCGAAGCCGCTCAGCTGTTCGCGCCGCAACCGGAACGCATCGCGCGCCAGCCGTTTGACCAGGTTGCGCGTGACGGCGCGCGGCGCCTGCTTCTTGCCGATGACTAGCCCGAGCCGTGCTGCATGACCCGTTGGCTTGCCGTACAGGACGAAGTGCGGCGAGCGTCGCCAGGGGCGCAAACGAAAAACGGATGAGAACTCATCCGTTTTCAGCAGCCTTGCGGCCTTGGGGAACGTGGCCTGCGCCGGCAACTGAACGATGTCCTGATTCAAGACTTCTGTGCGGCGCATGAGCGGCTCGTCGGCAGAAGCGCCGCGAGCGGCCATCTGCGGCAGTGCCAGCAGACTCAGACTGCCAGGCGCTTGCGGCCCTTCGCGCGACGAGCGTTGATGACCTTGCGGCCACCCGCGGTCTTCATGCGGACGCGGAAGCCATGGGTGCGCTTGCGGCGCGTCACGGAAGGTTGGTAAGTACGTTTCATGGTGCTCTCACTTGAGTTGATTGACCGCGCGGGCTTGGCTCCAGTGTGGTCACTGCAAGCGCGATGGCCGGAGGTTCAGGAATTCTGTTTTCGCGGAACCCGCTATTTAAACTGCTTTTCACTTGACCGTCAATAGGTTAGCAGCACGCGAGGCGCGCGCCGGCCGCTTTTTCATGCTTCCGGGACCCTGATGTGTCCCTGTGGATAACTCGCGCGCCAGTCTCTTTTGGCGTTAGAATCTCGCCTTACTCCCAAATATCCGCCTGCTGCTTCGGCTCGCTGTCCGCCCGCAAACCCTTGCGGCGTAAGGCTCCGGAGCACGTCTGCTCGGCTGTGCCGGGACTTGCCGTCAACGGACGAACGTTCGGCAAGCACGGCCGTCAGGTGCGCGGAGCAACCAAAACGACCGCATTCGATGAACGATTTCTGGGAACACTGTTCCGCACTGCTGGCCCGGGAACTGACGCCGCAGCAGTACGTCACGTGGATCAAGCCGCTGACCCCGGTCGAATTCGATGCCGATGCGCACATTTTGCGCATCGCCGCTCCCAATCGTTTCAAGCTCGACTGGGTGAAAAGCCAGTTCGCCGGACGCATCACCGACGTCGCGCGCGATTTCTTCAGCGCGCCCATCGACGTCCAGTTCGTCCTCGACCCGAAGGCCACCGCGCGCAACGCCATTGGCGGCGGTCCGAACGCCGCACCGCGGCCGAGCGCGCCCGCCGCGCCGCGCGCACCGGCGCCGGCCGCGGCCGTGCCGCCCGCGCCGTCGGTCGTCGCGCACGCCAACGCGGCCGCGCACATCAACGCGCTCGCTGCCGAAGCCGCCCAGCACGCCCAGGCAACGCCCGAAGATCCGGCCGACCTCGACCTTCCGAGCCTCGATGCCAACGAAGCCGCCGCGGGCCGTCGCACGTGGCGTCCGGGCGGCGCTCCGCCGGCCGGCGGTGAAAACGATTCCGCCTACGAGCGTTCGAAGCTCAATCCGGTGCTGACCTTCGACAACTTCGTGACCGGCAAGGCGAACCAGCTCGCGCGCGCGGCGGCCATCCAGGTCGCGGACAATCCCGGCATCTCGTACAACCCGCTGTTCCTGTATGGCGGCGTGGGTCTCGGCAAGACGCACTTGATCCACGCGATCGGCAACCAGTTGCTGATGGACAAGGCCGGCGCCCGGATCCGCTACATCCACGCGGAACAGTACGTTTCGGACGTCGTGAAGGCCTATCAGCGCAAGGCGTTCGATGACTTCAAGCGCTATTACCACTCGCTCGACCTGCTGCTGATCGACGATATTCAGTTCTTTTCCGGCAAGTCGCGCACCCAGGAAGAGTTCTTCTACGCGTTCGAGGCGCTGGTCGCCAACAAGGCGCAGGTCATCATCACGAGCGATACGTATCCGAAGGAAATCTCCGGCATCGACGATCGTCTGATCTCGCGCTTCGACTCCGGCCTGACGGTGGCAATCGAGCCGCCCGAGCTGGAAATGCGCGTCGCCATCTTGATGCGCAAGGCGCTGTCGGAAGGCGTGAGTTTGTCGGAGGACGTGGCGTTCTTCGTGGCCAAGCATCTGCGCTCGAACGTGCGCGAACTCGAAGGCGCGCTGCGCAAGATCCTCGCGTATTCGAAGTTCCATGGACGCGACATCACCATCGAACTGACCAAGGAAGCGCTGAAGGACCTGCTGACGGTACAGAACCGCCAGATCTCGGTGGAGAACATCCAGAAAACGGTGGCCGACTTCTACAACATCAAGGTCGCCGACATGTATTCGAAAAAAAGGCCGGCTAACATTGCCCGCCCGCGCCAGATCGCGATGTATCTCGCGAAGGAACTGACGCAGAAAAGCCTGCCCGAGATCGGCGAATTGTTCGGCGGCCGCGATCACACGACGGTGCTGCACGCCGTGCGCAAGATCGGGTCCGAGCGCAGCACCGACGCGCAGTTGAACCACGAACTGCACGTGCTCGAACAGACCTTGAAGGGCTAGCGGCCGACTGACGGAGCGCTGCGGGCGTACGCGTCAGATATTGCGTGCGCGGGCCTGTTTTTTGACGAAACGGCCCCCATTTTTAGGGAGCGCTGCCGTTTTGAGGCACAATACAGGTTTCGCCGCTCATGGCCTGGGCGGCTTGGCGCAAAGCTGTCGCGAGTGACCGGCGGGGGGCCGGCAACGCGGGTTACGAGGTTGTCCGTCGGTCAGGGTGGCATACCCAGTAGTGGCGAAACCGGCGGACGGGCCGATACATCAACGAAGGAACTCTATGCAACTGGTCAAGACCGAACGAGATAATCTTCTAAGGCCGCTGCAAACCGTGAGCGGAATCGTAGAACGCCGCCACACGTTGCCGATCCTCGCCAATCTGCTGATCACCAAGAACGGCGCCGACGTGTCGTTCCTTTCGACCGACCTCGAACTCCAGATCACGACCCGCGCCGACTTCGGCGTCGGCAGCGACCAGGTCGCCACCACGGTCGCCGCGCGCAAGCTGCTGGACATCCTGCGCGCCATGCCTTCCGGTGAAGTCGTGCTCGACCTTTCGGACAAGCGCCTGACCGTGCGCTCCGGCAAGAGCCGTTTCGCGCTGCAGACCCTCGCCGCCGACGAATTCCCGACCGTCAACCAGGCTACTGACTTCGGCGCGAGCCTTTCGGTTCCGCAGAAGACGTTCCGCCAGCTGCTCGGCATGGTCTATTTCGCGATGGCCCAGCAGGACATCCGCTACTACCTGAACGGCATGTTGCTGGTGGTGGATGGTGACCAGCTGATGGCGGTCGCAACGGACGGTCACCGTCTCGCGTTCTCGTCGATGAAGATCGAAGGTTCGTTCCCGCGCCAGGAAGTCATCATTCCGCGCAAGACCATTCTCGAACTCCAGCGCCTGCTGGAAGACATCGACGACGATCTGAAGATCGACATCGCCGCCACGCAGGTGAAGTTCAGCTTCGGCCAGGTGGAACTGGTGTCGAAGCTGGTCGAGGGCAAGTTCCCGGACTTCCAGCGCGTGATCCCGAAGTCGCACAAGAACACCTTCGAAATCGGCCGTGAAGAACTCCAGCGCTCGCTGCAGCGCGCGGCCATCCTGACCTCCGACAAGTTCAAGGGCGTGCGCTGTCTCGTCGAGCCGGGCCAGCTCAAGATCATGTCCACGAACGCCGACCAGGAAGAGGCGCAGGAAGAACTGGAGATCGCGTATCAGGGCGACACCGTCGACATCGGTTTCAACGTCACGTATCTGCTCGACGTGCTCGCGAACCTGAAGGTCGACACGCTGACGGTCAGCCTCGGCGACGCCAATTCCAGCGCGCTCATCACGATTCCCGAGAACGAGGAATTCAAGTACGTGGTGATGCCGATGCGCATCTGACCCGCGCATTCACGGTGAACACTCCAAGGGGCGGCGCGCCCCTTTGGCGTTTTTAATGGTGTTCAGAAAAGTTCGAGCGGTAACCCAGGCAGTGAAGCAGAACCGGAAAATTCCATGACTGAAAACACAAATTCGCAACCCGACAACACGCCCGACAACAGCTACGGCGCCTCGTCCATTCAGATCCTCGAGGGTCTGGAGGCGGTGCGCAAGCGGCCGGGCATGTATATCGGCGATACGTCGGATGGCACCGGTCTGCATCACCTCGTTTTCGAAGTGCTGGACAACTCCATCGACGAAGCGCTCGCCGGCTATTGCGACGACATTCACGTCGTGATCCATGCGGACAATTCGATTTCCGTGACCGACAACGGCCGCGGCGTGCCGACCGGCCTGAAGCGCGACGACAAGCACGATCCGAAGCGCAGCGCCGCCGAGATCGTCATGACGGAACTGCACGCGGGCGGCAAGTTCGACCAGAACAGCTACAAGGTGTCGGGCGGCCTGCACGGCGTGGGCGTGTCGTGCGTGAACGCGCTGTCCGAATGGCTGCGCCTCACGGTGCGCCGCGACGGCAAGAAGCACTTCATGGAGTTCGCGCGCGGCTTCGTGCAGAACCGCGAGATCGTCGAGGAAAACGGCGTGCAGTATTCGCCGATGCCGGTGGTCGGCGATACCGAGAACCGCGGCACCGAAGTGCATTTTCTCGCGGATGCGACCATCTTCGGCAATGTCGAGTTTCACTACGACATTCTCGCCAAGCGCATGCGCGAGCTTTCGTTCCTGAACAACGGCGTGCGCATCCGCTTGACGGATCAGCGCACGGGCAAGGAAGACGATTTCGCGTTCGGCGGCGGCGTGAAGGGCTTTGTCGAGTACATCAACAAGGCGAAGCAGGTGCTGCACCCGAACGTGTTTCATGCGGTGGGCGAGCGCGAAAACGTGACCGTCGAAGTGGCGATGCAGTGGAACGACAGCTTCAACGAAAGCGTGCTCTGCTTCACCAACAACATTCCGCAGCGCGACGGCGGCACGCACCTTACCGGCCTGCGCGCGGCGATGACGCGGGTCATCAACAAGTACATCGTCGATAACGAGATCGCCAAGAAGGCCAAGGTCGAGACGACCGGCGACGACATGCGCGAAGGTTTGTCGTGCGTGCTTTCGGTGAAGGTGCCCGAGCCGAAGTTCAGCTCGCAGACCAAGGACAAGCTGGTGTCGTCCGAAGTGCGCGCGCCGGTGGAGGAAGTCGTCGCGAAGGCGCTCGAGGACTATCTGCAGGAAACGCCGAACGACGCGAAGATCATCACGAGCAAGATCGTCGATGCCGCGCGTGCCCGCGATGCGGCCCGCAAGGCGCGCGAGATGACGCGCCGCAAGGGCGTGCTCGACGGCATCGGGCTGCCGGGCAAGCTGGCCGATTGCCAGGAGAAGGATCCGGCGAAGTCGGAGATTTATATCGTCGAGGGTGACTCGGCGGGCGGCTCGGCGAAGCAGGGACGTGACCGCAAGTTCCAGGCGATCCTGCCGTTGCGCGGCAAGGTGCTGAATGTCGAGAAGGCGCGCTTCGACAAGCTGATCTCTTCGGAGCAGATCGTGACGCTGGTGACGGCGCTTGGGTGCGGTATCGGCAAGGACGATTACAACCTGGACAAGCTGCGCTATCACCGCATCATCATCATGACCGATGCGGACGTGGACGGCGCGCACATCCGCACGCTGCTGCTGACTTTCTTCTACCGGCAGATGCCGGAGATCGTCGAGCGCGGGTTCATCTATATCGCGCAGCCGCCGCTGTACAAGATCAAGGCGGGCAAGGACGAGCGGTACATGAAGGACGCGCACGAGCTGAATCAGCACATGCTGAAGCTTGCCTTGCAGGGTTCGGAACTGATCCCGGCCGAAGGCGCCGATGCCATCGCAGGCGATGCGCTTGGGGAACTGGCGCGAGCTTATCTGCTGGCGCAGGCGGTGGTCGATCGGCTGAGCCGGATCTACGATTCGGCGTCGCTCGAGTCGGTGATGGATGGCGTCGTGATCGATCTGTCGTCGCAAGAGGCGGCGGAGGATTCGGCGAAGCGGCTGGAGGCGCGCTTGCGGGCGGATCCGTTGAAGCCGGAAGTCAGCGTCGAGACGGCCTACGATCAGGTGCGCGAGCTGCGGTCGCTGCATATCAAGCGGCGTCATCATGGGAATGTGAAGGTCTCGGTGATCGATGAAGACCTTCAGTTGACGGCGGACTACAAGCAGCTCGTGTCGACGGCGGATACGTTCAAGGGCTTGATCGGCGAGGGTGCGTTGATCAAGCGCGGTGAGCGGTCGATGGCTGTGACGGACTTCAAGAGCGCGATGAAGTGGTTGATCGCGGATGCTGAAAGGAATGTTTCGAAGCAGCGGTATAAGGGGCTCGGTGAGATGAACCCCGAGCAGCTGTGGGAAACGACGATGGATCCGAATGTGCGGCGGTTGTTGCGCGTGCAGATCGAGGATGCGATCGCCGCGGACGGGATCTTTACCACGCTCATGGGGGATGATGTGGAGCCGCGCCGGGCTTTCATCGAGAGCAATGCGTTGAGGGCGGGGAATATTGATGTTTGAGGGGTAGTGTAGCGGGAACCATAAGCTGAGATGTTGGGAAGCATCTACCGAGATATTTATGGATGCAGCACTTTAATAGCTTGGTTCTATGTTGCCCGACATACATGGCCAGCGAAGAGAAGAGGGCCAGCTTTCCAAGACGGCCTCTTCTCTTTCACGCTACCCGGTAATTCTTAAGCGAAGGTTATCGTTCACTTGGCGGTTGTTATGTGTTGATGACTGCGCCCTATAAACCAAATCCGGTTTCGTCGTCAAAGCCCGGATTGCCAGCTTCACGCGGGCCAGTCCACAACCTTTAACAATAAGTGTCCACGAAACCGGCAGCAGTCCACTCACAATCCAGCTTTGAATCTGGCTGTTTTGACCACTAGGCTGCATTTTCGACCAAGGCTTCGGCTAAATGGGTCTGAATTTTCTGGCCGGTGGCGAGGCGCTCGCGCAAGCTGGAGCAGAGGGCACGTAGCACCGCGACGCGGTTGACGATGCGGGCTTGTTCGGCTAAAGGTGGAAGAATAGCAAGTAACCCACTTACGTCAGAAAGACGGAAGCTGTTCTTAATTCCACGCTGGGGAGAATTGAATTGCAATTGGGCAAATTCTGACAAAAGCAGCATAGGGAAAAATTCGCCTTGCAGTGAATCAAAAAGACGAAGCATACAAGTGTGCTGATTAATGTACGCCTCACCAAACCCTTCTGGAATTAAACCGAGCATACCTACTTCACCAGTTATTGAAATGAGTATATCTCCAGCTTCAAGGCTGGTACGAGTACCTTCACCTCCCTCCGGTGGCTTGACTCGCTGGATATTATCAAGACGCAATTTGTAAGAACCACGAGATAGGTTACCCATCCGCACAAAAATGGGCCCTTCATTTGCGTAGTGCTGCGACCAATCTCGTGAGCCACTTGTAATTACGGAAGTCAGCTCCCCCAACCTCACCCACTCCCACCCATGCGGCAGTTCGAACGGTTTTTCGTCGTCGCTGATAGCCGGGAGCGGTTTGTCTTTTTTGATTTTTCCCTCGGCAATCAGCCGGTCTTTCTCAATACGGATTTGCTTGAGCAGTTCGCTGGCTGGTTCGTCGTTCGCGTCTTGTTCAACGAGCAGGCCGCGCACAGCGAGTTGGAGCGAGGTTTGTTCTAGCGCATCGACCGCTTCGGGACGGTCGAGGATGAGGTCGAAGTTACTGGCTAGCCGCGCCCAGTTTTCCCGCAATTGATGTGCCGATTCGCTCGCGGCGAGCGCGTCGAATATCGTGGCGGTAAGGCGGGTGTGTTGCTCGGCCTCCAGCTTGCCGCGCGTTTCCAGTGCGTCACACAGCGCCATCAGCTCTTCGACTTTGGCGACGATGCGGGCTTGCTCGGCAAGGGGCGGCAATGGAATTGCATATCGATTAAGTTCCTGACCTGCAAAATGCTTAATTGTCGCACCAGTAAAGTATTCGTTTAGTCGCCCACTAAAGGCATCATTTTCTAAGCAGTGGACAATAAATTCTGGCAACACTCCGCCAATCGTTCGAACACGATGTAATGCTTTTTGAAAATACATTTCATCTACCTCATCACGCCAAATGGCACAACGGCCTGGCTCGCCACCTTCGCAAATTAATAAATCACCAAGCCGCAGCCTAAATTCTTCTAATTCATGCGTTTCGAGATAAATCTCTTTGATGTCGTCAAGAACAAATCGACGCCATTGCACGTTCGTATTGCGCAAATATGGAAATGCCGACCCAGTATTCTTTGCTTTATCTAGCATCTTTCCCAAGCGATTCTCTGCGATTTGGGGCATGCGCACCCATTCCCACCCCTGCGGCACATCAAACGGTTTTTCTTCGTCGCCAATCGCCAGCAGTGGTTTATCTTTTTTGATTTTTCCCTCAGCAATCAGCAGGCCTTTTTCGGCGCGGATATGCCTGAGCAATTCGCTGGCGGGTTCGTCGCTGGGGTCTTGTGGAACAAGCTTGCCTTGTACGGCCAAACTTAGAATCAGCTCACGCAGGCGCTTGATGCCATCGGGGGCGGTGGCAAGCAGGTTAAAGCCTTCTGTCAATTTCATGCCTTGCCCTCCAGCGCGGCGGCAAGAATAGCTTTAAGCTGGTCGCGAATGGTCTGCGCATCGGCCTGCTGAGCTTGATATTGCGCCAACAGTTCGTCGGGGTCGTGGCTAATCACTACGCCGACGTGTGGATTTTTCTGGTCGAGGTTGAAACCCTTGGCGCGGATGTTGTCGATACTGACTTTCCATGCGAATTCGTTTTCCACGCGGCTGGCAAAGCCGTCGGCTTCGCTACCCCACCACGCTTTTTCAACGTCAAATTCGTCAATGCGAATCGGCTTGGTTTTGCTGTAGCTTTTATAGCCCGCCGGGTATTGGTGCTCGTAGTACCAGATGTCCTTGGTCGGTTGGCCTTTGGTGAAAAACAGCAAATTGGTCTTGATGCCGGTGTACGGCGCAAACACGCCATTGGGCAGGCGCACGATGGTGTGCAGATTGCACTCGGACAGGAGCCTTTCTTTGATGCGCGTTTTCACGCCTTCACCAAACAGCGTGCCATCGGGCAGCACGACGGCGGCGCGACCGTTGTGCTTGAGCAGCTCGGTAATCAGCACAAGGAACAAGTCGGCGGTTTCCTTGGTGCGGACATCGGCAGGGAAGTTGGATTCGATACCCGGCTCTTCGGTGCCGCCAAAGGGTGGGTTGGTGAGAATTACATCGACCATATCGCGCGGGCCGTAACTCACCAGCGGCTTGGCCAAAGTGTTGTCGTGGCGAATCTGAACCGGGATTTCGATACCGTGCAGCAACATATTGGTGACGCAAAGCAGATGGGGCATCTGTTTCTTTTCGACGCCGTGTATGGCCCGCTGCAAGAGGCTCTCGTCTTCGACCGATTTAACCTGCGTGCGCAAATGCTCAATCGCACAGGCGAGAAAACCGCCAGTACCGCAGGCAGGGTCCAGGATTTTTTCGCTCAGTTGCGGGCTGACCATATCAACCATGAACTGCGTGACTGCACGGGGCGTGTAAAACTCACCCGCATTGCCCGCGTTTTGCAGGTCTTTAAGGATTTTTTCGTACAGGTCGTTAAACAGGTGACGGTCTTGCTGGTTGTTGAAATCGATTTCGTTGATTTTGTTGATGACCTGACGAAGCAATTGACCCGACTTCATATAGTTGAAGGCGTCTTCAAACACCGACTGCACGACGAATGCACGGGCGTTCAGCACAGCATCGGCGTTCAGCCCTTTAAGCGCGCCAAACAGGTCGTTATTCACAAAGCCCAGCAACGCGTCGCCGGTAATGCCCTCGGCATCCGCCGCCCAGTTGCGCCAGCGCAGTTGTTCGGGAATTGGCGAGACGTACTCATCGCGCATCATCTCGATTTCAATCTCTTGGTCGTCGAAGATTTTGAGAAAGAACAGCCAGGACAACTGGGATATACGCTGTGCGTCGCCATCAATGCCCGCGTCTTGGCGCATGATGTCCTGGATGGATTTGATGAGGGTTGTACTGATGGTCACGGGTATCTCGTAAAGCAGAGCGAGAGCGGAATGTGTTCCGCTCTGAAGGTCTGAAAATGAAAATTTCGGTACTGTGCTGACAGCCTTCCAAGGCCGGGTTTATTCCGTCATTGGTACAAGGCGAGCTCCAGTTTTCGCAGTGCAGCTTGGTATTGAGGCTTGCCGCCAAACGACTTAATCAGCTCAACGGGCGAACCAAGTGGCGCAAAGTCTGGCGTCCGCAACACCTCGGTTTGCTCGATATTGGCGATACCTTCGTCGGCGTATTTGTCGAGAAGCATGTCCAGCACCTTGCGGGCAGTGTCACCGTACTGGGCAAAATAGTTCTTCTTTTTGACATTGTCAGCGCGGTCGCGGCGGGTCAATGGTTTTTGGCCAAAGGCGATGTGGCAAACTAGGTCAAACGGGTCAAGGTCTTTGCCCGTTTCTTTGGCCAGTTCGTCAAAAAACACACCCTGTGTCTCCAAGGTCTCGACAATGGCTTGCTTCTTGTCGGCATCAGTCCAGGTCTGTAAAAACGCATCGAGCGAGACAAACCGCTTCTTGAGCTGGATGCGGGTGTAGTCTTTCAAGGATTCAGTAATCAGCTTGCCGTCCGGCCCCATGAACTGGACGCGCTCATTGGCCACGTAGACGGGCACGTCATTGATTAGGTACTTGACGCGCGTCCCGCCTCCCTGCCCGGTATTGCCGCCTGAGCCGCCGTCGATGCCAGTAGGTTCGTTCACGGGCATGCCATATTCATCGGTAGGGGGCGCGTCGTTATCTTCCGGCGGCGTGACAGGTGCATCGCCTTCTGGCGCATAAATCACGACGGGTTCACCATCGAACGCGGGGTCGGCAAAGTTTTCGGTCGCTTTTTTGAAGTCCAGAATGGTAAACCACAGCTTGCCGTAGTCATCGTTAATCCGCGTACCGCGACCGATAATCTGCTTGAATTCGGTCATGCTGTTGATGGTACGGTCCAGTACGATAAGTTTGCAGGTCTGCGCGTCGACACCTGTAGTCATCAGCCGGCTGGTGGTCGCAATGACGGGATAAGCACGCTTCGGGTCGATGAAGTTATCCAGCTCCATTTTACCTTCGGCATTGTCCCCCGTGATTTGCATAACGTATTTCGGGTTGGCGCTGGCCAAATCAGCATTGGCATTACTCAGCGCCAGTCGCATGCGACTGGCGTGGTCGATGTCTTCGCAGAACACAATTGTTTTGCTCATGCGCCCAGTGGCATGCAACAGCTCGGTAATGCGATTGGCAACTGCATCGTCGCGTTGGGTCAATACGAGCGACTTGTTCATGTCTTTCTGGTTGTAGATGCGGTCTTCGATGACCTGCCCTTTGGCATCGACTTTGCCAGCGGTAGGCCGCCAGCCCAAGTCTTTGTCCAAATCCACGCGAATCACCTTATAGGGCGCGAGGAAACCATCTTCAATGCCCTGCTTGAGCGAATAGGTGTAAACAGGTTCGCCAAAGTAAGTTATGTTCGAAACTTCGTTGGTTTCTTTCGGCGTGGCGGTCAGCCCAAGATGAACGGCGCTGCCAAAGTAATCCAGAATTTCGCGCCACGCCGAATCTTCCGCTGCACTGCCACGGTGACACTCGTCAATTACGACCAAATCAAAAAAATCAGGACTAAATTGCTTATAGATGTTGCGCTCTTCTTCTGTCCCCGTGACCGCTTGGTAGAGCGAGAGGTAAATCTCGTAGGATTTGTCGACTTTTTTGGTTTGCGTGTTGATGCCCAGTTCGACCAACTCAGTCGTCTTCTGGCCCGAACCATCGACCTTCTCGACGCCCTTCTGGTTGACGCTGAGTTTCGCCATCGCACCCTTGAAGGGTTTAAAGTCGTTGACCATCGTCTGGTCGACCAGAATATTGCGGTCAGCCAAAAACAAAATCCGCTTGGCTGTATGTGACTTCCACAAACGCCAGATAATCTGGAAAGCGGTGTAGGTCTTTCCTGTACCTGTCGCCATAACCAGCAATATACGTTTCTGGCCTTTGACCACCGCTTCAACCGAGCGGTTAATCGCATTAACCTGGTAATAACGCGCAGAGCGGCCAGCGTGGTAATCCTGTGCGTAAACTGCTGCCTGCTCGTCACTGATGCCTTTCCAAGACAAGTAGCGGTGCCAGAGGTCCTCGGGAGAAGGAAAATCAGCCAGACTGATTTCTCGTTCTAACACACCATCGGTGAGTGTTTTGTCGTGAAAGAGAAAGCCGTCTCCATTGCTGGAGAAGGCAAATGGCACGTCGAGCATTGCGGCATAGTCCAGTGCCTGCTGAATGCCGTCGCGAACCGAGTGTTTGTTGTCTTTGGCTTCAACCACAGCCAAAGGCTGGTCTGGTTTGAAGTACAGTACGTAATCGGCTCGGCGAATGGTTTTGGTATCGCGTGCGCCTTTGTTTCCACGCACAACCACGCGACCCGCCGTGAGGTTGACCTCTTCACGCAGTTGACGCTGCTTATCCCAACCGACGGCCTCCATGGCGGGGGTAATGAACTTGGTGCAAATATCCCTCTCGGATAGCTTTTTCTTGTCCATAACCCGAACCATTGCGTGGCTTTCTATGAGTTTTTGATTGTACTGGATGAGCGGCTGGCGACAGAAGCGGGCCACCGCGTCATCGTCCACTCGGTTTCGCTCTCGTGAGTCGCGAGTCTACTTGACATTAAAGCCGAGAGCCTCCATCAATTCGTCGCGATTTGCGACCACCACTGGACTGCGATTGGGGTCGGCATCGAGAGTTATGTAGTCGAGCCCAAGGCGCCTATAGAAGTAGTACAGGAGCGCCCGACGCACGGACAGTCTGATGCCATCCTCATTCATTGCGTAATCGAACGCGACGGTACGCTGCTGGGCGGCGCCGAGGTTTGGATTTGGAATAAGTTGAACCTCAAAATGGTCGTTCCAGTCCCGGTCGACCTCCGGACGTGCACCCGCGGGCCCCGGCTCACGGGTCGCACTGCACCTTGACAGTACAAAGTCCTTAAATCGCTTATCGATGTGACAGAACGCTCTTGCGTGCCAACGCACGCCGTCAAATCCGAAGGCGTGCGGCGTAATCCTTCGCCACATCTCTCCTGTTCGCGACACGCTCATCGATAGGTAGTTAATCTCGATTGAGCGCCCGCTTCGCATCACCTCGAGCATGCTTTGCAGCACCGCTGGCTCAATGCGTCGCATTGGAATCGGCATTGCGTCTATGGACGGCACGCGTTGTAGCCACGTGTCCGTTGGGTCAATAAGCCCTTCCGCCACCGACCGAAGTTGAGCGAGATAAGCATCTGCACTCGGATTTAGGAACTGCGGCGCGAAAGCCGGCGATGCCGTGTATCGTTTTTCGCTGGCGTCATAGGCCAGATTGTCTGGCGCGAGCTTCTGATAGAGGCTGAGGTCGGTTGACGCCTGTGGGACCGACACCCCAAATCGCTCTGTCAAATCGCTCCGGTTGACGCCACCGTCCCAGAAAACGCGGAATTCGATAAATTCGAGGCGACGTTCTGTCCCCCATCTCATCTTTGGTGTTGCATCGGTCATCTTGATGGATATAGAAACTTGACGGGAAAAGTTACTGTATGTATATTAAAACTATACCCGTCTGCGCAGTACCTGTCCATACGGGTCTCATCTTGAACGGAGATTGGAAATGGCAGGCACCTGGAATTACGACCGCGCGGAGAAACACATCAAAGCCAAGATTGATGACGTCAAAAACGTCGTCGTTGCGGACTATGTTCGCGAACTGGCGCTCGAAAACATCCCGACGAACAAGGCCTATCGGGTTGATGGAGTGCATCTTTATGCGGACATCATCAACCTTGACGACATGCTGAACTCTACGGTCACGGAGGGTGAGACTTGCCACAAACGCACGCTGCAGTTCTTGAACCTTCATTATCGGGCTGTCAGCCGCATCGTGAGCCGCGTCGACGCGCGCCGGGTCGACTTCCACAATCAGCGGTTGCATTCTCTCGTCACCAAGCCGTATAACACCGAGACCGACGCCGAAGCCAAGCGTGTCCGCCGTGCTGTGGCCATCGCTCAACTGATTATCGACGTGCTGAAAGAAACGGGCGACGACGAGGACAAGATTCCCGCGGCACGTGTCCGCGTCGGTATCGACAGTGGCAAGTCGCTCGCCGTCAACAACGGGCGGAACGGGTACCGTGAGCCGCTCTTCTTGGGCGACCCAGCGAACCATGCCGCGAAACTTGCTGGCGGTGGTTCGGCCGAAGGCATCTATTTGACAAACGAAGCCCGACGAGCACTTGACCTGCCAGAGGTCGAAGAGCCGAAGACGACACGATTGACCCGGCAGGAAATCGAAGAGTGCGAAGAGGCCGCTGCGCTGGAAGTCACGTCGGACAAGATTGTCGAAGAATGGCGTGAGGACCTCGACAACAATCCGATTGGGGCATTCGAATTTAGTCGGCACACTCCGCCTTTCTGTGACATCGACATTGTCAAGCTCACGCCGAAAAACTCGCGACGCCAGGAGTCCATCAGCATCTACGCCGACATTGATGGGTTCACGCGATACGTGAGCGACCATATTGATGACAACACTGGCGATGTCGTTCGCGTCTTGCACGTTGTTCGGGCTGAGCTTGAACGCGTCCTGACCAGCGATTTCAAAGGGCGCCGGGTGCGCTTCATCGGCGACTGCATTCATGGGCTGATTTGTGAAGGAACCGCGCAAACAACTGACGAAAAAGCGACGGTAGGGAACGCCACGCTGCTGGCCGGTGCACTCCGAAGCAGTTTTGACCTCGCGCTTGAGAAACTCACAGACGCTGGTTACGAAACTGGGAACCTTGGTCTTAGCATCGGTTTCGAATATGGCCCGATGACACTTACGAGACTCGGAATCCACGGTGACCGTGTACGTTGTTCCGTGAGCCGCGGCGTTCTTGCCTCTGAAGCACAGCAAATGCGCTGCAACGGGGTGGAGACGGCCCTCGGCCCCGAGGCCTATGAAGTCGCGTCAGACGCGGTTCGCAAGCTGTTCGGCAGTACGCGGAAGCGCAAGAACCTCGACTATAACGAAGCGGTCGAAGCTCTTGCAGACAAGGGAGACGATACCGGCGAAGCAGCGAAACGGGCGGCATACACAAGTACGCCTGCGGCTCCCCGCCCAGCTGAACGTTCCGTTCGCCCGCACACGAAAGGTTGAGTTCTCCCTCATGTCTGCACTTAGCTTCGTCGCCGACGTGGCCGCCGACTATTCGGCGACAGTTACGCACTTGGCTCCGAGCGAAGTCGAACTGACGGTAAACATCCATCGTGCCGATGGGCGCGTGGTTAGCTACGACATCGTCGCCTATCAAAACGGCGACGATGTGTTCGCAAGAGAAAAGACCCCCTCTCGGCTACCCGCGTTTTGCCCTGAGCGACACATAAATAGCAACGGGTCTTTCTGCCTGTACTGGCAGGAACATGACGCAATGGGAGTTGCTGATACCGCGGCAGCGCATCGGTGGTGGCAGACACTGCGCGAGTTTCTTTTGCTGCAGGAACGCGTCGCAAAGTTGCGGCGCTGGCCCGGAGATGGATGGGCGCACGGCTCGGCTGCGCATCATCAGAACGAAGCAGAAACGGCCGCGGCAGCGCTAGGTCGACCCATGTCGGAAGCGCTGCAAGAAAATCGCCTGCTGGTGAAGGCAGGGCCCAAAGTGCCCCATCCTAATGGCCCGACTCTTCGCGTGTACCTCGACGGCGTCCATATCTACACGGTCTGGAGAAAAATGGGGCGCATCACCAACAAACAGCAGCCGTGCATTTGCGCACGGAAAAAAATAGCGCGCCGCAACAAGTTTCGCTCATGTGGCGACCATGCTTTGCAAGCTGCTCGATTCGCGACTTCAATGCTCGAATGGAAGGAAGCCGAAGCCGCGTTCTGGGATGTCTTCACGGACGCCACGTGCTGTGGCACTTGCGACGATTGCCCATTGCGAAAGAATGTCGATACCGCTGCAGAGCCGGAACGCGCTGAGCTGCTGACTTGATTTGGACAAACATGAAAGAACGATTTGAAGGCGAAGCTGGCCGTCGCCGCCTTATAGAAGCTCTGCGCGAACAGCGCACCGTTGCCGGTAACGAACAACTCGCGACAGACCTGGCCGACCTCCTCGAACTCGTTGACATCAAGGCTGGCGACGCGCTTATCGAGCAGGGCGCCGACGATAACGATATGTATTTCCTGCTCGGAGGAACCTTCGATGTTTCCGTTAATGGGAAGAAGGTGGCTCAGCGCTCGGCAGGAGACCATGTAGGCGAGATGGCTGCGCTTTTGCCATTCCAGCTTCGGTCCGCAAGTGTCATTTCCGTCGATGGCGGCGTCGTTGGCAAACTGACGGAACCGCAGCTCGTCTCTCTCGGTAAGGCTTATCCAGACATCTGGCGCTGGATTGCCAAAGAGTTGTCGCGCCGCTTGCTTCAGCGCAATCGGTTGGTTGCGGAAGCACGGGAAAAGATTCGGATATTTGTCATCTCATCGGTCGAGGCCCTTCCCATTGCGCGGGCAGTCGAGAATGCCTTTGAATACGACGACTATAACGTAACGCTGTGGACCCATGATGTCTTCAAAGCGTCCCGCTATCCCATCGAGTCGCTTGAGGCGGAACTAGATGTCAGCGACTTCGCGATTGCTATCGTACAACCGGACGATGTCACAAAGATGCGCGGAGAAGACCGTGCCGTGCCGCGTGACAATGTGATTTTCGAACTGGGTTTTTTTATGGGCAGACTGGGTCGCGAACGCGCCATCCTGATGGAACCGAGAGGCGAAGAAGTCTCTTTGCCGACGGACCTGTCGGGGATTACAACGATACCGTACAAATATGCGGACGGGAAAGGACTGGCGGCGGCGATGGGACCAGCATGCAACCGACTGCGGTCGCTCATCAATGAACTCGGTGTCTTCAGGTAGTCCTTCGCTGCCACCTTCGCCACTACAGAGCAATTCGACCATGAGCCTCAGACAGCATCTTCAAGAGACTGTCCACGACGTCTTTTTTCAGAAGTGGACTGAGCGTGAAGGCAGGCAGATTCCACAAGACACCTCGGTGCGGCTCGGCAACGATGCGGTCAAGATAGACGCGACCGTCTTATATGCGGACATGGCGGACTCGACGCATCTTGTTGATAACTTCCGTCCATTTTTCGCTGCGGAGATTTACAAGTCATTCCTCGCTTGCGCCGCGAAGATAATTCGCTCGGAGGGCGGTGAGATTACCGCGTACGACGGCGACCGGGTAATGGCTGTATTTATCGGCGAGTTGAAGAATACCCGCGCGGCCCGCACAGCAATGAAAATTCACTGGGCTCGCCGAGAAGTCATTGCTCCGGCACTCGTGAAGCAGTATGAGGGTACGACGTTCAAATTGAACCACGTGGTCGGCATAGACACTAGCAGCCTGTTTGTGGCCAAGACCGGAGTGCGTGGAGCAAACGACCTCGTTTGGGTTGGGCGCGCCGCGAATCACGCCGCAAAATTGTCGTCACTGCCACACTCGCATTCAAGCTATATCTCAGAAGATGTTTTCAAGGCCTTGCAGCCGGCATTGAAGGTGTCCGCTGACGGCCGGGACATGTGGGAAGCTGTTCGCTGTAACGGCTTCGATGACCGCATTATTTATCGCTCTAACTGGAGGTGGGCAATTGCTTGACGTTGACTCCAATAACCCAACCGCCGAGCAAAACAGGACTCGCCTCCTCTTCTCCCAGTGGGTGCTCGAGCGAAATCTCGGCTGGATAGCGGCCGCTGAAATTAAGGTTGGCGTTGTGACAACAATGGGTATTGCCATGCTGGGCGGACTCGCGGCTGCGTTCGGCGCTGCCGCAGTCAAGTCGCCATGGGCTTACGCGACGACAGCAAGTGCCGCCCTCTTGGTGATTGTCGCACTTGTGTGCGCGGCTATGGCCGTGATACCAAGAGTCGCCGGACCAAATGAGTCTCTCATTTTCTTTGGTCGTATCGCGGCCCACGATAACTGGCGTTACGCCGATGCCCTTAGAGATGCGACCGATGCCGAAATTCTTCGCGACTGCTCAATGCAGATTCATCGCAACGCACAAATAGCCTGTGAAAAGCATATATGGGTTCGACGCGCGATGATTGCAGCTCTATTGGGCGTCCCCCCATGGTTGATTGCGCTGGTCCTCTCTATGAAGCTCGTATAGTGTTGCCCGCCGACGCCAGTTTTTCCCACATGTCGACGTCAGGCTATCCAAGTTGTAAATGAGAACAATCAGACAGTAGCGATTCGTGACCTGCTCGAGAGGTGCCGTCAAATTTCGGATTACGGGTAAGACTCGCGTTGGCGGTATTAGTCCAGTCCGTAAAGCCCGCTTCGTACTCCAGCAAAGGTAGCATCACCGCCCGCGCAGCGCGGCAGGTGCGATGAAAGTCAGAAAAACCACAGAGATTTGCGGTTCGACCTGATACCGCCGGCGTTGCTCACGATTTTTGAGCTCGCCGTCCTTGAGTTCAAACTCAAAGTGCCGATATGGCGAATACCGGTTGTTCGCGCCGAGCGCGCGACGCGATAACGGCAGCCAGAAAAAATAGTGCTTTCAGGCACATGAATACGCAAGCAACGAGGCTAATCGACGCGCGACCCGGCGCGTCTTCTGAAGGACGGGGTACATGCAGAAGACACTTTTGTCGCTCATCAACGAGGCTAGGCCTCGTCGCGCGCTGTTCACCACCTACACTTTCAGCGTCAGCTGGTTCGAGACATTTGTCCTGCCCGCACTGCGCAACGTCGGATGCGAACAGATTGACGTTCTGGTCGACGCAACCGAAGCTTGCAAGTCCACAGAGGAGGCGACCTGCCTGCACGCGGGCAATGCTTATCGCGTCATTCCCGTCAGCATGCAAGGTTCGGCCGTGTTCCATCCGAAGCTTGTGTACATGCAGGGTATTGAGCACGACCATCTCGTAGTGTCGAGCGCGAACCTGACGCTCGCCGGGCATGGCAAGAACCTGGAAGTGATTGACGCGGTGTCGTCGTATCAAGAGCCAGCCGTCTTCGGCGAGTTCGCCGAATTCGTCAATGCACTACTCGGCAAATATGATTTTGCACCGGAGAATGCCGCGATTCTGCGCACCTACGAGCGCCGTGCGCAAGTGTTGCGCGCTGCGGCAGGCGACATCGACGAATACGCGCGTACGTGCTGGCTCATCCACACGATGACCCAAGCCGCCGCTGACCAGTTTGCCGCGCTGGCAGACCGCCTTTCGCGACCTGAGACGCTGACGGTGCTCGCTCCGTATCACTCACCCTCCGGCGAGCCCATACAGAACCTGGCAGCCGCCGTCCGAGCGTCCAGCATGCGAGTCGGTATCAGCCGTGTCACGACGCATGCGCCGTTTGAGGAATGGTCGACCTGTTTTTACGAGCCGGTCGAATATGTTGTCGCCGAAACCTGGGATAGCTACCGGTTCCCGCATGCGAAGTGCTTTGAATTGCAGGGCGGAGACGGTGTGCTGGTCATGACGGGTTCGGTCAATGCGACTTCCCAGAGCCTCGAGAGCACTACCAACGTCGAAGCGGCACTGGTGCGCCGTCTCAGTGAGTCGCCCTTCACCTGGACAGCCATCGAACCCACGGCTTACGTGCCGTGTGATTTCAGGTCGATGTCGCTCACGACGCGCAATCCGGCTGTTCAGGCTACGTGGCGTGCGTCACAGCACATCGTAGGAACGGTTACGCCGGCGCCGGGCGCGATGAATGTCGCCCTGGCCATCTGGGAAGGTGAAGCTTGTCTCAAGACTATCCCTGCCCTATGGCTTACCGAAGAGGGTGCGTTCGATGTTCTCGTGCATGACGACCTCGAGAACACGCGCGCGTTGTGCCTGGTATTGACGGGCGAGGAGATGACGGCATCAGGCTGGCTGAATGTCGAGCTTCAGCTCACGGCAAATGATGCGGAGCGCAAACTGCTCCGTGCGGCCAACCGCATGCGTGTGTGCGAACTTAATCTCGCCGACATGGACGCGATTATTTCCTACGTGCAGACGCTTGGCTCGAAACGGCGTGAGCAAGCCTCGCCGGAAGGGCGTACCAAGGACGACGCGCCGGATGGGGCGACTGGCATCCCTCGCAAAACCATGAGCTACGAGGAGTGGCGGCGCGGGTTCGAAGACCTGACGCAATTGGGCGCATCTGCGTCCGTTACGCGAGTATCGCTCGAAGCCGCGCTGCACTGGGTGAATTCAGACCTGACGAGCGAGCTGCCGATAGGCGACACGGCTGCTCACGATGCGCGCAAAGAGAGCAAGCCGAAAGACGCTGCGGCGGCCGGCACGCCGCGATTGAAGCTCCTCATGAGCGACCGCGCCGAGTATGACGACGACTACGACAATGAGGACGAAGAAGCCGGTCGCGCGCAGGTTGAAGAGGCGGGCAATGCGTTGCTGCAGAAGTTCATCGCGAGCCTGCCTCGCGTGCTTGAGCTGGACGCCCAATCCGCCATCGTGCCGATGATTGTAGAGCTGTCGGGCTGTGCGGCGCTCAGGCGCGCGCTGTCACACAATCAGCCGCGTAAGACGGACCCGAGTGTGCTTTCGGAGTTGCTGGTCATTGACGGCTGGCTGACGCGCTATTCGAAATTCGACTATAGCGCGCAGAACCGAGAGAAGTTGCTGCCGTTTTTTTGTGCAATGGCTTGTTGCGCGGCGCACTACCATCAAGACTCGTCGCTTCAGGCGGTCAAGGAAGCGCTTCAACGGGTGGCCGGCCGTGCGGTGCCAGAGGAAGAAATCGAAGAACTTGCGCACATGGCGCTCCACTCCCGATGGTTCGAACGTGTTCCGAAAGCGGACCATGAACGCGTTGCAACGAGTGGCCGGGTTATTGCCCTGTGCCTGACGCTGACGCAGCAACTCGAGGACCTCCTTGAGATTATCGTCAACAAGCCCACCGAGAAGCCATATATTCCCCGAGAGTTCGAAAGGGTCATGTCGGCCGTGCGGCAACACCGCGGGAATAAGCAGGGAAGGGTTTTTGGCAATCTGCACCCGAAATCAACGGCATGCCCGTGTTGCTTCCATACCATCAAAACCGACGAGTTGAACGACACCGTCACGCAGCGCGCGATGTTGTGCACGAACTGCCAACGCGCGCTGTTCATGGGGCTGGACAAGGCTGAACTCGCAAAAAAAGGCCTTGCAGGCCGCTACAAGGGGTAATCCGATGCTCACAACGCCGCATTACACGCGAATGGTGGACGACACCGACGGTGCTGACGCACTGGGCACCGGCGCTTTAATAGAGGCCTTTTACCGCTCGGTGTTTCCAGGCATCAACAATGTAGTTGAGTTCGTGCGTATCTATGCCGCGCTCTGCTGGATGATTCGCCGGATTGAGGTGATGGGAAAGGCGACGCCGGGGACGGACATGGTTGCACTGTCGAAAACGGGCCTGGAGAAAATGCAGCTGCTCCTGACCTGGTACAACGTGGCGCAGGGCGTCAAGGGACTCGCGGGCAAGAACCGGCTTTTCCCTCCGGATAACAGTCGAGTGACGCTGAGTTTCGATGCAATTCCCAGCAAGAAAGTCGCTGCCATGCTTGCGGCGAATCCTGATGCCGAAATCTCTGACCCAGGTGCGCACTACCTGACTCCCGTACAGTACGGGCCAAGTCTCGAGGGAGGTCTTGCTTTCATCAAGGGCAATCCGAATCCCGCAGCCCGGGGGACGTATGTCCTGACCGACGTGGGGACGAAACTTGCGCAGGCCTATGACGACGCAATTTCAGGCTCGAAATGGTATGACTGGCTGGCTAATCTCAACCAGGTGACAACGTGCCGTGACGAGGTTGCAGAGATGGGCGACCTGCTGGATATGCGATTACCGTCTCAGCAGGAGCGGCAGGTGTTTGCGAGAGCCTACTATCCGGAAAGCATAGAAGATGTGACTGGCGCAAAGGTGCCATACCGATGCAATGGCATTACGCTGGTTTTGCGCGCGCTGCTCGCCGAGCAGAACAGTCTGCGCGAGCCAGGACAACGTGGTCTCGATGTCGACACGATTCGCTACACGATGGTGCGGGGCATGACGCTCCAAGGCGTGCCAGTTAATCTTGAAGGGCTCGATGAGGTTCACGGATGGTGGATGACCGTGCACCTGAAAGAGCTTTCCCGACTCGCACTCGATAGTCTCTCGCGCAACGTAGCGAGCTGGATTCATGACGCCGTGGTGGACGAACGTCCGCGTCGCGACATCGTCGCGTGCGTCGAAGGCCTTGGCGAGCGTATGGAGCGCGCATTGCCTGAAGCGTACCGCGCACGGGTGAGCAGTTATGTGGCCCATCTCGAAGAACTGCGCGGCAAGTCAGAAACATTCTACGAAGCGGGGCTTCGAGTTCCGGCGCTGCGCATCGAGGAGGTGCTCGGCAAGCTGCTCGAGGTGTCAAATTTCAAGCAGCGTACGCCCCAGGAATCCGCGGCGCTGGTGTCTGCCTATGAAGCGCTAGTGTATTGCGCACTCGAGGCGCGGCAGCTTCTTTCGAATCCGTACGTCCAACAGACGGTGCCGCCCGTGGACCGGCTTTCGTTCAAGGCGTTGCGCGACATTCTCGAGCGCTTCGAAGATGCGCGCCCGGCCGAGTTCCTTGCTCACATCGTACAGTTCTACGTCGTCCTGCTGCATTTCACGGTTGCGCGTGACCGGACTATCCAGTCGGGCGACGGACGTAACCGCTTCATTTTCACTATTGGCGAAAATGGCATGGAGCGGGTCACTACGAAAGGCGCGCTCCACGGCGTGGATTTGGGGCTTGCACGCAACCGGTTACGGCAGGCGCTAGTTCTCCTGGCGCAGTGCGGTTTCGTGGAGACATCGGATGAGGGTGAGACCTTTGAGCTGACGAGAGCCGGACGGCAGCGCCTTGAGCGCGGCATTCCCGACTTCAGTTGTGTTGAGGCAGTGTAGACGAGGCTGGGTCCAAGGCGAGCCAACTGAACGGTTTGGACGCTGTGCCAAAGGTGCGGTCATAGTCGATAGCCTCTGGTGCTTTTTGACTGCAGCCTTGGTCTTGAACTCCCGCGCGACCACGCGGCGGTCTGACGAGAAGCGTGAATCCCCGGTGCCGGCGGGATTTAAGCAGGCTTGAAAATTCCCCTGCTATTGCCTACGTTGGTAAACCGAGGCCGGTGCAATGCCGGCACGCAGTACCAGTAATGCGCCTTTATTAGTCGCGTTGACCGCCCGCCAGGTCAGGCCCCCATTTTATGAGAGGGTACAGCGGGAGCGGGCGATGAAACGAGTCTGGCTGCGGGCGAATTCGGCGACGGCGGTAAGCAGTCGCCTACACCTTTCTATTCTGCTCCTGTTTGAACTGGTAGAGCGCGATGGTCTCCACGCCCATGGCGCGCAGACAAGCTATGAGGAAGGCTGCCGAGAAGCGCTTACGATTGATTTTGCGGTTGAGCTGGTCGGGCGATTCGTAGACGCCCAGCTTTTCGAGCAGTCGGGAAAGTTGCTTGTAGCGGATGCCCCGACGCACCATTTCCTCTTCTATCAGTCCTTTTGCTTCTTCTTCCCACTCGCCATACGGCTCGAGTTTCAGCCGGCCACGGTCGTCAGGCGTTTCTTCCATCGTTCCCTCTCGACGTCATTCGAGCCTTCACCTTTTTGCTGCTGGAATTTTCTCATAGCCAATTTCGGTCGTATACGACCGGTCTGCGGGCCGGTATCTCTACACGTTCTCAGCAAGCCATTTTTTTGCGAGAACAGAATGCTGACAATAACGTTACAACCAAATTTGACGTCCCGACGGAGCGTAACTGCATCCCGGGCCATTAGGCAGATGCACTGCCGACGGCAGGCTTCGGTCGGAGGTGCGAAATGAGAAGCGCACCGTCATATGGCGTCCGTAGTCGTCTGAGTGCTGCGAACGCCGGCGTTCGACTCACGGCGCGGACGTACGGCAAGGCCCGCATCGGCACGTATGCCGAAAAAGCCGACGGACACATCACCGTTGAAGCCGACCCTGAACGCCTGGTAGCGCACATGCTGTGCGTCGACCCGCGCGTGCGCTCTTTCCGGCCGCAGCCGTTCACCGTTGACCTGGTTGCTGGACGGCTACTGTTCACAAGTGAGGAACTGTCGGAAGCGCGTAGGTTACGTGGTAGTCGCACCGGGGAGGCAGAGTACACGCCAGACTTTGCAACCGTTCAGGCGGACGGTCTGCAGCGCGCTTACGAGGTCAAGCTTCAGGGCTTTGAGGGCGACGACCGGTACTGGGCCAAGGTCGAGCGAGCGCGCGAAATTATGGAAGCGTACTGCTATCCGCTATTCACCGTAGTTGTGCCCAGGAATGAACGGCATCCGGTCGTAGTCAACGCGCAATTGTTAAAGCCTGCCGCAATGCGCGCCCGCGATTACCTAACGCCAGACATCATCAGCCGGGTCGAACGCTACTGCGAACCCGGCCCCGTGCTGCAGCGCGCGCTATGCGCCGACCTTCAGATTCCGACGGGTCTGATTCCTCCACTACTCGCCACGGGTGTGTTGCAGGCCGACCTCGTGCATCACCATATTTGTGCCACGCTTCAACTCTCGGCCGCATATGGAGACCTAAGCCACCTCTGTCTGATTGAGGAGCTGCGGCCATGATGGCCGACCTGCGCGCCGGAGACAAGCTGGCTCTGCCCGGCAAACCTGAAAGTTACTTTGAGGTGCTGGATGCCCGCTTGCATGCTGGCTCCATCCACCTCTTCGACGCAGAAAAGCGTGCGGACCAATACGTCGACTACGACGACATCCGCGCGCGGATTTCGGAAGGCGCTTTGGTCCTGCATCGAAAGGGAATGCCGCGCGTCAGCATTGCTGCCCAGTACGACAATCCGGAATTGCATGACCACATACGCCTTCTGACTTACGTTCTACGGCGCATTGATGAAATCCGTCAGCAACGCGGCCTGTCGTTTAATGCGGCCATTCCGCTCGCTCGCGATGCCTATGCAAAAGAGCGGGTGGGTCAACTGCTGGTCCGACCCTTTCCGTCGCGCGCTACCCTGTATAGGGCTCACAATAATCAACGGCTTGGTCTGCCAGTTCTCAAGGGCGACGAAAATAAAGGCAATAGAACAGCCAGGTATTCAGTAGAGCTTGTCGAATTTGTCCACGAGGTTATCAAGGACCAGTTTCTGGTCACGGAATCGAGGTGGACAGTCCTCGACCTGACGAATTACATCGACCGTGAAGCTCGTCGCCTTGGCTTGCATGTTGCCCCGCACTCAATTAGCCGTAAATTCGTATGCGCCAGGATTGATGACCTGACGCCCGACGCCGATTACGACCGGATGGACCCACTTAAACGGGTCGCAGGCAAATCGTTCGCGAAAAATCGCATTCGGGCGGCATTTCCGTTCGCCCGTGTTGAGCAGGATGCTGTGCACCTGCCATTCGTTGTAACCACGCCTCATGGAATCGCTCGGACCGTCTATCTGGTCCTCGCAATTGATGTCTGCACGGGCTATCCGGTGGGCTGGCGACTGGTCATTGGCTCGCCGCGCGAAATGGACTCTCTGTTGTGCCTCGAGATGTACCTGACGCCTGCCAAGGCAGCCCGCTTCAAGGCGCTCGGTATTACTCATGCGCTGAACGTTTACGGCACGCCAGCACAGGTAATTTTTGACAACGGCCCGGAGACCAAGGGCGGGCGCATTGTCCGCCTTGAGCGGTTAGGAATGGACGTCAAGCATTGCAAAGCTAAGGAAGCACAAGGCAAGCCATTCATCGAGCGTCTGAACCGGTCGCTCAAGGAAGCACTGCAACGTCTCCAGGGATGTACCCGCTTTGAAGGAAAAGACGGGATGCGTGACCCGGAGGCGCTAGGCGACGAGTTGATGACTATCGATGCGCTCGAGAAGTGGATTGTCAGGTGGCTGTATGAGGACTGGGTCAACAGCCCCCTCGACCGGCTGCGCTGGGACGAATTGCTGGTCGACTCGATAAAGGGAAAGACGCCGCGTGAGCGTCTGACATATCAGACTGAAGAACTGGGACAGCCCATCACCATGCCGCCGCCGCGGCGCGAATGGATGGCTGCACTATTCGAACACAAGCCATGCGTGTTGAGCGCGAAGACGGGCATCTCTGGAGGGCGACAATCATTTTGGCCGGTGTAGCGGCGAAGGTTTTGGCCGGTGGGGAGAAGTCAGAGGCGGCGTAGCCGCCGGAGAGTTCTCCCCACC
>NZ_JARUXP010000002.1:0-115872 GCF_031451315.1 Caballeronia sp. LZ032
GACGCTGCCCAAGCAGTTCTGGGACGAGACCACGATGCAGATCTCGCCGGTGATCGCCGCTGTCTCGACGCTGCTGTTCGTGTTCATCTCCATTCTGATCTCGCTGGCGGACCGTCTGCGGCGCAGGAGCCTTGCATAGACTCACGGCCATGCACCTGAACGCAAGAGACCGCGCCACGGCTGCCGCCGGCGCGAACGCCGAGGACGCGGAGGTCTGGCGCTGGTTCTCGCTGCTCATGCAGGACCGGCGCGTGCGCTGGTGCCAGGCCGATGACCGATGGTTCGTCAGCGTCGACAACCGCCACGTGGCGACCGAACCGTCCTTCGACGAAGCCATCCGACGCGCCAAAGAACGCGTCGAACAGCGAGGCGCCCTGAAGCGGCGTCTTCGCTGAACCCGATGTTCAACTAAAGCGAACGCGTCGGGTCGAGTAAAACCTGCATTCTCAAGACCTCGTTGCCTCTTTCGGCACGAGGTCTTTTTTCATTTCGCCGCAGTTTTCCTGCCGACTCGCAACGAATTCGCGTAAACCCGCTTGCAACACATTTTTGACAGTCTTATATTAAATTTCACCATTAACTATCTCTATGCGATAAGACATGAGCGAAGACGTCCTGTTCTCGAACCACGGCCGCGTGGCGGTCATTACGCTGAATCGTCCTGAACGCCTCAATGCGTGGACCACGCCGATGCGCAACAAGATCATCGAGGCGCTGGACCGCTTCAATGCCGACGACGAAGTCGCGGCGATCATCATGACGGGGGCGGGCAATCGCGCGTTCTCGGCGGGACAGGATCTGTCGGAAGCCCATGACTTCGACGGCGAGCGCGCGGTCGCATGGGTCAAGGAATGGCAGATCTACTACGCGGCGCTGCGCAACCTCTCCAAGCCGCTCGTGATGGCGCTCAACGGCACGGCGGCCGGCTCCGCGTTCCAGGTCGCGCTGCTCGGCGACATCCGCGTGGGTCATCCGGGCGTGCGCATGGGGCAGCCGGAAATCAACGCGGGCATCGCCAGCACGACCGGCCCGTGGATCATGAACTCGATGCTTGGCATGTCGCGCACCATCGAGCTGACGCTCACCGGACGGTTGATGGACGCGGACGAGTGCCATCGCATCGGGCTGATTCATCACCTCGTCGATGAAAGCAAGGTCTTCGAAAAGGCGCTGGAGATCGCGACCGAGCTCGCCGCGAAGCCTTCTGTCGCCATGCGTCTGGACAAGCAGCGTTTCCGCGAGATGACCGAGCCGGGTTTCGTGGATTGCATCGAGGCGGGCATGCGCATTCAGCGCGAAGCGTACGACTCCGGTGAACCCGCACGCATGATGGAAGAGTTTTTCAAAAAGCGCGCGAAGTAAGCACTCTTCATCCACCTACCCAGTGCGGGAGACCTGAATCATGACCCAAGAATTCAACCCGGCGCGACGCCGGATGCTTCACGGCGCGGGCGCGCTGGCCGTCGCCGGCGCCATGCCGTTGGCGGCGCGTGCGCAGAGCAAGCAGATCGTCGTCTCGGACCCGGGCGGTCCTTACACGACGGCGTATCGCGAGGCCTTCTACGATCCCTTCGAGAAAGCGACGGGCATCAAGGTGGTGAGCGTCGCGCGCGAATCGCAGCCGGTCGCGCAGTTCGCGGCGATGGTGCAGACGAAGAACTACGTGTGGGACGTGACCACGCTGACGCTGTCCGCCGACATTCCCTACCTCGAATCGAAAGGCTTGCTCGAACCCATCGGCCTGAAGGCGAGCGACTATCCCGACATCATGCCGGAGGCGATCACGCCGAACTGGCTCGGCGTGGACGTGTACTCGACGGTGCTCGCCTATCGCACGGACAAGTTCAAGGACAACGGGCCGAAGTCGTGGGCCGACTTCTGGGACGTGAAGAAGTTTCCGGGCCGCCGCTGCCTGCGCCGCAGTCCGCTCGACACGCTCGAACAGGCGCTGCTCGCCGACGGCGTGCCGCTCGACAAGCTCTATCCGCTCGACGTGGACCGCGCGTTCAAGAGCCTCGACAAGATCAAGCCGCACATCAACATCTGGTGGACCTCGGGCGCACAGGCGATGCAGGCCATCCAGAGCGGCGACGTCGACATGATCTCGACCTGGAACGGCCGCGCGCAGGCAGCGAAGGACGGTGGCGCGCCGGTGCAGATCGTGTGGAATCAGGGTTTGTATTCGATCGAAGGCTGGGGCATTCCGAAGGGCACGCCGCGTGCGGATGCCGCGAAGCAGTTCGTCAAGTTTTGCGCGGACGCGAAACGTCAGGCGCTGCTCACGCGCACGCTGGCCTACGGTCCGACCAACAAGAAGTCGTTCGAGAGCATCACGAAGGAGCGCGCGACGCTGCTGCCGACGGCCCCGGACAACATCAAGGACATGAAGCTGCCGAGCCCGCAATGGTGGGAAGAGAATCGCCAGAAGGTCACTGAGCGCTTCAATTCGTGGATCATCTCCTGAGGACGACATCATGAGCTCGAAACTCGAGGCGATCGGCATCGCCAAGCGCTATGGCGATGCGGTTGCGCTGGAACCGACGGATCTCGCCGTGCAGGCGGGCGAATTCCTGACGCTGCTCGGTCCCTCGGGTTCGGGCAAGACCACGTTGCTGCAGATGATCTCCGGGCTCGTTGCGCCGAGCGCGGGGCGCATCGAGATCGATGGCCGCGACGTCACGCATGTGGAGCCGGGCAAGCGCGGCATCGGCATGGTGTTCCAGAGTTATGCGCTGTTTCCGCACATGAGCGTGTGGGACAACGTGGCCTATGGCCTGCGCATGCGCCGCAAGTCGCGCGATGAAGTGCGCGCGGCCGTGGACGATGCCCTCGCCATGGTTCGCATGAGCGAATACGCGAAGCGCTTTCCGAAGGAACTCTCGGGCGGCCAGCAACAGCGCATCGCGCTGGCGCGCTGCTTCGCGTATCGGCCTTCGGTGATTCTGCTCGACGAGCCGCTCGGCGCGCTCGACAAGAAACTGCGCGAGCACATGCAGTCCGAGATTCGTCGCCTGCACAAGGAACTCGGCGCGACCTTTGTGTATGTCACGCACGACCAGGACGAAGCATTGACCCTGTCCGACCGCATCTGCCTGATGAACCAGGCGCGCATCGAACAGGTAGGCACGCCGGCGGATCTCTATGACCGGCCCGCGACGCGTTTCGCGGCCGGCTTCATCGGCCATTCAAACCTGCTCGAAGGCGAACTCGACGCCACCCGCGGCACCCGCGGCGAACCTATCCTGCTGGCGGCGGGCGGCCGTATTCCGCTGCCGCTGGGCGCATCCATCGCGCCTGCCGCGCGTCATACGTTGCTGGTGCGGCCCGAGGCGCCGCGTCTCGTCGAACCGCAGGGCGGCTATGTCGACGGCACGATTTCCGATGTCGTGTTCTTCGGCAGCGACACGCGCGTGCAGCTCGCGATGAACGACGGCAGCGAACTCACCGTGCGTTGCGAGCGCAGCCTGTCGCCGCGTATCGGCGACAAGGTGGGGCTGACGTGGGACCCGTATCGCACCACCTTGCTGCACGCCTGAGGAATCGTCATGACTCTTGCACTACACGCCCAGCGCGAGCATGAAGGCGCGCGCCGCGGCTGGTCCGTCGCGCTGGCGCGCTGCGTCCGCTTCCTGCCGGTCGTGCCTACGCTGCTGTTCCTGCTGGTGTTCTTCATCGTGCCGGTGGGCGAGATCCTGCAAGGCGGTCTCGTCAGCGCCGACGGCCAGTTCGGCTTCGCGCAGTTCGAGCGCATCGCGCGCACGCCGGTCTATGCGAAGGTGTTGTGGATCACCTTCGCCATCTCGTTCCTGACTGCCGCGCTTTCCATCCTGCTCGGCTATCCCGTTGCATACATGCTGAGCCGCCTGTCCGAGCGCGTGCGCGAACGCTGGCTGCTGTGGATCATGCTGCCGTTCTGGACGAGCTATCTCGTCAAGACCTATGCATGGATGCTGCTGCTCTCGAAGACCGGCGTGCTGTCGACCATCGCGCTTTCGCTCGGCCTCGTGCGTGAAACCACGGGCACGATTCCTTCGCTGACGGGCGTGCTGATCGGCATGGTGCATTCGATGCTCCCGCTCGCCGTGATGACCATGCTGCCCGTGATGCGCGGCATCGACGACCGTCTTGCGCAAGCGGCGGAAACGCTCGGCGCGGAACGCAGCACCAGCTTCTTTACGGTGTTCCTGCCGCTGTCGTCGCCGGGCGTGGCGGCAGCGGGCCTGCTGGTGTTCATCTCCAGTCTCGGCTTCTTCATCGTGCCCGCGCTGCTCGGCTCGCCGAAGGAAACGATGATCGCGCAACTCGTGATCTCGTCGGTGCTCGAACTGTTCGACATGCGCTTCGCGGGCGCGCTGTCCACGGTGCTGCTCATCTGCTCGATCTTCATCTTCTTCGTCTATGACCGCATGGTGGGCCTGACCTCGCTGACCGGCGAGACCAGCGAGAAGACGCGCGGTTCGCGTGCGGCGGGACTCAGGCTGGCGTTTCTGATGACGGCGGGCCGCGTGTGCGCGCCGTTCATGATGCGGCGCCGCGCGCATGCCGAGCCGGTGGCGCGCGCCGCCAGTCCGCTCGGGCTGTACACGTGCATCATCATGGCGCTGCTGGTCCTGCCGGTGCTCTCGGTCATTCCGTACGCGTTCACGAAGAGCGACTACATCGGCTTTCCGCCGAAGCTCTTCAGCATGAAGTGGTTCGGCACCTTCATGGACTCGCCGGTGTGGCGCAGCGCGGTGATCCGGTCCTTCGAAGTGGGCTTTGGCACGGCGGTGCTTTCGCTGCTGCTCGGCTTCGGCGCCACGCTTGCGATGACGCGCATGCCGCGCCGCGCCAGCAAGCCCTTGTTCGCGCTGCTCGTCGCACCGCTGATCGTGCCGCGCATCGTGGTGGCGGTCGGGCTGCTGTATCTGTTCGGGCGCTTCGGCCTGACGGGCACGAACCTGGGCCTCGTCATCGGGCACACGGTGCTGGCGATTCCCTATGTGGTCGTCACGCTCGCTGCGGGCTTCCAGCGTTTCGACTGGCGTCTCGACGATGCCGCGCGCGTCATGGGCGCTTCGCCGCTGCGGCGCATCACGTCGGTTGTCCTGCCCCTGCTGATGGCCAGCGTGACGGCAGCGTTCCTGTTCGCCTTCCTCGTCTCCTTCGACGATCTGACCATCGCCATCTTCGTGAGCGGCGGCATCAACTCGACCTTGCCGAAACAAATGTGGGACGACATCCAGCTGGCGATCACGCCAACGCTCGCTGCCGTATCCACCACGCTCATCATCCTGATCGCGCTCGTCGTCGCGGTTTCCTCCTGGCTCAAGCGCCGTGCGCGCTGAACCCCGGGCTCTCAAATCGGTTGAACCCATGCATCGCTACCCGGAATATTTTGCCCATCGCCACGCGGACGACGAACTCGACTGCGTTCCCCTGCTCGCGGCAGGACTGCGCCGCGATCCCGCGCGCATCGTCGCCGACTTCGACGGTCACGCCATCACCTGCGGCGACGTCATGCGGCGCGTCGTGCAATTGCAGCGCTGGTTCGCACAGGAAGGCCTCGTGCCCGGCGACCGCGTCGCCGTCATGCTGGGCAACAGCGCGGAACACGTTCACCTCATCTATGCGCTGGTGCTGAGCGGCCTGGTATGGGTGCCGGTGAACACGAAGCTGCGCGCGGCGGGCCTCGAATACCTGTTGCGCCACGCCGAGCCGAAGCGCTTCATCATCGAAGACGATTTCGATGCGGTGACGGCCAACCTCGATTGCGGCGAGTCGCAGCGTGTGCGTCTGCCCGCCTTCGATCCGCGCGATGACACCACCGCTTTCACGACGCCGGTCATCGGCATTCACGATCCGCTGTGCGTCATCTACACGTCGGGCACGACGGGCGCGCCGAAGGGCGTCGTCTTCACGCAGCGGATGATGCGCATTGCCAGCGAGGCGGCGTTGCGCGTCGCGGACGTGCGCGAGGGCGACCGGCTGTTCCTGTGGGAGCCGCTGTGCCATATCGGCGGCGCGCAGATGCTGCTGCTGCCGTTCCTCGAAACGATCACGCTGCACGCGGTGCCGCGCTTCTCGGCTTCGCAGTTCTGGTCGCAGGTGGAACGCGCGGGCGCGACGCAACTGCATTATCTCGGCGGCGTGCTCGACATCCTGATGCAACTGCCGCTCGATGCCCAGCCCAGCGCGCACACATTGCGCGTCGCCTGGGGCGCGGGCGTGAGCGCCGCTGCATGGGAACCGATTCAGGACCGCCTCAAGGTGCGGCTGCGCGAGTGCTACGGCATGACGGAGTGTTCGAGCTTCGCCACCGCCAATGCCACGGGCAAGCCGGGTTCGATTGGCCGCGCGTTGCCGTGGATCGAGATCGAACTGCTGGATGAACAAGCGCAGCCGGTGAAAGAGGGCGAAGCGGGGGAGATCGTGTTGTCGAGCAAGGTGGAGGGCACCTTTCTGCCGAGCTATCTCAAGAATCCCGAAGCGACGGCTTCCGCGCTGCGCAACGGCAAGCTGCATACCGGCGACCGCGCGCGCCGCGACGCCGATGGCGATCTCTACTTCATCGGCCGGCAGACGGACAGCATGCGGGTGCGTGGCGAGAATGTGTCGGCATGGGAGATCGAACGGATCTTCGCCGCGCATCCGGCCGTGCGCCTGAGTGCGGCGATTGGCGTGGCATCGCCGATCGGCGAGCAGGACATCCTGCTCAACGTGCAGTTCAAGGACGCGCCGGTGGAGTGGGAAAGCATGCACGCGTGGGCGCGCGAGCGCCTGGCGAGCTTCCAGTTGCCGCGCTATTACCGCGCGGTGGAAGGCTTCGAACTGACCGCGAGCGAGCGCATCAAGAAGCATCTTCTGCCGCGCAGCACCGACGATGCATGGGACCGGCTCGAGAAGGCGCAGGCATGATGACGCCATGAATATCGCCTAAAGATAGCGTGTTAGGGCTATGCGATAATTCGTCGACAATCGAAAACGATGAACCACGTGATGATCGAAGAGCCCAAAGTGCCGCGCAAGCGCAAGAGCCCCGCAGCGAAGGCGCGCGGCGAGGCGGCGGACCCGAGCGCGTCTTCGCTGTATGTGCAGTCGGTCGAGAAGGCGATGAAAGTGCTCACCGCCTTCGACGGCAGCAAGCGCCAGCTCTCGCTGTCCGAAATCGCCGCGCTGACCGGCTTCGACATGAGCGCGACGCAGCGTTTTGCCTATACGCTCGCGGCGCTCGGCTATCTTTTCAAGGACCCCGACAGCCGCAAGTACGAACTGTCGCCGCGGCTGCTGGACTTCACGTATCACTATCTGACGTCGAACGACCTGGTCAGCCGCGCCACGCCCTATCTCCAGCAACTCGGCTCGGAGACCGAGGAGGCGACCAATCTCACCGTGCTCGACGATACCGACATCGTCTTCGTCCTGCGTATCGTGAGCCGCAATGTGTTCAACGCGCATGTGATCGTCGGCTCGCGTCTGCCGGCCTACTGTACGGCGCCTGGACTCGCGATTCTCGCCACGCTGGACGACGGCGAGCTCGACGACATCCTCGCGCGCACGAACCTCGTGCCCTACACGGGATCGACCGTGTATCAGCCGCGCAAGATCAAGGAGCGCATTGCGCAGATCCGCAAGCAGGGCTATGCGCATACGGAAGACGAGTACTTCGTCAGCGACATCTCCACGGCGGCGGCCATTACGAATGCGCATGGACGCGGCATCGGCGCGGTGAACATCGCGGTGGCGCGTTCGCGCTGGCACGCGGACCGCGACGAAAAGCGCTTCGCCGATCTCGTGATCTCCACTGCGTCGGCCATCTCGACGCGGCGGCGCATCGAATAGCGGGTCGGGTCAAGCAGCACGTTCGCGCAACGAAGGGGCTGCATCGCTGAATCCGCCAATGCGCTGCGCGAGCAACGCGACCGCGCCGTCGAGCGAGGCGGCCATCCCTGTGGCCGCCGGCATGCCCTTCATGCGCTTCGTGCCCTTCATGCTTGCGCGAGTGCAGCCCGCGCGAATCGCTTCCAGACGTTCCAGAATGCCTTCGATGCCGCCTTGATCCTGCATGGCGTGAGGTAGCCGCAACAAGGTGCGCACGTTGTGAACGCAGCACGACAAAGCGCCGGCAACGAGATCATCGTGGGTTGCCCACACGAACACGCGCCGCGGCCGCAGTGCCAGCCGGAATGCTTGCCAATGGCTGTCCAACGAGCGCACCGCCGCTCCGGCTTGTACGCTATCCGCGCTGCGCACGCCGGCGATCATCGCGTCGATGACTTCCACGAAGCGCGCCTCGATATGCCGGCTCGTTTCGAGCGGCTTGATCGTGAACGCGGCCACCAGCGACGCGAGACAACCGATCGCCACTTCGCCGATCCGCAGTTCGACGAGCGGTTGCACCGCATGACCGAGCATGCCGTACACGAGGCTCACCAGCACGGTGATGCAGAACACGCCCGGCCCGTACGCGCTCAGGATGAAATACGCCCAGCCGAAGACGCACAGCAGCATCGCGCAGGCCATCGCGACCGGCTCGCTGTGCAGCGAGGTCACGAGCAGCGCGCCGACCAGCGCGCCCGCCAGTGTCCCGGCAATCCGTTGCAGCGCGCGATGCACGGCATCGCCGCGCGAACGTGTGCCGAGCAACACGACGAAGGTGGTGATGACGGCCCAGAACCATCGCTCGGAGGAGAGCCAATGTCCGGCGAACAGCGCCATCGACGCCGCTGCCGCCATGCGCGCGGCCGGCCACCATGACAGGCTGGCGAGTGCGCTTTGCCCCGAAGCGCGCGCGGCGTCAACACGCTTTGTTTCCCATTGCCTCGACTCGACCATCCGTTCCAGCGCCGCAATGGCGCTGCGTAAGCGCGCTTCGCGATCCGCGCGTGCGGATGCATCGAACACATATTGATTCGCGGCTACTTCCAGCGCGATGAGCGCGTCGCGGACCTCGTCCGTATCGCCGGGTTCGAGCAGCGCGAGCCGGTCTTCGAGCGAGATCGCGGCTTCGTTCAGCGCGGTGAGCGCCGTGTGCAAGGAGGCCGCGCGGGGCGCAGTGGCGGGCAGCCTTCTCGCGCGGGCAGTCACGGTCCGGACTGCGAGCCCGAGCGCGGCGTCGTGACGAGGCGGAATGATCCAGCGCGCGATGCACACGGTCACGCATGGCGCAATCAAGGACATTGCCATCGCGAGCTGCGTCATCGGCATGGTGGGATGAAGATACAAGCCGAGATAGAAGGCCACGAGCGCCAGCAACGCACCGCCGAGCGCTCGCGGACCGCACGCCTGGATCAGCATGCCGCCGCACAGCAGCGCGACAAACGTGGCATCGGCGAGCGCGGGCCACGGAGCCAGTGCGCTCGCCAACGCGAAGGAAACCAGCGCAACGACATAGAGCGATAGCAGGAATGCGAGCCAGCCTCGCAGCGTGCCGTCGCGCAGGAACAGAGGCGCGACCATCACGAACAGGATGCCGGGCCCGGCGACGGTCGGCGGCGCATCGAGCCGCGCGGCCAGTGGCAGGCAGATTGCCGCGGTGAGAAACGTGGCGAGCGTCGCGCGCAGGGCCGTGACGAAGCGCGCGAGTCCAGGGTCCGCGACGAGCAGGCGATCGGCCGCTCGCGTGAAGAGCATTGCAATCATCAGGGCGACATCCGGGCGATGACGGACGCGGCTTGTGGCCGGAGTCCATCGAGGAAAGTTGCCGTGCCATGCCATTCACGCGGGATCGCCGGCGGATGGAAGGTACGGGTTTTCCCGGATCTTAGCGTGTCAAAAAACCCATGGCGATGAAGTCCATGCGGGCCCTTCAATTGGCCTTCGATGCCCGGACAGGGTTAACGCCCGGATTTAACGAGCTATTACCTCGGCCTGCGCACCGGTCGCTAAATTCACTACGAACGCTGCGGCATGCAGGTTCGCAGCGATGTTCAGCACAGGAGGATCGATGGCCAAACTGATTCATACCATGATTCGCGTGAAGGACCTGGACCGGTCGCTCGGCTTCTATGCGTCCGCGCTCGGCCTGACACCGGGTCACCGGCTCGATTTCGATGACTTCTCGCTCGTCTATCTGCGCAACGACGAAACCGAAGCCGAGATCGAATTGACCTGGAACAAGGGACGCGATATTCCCTATAGCCATGGAGACGGCTATGGACACTTCGCCGTCGTCGTCGATGACGTTCATGCCGAGCGTGAACGCCTTGTCGGCCTCGGCCTGACGCCCAAGGACGTGAAGGAATTCAAGGACGGCAAGGGCGAACTGATTGCGCGCTTCTTCTTCATCGAAGACCCGGATGGGTACAAGATCGAAGTGCTGGAGAAGCATGGACATTACCGCTAGCGCGTCTCGCAGCACCCGATCGTCACGCAGATGACGCACCGGCAATCCGAAAGCAGGACCCGCACGACCATAAGTTGTTGCAGCACCCCACAAGGAGACAGACATGCGAGACACGATCATCCCGATCGTCGCGCCACGGCGCGCGCACGACGACGGACATCCACACGGACACGCCGGGCTTGACGCCGCTCCACCCCGGATCGCGCTGACGCGGCGCGAGTTTCTGCGCGGCACCGGCGTGCTGGTGGGCACGATCGCCGCCTCGTCCATCTTCGCAAGCCTTGCGCCGAGCCGTGTCTGGGCGCTCGAAATGCAGGGGCTCAGTACGCATCAGGGCGAAGTGCTGCTGCAGGTCACTCGCGAGATCTATCCGCATGCCACGCTCGATGACGCCGTGTACGCGCTCGTCGTGAAGGACCTCGATGCGAAGGCGAAAGCCGATCCCGCCGTGCGCCAGCAACTCGCCGACGGCGTGGCGAAGCTCGACGCGCAAGCCGGCTCCGACTGGACCCGGCGCGGCCCCGCCGACAAGGCGCACGACATCGCCGCGCTGGCCGGCACGCCGTTCTTCAACACGGTACGCAGCACGGCTGTGGTGTCCCTGTACAGCAACGCGCTGGCCTACCAGCATTTCGGCTATGGCGCGGCACAGGGCGACGGCGGTTATCTCTATCAGGGCTTCAACAACCTTTCATGGCTGCCCGATCCACCCGCGGCCGACAGCGGCCCGATTCCGAAAGACGGCTGATCCAGTCGGTTTGATTTCGGTCGATGGGACAACGGAGACAGACATGTACACAGAGAACAAGGTGCAGTTCAAGCATAGCGACGACCACGTCGTGGTGGTCATCGGCTCGGGCGCGGGCGGCGGGACGCTGGCGAACGAGCTCGCGCAGAAGGGTATCGACGTAGTGGTGCTGGAGGCAGGCGCCATGCATACGCAGGGCGACTTCTCCACTGAAGAATGGAACGCCTTCAAGCAGCTCTCATGGCTCGACAACCGCACGACCTCCGGCTCGTGGCGCGTCGCAAAGGACTTCCCGAACCTGCCCGCGTGGATCTGCAAGACGGTCGGCGGCACAACCGTTCACTGGGCGGGCGCGAGCCTGCGTATCCAGCCGTACGAGTTCAAGGCGAAGACCACGTATGGCGACATGAAGGACGCCAACCTGCTCGACTGGCCGGTGACGCGCGCGGACCTCGATCCGTACTACAGCCGCGCCGAAAAGAAGATGGGCGTGACGCGCACCAATGGCTTGCCCGGCCTGCCCGGCAACAACAACTTCAAGGTGATGTCGGCCGGGGCCATGAAGGTCGGCTACAAGGAATGCAACACGGGTCACATGGCGATCAACAGCACTGTGCGCGACGACCGCACGCACTGCTTCCAGCGCGGCTTCTGTTTCCAGGGCTGCCGCATGGGCGCGAAGTGGTCGACGCTCTATACCGAGATCCCGCATGCACAGTTGACCGGGCACATGGAGTTGCGGCCGCAGGCGCACGTGGTGAAGATCGAGCACGATGCACGCGGCAAAGTGTCGGGCGTCGTCTATTACGACAAGGACGGCAAGATCCAGCGGCAGAAGGCGCGTGCCGTCGCGGTAGCGGGCAACGCAATCGAAACGCCGCGCCTGTTGCTGAACTCGCAGTCGAGCAAGTTCCCGGATGGCCTCGCGAACGGCTCCGGTCAGGTGGGCCGGAACTACATGCGGCATACCACGGGCTCGGTGTACGGCGTGTTCGACGACAAGGTCGAGATGTTCAAGGGCACGACGATGGCGGGCATCATCGAGGACGAGGCGAAGTTCGACCCGAAGCGCGGCTTCGCGGGCGGCTATCACATGGAGACGATCTCGCTCGGCCTGCCGTTCTATGCTGCGTTTCTCGATCCGGGCGCATGGGGCCCGAACTTCACCGAGGCCATGGACCGCTATCCGTACACGGCGGGCATGTGGATCGTCGGCGAGGACATGCCGCGCGAGTCGAACCGCATCACGCTCAACAACGACGTGAAGGACCAGTACGGCATGCCGGTGCCGAACGTCCACTTCGACGATCACCCGAACGACGAAGCCATGCGCGAGCATGCGTACAAGCAGGGCAGCGCCGTGTACGAGGCGGCGGGTGCGAAGGCGACGTACATCGTGCCGCCGTATCCTTCGACGCATAACCTCGGCACCGCGCGCATGAGTGCGAAGGCCGACGACGGCGTCTGCAACGGCTACGGTCAGGCGCATGAAGTGTCGAACCTGTTCATCTCCGATGGCAGCCAGTTCACGACGGGCGCGGCGGAAAACCCGACGCTCACCATCGTCACGCTGGCGATCCGTCAGGCCGACTACATTGCGGGCCAGATGAAGCAGCGCAGGGTTTGACGCCATTGCCGGCGTGAGCGTGGAGGGGTAGCTTGAGCCATGGCCGTCGTGCGAACGCGCGGCGGCCCTTTCCTGGGGGATGACGCCATGTGTAGGGTGTATATCAACGCCGATCCGATCCTCTATGAATCGCGCACGCGTTCGCTGCGCATTCATGGCGTGATTACCACGGTGAGGCTCGAAAACCTGTTCTGGGACGTGCTTCAGGAAATCGCCGGGCGCGAGAACCTGACGACCAGCCAGTTCGCGGTCAAGCTCTACGATGAACTGATCGCGCTGCGCGGCGAGGTGCCGACCAACTTTGCATCGTTTTTGCGGGTGTGCTGTCTGCGCTATCTGTCGATGCGCGAGGCGAAGCAGCCCGTGGAAAGCGAGGCGGCAGGGGCGGCGCTGAGGGTGTTGAAGACCGGCTGAGGAACCGGCCTTCACGGGCTTCACTCCAGCGTGATACGCGGCTCATTCAGCGGCCGCAGCTTGCCCGGATGCACGACGCGGCACAGCGCCTCCACAAAGAAGAAATCACCGAACATGGTCGCGCCATCGACGCCGATGTCATGCGGCTTCGAATAGCACGAGTTATGCAACAGCCCGTGCTCCCCTTCGTGAACTCGTCGCGGCACAGCGCTTCCAGCATCGCGATGCCATGACGCTGCCACTTCGCGGCGGCCTGCGCATCGGGATGCAGACGCGCCAGTTCCAGCAGCGCCGACGCCACGATCGCGGCCGCCGCCGTGTCCTTGATCTCGGCGTCGCGACCGGTGGCGTCGAAGTCCCAGCGCGGCACCTGACGTCCTTCGAGGCGGCGCAGATAGTATTCCGCGAGCCGTTCCGCGAGATCGAGATACGCGCACTTGCCGGTCTCGCGCGCCGAGTTCACGTAATCATAGATCGCCCATGCCTGGCCGCGGCTCCATGCGGATTCATCGAACGCGCCCTGGAAGGTATAGCCGCGCACGCGCGCGCCATATGGGGGCGTTTGGCCATGTCGATGGGTCTTCTTGAATGGTTGGCTGAACGCGGCGTCATGCGTTGCGCTACGGCGCCGTCAGCGTGGAAGTCACTTTAAAGAGGCGCCTCATTCGACGGGTAGGACGGTTCACGCGATCTTTTGGACTTTTTTGCAGCACGCCGCGCGAACGCCCGGGGGGGCCGTTAAAAAGTCCAGGAAATCCGAAGACTGGTCCTGACGCACCCTTGCAGCGATCACGAATACTTGCGTCAATCCGACGCCGCTCGCCTATAACCAGCTGTTCCTCGCGCTGTCGCAAGGGCTGGTGGATGGCGCGGATACCTCGCCGGAGCAGTTCGTGCAGGACAAGTTCTCCGATGTCGCCAAGCACTTTTACGTGACGCACGTGAACTATCTGCCGGTGGTGCTGACGATGAGCAAGGCATCGTGGGACAAGCTTTCGCCCGCCGATCAGAAGGCGTTCCAGGAGTCGGCGAAAGTGGCCGCCGACTTCGACCTGAAGGAATACAAGCGTGAATACGATGCCGCCATTGCCACGATGAAGGCGAAGGGCATCCAGGTGACGGTGGTCGATACGGCGCCGTGGCAGCAGGCCACCAAGGCCGCGCGCGACGAACTGGTCGCGAAGATTCCCGACGGTCCCGCGCTCTATCAGTAAATCAACGCGGCCAAGCAGGCTTCGGCGGTTGCATCGAAATGAAGGATGCGAACGGCGGCAGTGGCTCCAACCCGGCATCGGAGGCGACACCCATGGAGAAGCTCGCGCGCGGCCTGATGTGGATCGACGACATCGTGCTGAAGCTCAATCTGTTCGTCTGTAGCTGTCTGCTGCTCGGGGCGGTGATCGTGGCCGGTCTCGGCGTGATCTTCCGCTTCGTGCTGCACGATTCCTTGTCATGGTCCGACGAAGTATCGGCCTACCTGTTCGTGTGGCTCACGTGTCTGGGCGCGGCGGCCGGTGTGAAGCTGCGCGCGCATCCGGAAGTGCGCGTGCTGGCCGACCGCGTTCCGGCCGTGGTCGCGCCCTTGCTCAAGGACTTCACGGACTGCGCGATCCTCGCGCTCGGCGCGGTGTTCGTGCTGTACGGCACCGACATGCTCGAACTGATGGGCACTGAAACAGCTACGTCCGTGCCGATTTCGATGATCTATCCGTATCTCTCGATACCGCTATGCGGTGCGTTGCTCGCGTTTCATTCGCTGGTGCGCATCGTGGTGTCGCATCTGGCGCCGCAGGCGCAGTCCGATGCGACGCTGGTCGAAGGCGTGTCCGATCATCTCCAGATTTCCAGGATAAACATCATGTGGGCAATCGCTTTTGGAGCAGGGCTGCTCGGGCTGGGCGTGCCGGTGGCCATCTGCATCGGCATCGCAGCGACCATCGCGGTGGCGTTGCAATCGGCGGCGGGATCGCTCGGGCTGTTGTCGCCCGTGTCGATGAGCATGCTCGTCTACGCCTGTACCGCGAACGTCTCGGTGGGCACGATGTTCATCGCGGGCATCATCCCGATGCTGCTCGTGGTCGCGTCGTTCATGATCGTCAACTATGTGACGGCCGTGAGGAACGACTACAGCGCGGTGGCGCCGTTCGATCTCGCACGTCTAGCTCTTGTCGAACGTCCGGAAAGCACCGCTTGATGACTGCCGCAAAGTCCAGTTCTGGCATGAGTGAACTGCTAAGCTGGATGGACGGAAAAGGAATCAAGGCGCCTGTAGGCGTGGCTGTTTCGAACCACGCCGTCGGCCCCGGTGCGTACACCCAATACGTTGAGGACTGGCTGACATGGTCGACGGCTTCGATAGGGACGCAGAGCCGGATGCGGATCCTGAAGAGATCAGGCTGCGCGACAACGATAGTGCCAAAGGTATTTTCGAGTCGCTGCCGGTGCCGCTGTTGATCCTGCTCCCGGATAAGGACTTCACGGTAGCCGCGGCGAGCGAGGGCTATCTCAGCGAGACGCGTAGCAGGCGCGCCGAAGTCGTCGGGCAATCGATTCTCGATGTCTACCCTCACAGCGCGTTTCCCTTCAACTCGACGGAGACGGCGGATCTCCATGCGGCGCTGACTTCGATAGCGGCCTGGAAGTCGGCCAGCGATCGCGCCGATCAACGCTTCAGGATCGCCGCGCACAAGGACGAAGGCGCCTCGACATGGCGGGCCGTACAAAGACCGGTCCTGACCGATGAAGGTGAGCTTCTGTGTATCGTGCATTGGCTCCAGAAGCTGTCCAGTGCGCAGCACATCTCTCTCGACGCGGCTCGCGAGCCGGACTACAAACGCATCGTCGACTCGCTTCCGCACTGCGTGTGGACGGCACGTCCGGACGGATACGTGGACTTCTACAACGCGCGATTCCGCGAGTTCATGGGCGCTGAACCGGAAGCGGCGAAAGACGGGCTCTGGATCAACTTCGTTCATCCCGACGATGTGAAGCGCGCCAAGCAGGAATGGCAGGCAAGCATACAAAGAGGAACGCCGCACGAGTCGACCTTCCGCGTGCGCTACCACACTGGCGACTACCAATGGACGCTCGTGCGCGCGATGCCGGTTCGGGAAGGCGCCGACATCATCGAATGGGTCGGCAGCAACACCGACATCGACGCGCGCATGCTGGCCGAGGTGGAAGCCCACGTGTCGAACCGGCGCAAGGATGAATTCCTCGCGATGCTCGCACACGAACTGCGCAATCCGCTCGTGCCGATCAGGGCGGGCGCGGAGATGATGGCAAGACTCGGCAAGGACGACGAGCGCATGTCCCACGTCGGCGACATGATCCGTCGCCAGGTGGCGCACGTTTCGACACTCATCGACGACTTGCTGGAAGCCTCGCGCGTCAACCAGAATCGCGTCTCGCTCGAGACTTATACCGTCGATCTGAAGCGTGTCGTGCATGAGTCATCCGAGCAGGTGCGTCCGCTTGTCGAAGCGCACAAGCACCGCTTGGCCATCCATCTGCCGGTCGAGCCCGTCTGCGTGTGCGGCGACCACAATCGCCTCGTCCAGGTCTTCAGCAATCTGCTCACGAACGCGGCGAAGTACACGCCGGACGGCGGAAGCATCTCGGTGCTGGTATCGCGAGAGAACGGTGAGGCCGTCCTCAAGGTGAAGGACAATGGCAACGGCATGGAGCCGGAACTGCTGACACGGGCATTCGAGCTCTTCGAGCAGGGCACGCGAAGCGCCGCGCGAACTGAAGGCGGTCTGGGACTGGGACTCGCGCTTGTGAAAGGGCTCGTCGAGCGCCAGCATGGGACCGTGACGGCGGCAAGCGAAGGACAAGGCAAGGGCAGCGAAATCACCGTGCGGTTTCCGCTCGTCGCTACCCGGGCGGACCCCATAACACCGCCCGCGACGCCTGAGCCGATGCACGAGGCTCATCGACATCGCATTCTCCTGGTTGAGGACAATGTCGACGTCGCGGACTCGGTGGGCATGGTGCTGGAGATTCTTGGACACGATGTCGCCATCGAGCACAACGCACGCAGTGCGATCGAGCGGGCCAGACGGGAGTCGTTTGACCGCTGCGTGCTCGACATCGGACTGCCCGATATGGACGGCTATCATCTCGCTCGCGAACTGCGCACCCTTCCCGGCACGCGGAACGCCGTGTTCATCGCGCATACCGGTTATGGCCAGCAGGAGGATAAGAAGCTGTCGGCCGAGGCGGGCTTCAAACATCATCTCGTCAAGCCGGCCGCGATTCCCGACATCGAACGGGTGCTCGCGGATGAGGCGGTGACCTAGCGCGTGCTGCCTGTCGCGTTGCTCATGATGCGAAGAGCACGAGCATTACTCAGGCTTTCGCGGATGATTGAGGAAGAAGCGAATCATCTCGGCGCTGGCGTCGGGGCCGGACGGATCGGTGTAGCTGCCGCTCGACGAGCCCCCGGCCCACGCATGCGGCGCTCCGTGAATCACCCATAGTTCGGCATCGACGCCCGTGGGTGAAGTCATGATCCGGACCGTGTTCTTTCTTGCGCTCGATGCACCATCGATCATCACTTCGCTTGCCGAGAACTCGCGGACCAGTTCGTTCGCGTTGGCGAGATGCACGGTTGCGTCGGCATCGCCGTGAAAGACGATCAGCGGGCATGAAGGGCCGGTTCTTCGGGCATTGGCGCGCGGCTTGCCACCGCGCATCGCCGCCAACGCCGACGGCAAGTCGTGCGCGCAACCCACCGGCAGGCCCGAGTGAACGCCCGCTGCCGCGTACAGGTCAGGATAGGCGTGCGCCAGGACCGCTGCCATCGCGCCACCGGCGGACAGGCCCGCCACGTAGACCCGTTTCGGATCGACGCTGTGGTTCGCCATGACCTCGCGCGTGATGCCCGCAATCAGCGACGGTTCACCCTGATCGCGCTGCTGATCCGAGGGCTTGAACCAGTTCCAGCATTTCGATGCGTTCGCGCTCTGCGGCTGAACCGGATAAGCGACGATGAAGCCGTGCGTGTCCGCAAGCGCGTTCATCCGGGTGCCGGCCGCGAAATCGTCGGCGTCCTGGGTGCAGCCGTGCAGCATGATTACCAGGGGTAAGGGTTCGCCGCGAGGTAATGCGGGGACGTAGAGTTTGTAATCACGCTGACCGGCGGCGCCGACAAAGCGCCGCGTGCTGAACTGCCCTTGCTGTCCGGCTTGCTCGTTGCCGGCGCGGCACCGGGGTTGCAAGAGGTCGGCGAAAGCTGTCGTGCCGGTCTTGTCACGCGCGTCTGCCACGTCCGTCTTTTCACCATGCATGGCGCGCTTGACGACCTCGGCGGCCGCCGCGGGATCATTGCTGCGAAAGAGTGCGAAGGCCTCTTTCATCGAATCCAGAAATCCGTCGTTGAGTTTCATTGTTCTTCCGTTAGCAGGAAATTGGAGAGCATCAGCGGATGCGATCCGCCAATGCGGCCTTGACCGCAGGGGACGCATGAAGCGCGCCGCGGACCAGGATGGAGTCGATCGCGGCGAGCGCGAGTTCAGGCGAAACATCCGATGCGATGCTCGCGAGGCCCAGAACCTGGATCCTCAGCCGTTGATTGGCAGCGCACGCTGCTTCGAGGTCCAGCTTCGAAAAATGCTGGAGGCCCAGGACCAGTTCACGGCGAGTCACCGTTTCCTTCACGGCCGGAGCGTGGACTGCGAGCTGGTTGCGGATGGCCGTGCGAATCAGATCGGTACGGTTCGAATAAAAGCCTTCTTCGACCAGCAGGTCGATCTGTCCCAGGTCGACAGGGCCGAGATTGATCGTGATTTTCTCGGTCTCGCTGCCGCGCGAGCGTTCCAGTGTTTCTTTGGTCATCTTGAAAAGTTCTCCGATTACCATCCATGTGGATGGTATCAGGCTGGTTTCAAGAGGGAGGCACGAAGATTTGTTGAGGAGGAACGCTCGGTAATGCCCGACACTCGCCGCAGTGTGCGGCAGGCAATTGTTACCGCACGATGAGCTTCATGCCCTGCGCAAAAGCTCACTCGCCTGCGCGAGCACCGCTTCGATGGAAAAGGGTTTCGTCAACATGGCCATGTTGTCGTCGAGGAAGCCGTCGGACACCGCTTCCTCGGCATAGCCTGTAATGAACAACACGGGCAGCATGGGCCGGCCGACTCTCGCGGCGTCGGCCATCTGCTTCCCGTTCAGCCCCGGCAGGCGCACGTCCGACACCAGCAAATCGATCTTCACCTCCGACTTGAGCACCGCAAGCCCCGACGGTCCGTCATGAGCCTGGATCGACGTATAGCCCGAGAGTCCGAACAACTCGACAAGCAATTGGCGAATGGTCTCGTCATCGTCGACGATGAGCACGGTCTCGCCCGCACCGCCAGCCGGTCCGGCAGCCAGTGCTTTCGATTGTCGTGGCGCCTCATCCGCCACCACGGCCTCGGGCATGAACAGCGCGACGGTCGTGCCCTGGCCGAGCGCGCTCTCGATGGTCACGAAGCCGCCGGACTGTCTCACGAAGCCATAGACCATCGACAGGCCGAGCCCGGTGCCGCGTCCCAGCGGCTTCGTGGTGAAGAAGGGTTCGAGGGCCTGTCTCAGCACCTCCTGCGGCATGCCCGATCCCGTGTCCGATACCGCGATGCGCACGTAAGCGCCAGGACTTGCGCCTTCGTTCGCGGCCGCTTCCACTTCGCTGACCTCGATGACCGAAGCCGCAATCCTGAGCACCCCGCCACGAGGCATGGCATCGCAGGCGTTGATCGAAAGATTGAGCAATGCGCTTTCGAGCTGGTTGGTGTCGCAGCGGATATGGCACGGCTGCGCGGCCATGTCGAACGCGATCTCGATGTCCTTGTTCGCGGTCTGCCGGATGAGGTCTTCGATGGACGGTATCAGTTCCCTCACGTCGGCGGACCTCGGTGCAAGCGGCTGTTTGCGCGAGAACGCGAGCAGTCGATGCGTCAGGGAAGCCGCCCGATGAGCCGACGAGATCGCCATGCCGAGAAACCGGTCGAGCTGTTCGGTCTTGCCACGCGCGACGAGATGCCGAACCAGTTCCAGAGGCCCGATCACGCCCTGCAGCATGTTGTTGAAGTCATGCGCGAGGCCGCCGGTCAGGTGACCCACCGCCTCCATCTTTTGACTTTGCCTGAGCTGCTGTTCGAGTTCACGTTGCGAGGTCATGTCGACGCCGACACCCGTACGCCGCACCGGCAGCCCTTGCTCGTTGAAATAGGTGTGACCCCGCGACAGGACGTGCCGCACGGATCCATCGGGGTGACAGATTCGATATTCGAGTTCCAGGTCGCCGCTATGCAGCAGCCCGCCCGACATCGTATTGCGCAGGGCGGCCCGGTCGTCGGGATGGACATTGGCCAGGAAATACTCGCGCCGGATGCCCTTGGCCGCCTGCTCCGCATTGATCCCGTAGAGCTCGGAGACAGCTGCATCGCAGAAGAAGCAGTCGCTCGACACCTCGTAAGTCCACACGCCGACGCCACTGACCGCCGACAGCGCCAGCCGCGCAAAGTCGCGGGAATCATCGAGCGCGATCTGGCGCTGCCGCTCGGCCGTGATGTCGCGTCCGGCGCACGCAATGTGATTGCGCACACGCGTGGCAGACCAGCTGATCAGGCGGTAGCTGTTGTCGGATGCCGCGATCCGGCATTCGAACTCGGCCGTGGAGCCATCCGCATCGAGCCCTGTGATTGCGGTTTCAACGGCGCCGGCATCCTCAGGGTGAGCGAGCATCGGCAAGTGTTTTCCGATGGCGGAGGCTGCAGCGATTCCGAGCTTGTCTTGCCACGCGGGATTGACGTCTTTTACCCAACCCCGCAAATCGACGATGACGTGCAAGTCATGGCTGACATCCCACGCGACTTCTCGGCCGAGGCGGTCCTCATTGGCGAGTCCCGAAGCGGCATGGCGCTTCTTTGAATCATTAATCATGTGAATTCATGGCAACCGGCGCGGCAGGCGCCCGATGATGGACTACCGGCTCCGCTCTGTACGACTGTGTGGAGAGACATGGCTTGTCCTGTGCAAGCAACGTCGTTTGCCAGGCAGCCTCAGCAGACGCGTCCGCGTTGATACAAGCAGTGACGGGCGAGGCAATGGGAGAACAATTTACCACGTCAGCGTAGAAGGTCGCCGGCATCGCCTCGTGTTCGTGCGCCGCTGATCGCAGCGTCGGGTAATCGCTCTGGTAACAAACAAAGACGGCTTCGCGCCCCGAACCCCCCGCCCTCCTACCTGAGCAAGATTTACCGTCACTGAAAGTAATTTTAAATAAAACCAGAAAACATTCTTCAGGACCCAAATTACCTGCCGTTAAGAAACTGGCCTAGCGTTCCAAGCCGGTGCACGGCGTCGCGAGGCGGTCACGAATTCCCGAGTTCTTCCTTTGCGACGCCGTTGCAAGCCAGGCCCAGACATCTCGCATCTCGTGCTGTACCGCCGCGTAGTGATTCAACGTGTTGTACCGGTCAGGAGCCATCGTCCCGAAGGTCTTTAAGAAGGCCTGCGGTTCATGTCCGACTCCTTGCCTTCGATGACCGCCTCGATCCCCCACGACATCCTCGCCGTCCCCGCAGCCGGCGACACGCCGCCCGTCGCGGCCGTGCCCGTGCGCCTCGTCTCCACCAACGGCACGCCCAAGCCGCCATTTCCGCTGCCTGCTCCCACACCGACCCAGGACGCGGGTCAGGGCGTGCGCTTCGATTTCAACGACGGCTGTCGCGTGACGCTGCCCGAAGGCGAATGGCATGTGGTCCTGCGCGACACGGAAACCGGCAACGTGCTGTTCGAGACGGACATCGGCGCGGGCGCGGTGACGAGCGGCAAGAAATATTTCGTGCCCTTCGAACTCGAAGTGCAGAAGCGCGGCAAGGATGCGGACGCGGCCATCCTGCATCGCTACGACGCGAAGGACCGTGAAGTGCTGATCCAGTTTCCGGTCGGCACGCTCGGCGACCTGATGGGCTGGTTTCCCTACGCCGTCAAGTTCCAGCGCAAGCATGGCTGCCGCCTGACGTGCTCGATGTCCGCGCTGATCGCGCCGCTGTTTCGCCGCGCCTACCCTGAAATCGAATTCATCACGCCGGAGGAAGTGGATCCGGCGCGCTACTACGCGACCTACAACATCGGCCTGTTCTTCGACGACGAAGCGCACACCCATCAGCCGGTCGACTTCCGGCATGTCGGCTTGCATCGCACGGCGGGTCACATCCTGGGCGTCGATCCGGAAGAGATGCGCCCCGAGATGGTCCTCGCCGACGAATCGCGTCCGATCGAAGAGCGCTATGTCTGCATCGCGGTGCAGAGCTCGACCCAGTGCAAGTACTGGAACCACCCGACCGGCTGGCGCGAGATCGTCACGTTCCTGAAGGAAGCGGGTTACCGCGTGATCTGCATCGACCAGAAGGCGACGCACGGCTCGGGACTCGTCTGGAACCACATCCCGCACGGCGCGGAAGACCAGACCGGCGACCGTTCGCTGGAAGAGCGCGCGCGCTGGCTGAAGCATGCGGACTTCTTCGTCGGCTTGTCGAGCGGACTGGCCTGGCTCGCGTGGGCGTGCGGCATTCCAGTCGCGATGATCAGCGGCTTCACCCACGAGAACAACGAATTCGCCACGCCTTTCCGCGTGATCAATTACCACGCCTGCAACGGCTGCTGGAACGACGTGCGCCACCGCTTCGATCACCAGGATTTCTTCTGGTGTCCGCGCCACAAGGACACGCCGCGTCAGTTCGAATGCACGCGCCTCATCACACCCGAACAGGTCCGACGCACGCTGCGCCGCATCCCGGGCTTCGGCGTGGGCCTCGAGCCTGTCGCGCTGCAAGCCTGATCGAATTTCTGGTCGCGCGCCGTCTCTTGTGGGCGCGCGTCACGCACATACGAATACAAAAAAATGAAGCCGCTTACTTATCGCCGTAAATTCTGCCTGCACATTTTCGGCAGCCGCAGACAGCGCGCCTCGCGCCTGCTCGCCGGTCTGTTCTCGATGCTGGGCTTGCAGGCGCTCATCGCCGCGCCGGCCCTCGCCGTGCCCGCCACGCCGCAACCCACCGATTACACCGCAACCGTGTCCAGCGGCTCGACGGTCTCCAACGAGTCGGTGACATCCGGTGTGCAGACGGTCGCCGCGGGCGGCCGCACGTCGGGCGTGACGGTCAGCGATGGCGGTGAGCAGCATCTCGCCTCGGGCGGCACGTCGATGCTGACGACGGTCAACGCAGCCGGCTTGCAGAGCGTCGCGGGCACGGCCACGTCGACGACCATCAACTCCGGCGGCATCCAGACCGTCCAGACGGGCGGCACGGCGGCGTCGACCCGCATCAACACGGACGGCACGCAGAACGTGACGGGCGGCGCGGCGAACGCAGCGACCGTGTATGGCACGCAAAACGTGAGCGGGGGCGTCGCCAGCGGATCGACGATCCAGAGCGGCGGCACGCAGAACGTGCTGAGCGGCGGTGTTGCGTCGAGCACCTCGGTGCTGAACGGCGGCCTGCAGGACGTCAAGGCGGGCGGCACGGCCAGGAGCGTGACGGTCTCCGCGGGCGGCACCGCCCTGTTCGAAGCAGGCGCGACGGCGAGCGGCATCGTGCTGTCCTCGGGTTCGGTGATCTCGGCGACGACTTCCGGTTCGCTCACCGGCACCGATGCCGGCAACCGCACCTTCAACGTGGCAGGCGGCACCGCCACCGGCTTCGTACTGAGCGCCGGCAGCCAGCTCGACGTGCTCTCCGGACAGCGCTCGTCGGGCACCGTGGTCAGCGCGGGCGGCGTGGAAAACGTGTTGACCAGCGGCCAGAGCACGGCCACGCAAGTCCTCGGCGGTACCCAGAATGTGAACGGCGGCCGGGCGACTTCGTCGCTCATCACGAGCGGCGGTACGCAGAACGTCGATGGCGGCCTCGCCACCAACACGACGATCACGAGCGGCGGCACGCAAACCATTTCCAATGGCGGTTACTCGGACATCGCGACCGTCACCTCGGGCGGCAGTCAGGTCGTCTCGGCCGGCGGCAGCGCGACTGCGGCAACCATCAACTCTGGCGGCAACCAGATCGTCGCGGGCGGCGCGGCGGACGGCACCATCGTCAACTCCGGCGGCGGCGTGACCGTGTCGGCGGGCGGCACGCTGTCGAACGCGCACATCAATAACAACGCAAACGCAAGCGTGCTCGCGGGCGGCACGGCCAACGACTCGGTGCTGAGCGGCACCGCCTCCTACTTTGCAAGACAGACGGTGGCCGGCGTCGAGAGCGGCACGACGGTCGGCTACGCGGCGCAGGACACGGTGTTGTCGGGCGGCATCGCCGATAACACGCTGGTCAGCGGCACGTATGCCACGCAGACCGTCAATTCGGGCGGCGCGACCAACAACGCGACGGTCGCGGCTGGCGGCCGGATCGACGTGGCCGCGGGCGCCAGCGCGACGTCGGGCACCATCAACTCGGGCGGCACGTTCGAAGTGGAATCGGGCGGCACGGCGATGGGCATCGTGCAGAACTCGGGCGGCGGCCTGGTCGCGACGACCTCCTCGACCGTGCTCGCAGGCACCAACACGCGTACGGACGGCACGGACTTCACGATCGCCGACAACCTCGCCACGCATATGCAGCTCACCGACACGGGTCATCTCACCGTGCTGGCGGGCGGCTCGGCGCACGACACCGTGTACTCGGCGGGCGGCATCTTCCAGGTCGATGCGAACGGCACGGCCGATACGATCGTGCAGGGCGCAGGCGGCCAGATCGTCACGAATACCTCGGCAAACATCACCGACGCGCAGACGGCGGACGGCCGCATGTTCTGGGTGCAGAGCAACGTTGCCTCGGGCGTGATGCTCGACGGCCGCGCGGCCAAGCTGACGGTCAACGAAGGCGGCTTCGCGAACGACACGCTGCTCTCGGCCGGCACGTTGCAGGTGGACGCGGGCGGTTCGGCGAACCTCGTGAACCAGAGCGCGGGCGCGGGCCTCATCACCAACACGTCGGCGACGATCTCGAACGGTTCGAACACGCACGGCGACTTCAGCGTGGCGAACAACGTCGCAACCAACCTGGTGATCGAATACACCGGCAATCTCACGGTGCTCGGCGACGGTTCCGCCGTTTCGACGACGGTCGGCTCGGGCGGCCGCGTGACGGTCAACAGCGGCGGCATCGCCACCTCCACGACGGTCGCCAACAGCGGCACCTTCGCGGTGGATGCGGGCGGCAACGCGCAAACCGTGACGATGGACGCGGGCGGTGCGCTCATCACCAACACCTCGGCGACGATCACCGACGCGCACAACTCGATCGGCGACTTCATCGTCAGCGGCAACTACGCATCGAACGTGATCGCCGAGAACGGCGGCCAGTTCACCGTGCTCTCCGGCGGCTTCGCCAGCGCGACGACCGTCAACAGCCGCGGCAGCCTGATCGTCGCGGACGGCGTGGCGCAGGGCGCGACGATCAACAGCGGCGGTAACGCTGTCGTGAGCGGCGGTGTGCTCAACGATGCGACCGTCACCAACTCGGGCGTGCTCACGACCTCGGGCGGCGTGACCAACGACACGATCGTCACCGCGGGCGGCGACGTCTACGTGCGCGGCGGCGTCACCAGCAACACGCAGTTGCAAAGCGGCGGTTACGAGAGCGTGAACGGCGGGCTGTCGGTGGGTACGACCGTCGGCGCGGGCGCGACGCAGGAGGTCTGGACCGGCCAGACGAGCGGCACCGTGGTGCAGGGCGGCGCGCAGACGATCTACGGCGGCACGACCTTCGCGACGCAGTTCAACAACGGCACGCTGACGGTGTCGGGCGGCACGGCCAGCGGCACGGTGGCGGCGAACGGCACGGTCGTCAACGTGGTGGGCGGCACGACGACCGGCACGCAACTGCAGGCGGGCGCGAGTCAGGTGGTCACGAGCGGCCATGCGAACGGCACGGTCATCTCGGCGGGCGCGACCCAGACGATTGCCGTCTCGGGTTATGCCTCGGGCACGCAGATCCAGGGCGGCGTCGAAGACGTGAGCGGCTCGAGCGTGGCCGCGACGGTGTCGGCGGGCGGCAGCCAGGCGGTTCATGGCAGCGGCGCCCGCACGACCTCGGCGACGGTGCTGACGGGCGGCACGATCACGCTGACCAACAGCGCAACGGCGAACGGCACGCAGGTGGACGGCGGCACGCTGAAGGTGTCGGCGGGCACCTCGGCGACGCGCACCGAAGTCTCGGCGGGCGGCACGCTCGCCGTCCTGGGCGGGGGCTCCGCGAGCTACAGCACGATCGGCGCGGATGGCACGGAAACCGTCGCGAACGGCGGCGTGACCTCGCAGGACACGATTTCCGGCGGCACCCAGACGATCTCGGGCGGTGGCACGGCGAACGGCGCGACCGTGCTCGCGGGCGGCACGCAGACCGTCGCGACGGCTGCGCTCGCCAGCGGCACCATCGTGTCGTCGGGCGGTACGCAGAACGTGAGCGGCGGCGTGGCGCAAGGCACGTCGGTCGCGGGCGGCACGCAGGTGCTGTCGAGCGGCGGCACCGCCACCAGCACGACGATCACAGCCGGCACGCAGCAAGTCGGCGTGGGCGGCGTGGCGAACTTCACGACCGTCGCGGGCGGTCAGCAGGAAGTGATGTCGGGCGGAAGCGCGAGCGCCGGCACGGTCCGCAGCGGCGGCACGGTCGCCGTGGATGCGGGCGGCGTCGTCGGCGGCCTGACGATGAATTCGGGCGGCGCGCTCACGCTGAGCGCGGGCGGTTCGGCGCTCAACGTCAATCAGCAGGACGGCGCGATCCTCACCGCCGATACCGCCGGCCTGCTTTCGGGCACGGGTCCGAACGGCTCGTCGTTCCGCATCAGCGGCAATATGGCGTCGGGCGTGACGGTCATGAACGGCGGCAGTCTCACCGTGCTGGCGGGCGGTTCGTCGACGGGCACGATTGTCGGCAGCGGCGGGCAGGAAGCGGTGCAGACCGGCGGCGTGACGACCGGCGCGCAGGTCAAGACATCCGGTGTTCAGACGGTCGCGGTTGGCGCAGCGTCGATCAACGCGACGGTCACCGGCGAGCAGGACGTCGATGGCGTCGCGAGCGGCACGGTCGTCGCGGCGGGCGGTGTGCAGACGGTGAATCTCGGCGGCACGGCGTCGGGCACGATCATCAAGGCGCTGGGTTCGATGACGGTCGCCGATGGCGCGACGGCCACGAGCGCCGTGATTTCGGGCGGCACGCAGACGGTGCTGGCAGGCGGCAATGCGGACGGCACGACGATCTTCTCCGGCGCGCAGAACGTCTCCGGCTCGGCGACCAATACGGTCGTCAGCGGCGGCGCGCAGAACGTCGGATCGGGCGGCAACACCAGCGGCACGCAGGTCACGGCGAACGGCGTGCAGAACGTATCGGGCGGCGTGGCGACCGGGACCGCGGTGTATGCGGGCGGCGTGCAGAGCGTCAGCGACGGCGGCCAGGCCGACGGCACGCAAGTGAGCGCGGGCGGTCTGGTCAGCGCATCGATGGGCGGCACGCTCAATGACGCGATGATTTCCTCCGGCGGTGCGGTGGTGCTTGACGCGGGCGGTGTGTCGAATGCGGCTTCGGTGCTGTCGGGCGGGCTGCAATCCGTGCTGTCGGGCGGCGTGGCGAGCATGACCACGGTATCGAGCGGCGGCACGATCGCCGTGTCCGCGGGCGCAACCGCGATGGGCCTCGACCAGAAGTCGGGCGCCGCGTTCATCGCGGACACCGGCGCGACCGTCAGCGGTCACAACGCCAACGGCGATTTCTCGATCATCGATAACCTCGCGTCCAACGTGCTCGTCGAGAACGGCGGCCAGCTCACGGTGGCGTCGAACGGTACGGCGAGCGGCACGCAGGTCGGCTCGGGCGGTGTCGAGCAGGTGACGGAAGGCGGCGTGGCAAGCGCTACGTCGGTGTCCAGCGGCGGCGCGCAGAACGTGGCTTCGGGCGGCAGCGCCAGCGGCACGACGGTGTTCGCGGGCGGCTCGCAGACAATCAGCGCAGGCGGCCTTGCGAGCGGCGCGGTGCTCTCGGGCGGCGCGCAATCGGTCGCGGGCAGCGCGACGGGCACGGTGGTTACGGCGGGCGGCGAACAAAACGTTCTGAATGGCGCGACCGCGACCGCCACGAACGTCGGCTCGGGTGGCGTGCAGCACGTGCTGGGCGGCGTCGCGAGCGGCACGACGGTCACGACCAGCGGCGTGCAGGACGTGCAAATCGGCACTGCGCTGGGCACGGTGCTCTCGGGCGGCCTGCAGGTCGTTCAGGTGGCGGGCGTGGCGAGCGGGACGCAGATCGGCGAAGGCGGACAGCAGATCGTGGCCTTCGGCGGCACGTCGAACGATACCGAAGTACAGGCGGGCGGCGTGCAGGAAGTCTCCACTGACGGCACGGTCTCGGGCACGCACGTCGCGAGCGGCGGCCAGCAGACGGTCGATGCGGGCGGCTACGCATCGGGCGGCACGATCGACGCGGGCGGTACGCAGATCGTCAGCGGCAACGTGAGAGGCACCGTGGTGTCCGGTGCGCAGACGGTCGCTTCGGGCGGCACGGCGGAAGACACGACGCTTACCGGCGCAAATGCCACGCAGATGATCTCGAGCGGCGGCCTGGCATCGGCCGGCAGCGTGGCGAGCGGTGCGGTCCAGACCGTCGAGTCGGGCGGTCTTGCCCGAGGCGTCACGGTGGGGACTTCGGGCACGCAGAGCGTGTCGGGCTGGGCGCTCGGGTCGGTGATCTCGGGCGGCACGCAGGAAATCGCGGCGGGCGGCTCGGCGACGAGCGCGACCATCGAAAGCGGCGGTGCGCAGAACGTGCAGTCCGGCGGCATCGCGGGCTTCACGACGATCAGCAGCGGCGGCACGCAGACTGTCGCGTCGTCGGGCGCCGCGGGCTTTACCTTCATCGGCGAGGGCGGCGCGCAGACCGTTCAGTCGGGCGGCAGCGCTTTGATTTCCGTCATCGATGGCGGCGGCAAGCTGACGGTATCCGGCGGCGCCTATGCCAGCGCAGTGATGCAGCAGGCAGGCGGCGCGCTCGTCGCGGACACGTCCGCGACCATCCTCAACGGCTCCAACACGCTTGGCACCTTTGGCGTGATGAGCGGCGTTGCCTCGGGCCTGCTCGTCGAGAACGGCGGCAGCTTTACGGTGCTGTCGGGCGGTCAGTCGCTCGATACGCATGTCGGCAGCGCGGGTCTTGAAACCGTGGCATCGGGCGGCGTCGCGTCGGGCACGATGGTGTCCGGCGGCACGCAGACCGTGCGCGGCACGGCCAGCGGCACGACGGTCCTCGCAAGCGGCACGCAGACCGTTGCGGCAGGCGGCGTTTCTGACGACGCCGTGGTCGCCGGCGGCAAGCAGGTCGTGAACGGCACCGCGAACGCCACGCAAGTCAGCTCGGCGGGCAAGGTGTCGGTCGGCTCCGGCGGACAGGCGCTCGATACGCAGATCGGCTCGGGCGGCGCGGTGACGGTGGCATCGGCGGGCGTGGCCAGCGGCAGCGTGATCAGCGCGGGCGGATCGCAGGTCGTGAGCAAGGGCGGCCAGGCAAGCGGCACGACGATTGGCGCGGGCGGTGTCGAAACCGTGGCGTCGGGCGGACTGTCGACGCAAGCGAGCGTCACGAGCGGCGGCACGCAAAGCGTCGCATCGGGCGGCAAGGCGAGCGGCACGGCGGTATCGGGCGGCGGCGTGCAGCTGGTGCAATCGGGCGGCGTGGCCTCGGCGACGTCGATTCTTTCGGGCGGCGTGCAGAACCTTGCGGCCGGCGGCAGCGCGGTATCGACGCTGGTGCAAGGCGGCGGCCTGCAAACCGTGCAGACCGGCGCGACCGCGTTGACCACGACGGTGGCTAGCGGCGGCGTGCAGGACGTGGCGTCGGGCGGCACGGCCACCGGCACGGTCGTCAGCGCGGGCGGCGTGCAGCGCGTGTCGTCGGGCGGCAATGCCGGCTCGGTGACGCTCGGCAGCGGCGGCAATCAGTACGTGAGCTCGGGCGGCGCGGCCAACGGCGTCTCGGTGACGGACGGCGGCACGCAGACCGTGCTCGCGGGCGGCAACGTCAGCGGCACGAACATTTCGAGCGGCGGTACGCAAGCCGTTTCGTCGGGCGGCAGCTCGACGCAAGCCGTGGTGTCGAACGGCGGCCAGCAGACGGTCGCCTCGGGCGGCACGGCCAGCGGCACCGTGGTGCACAGCGGCGGCGCGTTGACGGTATCGAGCGGCGGCGCGGCGGGCAGCATCGTGGTCGAGGGCGGCGGCAAGGCCACCGTCGGCAGCGCGGGCAGCGCGACGCTCAGCCAGGCATCCGGCGCGGCCATCGTCACCAATACCTCGGCGACCGTGAGCGGCAGCAATGCAAACGGCGCGTTCCAGGTCGCGGGCAATGTCGGATCGAACGTGCTGGTCGAGAACGGCGGCGTGTTCGACGTGCTGGCGGGCGGTGTCGCGAGCGGCACGCAAGTCGGCTCGGGCGGCACGGAGCGTGTGTCGTCGGGTGGCGCGTCGATGCGCTCGGTCATCGTCGGCGGCGTGCAGCGCGTGTCGGCGGGCGGCTCGGCGACCGGTGCGAGCATCGGTGCGGCCGGCGTGCAGCAGGTTGCATCGGGCGCCAACGCGCTCGACACGACGATTGCCGCGGGCGGCAGCCAGACGGTCGCGGGCGTCGCCAGCAACACGACGATCTCGGGCGGCACGCAGACGCTGACCTCGGGCGGTGTGGCGCAGGGCACGACGGTGTCGAACGGCGGCGCGCAGAACGTGAGTTCGGGCGGCGTCGCGATGGTCACGACGCTGACTTCCGGCGGCACGCAGACCTTGAGCGCGGGCGGCTCCGCGCGCTGGACGACCGTCGAGGGCGGCACGCAGAACATCCTCGCGGGCGGCGTGGCGAACGACACGACCGTCAACGCGGGCGGCCTGCAATACGTCGATGGCGCGATCGAAGGCTATGCGTACAACACCGTGGTCAACAGCGGCGGTGTTCAGCAAGTGGCGTTCGGCGGCTACGCCGGCGGCGCGACGATCAACAGCGGTGCGTTGCAGGAAGTGCAGGCGGACGGCATCGCGAGCGGCACGACGGTGAACGGCGGCACGCAGGTGGTCAGCTCGGGCGGCACGGCGCAGGACACGACGCTGAATGCGGGCGGCGTGCAGCGTGTGAACGCGGGCGCGCTCGTCAGCAATACGCTGGTGAACAGCGGCGCCACGCTGACCGGCGACGGCGACGTGGCCGGCGTGCACGTGACGGCCGGCGGTCTGGTGCAGAACCTCGCGAGCGCGAGCCTCGGCATCGTCGATGACGGCGGTACGGTGCAGGTCGATACGGTCACGGCGGCGAACGTCGCGGTGAACAGCGGCGGCTTGCTGAAGGGGAGCGGCACGCTGACCGGCAATGCGTCGATCAACGCGGGCGGCACGCTCGCCGCGACGACGCCGGGCCAGACGCTGCATGTGAACGGCAACCTCGCGTTCAACGACGGCTCGGTGTTCGCGGTCGGCGCGAATGCGGCGGGCCAGACGGGCAGCGTCGCGGTGACGGGCGATGTCAGCATCGCGCAGAGCGGGGCGAACGGCGGCGCGACGGTCGTCGTGAACGCCGTGCCGGATGCGTGGAAGGTCAACACGAAGTACACGATCCTGAGCTACACGGGCGCGCTTACCGGCTCGTTTGCGGGGGTGTCGATGGACTACGCGTACCTCGTGCCGACGCTCAGCTACGCGCCGCAGGAAGTGGATCTGACCTTGAAGATCGCGTCGATCTTCTATCAGACGGGCGAGTTCGCGGGCTTCGGCATGGTTGGCCAGAATCGCAACCAGTTGCAGGTGGCGAGCGCGTTGAACCGCATTCTCGCGGCCGGCGGCAATGCCGTGACCGACAAGCTGCTCTACGCGACGAAGGCGGGTGCGCAGTCGGCGCTGTCGCAGATGACCGGCGACGAAGCTACCGGCCTGTTGCGCATCACGCGGCAGAGCACGGAGGCGTTTGGCAACACGGTGGGCGAGCGTCTGACGCAGGCGGGGCTGGAGCGTCCGTCGAACGATGTGTGGGCGACGGTGCGTTACGGCCAGTCGCACGCCTCGGGCGATGCAGCGCTCGGCAGCCATGCGCTGGATGCGCGTACGAGCTCGCTTGCGATCGGCTTCGACCGCGAAGTGCTGCGTGATGTGCGCGCGGGCGTGGCCGTCGATGCGGACTACAGCGACCTGGGCTTCAACACGCCGGGTTCGAGCGGTCATGCTAACGGCTGGCAGGCGCTGGTTTATGGCGCATGGCAACCGGCGGCGCAGCCCTTCTTTGCGCGCGGCATGGCGGGCATCGGACGCTGGAGCAATTCGGTGAACCGCGTGGTGGCGATCGATGGCATGTCGGGCACGCCGCAAGGCAGCGTCGAGACGCGTTCGACGACGGCTTATGCGGAAGGCGGTCTCAACCTGCATCTGCGTGACGACATGATGGTGCAGCCGTATCTCGGCATGCGTGTGGGCCGTTACAGCCAGGATGGTTTTGGCGAAGGCAAGGGCAACGACTTCGATCTCGTCTATCAGGGCAGCAGCCAGGCCGCGACGACGGGCATCGCGGGCGTGCGTTACTTGCTGAAGCAGAAGCGGGCGAGCGGCGCGAGCAACACGTGGGAAGTGGATGTCAACGTGCAGCAGCGTTTCGGCAGTCTCGACCAGCAGCTCAATGCCGCGTTCGCGACGGCGCCGGGGTCGGTGTACCAGGTGTCGGGTACGCCGCTGGCGCGCACCGTCGGGCATGTGGCGACGGGTGGGTCGTGGGAGATCGGGAAGCATGCTTCGGTGTTTGCGCGTGCTGCCGTGGATTTTGGCAAGCATGAGCAGGACTATAGCGGCGTCGCGGGGGTGAACTGGAAGTGGTAAGGGGGAAGGCGCGCGCGGGAGTGTGCGCTGGGTAGGAAGGAGCCTGCCATTTTTGGCGGGCTTTTTTTCTGGCAAGGAGATGGATGGCGCATCATCCATTAACGGGTCAGTACAATTTCCGTCGTTGAACGTGAGCGCAAGAATCATCGAAAATCAAAGAGCACACATTGGAGCCGATAGCGAAACGATGGACGCAATACTTGAAAAGCGCGATTCCGAGATTCTGGAGACGCTGGACCCGGCGTTCCTGAATCACGTTGAGGCAAAAGAGCGCAGGCTCTCGACGCCTTTTCTCGTGAACGGCCCGAGCGATCCCGACGCGCGGCGCATCATGGTCATCGGCAGAGAGTATGGTGGCAACGGCTGGAATGTCATGCACGACGGTGGAGGGGCCAGCGTATATGTAACAAAGGCACTCTCGAAGCATCGGGATTTCTTCGGCAGAGCCATGGCGAAGAAAGGTCAGGATAGGGGCGATACCTTCTTCAACTTCATGCGCGCCTTGGCGCGAAGTGTCGGCAGTGAGGGAGGGCTCATTTACTCGAACCTGCTCTGCTTCGACTCCGGCGGAAAGTCTCCTCGCAACTCGGAGCACTTCTCACTCGTCAAGCGCCTCTCCAAACAGTTGCTGGACGTACAACTCGATCATTTCAGACCCGATGTCGTCATCTTCGCGAACGGGATGGATACGGTTGGCATCAGGCGTGAGTTCTTCCCGATCGCGGGTGATGGGAAGGTTTGCGTGGGCCGCCGACACTGGGAAGAAGCGGGCATTCCGCGGACTCAACTATGGGAATTCGAACTTCACGGAAGGTTCTTGTGCTACCGGATTCAACATCCGTCAGCAAGATCGCGGGCCGCGAAAGCAGCCCGCAAGCAGTTGCTCGAGGTTATGTCTCAAACGACGCATCACAACCCGACGGTTTTCGGGGTGGAAGGTACGGGAAGCTTGGCCGCCGTCTCGTCCAGCTCATGAGACAGCGCACACGGATCAAGCTCGCAGCAAAGCGGCAAGCGCTGCGGCGTGCGGCTCGCAGAGCGCCCGCGGAAACGCAGGGACCTACGGAAGAGCATTATCGGACGCGTATCGCCAAAATCTATTTCGAGCATGAGGCGTTATTCAAACGGCTCGAAAACGCTTGAGGCAAGCACTATGAGCCGCGGTTGCTGCGCCGTACTGAAGTCAATCTTCACGACAACCTTGCGGGAGCTTTGCAGATCAAGCGGAATGTGCTCAGCCCTTGGCAGCAGCGTGCCGATACCATACTGGCGCGGTGGAAGCGCATTGACCCCCAACCTGGAGACCAAAATGAAAAAACTCGCCTTGCTCGCAGCGTCGCTGTGCATCAGCGTACCTTCGTTCGCGCAATACTACGGCAATCAACCGTCGCATTCCGCTTATGGCAACAACGGTGGCTTGTATGGTAGCGATCAACAAGTCAGCGGTTATACACGTAGCAACGGGACCTACGTGGAGCCCTATCACCGAACCGCGCCTGACAATACGATGTACAACAACTACTCGTCACAAGGTAATCTGAATCCCTATACCGGGCAGACAGGTCACGTACGGCCGCGTTATTGAGTTCGGGAGGGCGGAATTCTGATTCCGCTCGCTCTGCACTCCAACGGCTCGACGGCTTGGGCGTCAACGCCTCAACTCTCCCTGTCATACCCGAACTCGCGAAGCTCTTGCGAACATCGGCAAGCCTTGGCGATCTTCGCGGCCCATTGCACGGCGGCTTCGCGCGACGGCAGTTCCAGCACACAGAAGCCGCCGTCGAACTTTCTGGTCTGCGGGTAGGTCTCGTTCGTGACCGCACCGTCAGCAGCCACCATCAGCGGAGCGACGTCCGCATTGATCCCGCCGCCGAACACATACACGCCGGCGCTCTTCGCTTCCCTGATGACCGAGCGCGCCGCTTCGCCGACCGCCGCCATGTATTCATCGGCAACGATCATCGCCGATGCGGGAAAGGAGATCAGATACTTCGTCATCTTCAAATCCTCCGAACGTGAGCACCACCCCTCAAGGCAAATTCTCCCGCAACACGATACTGAACATCACCGGCTTGACCCCATCCATCGCATCCTGCGCTTGCCTCACATTGTCGAAGATCCTGAGGCAATTCCCCACCATGGCTTGCGGCGTCTGCGTAATCAGCGCGTCCATGGTCCCGTCGATCAGAAGCGCCCGGGTATCCGGCGTCAGCCCATGCCCGACGAACAGAATCTTCTGCTCCGTCTTCGCCTCGACGATCGCCCGCGCGACCCCATCTGACCCGCCGCCGCTGTTATAAACCCCTGCCAGATCCGGATGCTGCTGCAGCAGGTTCCGTGTCTGCAAGTAATTGCGTTCGCTGTCGTCATGACCTTCGCGCAAGCCGATCACACGCAGCAAAGGAAACGTCGATTCGATCAAATGCAGGAAACCGATCTCCCTCTCTTCATGCCCGCGATAGTTGAGACTCCCTGCCAGCATCGCAATCTTCCCCGCCGGCCGCGGACCCATGAAGCGCCCGAGCAGCAAGCCCGCAGTGCGTCCCGCTGACCGGTTATCGATCCCGACATAAGCGAGTCTTCGCGAGTTCGACAGATCTGAAATCAACGTGATAGCCGGCACGCCTTCGTCAGCGAGTGCATTGACCGCATCGCGCACCACCGGATGCTCCAGCGCCATGAACACGATGCCATCCGCCTTGCGCCCGTACTGCAGCAACCGCGCCGCCAGTTCATCCGGATTGAAGCTCTCGACGTAGTGGACGCGGCACTTCATGCCTTGCGCGGTCCACTGATTCTGCGCGAACTCGATGTAATCTCCGAGCATGCGCAAATACCGGTTTGTCCCGGAAGGCAACAGGAACGCGATCCGCATCGGCTTGCCCGTCGCGATCTTCTCCGGCGCCTCGATCGAATACCCCAAGCGCGCAGCGGCCTGCATCACTCTGGCGGCCGTATTCGCCCGCACGCCGGGCCGCCCGTTCAACACGCGATCGACGGTTGCACTGGATACGCCCGCAGCCTGCGCAATGTCGGCCACGCGGGCGCGTGGTGGAAACAACGGCGTTACCGCACTCACTCCAAACTCCTCAAGAAAACCGCAAAGCCATCAGAAACCATCAAGTTATGAGTTTGACGCCACCACCCCTCACCCGTAGTCTTCGTTCACCAACGTAGCGAAGCTAACGCCAGACAGCAAAACCCGGCGATCAGTACAAACCCGCGTTATGACGGTTTCTGATGGACTTGGAAATCGCATCAAATAAAAGCAAGGAGACGAGTATGATCGATTCACGCCGACGTACGCTGCTGCGCGCAGCAGCCGCAGGTGCAGCAAGCACATTGGCTTTTCCCGCCATCACCCGCGCCGCTGCCGCCGAATACGTCTTCAAGTACGGCAACAACCTGCCGATGACCCATCCGCTGAACATCCGCGCAAAAGAAGCGGCGGACCAGGTGAAGGAAGCGTCGAAGGGCCGCATGGAAATCCGCATCTTTCCGAACAATCAGCTCGGCGGCGATACCGACATGCTCGCGCAAGTGCGCAGCGGCGGCATCGAGATGTTCACGCCATCGGCGCTGGTGGTCTCGACGCTCGTGCCCGTGGCCGCCATCAACGCCACGGGCTTCGCCTTCGCCGACTACAACCAGGTCTGGGGCGCGATGGACGGCAAGCTCGGCGCATTCGTGCGTGCGTCGATGCAAAAGGCCGGACTCGAATCGTTCGAGAAGATGTGGGACAACGGCTTTCGTGAGACGACTTCCAGCGCGCGCCCGATCGCCAGCGCCGCCGACATGCGCGGTCTCAAGATCCGCGTGCCGGTGAGTCCGCTGTCCGTCGACATGTTCAAGGGGCTCGGCGCCGCGCCCACGAGCCTGCAATTCAGCGAGGTGTATTCGTCATTGCAGACGCGCATCGTCGATGCACAGGAAAACCCGCTGCCCATCGTTCAGGTCGCGAAGCTCTATGAAGTGCAGAAGTACTGCTCGCTCACCAATCACATGTGGGACGGTTACTGGTTCGTGCTGAACCAGCGCGCATGGGCGCGTTTGCCGAAGGATCTGCAAGGCATCCTCGCGGATGCGTTCAACCAGGCCGCCATCCGCCAACGCGAAGACGTTCGCAAGCTCAACGACGCCGCCGTGGCCGATCTTCAGTCGAAAGGCCTCGCGATCAACCGCCCCGCCCCGGACACGTTCCGCGCCGCCTTGCGCCAGGCGAACTTCTACGGCCAGTGGAAGGGCAAGTTCGGCAACGAGGCGTGGAGCCTGCTCGAAGGCTATACAGGCAAGCTGGCCTGACACTGCCCCCGATCATGCCGTCCGTTTCGGAGACATCTTCATGGCGAACCCGGCCTTGAGTTCCACGCAAGGACATCTCGAACCCGTCGGCGCGCGCCGTCTGCTGCGTGCTTGCGACCGCGCGTTGATCGCACTCGTCGAAGGCGCATGCGCGCTGTTGCTGACGGCGGAAATCGTCGTGCTGCTGGCGGGCGTGATCAGCCGCTACGTAATGCACGCGCCCCTCGTCTGGTCCGATGAACTCGCCGGCATGATGTTCCTGTGGCTGTCCATGCTCGGCGCCGTGCTCGCGTTGCGGCGCGGCGAGCACATGCGCATGACGGCGCTCGTCAGCCGGCTCTCGCCGGCGCGCCGTGCGTTCGTCGATACGCTCGCCATCGTGCTTTCGCTCGGCTGTCTCGGTCTGGTGCTCGTGCCCGCATACGGCTACGCATCCGGCGAAATGGCGATCGTCACGCCCGCGCTCGAAATCAGCGGCGCGTGGCGCGCGCTTGCCTTGCCGGTCGGCGCGGCGCTAATGTTGCTGGTCGGCTTCATCCGGCTCGCCAGTGTGGCTCGCTTGCGCCATGTGCTCGTCGCGATCCTGATGACGGCTGTCGTCGCCGGTGCCTTCGTGTGGCTCGCGCCCTGGTTCGAGAGCATCGGCAAGGCCAATCTGATCGTGTTCTTCGTGGGCGTGGTGGCGGTCGGCATCTTCTCCGGCGTGCCCATCTGTTTCTCCTTTGCGCTGGCCACCTTCGGCTATCTCGGACTCACGACCTTCACGCCGCTGGAAGTCATCGTCGGCCGCATGGACGAAGGCATGTCGCATCTCGTGCTGCTCGCCGTGCCCTTGTTCGTGTTCCTCGGCCTCATGATCGAGATGACCGGCATGGCCCGCGCGATGATCCACTTCCTCGCGAGCCTCGTCGGGCACGTGCGCGGCGGGTTGTCGTATGTGCTGATCGGCACGATGTATCTGGTCTCGGGCATCTCGGGTTCAAAGGTCGCCGACATGGCCGCCATCGCGCCCGTGCTGTTCCCCGAAATGAAAGCGCGTGGTGCACAGGAAGGCGATCTCGTGGCGCTTCTCTCCACAGCCGGCGCGCAAACCGAGACCGTGCCGCCGAGCATCGTGCTGATTACCATCGGCTCGGTGACCGGGCTTTCCATCTCCGCGCTGTTCACGGCGGGCCTGCTGCCCGCCGCCGTGCTCGCCGCGATGCTGTGCTTCGTCGTGTGGCTGCGCTATCGCAAGGAGAACGTGGGCCATGCTCCGCGTCTTGGCCGCAAGCAGATCGGCCGGCTCTTCGTGATCGCGCTGCCCGCGCTTGCACTGCCGTTCGTGATTCGCGCGGCGGTCGTGGAAGGCATCGCGACCGCGACGGAAGTCTCGACCATCGGCATCGTCTACTCGATGATCGTCGGCCTGCTCGTGTACCGGCGGTTCGAGTGGTCGCGACTCGGCCGCATGCTGGTGGAAGCAGCGACGCTCTCCGGCGCGATCATCTTCATCATCGGTTGCGCCACGGCCATGGCCTGGGCGCTCACGCAATCCGGCTTCTCGCAGGACCTCGCGCAGCTGATGACCGCGCTGCCCGGCGGCGCGTATGCGTTCCTCGGCATCTCGATCATCGTGTTCATCCTGCTCGGCAGCGTGCTGGAAGGCATTCCGGCCATCGTGCTGTTCGGCCCGCTGCTGTTCCCCATCGCGCGCATGGCGGGCGTCAACGAGATTCACTATGCGATCGTCGTGATTCTCTCGATGGGCGTCGGCCTGTTCTCGCCGCCGTTCGGCGTCGGCTATTACTCGGCGTGCGCGGTCGCGAAAGTCGATCCCGACAAGGGCATTCGCCCGATCGCAGGCTATATGGCCGCGCTGGTCATCGGTCTGATCGTGATCGCTGCAGTGCCCTGGATCTCCACCGGTTTTCTCTGAAGCACCAGTTGCAATGACAACTATCGGCGGCGCTGGCGCGTACTGCGCGCCGGCGGGGCGTTCGCGCGCCCTCGCCGCCGCATCATCAAAAAGGAAACAACACAATGAGCCGATTCTTTGGCGAGATCCGCCAGGCCGGATACGTCGTGCGCGACATCGAGGCCGCCATGGACTACTGGAGCCGCGTGCTCGGCGTCGGGCCGTGGTTCTATAACGAACGCGTGCCTATCGAGGATTATCGTTATCGCGGGCAATCGTACGAGGTGCACAACTCGGTTGCACTCGCGAACTCGGGCAGCCTGCAAGTCGAGTTGATCCAGACGCGCAACGACGCGCCTTCGATGTATCGCGACTTCCTCGCGGCGGGTCACACCGGCCTGCAACACAATGCCTACTGGACCACCGATTTCGACGCCGATCTCGAACGCCTCACGCAGCAAGGTTTCGAAGTGGCGATGAGCGGCAAGGTAGGCGAGAACGGCCGCTTCGTCTACTTCGATACCGAAACCCATCCGGGCACGGTGATCGAGTTGTCGGAGATTGCAGGGCCGAAGGGCAAGCTGTTCGACCTGATCCGCCAGGCCTCGCTCGACTGGGACGGCAAGCAGGCCGTGCGGCCGTTTCCTGCACTGAGCAGCCTATGAACGCGGACGAATTCATCGAGGCCGATTACCTCGTCGAGACGCCGCTCGATCCCGCGAAGGTCGCGGACATCATGGCGGGCGAGCAGTCGAGCGGCACCTTCGTGCGCGTGGCGGGTGAGAGCGATGCGCTGCGGGCGCGCAGTCGCGCCGTGGTGCTCAGCATCCGTGAAGAGGAGCCACTCGCGCAGCCTTCGCTGCGCAGCGCGTGGCTGGAGCGTCAGCACATCGGCGGGCCGTATCGAAGGGCGCGCATCACGTTGCGGTTTCCGGTCGCGAACATCGGCGTCAATCTGCCGACGCTGGCGGCGACCGTCGCCGGCAATCTCTACGATCTCGGCGAGACCACGGGGCTGCGCTTGCTCGACGTGCGCGTGCCGGCTGGATACCGCACGCAATTCCCCCAGCCGCCGCATGGCGTCGCGGGCACGCGCAAGCTGACCGGCGTCGCAAGCGGACCGATGATCGGCACCATCATCAAGCCGAACGTCGGTCTCACGGCGGACGAGACGGCGCAGCTCGTACGCAGTCTGTGCGAAGCGGGCGTCGACTTCATCAAGGACGACGAGATCAGCGCCAATCCGTTGCATGCGCCGATCGAAGCACGCGTGCGCGCGGTCATGGCGGAAGTGCGTGCGTACCGCGAAAAGACTGGCAGGAACGTGATGATCGCGTTCAACATCACCGACGAAGTCGATGCAATGCGCCGTCATGCGGATCTCGTCGAACGCGAAGGCGGGTCGTGCGTGATGGCGAGCATCAACTGGTGCGGCTTCTCGGCAATCGAGACCATGCGGCGCTCAACGCCCCTCGTGCTGCACGCGCACCGCAACGGCTACGGGATGATGTCGCGCGATCCTGCGCTCGGCATGTCCTTCGCCGCGTATCAGACGTTGTGGCGTCTCGCGGGCGTCGATCATATGCATGTGCATGGACTCGCTGGCAAGTTCGCACAAGCCGATGAGGAAGTCATCGCCTCGGCGCGCGCGTGCGCGCAAGCTTTGGCCGAAGGTCTCGACGATGCCGTGCTGCCCGCATTCTCATCCGGTCAATGGGCCGGCACCGCGCCCGTTACGTTCGATGCCATGCGTAGTGACGATCTGCTCTTCATGTCGGGCGGCGGCATGCTCGGGCATCCGGGCGGTGTCGCGGCCGGCGTGGCGAGCGTACGGCAGGCATGGGACGCGGTGCGGCAGGGCATATCGCTGGACGACTACGCGCGGCATGCGCCTGAACTCTCGGCGGCGCTCGCTTTCTTCGGCAGCCGCGCATGAGCGTCGCGCCCTACGGCTTCTATGGCGACGATTTCACCGGCGCCACGGATACGCTTGCCACGCTGCATCGCGCCGGGCTGCGCGCGATGCTGTTCGTCGAGCCGCCTACGTCCGAACGTCTCGCGAAGCTTGGACCGCTCGATGCCATCGGTCTCGCGGGCGCGGCTCGAACGCTTGCGCCGTCGCCCCTGCGCGCGCAGATACGGCAAGCCGCTGAAATTTTCTCGGCGCTGCGCGTACGCGTGATGCACTACAAGGTCTGTTCGACCTTCGACAGCGCGCCTGAAACCGGCAACATCGCGGTCGCGATGACGTGTCTGCGCGAACGCTTCACGAATCCTTTCGTGCCGATCATCGGCGGGCAGCCGAACCTTGGGCGCTATTGCGCGTTCGGGACGCTGTTCGCGACGGCAGGCGGCGCGGAGGTGCATCGCATCGATCGTCACCCGGCCATGAGCCGTCATCCGGTCACGCCGATGCACGAAGCGGATCTTCGTCTGCATTTCGAGCGGCTGGGCATGCGTATCGGCGCGATCGACTGGCGTGCTTACGCGTTGCCGGATGCGGCGTTGAAAGAGGTGATTGACATGCACTCGGGCACGCCGCTGCTCTTCGACGTGCTCGACGACACGCATCTGCGCCGCATCGGGTTGGAGATGCATGAACGGGCGGCGAGTGAACCCGTGTTGGCAGTGGGCGCGAGCAGCGTCGCACAGGCTTGGACGCTTGCTTCGGCTTCAGATCACGACGGGGAAGCGGTGGCTGCGTTCGGTCCGGCTCAATCGCCTGTGTTCGTTCTCGCAGGCAGTCTCTCGCCGATGACCGCAGCGCAGATCGATGCCGCGCGTTCGTTTCATCGCATCGAACTCGACCCGCGCGAGATGGCTTCGCCGTCGTATCGAAGTGAACGTTGTGGACGTATTGTCGAAGCGCTGCATAAGGGCATGCACGTACTGGCCTTCACGTGCCGCACGCCGCATCACGAACACACCGAGGGCGAACCGCTCGCCGAATCCTGCGCGGCACTGCTGCGCGCAGTGATCGAACGCGCCGCGCCCCGGCGCATCGGCATCGCGGGAGGCGATACGTCGAGCCTCGGCGTGCATGCGTTGAAAGCGTGGGGTTTGTCGTGTCTGGCGACATTGGCCTCTGGCGTCACGGTGTGCCGCGTGCACTCCGATGACCCGGCGACGCACCGCATCGACTTGATGCTGAAGGGCGGGCAGATGGGCGGTGCGGAACTCTTCGAGGATTTCGTCGCAGGCATCGTGCGCTGAGGCACCGCGCAATTCATACCAGAAGAGGTAATAAACCCAGCAAAACAGTAAATAGACTAGTAATAATGTCGCTCCTATAGTTTTTCTGCCGACACACATGGCACATGCGTCACAGAGAAACTTTCGGAGATTGAAGACATGAATGCAGGATTGAACGAGATGCTGGCGCAAGCCTTCGCGGAAGCCACCGAACTCTATCAACAGCGCGGCTTTCAGCGGCGCGTGGGGTTCGGCAAGAAGCCCGCGCTGGTCAACGTCGATCTCGCGAACGCATGGACCCGCCCGGGCAATCCATTCACGTGCGAAAACATCGATGAGCAGATCATTCCGGGCGTGCAGCGCCTGCTCGCTGCATGCCGTGCGAACGGTCATCCGGTGATCCACGTCACCACGTGCTATCAGGTCACCGACCGCAACAACCCGCATACCGACATGGGGCTGTGGCACAACAAGATCCCCGTCGACGTCGTCTCCCAGGCCGATGAAAACCTGTGGGCCATCGACTCGCGCATCGCGCCGATCGAGGGCGAACAAGTGCTCGTGAAGAAGCGCGCGAGCTCGTTCCACGGCACCTATCTCGCCGGCTTTCTGCGCGCCGCGGGCGTCGACACGATCCTCGTCACCGGCGTCACCGCATCGGCGTGCGTGCGCACGACGCTGTGCGATGGCCTCGCCGAAGGTTTCCGCACGATTGCGGTGCGCGAGTGCATCGGGGATCGCGTGCCGGGCGCGGTCGAATGGAATCTGTTCGACATCGACGCGAAGTTCGCGGATGTCGAATCGGTGGACCGCTGCGTGGACTATCTGCATTCGGTGAAGGGCTAAGCATGGCGCGGACGCGGACCGGTTCGCCGGCCGTGTCCGCGCGCAAGTGCTCGGTTTGACGCGACTCATTACTGGAGAACGGGCAATGAACGAAAGTGCTTTACCGGGCGCAATCCTCACGGACGATAGCGCGCCGCATTCCTCCGCGATGGTCAACGCCACGTATCGTCGCATCACATGGCGGCTGATTCCGTTTCTGTTCATCTGCTACGTGGCGGCTTATCTGGACCGCATCAACATCGGCTTTGCGCAGATCCAGATGCGCACCGACCTCGGCTTCAGCGACGCGGTGTACGGGCTCGGCGCGGGCATCTTCTTCGCCGGGTACTTTCTCTTTGAAGTGCCCAGCAATCTCATTCTTGAACGCATCGGCGCACGCAAGACGCTGATCCGGATCATGCTGCTGTGGGGCCTGACATCGGCCGGCATGATGTTCGTGAAGTCGCCCACGGCGTTCTATGTGATGCGCTTCATGCTCGGCGTTTTCGAAGCGGGCTTCTTCCCGGGCATGATCTATTACCTGACCTTCTGGTATCCGGCGGAGCGTCGCGGACGCGTGATGGCGCTGTTCCTGACCGCCGTGGCGATGGCAGGCGTGCTCGGCGGTCCGGTATCGGGCTGGGCATTGAACAGTCTCGACGGCCTGCACGGTCTGCAAGGCTGGCAGTGGCTGTTCCTGGTGGAAGGATTGCCGTCGTGCCTGCTCGGCATCGCCGCGTTCTTCTATCTCGATGACAAGCCGCGCGATGCACGCTGGCTCAGTGACACCGAAAAGGCGCTCGTGCAGCATCAACTCGATGGTGAACGCGACACCGCATCCATGTTCGAGCGGCACGGCTTCGGCGGCGCGCTGAAGAACGCGCGCATCTATGCGCTGGCCTTCGTGTGGTTCACGTTCATCTGCGGCGTCTATGCGATCAGCTTCTGGCTGCCTGCGCTGATTCGCGGCGCGGGCGTCACCGATGCATGGTCGATCGGCCTGTTCTCGGCGATTCCCTACGGCGTCGCGGCCGTCACGATGGTGCTGGTGAGCCGTCACTCGGACCGCACCCGCGAGCGCCGCTGGCACACGGCCGGCTGTGCGTTGATCGGCGCGGCGGCGTTGTCGGCCATCAGCGGCACGGGCACGGACCTGACGCTGGCGCTCGCCTGCATCAGCGTGGCGACCGCCTGCATCTTCACGCTGCAGCCGCTTTTCTGGGCCATTACCACCGACTTCCTCGCAGGCACGCGCGCGGCGGCGGGCACCATCGCGTTCATCAACAGCCTTGGGCTGCTCGGCGGCTTTGCGAGCCCGAGCATGCTCGGCTTCGTCAAGAGCATGACGGGGAGTCTCAACAACGGCTTGTTCGTCGTATCGGCCTTGCTGGTGATCGGCACGCTGGTCACGTTGCGTTCGGTAAGATAGTGCGCTCGTTCAGCGCACAGGGAGGCCCGCCGCAGCATGCGTATCGATGTCCATCACATCCGGGCCTTTCTCGCGGTCGCGGACGCGCTCCAGTTCAGCGTCGCCGCTCAGCGGCTGCACATGACCCAGCCGGCGCTGAGCCGCATCATCAAGGCGCTGGAGGAATCCGTGGGCGCGGCGCTGCTCGCGCGCACCACGCGGCGCGTCGAGCTCACCAACGCGGGCCGCGTCTTCGCCGAGCACTGCCAGCTCGCGCTCACGCATATCGATCAGGCCGTGACGCTCGCGCGCCGCGCGGAGGCGGGCAACCTCGGGCATCTGCGGATCGCGTACATGGACTTCGCGATCAACGGCACCTTGCCCGCGATCATCGAGGCGTTCGGCAAGAAGTTTCCATCGATCAGCATCGATCTCGTCCACATGCCGAGCACCTTGCAGAAGGAAGCGATGCTCGATTCGACCATCGACGTGGGCTTCATGATCGGGCCGTTCGCGGCGCCCGGCGTGGCGACTCGCGTGTTCGGCCGGGAGCCGATGGTCGCGCTGCTGCCGGCGGCGCATCCGCTGAACAGCAAGAAGACACTGCGTCTCGCCGATCTCGCGCACGAGCGGTTCGTGCTCGGCACGCCGCATTCGTGGGAAGCCTTTCGTCACCACTTCTTTTCCATTTGCCATCGCGCGGGATTCGCGCCCGCCATCGCGCAGGAGGCCTCGACGAGCGACGGCATCATCGGCCTGGTCGCGGCGAATACCGGCGTGAGCGTCTATCCCGAATGCATCCGCAATGTTCAGCGCAGCGGCCTGCTTGTGCGGCCGCTCGCGGACAAGGACACGGAGATCGACATGGTCGTGTGCTGGCGGGCCGACACGCGCAACCCGTCGGTGGAGACCTTCGTCGGCGAACTGCCGGCCGCCACGCCGCAGCGCGCGGCGCGCAACCGGGTACGCCGCTAGCGCGCCACCGCCGAACGCATGCCTTCTTGCCGCCGCACGATCCAGTTGAACAGCGGCGTGGCCATCAGCGTGCTGAGCACGGCCATCAACACGAGAATGGAGAACAGGCCCGGCAGGATCACGCCGGCTGCCAGCCCGATGTTGATGATGATGAGTTCCATCAGGCCGCGTGCGTTCATCAATGCGCCGATCGCCATGGCATCGCCGGGAGGCTCGCCGTTCAGACGCGCCGCCGCCCAGCACGCTATGCCCTTGCCGCCGAACGAGGCCAGCAGGATAGCTACCGCGGCAAGCATGATGGCGGGGTCCATCAGCATGTCGAGCCGCGTGTTGAGGCCTGAATAGGTGAAGAACATCGGCAGCAGGAACACGACGACGAAGGGCTCGAGCATGTCGCGCAGTTTCTCCGTCAACGGGCCGCGCGGCAGCGCGACACCGAGCAGGAAGCCGCCGAACACCGCGTGAATGCCGATGGCGTCCATGGCGAACGCACACAGCGAGAACAGAACGAGCACGATGGCGAGCACGCTGGAAGGCAAGGGCGCGTCCGGATTGAGGCCTTCCGCCAGGCGGCGCAGCAGCTTGTTGCCGGCGAAGATCATGAATAGCGCGAAGCAGACGCCGCCGCCAATGGCGGTATACGCGCCCATCCACGAGCCGCCGAAGCTCGCGAGCACAATGGCGAGAATGCACCAGGCGGCGGCGTCGTCGCATGCGCCGGCGGTCAGCGCCAGCGTGCCGAGCGACGTGCCGGCGAGGCCGCGTTCATGAATGATGCGCGCGAGCATCGGAAAAGCAGTGATGGCGATAGCGGCGCCCAGGAACAACGAAGCTTCGAACAGCCGCGCCTTGATGGCGAACAGTCCGGGGATGGTGAGCAGCCAGGGCGCGAGCGCGAATGCCAGCGCGAAGGGAACCACGATGCCGGCGAGCGATACACTCAGCGCACTCCTGACGCGTGCGCGGAAATGTTCCGCGCGAAACCCGGTGCCGATGAGAAACATATAGAGACCGACGCCCAACTGTGCCGCCACGTACAGCATGCCCATGGTGGCCTTCGGAAACAGCGCCTGCTGCCAGTGCGGCAACAGCAGCCCGAACAGCGAAGGCCCGAGCAGCACGCCCGCGATCATCTCGCCGACGACCTGCGGCTGTCCCACGCGCCCCGCGAGTCGTCCCACCAGCTGGCTTGCGGCGACGATCACGGCGGCCTGCGCGAAGAAGTACACGGATAGCTGGGAAATCGGCATTGACTTCAGGGGTGCGTGAATGAACGACCGCAGTCTGAAGGGGGGGCGGACCGTCTGTCAATGTTTCGCGGGATCGCCGGTCAGCGCGGGTTGTTTGCCACAAAGCGCTGGTATGCCGAGTAGCTGGCCTTCTGCGTCTTGCCGTCGTTCTTCAGAAGACCGTATGCGCCTTCGCCGCCGTCCGGATCGTCATAGAGCTGATAAGCCTGAATGGCTTGCAGGTTGTACTTCGACGCCACCGCGGCGAACTGCGCCATCATCGTGCCGCCGACCAGATACACGGCGATCTGGTCATCGTTGCCGTATTCCGGGCGTACGCCGAATTCCGTCAGCCAGATGGGCTTGCCGAGTTGCTGAAGTGCGGCGAGCACATCATGGCAGCCCGTGCCGCCGCAGGCATGCGTGATGTCGCCCTGGTCCGAATACCAGTGCCATGCCGTGATGTCCCAGCTCAGCACGGGATGGCCGCCGGAGCCGTCGGGCTGCGTGCCGCTGGCGAGCATCTGGTCGAAGCCGTAATGCATCCACGCGCCGCCGCCCATGACGATCTTGCCGCTTGAATCCACCGAGCGAATCCCGTCGATCATCCCGCGAATCACGCCGCGCGCCTTCTGGAACTTCGTGTTGTCGAAGTGCTGCGGATAGACGCCGTCCACATTACCCGTGAGCGCATCCGCGCCCAGCTCGTTGCCGACCTCGTAGTACGCGTAACGATAGGCGCTTGCCGTCTGTTTGCCGAGCGTATAGCCGGCGTTGTAGGCGTCGCTTTCGCTGTTGTAGTCGATGCCGGACAGAAGAATCGGGAAGACGGTGACTCCGCCGGCGGCCATGGTCTTCGCAATGCCGGCCAGCTTGTTTGCGCTCGCCTGGTTATAGACCTCGTTGCGAAAGAGCCTCGCGCCGAGACTCTGCAGTTGTGAGAGCTGCAAGGCGGGGCTGGAGATGTCGTAGGCGCCGCCTTCGTTGTTATGGCCGTTGACGCCGTAGAAGATGGGCTTGGCGGTCGATGCAGCGGTCGTGGACGACGTGACGGGGTTCGCGGTTGCGGCTGCCGTGTTGCTCGATGTGCTGCCCGCGATGTCCGCAGAAGCCGTGGCGCTTGTGCTGACCGCGCTGGTCATGCTGGCCGATGAAGCGGGCGTAGCGCTGGAAGTGGCGGCGATGCTGGGTGCGGTATCGCCGGCAGTGCTGCCACCGCCGCCACCGCCGCCGCAGGCCGCGAGCAGCAAGCTCATGGTCAGCGTGCTCGCGAGTGAAGCTGCTTTCATTGCGACGGCAAGGTGATTCGAACTTTTATTATTCATATTGACGGCGACGTACTGACGTTATCCGGTTCATCGCGACGAGTGCGCTGTTGCGCGGATGCGGCGTACAGGCGAGCGTTTCCAATGCACTCCGCGGTGCAGTCTTTTCACGATGGAACGAAAGGACGCGAGCATGGCGAAGCCCGGGGCACACTGCCCGCACATGTTCACGACTTGAAGGAACGGCGAAACGAAGCCAGCAACGCTGGCTCGGAACTGATGATCTATAAGGTTTTAATTGCCGAATTGCTCGGCGGGGAAAGCAATACTTTCCGGATTGCCTGCGACGGAGCCAAGATTACTTTCTCATCGTAAGAATGTAAACGCGGTTTCGGTAGGAAAGTAGTAACCGCTGAAACATTTTTAAGGCGTTATTACTCGATCCGGCTATTTATATGAGCAAAGCATTGGGGCCAAGCGCGAGGCTGCCTGTCGAGAACATCAGCGAGAAAGCGCGAGCGAACGGCATACCGTCCACGTAGAGGATGGATAACTGCGATTTTCAGACGTCTCTGGCACGATTTGCCTGACGCTGCTAGATTACCCCTGCTGCCGAATCGTAGATCTCGTGAGACTTCGATGACCGACAAGAACGCATCCCCACGCTCCGCAGTGCCTTCGCTGATTCTTATCGCGGCCGTCGTGGCCGTGCTGGTCGCGGCCTTCGCGTACACGGCAGGCTGGCTGTCGCCGAAGCGCCTGACGCCCGCGAAGATAGTCGGCAGCCTTGCGCCTCCCGGCGGCGCGGTGCCTGGCTTCAGGCGCAATCACGCGAAAGGCATCTGCTTCACCGGCGACTTCGAATCCAATGGCTCGGGCGCGACGCTCTCCAAAGCCAAGATGTTCGCGCCGGGCACCTACGCCGTCACAGGACGCTTCAATCTCGCGACGCCCGACCCGAAGGCCTCGGATGCCATGGCGCGCGTGCGTGGTCTCGGCTTGCGCATCGTCACGCCGGACGGCAGCGAATGGCGTTCTGCGATGATCGATGCGCCCATCTTTCCAGTCGCCACGCCGCAAGCCTTCTACGCGCTGCAACTCGCACTCGCGAACAAGGACGATCCCCAATCGATGCAGAAGTTTTCCGCCGCGCATCCCGAGATCGCGGCGTTCGGCGCGTGGGCGGGCAGCGCGCCCTGGACGTCCTCCTATGCGGAGGAGCGCTTCAACAGTCTCAACAGCTTCGTGTTCTCGAATGCGGACGGACAGGATCAGGTCGTGCGCTGGTCCTTCGTTCCGGCGGCCAAGGTCGAGAACATCAGCGCGGCACAGCTCAAGGAGAAGGGCGCCAACTTCCTCGATGCCGAGATCACCCAACGCGTGCAGAGCGCGCCGCAACGCTGGGCCTTGGTCGTGACCGTCGCGAATCCCGGCGATCCCACGGCGGACCCGAGCAAGGCCTGGCCTGAAGACCGCCACACGGTGGAAGTGGGCACGCTCGTCGTGAAGCAGATCGAACCCGAGCCCGACGGTCCATGCCGCGATCTCAACTTCGATCCCACCGTGCTGCCCGCGGGCATGCACGTGTCCGACGATCCTTTCCCGGCCGCGCGCTCGGCTGCGTACTCGGTCTCGTTCAACCGGCGCACCGCCGAAGACAAGGACTATCCGCACACGCCCGCCGAAGGAGCCCGGCAATGAACGCGATCAACGAGCGGTTCTCGCCGCTGCAACGCGCCTTGCACTGGGTCATGGCGATCTGCATCCTCGCGATGCTGTTCATCGGCGTCGGCATGGTGTCGACGGTGAAGCCCGAGTATCTGACGCTCGTTTCCATCCACAAGCCGCTCGGCGTCACGATACTGATCCTCGCGCTGATCCGCCTGGTGGTGCGCATCACGCGCGGCGCGCCGCCTTTGCCCGCCGACATGCCCATGCCGATGAAACTCGCGGCCAAGCTCTCGCACTACGTGTTCTATGCGCTGATGATCGTGTTGCCGCTGCTGGGTTATGGCATGTTGTCGGCGGCGGATTATCCGGTCGTCGTGGCGGGCATGCGCATTCCGTCGCTGCTGCCGCATAGCAATTCATTGCATACGCTGCTGTGGAACGCGCATCGCTTCCTGGCCCTGTGCTTCTTTGCGTTGATCGTCGTGCATCTGGCGGCCGCGCTTTTCCATGCGCTCGTGCGGCGCGACGGCGTCTTTCACGCGATGGCGCCATGGAAGTGAGCCGCGCGCATCACGGCTTCTGCTGCTTGACCACTTCGGCCAGCGCGCGCACGCCGGGCTCGATCAGTTCCGCGCGGATCGCCGAGAAGCCCATGCGGAAGCAGCGCTGACCATCGGCGAGATCGGCGAAGAAGACGTTGCCCGGTTCGATCAGCACGCCCAGCGCCAGCGCGTCTTTTGCGAGGCGCGTGGCATCGAGCCAGGGCGGACCTTCGACCCAGCACGACGCGCCGCCCGTTATCTTCGACGCGCGCAATTCGGGAAGATGCGTGGCGAGCGCGCGCATCAGCACCTCGGCGCGTTCCTTGTAGACCGGCGCGAGCTTGCGCAGCAGGGTGTCGTGATGACCCAGGGCGAGGAACGTGGCGAACGCGCGCTGAATATACGCAGCGGGATGCCGGATCATCAGCCGGCGCAGTGCGCGCAATTCGCGGATCAGGGCGCGCGGCGCGACGATATAACCCAGACGCAACCCCGGCGCAAAAGTCTTCGACAGCGAGCCGATATACACCACGCGCTCCGCCGTATCGAGGCTCTTCAGTGCCGGATGCGGTGTGCCCGAGAAGGTGTTCTCGCTTTCGTAATCGTCTTCGATGATGATGAAATCATGCCGCACCGACAGATCCAGCAACGCGCGCCGCCTTTCGATCGGCATGGTCGCGGTGGTGGGGCACTGGTGGCTCGGCGTGACACACACGTAGTCGCATGACGCCATCAGCTCTTCGTCGTCGATGACGGCGCCATCGTCATCCACCGCAAGCGGCACGATCTGCGCGTTGCGATGCTGGAAGATGTTGCGCGCATCGGGATAACCGGGGTTCTCCATGCCCACCTTGGTCTGCGGTCCGCACATCAGGTCGGCGATCAGATACAACGCCTGCTGACAGCCGTTGGTCACGACGATCTCATCCGGCATCGCGAACACGCCACGTCTCGGCAGCACGCGTGTGCGGATCTGCTCGACGAGCGTTTCATCGTCGCGCTCGATGAGATCCGGCGCCCAGTTGCGTATCTCCAGCACCGAGAGGCCGTGCATGCAGCTCTCGCGCCAGTCGCTGGTGGGGAAGAGCTCGGTATCGAATTGCCCGTAAATGAAGGGATATTCGTAGCTCTGCCAGTTCGACGGCTTGACGATGTTGCGTTGATTGGAAGGCGCATGCCGGATGCGCGCGCTCCAGTCCGGATGACCGTGCTGGGTCTCCACGGCGGGCGTCGTCGCGCGCATGCCCGTGGCGGTGAAGCCGCGTTGCAGTTCTTCGGTTGCGGGATTGACGAAGTGGCCGCTGCGTTCACGCGAGACGAGATAACCTTCCTCGATCAGCTGCTGATAAGCGAGCACGACCGTATTGCGCGACACGTTCAGTTGATCCGCAAGCTCGCGGCTCGATGGCAGGGCGCTGTCGGGCGCAATGTGTCCGCTCAGGATCGCATTGACGATCATCTGGCGGATCTGGTTCTGCAGGCTCATTCCCGAGACCCGTGAACGCTCGAAGAGCTGCGCCCAAAGCGTGGCGGTCGGGCGGGTGGGCATTGCCTGTCTCCTGCAAAGTCATGGTGATGCAGCGATCTTACGTGCGCCTTGCACGCTTGGCCAGCGGGTGAAAAAAGCCGCCGCGCCGGAGGATCGGCGCGGCGGCTGCGAACCGTTCGAAGAAGCGCGCTCAGCTCACGGAGAAGGCGAGCGAACGGCGTTGCCGCAAACCGACCCATGCCGCCGACAGCGCGCTCACGATGCCCGCCGCGAGGCAGTAGCCGGCGATCATCCACGGGTCGCCGCCGTTGCGTTGCAGGAGCCACGTCGCGATGATCGGGCTGATGCCGCTCGCGAAGATGCCCGAGAACTGATAGACGAAGGAGATGCCCGAGTAGCGCACGTTGGCGTCGAACAGTTCAGAGAAGAGCGCGGCCTCGGGCCCGTAGATCGAGGCATAGACGACCCCGAGCGGGATCACCACGGCCAGCCACGCGATCATCGTATTGCCGCCGCTGTTCTTCATCAGCCAGAAGCCGAGGAAGGCGGACAACCCGGTGGCAAGCGAGCCCCAGAAGTAGATGCGCGCTCGGCCCACGCGATCCGAAAGCCGTCCGAAAAGCGGTATTGTGAAGATCATCACGAAGGCGGCGACCATCACGCCGAGCAGCGCATCCGTCCGCGCAAGATGCAGCGTGCCGGTGAGATAGGAGATCGAGAACACACCGAACACGTTGAAGAACACACCGTCGATGAAACGTGCGCCCATGCCGGCAAGCGTGTTGCCCGGATACTTCGTGAGCACTTCGAGAATCGGCATGCATGCTTCGCCACCGGTCTTCTGGATGCGTGCGAACTCCGGCGTCTCCATGACGTTCAGGCGGATATACATGCCGATCAGAACGAGCGCGAACGACAGGAAGAACGCAAGACGCCAGCCCCATGCGAGGAACTGCGCATCGGTGAGCGTGAGCGAGAGCAGCGCGACCACGCCGGACGAAATGCACAGGCCTAGCGCGAGACCGATCTGCGGAATGCTCGCGTAGAAGCCGCGCTTGTTTTCGGGCGCATATTCGAAGGCCATCAGCACCGCGCCGCCCCATTCGCCGCCGAGCCCGATGCCTTGCAGCACGCGCAGAAGCAGAAGCAGTGTAGGCGCCCAGATGCCGATCTGCGCATACGTGGGCACCATGCCGATCAGCACGGTCGCGACGCCCATGATCGTCAGCGTCATCACCAGCATGCTCTTTCTGCCGATGCGGTCGCCGAAGTGCCCGAAGATCACGCCGCCCAGCGGACGGCTCAGGAAGCCGACCGCAAAGGTGCCGTAGGCGAGCATCGTCGAGATGAGCGGATCGCCGCTCGGGAAGTACAGCTTGTTGAAGACGATGCCGGCAACGACACCGTATAGAAAGAAGTCGTACCACTCGATCGTCGCGCCGATGAGACTGGCGACGACGACTTTCCTCATCTGCTTGCCATCGGTTCGGGGCAGTGCATTCATGGTTGTCTCCGTATGTCTGCGTGTGTTCGAGACTTGTGTTCAGTCTCTCTGTCCTGCATGGGCCATGGGCGTCTCGATGACGCCGCCGGGTGCTTCCTCCACGTGCGTGACGCGCTGATAACGCTGGTCTTCGAGAATCATGTCGGCTGCCTTCTCGGCGATCATGATGACGGGCGCATTCGTGTTGCCTGATACGAGCTCCGGCATGATCGACGCATCCACCACGCGCAGCCGGCCCATGCCGCGCACCTTCAGACGTTCGTCCACTACCGCCTGCACGTCGCTGCCCATCTTGCAGGTGCCCGCCGGGTGATAGATGGACTGGCTGAACTTGCGCGCGACTTCGAGCAGGTCGGCATCGGTCTGATAGGCCGCGCCGGGGATGAATTCCGACACGATATGTTTGGCAAGCGCAGGCGCGGCGGCGATCCGGCGCGCCACCTTGATGCCGCCGATGACCACCGGATGATCGCGTTCGTCGGACAGGTAGTTGGCATGGATGGCCGGATATTGCAGCGGATCGTTCGAACGGATCTCGACGCTGCCTCGGCTAAAAGGCCGCAACTGACACACCGACGACGTGAACGCCGAGAACGGATGCGCGCCTTCGCCGGGTTTGTCGGCGGAAAGCGGCTGCATGTGGAACTGGATGTCGGGACGCGTGAGATCGGGCGACGTGCGCGTGAAGATCACGACCTGACTGGCTGCGAGCGTCAGCGGACCGGTGCGCGAGATCGCATATTGCAGACCGATGAGCGCTTTCTTCAGCGGGTTGTTGACTTCGTCGTTCAGGGTGCGCTCGCGGGTCTTGAAGACGAGCCGCACTTGCAGATGATCCTGCAGGTTCCGGCCCACGCCCGGCAGCGCATGACGTACCTGTACGCCGGCGCGGTCCAGGACATCGGCGGGACCGACGCCCGAGTTCTGCAGGATCTGCGGCGTACCGATGGCCCCGGCCGCGAGGATCACCTCGACGCGCGCGCGTACCGTCTTCACTGCGCCCTCATGCATATATTCGATGCCGACCGCCTCGCGGCCTTTGAAGAGCACCTTGCGGGTTTGCGCCCGCGTCTGGACGATCAGGTTCCGCCGGTCGCGCACGGGCTTGAGAAAGCCTTTCGCCGTGCTCCAGCGCAAGCCCTTGTAGGCCGTCTGCTGGAAGTAGCCGACGCCTTCCTGAGTGGCGCCGTTGTAGTCGTCGTTGAAGGGGATGCCTGTCTCTTGCGCCGCCGCGATGAAGTGATCGGCGATAGGACGGCGCAGGCGCAGGTCCGAGACCTTCAGCGGGCCGCCCACGCCGTGATATTCGTTCGCGCCGTGCTCCTGATCTTCCGATTTCCTGAAGTAGGGCAGGACGTCGCGATAGCTCCAGCCTGCGTTGCCGAGCTCCGCCCAGCGGTCATAGTCCTCGCGCTGGCCGCGCACATACAGCAGGCCGTTCAGCGAACTGCATCCGCCCAGCACCTTGCCGCGCGGCCAGTCGATGCTGCGCCCGGCAACCGCCTGGTCCGGCTCGGTGCGGTAGCACCAGTCCAGTTCGGGGTTGTGCATCGTCTTGAAGTAGCCGACGGGAATATGAATCCACGGATTCGCATCGGGTCCGCCGGCTTCGAGCAACAGCACGGTGTTGGACGGATCGGCGCTCAGGCGATTGGCGAGGACGCAGCCTGCCGAGCCCGCTCCGACAATGACGTAATCGACTTCCTGCTGCATGAGACTTGTCTCCTGGAGTCTTCTTCTGGAACGAAGCGTTTCGTTTCCTGTACGTTCAATGTGGAAGAAGCTGCGGGCGATGCCAAGAGAAAAGCGCGCGAGAACGCGAAAGTGAAACGGAAAGTGCCAAATCCGATTCAAAAAAATGAGGTTCTTCGGGTTCTCCCGGAGCCGCTTTTTAATGCCTGGAATTCCGAAAAAAAACGCTGATGCGGCGCATCAGAAAGTAGCGGACAGCTCGCTTGCTGCTTCCCGCAGACGCGGCACGAAAGTGAGTGCGCGCGCCAGGCTCATGCGCGACACGGGTCCATGCACCGCGATCGCGGCGATGCTCTTGCCGCGCGAATCGAGCACCGGCACGGCCACGCAGGCGATGCCCGGCACGAACTCCTCGTTATCCACGGCAATGCCTTTATGGGCGATGCGATCCAGTTCGGCTTCGAGCAGATTGGGTTCGTCGAGGGTGTTGGGCGTGAAGCGTTCCAGCCGCATCGCGCGAATGAGCGCGGCGCGTTCTTCACGCGGCATCGTGGCGAGCAGCAGCTTGCCGCTCGCGCTGCAATGCGCGGGCACGTGTGAGCCGGGCTTGAGTTCGAGCCGCAGCGCCCAGGTGGACTCGCAGCGGTCGAGATAGAGCACTTCGGTGTCGTGCAGCATGCTCAGGTTGCAGGTCTCGCCGAGATCGGCGACGAGACGTTGCAGGATGGCGTGACGCTGGCGGCGCGCGCCGCTGTGCATCATCACATCGACGCCCAGTTGTTCGAGCCGCGGCCCGACCACATACGCGTTCTTCTGGCCCGGCTCGCGCGCAACGAAGCCGCCCGCTTCCAGCGATTGCAACATGCGGTGCAGCGAAGCCTTGGGCTGGTCGAGCGCATTCGCCAGGTCCGCAAGCGACAGCGCGCCGCGTGCGGCGACGAGATGTTCGAGCACGCTGAAGGCGCGCAGCGTCGGCGTCTCGGCGCGCGCGTGGGGGTGGGTGTCGTTGAGCGCGGCGCTCTCCGCCGCTTCAGTCAGGCCGGGCGTGGCGGTGTCGACTCGGATATCCATGCGGCCTCACGTCGTCGCGTGCCGCGCGGCCTGCGCCTGCACGCAGGTGACCGCGATCACGTAATAGATGTCGTCGGCGCTGCAGCCGCGCGAGAGGTCGTTGGCGGGCTTCGCAAGCCCTTGCAGCAGCGGACCGATGGCCTTCGCGCCGCCAATCCGTTCAGCCAGCTTGTAGCCGATGTTGCCCGCTTCGAGGCTCGGGAAGATCAGCGTGTTCGCATGTCCCTCGACGCGCGAGTGGTGCACCTTGCGCATGGCGATCTCGGCGACGATCGCGGCATCGAGCTGCACGTCGCCGTCGATGGCGAGGCCGGGGCGCGCTTCCTGCACACGCCGGGTCGCCTCGATGACCTTGTCCACGGCCGCATGATGCGCGCTGCCGCTGGTGGAGAACGACAACATCGCGACGCGCGGGTCTTCCATCAGCAGGCTGCGCGCGCTGTCGGCGGCGGCCATGGCGATTTCGGCGAGCTGCCCGGCGTCCGGCTGCACGACGAGCGCGCAGTCCGAGAAGATCAGGCCGCCTTTCATCGTATGGAAGGGCTCGCACAGCATCATCAGGAAGAAGCTCGACACGAGCTTGAAGGAAGGCCGCACGCCGATGATCTGGATGGCATTGCGCACCACGTCGGCGGTCGTGTTGACCGCGCCCGCCACGGAGCCGTCCGCTTCGCCCAGCCGTACCATCAGGTTGGCGAAGCACAGCGGATCGAGCACGGCGGCGCGCGCGGCATCGGCCGTCATGCCTTTCTTTTCGCGCAAGGCGAACAACGTTTCAGCAAAGCGCTGCGTCAGTGGCGATTCGCGCGGATCGATCAACTCGATGCCGTCGAGATCGAGGTTCGCTTCATCGGCGACCTGATGCGCACGCGATCTCGCACCGACCAGCACGATGCGCGCGATGCCTTCCCGATGCGCGCGCTGCGCGGCCTGCAACACGCGCGGGTCCTCGGCTTCGGAGAGCACGATGCGCATCGGCAGGTCGCGAGCCTGATCGATGATGCGATGCATGGCTTTCATGGGGGCGCTCGGTGAGATGCAAAGGAAAAACGCCGCCCCGTGGGCGCGGAGCGGCGTGACGCGGGACTTAGACGTAGTCCTTGTACTTGTCGAGCATGCGCACCGGCTTGGAGAGCGCGTCGCGACGGAACGGGTCGCCGAGTTCGCGCGTACACATGATCTCGATGATCGTCGTCTTGCCGTGATTCATCTGCAGATCGATGGCCTTCTTGAGCGCCGGGCCCACATCCTCCAGCTTGTCGACGACGATGCCTTCCGCGCCCATCGCCTTCGCGATCTCGGCGAAGCTCTGGTTGTCGAGCTCGCCCGCGACGAAGCGGCGGTTGTAGAAGTCCACCTGATTCTTCTTCTCCGCGCCCCACTGGCGGTTATGGAACACCACGGCCGTCACCGGAATGTTATGGCGCACGCAGGTCATGGTTTCCATCAGGCTCATGCCCCATGCGCCATCGCCTGCATACGACACGGCCGGACGATGCGGCGCCGCAACCTTCGCACCGATGATCGTGGGGAACGCATAACCGCAGTTGCCCCAGCTCATCGCCGCGAAGAAGCTGCGCGGCTGATTGAAGCGCAGATAGCTGTTGGCCACCGAGTTGATGTTGCCGATGTCGGTCGAGACCATCACGTCATCCGGCATCGCCTTCTCGAGTTCGCGCAGCACCTGGCGCGGATGCAGGAACTGGCCGCCGCTGAACGGCTTCTCGCCCTTCTGCTCCTCGATCATGTCGAGGCTGTAGGCGTCGCGTTCATGGGTCCACTCGTCGAGTTCCTTCTCCCAGGCGGCCTTTTCATCGGCGATGGTCTTCGCGCGGGCTTCCTTCGTCGCGTCCGAGGCGAGCTTGCGGTCCGCGAGGCGCTGCGTGAGCGCGATGGCGCTGGCCTTGGCATCGCCGCAGATGCCGACCGAAATCTTCTTCACGAGGCCGAGCATCTTGTGGTCCGCATCGATCTGGATGACCTTCGCTTCCTTCGGCCAGTAATCGAGACCGTGCTGCGGCAGCGTGCCGAACGGTCCCAGTCGCGAGCCCAGCGCGATCACGACATCGGCCTGGCTCAGCAGCTTCATCGCGGCCTTCGATCCTTGATAGCCGAGCGGGCCGCACCACAGCGGATGCTTCGCGGGGAACGAGTCGTTGTGCAGGTAGCTGTTCACAACCGGTGCGCCGAGGCGTTCCGCGAGCGCCTTGCATTCCTCGATGGCGTCGGACATCACCACGCCGCCGCCCGAGATGATGACCGGGAACTTGGCTTCGGCGAGCAGATCCGCCGCTTCGTTGAGGCTCTGGTCGCCGCCGGGGCCGCGATCGAGGCGCTGCGGCTTCGGAATCTCGACCTTGACCTCGCCATAGAAGTAGTCACGCGGAATATTGAGCTGGGTCGGTCCCATCTCGGACATCGCGCGATCGAAGCAGCGCGCGGTGTATTCGGCCATGCGTGCCGGATGCGTCACGTGGCCCTGGTACTTGGTGAATTCCTGGAACATCGGCAGTTGCTTGGCTTCCTGGAAGCCGCCGAGACCGATACCCATCGTTCCGGCTTCCGGCGTAACGATCACGACCGGGCTGTGCGCCCAGTAGGCCGCCGCGATGGCCGTCACGCAGTTGCTGATGCCCGGCCCGTTCTGGCCGATCACGACGCCGTGGCGGCCCGACACGCGGGAATAGCCATCGGCCATGTGACCGGCGCCTTGCTCGTGCACGACCGGAATCAGGCGGATGCCGGCCGGCGCGAAGATGTCCATCGCGTCCATGAAGGCCGATCCCATGATGCCGAACATTTCCGTCACGCCGTTGGCAGCGAGCGTTTCGACGAAGGCTTCCGAGGGGGTCATCGCCTGCGGACCACTCGGGGCCGCGGTTGCTGCGGCGGTGGTCTTGGAAGGACGGGCTTGGTCGTGCTCGCTCATGAGATGTCTCCGAATGAAAAACGGAACGTTTGGTTCCGGAATGTGTATCGTGGAGACATCGTAGGACTGGTCGATCAGGACGTCAACCGGTTTTTCAAATAAATGGAATGAATCGTCTCTAAAAAAATTTAGACGCGTTGCGACGAATAAATGCATCCGGCGCCGCGCGCGTTGTGCGGCGGGGTTCTGCAGGGCGCGGAATCGGCTAGCGCGCAGCCTGGCGCTGCCGCGCCATGAGCGTCAGACCTTCGGACGTATCGATCAGCGTCGCCAGCTTCTCGGCCGTCTCGCGGAGTTGCGGCACGGCTTTCAGCAGATCGTTGAGATTGGCGCGCGCGGTCGGCGCATGGGCGGCGAGGCACGCCAATACGCGACCCGTGGCAGCGTCCGTGATGGGCACCGCCACGGCCACCATGCCAAGCACGAATTCCTCGTTGTCGATACCGAGGCCCCGCGTGGCGAGCCGGTCGAGTTCGGCCTCGAGCAACGCCGGGTCCGTGAGCGTGCGATGCGTTCTTCGTGTCAACGTGAGGCGGCTGAGGATCTGGCGGCGTTCGGCAAGCGTCATGTGCGACAGGAACAGCTTGCCGCTGGCCGTGCAATGCAGCGGCACGCGCATGCCGGCCTGCATGTGCAGACGCAGCGGCTCGGGCGTTTCGACGCGCTCGATATAGAGCACGGTATCCCCGTCCAGCGCGGTGAGGTTGCAACTCTCGCCGATCACGTCGACGAGCGAGCGCAGCAGCGAACGGCACCCGCGCGTGAACGAGTTGTTGGCGAGCGTCGCCAGTGCGAGCTGGGCGGCGCGCGGACCGAGCGCGATGCCGCGGTCGGTGCCGCGCGAATCGGGCATGTGGGTCACGTAGCCCTGCGATTCCAGCGCCTCGATGAGGCGCAGCAGCGTGGCTTTGGGAATCCGCACGCGGGCGGCAAGCTGGGACAGCGTGTATGGCTGGCCAGCGGAGGCGAGTTGTTCGAGCACCGCAAGCGGACGAAGCGTCCGTGCTTCGTCGCCGGCGAGGTCGGCGGGATCGAGATGAGTGACGTCGCGCATGAACCGGAATCGGAACGAATGGTTTCGGATTACGGGTACTCTACGCGGGTTCCGGCGTCGCGCGCTACATTTTTCGGAACGTACGGTTGCGTTTTTATTTTGAACTTCGACGCTATCAGAACGTCTTCTTCAGGTCCTCGGCGGCTTCTTTCAGGCGCGGCAGCATCTCGAGCACACGCGAAAGCGGCGAGCGCGAGACCGGCGCATGGACCGCGATAGCCGCGATACACGAGCCATATGTGTCGACGATGGGTGCCGCCGCGCACACGATGCCCTGCACGAATTCCTCGTTGTCGATTGCGACGCCCTTCCTTGCGGTGCGATCGAGTTCCGCTTCGAGCATCTCGGTATCCGTGATGGTGTTGGCCGTGAAGCGCTCGAGTTTCATCGCACGCACCAGCGCGTTGCGCTCCTCGCGCGGCAGCATGGCGAGCAGCAGCTTGCCGCTGGCGCTGCACCACACCGGCACGTGCGATCCCGGCCTGAGGTCCAGCCGCAGCGGCCAGGGGGCCTCGACGCGGTCCAGATACAGCACCTCGTTCTCGTGCAGCATCGTGAGATTGCAGGTTTCGCCGAGATCGGCAACGAGCCGCGTGAGAATGGCGTGGCGCAGCCGCCGTGCGCCCGCGTGCGTCATCACGCTCAGACCCAGCTGCGCCAGACGCGGGCCCACGACATAGGCATTGCGGTCGCCCGGCTCGCGGATCACCAGACCGCCCGCCTCCAGCGAAGCCAGCATGCGATGCAGCGAAGGCTTGGGCATGCCCATGTCCTCGGCCATGTCCGTGAGCGACACGGGATTGCCCGCCTGCACGAGATATTCGAGCAGCGCGAAGGCGCGCAGCGTGGGCGTGTCGGGCTTGTCCATCGGCGTTTTCCGTTTGATTTCGTTCGACATTATTGTAAATGGGGCCTCAGTCCCGCCGCCATCGGCCGAATGGCTACAAATAAACGAAATGAATTGTTCCGAAAAACAATTACAGCTAAGATGGTCGCTCGAAAACGGCGGCAAGCACGGAGGCAGGCATCATGATGCGCGACACGTGGATGGAAGAACCGGATCAGCGCGTGCCGGTGCGCGCGCTGTTCGGCATCGATTCGGACCTGCTGGTGCCCGCGTTCAGCGGCCGTGATCCGCATGTTCCGGAAATCGATCATGCGTACCGGTTCAATCCCGAGGTCACGCTTGCGATTCTTGCGGGATTCGCGTTCAACCGGCGCGTCATGGTGCAAGGCCTGCACGGCACGGGCAAGTCCACGCATATCGAACAAGTCGCGGCGCGCCTCAACTGGCCGTGCATGCGCGTCAATCTCGACGGTCACGTAAGCCGGCTCGATCTGGTCGGCAAGGATGCAATCGTGGTCCGCGATGACGTGCAGGTCACCGAGTTTCAGGAAGGCATCGTGCCCTGGGCGTTGCAGCGGCCCGTGGCGCTGGTCTTCGACGAATACGACGCGGGCCGTCCCGACGTGATGTTCGTGATCCAGCGAATTCTGGAACGCGAGGGCAGCTTCACGCTGCTCGATCAGAATCGCGTGATCCAGCCGCATCCTTTTTTTCGTCTGTTCGCGACAACGAATACCGTGGGTCTCGGAAACCTGAACGGGATGTATCACGGCACCCAGATGCTCAACCATGCGCAGATTGACCGCTGGAACGTGGTCGCGACGCTCGACTATCTGTCGCGCGAGGAAGAAACGCGCATCGTGCTCGCGCGCGTGCCGCAACTCGAAAACGACCGTGGGCGCGCGCTCGTCGCATCGATGGTGAGCATGGCGGGGCTGACGCGGCGCGGCTTCCAGGCCGGCGACCTGTCCACCCTGATGTCGCCGCGCACCGTCATCAACTGGGCGGAGAACTGCGAGCTGTTTCACGACGTGAAGCTCGCGTTGCGTCTCACTTTCCTGAACAAATGCGACGAAGCGGAACGGCCGGTTGTCGCGGAATATTTTCAGCGCGCGTTCGGCGAGGAACTGGAAACGCCGTCGCAGTGGCACGACGAGCGCAGCAAATGAACGCCGTGCGAAACGACGCTCGCGAACTTACGCGGCGCGACGCGCTGTGCGCGGCGACCGTGCGCGCGCTGACCGGCGACGGCACGCTGCACTATCGCGGCGGACGTCTGTTCAGGCATCTGCGGCCGGTCGCGCTGCACGCACCGCATCTGCGTGGCGAAGGCAGGGAAGCGGACGATCTCGATTCCACGCGCGGCGCGGCGGATGCATCGGCGCTGCGCATCGTGTATTCGGATGCGGCGTTGCACGACAGCCTCGCACCGGAAGAACCAGTCGCCCGCATGGTCTTCGACCTGCTCGAACAACTGCGCTGTGAAGCGCGCGTGCCGGACGGCATGGCGGGCGTGCGGCGCAACGTGCGGCATCGCTTCGAAACGTGGTCGCTGGCGTGCTACAAGGGCGGCTTGCTGGACAGCGATATCGGTCTGCTGATCTATACGGTCGCGCAAATTGCCGAGTCGCGTCTCTCAGGCCAAGCGGTGGTCGAACAGACCGAAGGGCTGATAGAGGCGACGCGTGCGGCGCTCGCGCCCCTGCTCGGCGTGGCATTGGCGGGATTGCGGCGTGACTGCGCCGATCAGCGCGCCTATGCGAACCATGCGCTTGCCATTGCGAACCGCATCGGCGAGATGGTGCGCGACGTGCGTCACGCCTTCGTCGAGAATCACGCTTCAACCGACGACACCGAGGAAGACGCCGCGCGCACGATGCTCGGCACCTGGTTCGACATCGACGACGACGAGGGCGAGGCGGAACGGCTCGCGCTTGCCGCAAGCGGCGCCAGCAGCGCGCGCGATGCGTCGGGCGACGGCTATCGCATCTTCACGACGCGTTACGACAAGACCATCCATCCCGCCGCGCTGATCCGCGCCGCGTTGCTGCGCGAATACCGCGAGCGTCTCGACGACCTCATCGCCGCACGCCACATCAACGTTGCACGCCTCGCGCGCATGTTGCAGGCGGCCATTGCCGTGCCGCATCGCGACGGCTGGTCGTTCGGCGAAGAGGAAGGGCGCATCGACGGAAGGCGTCTGGCGCAGGTGATCGCGTCACCGGCTGAGCGTCGCGTGTTCAGGCGCGAACGCGACACGCCCACGGCGGATTGCGCGGTGAGCTTCCTGATCGACTGCTCGGGTTCGATGAAGGCGAGTATCGAACCGGTCGCGGTGATGATCGACGTGCTCGTGCGTGCGCTCGGCATGGCAGGCGTCACCACTGAAGTGCTGGGCTTCACCACGGGCGCATGGAACGGCGGGCGCGCGAAGCTGGACTGGCTGGCGCAAGGACGTCCACCCACGCCGGGACGGCTCAACGAAGCGTGCCACATGATCTTCAAGGAAGCCGATGCGGGATGGCGTGCCGCGCGCGGTGACATCGCCGCGCTGTTCAAGGCGGATCTGTTTCGCGAAGGCATCGACGGCGAAGCGGTGGACTGGGCGTGCGGGCGCTTGCTCGCGCGTAACGAGCCGCGGCGCATCCTGGTCGTCGTGTCGGATGGCAGCCCGATGGACAGCGCGACCGCGCAAGCGAACGACGCCCACTATCTCGACCAGCACCTGCGCGAAGTGGTCGAGCGTCATGAGGCGTTGCAGGGTGTGGAGGTGCTGGGGCTCGGTGTCGGACTCGATCTGAGCCCGTACTATCGGCACAGCTTCGGCGTGGATCTATCCGTGCCGCCCGACATGACACTCTTCGCGAAGCTCGCAGGCTGGCTCGGCGCGCGCCGCAGGAGCAGCAGCTAGCGCGCGCTGTATGTCATCGTCGTCGATCATGCCGATGAAGACGATCTCCGTATGCGCAACGTCGCGGCATGGCGTGGCATGCCAGCGCGCGCCGACGACATGAAGCTCGATGCACGAGCCGTCCGCGAGGCGGGCGAAGCCCTTGGCGCGCAATAGCTTGTTTGAGAAAGACAGGCACGCGGCCTTGAGCTTGCGCTTGTCGAAGCGCTCGTTCGAATGGAACATCACGCTCCGCAAGCCAGCCGCAAGTTGATGCAGAGGCACGATGGATCGCGAAAGTCCAAGCGGAGCCGACGCCGCCGTATCGCTGAAAAACAGCGTGCCCGGTACCTTGCCCTGATCGCCGTCGAACACGATGCGCGTGTGCGCTATCTCCTGCACCCGTGCTCGCGCTCGTCGCGCGTTATCATCGTCGAGCAGATCGGTCTTGGTCAGCACGATGGCCGTCGCCGTCTCGATCTGCCGCCGCGCCATCTCGCCCACATACGCATTGGCCAGCGTTTCATCGATACGCTGCGCATCCACGGCCACCACGATGCCTTGCAGACGAAACGCACGATCCAGCATGCCGACCTGCGCGATGCGCAACGGGTCCGACACGCCGCTCGCTTCGATCACGAGCAGATCAGGCCGCGTCTCGCGCGCGCTGATCTCGATCAAGGTCTCCATCAGCTTGCCGCCGATCGAACAGCATATGCAGCCGTTCTCCAGTCCGATGACGTCGTCGCTGCGCTCGCGGATCAAAGCGGCGTCGATATTGATCGCGCCGAAATCGTTGACCAGCACCGTGACGCGGCGGCCTTCGGTGTTGGTCAGCAGCGCGTTGATCATCGTGGTCTTGCCCGCGCCGAGATAGCCGCCGATGACGGCCAGCGGAATGGGCGGCTTCATGCCGGCGCCTCGAACACACGTCCGCCGAGAATCGTGCCCCACACACGCAACTGACCGAGACGTTCGGCAGGCACCTCGTGCGGATCTTCATCGAGCACCGCGAAGTCCGCGAACTTGCCCATCTCGATGCTGCCGATCGCATCATCCATGCCGATCGTATGCGCCGCGCTGAGCGTGATCGCGCGCAACGCGTCAGGCACGCTCAAGCATTCCGTCTCGCCCAGCACGCGGCCCGAGGCGGTCTTGCGCTGCACTGCGCACCACGCCGTGAAGAGCGGGTTGAGCTGCGTGATCGGTGCATCCGAATGCATGCCGAACGTGATGCCGAGCGATTGAGCCGTGGCGGCCGCGTTCATGCGGTTCGCACGATCGGCGCCCATGGTCTGCGCGTAATGCGCGTCGCCCCAGTAGTAGATATGGTTCGAGAAAAAATTCACGCACATGCCGAGACGCGCGGCGCGCGCGAGTTGCCGCGCATCGGCCATCTGGCAATGCTGCAGCGTATGCCGATGATCCGGGCGCGGATGCCGCGCGAGAATGGTCTCGATGGCATCGAGCACGAGCTCGGTGGCCTCGTCGCCGTTCGTGTGGATATGCAGTTGCAGGCCGGCGAGATGATAGGGCAGGAAGGTCTCGACAAACTGCTCGGGCGGAATCAGCCACAGGCCGTTGGCATGGCCGTTCACATAACCCGGCCAGCGCAGGCGCGCGGTATAGCCTTGTATCGAACCATCGACGATGAATTTCACCGGACCGAAACGCAGCTTGTCCGCATTGAGCCTGATCGCTTCGAGCACACGGTCCGGGCCGCCTTCCGGATTACGCTGCGGACCGAACGCGGGCACCAGGCGGATCGGGAAGCGCGCGTCGCGCGTCACTTCGACGAGATTGCGCATGCCCGTGTCGGAGAGGTCGTTGAGCAGGTCGGTGGCGGTGGTCACGCCCGCGAGCTGCGCGACCTTGCCGAACGCGCGGATCGCTTCAGGATTGTCGCTCGCGGAGATCGAGAGCTTCGGCCCGATCACGCGATACACCGGGAACATGGCCGCGAACTCCTGCAGTTCGCCGGTCGGGCGGCCTTCGCCGTCCTTCACGATGCCGTCGACATCGGTGTCTTCGTCGATGCCCGCGAGTGCGAGCATCGGCGAATTCACGTTCATCAGATGCACGCTTGCATGCAGGACAGCGACGGGCCGCGTGGCCGATACCCTGTCGAGCTGCGTCACGGTCAGCCGCTCGCTGCCGAAGAAGATCGGATCGAAGCCCCAGGCGAGCAGCGGTGCGTCCGTGCTGTCCAGCGCGCGCTCCGCTTCCTGCAAGCGCGCGATCACCGCATCGAGCGATTGCAGGCCCGGCCAGCGCGTGCCGTCGGGACCGCGCCGCTCGTAGTAGCCGACATAGACCGCGCTCCACATCGCGCCTTCCATCAGGTGCGAATGGCCTTCGACGAGACCCGGCATGAGCACCTTGTCGGCGAAGGTCGTGTCGGGTTCGGCGTCGGTCCACTGGCGGATCTCGTCCAGCGTGCCGACCGAGAGAATCCTGCCCTCGCGGATCGCAACGTGCGTCGCGACCGGCTGGCGCGGATTCATGGTCAGGATCTTGCGGGCGGCGAACACCTTTACCGCCTGGCTATCGATTGAGTTCTGGGTCATGAGTCGTTCGAGTGGATCAGATCGGCGTGGACGTGCTTGCGGCCTGCGCTCGGATTCGCGAGGAACACGACCAGCACGTTGACGGCCAGGCAGATGAGGCCGAGATTCAGGCCCGCGATATCGACATGCAGCACATACAGGACGACCGCGAGCACCTGTCCCGCGAGCATGCCTGACGCAATCGCGCGCGCGCCGACCCGCAGGCCGAAGATGATCGCGATCACGCCGGGAAAGAACTGCGTGACGCCGTAGTAGGTCATGTTGATCAGCGTGAGCATCAGGTTCGGCGTTGCGAGCGTCATGCCAATGGACAGCAGCAGATACAAACCGATCACCACCTTGGCGCTCGCCTTCTGGCGCGTCTCGGGCATGTTGGGCAGCAGATTGCGCGTGACCACCGGGCCGATGGCGAGACAGATGCCCGCGAGCACGAGCAGGCCCGACAGAGAAGCGCCCGCCGCAACCAGTCCGACGAGCCACGACGGCAGCAGATGCACGACCGCGGTGAAGAACGCTTCGTTCGGCGAGCCGAGCGGCACGTTCTGCGCAATCGCGTAGTACGACGCCACCACGAGAAACGGGTACATCAGCATGTACAGGGGCATGACCACTTGCGAGCGGCGAATGGTGTTGCTGCTCTTCGCGGTGAAGAAGTTCTGAATCGCGAAGGGCATGACATAGAAGCCGAGCGACTGGAACAGCATGGTGCTCATGGAGAAGGTCAGCTGATGCGCGTTCATCGCATTCGACACATGCTGGCTGGCGGCCCTGAACACGGGTTCGACGCCGGCTTCCCATGCCACGGCCAGACCCGTGATGACGATGGCGGCCACCATCAGCAGGTCTTTGAGAATCGCAATGTACGCCGACGCCCGCACGCCCGCGATGGCGATGTACGTGAACGCGAGCAGCGCCGAGATCATGATGAGAAAGACCGGGTTCAGGTTCCATCCCAGCCCTTTCAATGCCGCGACGAGACCCGTGAATTGCAGCTGTCCCCAGGGCAGCAGGAACACGAGCGATGAAACGGCGACGATCAGTTCGAGCGCACGGCTGCTGAAGTGGCCCTTGAAGAGATCGGGCAGCGTGATGGCGTTGTGGCGCTGGCCCGCTTCCCAGATCTTCGGGCCGATGAAATAGCCGATCGGGTAGGCAAGCAGGATATAGCCCAGAAACCAGACGCCATAAGTCGGTCCCTTGGCGTAGATGCCGCCGGGAAAGCCCACCATCGTGCCGATGCTGTAGATCTCGCCCGCAGCGAGAAAGAACACCAGCCACGCGCCGAACTGCCGTGACGCGACGAAGAAGTCATGCACGCTTTGCCCGCCGCGTCCCTTGCCTGCACGCAAGGCGAGCCAGATGGAGAGCGCGATGAAGCCGAGAAATACGGTGGAAGCCATGTCGGTTTTCTCCTTATGCGCCGCGCGCTTCGCGCCGTTCCGTTTTTTTGTCGAACAGGATCCAGCAGAGTTGCAGGCAGACCGAGGTGGCTATGAACCAGCCGAAAATCCACGCATAAATAAACGGAATGCCGAACACAAAAATATCGTTCGATGCCGCCCACGGCAGCATGCCGATCACGCCGACAAACGGCAAACCGAGTCCGATCAAGACTTTGAGCATGGTCTACTCCGTATGATCATTGGCCCGCGCAGGGCTTGCATCGCGCGGAAGAGAAAGGAATTCGGTGCAGTATGACCAGACAAAAATGGCTGGCCGTAGTGCCAGAGCAGGGCAATCGCTAGGTCCAGCAAGCCCGCTGTCCGGCCCGTCCCCTGGCACCAACGAAGGTTTTTGGCTGGCACTAAGCCGCGCACGGGGTTCGGGGCAACATGAAGCCACTTTCCAAGGAGTTATCGGTGGCTACTCTCGAATTCGTTGCGCCGGCCCAGGGTGGCGCGTGCGCCCCATACGATCCACTCTACGACCCGCTCGTCTCGCCGATGAAGCGCGAGGCCATGGACTATGCGCCCACCTACTGGGTCGCCACGGCGGGCACGCCGCCCGAGGACGACGGACCCTTGCCCGGCGATGCAGACGTGGACGTGCTGATCGTCGGCGCCGGCTTCACCGGACTGTCCACGGCGCTGTTCCTTGCGCGTGAGCATGGCATCCGCGCCACCGTCGTCGATGCGAACCGCACCGCGTGGGGCTGCACGAGCCGCAATGGCGGGCAAGGCCAGAACGCGAGCGGGCGGCTCTACCGTTCGCAGTGGATCGAGCGCTGGGGCAAGCAGACAGCGCTGAAGCTCGATGCGGAGATCCGCGAAGGCTTCGACACCTTCCGCAAGCTGGTGAGCGAATTCGCGTGCGATCCGCAGCCGGGCGGCCATCTGTATATCGCGCATCGCGAGCGCAAGCTGGAGTTTCTCAGCAACGAATGCAAGGTGATGCGCGATGTCTTCGGCTACGACGCACGCATGCTCAACGCACAGGAAGTGGCGCAATCCTACGTCGACGACCAGGAAAGCTGCGGTGCGCTGCATGAACCGGACGGCATCGGCGTGCATCCGCTCAAACTGGCGTTCGGTTACCTGCGCATGGCGCGCTCGCTGGGCGTGAAGGTGCATCCGGGCACGCCGGTGCTGGACGTTCAGACGATTCGCGGCGTGCATCACGTGCGCACGCCGCGCGGTGTGATCCGCGCCAAGGCCGTGGCGTTCGCGACCGGCGGCTATACGCGCAACGACATGCATCGCGCGTTGAACGCGAAGATCATGCCGATCCTGTCGAACTCGCTGGTCACGCGCCCGCTGACGAGGCAGGAACTCGAGGCAACCCGCTTCAGGACGCGCGAAGTCATCACCGATACCCGCACCCTGCGCTTCTACTACCGTCTGTTGCCGGACGACCGTTTGCAGATCGGCAGCCGCAGCGCCATCACCGGCGCCGACGCCGCCAATCCCCGGCACATGGAGGTGCTCGTGGAAGGGCTGCATCGCAAGTTTCCGGCCTTGCGCGGCATACGTGTCGATTATTCGTGGTGGGGCTGGGTGGACGTGAGCCACGACATGATGCCGCGCGTCGCGCAGCCCGATCCGCAGCAGAGTCTGTTCTATGCGGTCGGCTATGGCGGCAACGGCGTGTCGTTCTCGGCGCACGCGGGGCGCCGCCTCGCGGAGCGCGTCGCCGGCAAGTGGCAGCACAGCCGCGATTCCCTGCCGATCTACGAATCCGCGCTCGAATACCCGAACGTGCTGAACATGGTGCGCTGGAAGGGCTTTGCGCCGTTCCGCCGGGTCGGGCAACGCTTTCTGTATCACAAGTACCTGGCGCAGGACGAGAAGCGCTAACCCTTTCGAACCTATGGACAAGAGCGATACATGAGCACTGAGACGAATCACGACTATCTTCGCCTGCTGGAGACCTTCAACGATGCCTGGAACCGCCACGACATCGACGCGCTGATGGACTGCATGGCCGAGCGCTGCGAGTTTCACGGCGTGGCCGGCCCCGACGTGCTGGGCCGCACCTTCAGCGGTCGCGACGAAGTGCGCAAGGGCTTCACGCTCGCCTGGGAAACCTGCCCCGATGCCTCGTGGAAGGAAGGCGAGCATTTCGTCAGCGGCGAGCGCGGCGTGTCGGAATCGACGTTTCGCGGCACGAAGGCGGACGGCTCGCGCATCGAGGCGCGCATGGTGGATGTCTTCACCTTCAGCGGCGGCAAGATCGCGGTGAAGAACGCTTTCCGCAAGGACCGCCCCGCCCTCTGACGCATGAGGGAAACCGGCATCGCGTGACGCAGGGAAACGCCTCGACCGTCCGGCAACGTATCGGCCGGCGAGGCGGGATTTGACTCAGGCAGAACACAGCAAATCAGGAGACGAGATGCAATCGAGCACGGACAAGGGCGATCTCAAATGTGGCCTCAAGCAGCGCCACATGACGATGATCGCGTTGGGAGGCGTCATTGGCGCCGGACTTTTCGTCGGCAGCGGCGTGGTGATCCAGCAGGCCGGACCCGCCGCGATTCTTTCTTTTCTCATCACGGGCGTGCTCGTGGTGCTCGTGATGCGCATGCTGGGCGAGATGGCCTGCGCGATGCCGGCCGTCGGCTCGTTCTATGAATACGCGCGGCTCGCCTTCAGGACGCAGCGCGGGCCCGGCAAGATGGCCGGCTTCCTTACCGGCTGGATGTACTGGTACTTCTGGGTCATCGTGATCGCGCTGGAAGCGGTGGCCGGGGCCAAGCTCGTGCAGTTCTGGATCCCCGACGTGCCCGCGTGGATCATCAGTCTCGTGCTGCTGGTCGTGCTCACGCTGACCAATCTCATCTCGGTCGGCAGCTATGGCGAGTTCGAGTTCTGGTTCTCGTCGATCAAGGTCGGCGCGATCATCGTGTTCCTGTTCCTCGGCGGCCTCTATGTGTGCGGCCTGTGGCCCGCCTCGATGCATACGACCGACGTCGCCACGACCTTCCTCGGGCACGGCGGCTTCATGCCGAAGGGTATCGGACCGGTGCTGACAGGTGCGGTGGCCGCGACAGGCTTCTACTTCGGCGCGGAGATCGTGACAATTGCAGCCGCGGAAGCGAAGGAGCCGGCCAAGGCAGTTGCGAAGGCAACCAATTCGGTCATCACGCGTGTGCTCGTGTTCTATGTGGGGTCGGTGGCGCTGGTGGTCGCGCTGGTGCCGTGGAATTCGCATCAGATGGCCACGCCCTATGTCAGCGCGCTCGAGGTCATGGGCATGCCCGCTGCCGCGAACGTGATGAACGCCATCGTGCTGACGGCGGTGCTGTCGGCGCTGAATTCGGGTCTGTACGCAGCGTCGCGCATGCTGTTCGCACTGACGCGTCATGGCGATGCGCCGCTCGGACTCGCGAAGGTCAACAAGCGCGGCGTGCCGACGCGCGCCATCCTGCTGGGCACGGTGTTCGGCTATGTATCGGTGGTGATGTCGTATGTATCGCCGGATACGGTGTTCGCGTTCCTCGTCAACTCGTATGGCACGGTCGCGATCTTCGTGTACCTGCTGATCGCGTTCTCGCAACTGCGCCTGCGCAGCCGCATGACGAGCTTCGAGGCGAACGACCTGCGCGTGCGCATGTGGGGATTTCCCTATCTCACCTGGCTCGCCATCGTCGGCATGCTCGCGATTCTCATCGCCATGGCGTTCATCCCGGATCAACGCAAGCCGCTGTGGCTCGGCGTCGTGAGTCTGGGCATCCTGATCGTCGCGTACTTCGTGTTCAAGCGCGGCCGCAACGAGGTCGAGGCTCACGCCGACGAGCACGCAGCGCAGCATCTGCAAACCGCCGAACGTTGAACCGCTTCATTCTTCCCTGAAAGTCCGCGCGGTTTCTTCAGCCGTGCGGCGCAGGTCGGGCTCGAAGGCAAGCAGTTGATCGAGCGCGACGCGTCCCACCGGCGCCTGGATCGCGATCGCGGCGCATGCGCGATTGCGGTCCAGCATCACCGGCACCGCAATCGCAACGAGCCCCTGCAGATGCTCCTGATTGTTGATAGCCAGCATGCGGCGGCGCGTCAAGGCGAGCTCACGGCGCAGCACGTCGCGGTCGGTGATGGTGCGTTCCGAGTAAGACCGTAGCGGCAGGCGCTCGATCATGCGCTCGCGCCGCTCCTTCGGCAGGAAGCTCAGCAGCAGCTTGCCGCTCGCCGAGCAATGCAGCGGTACATGTGAACCCGGCTGCAAATGCATGCGCAACGGCCAGCCCGTTTCCACGCGATCCACATACACGACGTCGTTGCCCGCGAGCATCGTCAGATTGCAGGTCTCGCCGACCCGCGTGACGAGTTGTTCGAGCAACGCATGCCGCGCCGCAGCAGGCCCTGCGTGCATCAGCACGTTGATGGCGAGCGTGCGCACCCGTGGCGAGCATTCATAGAGCCTGTCGCTGGCGCCGCGCGTGACGAGCCACGCATCCATCAGTTGCACGAGGATGCGGTGCACGGTCTGCTTCGGCAGGCCAAGCGCATCGACCAGTTCGGTCATCGATAGAGGACGGTTCGCTTCCGCCAGGGTTTCCAGCACGCGGAACGCGCGCACGGCGGCGGCATTCGATTGATTCGATGTCACGCTGTCTCCTGCTTTATATGTGTCGCTTGCGTTTTTATTTCATTGTGCGTCGAAAACATTGTTTTTCGGGACTCTGGAAAGTCCCGAAATCGACACTTTCCGATGCACGCGCCGTCGCTGCATGCGTTACTCCGGAAAACGGGACCGCGCGACGAACAGAGCTGACTAGATTGGATAGCACCTCCCATCCATCATCAGCCGAGGTTCATCGCATGAATGACATGGCAAGCGGCGCAACACTCGTGCGTTCACGCGCACACGCGCCAGACTCCACGCCGGACTCCAATCAGGCCGCGCAGCAGGCGGAAGCGGAACGCGCGGTCGGCGCGCTCGTCGAGCGGGCGCGCGCGGCGCAGCAACGCTTCGAACACGCGGGGCAGGACACGCTCGATACGGCCGTGGCCGCCGCCGCGTGGGCCATCATGGAGCCCGCGCGCAACCGGCAACTGGCGGACCTGTCCGTGCGCGACACGGGACTCGGCAACGCCGACGACAAGTTCCGCAAGAACCATCGCAAGACGCTGGGCCTGTTGCGCGACCTGCATGGCGTCGCGACGACGGGCGTGATCGCGCGGGACGAGGAACATGGCATCGTCGAGATCGCGCGCGCGGTGGGCGTGGTGGCGGCCATCACGCCCTCGACCAATCCCGGCGCGACGCCCGCCAACAAGATCATCAATGCGCTCAAGTGCGGCAACGCGATCATCGTCGCGCCTTCGCCGAAGGGTTATTCGTCGTGCGCGTTGCTGATCGGCTTCATTCACGCCGAGTTCGCCAAGGCCGGTCTCGATCCCGATCTCGTGCAGATGCTGCCGCCGCCCGCCAGCAAGGCCGCGACGGCCGCATTGATGCGCCTCGCCGATCTGGTCGTTGCCACCGGTTCGCAGGCCAATGTGCGCATGGCCTATACGAGCGGCACGCCGGCCTTCGGCGTGGGCGCGGGCAACGTGGCGTCCATCGTGACCGCGCAGGCCGATGCCGATGACGCGGCGCGCAAGATCGCCATCTCCAAGACCTTCGACAACGCGACCAGTTGCTCGTCGGAGAACAGCGTCGTGATCGAGGACGCCATTCATGCCCGCATGCTCGATGCGCTGCGCAAGCAGGGCGGCGTGTTGCTGGACGCCGCGCAGAAGGCAAGCTTGCAGGCAGTGCTGTGGCAGGACGGCAAGCTGTCGGCGCGCTGCACGGCGCGCTCCGCTGCGGCGATTGCCCGTGAAGCCGGCCTCGATGACATCGCCGCGCGCGAGCCGAGGTTCCTGATGGTCGAGGAAACCGGCTATGGGAAGGACCATCCTTTCTCGGGAGAGAAGCTCTCGCCGGTGCTGACCGTGTATCGCGCGCGTGATACCGGACACGCGATGGACATCGTGCGCGGCATCTACGGCTACATGGGCGCGGGACATTCGGTGGGCGTGCATGGCGCGGACGATGCGCTGGCCGTTCTGCTCGGCACGCAGTTGCCGGTGGCGCGCGTGATCGTGAATCAGGCGCATTGCCTTGCGACCGGCGGCAACTTCGACAACGGCCTGCCGTTCTCGCTCTCGATGGGCTGCGGCACCTGGGGCGGCAACAACTTCTCGGCGAACCTCGGCTACCGGCAATACATGAACGTGACGCGCGTCGCGTACCCGATTGCGGAACGCGTGCCGGAAGTCGACGCGTTGCTCGGCGACTACTTCCGGAGGATCGGACGATGAGCACGCTCGCTGATCGCATTGCATCTTCCGGGCACGCGCCGCTCGATGCAACGACCTTGCGCGCATTGATCGACGCGCGCGCTGAACATGCTCCCGACAAGCCGTTCCTGCTCGATGCCGAGGGCGGCAACGTACTCTCGTTCCGCGCGTTGCGTGACGACTGCCGTGCGCTCGCAACGCGGTTCGAAGCGGCGGGACTGAAGCCTGGCGATGTGGTCTCGGTGTTCATGGGCAACGGCATCCAGACCGCGCGGCTGTTGCTCGCCGCAATGTACAGCGGGCTCGTCGCCAATCCGCTGAACCTGCTGTGCCAGCCGTCGCAGGTGCGTTACATCGTCGAGCATTCGGATACGCGCCTGATCTTCGTGGCCGACGATACGCACGAGACCGTCGCGGAAGCGCTCAAGAGCATGGCGCGCGATATCGCGGTAGTGCGCACATCGCCCGATGCAGCGGATTTGCCCGCGATACCCGTGCTTGCCTCCAGCACCATGCCGCCGCCTGGCGACGATGCCACGCAGATCGTCGCGAAAGGCGCCGACCCCGCCGACACCGCGCTGCTCATGTACACCTCGGGCACGACCGGCGCACCCAAGGGCGTGCTGCTGAGCCATCGCAGCCTGCTGGCGAACATGCGCAACATCAGCGCCGAACATCGCCTGTGCGAGGACGACCGCGTGCTCGTGTCGCTGCCGCTGTATCACATCAACGGCCTCGTCGTCGCATTGCTCACGCCGCTGCAACACGGCGGCTCGGCCGTGATGACGCCGCGCTTTTCCGCGCGCACGTTCTGGCGCGAAGCGTCGCAGCACGGCTGCACCTGGATCAACGTGGTGCCGACCATCGTCGCCTATCTGCTCAACGGCGAAAGCGCGCAAGGCTTCGATCTGTCGGCGCTCAAGTTCTGCCGCAGTGCGTCGGCGGCGCTGCCTGCCGATCATCATCGCGCGTTCGAGGCGCGCTTCGGCATCGGCGTGATCGAGACGATGGGCATGACCGAGACCGCCGCGCCCGCCTTCAGCAACCCGTATGACCCGGCGCTGCGCAGGATCGGCAGCATCGGTCTGCCGTCGGGCGGCGAGGCGAAGATCGTCGATCCCGAAGGCCGCGAATGCGCGGCCAATGAGACCGGCGAACTCGTGCTGCGCGGCGGGCAACTGATGAGCGGCTACTACAAGCGGCCCGAGGAGACCCGTAACGCCTTCACCGCCGATGGCTGGCTGCACAGCGGCGACCTCGGCTATCGCGACGAAGCCGGCTTCTTCTACATCAACGGCCGCGCGAAGGAACTGATCATCAAGGGCGGCGAGAACATCGCGCCGCGCGAGATCGACGAAGCGCTGCTGCGCCATCCGGGCGTGCTGGAAGCGGCTGCCGTGGGCGTGCCGGACCCGGCCTACGGGCAGGACATCGTCGCGTTCATCGTGCCGCATGTCGGCGCGCCTCCTCCCGATCCCGCCGATCTGCGCGAGCACTGCCTGCGCGAACTCGGCCGCTACAAGACACCGCGCGAATTCCGCTTCACCGATGCCTTGCCGCGCGGCCCCTCGGGCAAGGTGCAGCGCCTGAAGCTCGTCGAGAAGCCGCAGCCGGCGGGATAAGCGGGCGCGCGCTTCACGGCAGGACTTGCACATTCCACATCAGATGGACATGGGAGACACAATGAACCAGCATCGTCAGCGCGTGAAGACGCGCCATATCATCCTCGGCGTGATGTGCCTGATGTACTTCATCTCGTACATCGACCGGGTGAACATTGCGGTAGCGGGTCCGCTGATCCGTCAGGAGATGGGACTGAGCTCCGTGCAGCTCGGACTCGTGTTCTCGGCATTTGCGTATCCGTATGCGGTCATGCAGGTCGTCGGCGGATGGCTGGCCGACAAGTTCGGTCCGAAGCTCGTGTTGATCGTGCTCTCGCTGATCTGGGGCGCGGCCACGCTGGCGACGGGCTTTGCGGGCAGCATCGGCATGCTCGTGGTGCTGCGCCTGGCGCTCGGCATCGGCGAGGGCGGCGCGTTCCCGACCGCCACGCGCGCCTTCACGTACTGGATGCCGGTGCATGAACGGGGCTTTGCGCAAGGCATCACGCACAGCTTCTCGCGGCTGGGCGGTGCGCTCACGCCGCCGCTCGTGCTGGCCGTGGTAGCCGCGAGCGGCTGGCGCGAGGCGTTCATCCTGCTGGGCATCGCAAGCCTTGCTTGGACGGTGCTGTACTTCTTCGTGTTCACCAATTCGCCCGATGAGAATCGCCGCATCACGCCGGAGGAGACCGCGGAGATCGGCTATCGCGCGGGCGATTGTGCGCGTGCCCGAAAGAGCGTGACGCCCTGGCGCAAGCTGATTCATCGCATGTGGCTCGTGACCTTCGTCGACTTTTGCTATGGCTGGCTGCTGTGGGTCTATCTGACCTGGCTGCCGTCGTATCTCAAGGAGTCGCGCGGCTTCGACCTCAAGCATCTCGCGCTCTTCACCGCGTTGCCCTTGCTGGCGGGCGTCGTCGGCGACACGCTCGGCGGCGTCATCTCGGACCGCATCTACAAACTGACCGGCCGTCTGCGGCTCGCGCGCTGCAGCATCCTCGTGGTGGGCATGGGCGGCTCGCTGGCCTTCCTCCTGCCGATGGTCAACGCCCCCAGTCCCGTGGCCGCCGTGTGGTTCCTGACCGGCTCGTTCTTCTTCCTCGAGATCACGAATCCGGTCCTGTGGACGCTGCCGCTCGACATCGCGGGCAAGTATGCGGGTACGGCCGGCGGCATGATGAACACGGGCTTCGGCATTGCGGGGATGACTTCGCCCGTCGTGTTCGGCTATCTGATCCAGCAGACCGGCAGCTACAACGTGCCGTTCACGATCTCGGCGGCATTGCTCGGCGTGGGTGCGGTCGCGGCGCTGTTCATCGATACGAGCAAGACCGTCGAGGCCGACGAGGCGCGTGAAGCGCAACAACAGCGCGACCAGCTCGGCGTGCCGGCTTTCGCGGGCAGCGCGGGGCACTGGAACGAGTGAGTACGCGGTCCATGCGGTTCCCGGATCGAACGTAGAATGAGTGGCGCCTTGCCTGCATGGCGGCGGTGCGCCCACTCTACTTATATCGATTCGGGAGACACGACCATGCAGCGTTGCAAAGCGGTAATCCTGATCATTCCGTGTGTCGTCGCGCTTGCCGCGTGCGGCGGGTCCGACAATAATCAGCCTGCCTATTCGAATGCACCGAAGATCATCATCGACTCGGACTTCAACACGATGGGCGACGACGGCCAGCTCTTCGCGATGACCACGCAGTTGATGGGGCAGGGCAAGGTCAATCTGCTCGGCCTGTGTGTCGTGACCGGCAACGACTGGCTGTTGCAGGAAGAGGCCGATGCGCTGAAGGCCGTCGAACGCATGGGCGTGCAGGACAAGGTAGGCGTTTATGCGGGCGCGAATTATCCGCTGCAATATGACGTCGCAAGCATTCGCGCGCAGCAGGCCGCCAATCCCAATGGCTATTTCGGCGCGTGGATGCGTCCCGAACCCACTCAGCAATCGCAACTGACCGCGCCGCCCGACGGCTTCGCAACTTCGACGAAGCTGCAAGCGCAGGCCGCCGCGGACTTCATGATCGACACCATCAAGCGTTATCCGAACCAGGTGACGATCATCGAAGTAGGGCCGCCCACCAATCTCGCGACCGCCGTGCAGAAGGCGCCGGAGATCGTGCCGCTCATCAAGCAGATCGTCTACATGGGCGGTGCGATGAACGTGCCGGGTAACGCGAACGCAGTGGGCGAACTGAACTGGTGGTTCGATCCCGTCGCAGTGCGCACGCTGTTGCAGACCACGATCCCGCAGAAGGTGATTCCGCTCGACGTCACCAATACCGTTCCGCTGACCGAGACCGTCTATAACCAGATCGTCAATCCGCCGACGGGACAGACCGCCGTGACGAAGGTATATGCCATCGAGAATGCGGGCGCGTTCGCCAACAACACCGACATCTACGACACGCTGACGATCGGATACTTTCTTGATCCCACTTATGCGACGCAGACGCAGAGCGCGTATCTCGACATCGACACGACGCCCGGAGAAGATCAGGGGCATGTGATGGTCTATCCCGATGCGCCTGCGGCCGGCGCTTCGCCGCAGAAGATCACGTATGTGACGCGCTATGACAACAACCGCTTCTTCGCGTTCTATGTCGATCTGCTCACGCGGCCGGTGCCGGTGAAGTTCCAGTGAAGTTGGTGTAGCCGGATGCATGACGGGCTGTCCGTCATGCATTTTCATACTTGTTATGACATGTTATAGTTCAAGCTCACTGATCTCCTCAGAGCGGATCCAATGAGCTTGCAGGCAACGCTGTGGCTGTTCTGCGCAGGCCTCGGCGCAAGTGCTGCAGGCGGCATGCTCGGCATGGCGAGCGGCCTGTTCATCGTGCCCATCCTGACCATGTTCTTTCACGTCGACATGCATGCGGCCATCGGCACCAGCATCGTGTCGGTCATCGCCTGTTCGTGCGGCGGCGCGGCCGCGTTCCTGCGCGGCGGGCTGACCAATGTACGGCTGGCCCTCGTGCTCGAAACCGGCACGACGCTCGGCGCGCTCTGCGGCGTGCTGCTGGCGGGCGTCGTGCCGGTATCGGCGCTGGACTTCCTGTTCGCAGGCGTGCTGCTCGTGTCGGCATGGCAGATGTTCGTGCGGCGCGAAGATCCGGCGTCGGCTACCTCCACCGCGCCTTCGCATGGGCTCGCCGCCGCGCTCGAACTGCATTCGAGCTATCCGGATCATCGGCTGCATCGCGACGTCGCTTATCGCGTGCAGCGTGTGCCGCTGGGTCTCACGTTGATGGTGGTGGCCGGGATGGTGTCGGCGTTGCTTGGGATCGGCAGCGGCATCCTCAAGATTCCCGCCATGGACAATGCGTTGCGGCTGCCCATCAAGGTTTCAACGGCCACTTCCAACTTCATGATCGGCGTAACGGCTGCCGCCAGCGGATGCGCGTACTTCCTGCGCGGGGAGATCGTCAGCGCGCTGGCCGCGCCGGTCGCGCTCGGTTCGGTGCTCGGCGCCGTGCTCGGCGCACGGGTGCTGATGAAGGTGCGCAGCGAACGCCTGCGCGTGCTGTTTCTTTCCGTGCTCGTCATCGTCGCGGGCCAGATGGTGCTGCAAGGCATGGGCATCAACCTCACGGAACTCGCCGGATGACAAAGTCGCCCGCGCATGTTTCGCTCGACCGCCTGCTCGCCGTGTTTCTTCAGGCCGGAACGTGGATCGCGTGCGGCTTGATCGGCGCGGGTCTGGTGCTTCAGGCGTGGCCCGTGCCGTGGGCCGCGCAGGCCATGACGGCGGGCGTCGCGCTGTTCGTCTTGCTTCCCGTCATGCGCGTCGCGCTGCTGCTCGCGGTGTTCGCCCGGCAGCGCAACATGCTCTACGCCGCGCTCGCCACCGCCGTGCTCGCCGTGATCGCGGCCGGCTGCGTGCTCGGCGTGCGGCTCGGTCCGCTCGCCGGCTGACGGATCGGGCGATCGAATGGCGGCACAAGCATAGGCACAACGGTTATTCTCCCTTTCGCCGGACGACGATCTCGCGCGTCACACGCGCACGCATCGCATTCCTCGGGAGAAATCGCATCATGAACGATACGACCGATGTGTTGATAGCCGGCGCCGGCCCCGTTGGCCTGCTGCTCGCCGCGGAACTGAAGCGCGACGGGCTGGATGTGTGCCTGATCGATGCGCACGAAACGCGTGCATTCTTCGTCAAGGCGCTGGGCGTGACAGCGCGCACGCTGGAAATCTTCGAAGACCTGGGCATCGCGCGCGATGCGATCGACACGGGCGTCTGGCTCACGGGCGCCGAGACCTTCCAGGACGGCGATCCCGTGTTCAGCGCGCAGTTTCCGCGCGAAGGCATGCCCTACGGCGCACTTTCGCTGGCGCAGTTCGAAACCGAGCGCCTGCTGGAGACGGCGCTCGCGGTGCATGGCGGGCACGTCGACTATGGTGCGACGCTGGTGGACTTCACCGACTCGGGCGACGCCGTCGATGCCCGCGTGCAGATGGCGGACGGCGAGATCCGCACGGTTCGCTGCCGCTGGCTGGTGGGTTGCGACGGCGCGCGCAGCAGCGTGCGGCATCAGTTGAACGTGCCTTTCGAAGGCGATCAATACCCGCAGACCTTCATGCTCGCCGATGTCGACGTGGACTGGAATCTGCCGCGTGGACCGATGTACCGCTTCAATCTCTCCGGCAAGGTTCAGGGCACGGAAGAAGGCGCCGCGCCCCAATCCACCACGCTTGCCGCGTTGCCGGTGCGCGGGTCGAAGCGCCGCTATCGCCTGTCGATGGTGCTGCTTCCCGACGATGCCGCGCTGCACGCGTTGAACTCGGCGCCCGGGTTCGATGAAGTCGAGCGCATCATGCTGCCGATCCTGCCGCGCAACACGCGCTTGTCGTCGATGCGCTGGTCGTCGGTGTATCGCGTGAGTCATCGCATTGCACAGCACTATGCGCGGGGCCGCGTCTTCCTTGCCGGCGATGCCGCGCATATCCATCCGCCGGTCGGTGGGCAGGGCATGAACACGGGCTTGCAGGATGCGCACAATCTCGCCTGGAAGATCGGCCTGACGGCGCGCGGGATGGCTGGCCCGAAACTGCTCGACAGTTATGAAGCGGAACGGCGGCCCGTCGGGCTCGATGTGGTCGAGTCGACGAGCCGCGCCATGCATACCGTGCTCGCGCATGGCGAGATGCGGCCCGGCATGCGCGAGACGCAGTTGCTGGTGGGCTATCGCGGCAGTCCCGCTGTCGTCGACGAATGCCGGGACATGGCATCCGAACTGCCCGCGCCCGGCGACCGCGTGCCGCAAGTGGGCGGTCTGGCGCAGGCGTTCGTCGGCCAGGTGCAGCGTTTGCAGGATCACATCGGGCGTGGCCGGCATACGCTGCTCGGCTATATCGACGATGACGAGGATGGCGCGCGCGGCGCCGCGTTCGATGAAGCCGTCGATGCATGGCGCGCCGCGCTCGGCCTCACGGGCGGCGTGGTGCTGATCATGTCCCCTTCGATCATGAACGGCGCGAACGAACGTTATCGCACGCTGAGCGATTTCCAGGGCGAGTTCGCGGCGCAGTTCGGCGCGCGCAACGGCATGGTGTGGGCGGTGCGGCCCGATGGTCATCTGGGCTACCGCAGCGCGTCTTGCGATGGGCAGGCGCTCATCGCATGGCTCACGCGGGTGCTGGATCGCGCGTGAGGCTTCAGCGGCGCACGACGATCATGTGCGCCTGCATCTTCGCGTGCACGGGTCCGGTGCCGAAGCGATCCGCGATTGCAGCTTCGCAGACGGCCGTGGCTTCGTCGAGCGTCGCGCCTTTGCGTGCTTCTATCTCATTGCGCAAAGGCGTTCCCTGGCAGTACGCGACGGCGACGGCCCGCGCGGATGGCGCATGACTTTGCGCGGTTACCGTTTCGATGCGCGATGTTGCATCGAAGCCTGCGCGGGCGAGGTCCGTCGAGATCGTGTGCGCATCGAAATAGCCGTGCGGCGTGCGTTTCATGAACAGCGGCGGATCATCGGGGAACACGTGGCCGAGCGCGGTGGTGATCGTATCGGCGAAAGCATTTTCTTCGATGCAATCCCACACGTTGAACAACAGCGTCCCGCCCGGCCGCAGCACGCGACGCGCCTCCGCGAAGGCAGCCGGCTTGTCGGGAAAGAACATCGCGCCGAACTGGCAGGCGACGACATCGAAGCCTGCATCGGCGAACGGCAGGATTTGCGCATCAGCCTGTTGCCACGTGACGTTCGCGGGCGTCCCTGCTGCGTCTGCGTGGTCGAGCATGGCCTGGCTCAGGTCCGTCGCGACGATGGCAACCTGCGGACGCAGCCTGCGCGACATCGCACGCGTCAATGCGCCGGTTCCCGCAGCGGTTTCCAGTACCCGCGATGGATCAAGTGCGGCGATACGGCGGACGAGGTCGTCGGCGTAATGCGCGAAGAGCATCGGCACGAGTAATTGTTCATACAGCCCGGCGATCGGTCCAGCGAAGTTCGCATCGCTTCGAAGCATGCTCATGCGGTCTGCCTCCATGGCGCCGGTTCATTATTCGCGTTTGCCTGCATGTCAATTCACTTTAGTCCGCTTTATCGGTGGTGACAGCCCAACTACATTGTCACCATGGCAGGGCCGACCCAGCGAAACAACAAAGCAGCCGGTCCTCTACCGTCCAGTCAACTTTTCAGGGAAGACATCATGAGCAAACTTGCAGGCAAGGTCGCGGTGGTCACGGGTGCATCGAAGGGCATCGGAGCAGGCATCGCCAAGGCGCTCGCAGCCGAAGGCGCGGCGGTGGTCGTCAACTATGCCAGCAGCAAGGAAGGCGCCGATGCCGTCGTCGCCGCGATCACCGCGGCGAACGGCCGTGCGGTTGCAGTGGGCGGAGATGTATCGAAGGCGGCGGATGCGCAAGGCATCGTGAACGCGGCAATCGAAACCTACGGCCGCCTCGATATTCTCGTGAACAATTCCGGCGTCTATGAATTCGCGGCGCTGGAAGAGATCACCGAAGAGCACTTCCACAAGCAGTTCAATGTCAACGTGCTGGGCACGCTGCTGACCGCGCAGGCCGCCGTCAAGCATATGGGCGAAGGCGCGAGCATCGTCAATGTGAGTTCGGTCGTGAGCCGCATCACGCCGGCGACTACTGCCGTTTATAGCGGCACCAAAGGCGCTGTGGATGCCATCACCGGTTCGCTGGCGCGCGAACTCGGTCCGAGGAAGATCCGTGTGAACTCGATCAATCCGGGCGTCGTGGTGACGGAAGGCACGCATACGGCGGGCGTCATCGGTTCGGAATTCGAAACGGCGGCGCTGGCGCAAACGCCGCTCGGCAGGGTTGGGCGGCCGGATGATATTGCGGCCGTTGCGGTGTTTCTTGCGTCGGACGATGCGCGGTGGTTGACGGGTGAGAGTCTGATTGCGAGTGGCGGGATGCGCTAACGCCTCACCGCCCCCACCGCAATATCCCCCGCATTCTCCAGCGCCTCGACATGCCAGCACGTGTCGATCAGCTTCCGCGTCTGATCCGCCGGCAGAATACCGTCGGCGAGATCGGAGAATTTCTTCTCCAGCTGCTGATCGCTCATCGGCACCTCCGTACTGCCGATCGCATGCTCGATGAACTTGTGCAGCTTGCGGCCATCCTTCAGCGTGATGGTCATGTCCACCTGTTCCGGCTTGATCGAAGGATCGACGATCGTATTCACCTTCTCGCGTAGCGCGACGGTCTGCGGATCGCGCACCTTGGCGTCGCTGAACTGCTTCTCGCCGGCGGCGCCGTCGATGATCGCGATCGCCACCGCGTGATAGATGCTGAACTTGCCTTCGAGGCCGATCTGCGGCGTCTTCTTGCCCGTCAGTTCGATGACGAGCGGATGCACGCGCAAGTCGATGCGCTCGATCTGATCGGCGCTGAGATGGTTCTGGTCGCGCAGCTGGATGGCGGCGTCCAGCGCCGGGTGAATCACGATGCCGCACGCAAACGGCTTGTACGTGTTGAGCGTGGACTCGTAATGCGTGCCGAGCCCGTCGGTGATCTCGCGGTAATCCTGCTTGGTGCTGATCGTGTTCGCCCAGCCGCGCTTCGCCTCGATCATGCCGTCCGAGCTCGTGTAGTCCTTGCTCGCCAGGATCGCCGCGAACATGCCGTTGGCAGCGGCGCGGCCGGGATTGAAGCTCTTGTTCATCGACCCGAACGACTCGCGCAAGCCGACCGGCTGCGACGCCGCCAGTCCCAGCGCCCAGACCGTCTGTTGTACGCTGAGGCCCATGAGCTTCGACATCGCCGCCGCCGAACCGAACACGCCGCAGGTACCGGTGATGTGCCAGCCGACATCGTAATGATTCGGGTACACCGCATTGCCGATGCGCAACTCGGTCTCCACGCCCAGCACCAGCGCATTGAGGAAGTCCTTGCCCAACACGGGTTGGTATTGCGCATACGCGAGAATCGCGGACACCACCGGACCGGCCGGATGAATGATGGTCTTCAGGTGCGTGTCGTCGTAATCGAAGATATGACTGCTGACGCCATTGATGAACGCCGCGTTCATGATGTCGAAGCGCTCCGTGCGTCCAAGCAGGTTCGCTTGCGGCGGCCCCGAGAAAGGCGTGAGCGCGGCCACGGCGCGATCGACTGTCGTGTCGTGCGAACCGCCCACCGCCACGCCGACCCAGTTCATCAGCGTGCGCACGCCTTCGCGGCGCACCGGTGCGGGCAGGTCTTCGTAGCGCGTCTTGCCGATGAATTCGGCAAGGATGCGCGTGACCTTCGGCGGGCGCGCATTCGTGGCGCCGGGCTGCGATGCCGCACTGTTGCCTTGCGCCAGCGCGCTCGTGCCCACGGTGGCGGACGCGAGTGCGCCCGCCGCGCCGGTCTTCAGGAAGTAGCGCCGGTCGATGTTGGCCATGTGTTCGTCTCCTTGTAGTGTGTCGGGCGTCAGGCGGTAAGCAGCGGGCGCAGTTCGCGCACATCCCTGAGCGTTTCCAGATGCTCGATCTTCTCGATGAGCGCGGCCGTGCGCGCGGCGCCCAGCACGGGCGCCATCAGGTCGCGCGCCTTGGCCGCGACCGCTTCGCTCGACAGCGGGTTCTCCTTCGTGCCGGGTGCAAAGCGCGTGAAGTGCTCGACCGTGCGGCCATCCGTCAGCGTGACCTGCACTTTCGCACCGCGCGGCGCGGCGGGATCGTGCAACGCGGGGTCCGGCTGCACCGTCACTTTCGCGCGTTCCTTGAGAATGGCGGGATCGCGCATCAGGGCGACATCGTGGCTGTCGCGGAACGACACCGCGCCCTTCACCAGCGCGAGCGCCACGAGATGCTGGCAGTTGACGTCGGGCATCGCGCTATCGCCGACGATGCCTTCCGCATCCGGCGGAATCCGCACGACGATGCGGCTCACGTTGTCCGGCGTCAGGCCGTATTGCTTGCGCAGGGCGAGCAGCGCGTCGAGCGGAGACTGGATCGGATAACCCACCGAGTACGTCTTGATCGCCGTCTCGGTCACGTAGAAACGCGAGCCGAGCCCGTCGATCATCGCGTGCGGATCAGGCTGAGTGGAAAGCGCGATGAACAGGTTGTGCGTGCCGTCGAGCACGTCGCGCACGCCCGTCATGCCGGACTGCACCATGCTCACCGCCATGACGCCGTTGCGCGCGCCCATGCCGGCGAAGTCGAAGGCTTTCTCGATGTGGTCCTTGTCCTTGACCCAGCTCCACAGTCCCGACACCTGCTGTGCCGAATAGGAGATCGCATAGCGCATCGCGGTTTCGTCGAGACCCGCAAGGGCGGACGCCGCGCCGAGCGCGCCGAAGGTCGAGGCCGTGCCTTCCGCGCTGCGATGCGAGCCGCGCACGAGATCGGGACCGAGCGCCATCAGCAGGCGGCAGGCGAGGTCATAGCCGAGCGTGACCGCGCGGATCATCGTTTCGCCGCTTTGCGCGCCGTGCTCGGCCATGGCCAGCGCCGACGGCACCACCGAACTTCCGGGATGCGCCTTCGTCACCGGTTCGAAGTCGTCGGTTTCATCGGAATGGGCGCACATGGCGTTGGCCAGCGCCGCATTGACGATGCTCGTGCGCGCGTGCGTGCCGATGACCGTCGCCTGCGGCGCGCCGCCGAGCGTGCCGACGTATTTCGCCGCGAGCATGCCGGGGCGCATACGCGATCCGGAGACCATCGCGCCGAAGGTGTCCAGAATCCGGTGCTTGCAGGCGAGGACGACGGGAGCGGGGAGCGGCATCGTGCGGGCCTGCGCCATGTAGCGCGCGAGTTGCGCGGTGATGTGCTCGCTGTCTGCGCCGGTGCTCGCTGCTTCGCTCGCGCTTTCGTCCGCAGCGAAGACGAGGCGCGAACCGCCCAGCGATAGCGCGGCGAGTGCGCCGGCGGATTGCAACAGCCTGCGACGTTGAGGCCGATGGCGCTCGGACATGCATTGTCTCCTCGTAGTGGAAATTCTTCCAAGTGTCGACAGATGGAGTATCTGATACCGAACTCCATCGCGGCGAAGGTAGAATTATTGGCGTCTTATTGCACCTTACCAGACATCCGAAATGATCGTCATGAGCGAAAGTGTCGACACATTCAATCCCGCAACCGCAGAGATCATCGACTGGGTCGCGCGCGGGATCATCGAAGGGCGGCTCGCACCCGGCGACGATCTGAACTCCGTCGAACTCGCACGGCGCTTTGAGGTCAGCCGCACGCCGGTGCGCGAAGCGCTGTTCGTCCTGAGCCGCGAAGGACTGGTTGACTGGCCGCCGCGCAAGCGTCCGAGGGTCTCGGCCATCAGGATCGAAGACGCGCGCGAGCTGTATCAGCTGCGCGCGCTGCTGTACGCGCAGATCTCGCTGGGCGTGGTCGAGCGGGCGACGCCGCAGGACATCGAGCGGCTCTGGCACGCGCATCGGCACCTTGCCGAGGCCGCCGCGCGCGGCGACGTCGATGCCTACTTCTGGGCTAACGTCGCGTTCCGCGATGAAGAGTTGCGCGTGTGCGGCAACGGCATCTTCAAGGAGGTGCTGGAATCCATGCGCATGCGTATCAACAGACTGCGCCGCCTGAGTACGTCGCTGCCCGGACGCCTGCAACGCTCGTGCTCCGATCATCAACGCCTGTGCGAAGCCTATGAGGAACGCGACGGCGTGCTGGCGGCGGCACTGAACCGTTCCATCGTGACGAGTGCGTTGCAGGCGATCGAAGCTTCGTGGCCGTCGGCTTCGGCGTGAGCGCGGGGCGCCAGTCAGGCATGCCGTCGAACCATGAAAACCGACGGTCGCAACAGGCTTTGAGCCTGAGTCTTGTATAAGACATAAGACATAAGATAATTGACGCGACACGGTCAAAACGCTAAAATTGCGCTCGAAGCAATGCCGGGAGCAGCCTCGGCGCGACTGGAAAGTCGTCCTTTGAAACGCAAACGAACGGTCCCCTCATGCTTGAAAATTTTCGCGCTCATGTCGCCGAACGCGCCGCGCTCGGCATTCCGCCTCTGCCCCTGACTGCTCAGCAGACCGCCGAGCTGGTGGAGTTGCTGACCAATCCGCCCGCAGGCGAAGAGCAGATCCTGCTCGACCTCATCACGAACCGCGTGCCGGCCGGCGTGGACGAGGCTGCACGCGTCAAGGCGGGCTTCCTGGCCGCCGTGGCCAAGGGCGAAACCGCCTGCCCGCTGATCTCGCGCCAGCGCGCCACCGAACTGCTCGGCACGATGCTGGGCGGCTACAACATCGCGCCGCTGATCGAACTGCTCTCTGACGCCGAAGTGGCCGCCGTCGCCGCGGACGCGCTGAAGAAAACCCTGCTGATGTTCGACCAGTTCCACGACGTCAAGGAACTCGCAGACAAGGGCAACGCCCACGCGCGCGCCGTGCTGCAGAGCTGGGCGGACGCCGAATGGTTCACGAGCCGTCCGGAAGTGCCTGACAGCCTGACCGTGACCGTCTTCAAGGTGACGGGCGAAACCAACACGGACGACCTGTCGCCGGCGCCGGACGCCACCACGCGCCCGGACATTCCGCTGCACGCGCTGGCCATGCTGAAGAACGCGCGTCCCGGCATCACGCCGGAAGAAGACGGCAAGCGCGGCCCGGTGCGCTTCATCGAGTCGCTGAAGGAGAAGGGCCACCTGGTCGCCTATGTGGGCGACGTCGTCGGCACGGGTTCCTCGCGCAAGTCGGCCACCAACTCGGTGCTGTGGTTCACGGGCGAAGACATTCCCTTCATCCCGAACAAGCGTTTCGGCGGCGTGTGCCTCGGCTCGAAAATCGCGCCGATCTTCTACAACACGATGGAAGACGCGGGCGCGCTGCCCATCGAACTCGATGTGTCGCAGATGGAAATGGGCGACGTCGTCGAGCTGCGTCCGTACGAAGGCAAGGCGCTGAAGAACGGCGCGGTCATCGCGGAATTCCAGGTCAAGTCGGAAGTGTTGTTCGACGAAGTGCGCGCCGGCGGCCGCATTCCGCTGATCATCGGCCGCGGGCTGACGGCCAAGGCGCGTGAAGCGCTGGGCCTGGCGCCGTCGGACCTGTTCCGTCTGCCGCAACAGCCGGCCGGCACGGCCAAGGGCTTCTCGCTGGCGCAGAAGATGGTCGGCCGCGCCTGCGGCCTGCCGGAAGGCCAGGGCATGCGTCCGGGCACGTACTGCGAACCCAAGATGACCTCGGTCGGCTCGCAGGACACCACGGGCCCCATGACCCGCGACGAACTGAAGGACCTGGCGTGCCTCGGCTTCTCGGCCGATCTGGTGATGCAGTCGTTCTGCCACACCGCCGCGTATCCGAAGCCGGTCGACGTCAAGACGCACCAGACCCTGCCGAACTTCATCAGCAACCGTGGCGGCATCGCGCTGCGTCCCGGCGACGGCGTGATCCACTCGTGGCTGAACCGCATGCTGCTGCCCGACACCGTCGGCACCGGCGGCGACTCGCACACGCGTTTCCCCATCGGCATCAGCTTCCCGGCGGGTTCGGGACTGGTGGCCTTCGCGGCCGCTACCGGCACCATGCCGCTGGACATGCCGGAATCGGTGCTGGTGCGCTTCAGGGGCAAGATGCAGCCGGGCGTCACGCTGCGTGACCTCGTCAATGCCATTCCGCTGTACGCCATCAAGCAGGGCATGCTGACGGTCGCCAAGCAAGGCAAGAAGAACATCTTCTCGGGCCGCATCCTCGAAATCGAAGGGCTGCCGGATCTGAAGGTGGAGCAGGCGTTCGAACTGTCGGATGCCTCGGCCGAGCGTTCGGCGGCAGGCTGCTCGGTGCACCTGAACAAGGAACCGATCATCGAATACCTCAACAGCAACATCACGCTGCTGAAGTGGATGATCACCGAGGGCTACCAGGACCCGCGCAGTCTCCAGCGCCGCATCAAGGCGATGGAAGAATGGCTCGCCAATCCGCAATTGCTCGCGCCGGATGCGGACGCCGAGTACGCGGCGGTCATCGAGATCGATCTGGCCGACGTGCATGAGCCCATCGTGGCCTGCCCGAACGACCCGGACGACGTGAAGACGCTGTCGGATGTTGCCGGTGCGAAGATCGACGAAGTGTTCATTGGTTCGTGCATGACGAATATCGGCCACTTCCGTGCGGCGTCGAAGCTGCTGGAAGGCAAGCGCGACATTCCGGTCAAGCTGTGGGTCGCGCCGCCGACCAAGATGGACCAGAAGCAGCTGACCGAAGAAGGCCATTACGGCGTGTTCGGCACGGCCGGGGCGCGTACCGAAATGCCGGGCTGCTCGCTGTGCATGGGCAACCAGGCGCAGGTGCGCGAGGGCGCCACGGTCATGTCCACGTCCACGCGTAACTTCCCGAACCGTCTGGGCAAGAACACGAACGTGTATCTCGGCTCGGCGGAACTGGCGGCCATCTGCTCGCGTCTGGGCCGGATTCCGACCAAGGACGAGTACATGGGCGATATCGGCGTGATCAACGCCAATGGCGACAAGATCTATCAGTACCTGAACTTCGACCGCATCGACGACTTCAAGCAAGTGGCCGACACCGTGACGATGTAATTCGCTGACGCGCCACGGCGCGAAAGAAAGGGCGCCGCAGGATGAACTCCTGCGGCGCCCTTTCTTATTGCGCGATGGTTACTGCGCGATGGCTTACTGACCGATACCGAGCAGTTCGATTTCGAAGGTCAGATCGCTGTTCGGCGGAATGGGGCCAACGCCCTGGCTGCCGTAGGCGGTGGCGGACGGGCAGGTCAGCTTGGCCTTGCCGCCCACTTTCATTTTCTGTACGCCTTGCGTCCAGCACGGAATCACGCGGCCGAGCGGAAAGGTGGCGGGGCCGCCGTGTTTCGCGGAACTGTCAAATTCGGTGCCGTCGGCGAGTGTGCCGCGATAGTTGACGCGGACGACGTCGCTGGCCGTCGGCTGTGCGCCGGTGCCTTGCTTCAGGTGCTCGACCACGACGCCGGAGGGCAGCTTTTCGGTGGTGTTGGCGGCGAACGCGGTGCTCGACAGGGCCAGGGCAGTGCTCAGGGCGACAAGAATTTTCATGCGCGGATCCTCGTGGAATGGTCCGGCGATTATATCGGGCTGGCCTTGCGGGGTTGAGGAGGGCACTTTCTTTGACAGCGAAGAGGCGCGGGCGGCCTTTAACCAAAATTATTTGGATGGGGTAATTATCCCAAGTAAATAATTTTCATAATTGCCATGGCCTACCACCGCACGGAGCTGGCTGAAGAAATGGTTTGGCAGATCTTTCATCCCCGAGCGCTCGATCCGCACTTCGGGGCCGGCGTGTTTCTGTCCGGGCCGCGGCGCATCGGCAAGACGACTTTCATCCGGCAGGATCTGATGCCGGCGCTGCAGCGTCAGGACGCCATCGTCATGTATGCCGATTTGTGGAGTCAGGTACAGGCCGATCCTGCGGATCTGGTCACGGGCGCCATGGAACAAACCTTGGCGGACCTGCAGACGCCGGCATCCGACCTGTTCGGCCGAATTTCCCGGCAGCTCAAGCGTGTTTCAGAAATCGACATAGGGGGCGCCGGCTTCGAATTCGGCTTCAGGCTGGATCAGTTGGGCAAGAAAACCGGACCGACTCTGGCGGACGTGTTCACTGAGGTCGTGGAGAAAACACGTGCCGATGTCGTATTGATCATCGACGAAATTCAGCACGCAATGGGCAGCGTCGCCGGCAACGAACTGCTGCTGGCCCTGAAGGCGGCCCGGGACGCGGTCAATCTGGAGCCCGGCATGCCCGGGCGGCTCTTCATCATCGGCACCGGGTCGCACCGGGCGCAGGTGCAGGAAATGATGATGCGCGGCAATCAGGCGTTTCAGGGTGCATGGTCGCAGGCGTTCCCGCTGCTGGGCCAGGACTACGTGATGCATGTGCTGGACCTGACGCGTGAGCAGCTCGGCGAACGCTTGACCACATTGCCTGCTGCGGTCAACGCCTTCCAGCAGCTGGGCAGCCGGCCGGAAGAATTGTTGAAGGCTCTGATTGCTCTGCGCGACAGCCCCTCCGACCTCGCGCCCGACGCCCAGTTGCCGATCATCGTGCAGGCGTTGCGCCATGCCGCGGCCGATGCCGAGATCTCGCGAGCCGAGAGCCTGGGCGATCTTGCCACGACCCTGTTCAATCGAATCTGCCTGAGCGACGGACCCACCGGCGGGTTCTATTCCTCTGAAACCAATCAGGCGCTCACTGTTGAGATTGGCATGCCGGTCTCGCAGAGTGCGATCCAGAACGCACTACTGGCGCTCACCGATGCGAATCTGGTGATGTCGACGGGCAAAGGACGTTACGACGCCACCGATCCGTTCGTGAAAATCGCCTGGCGCGAGTCGCGCGGGCTGGCTTCGGCGTTGGGTCTCGACAGCGCCGCCGGATGACACCTTCAGTCCGTGCCCAGAAATTCGAGCACGCATGACGTGAACCCGCGGGCATCGTCGAATGGAATCATGTGTCCGGCATGCGGGAAGCGCGCCACCTTGAGATCCAGCACCTGATCCTCGATCTCGAGCAGCTCTTCCTCGCGAATCACGTCGCCCCTTCCCGCGACCATCAGCAGCGTCTGCGCCTGAATACGCGGCAGGTCGGCATGGAAATCGTCGTCCTGGAAGCTCGCGTAACTCGCGGCGATCGCGGTTTCATCGCACGTATGTAGCCATTCGGCGCGGCGCCGCAGTTGCGCATCCGACCACGTCGGGTAGGTCTTGCGCATGGCCTCGTGATCGAGACCGCCGCATTGCGCTTCGCGAATCGCATCCAGATAGAACGGCAGCGACTTCACATACGGCCGGCGCCCCGGTCCGCTGACCGGCGGATCGGCGAGAATCAGCCGCTCCAGCGCGCCCGGAGCGCTGGCTGCAAGACGAGCCGCGACGCGCGCGCCGAGCGAATGTCCCAGCACGTGAAAGCGCGTGAAGCGCATGGCGCCGGCGAACGCGGCGACATCGGCCGCATAGACCGCCGTGCCGTGCTCGAGATGCGGACCCGCTTCAGACAGGCCGCGTCCGCGCACGTCGAGGATGTAAGTATCAAACTGTTCGCCCAGCGCCTCGCCGACGAAATCCCAAGTGGCTGCCGGACTCGTGATGCCGGGCACGATAACGAGCGCCGGCCCGCGTCCGCCGAAGCGGAGGTAATGCTGGCGGATGCCGTTCGCGCTGACATGCGCGCCGTACTGGAAGGTGCTGGACATGGGCGTCGCCGGTGGCGTGTGAGTCATGCCGCGGCCTGGGCCTGCGCCACGCAGCGTGCACCGCGCACGGTGTCGAGCAGTTCGTCCGGTGCGTCGAGCGCGTCGCCGCGCCACGCCACGTGACCGTCCGGACGCACCAGCACGAAACGCCTCTCGTACAGCGCCGCAATATCCGGGCGGTCGAGTTGCACCACCGAAAGCGGCATGCCGCGCTCGCTCGCCGCCCGTTCGAGCGCCTGCGTGGACGGCGCATCGCCGGCGAACGACAGCAGGGTGAATCCCTCGCCGAACAGGTCGAGCGTGGAGCGGCCGTCGTCGAGCCAGGCGTGCGGCGCGCGCGAGCCAGGCCGCGCGTTCTGGATATATACCATCGGTTCGTCGGGCACGGGCTCGGTGCCGTCGCCGATGACAATCGGCGAGCGGTCATAGCGATACCCCATCGAGGTCCCCGCGATCTCCCATTCCGCGAGCATCGCGTCCTTGAGCGTCGCGCCGACATGCCGGCGCGCGGCTTCCCCTTCCGGCGTTTCGTCGAGCACGGCGCTGTAGTCGAGCTTGAGCATCCACGGCTTGAAGAGATCGGCGGCGGCCTTGACGAAGCGGGTCATGACCGGCTTGCGCTCGCATTCGTAGGTATCGAGCAGCGCCTCGCCCCCCCAGCCTTTCAGCACGGCTTCCAGTTTCCAGCCGAGATCGACGGAATCGCCGATGCACGTGTTCATGCCGAAGCCGCCCGTCGGCGACATCGCGTGCGCCGCATCGCCGGCGATGAACACGCGCCCCGCGCGCACCTTTGACGACACCACTTCGCGGCGCCGCCACGGCGACATTGCGCGGACCTTGAACGGAATGGTGTCGTCGCCGAAGCAGCGGCGCACGAGCGCGTCCGTGTCGAGATTGGCGAGATCGAGCTTCTGCGCCGAACCCGAGAGCGACAGCCGCCATTCCGTATGGCCGTCCACCACGGTCAGATTGCCCCACACGCCTTCCGGCCCGATCATCATGTAGCGCTCGGCGGCGCCCATCTTGTGCTTGTCCTGCAGGTGCTCGGCGTCGACCAGCAGGCTCATCGTGTAGTTCAGGACCGGCGTGCCTTCGAGCGGAATCTCCAGCGCGTTGCGGATACCGCTGTCCACGCCGTCGCACGCCACCATGTACTTCGCGCGGATCTCGAGCGTCTCCACACCGGATTGCGGCGGCTCCGCCCGTTCGCCGATGAACACACGGTCGATGTTCTCGCCCGTGAACTGATGCCGCTTGCCGCCCGGCAGGCGGTCGACGAACGCGCGCACGCCCTGGCCGTCATCAAAGAAACTGGCGAGCCGCAGACTGCGCATCAGCGTGACGGAAGGAAAGCGTGCGAGCGCTTTTTCAAGAACTGGATCAAGCAGTTTCTGCGGGCAGCGATGCCGGTCCTGCGGCGTGAAGTCGGGCGCTTCCCGGCCGCCGAGCGGCGCATAGGGCTCGCGCGCCAGTTCGTGTCCGGCGAGGCTCGTACAGTAAACGATGTCGAGCGCATAGTCCTGCGGGAAGCCCGCGCGCGCGACATCCTCGACAATGCCCCAGCGGCGGAAGAACTCCATCGTGCGCGAACTTAGTCCGGATGCGCGCGGGAGGACCACGTCGGCGGACGGCTGCTGGTCGATCAGCAGACAGTCGATGCCGCGCCAGCCGAGGTCGAGCGCGAGAGAAAGACCAGCGGGACCGGCGCCGACGATCAGCACCGAAGTTTCGATAACGGGACGGCTCACTTGAGAGGTTCCTTGAGGCAGACGTGCGGTGGACATGACGGCTCAGCGTTCGATTGCGTCGAGATAGGCTTTCATCAGGTGATGCACGGCGACTTCCATCGACGACATCGGACCCGGCTCGTAGAAGGGCGATTTCATGGCGTTCTGCAACGAAACCACCATCGACGCATCTTCCGCCACGAGCTTCGCGACGAAGGCCTTGTATTCGGCGAGATTGGCTTCGAAATCGGGCTGCTCGAACGCGACCGGCGGGAACATCAGGTAGATGTCGAGCCGCGTGCGTTCGGCGTCGATGGGCCACACCTGCCACAGCCGCAGGCTGTCGCTGCGCATGGAGAGCGTCACGTTCGGGAACAGGCCGCCGCGCGAGGAGGTGTCGTCCGGCAGGCCTTCGAGCCAGGGCAATGTGGGGAAGAGACTCTTGCCCGTCTTCGAGTGGGAACGGGCCTTCTGGTCGTAGGACCAGCTGCCGCGCGCATGCAGCTTCACATCGAGGTTGCGGTAGTCGTTGAAACGCCCGAATGTGCCGGTATGCAGCACCGGAACGTGATAGATGTCGACCAGATTCTCGACCAGCAGCTTCCAGTTGCAGGCCACTTCGATCTGCATCTTCTCGGCCATCCGGCATTCGTCGGTGCGGAACCAAGGCGTGTTCTCCGCGAATTCGCCGATGAATTCCTCGAACGGCATCGGCTCGCGGTTGAAGCTCATGAAGATCCAGCCCCGCCAGGTGCGCACTTCGAGCGTCTTGAGGCGCTTGCCGGCGATGTCGAGCGGCGTCTTGCCCATGCCTGGCGCGACCAGCAGCTTGCCTTCGAGATCGTAAAGCCAGGCGTGATACGGGCAACTGAAGTCGCGCGCATTGCCGCGGCCTTCCGCGATCGCGACGCCGCGATGCAGGCACATGTTCATGAACGCGCTGATCTCGCCCGACGTATTGCGCGTCAGCACATACGGTTCATCGCAGATGCTGGCGGTGAGGTAATCGCCCACGTTCGGCAGTTCTTCCTCGCGGCCCACGCACAGCCAGGTGTCGAGGAAGATCTTCTGCTTTTCAAGGGCGAGCACGTCAGTCTTGGCGTAGACCTCGCCGGGCAGATGACGCGCGGCGGCGAGCTGCTCGCGGGTCCGGGCGAAGCGGTCTTGCAGGTCGATGAATTGCAGCGGCACATTGGCGTTCATGGGGATCTCCGGAATACCGTCTGGCGCGGGCGTTCGCCCCGCGCGCCGAATGGGTCTGACAAAGCCTTCACACGCCGCGCTGCGCGAGCGCGTTCGCCTCGCTCAGCAACGCGAGCGCATGGTCCGTATCGACGACGTCCGCATACTTCTTGTGCATGTCGAACAGGTTCACGGCGTGCGAGATGCGCGAGCGGTCGAAGACGCACTCGTGCGGCACCACCACCTTGAAGCCGAGCGACGACGCATCGACCACCGAGGCCCGCACGCAACCGCTCGTCGTGCCGCCGGTGACGAACAGCGTGTCGATGCGCTGGTCGATCAGATAGCTCGTCAACGCGGTGCCGAAGAAGGCGCTCGCGTGGTACTTGGGAATGCGCAGTTCGGCCGCCGCCGGGGCCACTTCCTCGACGAAGTCATAGCCGCGCCGGTCGATATCCATGATGCCGGGCACCTTGTCGCCGAAGCGTCCGGCGTCGTGGACGCCCTTCGGCGCGACGTGCGGGAAGATCACCGGGAAGCGGTTGCGGCGGAACGCGGCCAGCAGACGCACCATGTGCGGCACGCACGACCAGGCGTATTCGCCGCAGCTCGTCGGATATTCGGCGATGGCGTCGAGCAGCGGGCGCGGCGTCTCGCCGAAGGAGCGGTATTGCATGTCGATGACAAGCAGCGCCGGACGCTGGCCGGTGCCGCTGCGGCCGTCGAAGCCGGCGGCGTCGAACGCAGCGAGATCCGCGTCGGGAATCACACCGTCCCAAGGATGCAGCGTGCGGTGCGCCGGTTCGTCGTCGAACGTCTGCATGACTGAATTCATGGTGCGATTCCTTTGTTTTGAACGTGCTTGGTTGCGTCAGGCGCGGACGGTATCCGGCGCGGTTTCGATCACTTGTCCGTCGATCACCACCGGCACGCCGTCGATCTGCACGCTGCAGCCGGACATCGGAATGTCCAGATGGCAGGGCGTGTGGCGCGTGCCGCCCGCTTCCGCGTTTGGTCCGGTGGAGAACATGAAATTGCCGGCGTAGGAACGGGCGTCCATGCCGTTGGTTTGGCGCTTGTCGTACATGCCGAGCATGGTCCAGTGCGCGCGGTCGAGCAGGCCCCAACCCAGATGCGAGACCGCGTAGCCGTCGGGATCGTTGAAGGAGGCGATGTAATCGCGCAGGTAGCGGGCGTCGAGGCCGCCTTCGATGCCCGTCACGAAGCCGTTCTCGATGGTGAGGCGGATGGGCGTGCGCACGTAGTCCTTGAACGGCAGGATGGTGTCGCCTTCGTCGAGCACGACGATGCCGTTGCTCGACGCCTCGTCCGGCCAGCGCGCGATGAACGCGCTCGGCGCGTGATCCCAGCGGCCGGGTTCGTCGGCGAAACCGTACTGGACCAGCGGCGGATACTCGCCGAAGCGCGCGCTGAAGCGCGTGCCGGCCGCCGACGTGACGTCCAGCCGGCGCGCCGCGCGCATGCGCGTTTCGGCGCGCTTGACGCGCAGCCGGTCCGTCTCCGTGGGCAGCAGGCGCATGAAGATCTCGGGCGGTTCCTTGACGAGGATGATGCGCGCGCCGGACTCGAGAATCTCTTCCTGTTCGGAGCCGCGATACATGCCCATCAAATCGACGATGAGATCCGTGCGCTTCATCGCCTCGATGGCGAGCCGGTTGCCGGACAGCGCGGTGGGTCCGTAGTGCGCGGTGCTGTCGCCGCCCACCTTGACCGCCACGGACGCGCCCAGTTCCACGCTCATCATCGGATTGCCCAGCCGGGCGAGCGCGAAGCGCGCCGCCGCGTGATGTTCCGGGTCCGTGATGTCGCCGATCAGGATCAGCACGCTCTCTTCGGACTTGAGCTTGCACAGCGCGAAGAGCTGGGTCCAGGCGTCGACCAGCCGGGTGGAAAGACTCATCGTGCATATCTCCGGTACATGTCGGCGGCCTGCGCCGCGACGATCGCGCCGATCTCCTCTTCGCGTTCCAGCACGCGCGCATTGGGCGCGGCGACGACGAACGCATAGTCTTCGGCGCCGAAGCGGAAGCCCGCCGCGATCGAGGTGGTTTCCGCCTGATACTCATTGACCGCCACGTGCCAGCCGCGCGCCGAGCCGATCTCTACCGCGTTCGCGATGTCCTGCGGATCCACCAGCGTCTGGTCCGAGAAGCGCCGCCGCTCGAGCCGCTGGATCAGCTCGCCGCGCGTTTCCGCCGACATCAGCGCGAGCAGCGCGCGGCCCGACGCGCCGCTGTGGATCGGCTTCAGCTGGCCGGGACGCGCGCTGTAGCGCAGCGCGCGCGACGGCTCCACCACTTCGAGATACAGCACTTCGAGCCCTTCGCGCTTGGCGAGGATGGCGGTTTCGTCGGTCTCCTCGCAGATGCGCGCGAGGAACGGCCGCGCAGCGGCGAGGATGGGGTCGTGGCCGGTGATGGCCTGACCAAGGTCGAGACAGCGCCGCGTCGGGTAATACCCGTCGTCACGGCCGAGCCAGTACAGATAGCCTTCCTGGCGCAAGGTTTCGAGCAGCGCCAGCAGGCTCGACTTCGGCCACTCCAGCTGACGCGCGATCTGCGCCAGCGTGGCGGGGCGCCGCGTGGTCGCGAAGAATTCGAGGATGGTCAGCACCCGCAATGCGCTCTTCACGCCCGCACCGCGGCCCGGCTCTGCCGCACTGTCGGCGGCCTTGGCCCGGGTGTCCTCGCTGGCGCGCGACGCTGCGGGGTCAGCGGCGTCGATGGGCGTGGCCTGATACGGAATCTTGCTCAAGTCATCTCCTTGGTAAATTCGTTCACATATGTGAATGAACGTTCCGTGTTATCAATCTATTCAAACAAATTTGGATTGTCAAACAATCCGTGCGTTCCTGTCCATTCTTCTCGCAAACCTTTATAACGCCTCATCCTGCGCGAGAACAGATTATTGAAAAGTTTGTGTTTTGAATTTTTTGGATGTACATAATTGGAAATGGACGTTCACATAGATGAACGTTTGTGCGATCTGAGGACACCGCGTCCGAAGACGCCCTGACAAGTTCTCACTACTTTTCACGCGCGCAGCGAAGGGGAGAAAGCCGATGGATGCGACGGGTTCGTTCAGCAAAGGTAGAAGAAGTCTGCTCAAGACCGCGCTGGCGGGCGCGGCGTCGTCGCTGCTGCCGGCTTTCACGCCGTCGGCGCGCGCCGCGGAACAGCTCGACGGAGCGTTCAAGGTCGGCACTTACGGCGGATCGTGGCGCGACAACCTCGACAAGTTCGTCGGCCAGCCTGTGGCGGCGCGCGGCGCGAATGTCGGCTATGTGATCGATTCGCCGACCGGCAATCTCGCCAAGCTGATCGCGGCACGCGGCCGCGCCCGTCCGTTCGACGCGATGGAAGGCGCGCCGGAACTCGTCAACCGGATGGTCAGCGCGGGTCTTATCGAAAAGATCGATGCCGCCAACGTGCCCAACATGAAGCCGCTGCCGGCCATCGCCGTGAAGCCGTACGCGGTGACCACCTTCGCGCTGCTCGACGTGGTGGTCTACAACGCCGACAAGTTCAAGGAAGCGGGCATCGCACCGCCCACGCATTACTCGGATCTGGCCAATCCGAAGCTCGCGGGCCGCGTGGCCTTCCCGGACGTCGATCACACCGAGCACCTCGGCGCGATCGTCGGCCTGGCCTATGACGCGGGCGGCGACGAATCTTCCATCGCGCGCGCCATTCCGCTCGTCAACAAGATCAAGCCCGCCTACTACTTCGCGGCCTCCACCGAACTGGCGACGCGCTTCGGCTCCGGCGAGATCTGGGCCGCGCCATGGTCGGCGGCGTGGGCGCTGCGCCTGAAGCGCTCCGGCCTGCCGATCGCCGTGTCCTACATGCAGTTCGGCGACACGATGCGCGGCTGTATCTGGCCGAACCTGTACCACATCGTCAAGGGCACGGCCAACACGGCCGCAGCCGAGGCCTTCCTGAACCAGTACCTCGCGCCCGACACGCAGTTCAGCTTCGGCATGGCCGTCGGCGATCTGCCGATGAACCCGCAGGCGCGCGAGCGGATGTCGAAGGAAGCGTCGGTGAAGGACATCCTCAAGTTCTCGGACGCCGACATCAACGCGATGAAGGAAGTCGATTACTCGAAGATCGATCTGGCCGCCTGGCACGACCGCTGGGCACGCGACATCACGCGCTAGGGCTTATCCGGCGTATGTAGTACGTCCTGAGTGTTTGGCGTCTGAACTTCGGCCCGGATCATCCGCCGGGCCGCGATGAAAGTCGGAGCAGAAGCATGGCGAACGTTTCGTTGCAGCGTGTGTGCAAGAGCTATTCATCCGGGCCGGTCGTGTCGGACGTGGACATTTCCATCGCGGAGGGCGAGTTCCTCGTGCTGCTCGGTCCGTCCGGCTGCGGCAAGACGACGACCCTCCGCATGATCGCCGGTTTCGTCGAACCGACCTCGGGCGAAATTCGCATCGATGGTCAGGACGTTACCTGGATGCCGCCTCGCAAGCGCGATGTCGGCATGGTGTTCCAGGACTATTCACTGTTCCCGAACATGACGGTATCGAAGAACGTCGCGTTCGGGCTCGAGCAGCGCAAGGTGCCCTCGCGCGAGATTGCGCGGCGCGTCGGCGAATGTCTCGACATGATCCGGCTGCCCGATCTGGCGCAGCGTTATCCGGACGAACTCTCGGGCGGCCAGAAGCAGCGTGTCGCGCTGGCCCGCGCGCTCGCCACGCGTCCGCGCGTGCTCCTGATGGACGAGCCGCTCGGCGCGCTCGACCTGAAGCTGCGCGAGGCGATGCAGGCGGAACTGGCGCGCCTGCAACGCGAACTGGGCATCACCACGGTCATGGTGACGCACGATCAGCAGGAAGCGATGAGCCTGGCGGATCGCATCGTCGTGATGAGCGGCGGCCGCGTGCAGCAGACCGGCACGCCCGAGGACATCTACTTGCGGCCGGCGAATCCGTTCGTGGCGGGGTTCATCGGCAAGGTCAACTTGATAGAGGGCACGGTCATGCATGTGGCGGGGGACGGCTGCATGATCGATGTCGGCGGTGCACGGATTGCCGCGGCGCGGCACGGGGACATGGTTCTGGGTGCGCGCGTCGCGCTCGCGCTGCGTCCGGAGACCTTGCGCGCGCTGCCGCCCGATGCGCCGCCCACGGGCAACCGTCTCGATGGCGTGGTGACGCAGCGGCGCTTCCTGGGCAACGCGGTGCATTATCACGTCGATCTCGGCGCGGGCGGGGAAATTGTCGTGGAGCGGAGCGGGGATGAGATTCTCGCGCAGGTCGGCGAAAGGATCGGGCTTGCGTGGCCGCCCGGACAGGAGCGCTGCTTCGCCCTCGACGCGCGCCCGCATGATCCAGCGCATGTTTCAGCACAAGGCGCGCGCGCATGAACGCCGTCGACTCGCCGCCGAACGCCGAGCGCCGCGCACCGCTTACGCCGCCTCCGCCCATGAGTGCCGAGACCGCAACGCGCGGACGGCCCGCCGGATTGTCGCGCGCGTCCGGCTGGTCGACGCTGCTGTGGCCGCCGCTCGTGATCGCCACGCTCCTGCTGGTCGTGCCGCAGGCCTTCTATGTCTGGCTGAGCTTCCATCGCGATCTCGGCATGGGGCAGACCGGGACCGCGTTCACGTTCGGCAATTACGCGCGCGTGCTCACCGATGTCTTCTACCTGAAGACCATCTGGGTGACCTTCTATCTTTCAGTGATGGGTACGGTCGTGGGCCTGCTGCTCGCGCTGCCGTGCGCGTATCTTCTCGCGCGCATGAAGGCGCGCTGGGCTTCGCATCTGCTGGCGCTGCTGCTGATGGCGTCGTTCATCACGCTGGTCGTGAAGGTGCTGGGCCTGTCGCTGCTGATCAACCGCGAAGGGCTGATCAACGCGGCGCTGCGCGGTATCGGCCTGATCGACGAGCCCTTGCAGCTGACGAGCAACGGCGTGGGCGTGGTGATCGGGCTCGTGCAGTACACGCTGCCGCTGCTCGTGATGATCCTGCTGAGCGTGATCCAGACGATTCCCGAAAGCCTCGAGGAAGCCGCCGAGATCCACGGTGCGAGCTGGCTCGGCACGCTGCGCCGCGTGGTCCTGCCGATCGCCGCGCCGGGCATCATCAACGGCGCGCTGATCACGTTCAACATGAACATGGGCGCCTTCACGTCCGCGGTCCTGCTGGGCGGCGGCAAGGTGCTGACCTTGCCGTTGCTGATCCAGCAGAAGATCGTGCAGGACGTGAGCTACGGCACCGGCGCGACGCTGTCGACCATCCTGCTCGTCTTCGTGCTGGCGTTGAACGCTGCGTTCGCCTTCTTCTTCCGTGCCCGCCGCAGGGAGCCGCGATGAACCTGTCCATGCCTCTTCCGCTCGCGCGGCTGGCCGACCGTCACTGGCGCACGTCGCGTCGCGTCGTCCTGACCACGATCACCGCGCTCGTCTACGCGTTCATGCTCGCGCCGATCCTGGCCGTGGCCATTGCGTCGTTCGACGGCAGCCAGACGTTCTATTTTCGCTTCCCGCCGCAGCAGTTCTCGCTGCACTGGTACCGGCATCTGCCCGTCAAGTATCTGCATTCGTTGCAGACGAGCCTGATCGTGGGCCTGAGCGCGGCGCTCATCTCGACGGTCATCGGCAGCATGGCGGCGCTCGGCATCGTGCGCGGCACGTATCGCGGCAAGGGCGCGTTGCAGAGCTTCTTCCGGCTGCCGCTGCAAGTGCCTTCGGTCGTCACGGGCGTGGTGTTCCTGCAGTTCTATTACCGTCTGTCCGACAGCGGCGTGAATCTCATCGATACGCTCACCGGCCTCATCATCGCGCATGTGTTCCTCACGATTCCCTACGCGGTGGGCACGGTCGCCGCCGTGCTGACGCGCCTGAATCCTGCGCTGGAAGAGGCGGCGCAGAGCCTGGGCGCGACCCGCTGGACCATCTTCTGGCGCGTGGTCTTTCCGGCGATGAAACCCGGCGTGGTGGCGGGCTTCTTCTATGCCTTCATCGTGTCCTTCGGCGACGTGCCGGTCACCGTTTTTCTCGCGAGCGACGGCAACGTGACGTTCCCGGTCCAGGTCTTCCAGTCGTTGCAGTTCGATTTCGAGCCGGTGATCCTGGCGCTTTCGACGCTCGTCGTGGTGCTGTCGGCGGCCGGCATCCTGGTGATGCAGCGCTGGATTGGATTGAGCTTGCTGGTGCCGTCGGCGGGCAGGCGCTGAAGCACAAGCTGAAACACGCGGACATGAATAACGTCTCACGCGAGGTGAATGGATGGAGCAAGGCTTTGTATACGCGGTGAATGCCGCCGACGTACCGGACGACGAACCGCTTGGCGTGGAGATCGACGGCCGGCAGGTGGCGATCTACCGCATCGACGAGGAATACTTCGCGACGGAGAACGTCTGCCCACATCAATACGCGCTGATGAGCGAGGGCTATCTCGAGGACGGCTGCATCGAGTGTCCGCTGCATCAGGCGCGTTTCGACGTGCGCACCGGCGCGGCGCAATGCGGCCCGGTCGATCGCGGACTGCGCGTGTATCGGGTGGCGCTGGAGGCGGGCGCGGTGCTGGTCGAACTCGGCGACGCGGCATGAACGCGCTGGCGCATGTCGTGATCGTCGGCGCCGGGCAGGCGGGCGCGCGGTGCGCGCATGCGCTGCGCGAGTTCGGCTACGACGGCGCGGTATCGCTGGTGGGCGACGAGCCCGACGCGCCCTATGAACGCCCGCCGCTCTCCAAGGCGATGCTCGGCGCGCACGCCGGCGCCACGCGCGTACACCTCTACGAAGCCGCTCGTTACGACGACGCGCGGATCGACCTGCTGCTCGGCACGCGCGCGCTGCGGCTGCGTGCGGATGAACACGCCATCGATCTCGACGACGGCCGCACGCTCCGCTATGACCGCTGCATTCTCGCGACCGGTGGCCGCGCGCGCCCGTGGCCGGGACGCATCCGCGGCGACGGCGCCCGTTTGCTCACGTTGCGCAGCCTCGCGCATGCACGCGTGCTGCGCGAACGCCTGCAACAGGCGCGCTCGCTGATCGTGATCGGCGGCGGCTTTCTCGGGCTCGAATGTGCCGACGCCGCACGTGCGCAGGGCATCGACGTCACGGTGATCGAATCGCGCCATTCGTTGTTGCCCGACAAGCTGCCCGCCGCGCTCTCCGCGCAATTGCTGAAGCGTCATGAGGCGCGCGGCATCCGCTTTCGCTTCGGCGGGCAGATCAAGCAGATCGTCGACGAACCGGGAAAGCCGTTGCGCGTCTCACTGCGTGACGGCGAGACCTGTGACGCGGATCTTTGCCTGATCGCCATTGGCCAGTTGCCGAACGTCGAACTCGCGGCGCAGGCGGGGCTCGTCACTGATACGGGCATCGCGGTGGACCGGCTTTGCCGCACGTCGGCGCCGCACGTGTATGCGGCTGGCGATTGCGTGAGCTTTCCGTTTGGCGAGACCGGGCGGCGCGTGCGCGTCGAGTCCTGGCAGAACGCCGAGCAGCAGAGCCGCGCGGCGGCGGCCAACGCGCTCGGTATCGAGACGCCTTATACGCTGCTGCCGTGGTTCTGGACCGATCAGGCCGACTGGAACATGCAGTTTCTGGGACTGGAAGATCCGCTCGCGCCGGACATGCGCTGGATCGTGCGCGATGGCTCGACGCAGAACAGCGCTCGCGCGGTGTGGATCGGACTGCGGGATGCGCGCCCAGTGGCGGCGGTCGCGCTCAATAGCGGGGGCGACGTGACGCCCTTGCGCAAGCTGCTGGCGTCCGGCGCGCCGGTGGAGGAAGCCGCGCTCGCGGACACGGGCCAGCGGCTCGGCAAGCTGGTGCAGGAACTCATTTCACGGACTTGAAGCGCTGAAACCCGTGGGCAAGTGTATCGAAGGCACGCACAGCATGTGTCCCTGTCCCGCCACCTCCTGGCACGGGACAATGTTCCACCCGTCCCACCGGAGCCCGCCCTCATGCCCCAGACATCCCACCTCATCGCCTTCGCGCTGGTCGCGCTCGGCATGGCCCTGACGCCCGGGCCCAACATGGTCTACCTGATTTCCCGCTCCATCTGCCAGGGCCGCACGGCCGGCCTGATCTCGCTCGGCGGCGTCGCGCTGGGCTTCGTGTTCTACATGCTGTGCGCGGCCTTCGGCATCACCGCGCTGCTGATCGCCATTCCGTTCGCCTATGACGCGCTGCGCTTCGGCGGCGCGCTGTATCTGCTCTGGCTCGCGTGGCAAGCCGTGAAGCCTGGCGGCCGCTCGCCGTTCCAGGTGCGCGATCTGCCCGTCGACAGCCCGCGCAAGCTCTTCACGATGGGCTTCGTGACCAACCTGTTGAATCCGAAGATTGCCGTGCTGTATCTGTCGCTGCTGCCGCAGTTCATCGATCCGCAACACGGCAGCGTGCTCGCGCAATCGATGATGCTCGGCCTCGTGCAGATCGCGCTGAGCATCGCGGTGAATGCGTCGGTGGCGATGACCGCGGGCTCCATCGCCGTGTTTCTCGCGCGCAAGCCTGCGTGGCTGCTCATCCAGCGCTGGCTGATGGGCACCGTGCTCGCGGGCCTCGCGCTCAGAATGGCGACCGAAGCCCGCCGTTAAAGCCGCTTAACGCTCGCCGTCTTCCTTCGCCCGCTGCGCCGCAAACTGCATCAGCCGTTCGTCGCGCCAGTCGCGGCGCGCGGCGAGGTCATCGGCGGAGAGATGCTGGCGACGGTCCTTCTCGACCTGTGCTATCAGCGCTTCATCCCACGGACCGTCATCGACGCGCGACTTGACGATCGAGTGATACAGCGGTCCGAGCCGGTTCGCATAGTCGGCCACGCCGCCCGGCGCGTTCAGGTCGATCGTCTCGAACGGGCCCATGAACGACCAGCGCCAGCCGAGGCCGTCGCGCACGGTCTTGTCGATATCCTCGCAACTCGCAATGCCGTCGCGCTGCAACGCCCACGCTTCGCGCAGCAGCGCCGCCTGCAGACGGTTCAGCACGAAGCCCTCGATCTCCTTGCGCACATGCACGACGCTTTGCCCGATGCCGCGCATCAGGGCATCGGTGAACTCGACCGTCGCCGACGATGTCTGCGTCGACGGCACGAGTTCGACGACCGGCACGAGGTACGGCGGATTGACCGGATGCGCGATCAGCACGCGCGGCGAGATGGCGAGGTCGCAGGCGAAGTCGGAGGCCTTGATGCCCGAACTCGAACTGCCGATGATCACATCGGCGTCCGCCACCTTGTCGAGATCCAGCATCAGCTGGCGCTTCACATCGACGCGCTCGAGCACCGACTCCTGCACGTACGCAGCACCGTCGATGGCTTGCGCGAGCGAATCGGCGAGCGTCAGGCGGGCGGCGATGGTTTCCGGCGCTTCGTCGATGAGACCGTGCCTGTGCAACGCCGCCAACTGGTTCGCGGCCCACGGAATGGCGTTCTCGGCGGTGCGCGGATTCGCGTCGTACACGCGCACGTTCAGCCCGGCGCGCGCGAAGGCAATCGCCCAGCCCGCGCCCACGAGCCCCGCGCCGATGATGGCAACGGGCTTGTCCAGCTTCATCTTCGCTACGTTCATCAATTGTCTCGCTTGAGTTATGGTCTATATCACGCAGCCGTCCAGCCGCCGTCGAGCATGAGCGCGCTGCCGGTCACGAGCGTGGAGGCATCGCTGGCGAGGAACACGATGGCGCCCATCACTTCCTCGACGCGTCCCACGCGGCCCAGCGCGATGCGCTGCGTGACCCAGTCACGAAAGCCGGGCGCATCGAACATGCTTGCCGTGAGCACGGTCTCGATGAACGTGGGGCACACCGTGTTCACGCGAATGGCGTGCGGCCCGAGCTCCCATGCCAGCGCCTTGGTCATGCCTTCGAGCGCATGCTTCGATGCGCAGTACACCGTGCGGCCCGGGCTGCCCACGTGCCCCATCTGCGACGACACGTTGATGACCGAGCCGCCGTTCCCGGCGCGCAGCATGCCCTTCGCGACCGCGCGCGACACATGGAAGACCGACTTTACATTGAGGTCGATGATCGCGTTGATATCGTCATCGGTCACCTCCACGAGCGGCTTCGGGCGATTGGTGCCCGCGCAGTTCACGAGGATGTCGTAGGGCTCGCGCGCCTCGATGGCGGCGCTGACGGCGGCCGAATCGGTGATGTCGAACGCGATGAAGTCGCTCTGGCCGCCTTCCTCGTTGATCTGGCCGGACGCGCGTTCGAGTTCATCGGCGGAACGCGCAACCAGCGTCACGCGCGCGCCCGCCTGAGCCAGCGCCGCCGCCGCCGCGAGGCCGATGCCGCGTCCGCCGCCGGTGATCAACGCTGTCTTGCCATGCAATGAAAAGCCCGGTGCTTTCGGCAGCATGCACTCTCCTGATCTTGATCGAATGGAACGAGGCAAGCGTAGCGACGCGACATCCGCGCCGCTTGCATACCAGTTATGCAAAACCTGAAATCCGTCGCCGCTGACAATACCGGCAAGTCCGGAGGGTGCGCAAGTGGAACTGAAACAGTTGCGGTATTTCGAGGTCGTCGCGCGTGAAGGCAGTCTCTCGCGCGCCGCGACACTGCTCGGCGTGAGCCAGTCGCTGCTGACACGCCATATCCAGAGTCTCGAACAGGAGTTCGGCCTGGCGCTGCTCTACCGTAACGGTCATGGCATGTCGCTGACCGACGGCGGCAAGACCTTCCTCGCCTCGGCCAGCGACATCCTGATGCGCACCGACAGCGCCCTGAACCAGATGCAGGCGCTGCGCTCGAACCCGGGCGGCACGGTGACGATCGGCATTCCGCCGATGCTCGGCGAATTCCTGCTGGTGCCGCTCACCAGGCGCTTCCGCGCGGAGTTTCCCGACGTGCGGCTCAAGCTGCGCGAAAGCGTGAGCGGCTATCTGCTCGAATGGCTGATGACCGGGAAGCTCGATATCGGCGTGCTGTACAACGTGACGTCGCTGAATACGATCGGCGTGGAGCCGTTGCTGTCGGACGAGATGCTGCTGATCGGCCCGCCCGATGCCGAGGTGCTGAATGCCTCGGCGGACTCCATCGCGCTGGCTGAAACCGTGGACCTGCAATGGGTCCTGCCGCCGCGTCCGCATGGCCTGCGCACGCTCGCCGAGGATGCCGCGACCGCGCAGGGACTGCAACTGAACATCGTCGTCGAACTGGACGCCATGGCGGGCATCTTCGATCTCGTCGAAGCGGGGCTGGGCTTCAGCATCGCGCCGTTTGCCGCGATCGAGAAACGCCTCGAACGCGGCACGCTGAAGGCGCGGCGTCTTCGCGAGCCGTCGCTGTCCGGCGTGCTGTCGATTGCGTTCTCGCCAAAGAAGGAAGCCACGCTCGCGATGAAGGCGCTGTATCGCATCGTGCGCCAGGAAACCGAATCGCTGGTGCGAAACGGCGTCTGGCGCGCGATCGACGAACGGCCTTAGCGCCTCAAGCCGGCGAATCGGTCAGCGCATCGTTCGCGACGTTCGGCCCGGCAGGCGCCTTCCTCGCGCCGCCGCGCACGAAGGTCGCCGCGGGCATGCACAGCACGAGGATGCCGGTGCAGAGGAGCACGCAGCCGAGCGCATAGGTGCCGTTGTTGATGTTGCCGGTCACCTGCTTCATGACGCTGGTGATCCAAGATCCCGCGATGCCCGAGAGGCTGCCGAACGAGTTGATCATCGCGAAACCGGCGGCGGCCGCCGTGCCGGACAGCAGACTGCCCGGATAGGTCCACACTACGGGCGTGAGTCCGAGCACGCCCGATGCGGCGACGCACAGGCAGATCATTGCAACCGGCAGATTGCCCGCGCAGGCCGCGCTCATGATGAGCGCCGCACCGCCCACGAACGCGGGAATCGCGGCGTGCCAGCGGCGCTCGCCGGTCTTGCTCGAATGCCATGCGTTGAAGAGCATCGTCGCGGCGGCGCAGACGAAGGGCAGCGCCGTGAGCAGGCCGATGTGGAACGTGTCCTTCACGCCCGACTCGCGCACGATGGACGGCAGCCAGAACGACAGCCCGTACCAGCCGGTCGCGTAGGTAAAGATGATCCCCGCGCACAGCCATACGCGATAGTCACGCAGCGCGGGACCGAACTTGTATTCCTTGTGCGCGTTTTCGGTGACGACGTTCTTGTCGAGCAGACGCTTCTCGGCGTCGGTGAGCCACTTCGCCTGATGGATCTTGTCGGCGAGACCGAAGTAGACGAGGAACGCGAGCGCCATCGCCGGGACGCCTTCGATCAGCAGCATCCATTGCCAGCCGCTATAACCCATCCAGCCGTGCGAATGCTGCATCAGCCAGCCGGACAGCGGGCCGCCGAGCACGAGGCTGGTAGGCAGCGCGAGCAACAGGCCGAAGGTCACCTTGGTCTGACGGTCGGAGGGGAACCAGTAATTGATGTACAGCAGCACGCCGGGATAGAAGCCCGCTTCGCAACAGCCGAGCAGCAGCCGCAGGATATAGAACATCGTCGCGTTCTCGACGCCGAACAGTTTCGCGAGTTCGGCGGTGAACATCGTGGCGGCGGAAATCAGGCCCCAGGTCAGCATGATGCGCGCGATCCAGCGTCGCGCGCCCACGCGGTGCAGCACGATATTGCTCGGAATCTCCAGCGCGATATAGCCGATGAAGAACATGCTCGCGCCCAATGCGAAGGCCGAGTCGCCGATCTTGAGATCGCCGAGCATCTGCAGCTTCGCGAAGCCGATGTTGACGCGGTCGAGAAACGAAAACGTGTGGCAGAGGAACAGGATCGGCGCGATGCGCCACAACAGCTTCTTGTACAGCTTGCCTTCGTCGACGGACTGCGCGGCGGCGCCGTCGATTGCGTCGATGCTCATGGGTATCTCCTCCCGGATGGTTCGTCAATGGCGGGTTGTTTCGGTGGAGCGTATTGATAGCCCGACGCAAACGCTCGAATACCTGTTATGCAGGATCCGCATAGCGCACGGGTGTTCATGGCGCGCGAACCCTTGTGCTGTAAGGCTTGCAGCGAAACGTGCCGTACTGCGGGAAAAGCAGGGCTCGGCGCGTTTACCCCTATCGTCCGACTGTCGACAGCTTGACAGAATGAATTGCAGACCCGCCGGCAGTGACCCGGCGGGCTTCTTCAGGAGACGACCGAATGCGTACGTGCATGCTCTCTCCGCGCCTTCCGGCGCTGTTTCATCGAGCTTCGACGCGGAGGCCGCAATGATGCGTATCCGCCGCTCGATGCTCATCACGCCCGCGCATCGCCCCGACCGCATGGCGGGCGCGATGAAGCTGGCAGTCGATTCCTTTGTCTTCGATCTCGAAGATGGCGTGCCGCCCGTGCGCCGTGACGAAGCGCGCGCCAATCTCGCGAAGCTGATGCCGACGCTGGACTTCGGCGGCCGCGAGCGCGTGGTGCGGATCAACGCGGTGGGCACGGCGGATTGCGTGCGCGATCTCGACGCCGTGCCGCTGACGCACTGCGACGCCTTGCTCGTGCCCAAGGTCGAATCCGCCGAGCAACTGCGCTGGCTCGACACCGAACTCACACGTCGCGATGCGCCGGTCAGGCTGATCGCCACGCTGGAGACGCCGCGCGGCGTGCTGAACGCACTGAGCATCGCCGACGCCTCGCCGCGCCTTTGCGCGTTCTTCTTCGGCTCGGGCGACTACACGATGGAAACCGGCGCCGAGATCACGCCGACCGCCTTGTTGTGGGCGCGTTCGACGATCGTCGCGGCAGCGGGCGCCGCTGCTTGCGACGCCATCGACGCGCCTTATCTGCACGGCCTGCGCGATCCGCAAGGCACGCATGCAGACGCGTTGCGCGCGCGGGAACTGGGCTTCAGCGGCAAGGTGGTGTTCCATCCCGCTCAGGTCGATGCGGTCAACGGCGCGTTCACGCCGACCGAAGCGCAAACCGCGCGAGCCCGACGCATCGTCGACGCGTTCGAGGCGGTGAAGGCGAGCGGCGAGGGCACGGCCATCGTCGACGGCGAATTCGTCGCCATCGATCTGGTGCCGCGCATGCAGCGGCTGCTCGACATCGCCGCCTACGCGCAAGGGAGAACGTCATGAAGCAGGCCACGCTGACCTCGTACGACGATGCCGACGTGCGTGCGCGGACCGACGCGCATGTCTCCGCGCTGAACATCGCCGGGCGCATGGAGCGCCTGCCGCTGTCGCGCTTTCACTGGACCTTGTTCGCGATCCTGGGCGTCGCGATGTTCTTCGACGGCTACGATCTCACCGTCACCGGCTTCGTCATCCCGGCGTTGCACAAGCACGGCTGGCTCACGCCGGCGACCACGGCCACCTTCATCTCGGTGCCGCTCATCGCTGCCGCATTCGGCTCGATCGCGGCGGGACTGCTCGGTGACCGCATCGGCCGCCGACGTCTGTTCCAGGCGACGGTGCTGGTCTACAGCCTGTCGAGCCTCGGCTGCGGCTTCGCGACAAGCTACGGCATGCTGCTCACGTTCCGCACGATCAACCTCTTCGCGATCGGCACGGTCACCGTCACCGGTTATGCGTATCTGAACGAGTTCACGCCGCGGCGTTATCGCGGACGCTTCCAGTCGGCGGTGGCGTTGCTGCTGAACGGCGGCCTGCCGTTCGGCGCCCTGATGGCACGGCTCATCGTGCCGAACACCGACGTGAACGTCGGCTGGCGCGTGCTGTTCCTGCTGTCGGTGATTCCGGCGCTGCTGGTCTTCGCAAACAAGCGCCTGTTGCCGGAGTCGCCGCGCTGGCTTGCGTCGGTCGGTCGCGACGAGGAAGCGGCACGCGTGGTCGATTCGATCGAGGCCGGCATCGTGCAGCGCGAAGGCAAGACGTTGCCCGATGCCGAACTCGCCCGCGAACCGGCGCGGCATCTCGGCTGGGATGCGCTGTTCTCGCCGCTCGTGCGCGGACGGTTCGCGCTGGCCGTCGTGTTCAACATCTGTCATCTGACGGGCCTGTTCGTGCTCATCAGCTGGCTGCCGACGCTGTTCGTCTCGCGCGGCCTCACGCTCGGCTCCACCTTCACGTTCGCTGCGGTGAGCTTCATGGGCGGCTTCCTCGGGCCGCTGCTGGGCATCGTGGTGGCGGACCGCATCGAGCGGCGCTGGTCGCTGGTGGCGGCCGCGCTGGTCGCTGCGTGCGCGGGCGTCGCCTATGCGGGACAGACATCGCCGCAGGGACTGATGATCACCGGCCTGATCCTCGTCACGGCGATATTTTTTATATCGTCGGTCGGCTTTGCGACCTATATCCCCGAGATCCTGCCGACCGGCGTGCGCCTGCGCGGCCTCGGCACTGCCGCGCTGATCGGCCGGCTGGCGTCGGCGGCCACGCCGTTCGCCGTCGCGGCCGCGTTGCTCACGTTGAAGAACCCGTTCTATGTCGTGTCGTCCGTCGGCGTCGCCTATGTCGTGATGGCGCTGCTGCTCGCCGTGCTCGGTCCGAACGTGCGCGGCCGGACGCTCGAAAGTCTCGAATCCGGACTGGACCCCAAACCTTGAGGAGATGTTCGATGGCGCTGTCCCGCACCTTTCTGTTCGTCCCCGGCAATCATGCGCGCCGCGTCGAGAAGGCGCTGAACGCCGATGTCGATGCGGCAATCCTCGATCTCGAAGACGCCGTCGCGGCCAGCGAAAAGGTTGCGACGCGCGCGGCGGTCGTCGAAGCGTTGCAAGCACCGCATCGCGCGCGCGGCTATATCCGCATCAACGCATTGGACACGGAGTACGCGTTCGGCGACCTGCACGCGGTGATCGCGCGTGGCGTGGACGGCATCGTGCTGCCGAAACTCGAATCGGTGGAACAGCTGCATGCCGCCGACTGGATCATGAGCCAGCTCGAGCGCGAGCGTGGCCTTGACGCGGATTCCATCGAGCTGATGCCGATCATCGAAACCGGCGCGGGCTTCGCGGCGATTCAGGCGCTGTGCACGTCGGCGGCGCAGCGTGTGCGGCGTCTCAAGCGCTTCGCTTTTGGTGCAGGCGACTTCTGCCTCGACATGAACCTCATATGGAGCGGCGACGAGTCGGAACTGCATGCGTACCGCAGCGCGCTGGTGCTGGCGTCGCGCGCGGCAGGACTGCAGGCGCCCGTCGATACCGTATGGGTGCGCCTCGACGACGCCGACGGTCTCGCGCGCTCGGCGGTCCGTGCGCGCGGCATGGGCTTCCAGGGCAAGTTGTGCATCCACCCGGCGCAATGCGACGCGGTGAACCGCGCGTTCTCGCCGACCGAAGCCGAGATCACTCAGGCGCGCGCCGTCGTCGAGGCGTTCAAGCGCGCCGAAGCGGAAGGCGTTGCGTCGATCCGGCTCGACGGCGCCTTCATCGATTACCCGGTCGCGTATCGCGCGCAACGCGTGCTCGACTTCGCCGCGCAGATCGACGCGCGCTGAGAACATTTCATCCATCGGAGAAACGGCAATGACTGCAACATCGGCTGACACCCGCAACGTTCGTCCGCTCGACGGCATTCGCGTGATCGACGTATCGAGTTTCCTGGCGGGACCGTTCTGCTCGACGCAGCTCGGCGAATTCGGCGCCGAGGTCATCAAGGCGGAGCTGCCCGACGTGGGCGATGCATTGCGCCGCTTCGGCTCGATGACGGAGGCGGGCGTCACGCTGCCGTGGCTGTCCGAATGCCGCAACAAGAAGTCGATCACGCTCGACTTGCGCAAGCCCGGTGGCGCCGAGTTGCTGAAGAAGCTGGTCGCGGACGCCGACATCCTTGTCGAGAACTTTCAGCCGGGCACGCTCGAAAAGTGGGGCCTCGGCTGGGACGTGCTGCATGAAGTGAATCCGCGGCTCATCATGGTGCGCATCTCGGGCTTCGGCCAGACCGGGCCGTATCGCGACCGGCCGGGCTTCGGGCGCATCGGCAATGCGTTCGGCGGGCTGTCGTTCCTCGCGGGCTATCCGGACCGGCCGCCGGTCACGCCCGGCTCCGCGACCATTCCCGACTACATGGCGGGCCTCTACGGCGCGCTCGGCGCGCTGCTGGCCATTCAGGCGCGCGAACGCACGGGTGAAGGGCAGTTCGTCGATATCGGCTTGTACGAACCGATCTTCCGCATCCTCGATGAACTCGCGCCGTCGTTCCAGAAGAACGGCTTCGTGCGGCAGCGCATGGGTCCGGGCACGGTGAACGTGGTGCCGCACAGCCACTATCCGACCAGCGACGGCCGCTGGATCGCCATTGCCTGCACCAGCGACAAGATCTTCGCGCGTCTCGCTGAAGCGATGGGCACGCCGGAACTCGCGGGCGAAGGCAAGTGGGGGCACATTTCGGGTCGCGAGCGCGATCGTGCCGACGTGGACCGCACTGTCGGCGAATGGACCACGCAGTTCACGCGCGACGAAGTGCTCGCGCGCTGCGAACAGTTCCAGGTGCCGTGCGGGCCGGTGTACGGCATCGACGAGATCTTCGAAGATCCGCAATACGCGGCGCGCGAGAACATCAAGACCATGCAGGACGCGCGCATCGGCGAACTGGCGGTGCCGAATGTCGTGCCGCGTCTCTCTGCGACGCCGGGCGGCATCGACTGGCTCGGACCGGACCTCGGCCAGCATAACGACGACATCTATCGCGGCTTGCTCGGACTCGATACCGAGCAGCTCGCCACGCTCAGGGAAGAAGGGGCCATCTGATATGATCGCGCATCCTTTTTCGGCGGCCCTGGCGTGTTGACAGACGAGCCTCGCGCCGCGCTTCGGGTCATCACGAAACAGCCCACCGCCATGAGCGCAGACGATCAGAAATGGGCCCTGCCGCCGCAGCATTCGTTGCCGCAACTCGTCGAGGCGCGGCTGGTCAGCGCCATCCGTTCAGGCGATCTCAAGGCGGGTGAGCGCATCGTCGAAACGCAATTGGCCCGGCAGCTCAACGTGAGCCGCGGGCCGTTGCGCGAGGCGCTCAAGTCGCTCGAAGCCAACGGGCTGGTCTTCACCGTGCGCGGCAAGGGCACCTACGTGGCCGAGGTCTCGCACGACGACTTCGTGCGCATGACCGGCATTCGCGCCGTGCTCGAAGGCTTCGCCGCGCGGCTCGTGGCGGCGCGTTGCCGTCATGAGCCGGATGTCGTCGTGCAGCTGGAGCAGTCGCTCGCGGAACTGGAGCGCGCGGAAGCGGGCCATGATGCCGCCGTGCTGCGTGCGGTGGACTGGGAGTTTCACGAACTCGTCTGCACGCTCGCCGACAACGATCTGCTGCAAACCACCTGGCATTCCATCAGTTCGCTCGTGCGGCTCTATCAGCAGGGCAATACGAGCTACGAGGTGCGCAGCGAAAGCGTCGTGCATCATCATCACGAGTTCGTCGAAGCGCTCAAGTCCGGCGATCCCGACTTCGCCGAGCAGACCTTCCGCAGCATCATCACCGACACGACTTTTCGCTCGCTGGGCCTTCCCGTGCCCGAGGCGATGACGTCGATGACCGAGCCGCCGCGCGCGCCGAAGAAGTCGAAGGCCGGCGCGAGGTAGTCACGTCTGTCCGGCGTGCAGCGTCGTGGCGAAGTGGGCGCGCAGATGATCGAGGAACAGCGTCGAGGCCAGGTTGAGATCGGCTTTTTCGCGCACCAGAATGCCGAAGTTGCGCGACAGGTCGATCTCCGGCACGTTCAGCGTCGCACGAGATTCGAGCGAGTAGCGCTGCGCCATGTAGCGCGGCAGGAAGGTCGCGCCGAGCCCGGCATCGACGAGCCCCAGCACCGTGCCGACATTGGTCGCGTGCTGGATGGTCGAGAGCGTGAGGCCGCGTCGGGCGAGTTCGGCCGAGAGACGCGTCTGGAGCAACGCGTAACGGTCGAGCAGCATCAGCGGCAGATCGGCGAGTTGCTCCAGCGTGATGTCCTGCGCGCCCGCCAGCGGATGCGCCTTGGGCAGCACGACGAGCATCGGTTCGCGGGCGAGCGGTTCGAAGTGCAGCTTGCTGGAATCGCCATCGAACGCGCTGACGGCCAGGTCCGCCTGTCCGGCTTCGAGCGTCGCGAGCACGGCCTCGTATTGCAGGTCGCGAACCTGGATCTGTATCGACGGATACGCCTGGCGGAACGACTGGATGAGTTGCGGCAGTACGACGGCGGCGAGCATCGGCGTGGTGGCGATCACCGTGCGCATCTTGGACGCCGCTGCACGCGCATGAAAGTCCGTCAGCAACTCGCGTAAACCCTGCAACGCGAGCCGCGCGCGGCGCGCGAGTTCTTCGCCCTCGGGCGTGGGCGTTACGCGACGGGTCGTGCGTTCGACGAGCTTCGTCTTGAGCATCGCTTCGAGCCGCTGGACGCGGTTCGTTACGGAGGGCTGCGAGACATGCATCTTCTTCGCGGCGGCGCTGAAGCTGCCGAGGTCCGCCACGGCGAGAAAGGTTTCCAGCTCGATGAGATCGAAACGCAGATTGATTCCGTCGATGCCCTCGTCCGGAGCGGAGTGGTCGTCCTGCATCATGCCGCCGTGTCCTCCGTGCCCGATTTATAACGCCATCTTATAAATCGATATTCTAATGCGATTAGAGTTTCGCGAGGCCGTTCTCGATAATTGGGCCATTAGAGACTGAACCGGAAAGCGCGTTGCAACGACGCGGCCCGGCTGGTCGAGAACGGAGACTTCATGAAGGACGAAATCAAGATCCTGACGCCGAACGGCATCCTGGGCTACGGCATCCCGGCGGCCGACTTCTGGCGCGGCATCGATCAACAGCCCGACGCGATGATCGTCGATGGCGG
>NZ_JARUXP010000002.1:115972-207348 GCF_031451315.1 Caballeronia sp. LZ032
ATACGGCATGGTGGGCATCAACACCGGACTGATCTCGAACGAAGTCGCACCGTTCGGCGGCGTCAAGCAATCCGGCCTCGGCCGCGAAGGCTCGCACTACGGCATCGATGACTACGTCGTCATCAAGTACCTGTGCATGGCGGTCTGAACCGCACGCGTACCAGCAAGCAGATGAAACCCGCACCGCACGCCACGCCCCACTCGAAGCGCGGCGTGCGGTTCATCGCATCAGAGCGCCGTCGCCGGGCTCTCTGCCACCGCGCTTGCGTAAGGCACATCACGCTTGCCATAACGACGCACACGCAGGTTCGCCTGCTCGCCATGACCCGCGAAGCCCTCGAGCGCGCACAAACGCGAGCAATACTCGCCAACCAGCGCCGATGCCTCGTCCGTCAACACCTTCTGATACGTGCAGGTCTTGATGAACTTGCCCACCCACAGGCCGCCCGTGTAACGCGCCGCCTTCTTCGTCGGCAGTGTGTGGTTCGTGCCGATCACCTTGTCGCCATACGACACATTCGTGCGCGGACCCAGGAACAGCGCGCCGAAGTTCGTCATGTTCTCGAGGAAGTAATCGACATCGTGTGTCATCACCTGAACGTGCTCGAACGCGAGATCATTGGCGATCTTCACCATCTCCTCATCCGACTCCGCCACGATCACTTCACCAAACTGCGCCCACGACTTACGGGCGATATCCGCCGTCGGCAGGATGCCCAGCAGGCGCTCCACTTCCGCCATCGTCTCCTTCGCAAGCTTCTCGGACGTCGTCAGCAGGATAGCCGGCGAATCCGGTCCATGTTCGGCCTGGCCGAGCAGATCAGTGGCGCACATCTCGCCATCCACGCTCTCATCGGCGATCACGAGCGTCTCGGTCGGACCCGCGAACAAGTCGATGCCCACGCGGCCGAACAACTGACGCTTCGCTTCCGCGACGAACGCATTGCCCGGGCCCACCAGCATGTCCACCGGCGCAATGCTCGCCGTGCCGATCGCCATCGCGCCCACCGCCTGGATGCCGCCCAGGCAATAGATCTCGTGCGCGCCGGCCATGTGCTGCGCCGCGACGATCGCCGGCGCCGGCTTGCCATGGAACGGCGGCGCGCACGTGATGATGCGCGGCACGCCGGCCACCTGCGCCGTGATCACCGACATGTGCGCCGATGCCAGCAGTGGATATTTTCCGCCCGGCACGTAACAGCCCGCCGCATTCACCGGAATGTTGCGATGCCCAAGGATCACGCCCGGCATCGTCTCGACTTCAATGTCCTTGATCGAGTCGCGCTGATGACGCGCGAAGTTGCGCACCTGCGTCTGCGCAAACTCGATGTCCTTGATGTCGCGCGCCGAAAGCTGCGAGAGACAGTCGTCAATCTCCTTCTGCGTCAGACGATAGTCCTCGCGATCCAGCTTGTCGAAACGGATCGACAGATCACGGATGGCCGCATCGCCCCGTTCCTCGATATCGGCGAGCGTCGCCTCCACCGTTTCACGCACTTCCTTCGCCGCCGACTTGATCACTTCCGCAGTCGCACCTTGCTTCAGCCACTTGGCCATGACATCTCCTGGTCTCTGTTCGTTGATGTGGGGAGCGCATACTCATTGCATACGTATGCAACACGAGCGAAGATTAGTCGCTTTTGGCGTGATCGGCAAGTTCCAGTGGGGAAAAGCGACGCTAAGGTTTACCCGGGCATGGCCCAGGTTTGCGTGCCGTCGTCGTTCGTCACGACGCCCCGGCGCGGCCTGCGCGCCGAGCCGCGCACGATCAGCCCGCCAGGAGCTTCGTCATGAAGCGCCGCATCGAGCGTGCCGTTCAGTTGCGCAAGCACCGCGGCGACGGCGCGCTGCACCATGTCGTCGAGCGGCTGACTGTAGGTCGTGAGATCGAACACGGGCCAGCGCGCCATGTCGATATCGTCGAAGCCGACGATCGACACCTCATCGCCCACCTTCAGCCCGAAGCGTGCGCGCGCCACGCTGATCGCGGCAAGCGCCATGTGGTCGTTGGCGCAGAAGATGGCGTCGGGCGGCTTCGTGGCGGACAGCAGCGAGATCACCGCTTCTTCCGCGCCCGCCGCCGTGTACTGGCCCACGCGCCGTTCAATGGCCTTCACGCCCTGCTCGCGCAAGTAATCGAAGAAGCCTTCCTCGCGATCGCGGCTCGTGGACGAGCTTTCAAGACCCGCGACATACGCATAGCCCTTGTGCTTGCCGGCGTGCAAAAACGCCGCGAGCGTGCGCGCGCCCGCGCGGTTCTGGCCCGTTACGCTGGACGCGGCCTGGCTGTCGGTCTTGCGGTTGAACATCACCACGGGCAGTCCGATGTTCATGCATTCGTCGGCGAAATGCGAGGACAGGCTGGTCGAGATCAGCACCAGCGCATCCACGCGATAGCGCAGCACTTCATCGAGCACGGGATCCGAGCCGCGCAAGGGGTCGCTCGTGAACATCAGCACGCCATAGCCCGCGCGCGCGAAGGCGGCCGTGAGCGCGTTGAGCGCGGCGTGATAAAACGGATTTTCATTGGCCGGCACCGTCACGCCAATGAGGTTCGCGCGGCCCGTGATCAGCGAACGCGCCACCAGGTTCGGCCGATAGCCCAGCTCGCGCGCCGCCGCGACGATGCGTTCACGCGTGGCCGGCGAGACGCTCGCGCCGGGCGTGAACGCACGCGACACCGCCGACTGCGAGACACCCGCCGCGCGGGCTACGTCATGCGCGGTGGCGGGTCGTCGTTCGGGCGTGGCATCGGACATCGGATCGGGTCTCGGGGTGTCAGGGAATTGGCGGCGCGACAGCAAGCGCGCCGACAGTATGCCCCAGCTCGTTCAGGCGATCGAGCGCCACACGCCCGCGCGCACCAGCGCATCGGTCTCCTGGCGCACGATGCGATACAGCGCCTTCATTGCGAGCGTGGCTTCCTTCTTCGGCGAGAACGCCACCGACAGCACGCCCGGCAGCGTCGGCTCGATGATCGGCCGGGCCTTCAGCGTGCCCCGCTCGATACGGCCGCGCACGGCCGCATACGGCGCGACCGAAAAGCCCAGGCCGGCCTCGACGAGTTCGAAGATCGCCATCATCGCGTCGATCTCGAAGGCGATGTTCAGCGTGAGGGAACGCGTGGTCGCGGCATCCTCGACGAGCGTGCGCAACCCATGCGGGCGCGCCGGCAGTATCCACGGCAGCTGCACGGCGTCGGCAAAGCGGATGGGCTCCATCGCCGGCTGGAGGATGCTCGCATCCGGCGGACCGACGAGCAGCAGGTCGTCGGACAGCAGCGGCTCGATGCTGATCGTGCTGTGCGGCCCGATGTTGTACAGCACGCCGATATCCAGCTGGCCGCTCAGCAGCCATTCGAGCATGTAGCCGGACAAGCCCTCGCGCATGCGCAGGCGCACCTCGGGGAACTCGGCGCGGAAGCGCTTGACGAGCGGCACCAGCAGGAAGTCGCCGAGCATCGGCGGGATGCCCATCGTGACCGTGCCGCCCGGCACCGAACGCAGGGCCTGCATGTGGTTCACGGCCTCGTCGCTGCGTTCGAGGATGTCGTTCGCGCGCGCAAGGAACTTCTGCCCGGCCTCCGTGAGCGACATGCCATGGCCGTGCCGATACAGCAGCGGCGGCCCCAGTTCCTGTTCGAGCATCTGGATATGGCGCGTCAGCATCGACTGGCTGATGCCGAGAATCGCGGCCGCGCGCGAGACGCTGCCTTCGCGCGCCACCACCATGAAATACCTCAGCTGCTTCAACTCCACGTGCGGGTCTCCTCGTTCTCCTCTGTTGCCGGGCATTGTCGCCTGAAGCGGGCCGATATGCATAACAGGTATGCGAGCAGCCGCCGTTCCATCTGATTACGCTTGATTCCATCCAGAAGCACAACGGAGACACTCACACAATGGAAGAACTCAGGTTGCTCAGCAGTACGGCCATCCTCGGCTATGGCTTCGCGCAGAGCGCGTTCGAAGCAGGGCTTGCGCGCAATCCGCATCTCATCGGCGCGGACGGCGGCAGTTCGGACCCGGGGCCGTACTACCTCGCCTCGGGCGAGTCCTTCACCTCGCGCATGGCGACCAAGCGCGACATGCGCATCATGCTGGCCGCCGCCGTCCCGCGCGGCATTCCGGTGATCGTCAGCACCTGCGGCGGCGCCGGCGGCGATCCGCATCTCCAGATGATGGTCGATATCGTCAAGGAAATCGCCGCGGAAGAAAGTCTGTCATTCAAGCTCGCGGTGATCAATTCGGAATTGCCCAAGGACGTGCTGCTCGAACACGTCAACGCCGGCAAGACACGGCCGCTCTACGGCCTGCCCGAACTGACGCCGGAACTCGTCGAACAGGCCGTGCGCGTGGTCGGCGCGATGGGACCGGAGCCGTACATCACCGCTCTCGACGCCGGCGCGCAAGTGATTCTCTCGGGCCGCAGCACGGACCCGGCGCCGTGGGCCGCCATGGCCATCCGCGCGGGTTTCTCGCCGGCGCTCGGCTGGTACGCAGGCAAGATGCTGGAATGCGGCGCCGAACCCGCGTTGCCGAAGCGCGAAGGCTGTCTGCTCGCGACCATCCGCGAGGATCACGTCGAACTCGAACCGATGCACCCCGAGCAGGCCTGCACGCCGCGTTCGGTGGCGTACTTCGCGCTGCACGAGAACAGCAGCCCGATTCATCACCACGAGCCGGGCGGCATGCTCGACACCTCCGAATGTTCGTTCGAGGCCGTCACGGAACGCGCGGTGCGCGTGTCCGGCATGCGCTGGAAGCCCGCGAAGTACACGGTGAAGCTCGAAGGCGTCGAGGCGCGCGGGCATCGCGTCATCTCGCTGTGCGCCACGCGCGATCCGGTGCTGCAAGCGCAGATGGACCGCTATCTGGCCCGCTCGCGCGAGATTGTCGATGAGAAGGCGACCGCGTTCGGCGCGCCCTCCGACACCTACACGCTCAACTTCCGCGTCTACGGCCAGAACGGCGTGATGGGCGAGCGCGAACCGCTGCCGCAGGCCGAACGCCATGCGCACGAAACGGCGATCGTCGCGGAAGTGGTCGCGCAGGACCGCGATACCGCGAAGGCCGTGCTGGCGATTGCGCGCACCACGATCCTGCACTCGGAATTCCCGGGCCGGCTCTGCAAGGAAGGCAACATGGCGATCCCGTTCTCGCCGTCCGACCTCGATCTCGGTCAGGTCTACCGCTTTTCCGTGTGCCATCTGCTCGAGCCGGAGAACGCGCTGTCGCTGTTCCCGATCCGCTACGAAACCATCGGAGCCTGACATGCCAGCCATCAAGGATTTTGCGAGCGTGTGCCGCAGCAAAAATGCAGGACCGTTCATGGTCACGCTCGACATTGTGTTCGAAACCGACGCGATCTTCGACCGCGTCGCCGCCACCGGCGTGCTCACGCCGCAACTTTTCGCGCGCCTGTATGGCGTGAAGCCGGAGCAGGTGCAGTTCACGCCGTATCGCGCAGCACGCGCGTTCAAGGCGACGCTGCCGCGCCTGATCTCGTCGGGCGATATCGGCGATACCGACGTGTACGGCTCGCAGCAGCACGCGCCGATGCTCGATATCGACATCCCCATCAAGCTGGAGAACACGCAATGAGCGAAGCCGATCTCCAGACGCGGCCCGCCGCGTCGCCTGTTATCGAAGAAACCTTGCAGGACGGCTTTCGCCAGGCGATGCGCCGGCTCGCGGGCGGCGTGGCGCTGGTGTCGACGGTGCATGAAGGCGTGCGCCACGGCATGACCGTCACCGCCGTCACTTCGCTGACGATGGACCCGCCCGCGCTGGTCGTCTCGGTGAACCGGCACGCATCGGCGTTCGATGCCCTCCTGCGCAGCGGCACCTTCTGCGTGAACCTGCTGACGCAGCAGCATGCGGACCTCGCGGTGGCCTTCTCGCGCAAGCCGGACGGCGACGCCCGCTTCGCCAACGGCGCATGGCGCATGAATGACCACAATCTTCCGTCGCTCGACGGCAGCATTGCGTCGATCACCTGCCGCGTGCACGACACCGTGGAGTACGGCACACACGCCATCCTGATCGGCGCGGTCGAGCATCTGGAGATCGAATCGCAGCAGCCGATGGCGCCGCTCATCTATCTGAGCGGGCAATTCGGCGGCTTCTGGCCGCTGACGGCCTGAGGAGCGCGCATGTTCGACGCGAAATACGAACACGCCAACTTCCCGCGCGTGCGGCCCGAATGGCTCGCGCAGGTCGCCGAGCCGGCCGTGGAGCCGGAACTGCCGATCATCGATCCGCATCATCATCTGTGGGATGTCGAGAGCGCGTTCTATCACGCGCCGGAACTCGTCGCGGATGTGAACGCGGGGCATCGCGTGCTGGCCACGGTGTTCGTCGAGTGCAAGGCGCATTTCGACGACGACGCGCCCGCCGGTTTCGAGCCGGTCGGCGAGACGCGCTTCGCGGTGGCGCAGGCACAGGCCGCCGCGCAATTGCAGCAAGGTCATGCGGGGCTCGTGAAGGGCATCGTCGCGTATGGCGATCCTTTCGTCGCGAATCCGCAAGGCGTGCTCGAAGCGCATCTCGAAGACGGCCAGGGCCGCATGCGCGGCGTGCGGGTCCGCGCTGCATGGCATGCCGATCCGGCCTTCGCCGCGCCTCATGGCGGCGCCGATGAACGCCTGATCGCCTCGCCCGAGCTGGACCGCTATTGCGCGATCCTCGCGGAGATGGGCCTCGTGCTCGATCTGTGGGTCTATCACACGCAACTGGACCAGGCCGCGGAACTCGCGCGCCGTCATCCGCGCCTTGCCATCGTGCTGAATCATTGCGGCGGTCCGCTGGGCATCGGTCCTTATGCCGATCAGCGCGCCGCGGTGCGCGAGGAATGGAGCCGCTCGCTCGGACGCGTGGCGGCGAACGATAACGTCGCCGTGAAGATCGGCGGGCTGGCGATGCCGCGCACCGGCTTGTCTTTCGCCGATGCCGCGAAGCCCGCAAGCTGTGTCGAGCTGGTCGAACGCTGGACGCCTTATGTGCGCACCTGCATCGAACTGTTCGGCGCGGACCGCGCGATGTTCGAGAGCAACTTCCCGGTCGACAAGGGCAGCTGCAACTACGTCTCCGTGTGGAACGCGTTCAAGCTGCTGAGCGCGGGCTATCCGGACGCGGCGCGCCGCAAGCTGCTCGCGGGCACGGCGAACCGCGTGTACGGGCTGCGGGTCGAGGCACTCATGGCGGAGGGCATCGCGTAATCACAACGAGTCAGGCGCATCACCCATCCGCAAAAGGCACGAGACCGTCCGGCGCACGCCAGTGTGCGCACGGATTTCCGGAGGAGACATATGAAAAATCGCCGCATCTTTATCTACATCTTTCTGTTTTCGCTCACGAGCATCAACTACATCGACCGCGTGGCGTTGTCGGTGGCCGCGCAGCCCATCGCGCACGAGTTCGGCATCAGCCCGATCCAGATGGGCTTCCTCCTGTCCTCGTTCATCTGGACATACTTCGCGAGCCTGATCCTGTGGGGCCTCGCACTCGACCGCTGGGGCACGCGCTACGTCAACGCCATCGGCATGGCGGTGTTCTCGGTGGCCACCGTCGCGACCGGCTTCGCGTGGAGCTATGCGTCGATCCTCGTTACGCGTCTCGTGATGGGCGCCGGCGAAGCATCGTCGTATCCGGCGGGCGGCAAGGTGATCCGCGAATGGATGCCGGCACGCGAACGCGGCATCGCGGCGGCCGTGCTCAACAGCGGCTCGTATGCGGGCCCGGCCATCGGCGCATTGGTGGTCGCCTTCGCGGTGCAGTTGTTCGGCTGGCGCACGGGCTTCATCCTGGTCGGCAGCTCGGGCGCAATCTGGCTCGTCTGCTGGCTCAAGTGGTTCCGCAAGCCGGAGCTCGCCACCTTCCTCAGCGAGGAAGAGCGCGCGCACATCCTGCGCGAGCGCAACGGCGGCATGCCCGACACGCCTACCGGCCCGACGCTCTCCATCCCCGACCTGCTCAAGTCCGTGAGCGTCTGGGGCCTGCTCATCACGCAAGGCTTCGGCTCCTATGCGCAGTTCCTGTTTCTCACCTGGCTGCCGAGCTACCTGCAGACCGAGCGTCATCTCGACATCGTCAAGAGCGGCTATTTCACGGCGCTGCCGTATGCGCTCTCGGTGCTGCTCGCGCTCGGCATCGGCAAGCTGAGCGACCGCCTGCTGCCTGTCGATGCCATCAACAAGGGCGGACGCCGCACCATGGTGGCGGCCTCGATGCTGCTGACGTCCGTCGTGCTCGTCACGCCGTTCGTCGATGACGTGTGGATGATGGTCGCCGTCTTCACGCTCTCGCTGACCGGCGCGCAAGCCGCGCTGGCGATGAACATCGCACTGATCGGCGACCTGCTGCCTTCGTCGGCGGAAGTGGGGCGCGGCACGGGCCTGCTGATCACCGGCGGCGCATCGTTCGCGATGATCGCGCCGATCGCCACGGGCTATGTCGTCGCCATCACGCACAGCTACAACAACGCGTTCTATATCGCGGGGGCGCTCGCCCTGGCCGGCGCGCTCGTCAGCCTCTTCATGACGCGCAAGCCGATTCGCCACCACGACAGCGTGGCGGAAATCAGCGAAGTCTCGGCCCGCGCCTGAACCACTTTCACGATTCACGAGGAACCTGACATGACCCAGAAGCAAATGACCCTGATCGGCTTTCTGCAGGCGCAGAACTGCTCGACCTATCCCGGTTCGTGGCGCCACAGCGCGGCGATGCAGGACTTCACGACGCCCGAGTACTACCAGCGCATCGCGCGCACGCTGGAGGAAGGCAAGTTCCACCTCGCCTTCTTCGACGACCGCCTCGCGATGCCCGACATCTACGGCAACGATCACGCGCAGACCGTCGAGCACGGCGTGCGCGCCGTGAAGATGGACCTGGTCTCGATCCTCACCGCGATGGGCATGGCGACCTCGAAGCTCGGCCTCGGCGCGACCTACTCGACGACCTACTACGAGCCGTTCCACATCGCGCGCACGTTCGGCACGCTCGACCTGATGACCAAGGGCCGCGCCGCGTGGAACGTGGTGACGTCGCTGAACGATTCGGAAGCGGCGAACTTCGGGCAGGACGCGCATCTCGAACACGACCTGCGCTATGACCGCGCCGACGAGTTCGTCGAAACGGTGATGGGCCACTGGGATACGTGGGAAAGCGATGCGCTGATTCTCGACAAGGAAAGCGGCCGCTTTGCGGATCCGTCGAAGGTGCATCGTCTCGATCACCAGGGCAAGTTCTTCAAGTCGCGGGGCCCGTTCACGGTGCCGCGTTCGCAACAGGGCCATCCGGTGCTGATCCAGGCGGGACAGAGCGGCCGTGGCCGCGCGTTCGCGTCGCGCTGGGCGGACCTGATCTTCGTCGTCTATCCGAAGCTCGAAGTGGCGAAGAAACAGTACGCGGAGATGAAGCAGGCGCTCGCCGATGCAGGCCGCAACCCCGACGACGTGAAGATCTCGACGGCGTGCTACACGATCGTCGCGGAGTCCGACGAGATCGCGCAGAAGGAACGCGAATACATCGACGCCCTCGCCAAGCCGATCGACTCGCTCGCGCTGCTGTGCGAAGTGCTCAACACGGACTTTTCGAAGCGCGGCTACGACGATCCGTTCAGCGACGCCGAAATGGCCGCGATTTCCGGCTGGACCGGGTTCCGCGATCGCGTGGTGACGCTTTCGGGCAAAAAGAATCCGTCGGTGCGGGATTTCGTGGACTTTTCGAAGCGCGCGCGCATCGACGAGTTCCCGGTGTTCTGCGGCACACCGAAGACGGTCGCGGACCAGATGGAGCAATGGTTCACGGAAGGCGCCGTGGATGGCTTCGTGATCGCGCCGACGCACGTGCCCGGCGCGTATGAGGACTTCGTGCGCATGGTGGTGCCGGAGCTGCAGCGTCGCGGCCTGTTCCGCAAGGACTACACGGGCGGCACGCTGCGCGAAAACCTCGGCTTGCCGATCCCGCAGTCGGGCGACTGGCGCAAGACGGCGTATCCGCAGGAAAAGAAGATCAAGCTTGCTTGATTGAGGCGGCCCACAACGGGCCTATTTATCTGCTTAAGTCGGGCGCGGCGGCAGGTTCGGTCATCGGACCGCCGTTGCGTTCGTGTCTGAAGTGCGCGGACAGGTGATACGCGGCGCCATGCACCGAAGGTCATGCCCTCGCGCGCTACCGCTTCAAACGGACTCTTGCCCTCCGGCCAGCGCACCGCGGTACCTTCCACCGGCATCCTTTCGATGCCCGTGCCCCGGTTGCACGGGCAGTCCCCATTCGCCGCCGTGCTTCGCAAGAAATGCGTGGCCCCGGCAGGCCGTGGTGCACATCGTAACGAGCGCTACGCTCAGGCGCCTCCTGCCTGTGAATCCGCTGCGGTTCGCAATCCGTATGCCCTTCCGGCGCCACTAAAGCATGGCTTAAGGACGCCACGCGTGCACTCTCGTTGAATCACAATCGAGACGTCGATATCCCTCAGCGGTGAGCCAGTGACTCAATCGAGCGGCAAGCGCCCCAAGCTGGTCCTGTTCCCGGCACGTCATGTCGAACCCAGGCCGGGGACCAGTGCGGACGACTTCCAGATCTATGCCTCCTATCGGGGCAGCACGGCGAGCGGCTTCTTCGGCACGTTGAAGGTGGTCAGGAAGACGGATGGCCGGTTGTTGTTTCCGTTCGACGGCGTTGACACCATTGGCCCGTTCGCCACGAAATCCGACGCAGTGGCCGCCGCTCTCGCGCGTGGCGACGCCGTCGTGAATGCGGATCTCGCACGCCCTGAACTCTAGCCCGGGCACGATATGCCGGAAAGGACCTGATCTGGACAGATATGGCCGCTGGTTTTCCCGGATCGCAAACGTTTTCGGTAGAGAGAAAATCGGCGCATGGCCCTTGGCATCCGAGTTGCCGGTCAGAGAAGGGCGAAAAAAGACAAAGCGACATGAGAGAGCGGAGGGCCGTATGAAGCAGACCCGGTTTGAATATCGTGGCTTTGTCGTCATCCCCATGGCAGCCTTCGACGGCGGCCTATACGCGGCGATGGCCATCGTTTGCGATGATCGCGGCCAGCAACGCGCCAGCGGCGTGCTGGGCCATTTCGACTCCGCAGAAGAAGCGAGCGCCTTCGCGCTGTCCGCAGGAAAGGACGAAATAGACCACCGTCTGTGGCATCCCGCCGCAGCCTGAGTGAGCGCACCGGCTCATTCCAAAGTTTGCGCAAACGCGTACGGATTGGTCGCATTTTGTACGTTGAACGCGCCTTTCGTACTGCCATACTGCACCTATCGGCCGCTGTGATTTGAACCGCGCGCCATCATCCGACCGGAGAGAACGTCAGGCCATGGCACTTGTTGTTTATGTATTTGAGGAAAGCAGAGGTGTCCCGATGCACGAGCGCGACCTCTTCGAGATCGACGCGGCAGGTTATTTTGTCGACATGAGCGCGGTGTTCGTGGAGTGCTGCAGCTGCACGGCGCCCATGTCCTCGCGGCCCGCCTTCCAGCGCGCGATGCGCCGGCTGCAGGCGGGCGATACGCTCGTAACCACCCAGCTCCTCAGCCTCGGCAACAGCGTCTCCGACGTCCTCGCGACCATCGAACAGCTCGGGCGGCGCGGCATCGTCACGGTGTGTCTCGCCTATGGCAAGCAAGATCTCTGTGCCGCCGAAGGACAGCCTTTCATCGACGCACTCCGGCTCGCCGAGGACCTGGAGCGCGTGACCCGCCGCAGCCGAGCCCGCGAAGCGGCGAATGCGGCGAAGGAACGCGGCGTCGCGCAGGGACGTCCCAGTTCGCTTACCCCGGCGCAGCAGCAGCAGGCCATCGACTCCCTGGGCGCGGGCCGTACCGTGACGGAAATTGCCCGCGCGCTCAACACCTCGCGCCAGACCATCATGCGTCTGCGCAACGCCCATCGGCAGGCGCCGGATGCCGCGCAGCAAGAGGACGCCGTGCCTCAGCCACTCGCTGTCAATGACGCCAAATAGGGAACTGGCTGCCCTGGCCTGGTTCAGGCCTCTCTGAAGCGCCTTCCCGTTCGCAAGAGCGGCGCACTCACCGGCATGTGCACATTGCACAGCCTGAAAAGGGATGTTACGTACACTACAATCCGGTCGCAGCGAGAGCCGCAGCGCGACGCCAGCACGGCCCGTGCGCGCGGAGGACCCCACGCACATCCATCGGGCAGCATGAACCAGACGACACCATACGAACGAGCATGGGCAACCCATCAGTACACAAGATTCGGGCGGAGGGCCTGAGCACATGACGAGCAGCGGTTCCCAGGCGCCGGCTTCCACGGATATCGAGCCCTTGCAGTTTGCCGTCGTCGGCATGGGCGCATCCGCGGGTGGCATCGAGGCGCTGCTCAACTTCTTCGACAACGCGCCCGCCGAGATGGACATGGCGTTTGTCGTGATCGTGCATCTGCCGGCGGACCACATGAGTTTCGCCGACGAGGTGCTGCAGCGCGTGACGGACATGCCGGTCAGGCAGGTGACGGGGCCGACCACCATCGAGAAGAACCACATCTACATCAACGCGCCCGGGCGGCACGTTGAAATGACCGGCACCTCGCTGCAATCCGTGGACCGTGCCGGCAAGGAAACCTCGCCCACGACCATCGATCACTTCTTCGCCACGCTGGCGTCCGAGCATGGCACGCGTTCGGTGGGCATCGTGCTGTCGGGCGCGGGATCGGACGGCGCCGCAGGCCTCTCGCGCATCAAGGAGAGCGGCGGCATGACCGTCGCGCAGAAGCCGGAAGACGCGCATTTCGCCGAGATGCCGCAGCATGCCATCTCCACCCGCCAGGTCGACTTCATCCTGCCCGCGGCCGAAATGCCGGAAAAACTGCTCGACCTCTGGACCAACGCGAAGAAGATTCATCTTCCCTCCGTGGAGGGCGGCGAGCTGGCCGAGAAGGAGATTTCGCCGGTAGTCGTCGGCGCCGAGCGCGCGCTCTCCGACGTGCTCATGCAGCTGCGCGTGCGCACCGGTCACGACTTCCGTCATTACAAGCGCGCCACCATCCTGCGGCGCATCGAGCGGCGCATGCAGGTGAACGGTCTGCGCGACATCGGCGAATACCGCGAGCATCTGCGCGCCCACCCGGACGAAACCACGGCACTGCTGGCGGACATGCTGATCGGCGTGACCCAGTTTTTCCGCGACCGCGATGCCTTCGACGCGCTGCGGCGCGATGTCATGCCGCATCTGCTGGACGTTAACAAGAGCGAGGCGCAGATCCGCGTCTGGGTGCCGGGCTGCTCGACGGGCGAGGAAGCCTATTCGCTCGCCATCATGCTGGCGCAGGCGCGCGAGATCGCGGGCTTCGAGGCGACCTACCAGATCTTCGCAACCGACATCGACGAGCCCGCCATCGCGCAGGCGCGCTCCGGTTCGTATCTGGGCTCCATTGCGAGCGACGTGCCCAACGATCTCCTGCGCCGCTACTTCAAGCAGGAAGGCGGACGCTATCAGATCGTGAAGTCGGTGCGCGAACGCATTCTGTTCGCCGCGCACAGCCTGCTGCGCGATCCGCCGTTCTCGCACCTCGACCTGATCTCGTGCCGCAATGTCCTGATCTATCTCGATCGCGCGGTGCAGCGCCAGGTGCTCGAACTGTTTCACTTCGCGCTGCGTGCGGGCGGTTATCTGTTCCTTGGCACCGCCGAATCCGCCGATACCGCCGACGACCTCTTCACCATCGTCGACAAGAAAAGCCGCATCTACCGCGCGCGCACGGTGCTCAACCGGGTGAAGCCGCCGGTTGCGTTCCCGTCGCTCGGGCTCAGCAACGTCATGCCACGCGAGGATCTCGCGGCCGTGGCAACGCAATCGAGCCTGAGCAGCGGACCGGAAACCCCCGAGCGCCGCAGCTTTTCCTTCGCCGCGCTGCACCAGCGGGTGCTCGAGGAATACGCGCCGCCGAGCGTGGTCGTGGATCGCGATTCGAACATCGTGCATCTCTCCACGACGGCCGGACGCTTCCTGCGGCACGGCGGCGGCGAGCTGTCCTCGAACATCATGGCGCTCGTGCTGCCCGAACTGCGGCTCGATCTGCGCACGACGCTGTTTCGCGCGCACCAGACCGGCGGCAGTGTCGAGGCGCGGCGCGTCAAGCTGTTGCAGGAAGGGCGCACCGTGTGGGTCAACATGACCGTTCGACCGTTCCATGACACGGGCGTGAACGCAGACTTTTTCCTCGTGCTGTTCGACGAAGTGCAGGAGCATATGGCGGACGGAGGCTTGCCCGAAGGGCGCGGCCAGGATCCGCTGCTGATGCAGCTGGAGCGCGAACTTCAGCACACGCGCGAACAGCTTGCGACGACCATCGAGCAACACGAGACGACGGTCGAGGAACTGAAGGCCTCGAACGAGGAATTGCAGGCGATCAACGAGGAGTTGCGCTCCGCGACCGAGGAACTCGAAAGCAGCAAGGAAGAGCTTCAATCGGTGAACGAGGAGTTGACCACGGTCAATGCGGAACTGCAGGCGCGCGTGGAAGACACGGCGAAGGCCAACGACGACTTGCAGAACATCATTGCCTCGACCGAGATCGCCACCGTCTTCGTCGACAAGCAGATCCGCGTGAAACGCTTCACCACGAGCGCGACGCGCGTGTTCAAGCTGATCGACGTGGACGTTGGCCGCTCGCTGTTCGACATCACGCATTCGCTGCGCTACTCGTCCCTCGCCGACGACGTCAAGCAGGCCTTCGAAACCCTCAAGCTGATCGAGCGCGAAGTGGAAAGCTCGGACGGCAAGTGGTATCTGATGCGCCTGCTGCCGTACCGCACGGCGGACGACCGCATCGACGGCGCGGTGCTGACCCTGATCGACATCACGGCGCGGCATCTGGCCGAGGAATCGGCGCGCATCGGCGAGCAGCGCCTGCGGCTGGTCGCGCAGTCCACCAACGACTACGCGATCATCCTGCAGGATCCGAACGGCGTGATCGTCACATGGAACGCGGGGGCCGAGCGCATCTTCGGCTTCACGGAGCGGGAAGTGGTCGGCAAGAACATCGCGCTGATCTACGATCCGATCGACCGCAAGGCGCACATTCCGGCGCGCGAACGCGAGGTGTCCGCACGCGAAGGCCGCGCCGACGACGACCGCTGGCACATCACGCGCGACGAACGCCGGGTGTACTGCAGCGGCGTGGTGACGCCGATCTCGGACCCGTCGTTCACGGGCTTCGCGAAGATCGTGCGCGACCTGACCGAACGCAAGCTGCGCGAGGACGCGAACCGCGAGGCGCTCGCGCACGAACACGCCGAGCGCAAGAAGGAAACGCTCTCGAACCAGCTGAAGGACGACTTCATCGCGGTGCTGTCGCATGAGCTGAAGCATCCGCTCAACCTGATCGGCATGAAGGCGGAGATCCTGCCGCGCCTGCCCGAAACGCGCGGTATCGAAGTGGTGCGCGAAGCAGCGGATTCCATCAAGCGCGCGGTGCGTGGCCAGGCGCAGATCATCGACGATCTGCTGGACCTGTCGCGGGTGCGCACCGGCAAGCTGGCGCTGTCCATCGCGCCGCTGGATGTCGCTGCTGTGCTGGCGCGTATCGCCGAGGCCACGGAGAGCGAAACGGCGCAGCGCGGCATCCGCCTGAACCTGAGCACGCCGGGCGAGCCGGTCTATGCCTTCGCCGACGCTGTGCGCAGCGAACAGATCTTCTGGAACGTGGTGTCGAACGCGCTGAAGTTCACTGATAGCGGCGGTTCCATCGACATTCGCGTCGCGCGTGAAAGCGACATGGTGCGTGTGGACGTCGTTGATACGGGACAGGGCATCGATCCGTCGGCTTTGGCGGATATCTTCGAGATGTACCGGCAAGGCGGACGCAATCCCACGTCGAGCGGCCTGGGTATCGGACTGTCGCTCGCGAAGCAGCTCGTCGAGATGCATGGCGGGCGCATCGAGGCCCATTCGGACGGCGTGGGACATGGCGCCACGCTGTCGGTGTGGCTGCCGGGCGCGGCGCATCAGGACGCGTCGCCGGAAGAGCAGGAAGACCGTGTTCGGCCGGTGGCGGGCGCGCGCCTTTTGCTGGTCGATAACGACATCGAGGCGACCGCTTCGTTCGCGACGTTGCTCGAACTGGAGCAGGCGAGCGTGCAGACCGTCACGAGCGCCGAGCAGGCGCTGGAACAGCTTCGGGTGGGCGAGGTGGACGTGCTGATCTCGGACGTCCAGCTGCCGGGCATCGACGGCTACGAGCTCATCAGGAGGGTTCGTACCGATCCTGCGCTGGTCGGCCTCAAGGCCATCGCGGTGACCGCGTTCGGACGGGACGAGGACCGGCGCGCCGCGCGTGCGGCGGGCTTCGACGCGCACCTGAGCAAGCCGGTCGATCTTGCAGACCTGCTGCACATGCTGGACACGCTGCTGGCCGCAGGGGGTTCATAACGCATGCCTTGTTTCGGCCTGTTTCGGAATATGAAGGCCGCGTCCCGGTCCGCGAATTGCTGCTTCCCTTAAGCAAGGAGGCGATATGGCGGAACGGGATATTGTAGTGATCGGTGCGTCGCGAGGCGGCTTCCAGGGGCTCAAGGTGCTCATCAGCCAACTGCCCGCTGACCTGCCTGCGGCGCTGTTCGTCGTGCTGCATATCGGACGTCATGCCAGCGTGCTGCCCGAACTGATGACTTCATGGGGACGCCTGCCGGCGCGTTATGCCGGCCACGGCGAAACCATTGAGCGCGGCACGGTTTGCATTGCGCCGCCGGACCGGCATCTCGTGTTGTCGCAAGGTCGCATGTGGCTCAATGACGGCGCCAAGGAAAATTTTGCGCGGCCTGCCGTCGATCCGCTGTTCCGCAGCGCCGCGATGGAATACGGTGCGCGCGTGATCGGCGTGGTGATGAGCGGCGATCTCGACGACGGCGCCGTGGGACTCGCCAACATTCGCGCGCAACGCGGTTTCGCTATCGTGCAGGATCCTGACGATTGCGAGGCGACCGGGATGCCGCGGGCCGCGCTCGAATCCTGCGGCGCGGACAGGCTGTGCACGGAGGAGGAATTGGCGGAATGCATCCGGCAGGCCGTGAAAGGTGGACCGTCAGGCGAAGCCCCGGCAATCGCGCAGGCCAACAAACCGATGTATGAGAAAGAGGCGCTGATCGCAGCCAGCGGTCTAGCGGATCTCGACGCCCTCGATGAAGTCGGTGAACGCTCCGCGCTCACCTGTCCGGACTGTGGCGGGGCATTGTGGCGCGTTCGCGGCGATCGCCCGTTGCGCTACCGTTGCCATACGGGGCATGCGTTCACGGGCATGTCACTGGCCGAGGGCATTGAATCGCGCTCGGAGGAAGCCATCTGGTCGGCGATTCGAGCGGTTCACGAGCGCGTGATCTTCGCCAGGGAACGCCAGCAATGGGCTGAGCGCGCAGGCGACGGGGATCAGATCGCGATCGAACAGGCGCGCATCGATGAAGCGGAACGGCTGGCGGAACTGTTGCGTGCGGCAATGCATACAAAGCCCTCTTCGTCTGAATCGCCCGAGTGAGGTTCAGCGTGTGTGATGCGCCATGCATCGAATGGCAGGTGCGCGACGCCTGAACGCACCGCGCCGCGTCGCCTGCGTTTCACGATATTGCGTGCCGCGATTCGTTCGCTCGCTCCTTCAAGTCGTAGGCCCCGCGCCAGTGCGCGGAGCGTGTCACATCTTTTTAAAGGCAATCGCAGTGCCGCTGTCAGATGATCGGCTTGCCGCCCGTCACCGCGATGGTCGCACCCGAGATATAGCTTGCATCGTCCTCAGCGAGCATGACGTAAGCAGCGGCGAGTTCAGCGGGCTGGCCCGGGCGCTTCATCGGCGTCTGCTTGCCGAAGTTCTCGACGCTCGATGGCGGCATGGTCGAAGGAATCAGCGGTGTCCAGATCGGCCCCGGCGCCACGCAGTTGGCGCGGATGCCGCGTTCAGCCAGCAATTGCGCGAGGCCGCCCGTGAAGTTCTGGATCGCGCCCTTGGTGCTCGCGTAGGCGATCAGCCCGGGATTGGGCGAATCGGCGTTGATCGACGTGGTGTTGACGATGGCGCTGCCCGGCTTCATGTGCGCGAGCGCCGCCTTCGTGATGCGGAACATCGCGCCGATGTTGGTCGAATAGGTCTTGTCCCATTCGTCGTCGGTGATGTCTTCCAGCTTGTCGTAGGTAGCCTGATAGGCCGCGTTGTTCACCAGCACGTCGATCCGGCCGAACGTCTCCGCCGTCTTCGCAACGAGTTGTTTGCAATGCTCGCGGTCCGTGATGTCGCCGGGCAGCAGCAGCGCGCGCCGGCCTGCATCCTTGACGAGGCGCGCGGTTTCCTCGGCGTCCGCATGTTCGTTCAGATACGCAATGGCCACATCCGCGCCTTCACGCGCATACGCGATCGCCACCGCGCGGCCGATGCCGCTGTCCGCGCCCGTGATCAGCGCGATCTTCCCCGCGAGCCGGCCGCTGCCCCTGTAGCTGGATTCGCCGTGATCCGGTTGCGGGTTCATCGGAGCGGTGTGTCCGGGACGGCTTTCCTGCTGCTGCTGAGGCATCGGCGGACGGGGATAGTCTTTGTCGGTCATGTCGGTTTCCTTGATGGGTCGAGTGTTCGAGAGCTTCAGGCGGCGGTCTTCAGAACGACCTTGGTCCAGCCGTCACGGCGTTCGTCGAAGTTGCGATAGCCTTCGGGCGCCTGTTCGAGCGGCAGTTCATGCGAAATGATCTGCGACGGCTTCAGCTTGTCTGCTTCGATCAGATCGCGCAGTTTGCGGTTGTAGGCCTTGACGTTGGCCTGGCCCGTCGCCATGCGCTGACCCTTCATCCAGAACGAACCGAAGTCGAACGCGAGCTGACCCTTCTTCATCAACGCGTCGGGCGAACCCGGGTCTTCCGCGACGAACACGCCCACCACGCCGATGCTGCCCGTCGCGCGCACCGACTTCACGAGGTTGTTCATCGTGAGATTGGGCACTTCATGACCTTGACAGGTGCACTGATAACCGACGCACTCGCAACCGCGATCGGCCCCTTCGCCGCCCGTGAGTTCGAGCACGCGGTCCACGCCGCCGCCGTCGCTGTCGTCGATCGGAATGGCGCCGAGACGCTCCGCGAGTTTCAGGCGGTCCGGGTGCGAATCGACCACCATGACTTTCGAGGCGCCCTTGAGATTCGCCGACATCGCGGCCATCAGCCCCACTGGACCGGCGCCGTAAATGACGACGCTGTCGCCTGCTTCGACGCCCGCGAGCACGGTGGCGTGATAGCCGGTCGGGAGGATGTCGGAGAGCATGACGTAGTCGTTCTCCTTCTCCACGGCATCGGGCGGCAGCAGCAGGCAATTGAAGTCCGCGAACGGCACGCGCAGGTATTCGGCCTGACCGCCGCTATACGGGCCCATGCCGGCGAAGCCATAAGCCGCGCCGGCCATGCCGGGATTGGCCGTGAGACAGAAACCGGTTAGGCCCTTCTCGCAGTTCTTGCAGAAGCCGCAGCCGATGTTGAACGGCAGGCACACCCGGTCGCCCACCTTCACGCGCGTGACGCCCGGACCGGCTTCGACGATCACGCCCAGATTTTCATGACCGAGAATGCGGCCGGTCTCCATATTGGTCCGGCCTTCGTACATATGCAGATCGGAACCGCAGATGTTGGTGGTGGTGATCTTGACGATCACGTCGTTCGGCTGTTCGATGCGTGCGTCAGGCATGTCCTTGACGACGACCTGTCGCGGTCCTTCGTAAACGAGGGCTTTCATTCAGAGCTCCAGTGCTGGGGTTCGAGAGTGCGGTCCGCTTGCGCGGCCATGAGGTCGACGCAGCATTGGATGTACCCGCGCGTTGCAGTGCGGCGGAGCCGGACAAAGAGAGTTGAATGCGCGGCGTTGATGGCGACGACGCGCGAGAGACGCTTTACGCGAAAGGACGATGGATCCGGGCTGCTCAGTTTTCCCGCTCGCGAAGCTCTTCCACGACCGTCAGGCGAAGCCGTGTCAACGCACTGGAACTGGAGATGAGATTGTTCAGAAGCTTCTCGGAGTCCTCGGCATTGCCGCCGCCTTGTTTTATCCAGTCGATCCGCTGCCGCTGCGCTTCGATGCGCACTTCGCAATCGACAATGAACTGGTTGAGCCTGTTGAGTTCGTTCAGTACGCGCGTGCGGGCCATGGCGGACCTCGATCAGATGAAATCGCTGCTCGGGACGCTCACAAGAAGACGTCCGGTCGCCAATGTTACAACGCGTCGTGCGCAGTCCGCGCGGGATCTCTTCAGACTCTGCTGGCCAGCCGCAGGGATGATTCGAGCACATCGCCGCTCGACTTGACGAAGTCGCGTGCCCAGTCGGCAATGGCGCCTTCGGCCTGGCGTCGGGACGGCTTGAAGATATGGCTGGGAAACGTAACGGTTGTCACGACCGCATGGAGTTTGTAGTCGCTGCGACGCGAGAACCGCGCGGCGCCGGTCCAGCCGTCGCCGGGAATGGACTCCGGGAAGATTTCGAGGAAGTACGCGCCTAGGGAATACATGATTGTCTCCGTGACATGCGCATACCCCGGTACAGCATTTCTTGCTCCTGCTTATCTGCCGATTGACCCGGTATTTGCGGACCGCCGTATTTGCGGACATCGGGCGCCATGGCTGGCGCACGCGTTGCTGACGAATACGCGTTCGCCAGCAACCACGGAGGGGCCTATGAAGCGCTTTCTGCAATCCGCAATCATTGCTGCACTGACGGGCGCGTGCATCAGCGCCGCCTCGGCCCAGCAAAACGGCGCACCGCCCGGCAACAAAGCGCCCAGCGACGATGGCGCCGGCAAGTCCGCAGGCATTGCGGGCGGCGCGGGTGCGGCGGGACAATCCGGCACCGATCCCGCCACGCTCAAGCGAACCGAAGAGCAACGCGTGAAGAAGCAGCACGGTGGTGCATCCGGTCCAGGAACGGCCAATCGCAAGGACTGGAAGGAGTGATCCCGGCTACAGAGGACCGGGATCGCACGCGCGTTCGCCGACGCATCGTCAGCGATCTGTGGCGCGCGGTCTGGGCATGGCGTTATCAGACGGCGGCAGCGCTGGTGCTGATGATCGCCGCGCGACTTGCCGTGGTGTCCGTGCCGCTGCTGCTCAAGCGGGTCATCGACGAGTTCAGTCACCCGGCATCGACCGTCATCTTTCCGGTCTTCCTGATCCTGGCTTATGTGCTGCTGCGCTATCTCGGCGATGTGCTCAATGAAGCACGCGATGTCGTCTTCAGCATCGTCACGCAGCGCACCGTCGCGTCGTTCACGGAGCGAACGTTCGCGCATCTGCATGCGCTCGGCGCGCGCTTCCACGCCAGGCGCGAAACCGGCGCCGTAGTGCGCGATGTCCAGAAAGGCGCGGATGGCGTGGGCTTCCTGCTCGGCACGTCGCTGTTCACCATCGTGCCGGTGCTGATCGAGATCGGTACCGTCGTGGCGGTGATGGTCAGCAGCTACTCGCTGGAGTTCATGGCCATCATCGGCGTGACCTTCGTGCTGTACTCGGTGTGGACGCTCATCTTTACTCGCTATCGCATGCGCTTCCAGCGCGCCGTCAACGCGCTGGAAGCGCAGTCGGACAGCCGCCTCGTCGACAGCCTGCTCAACTACGAAACCGTCAAGTTCTTCGCCAGCGAAGACACGGAGCGCGGGCGTCTGTCGGGCGTGCTCGAACAATGGGTTCACGCGCGTGTCGCGAACCAGCGCGCGCTGACGCTGCTGCACGTAGGGCAAAGCACGATCATCGCCGCGGGCATTGCCGCCGTGATGCTGCGCGCGGCGCAGCATGTGGTCGCGGGAACGATGAGCGTCGGCGATCTCGTGCTGGTCAATGCCTACATCGTGCAAGTGTGCAATCCGCTCAACACGCTGGGCTTCGTGTTTCGCGAGACCAACGACGCCATCGTGAACGTCGAGCGCATGTTCAACATCCTGCTGTCGCGCGGGCGCGTGCGCGAGGACATCGACGAGACCGGTGCGAAGCCGCTCGTCGTGACGGCGGGCGAGATCGAGTTCGAGCATGTCGAGTTCGGCTACGATCCAGCGCGGCAGATCCTGCGCGATGTCGACTTCCGCGCGCATCCGGGCAAGAAGCTCGCGGTGGTGGGCGGCAGCGGCTCGGGCAAGTCGACGCTCGTGAAGCTGTTGTTCCGTCTCTACGAACCGACGTCGGGCGCCATTCGCATCGACGGTCAGGACATCGCGCAAGTGACGCAGAACAGCCTGCGCGCGACCATTGGCATCGTGCCGCAGGACACCGTGCTCTTCAACGATACGATTGCCTACAACATCGGCTATGGACGGCCTGACGCCACGCGCGCCGAGATCGTGCAGGCGGCGCGCGCCGCGCAGCTGGACGGCTTCATCGAGCGCCTGCCGGATCACTACGACACGCGCGTAGGCGAACGCGGCGTGCGGCTCTCGGGCGGCGAGCGGCAGCGTATCGCCATAGCGCGGGCCATCCTGAAGAATCCGCGCGTCATCGTGTTCGACGAAGCCACGTCCGCACTCGACACGCGTTCCGAGCGCGCCATCCAGAACGAACTGGACCGGCTGGCGGAGGGACGCACGTCCATTGTGATCGCGCATCGTCTGTCCACCGTCGTGGATTCGGACTGGATCCTCGTGATGGAGCATGGACGCATCGTCGAGCAGGGACAGCATGACGACCTGCTCACGCTCGATGGCGTGTATGCCCGCATGTGGTCGCTGCAATGGCAACAGGGCGAACTCGAACATGCGCAGCGCAAGATATCGGCGGAAGCGGTCGGGCTCGATACGCTGGTGAGCGGCGTGATCGATGCGCTCCATGAAGAGATTGCGGCGCGTGGCGTGAATCTCTACACGGTGATGACTGAACCAGGCTTGCGCGTGTCGGGCGACGCGGGCGTGTTGCAGCAGATCGTCGCGGAGCTGTGCCGCGTGCAGATCGGCACGGCGACACGTGGCGAACGCGTCGAGTTGCGCGTGTTCCGCGAGGGCAATCATGCGTCGCTGGTGGTGATGGGACAGCGCGCCGCGCCGGTGGAACTGTCGCGGCAACAGATGCGCCGGCTGGAGAAGGCGCTGACGGAGATTGGCGGGGGCTTCGCGGCGCGCACCATCGACAGGCAGGTGGCCTATGTCGCGACGATGCCGCTGCGCCCCGTGCTCGACGATGCCCACATCAATGCCGGTACCGCCGAGGATGCGTTCACGGGCATCACGGTCATGGTGCTGGACGATCAGGAAGAAGCCCGCGATGCACTCGAAGCCGTGCTCGAGACCGTCGGCGCGCAGGTGGTGTCATGTGCGTCCGGCGACGAAGCGCTGGCGCGGCTGCGCGCTCTGCCGACGGCGCAATGGCCTGGCGTCCTGCTGTGCGATATCGTGCTGGGCGGCGATCAGGACGGCTATGACGTATTGCGGCTGATACGCGAGGAAGAGGCAAGCCGCGGCGCGTCGCTGGCCGAGCGCATGCCGGCTATCGCGCTGACGGGCTTTGCCCAGGCCGAGGCGCGCGCGCGGGCGCAGGCGGCGGGCTTCCAGGCCCGCCTGACCAAGCCTGTGCCCGCGCCGAAGCTGATTGCCACCATCGAGGGCGTCACCGCACGCAGCGTTTAAGCGGCATGCGCGGCGCGTGCATCGGCGGCTTCGATGATGCCGCGGAAATGCTGCGCGGTGCGCCGCAAGCCTTCGTCGAGGTGCGTGGACGGCGCCCAGCCGAGCAAGTCGCGCGCAAGCGAGATGTCCGGCTGGCGATGCCACGGATCGTCGAGCGGCAGGGGCTTGAAGATGATCTCGGACGACGACCCCGTCAACTCGATGATGCGCCGCGCGATGTCGAGCATCGACAGTTCATGCGGATTGCCGAGGTTCACCGGGCCGGTGACGTCGTCGGACGTGTTCATCAGGCGAATGAAGGCGTCGACCATGTCGTCGACATAACAGAACGAGCGCGTCTGCGAGCCTTCTCCATAGACGGTGATCGGCTGGCCGCACAGCGCCTGCATCATGAAGTTGGAAATCACGCGGCCATCGGCGGGATGCATGCGCGGACCATAGGTATTGAAGATGCGCGCGATCCTGATCGAGAGTCCATGCTGGCGCCGGTAGTCCATGAACAGCGTTTCGGCGCAGCGCTTGCCTTCGTCGTAGCAGGAGCGCGGGCCGATGGGATTCACGTTGCCCCAATACGCTTCCTGCTGCGGATGAACGTGGGCATCGCCATACACTTCGCTCGTCGATGCCTGGAAGATCTTCGCGTGGACGCGCTTCGCCAGGCCGAGCATGTTGATGGCGCCATGCACGCTGGTCTTGGTCGTCTGCACCGGATCATGCTGATAGTGAATGGGCGACGCGGGACACGCGAGGTTATAGATCTCGTCCACTTCCACATACAGCGGAAACGTAACGTCGTGGCGCATCAGTTCGAAGTTCGCGCTGTCCAGCAGATGCGCAATGTTGTCCTTCGTGCCGGTGTAGAAGTTGTCCACGCACAGCACGTCGTGACCTTGCGCAAGCAGCCGCTCGCACAGGTGGGAGCCGAGAAAGCCCGCACCGCCCGTCACCAGAATCCGCTTTCTATAGGCTTCTTTCATGTCGCCATTCCTTTGAAGATCAATTTCAGCTGCATACGTGGCGCAGGGTTTCGTCCCAGTCATGGGCGAAGCGTGCGATATGGAATCGTTCCAACGCAGTGCGGCGCGCGCCTTCGCCGAGACGTCGCGCTTCGGCGGGGTCGCGCAGCAGGCGTTGCATGGCATCGATGAGCGCAAGCGGATTCGTATCGACAAAACCGTTCTCGCCATTGCGAATCACGGCTGCGAGTTCGGTCGTGGCCAGCCCGATGATCGGCATGCCGATGGTCATCGCCTCGACGATCGCCAGTCCCAGGCTGGTCCAGCGGATCGGGTTGAAGAAGAAGCGATAGCGCGCGACGAACGCGGCGAGCTCCATGTTGCCAATCTCGCCGATGCCGCCCGCAGACTGCGCGTCCATGCCGACGAGATCGAGCGGCACGCGCTCGGCCGCATGCGCGAAAACATCGTTGCCGAGCCGCCTGCCGCGCTGCCGCAGGTGATTGATGACGGCGATGCCGCGCTCCAGTTCGCCGCTGTAGCGCACGCCTTCCGGCACGACCACGCCGTGCTCGATAACGCGCGTCTGCGTTTCGCCGTTGTCCCACATGAGCCGGTTGAAGTGCGTGACGTGCACGAGCAGCGTGTCGCGATCCTGGACCCAGTGCTTCTGTTCGAAAGCATTTTCCTGCGGCGGATCGTGTTCGATATACACGCGTGGCAAGCGCCGCTGCGCATCGCTCAACAGGTTGATGCGGTCGTCGTCCCACTGCTGCTTGTGCTGGAACAGGACGACGTCGAAGGACTGCGACTGCACTTCGCTGGCCGGAATCTCATGCACGTTTGCGCCGAACGGCAGCGCGCCCGCCGTGCCCGCATATCCGGGTGGATAACCGGGGCGCGTGACGAGGTAAAAGTCGTGCGGCGTCTGGCTCAGGTAGTAGAGATAGTTGCCATGCACGTGCCATGTCAGCACGCGCAAGCGCCGGGAGCTAGTCATGGGCATGGATCAGCGTCTCCTTGCGGAAGGTCGTTTCGAGTTGCGCGCGGGCGGCATCGAGCACGGCGGGCACGCCGATGTTGGTCGCGCATTCGTGTTCATAAGGGCACACGCGGAACGCGCACGGACGGCATGCGGGCCAGTCGGCCAGCACGCGATGCCGGGCGTGATCGGTGGGCGCCCAGCGGTGCGTGTCGCTGCCTGACGCGATCACCACGCTCGGCGTGCGCATCGCGGCTGCGACGTGAGACAGCCCGGTGTCGTTGCACACGATCAGCCGCGCCCGGCCGACGAGCGCCGCCAGTCCGCCGAGCGAGGTCGCACCGGCGAGATCGATGGCATTCGGTCCTCCGTTCTGCGTCACATGCGCGGTGAGCGCGGCTTCGCCCGGGCTGCCTGTGACGGCGATACGCCATCCCGTGCGAGCAAGCTCACGCGCGACCTCGCCGAAGCGTTCGACGGGCCAGCGCCGCGACGGCAGTTGCGCGCCCGGATGCACCAGCACGAGGCGGTTGCAATCGATCGCACAGGCTTCGATGAGCGCGGCGCATTCGCGTTCGTCTTCCACCGTGAGCGGAATCTCGAGCGACAGATCGCTTGCATCGATACCGAGGCGTTGCAGCAGCGCCGCATAGCGCGCCGATTCGGGCAGCTCGTCGGGCCATGGCATGAACACGCCTGCGCGCATGCCTTCGTCGGGCTTGAGGAAACCTGCGTTCAGCCGTGCACCGAAGCCTTTGACGATATCGTTCGCCACGCCGCCGCTGCCGTGCAGCTGAATCGCCAGATCGAAGCGGCGCTCGCGCATGGCCTGCTGGAAGGCGGGCAGATGTGCGTCGGTTTCTTCCTGTTCCGGAAAGCCCACCGCGCCCGGAAACACGATCAGTTCATTCAGCAGATGCGCGTATCGGTCGACGAAGCTGCTGGCCCACGGCAAGCCGATCAACGCGATGTGCGCGTGCGGATGAGCGCGCCGCAGCGCTCGCAGCGCGGGCACGGCGCACAGCATGTCGCCGAGTTGCAGCGCGCGAAAAATGACGATGCGTTGTACCGGTCCGGCATTCATAGGAACAGCACCTTGAAGCGGAGCGCGCCGCGGATGCGCCAGTAGATCGACAGAGTCGGGATGATGGCCGAAGTCCACAGCATCTCCGCGATATGCGCGGGCGTGTGGGCGGTGCGCTTGAGCCGCTGCGCGCCGAACCCTAGCGTCAGTGCGGCCCAGACGAGCAGTGCCGTGACCGCCACACGAGGCGCACCGGCAATGAACGATAGCAGCGCGGTCGCCAGCGCCGCGAGCATCGCGTAATACAGCAGCGGCGGGCCGCGTCGAATGCGCGCGCGAAAGAGGTCTGGATACTTCTTGAACAACAGGGCGTCGAACTGGCTCTTCTTCTGTTGGGAGATGCATACGCCCCAGCGCGCGGGACGCACCGGATGCAGCACGATCGCATCTTCCGCGCGCGCGATCGTCAGTCCCGCCTGCATCAGCGCGAACTGCAGATCCGAATCCTCGCGCCACGCGGCGGTATAGCGTGCATCGAAACCGCCGGTGCGCTCCAGCGCGACACGGGTCGCGAAGGCGTTGGCCGTGGCGAACTCGGCCGTGGCGAGTCCGGCTGCATCGCATTCGTAGTCGGTCGGACGCGGTCCCAGCGGCACGACGATACGGCCGGAGACCGCGTCCGCGCCGGCGTCGAGTGCGCAGACACCGTTAGCGAGCCAATGCGGATCAGGGATGGTGTCGTCGTCGGTGAAGGCGATGCGCCGTGCAAGCGAAGCATGCCAGCCCGCGTTGCGCGCGCCCGCCGGCCCTTGGGTCGCCGTGACGGGCACGTAGCGGATGCGCAGACCCTGCGGCGCGTGCTCATGCGCCAGACGTTGCACGCAGGCTTGCGTGGCAGCGTCCGGGCCGTCGTCGCACACGATGATCTCGTAACGCGCCGCGTCGTATTGCTGCGCGGCGAGCGCGCGTACGCAGCGTTCGAGCATCGCGGGACGGCGGTAGGTCGGCACGACCACCGATACCTCAGGGATGAAGTTCCCACGGTCCGCCGCGTTTGCATCGCCTGCAGCGGCAGTGCCGTCGTGATCGACGAGACCGGTGCAGGTGCTCATGCGCGCAACCCCGGCTTCTCGACCAAGAACGGACCGATCACCAGCGCATCCAGCGGCGAGGTCCAGAACGATTCGAGCGCATCGCGCGGGGAGTTCACCATCGGCTCGCCGCGCGTGTTGAACGACGTGTTGACCAGCACCGGCACGCCCGTGCGCGCCTTGAAGGCCGCGAGCAGGTCGTAATAGAGCGCATGCTGCGAGCGGTTGACGGTCTGCACGCGCGCGGTGCCGTCGATATGCGTCACCGCCGGAATACGGTCCTTCATGTCCTCGCGCACGTCGAAGATGAACAGCATATAGGGCGCGACGCGCGCATCGACGAACCAGTCGGCGGCGTGTTCTTCCATCACCACGGGCGCAACCGGACGGAAGTCCTCGCGGTCCTTGATCTCGTTCAGGCGCGCCTGCATCGTTGCATCGATGGGCGAGGCCAGGATGGAACGCGCACCGAGCGCACGCGGTCCGAACTCGGTGCGTCCCTGATACCAGCCGATCACGCGGTTTTGCGCAAGCAGGTCGGCGGTTTCCGCAGCGATGTCATCGAGCCTGCGATACGGCGCGCGCGTCCACTTCAGGAGGGTTTCGATGTCATCGTCGGCGAAGGATGGGCCGAGATACGCATGATTCATGCGCCACTTGCGGCCGGGTTCGCCCGCGATGCTCCGCTCGCGCCAGTCGGTCCACAACGCGGCGCCCAGCGCCGTACCGGCGTCGCCCGCCGCGGGCTGCACCCATACATCGGCAAACGGGCCGCGATCGCGCAGCCGCGCATTCATCACGCAATTGAGCGCGACGCCGCCGGCCATCGCCAGATGGGACAGGCCGGTTTTCGCGTGCAGCCACTTCGCAAGTTCGAGTGCGGTTTCCTCCAGCACGACCTGCAACGAGTGCGCGACGTCGTAGTGATGCTGCGTGAGCGGACCACCGCGTTCGCGCGCCGGACCGAAACGTTCGACGAGACGCGGCGCATCCACCGTATAGCTTCCGTCGTTCCGATACCTGACGATCTCGCGGAACTGATCCGCATGCACGGGCTTGCCGAACGATGCCAGCGCCATCACCTTGTACTCGTCGGAGGAGTGCAGGAAGCCCAGATAGTCCGTCACCGCTTCATACAGGAGCCCCAGCGAGTGAGGCAGCTCCACCTGCTTCAGCCGGCGATATTCGCCATCGACGAACTGCCCGAGACTCGTCGTCACGCCTTCGCCGCGGCCGTCCATCGTGAGCACGGCGCAGTCATCGAAGGGCGCGGCGAGGAATGCGCTCGCTTCATGGCAGAGGTGATGATCCACGTTGTGCCAGGTGTAACGCGGCACACGCCCGCCACTGGCGAAGCGCTTGCGCAGATGATGCGGCGCGCCGTCGCGCAACTGTCCCTGCGCATTGACGATGTAGCTCAGGAACAGCGGGTCCCACGGCGAGTCGGACGGATTGGACAGCGGTTGTTCCGAAGGCATCATCGGCAGCGTGATGCTGGCCTTCGCATCCTTGGGCATGCCCGAGAACAGATGCGGATCGTATGAATAGGCGACGTGATCCACATCGGCCAGTTCGATGCCCGCTTCCTTCAGGCAATAGTCGATGGCATCGAAGGGAAGCTGCCACGTCGAGAACGGCACGGGCCGCTTGGCATGCTTCACATGCGTGAAGCGTTCGTCTTCGGCAGCGGCGATGACCACGCCATCCTTGATGAGCGCGGCCGCGCTGTCGTGATAAACGGCGTTGATACCCAGTGTGTACATGACTAGAAAACCTGTGTGGTCGTGTTGATGGGTGGGAGTTCGGTTTCGAGCAGGGCCAGCGCGGCATCGACGACGTCCTGCACCGGCACGCCCAGCAGGCAGGCGTGATGGCCTTCAGGACACACGCTGCGGTAGCACCAGCGGCACGGCACGTCGTGATAGAGCACGCGGTGCGGCGTCTGCCAGGGCATGTGCTGCGGATTGGTGAGCGCGTAGAGATCCACGACCGGCGTGCCGAGCGCCGAAGCGAGATGCACCGGGCCGCTGTTGTTCGATATCAGCACGCGCGCACGGCGGATGAGCGCGCCCAGTTCGCCGAGCGACACCGTGCCCGAGAGGTCGATGGCGTGCGGACTGGCGCCGCAAGCTTCGCGACAGAGCGTGCTTTCGCTTGCCGATCCGGTGACGAACACCGGCACGTTCAACTGCTCGCCGAGACACGCGATCACTTGCGCAAAGCGCTCGACGGGATAACGGCGCGACTCCGCCGTGGCGCCGGGATGCACGACGATGAAAGGCGCATCTATATCCACGTCGCGTGCTAGCAGCTTCTGCGCGAGCGAAGCGACATCGGCGGGCTGCTCGTTGAAACGCATGCGGGTATCGTCCGCGCGTGCGCCCACCTGCGCGACCAGCGCAAGCTGCCGTTCCACTTCATGACGCGTGCCGAGTTGCGGCTCGCTTTCCGCGACCCAGTCGGTCAACAGGCCATAGGGGTTCTCACGGCAATGCGCGAGCCGCAACGGAATGCCAGCGAGATGACATAGCATGGCCGCCGGCAGCGGGTTCTGGCTATAGACGCTGAAGATCACGGCCGCATCGAAACGCGCTTCGTCGAGACGCGCGCGCATGGCCAGGTCAGCGAGCGGGTCGATGGGCGCATCCTGCTTGACCCAGGGCGCGTCGTATTCGATCACATCGTCGATGGCATCGATGAACGGCGCCGCCGCCTTGCCCGAACGCGAAGCGAGCAAGGTCAGATGGCGGCCCGGCTGCGCGTTGCGCAACGCATGCAGCGCGGGCGTGGTCATCAGGACGTCGCCGAGATTGTCCAGCCGGATGCAGAGAATGCGCTTCACGTCCGCGCCCCATTCGCGCGGAGCGTTCGCCGCGCTCTTGCGGGCGTGCGCTGCGATGACCGGCGTCATGGACACCGGCTGTTCCGTGTCGCGCTTCATGCGGGGCACTCCGCGTTCACGATCGCGAGCGCGGCTTCATGCATGTTACGCACCACGATGTCGGGTTCACGCCCTTCACCGCGCAGCCATTCAGTTTCGTTGCCGTTGTCGATCAGCACACAGCGGCAGCCCGCGCGATGTCCAGCTTCCACATCATCGAGTATGTCGCCGATGAACCAGCTGCGCGCCAGATCGATGCGATGCTCGCGTGCGGCCCGCATGATGAGGCCGGGCGCGGGCTTGCGGCAGTCGCACTGCATCGCATATTCGGGTACGACGCCTTGCGGATGATGCGGACACCAGTAGATGCCTTCGAACGCAGCACCCGCTTCGGCAGCAAGCGTCCGCAGGCGAGCTTCCATTGGATCGAGCGCTTCGCGGCTGAACTTGCCGAGCGCCACGCCGCTCTGGTTGCTGATGATGAACAGCGGCAGGTCGAGCGACGTGAACAGGCGCAGTGCGTCGAACGCGCCGGGCGCAAGCCGCATCCGTTCCGGATCCACGTTCCACGGTACGTCGTGTAGCAGCGTGCCGTCCTTGTCGATGAAGACGGCGGGTCTCGCGGGCGGCATCATCGGGCGGCCCTGCTCATCTGGAGCGCCGTGGCGGTCTGCGTATCTTCGCCGCTGACGCGTGCATAGACCCGCGCAAGCGCCTGCGCCACGCTCGACCACGTGAACATGGCATGGGCGCGTGCCAGGCCGGCATCGCCCATCCTGCGGGCCAGGGCCGGGTTGCGTTTCAAGGTGACCAGTGCTTCTGCGAGCGCGTCCGGATGCCTCGGCGGCACCAGCAAGCCGGTCTCTCCATGCGCGACGGAATAGCGGATACCGCCCACGTCCGCGCCGATCACCGGCGTGCCGCACGCCATGGCTTCCAGCGGCGTGATGCCGAAGGGCTCGTACCAGGGCGTCGTCACGAAGACATCGGCGGCGTTATAAAAGTGCTTCAGCTCGCCGCGTCCATGACGGCCCACGAAGTGCACATGCGCTTCAACCCCGCATTCCCGCGCGATGCCGCGCAGCCTGCCGATCTCCGGCGTGGCGCCCTCGTTGGGTTCGTCGGAGTTGCCGCCTGCTATATAGAGCTCGGCCGCTTCGCCGTGCGTGGCATGGCAGGCGCCCATTGCGCGCACCACGTTGTCGATGCCCTTGCGCGGCACCATCCGTCCCAGTTGCAACACGATGAAGCGATCCTGTGGCCAGCCCAACCGTGTGCGTGCCTGCGCCTTGTCGAGCGGATGAAACTCGGTGCGGTCGAAGCCGCACGGCACGAGATCAATGCGTGCGGGATCGGCGTCATAGAGATGCATCAGATCGTTCTCATCCTGCGGACATTCGGCGATGACGGAATCGGAACGGCTGACCAGTTCGTCTTCGATGGCGAAGCGCGCATCGGGAAAGCCGTCCGATTCGCCTTGATGCAGCCGCCGCACACGCCCGAGTGCATGGAAGGTGGTGACCAGCGGCACGCCGAGCGCATCCTTGATGCGCAAGCCGACCAGACCCGACATGAAGAAATTCGCATGCACGACGGAATAGGGCTGTCGTTCTTGCTTCATGAACTCGATCATGAAGTTCGCGAAGGCGTCCATGTGCGGTAGAAGCTGCTCCTTGGGCAACTGCACCGGCGGCCCCGCCGGAACGTTTATCACGCGGATGTTTTCGAAACGCGAGACAAGCGGCAACAACGAACGATCGCAACGTGTGAATACATCGACATCATGACCGAGGCGCACAAGTTGCCGCGCGACGTTGGCGACATAGATGTTCTGACCGCCGCTATCGACTCCACCTGCCGCAGCCAGTGGCGAAGCATGTTCACTGATCAACGCGATCTTCACGGATGTCCCCTTTTCACAAGATCCCTCTCCGCATGGGCGCGGTGCGTCGTCGCGTGGATCAGTCGATAGCTTTCAGCATTCGCTATGCCACTCGTTGCGAACGTACGGAGGACTATGAAACGATCTGCGGTTCGCATGGAGACGAACCGAATATCGTTGGGTGCGTTGCGCAGCGAACGCGCTTTCAAGAATCGCGTGTAAAACGGAATGCGTGGCGGGATGAGGTTTCAACCACTTGGCGCAGGTCATCGTCGCGGACGATGCGGCGCATTTCCTGGACTCGTGAAGGGATGACGCGGCGTCTTGCGGCGGCCCACGCGATGCCGCGAAGAAGTTCAGGCAGCCCGCGGATTAACGATGCTTCCGCGCGCAAGGTGCGAAACGCATCGCGGGTCGTCATGATCGCTTCGCGCCACGGCAGGCGCATCCATGCGACCCAGGCTGCGTTGCGCGCCAGGAGCTTGCGCCGCTGGGCGCTGTCGCGAAGCGGTGACGGATGGTGGTGGAGCACAAGTTCGTCTGCATAGACGATCTCATGACCAGCGCTCAGAACATCGAGTGATACCAGCGTTTCTTCTCCGCCGATGAACAGTCTCGGCTCGTATCCGCCCGTCTGCCGGAATACGCTGGTGCGGAACACGCAAGCGCCCGCCATGAAGCCGATCAGCGCAGGCCCCGGCAAGCCATCGTGCGCCAAGGGGCTGACGCGCATGCGTTCGCAGGTTTCGTCGGTCGCGCCTGGCTCGCCTACTACCACGCGCGCATTCAGCACGCCGACGCGCGGGGCCGCATCAAGTATGTCGATGGCACGTGAGAGCGATCCGGCGTGCCACCAGGTGTCGTCATCGCAGAAGGCAACGTACTCGGTCTGCACGCGTGCTACGCCGAGATTGCGTCCCGCCGCGCCGAGGTTGCCCGGCGCGACGATGAGTTCGACATCCGGAAAATCGGCCTCGATGCGTTCAGCGGTGCCATCAGAGGAAGCGTTATCGACCGCTACGAGGTGGATGCGATCAGGCAGCGCGGTAAGTCTTGCGAGCGTGTCGAGCACCTGATCGGCACGGTTGTAGGTCAGCACGACCACGGTGAGACGTGTGCCCACGGAATCGGCAAGCATTGCGGGTTCACGCATCGCGATGCTTCGTTCGCAATGTCCAGAAGCGTTCGGGTGCGAGCACGTCGTCATAACCGTGCGGACCGAACGCTCTCAACTGGCTCGCATAACATTGGACTGCGCGCTGCTTCGCTTCCAGATAGCCAGGCAGGCCCGCTACGTCGATGGTTTCGAGCCAGGGCGTGGCTTTCATTCCGTCGCTTTGAAGAGCCGCCAGACGTTGCTGCACGAGCCCGTCCATGCGCCGGTACAGGCCATCTTCATACGCGATGCAGCGCTGCGACGCATCGGCCATGCAGGCGGCGAGCGCGGCACGGTGCACGAGATCATGGTCGGAGTGGAACAGGCCTGCGGGGATCAGGACGGCGTCATGGCGACCCGCATGGATCACGTCGGCAAGCGCGTCAGCGATCGCTTGCAGCGTTTGCGCTCCGTCCTCCGCGTATTGCGAATCGAGGAACGAGAGATGCCTGGCGCGTGCGCCGAGTATCTCCAGCGCCGCAATGTCTTCGGCGCGACGTGCTTCCATGGCCCGGTGCGCGTCGCCGAAACCGCACTCCGTGTCCCAGCCGGTCACCATCGGCATCTCGGGCGTTCCGGCGAACACCGTGCAGACCAACGCATCGGTTTCCGCAGCGAGCAGGGCGCCGCAACTGAAAACGGCGTCGTCGAGATGCGGGGAGATCACCAGCAGGCGTCGGGGAGGCTTCTGCATCATCGAGTGTCGGTCGTTCAGGTCATTCGCCAGGCGCAATGGCTGTGCCTTGGCGCGCGGCTCAGTGTGTCGAGCCGCCTCCCACCGCTTCGCGCATCGTCCTGACATCGCGCGTCGTGACGGGCGGCGCGTTATTGCCCCAAGTCGAGCGCACGAAGGTCAGCACGCGGGCTATCTCCGTGTCGGTGAGCTGGTCAGCGAACGCGGGCATCTTCTTCGGTTCAGGACCATGGACGGTGGACGGCGCGCGTCCGCCCTGCAGCACGAGCCGCACGAGCGAATCCGGCTTCTGCGACAGCACCGCCGGATTGCCGGCCAGACGGGGATACTTGAGCGGAACGCCCATGCCGTCGGCCTGATGGCAGCGCGCGCAGGTACCCTGATAGAGTCCCGCGCCGGGCCGCTCCTGCTCGCCGGTGTGCAGCGCTGCGACGCTCTGGCGGGCTTCGCGCGAATGAGCATCGTAGGTGCCCCCTTCGCCGTGAGAAGGCAGGCTCTTCAGATACGACGCGATGGCGTCGAGATCCTGATCGTCGAGATACTGCGTGCTGTCCTCGACAACCTGCACCATGGCGCCGAAGGTGGCCAGTCCCGCGCCATGGCCGGTCTTGAGAAAGGCGGCGAGGTCCGCCGCCGAGATGCGGCCCAGTCCCGCGCCCGGCAAGCCGGTCAGGTTCGGCGCATGCCAGTGATCGTTGGTGCCGCCTGTGAGATAGGCGGGCGACCCGTCCGTGTAGCCGAGTTCGTCATAGGCCGGGCCACGCGGCGTATGACACGCGCCGCAATGGCCGAGCGATTGCACCAGATAGGCGCCCCGGTTCCATTGTGCGTCGCGCTTCGGATCGGCAACGATGGGTTTGCCCGGCGCGAAGGCGAAGTTCCAGAAGGTCAGGGCCCAACGTTGGTTGAACGGGAACGGCAGTTTCGTTTCGGGCGCGGCCTGCGCTACCGGTTCGACGCCATGCATGAAGTAGGCGTAGAGCGCATGCAAGTCGTCGTCGCTGATCTTCGAGAACGATGGATAGGGCATCGCCGGGTAAAGATGCTTGCCGCCCGGCGCCACGCCTTCGCGCAACGCGCGCGCGAAATCCTCATAGCGATAGCGCCCGATCCCATGCACCGGATCAGGCGTGATGTTGCTGGACCAGATGGTGCCGAAGGGCGAACCCATCGGCAGCCCGCCCGCGAACGGATGCGGCTGAGGCTTGCCCGGCACCGGGGCGGCGGTGTGGCAACCGGCGCAATCGGCGGCGCGGGCAAGATAGTCGCCACGCGCGACGAGCCCCGGCGACGTGTCCGGCGTCTGAGCATGGACCCATGGCGTACATGCGAACAACGTCAGGCATATGGATAGAAGGCGGCGGATCATGAGTTCACCTTCCTCCGCAGGGCGAGACGAGCAGCCACGCGAGATCGGTGGCGATCAGCGCGAACACGAACAGCGCACTCGCCAGCGCGCCCGCACGCGCAATGAAGGCATCGCGCGCGGCATGCCGGTCGATCGAGCCCTGCTGTTTGAGCTCGGATGCAAGCTTCCCCGTGCGCCGCCAGTTGCGCCATGCGATGACGCCGCCCGCGCCGCCGATCACCAGCGCGCCCAGCGCCGTCATCGCGAGTCCCTGTTCGAGCCACGGCAGCGCGGGCGCATGCACGGGCCGTTGATGCGGAAAGCAGCCCCACGCGGACAAGGTCTGGCCCAGCGTCGTCTGCGTCATCCACGCGAACGGCGCGAGCAGCAGACCGAAAGTCAGCGAGAGGCCACCGGGGCGCGCAGGATGTTGACCGGATGTCATCGCGCCAGCACATAGGGCGACAGATAAAGCGTCGCGAAGATGAAGAGCCACACGACATCGACGAAATGCCAGTACAGCCCGCCGATACTCAGCGCCGCCGATCTCGCCCTGTCGAAGTAACCGAGCGCGGTCCACAGCAGCAGGAAGGCGAGCACGATCAGCCCCACCAGCACGTGCATCATGTGAAAGCCGGTGATCGTGAAATACAGCGAGCCGTACAGATGCGTCGTCAGGCCATAGGGATGATCGGCCCATTCCTTCATCTGGATTGCGACGAACGCCGCGCCCAGCGCAATCGCGATGACGAGCATCAGCACGCCCATGCCGCGCCGTCCCTTGCGCACGAAGCGCTCGCTGGCCCATACAAAGACGCTGCTGCTCAGAAGAATGCCGGTGTTCACAATGCCGAGCCCGAGTTTCGGCATGCCTTCGGGTGGCCAGCGTTCGGTGGTCTGAGAGGCGAGATAGAGATACGAGAAGATCAGATAGCCGAACAGCGCGGCTTCGGTCGCGACCAGCGTGAGACATCCCCACCAGCCGCCCGAGCGCTGCCCCGGACTGCCGACGGGCAGGTTCGCGCGTTCCGGCAAGGCTTCCGCGAGTTCGCTCATGATGCGGCCTCCGCGTGAGGCACGTCGTCGCGCTGACCGAGTTCGCGTTGCGGCCACAGCCATGCGACGATCGCCGCGCCGCATCCGAGCAGCGAGAGGCCCGCGAACCACCACGCCTGCAAAGCGAGCCCCGTGAAAAACAGCAACGAGGCCACGCCCAGCCAGAACGGCGCATAGGAGTCTTCGGGCATCTTGAGGATGACGTCGGGGTCGCCGTCGAGCACGGTAGTGCCCAGCGCCTCGCGTCCCTGATTCAGCACATAGCCCTGCGCAAGCTGCGATTGCGCGCGGCCTGAAATGCGCGCTTCCCATAGCGGATGACGGCTCGCAATGCGCGGCGCGACGGCGAAGTTATACGGCGGCGGCGGGGACGACGTGGACCATTCGAGCGTCGGCGCGTCCCACGGATTGTCTCCGGCAACCGGCCCGCGCCGCAGGCTGTAGAGGAGGTCCCACATGAACACGAGCACGCCGGCGGCGAACAGGAACGCGCCTATCGACGTGATCATGTTGACGGTGTTCCAGCCCATGTCGGGCGCATACGTGTAGATGCGGCGCGGCATGCCGAGCAGACCGGCGATATGCATCGGAAAGAACGCGACGTTGAAGCCTGCAAACAGGATCCAGAACCCGATGCGTCCGATGCGTTCGCTCATCATGCGTCCGGTGAACTTCGGAAACCAGAAGTAGATGCCGCCGATGACCGGAAATACGTTGATGCCCAGCAAGACGTAATGCAGGTGTGCGACGACGAAATACGTGTCGGTGAGTTGCCAGTCGAGCGGCACGGCGGCGGTGAGCACGCCCGACAGTCCGCCGATCACGAACAGGAACACGAAGCCCGCGAAGTACAGGAACGGCACGCGGAACACTGGCCTGCCGGTCCAGATGGTCGCGATCCATGCGAAAGTGGCGACCGCGCTCGGAATCGCGATCACCATGCTGGCCGCGCCGAAGAACGACAGCGCGAGTGCCGGAATGCCGGTCGCGAACATATGGTGGATCCAGACGACGAAGCCAACGACCATCGTAGCCACCGTCGAGAGCGCGACGGGCAGATAGCCCACCAGCGGCCGACGGCAGAACACGGGCAGTGCATCGGAGACGATGCCCATGGCGGGCAGCACGACCGCGTAGACCCACGGGTGCGCGAAGATCCAGAACAGATGCTGCCAGAGCAGGGCGCGCCCGCCGTTCACCACGTCGAAGAAATGCGTGCCGATGCGCCGGTCCAGCCACAGCAGGAAGAACGCGAGACTCACCGAGGGCACCGCGAGCAGATTGCCGCCCGATGCGGTGAGCGTGCCCCACACGAGCACCGGCACGCGGTCAATGGACATGCCCGGCGCGCGCATGCGCAGGAACGTGACGACGAAGTTCATCGAGCCGACCGTCGTCGAGATGCCGAGCAGGACCATGCCGAGCGCATAGACGTCGATGTTGGGACCGGTGTTGTAGGTCAGTCCCGCGAGCGGCGCATAGTTGAACCAGCCTGCATTGGGCGCTTCGCCGAACGGAAAGCTCGCATAGAGGAACAACCCGGCAAACAGGAAGATCCAGTAGGACAGCGCGTTGAGACGCGGAAACGCCATGTCGCGCGCGCCGAGGATCAGCGGCCACAGATAGTTGGAGAAGCCGGACAGCACGGGCAGCGCGTAGAGAAAGATCATCGTGACGCCGTGCATCGTGAAGAGCTGGTTGTATTGCTCGGGTGTCAGGAGCGTCGCGTCGGGCCGCGCGAGTTGCACGCGCATTACGAGCGCCTCCACGCCGCCTGCCAGCAGGAACGCGAATGCCGTGATGAGGTAACGCAGGCCGATGCTTTTGTGATCGACCGTCGAGAAGAAGCCGCGCCAGCCGGGCGGCGTCTCCCACAGCGCGCGCAAGGCGCGTTCGTCGGCGCTGCCGGGCTCCACGCGGCCTGTCTTGAGCGAGCGCCGCAATGGCGGAGGAGAGGTGGCGGGTTCGGTCATTGCAGTGTGCGAAGGTAGGCGGACAGCGCGGCGGCATCCGCCGGGCTGAGCGCAATCGAGGGCATCAGCGAGTCCGGCTTGATGCGCTGCGCATGCTGGATCCAGTCGAGCTGGTTCTCTGCCGTGTTCGGCAGCAAGCCGGCCGCGATCAGCCTGCGGGAGTTCAGATGCGTGAGATCGGGCGCCTGCTTGCCGTTCGCATCGGACCCGCGGATGGCGTGACAGCCCGCGCATTTGTCGTCGAACAGCCTGGCTCCGGCGCTCAGGTTCGTGGCCGCGTCGTGCGGCAGGGCTTGCTTTGCGTACCAGGCGTCGAATTGCGCGCGCGGCTCGGCGATCACCTCGAACGCCATGTGCGCATGCTGTGCCCCGCAGAATTGCGAACATTGCCCGCGATAGATCCCCGGCTTGTCGGCCTGTATCCATTGTTCGTTGACGACGCCCGGTATCGTCTGGGTCTTGCCTGCAAGACGCGGCACCCAGAACGCGTGGATGACGTCCGCGCTGCGCAATTCGATCTTCACCGGCTCGCCGACAGGAATATGAATCTCGTTGGCCGTGGTCACTGCCGGGTCGCCGGCATAGTCGATCTTCCACCACCAGTCATAGGCGGTGACGGAGAGCGTCAGCGCGGGCGGTCTGTGCGGCGATGCCACCGATTCGAGCGTGACCAGTACATAGGCGAGGGCCGCGAACAGCGCGACCGACGACACACCCGTGCCGATCCATACCCAATGCAGCCCGCCGCCTTCCCCTTGCACGTGGCGCGCATCGTGTTCGGTGGGCGGCGGACGCTTGCGCAGGATGCCACCGATCAACAGCACGCTGACGATCACCGCCACGACGACGGCCAAGGCAGCGAGCGCCCAGCCGAGTCGCATGGTGGGTGCGGCGGCGGGGCCATCGGCGTGCAGGAAGTAGTTCAGCGGTGCATCGGCATGGGCGCTTGCCTGGCGGGCGAGCACAAGGAGCGCTGCCGACGCGGCGCGAGTGTTGCGAATCAGCCGCCCGGCACGATGGGTCGTGTGGTGCGTGGCAGGCATTCGCAGCCGTCTCCCGACATGAGTGAACGTGGTGAACTCACTGACGCCGAGTCCGCTGTTTGTCCACCTTCAGCAATCCGTGATCCCAACGAATTGCTTACCGCCACGCGGTGCCTTTCTGCACCGAATCGGGTTGAACTTCTCTGATGTATGGCGTTCCCACGCGACGGACCGCCAGCGTCCGTTTGTTCAGTCGAATAGGCGTCCGTCAGGCGCTTCCCTACATCGCCATCACGAGGATCCCGCCTTTACTCATGCGCATGACATCTCTGCTTTCTACGGTTCTTCTCATTCCAAAACAAACTCGTCGCCTGCCATCGTTATCGGTTGCATGCGTGACCGCCGCCACCGTCGCGCTGAGCGCATGCGGTGGCGGTGGCGGCGGAAACAACGACGGTAATCAGACGGCGTCCGCTACCCCTGCATCGTCTCCTACTCCCGCCTCATCGCCCGCGGCCACCACCTCCAGCGCCCCCGCAGCCGTCATCGCACCGGCCGGCAGCATCTTCTACGGCATGAACGGCCACGTGAACGCCGCCGACGCCTACGCCACCTCCAGCCCGCAACAGCAGCTTGCGCAACTGAAGGATCTCAACGTCTCGATGTATCGCAACGATGTCTCCAGCCAGGCCGACGCGGTGAAGCTGGCAAGCGTCGCGCAGATGATGCTGCCCTCCGGCGTGACGGTCTATCCGGTGCTGCTGCAAGTGGTGAAGGACTTCACCGACGAGGACACCGCCTATCAGAAGTCGTACACGCTGGCGCAGCAGATTGTCGGCGTGCAGAAGTATGCGTACTACGAGGTAACGAACGAACTGGCGCCGCAATGTCTCGTCGGCTGGGTGGACGGCGTGCACAGCACCGACTACGACAACCAGTGCTTCCAGATCGCGCGCGGCATCATTCGCGGGATGATTGCCGGCATCAAGTCGGTGGATCCGGCGGGGAAGATCATCATCGGCGGCAATACGTGGATGCACTATGGCTTCGACCAGATGCTCGCCAGCGGCACGCAACCGGACGGCACCGGCGGACATCCCGTCGTGACGTGGGACATCACCGCATGGCACTGGTATTCGGAACAGGGCGACATGCGTCATGCATGCGGCGGCTCCGGTTGCCATGACGTGATCGGCACGCTCAAGTCGTTCGGCAAGCCGATATGGATCAACGAAGTGGGCATCCGTCCGGACTTTCCCGGCACGCAGGATCAGGCGGCAGCCTTCCTGAGCAGCGACATGCTCGGCACGCTGCTTTCCATCGCGCCGCAGTACGATATCGAGTCGTTGCAGATGTACGAGCTTTACGACGACCCGCCGACCGGTCAGGGCCCCTACGGCGTCATGCTGAACGACGGCACGACGCAGAAGCCGGAGTATGCAGCGTTCAAGAACTTCATCGCCGCGCATCCCCTATGAAGCCGGGCAGGCCCGCGGCCTTCGGGCTGCGGGCTGATGCAAGTGCCGGTTGGAGCAGGGCATCGAACTCCGCGTCGTTCGCGGGGAAGGGCAACTGCGCATGAAAGAAGTCTGCCCAGCGAAAGTCCGCGAGCGGGACATCGGTCTTGTCATAGCCGCCCGCGTCGCGCACGAAGGCGGCGAGGCTGCGGAATTCGTCGTTCTGTGCATCGGCCAGCCGGTGCGGCATGTCCTCGAACGCGACGCGGCGGCGCGCGGCATCGTAGGGATAAGTCCATGAGCGGTTGTCGAGCGTCAGCCAGAACTCGGCAGATGACAGGGACGAGAAATCACGGAGCAGCACGAACGGCACGCGCGTTACACCGATGCGCAGCAACGCGCCCGCGACATGATGATGGTCGATCACGTACGGCGCTTCATCGGGACCGAGCACGATGGCGACAGGCTTCTCTGCAATCGCCATCTTCAGGTCGCGTGCATGCAGCGCCCGGTAAGCCTCGGCTTTCTGCCTGATCTGTCGTTCGCCGTGCGTCATCTGCGTGGGCCGCAGACGGTCGATGTCGAGCGTGTTCATCGCGTGCTCTCCCTTCGATCAAAGCTCCCCGCGCGCCGCCAGCGCCTCGATGCGGTCCGCCGTGCGCAGCGCGACGGCCTGAATCGTCAGGGACGGATTCACGCCGCCGACGGTCGGAAACACCGAGCCGTCGCAGATCCACAGGTTTTTTATATCCCAGCTGCGGCAGTCGGCATCGACGACGCTCGTCGCGGGATCATCGCCCATGCGCGCGGTGCCGTTCAGATGACAGGTATCGTCATCCTGCCGCCAGACCTCGCGTGCGCCCGCGGCTTCGAGCGCGGTGCTCATGGTGCCGAGCGCATGCGCGACCATGCGCCTGTCGTTGTCGCAGAGCGAATAGGTGACGCGCGCAACCGGCAGGCCGTACTGGTCGCGTTGATCGGCGAGCGTCACGCGGTTGCGCTCCTGCGGCATCGTTTCGCCGACGATCTTCAGCCCCGCCTGATGGTTGTACTTGCGCATTTCGTCGACCAGCGCCTGGCCCCACAGCCCGCGCCCGTTCTGCACCGAGGCCCATGCCACCGGCAGCGGCCCCTGGCTCATGTAGCAATAGCCGCCGAAGAAGTCCTTGCCCTTGTCTTCGTAATTCCAGTGCTCCGTCATCGAGAGCGAAGGCGGGCCCTTGTACCAGCGCACTTCCTCCTCCATCGTGCCCCACGCGGCCTGGTTCAACTGCACCATCAGATTCTTGCCGACCAGGCCCGAGCTGTTGGCAAGGCCGTCGGGATGACGGCCGGTGGCGGACATCAGCAGCAGGCGCGGCGTTTCGATCGCATAGCCCGAGACCACGACGTTGCGCGCCCTCTGGAAGCGCCAGCGACCCTCGCGGAAATACTCGACGCCTTTAGCGCGGCCATCGTCGCCCATGACGATGCGGCCGACCATCGCAAGATCGCGGATCTCGGCGCCCGCCTGCACGGCGCGCGGTATCCACGTGACGAGCGCGCTCTGCTTCGCGTTGGTTGCGCAGCCCGACACGCAGAAGCCGCGATACACGCATGGATGGGCATCGCCGCGCGGCGCGGAGAGCGTGGCGAGCGGGGTGGGCGTCCAGTCCATGCCGAGCGCCTCACAGCCCCGCGCAAGCACGAGCGCGGCCGCATTCAGTTCGTGCGGTCGATACGGATAGCGCGGCCGCTTCGGCCCCCATGGATACGTGACCGGGCCCGCGATTTTCAGCGCCTGCTCGACCTCCGCGTAATAGCGCCACATTTCGCGCCAGTCGAGCGGCCAGTCCGCGCCATAGCCGAGCAGCGACCGCGCCTTGAACCATTCCGGCCGAAAGCGCAACGACACCATCGCGAAGTGCACGGTGCTGCCGCCCACCGCGCGGCCGCTGTTGTTGTTGCCGAGGCGAAGCGGATCGTCGCCGTCGCAGATGCGTTCGTCGGTCCAGAAGAGCTTCGACTGATGCGTCTCGTCCGAGGCGAACTCTTCGAGCGGACGCCACCACGCGCCCGCGTCGAAGGCCACCACACTGAAACCTTTCTCGGCGAGACGGCAGGCCAGCGTGCCGCCGCCGGCGCCCGTCCCGACAATCGCGAAGTCCACTTCCTCGCTTTCATCGTATTCGCGCATCGGCAGCCATGCGCCTTGATGGAAGACATCGGGCGCGCGGCCATGCTTGCCGCGCGGGATCTGTTGCGGATCATCGGACACGGCGATTCTCCTTCAGCGCACGCGCTTCCGCGCCGGGCTTCGCTTCGGCGGCTTCCCAGGGATCGCGGCGGTCGAACACCATGCGCACATAGCCGCGTGGATTCGCCGGGCCACCGAAGCCGATCTCGCTCCATGCGCGCGGATGCGAGTAGTACGCGCCGCAGATGTCATGCAGCACGCGCATCGCGAAGAACAGGGCGGGCGGCATGCCGCGCCACGCGTCGCTGTGCAGGGCGCCGTGCTGCATGTCAAGCAGCAGCGCGTGCTGGCCGGTTGCGTCGATGCTCGCGAACGGCAGTTCATGGCGCGCGCGGCTTTCCGCGTCGAGCGCGGCGAGACCGATGCGCCACGCGTCGCGCAGCATCGGCAGACGGGCATCGCGATAGCCATCGCCGACGTCCCTGACGAGCTTCGCATCGATCAGCGCGGGCAGCGGCGCGGGTTCGCGTTCATGATCCTGCGGCACGATGCGCGCGCACAGCGCCGTCAGCGCGCGCCATTCAACGGCGTCGAGGAAGCGCGGCTCCTTGGGCGTTGCGAGCCGTTCGTCGATCACGCCGCGCGTGACCTCGTCCCATGACGGCGTTTCGCGCTTGTCCGTCACGTCATAACCGGGATAGCGGGGCAGGTTCATCGCTCGGTCTCCCGCAAACGCTGCGCAGCGAGGCCCGCGAGCGCGAGCGCGGAAAAGCTCGGCGGCGCGGGCAGCGGTGGACCGTTGAACAGGTTCTGGCTCCAGTTGCGCCAGCCGCCCTGATTGCGGGCGATACCGCGCGCATGGAAGCCCACGCCGATGACACCGAGCGCCGCCGTCATGCGCAGCCAGAGCCGCGTGAACCAGCGCGGACGCGGCGCGGCGAGCGCGGTGTGCAGCAGCAGCGCGGAGGCAAGCGGCGGAATGGTGACGGGCGCATACATGGCGGGGTTCTGGAACGCGCCGCGAAAATGCAGCAACGCGACTTCGCCCACTGTGCCGATCAGTCCCGCACTCGTCAGCAGCGCCAGCGCCTGCCCGGCGGGCAGGCCGAAGAGTCGCGGCTCGTGTTGCGGTTCGTCGCGCAGGCGCTCCGCTGCCGCGCCGAGCGCGCCCGACAGCAGCAGCGCCATCGGCGCGCCGATGGGCGCGGCATAGAAGAGGTTATGCCAGCTCCACTGGCCGGGACGCTTCGTGATGTTGTACAGATGAAAGCCCGTGCCCGCGACGCCCGCGAGCGCTGCGCCCAGATACACCGAATCGCGCACCGGGTGCCGCTGCGGCTCGTGATCGCGTCCGCCATGCACACCCGCGAGCAGCGACAGCGCGGAGACCACGAGCGGCGTGACCATCGCGGGGTTGTCATAGGAGCCGCGGTAATGTTCCATCGCGCTGTCCGCCAGCACGGAGAGCGCGAGCAGCGCCGAGCTGCGATTGAAACTGCGCGCCGTGTCGATATGGGTCTGCACGGGCGCCGCGCGCCGGTTCGACCTCATGCCGATGAAAGCGGCGCCCGCCGCGGCGAGTCCGGCCGCCACTGCCAGATTGCCTGCCGTGAATTGCTTCATGCCGTGCCCCGTGTGCTTCACACCGCGTACCGGTGTGCATCCGTATATTTGAATTCGAGCCCGCAGCCGGGCCGCGACAGGTCTGGCGTGATGGCGCCGTCCACCGCGCGCGGTGCGCCGTCGAACAACATCTGCTCGATGCGCACGTGATCGTGGAACCATTCCTGATGCCGCAGACGCGGAGCGGCGCAGGCGACGTGCAGATGCATCGCCGGTGCGCAATGCGCCGAGAGCGGTAGATGAAACGCATCGCACAGCGTGGCCGCGCGCAGGAAGCCGGTGATGCCGCCGCAGCGTGTCACGTCGGCCTGCAGCACATCCACCGCCGCGTTGTCGAGCAGCACGCGGAAGTCGTCCAATGTGTAGCCGTATTCGCCGGCCGCCAGTTCCATGCGCGCGGGCAGCACGCCGCGCAGCGAGGCGAGCCCGGCGATATCGTCCGATGACAGCGGCTCCTCGAACCATTCGACCGCCTGCTCCGCGAAGATCTGCGCGCAATGCAGCGCCTGCTTGCGCGTCAGCGCGCCGTTTGCATCGACGAACAGGCCCGCCTGCGCGCCAATCGCCTCACGCGCCACCGCCACGCGATGCGGATCGCGCGCAGGCTCGCTGCCGATCTTGATCTTGACCCAGCGGCAGCCGTCCTCATGCACCCAGCGCGTGAGTTGCTCGCGCATCTCGTCGTCGCTATAGGTGGTGAAGCCGCCGCTGCCATATAGCGGCACCCGTGTGCGCACCATGCCGAGCAGACGCGCAAGCGGCATGTCGAGCAGGCGGGCCTTGACGTCCCACAGCGCGCAATCCAGCGCGGAGATCGCGGTCGCCGCGACGCCCGAGCGACCGATGTTGCGCACGCGCTGTTGCAGGCGCTGCCACAGTGCGTCGATGTGCCATGCGTCCTCGCCCTGCAGTACAGGCGCGAGCGTGGCTTCAATCATCTTCGCGACGCTCGCATCGCTGTAGGTGTAACCGAGGCCCGTCTTGCCGGCCGCCACGATCTCCACGACGATCAGGGTCGTCGCGTCCCAGGTGAAGGTGCCGTCGGCTTCGGGCTTGTCGGTGGGAATGGTGTAGGCGCGCGCCCGGATCGTTTCGATCGGCGCCTCACGCTTAGACAGCTGCATGGATCACTTGTCCTTGTGTCCCGGCAACACCGCGCCGAGCACCTGCTTCGCCGTATCGACGATCACGTTGGCCTGGCTCGGATCGCCCTTCATCAGCGTGGTCGCGAAAGCCTTTGCCTGCTGCATCGTGATATGCGGCGGCAGCGGCGGCACGTTCGGGTCGGCCTTTACTTCGATCACCACCGGACGGTCCGCAGCCAGTGCTTCGTCCCATACGGCGGCCATGCGCTCGGCGTCATCGACGTAGATGCCTTTCAGGCCGATCAGCTCCGCGAACTTGTGATAAGGCACCGAAGGAATGTCCTGCGACGCCTCGAACTTCGGGTCGCCTTCCATCACGCGCTGCTCCCAGGTGACCTGGTTCAGATCCTCATTGTTGAGGACCATGCAGATCCAGCGCGGATCGCTCCACTGCTTCCAGTACTTCGCCACCGTGATGAGTTCGGCCATGTTGTTCATCTGCATCGCGCCATCGCCGACGAGCGCGATCACGGGCCGCTCCGGATGCGCGAACTTCGCGGCAATCGCATAGGGCACGGCCGCGCCCATCGAAGCGAGCCCGCCCGACAGCGAGCACAGCATGCCGCGCTTGACCTTCAGGTCGCGCGCATACCAGTTCGCGACCGAGCCTGAATCGCTCGTGACGATCGCATTCGACGGCACGCGCGGCGACAGCTCCCACACGGTGCGCTGCGGATTCACGCCGCTCTTCGCCGGTTCGATCGCGCGCTTCTCCAGCGTCTTCCACCAACTTGCCAACCAGCCTTCGATGTCCTCACGCCAGCCGCGTTCGGTCTTCTGCTGCAACAGTGGAAGCAGGGCGCGCAGCGTCTCGGCGCTGTCGCCGACGAGGTTCACTTCCATCGGATAGCGGATGCTCAGCATGTCCGCCTTGAGGTCGATCTGCACGCCGCGCGCCGCGCCTTCCTTCGGCAGGAACTCGGCATACGGAAAGCCCGAGCCGATCATCAGCAGCGTGTCGCATTCCATCATCATCTTGTAGCTCGGCTCCGTGCCGAGCAGACCGATGGAGCCCGTCACGAAGGGCAAGTCGTCGGGCAGCGCGGCCTTGCCGAGCAGAGCCTTCGCGACGCCCGCGCCGAGCTTGTCCGCCACGGCGATGACTTCGTCGGTGGCCTTGAGCGCGCCTGCGCCGACGAGAATCGCCACCTTCTTGCCGGCGTTGAGGACGTCGGCTGCGCGTTGCAGGTCTTCGTCATAAGGGACGGTCTTCGGCGCGCGATAACCCACGCCCGAATGCAGCGTGCCGTGCTTGCGGCCGGGCGGCTCGTAGTCGAGATCCTGAAGGTCGTTGGGCAGGATGAGCGCGGTCACCTTGCGCTCGGACAGCGCGATGCGCACCGCGCGATCCACCAGATGCCGGATCTGCGAGGGCACGCTCGCCTGCTGCACGAACGCGCCGGCGACGTCCTTGAACAGCGCGGGGAGATCGACTTCCTGCTGGTAGTGACCGCCGAGCGCGGCGCGCGCCTGTTGACCGGCAATCGCGAGCACGGGCATGTGATCGAGCCGGGCATCGTAGAGACCGGTGATCAGATGCGCGGCGCCCGGGCCTGATGTGGCGATGCACACGCCCAGTTCGCCCGTGAACTTCGCATGCGCCGACGCCATGAACGCCGCCATTTCCTCATGGCGTGCCTGGATGAATTCGATCTTGCCCTTCGAGCGATTGAGGGCGCCGAACACGCCGTTGATGCCATCGCCAGGGTAGCCATAGATGCGGCGCACGCCCCAGGCATGCAGACGGTCGATCAGAAAATCACCGACAGTGGTGGTCATGGAAAGCTCTCCGAAAGTCGTGAACCAAAGCGCGGGATACCGAACCGCAGACAAGCCGTGCAGCGCAAACCGCATGCCGACGGGGCTTCTGTCGGGAGCTTGTTCGATGACGGAAAGAAGTTGGAAAGCTGGCCACGCGTGCAGTCAGCGTTCATACGGGCTCGACGATTGCTGGACAGTCATGACTATGGCGACGCGCCGGGCTTCGCTTGCCGGATGCGCTCGCCAACATTACTCAAGGAACAGGCGATATGGCGCTCATGCCACTGACATTGCACTGGACAGACGTGTGCATGCGGCTGTCGCTGGCGGTGCTGGCGGGCATTCTGATCGGTTTCAATCGCGGTGAGTCAGGCAAGGTGGCCGGTCTGCGCACCACGCTGCTCGTGTGTCTCGCTGCCTGTCTCGCGATGCTGCAGGTCAACGCGCTGCTGCTTCAGGCGGGCAAGACGCCGGAATCGTTCGCGGTACTCGACCTGATGCGCCTGCCGCTCGGCATTCTCTCTGGCGTCGGATTCATCGGTGCAGGCGCGATCCTGCGCAAGGACGGCCTCGTCAAAGGCGTGACGACTGCGGCGACGCTCTGGTTCGTGACGGTGATCGGCTTGTTGTTCGGTGGCGGTCAACTGGGACTCGGCGTGGCCGGGCTCGTGCTCGGCATTGTCGTGCTGTGGTTTCTCAAGGCGCTCGAAGTGCGCATACCGCGAGAGAACCAGGCCGACCTGCACATCACCTATCAGCGCGGACGCTTCTCGCGTGAAGCACTTGCTGAAGCGTTGCGGATGTCGGGTTGCACGCTGTTCAGCGTGGCTGCATCGGTGAAGACAGCAGACGGGTTGATCGAGGAGAAGTTCAACGTACGCTGGCATGGACGGCCCGACGAACCTCTTCTTCCCGCCTTCAACGAAGCGGCACTGGCGGCCGGGGCTTCGGGATCCGAATGGAATCTCGTGAGATGAAGTGGAGACGCGTCCCGCTGAAGAGAACGGAACGCGAGCATATCGAACAATTGGAAGCCGCTGCGCTATGGCGTATAACAAAGTAGCTTGATTCGATTTGTCAGGAGTCGAGATGCTGATTCGCTGCGCTGCGTGCAACAAGCTCATCTATTCCGACGATGCGTTGAACGATGGCACTTGTCCGGCCTGCGGTTCAACGGAAACTGAATACATCGCCATGGGTATCGTCTTCGAGCAGGCTGCTGTTCCGCATGCGCCGGCAGTCGATGCCGCCGAAGGAGCCGCCCGCTCCGCCGCCCCCCGACCTCGGACCTGAATGACGGACGCCTTGCGGCACACGGTGTTGAAGGCGCGCAATGTCCCTCTCGTTGCGCGCATCCTTGCCCGCCCATTGTGGCGGGCTTTTTAATGTATGGGCGTCGCTGCGGGGCATGGCCGTTGCTGCGGTCGAGGAACGATCAACGTTGCCGTGAGGACAGCATGAACAAGGATCAGCGTGAAGGCATCAAGGAACAGTCAAGGGCTGGGTCGATACCGCCGTCGGCACGGTCACGGGCAACGAGGACCGCAAGGTGAAGGGTGATGTGGAGATCACGAACGGCGCGAATCGCAAGGATTACGGCGATCAGAAGAAGAACATCGAGAAGGGCGTCGAAGATCCGGGTGAACCGACCAATCAATGACTTGCCGCGTGCAGACAACGAGAAGACAAGGAAGGTCGGCACGTATCCGCGCACCGCGCGGACACGTGCAATAAACCTTACTGCGAGAGCATGACCTGGGCGATCACGCCCGATGCGACCGCAACCAGCAGATAGTCCGCGCCGACGCCGACCCACTGATACCCGCGCGGCGGCTGACGCAGCCCATGTTCGTGCCAGTTGTCGACCACGTACTCATGGTCGCGATACTCCGACGAGAGGCGCTGACCCTTGCGCCATTCCCCATGCGGCGGCGGCTGATTCGCGTGCTCGGCAGGACCGCCGGGCTGATGACCGTTCATCCCGGGACCGGGACCATGATCCGCGCCGCCTTGCGGCCCACGAGCCTGATGCGCGCCAGGACCGCCAGGACCACCAGGGCCGCCATGCATGTCGTGATGCTGATCCGGACCGCCGGGCGCAGGCTGCGCGAAGGCCGCGCCCGTCGTGAGTCCAAGGTTCGCGCAGATGAGCGCGGCAACGATTCGAGCTTTTTTCATGTGGTTTCCTCTCCGTGTTTGCAAATTGCCGATTCGCTCAGGCGGTTTGTTGCGCACCTTCAGCACTTTTCGCGCCTTGCGAATCGTTGGAGGCGACTTTACGCAAAGCTTCTCTAAAATGACGTGAGCATGTGTAAGCAACGCTTACCTTTGATTACGCGGATTCACTAAACCGTGTTCGCGGAACGCGCTTTGCTACGGGATCGACACGCATCAGGGAGCGCACACGCCGCATGACATCGACATCGAACGATGCCCGCGGGCATCTTGCCGGACAGCAAACGGCCTCGCGTCCCGGCCGCGACTCGTCGCACCGGTCGCTGAAGGTCCTCGTTCCCGGCGCGCTCGGCGTGGTGTTCGGGGATATCGGCACGAGCCCGATCTATGCCTTGCGACAAGCCGTGAGCGAGTCGGGCACGCTGGACCCGCGCGTGGTGCTGGGCATCCTCTCGATGATCGTGTGGGCCGTCGTGATCGTCGTGATGGGCAAGTATGTCTGCTATGTGATGCGTGCCGACAATGAAGGCGAGGGCGGCATCATCGCGCTGACGGCGCTCGTGCGCTCCGGCTACGAACGCGAAGGCCGCCATGTGCCGCGTTTGCTGTTGACGGCCGGCCTGTTCGGCGCCGCCATGTTCTACGGCGATTCGATGATCACACCGGCCGTGTCGGTCCTGTCCGCCGTCGAAGGGCTGCGTCAGGTGAGTGCGACCTTCGAACCGTTCGTCGTGCCGCTCGCGCTGCTGATCCTGATCGCGCTGTTCGCGTTCCAGCATCGCGGCACCGCCGCCGTGGGGAAATGGTTCGCACCGGTGATGTCGGTGTGGTTCGTCTATCTCGCGGCGGTCGGCGTATATCGCATCGTGCAGCATCCCGACGTGCTGCGCGCGCTGTCGCCGTCGTTCGCGTGGGACCTCGTGCGCATGCGTCCGCTGCTTGCATTCACCTTGCTCGGCGCAGTGATCCTCGCGCTGACCGGCGCCGAGGCGCTTTATGCCGACATCGGGCACTTCGGCAAGCGTGCGATCCGGCGTGCGTGGCTGTTCGTCGTGTTCCCGGCGATCATCGTCGGCTACTTCGGGCAAGCCGCCGCCATCCTGTATCAGCCCGGCGCGGCCAGCCAGCCGTTCTTCTTCGCCGCGCCTTCTTGGGCGCTCATCCCCACCGTGGTCATCGCGATGCTCGCCACGGTGATCGCGTCGCAGGCCGTCATCTCCGGCGCCTTTTCCATGACGAGCCAGGCCATTGAACTCGGCTTTCTGCCGCGTTTGCGCGTGGTGGAAACTTCATCGTCGCAACATGGGCAGGTGTACGTGCCCGCCGTCAACGCGGTGCTTTTCGCCGCCGTGCTGTTCCTCGTGCTGACGTTCCGCAGTTCGGCGCGACTCACTTCGGCTTACGGCATCGCGGTCGGTCTCACGATGTTCGTCACCTCCATGCAGATGGTGAGCCTCTCGCGCAAGCTGTGGCGCTGGCGGTGGATAGCCATCGTTATGATCAGCGCACCGCTGCTCGCCATCGATACGCTGCTCGTCGCGGCGAACATTCACAAGCTCCCGGACGGCGGCTGGTTTCCGGTGACGATCGGCATCGTGCTGTTCGTCGCGATGGCGACCTGGCATCGCGGCCGCGCGCTCGAGGTGGTGCATGCTTCGCACGCCCAGCCGCTCGCTGACTTCCTGCGCGATGCATGCCGCGACCCCGAGCCTCCTGCGCGCGTGCCCGGCACGGCGGTCTATCCTGGCAGCATGCCCGGCTCGACGCCCGCCGCGCTGGCAAGCAACCTGCGGCACAACCGTGTGCTGCACCGGACCGTGATCGTGTTCGCGAACCGCTCGGAATCCGCGCCGCGTATCGATGAAGAGACACGTATCGAAGTACGCGATCTCGGCGCGGGCTGCTACGAAGTCATCTCGCGGCACGGCTTCACCGAACGGCCCAATCTGCCGCGCCTGCTTGCCTCGCTCGAAGGGCAACTCGGCGGCTGGCGCTTCGACCCGAAGCACACCACGTACTTCCTGCCGCGCGACGAAGCCGTGCCCGGCTGCTCGCACGGCCAGATGTCGCGCTGGCGCGAGCGGCTGTTCGGCGCGATGTCGGCGCATTCCGCATCGAGCGCGGAATACTATGGCCTCAGGAGCGAGGATGTCGTCGAGCTCGGCGTGCAGGTCGCGCTGTGAAGAGACTTCCGGTGAAGGATGTGAAGCCGACTGTTCCGCTGCTCGCACTGAGCTTCTTCGCGGCGGACGTGCAGGCGGGCGTCGGGCCGTTTCTCGGCATCTTTCTGCAGGCGCATGGCTGGACGCCCGACCGCATCGGCTCGGTGCTGACCATGGGCGGCATCGTCGCCATGCTGGTCACGGCGCCGGCGGGCGCGCTCGTCGATGCCAGCACCTACCGGCGCATGATCGTCGCGCTCGCAAGCGGTCTCAGCATCGTTGCGGCGCTCATCATCTGGATGTGGCAGGGCTTCTGGCCCGTCACGCTTTCGCAGATCTCGACGGCGATCGGCGGCGCGGCGATGGGCCCGGCGCTGGTGGGGCTCACGCTCGGCATGGTCGGACGGCAGAACTTCGATCGCCAGTTCGGCCGCAATCAGGTCGCGAATCACGCGGGCAACATCGCGGCGGCGCTGCTCTCGGGATGGCTCGGCGCGACGCTGGGCATGCCGTGGATCTTCGCGCTGAGCGCGGGGTTCGGCTTGGCGTGTATCGCCACCGCGTTCTGGATTCCTGGCCGCTCGGTGCATCGGCATTTCGCGCGCGGCCTCGCCCGCCACGATGACGACGATGCCTCCGACATCCGCGCGCAAGGTTTCTCCGTGCTGTGGCGCAATCGTCCGCTGCTGGTGCTGGCCGCCGCGCTCGCGCTCTTCAATCTCGGCAATTCGGCGATGCTGCCGCTTTACAGTCTCGCGGTCGCCTCGGCGCACGTGGCGGATCCGAGTCAGGTGACGGCGGCCAACATCGTGATCTCGCAGGTCGTGATGCTTGCTGCGGCCGCCTATGCAAGCCGCCTGACGCGTCGCTGGGGCTTCTGGTGGATCCTGCTCGTCACGCTCGCGACGCTGCCGTTGCGCGCCATGACAGCCGCGTGGGCACCGCCGTTATGGGGCCTCCTGCCGGTGCAGGTCTTCGACGGCATCGGCGCGGGCCTGCAAAGCGTCGCGGTGCCGTCGCTGATCGTGCATCTGCTGCATGGCACGGGGCGCGTGAATCTCGGGCAGGGTGCGGTGCAAGGCGTGGAGGCGGGCGGTGCGTGCCTGAGTCCGCTGCTTGGCGGCTGGCTTGCGCATCAGTACGGCTATCCGGTGGCGTTTCTCGTGCTTGGCAGTTTCTCGCTGGCTGCGTTCGCCATCTGGACAGGGTTCGCGCGGGACGTGCGTGAGGCGTGCGACACGCGGCGCGATGAGCTGGTCAAGCTGAACGAGATCGACTCTTCGACACTTCTGCCATGACGCGGCACGGCGAATGCGTTCATCGCCGGACTGGATATGTCATCTGGACGAGGATGGATCGAATGGACTACACCCAAGCACGCGCGCAACACCTGCACGTTCCGACGCCCGACAGCGACCCGGATCCGGCGCCGCCGCCGGACCGCACACCTGATGCACCGCAGCCGATCGGCGATCCGCCGAACAGCCAACCACCGGAGCGTCTTGGATAACCGCGGACTAACCGGCCGGCAGCATGTCCGCCTTCGCGTTGGCGTGCTCCTTGGCCGCGTGCAACGCGGCTTCGGCGGTTTTGACGGGGCGGTCACGCATCTCAGTGTAACCATCGGCATCGATCGTGTAGGACCAGGTGCATAGCCCGGTCGGATCACGATCGATGTCGATATTCACGGTGTGGCCATTGCGCATATAGCTTTCGGTAGACATGATGCGTTCTCCGATGTTGGCAATTGAGCAAGCTGTCAGGACATTCCCGCGCCGCCCCGGCGTTTGATCGCGAGGATGGCGGCGGCGGGCACATGCACGATGCCGAAGCCGAGCACGAAGACCAGCCAGCGCGGCAACGGCAAATCCAGCGTCAGAGCGCCCATCGCGCCGAATGCAATCCCCACCACGATCAGCACCAGATGCGCGATCCGGCGTTTGCCGGCGCCGCTGGTGAATTGCGGGATCTCGTAGTGCGCGTAGCACACCACGGCGCCCATCAGCGCGCCGGCGAGCAGGGCTTGCCATGCGATCATCGTTCAGCTTCGTGCAGGGTTTAACGCGTGGAATCGGGCGGCACGCGGTCCTTTTCCTGCGACGAGGGCAGCGCGTTTTCCGAATCCTCATGGCCGCGTTTCTCGCGGGCATCGAGATCGCGTTGCTGAGTGGGCGTGCCCGTGGGCTCGTCCATTTCTTCCGCGTTCACGTGTTCGGGTCTGGATGGGGTTGGCATGTCGGCCTCCTGAGTGGGCGGCAATGGAAGCATTTGAGCAATCTCCAGACCCGCGGCATGCAGCGCCCGTCTATCAAACCATATGAAAGCAATGTAATTGGTTTTAATCCCGGCTTTCGATAAGTCCACGAATGTCAATTTGCTTCGCGGGTATTGCTGTAATTGAAACCCGAATTTAGAATTTTTCGCAGGCGGTGAAAATGAAATCAGACGCCTGGTTGATGCAAGGCGTTTGATCGTTCAATTCAGCATGGCGACAGGAAATTAATCCATGGCAGGCCTTCATAAGGCCTTCCATAGGAAATTCAATGCGCCACATCAACGAGAGCGTGAAAAAAGAATGTCGGTTTCCACACCAGATGCAATTGAAATATCCCTGGCGATGCCTGAATTCAAGGATGCCGAGTGTTCCGAATGGCAGGACTGGCGCTGGCATCAAAGGAATACCATTCGCGATGAGGCGACGCTGCGCAACGCATGCGGCGACTTTCCGGAAGAGTTGAGTCAACGCATTCAGCATAATCTTCAGGGCCGCAAACTCCAGATTACGCCCTATTATCTCCGCCTGATTCTCGATAACAACAAGTACACCAGCATCGTCGATAACCCGCTATGGCGTCAGGTCGTTCCGTTCTGGGATAAAGAGGCCGCGGGCGGATATGACGGTGAGTCGGAGAACTGGGAGTTATCCCATGAGATGAAAACGCCGATCTGTCAGCACAAATACGACAATCGCGTCATTCTGCGCATGGTCAATACCTGCAATACGTATTGCCAGTTTTGTTTCGAGGCGCTGAGAACGCTGGAAGTCAACAGCGACAAGAGCAAGGCGAGCCGCGACACTTTCCTCGACAGCGTGGCGTACGTGGCGCGCAATCCAGCGGTCGAGGAAGTCATTCTGAGTGGCGGCGACCCGCTGATGCTGTCAGATGCGAAGCTCGATGAGCATCTCGGCGCGCTCCGGAACCTGAACCGTGACATCCTGATCCGCATCCATTCCCGCTCGCTGACCTTTAATCCTTACCGCATCACGGACGAACTGATCGACATACTGAAACGCCATCGGGTCAATTCGTTCGGCGTGCATGTCTGCCATCCGGATGAGCTCAGCCCGGCGTTCATGCACGCGGTGAAGCGCATCCAGTCGGCCGTGCCCATCGTCTTTTCCAACATGCCGTTCCTGCGCGGCGTGAACGACAACGAAGCGACACTGCATCGCCTGTTCATCGAGTTGTATCGCTGCGGCGTCAAACCGTACTACCTGTATCACTTCATGCCGTTCTCGCCGGGCGCGTCGGTCTACAAGGCGTCCATCCGCGATGCCATCCGCATCATGAAGCGCCTGAAGCGGCGCGTGTCGAACATCGCAATGCCCGAGTACGTGCTGCCTCATGCCAAAGGCAAGTTCACCGTGCCCCTGTTCGAAAGCGAGAACGACATTCCGCAGTTCGTCGAGGCGGACGGCCAGCGCATTTACCGGTTCGTGAACTGGCAGGGCGAAACATGCGACTGGATCGACAATTAACGGGAGATACAGCATGAGCAAGTTGATTTCCCGTCCGGATGACGCCAGGCGGCAAGCCGCGGTGCTGTTCGTGCAGATAGAAAGCCCGGTGCCCTCGGTGACTGCATACGGGCACCGTCACTTCGACGCTGCCCGCAAAATGGGCTTTGCGTGCCTCACCGCCGTGATGCGCCCGGCGGGGTCCATGGCCGGCGCGGAGCCGGATACCGATGAGGTCTGGCCGCTCGAAACGCTTACGGCCGATTCGCTGCTCGCGTTGCTCGAACGTCTCGACGCGCGTTACGACATCAAGGCGGTGTTCTGTCATGCTGGGCAAGCCTCGATGCTCGGCGAGGTCGGCGCGATCGTGGCGGAAGTCTGCCGGCTGACCGGCAGGGTGCATTCGGAGCCGGCGGCCGTTGCGGCCTGCAACAACAAGTTCCTGATGCGCTCGCTATTGAAGCGGCACGGTGTTCGATCGGTCCGCCATGCCCTGTGCAGCGATGCAGCCGCACTGCGCGAGGCGGCCGCGGAGGTGGGCTATCCGCTGATTGCGAAGCCGCCTTATGGCGCGGGTTCGGCTTTCACGGCCCGCTGTCAGGATGAGGGCGAACTGTCGGACCACTACCACCGCTTCACGTCGCAACGCAATGCAGTCACGGTGGCGGACTTCTTCGGCGCGCCGCACGAGATCCGTCTCGCGGGCGCCGCTCCGGTCCGCTACGCACCGGGCGAAAGCATTCTGCTCGAAGAATATATCGAGGGGATCGAAGGCAGCGTCGAATGCGTGATAGTCGATGACGTGCCTTATCCGGTCCTCGTCCATGAAAAGCTGATCCTGACCGAGAAGCGCGGCACCGTGCTGGAGAACCTGCTGATCTCGCCGCCGGTGACGTTCACGGCAGCGCAAACCCACGCCATCAAGGAGTACGCGGTGGAATGTCTCACCGCGCTGGGCTTGCGAAACGCCATCGTCCATCTGGAGTTCCGCCTGACGGCGGATGGACCGGTCGTGATCGAGATCAATCCGCGGCTGGGCGGGCTGTATGTGGACGCGGCGTTCCGGGACATCGCGGGCCTCGATCCCTACGCGCTCTATGTCGCGCTGCTGACGGGCGCGGACGGATTGCACGATCGCTTGCGCGATGCCTGCGCCCACGCGGCCGGCGTGCGCCAGCACTACGCCATGTTTGCGCTGTTTCCGGAGCACAGTGGCCGGTTCGAGGGATTCGCCGGGCTGGATGTCCTGACGGGCGATTCCGCCGTCATCGACTTCGCCGTCGCCTGTCCGGAAGGCAGCGAGGTCCAGGCGGAGATCGAAGAAAGCTATCTGCTGAAAGGCTGGGCGGCCGTGGACGGGCGTGCCCACGCGCTGCGCCTGTACGGCGGGCTGATCGAGGCGCTGAAGCCGGTCGTCGTGCCGTTCACGCACATCCCGGAGCGCGAAGCCATGACCATCGAAGCCATCATCGATACATTGAGCCGCAACCGCTTCTGTCATGCGCCTGACTTCGCCGGCATGATCCGCCATGATGCCGACGAACAGCTTGCGTTCACGCGCCATTGGGACCGCCTGGCCACAGACGAGAATTTCATCAACTACACGCGGCGTGAGCGGCGCTTGCTGCGTTACCGCTTCGCTCCGGGACAGCCCTTGCAAATCGACAGGAACCCGGATTTCAAACCCGCCGCCGTGTATGACGTCGACTACACGCCGGGGCTCAACCGCCTGACCTATGCCGAGGATTCCTTCATCCACAGCGGGATACTCCGGCAGATTCTCGACGCGGATATCGCCATCCTCGAAAGCCAGTTGCATCCCGAACGCGACTATACGATCGAGATCCATCAGTTCCGGGTGTTCGCGGAAGGCGGCGCCGTGAGTCCCACTACATCGGGCATCCACCAGGACGGGCTGGATTGGGTCTGCATGCATTTCATCGGCAGCCGCAATATCCAGCCGGTCGTCTCGGAACTCCACGCGTCGAAAGACTCCGCCGCGCCGTTGTGGGCGCATGCGCTCGACGGCTTCCTCGACACTCTGATCGTCGATGACGCCGCGCTGTTCCACAGCGCCAGTGCTGTCCGGCAGGCGAATCCGGGCGAACGGGCTTTCCGCGACATGCTGCTGGTGTCCTTCCGTGGCGCGGAGCGACGCGCATGAGCACCGGACCGATGCCTTGCCGAAGCGTCCCGTCCGGTTTGACGCGGGTGTATGTCTGGCTGTCGTTCAAGACCGTTTCCGACATCAGTTCCACCATGATCAGCATCGTGCTCGCCGCGTACGCGTTGAAGGTAGCGGATTCGGCCGCGCTGCTGGGCCTCGCGATGGCCTTGCGCCTGCTTGGCTCCGTGGCCGGCGCAACAGCGATGCCGCGGCTGCGCGGACTATCGCGGCGCACGATGATCTTCGCGGCGGAAGCGGGCAGTGCACTGGCCATCGGCGTGCTGGCGGTGTCGTCGCAGCGCGCGGATGCCGTGCTGATCTATGTGGCGCCGTTCCTGATTGGCTTCTTCCAGGGCGTCTACCGCGTCTGCATCATGTCGGAGGTGCCGGAGATGGTCGGGCAAGCGGGCCGGCATCGCTTCAACGCGATTCTCAGCGCCACTGACGGCATCGCTGTCGTGAGCGGCAGTCTGATCGCGTCCGTCGTCACGCAGGTGCTGACTTACAAGAACGTCTTTCTGATCGACGCACTCACTTTCGCCCTGTCCGCGCTCGTTTTCGTGACGCTCGTGGCCCGCATGCCGCGACGGTGCCTTCCGGCCCTGCCTGCGCAAGGCGAGAGCGTGAAGCCGGCGGTCGCGGTGCGGCATCTGTCAACGGTCGTGATGCTCGTGATCGGCGCGCGCTTCGTGGAGGCGTTCGGCTCGGGCACGCATAACGTGGGCTTTCCGATCAAGTCCCTGGCGTTCGACGTGCGCCAGCCCGTGTTTCTCTACGGCTGGCTGATGGCGGCATGGGGCGCCGGACGGCTCGTTTCGGCGGCTGTCACGCCGCGCATGCTCGAACGGCTGGAAGGGCGCAACCGGTCGCTCGAACCGTGGTTCATCGGCTTGCTCATGCTGACCTTCGCCTGCTTTCTCGGCGTCTTCGAATGGCAGGGCATGGCCGGCATGCTCGGATTCGTCTGGCTGGCCGGCATCTTCGACGCCGCCACGGAAACGGCCTACTACTCGCTGCTCCAGTCGGCGCCGGCGGCTTCGCGCGACTACGTCATCGGCACGTCCTACGTGGTGGAGCGGACCGGACTCGGACTGGGCATGCTGACAGTCGGGCTGGCGTTTTCCAGTCTTGGAACGGAGGCTGCCGCCTTGCTGTTCTATGGCGGGTCGATTGCGCTGGCTGGTCTCGTGCTCGTGGCCGTCAAGCGACGTAGCAGGCGCAGCGGTGGCCGATTTCCCTGACCATTTAGCCAATCCGCCATAAGCCGTACAGGCGCGGCGCTTGCTGATTTCTTCGCATGTGAATCACGCATCTCCAGGAGAAACGATGAGAATCACCGACTATGATCAGCGCGTCGAAGAACTCCAGCTTGCAATATCGAGCGCGTTCGAATCGCGCAAGACACCGGCCGTCAGCGTGCTCGACGAAGAAGCCTCGGTGGTCATCAACGTGTCATGGGTAACCGAGAGCGGTCGCGACACGACGCTCGATTCGCGCTGCAGCGCGTCGGTGCGCTTTACGACTTCGCAGTTGGAGCGCTATTCGTCGGTGGACATTGGCCGCCGCAAGATCATTCAGGGCCGGGTCGTGGAGGGCTTGCGCCAGGCGTTCGCGCAATCCGGCGGCACGCAGTCGGCGCCCGGCGCGTGTTCCCTCGAACTGCGCGCCGACGACGCCTGGTTCGTACCGCCCGAAACCTCGACTGAAGTCCTCTGACTTACATGCCTTGCGCGCCGGCATTGCCGGTCGCCGGGCTGGTCGAGCTGTTCGAATCGTTCGCCTTGCCGCCGTTCAGCCGCGGCTGCATGCCGCCTGAGCCGGGCGTCGTTCCCTTGCCGGCGGCGTTCGTGCCATTGGCCGTCCCGCCGATGCCCGTCTGGCCGGCGCCTATGGCATCGTCGGCGGGGGCGGTCGAATGGTTCGTCGCCGCGCTTTGTCCCTTCGACGGTCCGTGACTCGCGCCAGGTTGCGTCTGGTCGGCGGCGCTGGCGGTGCCGGCGAGGCCGAGCATCAAAAAGGACAGCGCGAATGTTCTGCTTGCGTTCATGAGTAATCTCCGCTGGATCGGGACGCCCGCCGATATGCGAGGCGTGGTCCCCATCCACGCGCAAGCCGCGTTCCGCTCAATCGAGACCTTCGTGCTCGAATGCCAGCTTCACCGCCGGCCGTTCGCGCATGCGCTGATAGAAGGCTTGCAAGGGCGCGGGCGCCTCGATGCCCACTTTCTTCGCCCACGTCAGCATGGTGAAGAGATAGGCGTCGGCGACGCTCGCCTGATCGCCGAACAGGTAGTCGCCCTTCATCATCTTCGCGATCAACTCGAACCGCTGCCCGATCTTCTCGCGCCCCGCTGCCGCCTCCGCATCCGACGACGGCTTGAAAACGCGGCCAAACTGCTTGTGAATTTCAGTGGAAATGAACGCGAGCGTCTCCAGCAGCCGCGATTGACCGTCCTCGCCCGATGGCGCGAGTTGCGGCGCGCGCTGCGCCACCCACGCAAGAATCGCGATGTTCTCGGTGAGACGCCGGCCATCGTCGAATTCGAGGACGGGCACGTAGCTCTTGGGATTGATGTCGTCGAAAGACTGGCCGTCTTCGGTCTTCTTGGTCTTCAGATCGACCTTCACACGGTCAAAGTCGATGCCCGCTTCGTGCAGCGCGATGTGATCGGCGAGACTGCACGCACCGGGCGCGAGATAGAGTTTCATTGCGGCTCCTTGGGTCGTGACCGCGGCATGCGGCAACGTCCGATGCGCGAGCAAGGTGCATGCCGCTGCACGGTCCATCTACGCCGCCGGCAAGAACGCACGGGTATGATACGGCCGTTGCTCGCAGATGAGCCTGTATGCCGCGATTCCGGACGCGTTGACGTCATGGCGGAGCGGCACGCCGTCGCCGACGGTCGAGTTTTCCGCACGCGCGTAGCGGCTTCCCCATGTTCCACACACCCGATACCGAAACACTCCGCCTGTGCAGCGTGCTCACGAGCATCGCGTTCGGGCTGGTCTTCGCCCTGTTCCGTTTTGGCGGCCGCCGCGAGGCTTACTTCATGCACTGGTCAGCGAGCGCGTTCCTGTACGCGGCCGTGCTGATCGGCTTCGATTCCGCGCCGCGCGGCCAGCCGTTCGCCATCAGCCTGCTGATGGGCGCGCTTGCCGCGACCAACATGCTGATCGTCTCGGGCCTGCGCGCCTTCGACGGCAAGCCGCCGTTCCGCCTCTGGATGCTCGCGCCGGTCGCGGACTGCGCCGTGGTCCACATGCTGCCGGTGCTGATCGCCGGACGCGGCCCCGGCACCGGCGCATGGACGCAGGCGGTCGATACGGTGACCATCGCCATCTCCGCAGGCATTGCGGGCGGCATCCTGCTCGCGAGCGGACGGCGCGACCGGAGCCGCGCACGGCGCATCGCGGGGCTGGCCATCCTCGGTTATCTGCCGGGCTATGCGATCGTGCTCGTGGCCATCTTTTCGATGACGCCGCGCATCAACTATCTCGCGCTGATCCCGATGCTCTCCGACCAGCTCTTGCTGGGCGTGCTCAATCTCGGCCTGCTCGCGATTCCCGCCGAACGCGCGCAACAGCGGCTCATCGACGCCGCGCTGCGCGATCCGCTGACGGGCGCCTGGAACCGCGCGGGCTTCGACCGGCAGGCGGGGCGGCTGGCGTCGGCGGGCGCGACCGTGCTCGCCATCGACCTCGATCACTTCAAGCAGATCAACGACCGCCACGGCCACCTTGCCGGCGATACCGTGCTGATCGAACTCGCGCGGCTGGCGGGCGCCGAGGTGGCGTCGCTGGGCGGCGCCTTCGGGCGGCTGGGCGGCGACGAGTTCGTCGCCATCCTGCCGGCCTCACGCGCGCCGGATGCGCAGGCCTGCGCGAGCCAGATTCACGAGGCGTGCCGCAAATACACCGAAGGCATGCCGGAATGGACGACGAGCATCGGCGTGTCGCAGATCCTGGCCGGCGAGACCGGTCATCAGGCGGCGCTGCATCGTGCCGATGGCGCGCTCTATCGCGCGAAGCTGACGGGGCGCAACAAGCTGACCGCCTGACGCTTTGGCTTGCCTTCAGCAGTGCTGCAACGCATCCGACAAGTCCGCGATCAGATCGTCCGGATGTTCGAGCCCGACCGACAGCCGGATCAATCCCTCCGACACGCCCGCCGCCGCGCGCACCTCCGCCGGCACGCCTGAATGCGTCGTGGAGGCCGGGTGGCAGACCAGCGATTCCGTGCCGCCGAGACTCACCGCCGACCTGAACAGCGACAGCCCGTTGATGAGCCGGAACGCCTGCTCGCGGCCGCCGTCGAGCACGAACGCGAAGGTCGAGCCCGGACCGCTGCACTGGCGCCGGTACACGGCCTGATACGCCGCGTCTTCGATCAGTTCCGGATGCAGCACCTTTACCGGCTTGAACGGATTGTCCGCGAGCCAGCGCGCGACCGCCGTGCCGCTGCGCGCGGCGCGTTCCATGCGCAGCACGAGCGTTTCCATCGACCGCGCGATCATCCAGCACGAATGCGGGTCGAGCTGCGAGCCGAGCGTGCCGCGGATCGCGCGCAAGGTCTTGATAAGCCCCGCCGGACCGGTGATGCCGCCCGCCACCAGGTCGCTGTGCCCGCCGATGTACTTGGTCAGCGAGTACACGCACAGATCGACGCCATGCTGCGCCGGCTTCTGGAACAGCGGCCCGAGCAGCGTGTTGTCGCACACCGAAAGCGGACGGTAGCCGTGACGTTGCGCGAAGCCGTCGAGTTCGCGGCGCAGCGCATCGAGATCGAACAGCGCGTCGGTGGGATTGGCGGGCGTTTCGACGTAGCACATCGCGACCTTGCCGGTTTGCGCGGCGGCGTCCAGCGCGGCGCGCAGCGATTCGGGCGAGAGGCCGTCCGCGATCGGATGCGAATGCACGCCCCATTCGGGCAGGAACTTCGACATCAGCGTTTCCGTGCCGCCGTACAGCGGCACGGACTGCACCACGCAGTCGCCGGGGCGCAGGAAGGCCAGCAGGACGGCCGCGATGGCCGCCATGCCGCTCGATGTCGCGAGCGCGGCTTCGGAGCCGTCGAGCAGCGCAAGACGGTCCTCGATGATCTCCAGGTTCGGATGATTGAAGCGGCTGTAGACCAGCCCGGCGCTTTCGCCTTCGGGCAGCGGCTTGCGGCCCGCGACCATGTCGAAGAACTCGGCGCCGTCCTCGGCGGTGCGGAACGCGAAGGTCGAGGTCAGGAACACGGGCGGCTTGACCGATCCCTCCGACAAGAACGGATCGTAGCCGTACGACATCATCTGGGTCTCGGGATGCAGTTCGCGGTCGCCGATCTTGCGCTTGTGATAGGTGCGGTAGGCCATGCTTCGCTCCGGCTGGTTGAGGGTAGTTCTGGCTCATGCTAACCGGAACTATCGGAGGGCACGGTGCAGGTCGATGCACGCCGATGGTGCTGCGTTGCACCATGCCGCGCCTTGCCGTCATGGCCGCAAAAACCACTCAAAGCCCCGCCACACAACGCTCCCGGCACGTTAGGCCCGCATGGCCCGGAAGTTGCCTTGACTGAAGCCTCCGGTTCAACGACGAGCCGGAGCTCGATGGCTTGACCGCTCGCGCGCTGCGCGACCCCGACAACGGCGTCCACGGATTCTGTCTCCGACAGCATCCGGAGGACGCCTTTTTGTTTCTTAAGATCCGAACGATGGCGATGACGGCAAGAACGGTCGATACGGTGTGTCCGTACTGCGGCGTGGGCTGCGGGATGACGCTGCACGTCGAGAACGAGCAGGTCATCAAGATTTCCGGCAACAAGGATCATCCGGGCAACTACGGTCGGCTCTGCACCAAGGGCTCGTCGGCGCACGTGGCGCTGCGCAAGTCGGGCCGGCTGGAGAAGGCCTTCGTGCGGCACGCGCGCCATGCCGATCCCACGCCGATGCCGCTCGAACGCGCGCTCGACGACACCGCCCGCCGCCTGCGCGGGATCCTCGACACGCACGGTCCCGATGCGCTGTCGTTCTACGTCTCCGGCCAGATGTCGATCGAGGCGCAGTACCTCGTCAACAAGCTGGCGAAGGGCTTCATCGGCACGAACAACATCGAGTCGAATTCGCGGCTGTGCATGGCGAGCGCGGGCAGCGGCTACAAGCTGTCGCTGGGCGCGGACGGTCCGCCCGGCTCCTACGAGGACTTCGACCGCGCGAACCTGTTCTTCGTGACCGGCGCGAACATGGCGGACTGTCATCCGATCCTGTTCCTGCGCATGATGGACCGGGTGAAGGCGGGCGCGAAGCTGATCGTCGTCGATCCGCGCCGCAACGCCACCGCCGATAAAGCCGATCTCTTCATGCAGATCCGCCCCGGCACCGATCTCGCGCTGCTCAACGGCCTGCTGCATCTGCTGCACGCGAACGGCCATACGGACGCCGCGTTCATCGCCGGGCACACGCAAGGCTGGGACGAGATGCCCGCGTTCCTCGCCGATTACACGCCGGAGAAAGTCGCCGCCCTCACCGGCATTCCGGAAGGCGATCTGCGTCAGGCGGCGCAGTGGATCGGCGAGGCGCCCGAATGGATGAGCTGCTGGACCATGGGCCTCAACCAGAGCACGCACGGCACCTGGAACACGAACGCCATCTGCAACCTGCATCTCGCGACGGGCAAGATCTGCCGTCCGGGCAGCGGCCCGTTTTCGCTGACGGGACAACCGAACGCGATGGGCGGCCGCGAGATGGGCTACATGGGCCCCGGCTTGCCTGGCCAGCGTTCCGTGCTGGCGGAGGCGGACCGCGCGTTCGTCGAAGGCGTGTGGAAGGTGCCGCCGGGCACGCTGCGCACGGAGGTGGGCGGCGGCACCATCGACCTGTTCGCGCGCATGAAGACCGGCGACGTCAAGGCGTGCTGGATCATCTGCACGAATCCGGTGGCGAGCGTCGCGAACCGCGCGACGGTCGTGGAAGGCTTGCAGGCGGCGGAGCTCGTCATCACGCAGGACGCCTTCCTCGACACCGAGACCAACCGTTATGCCGACGTGCTCCTGCCCGGCGCGCTGTGGGCCGAGGCGGAAGGCGTGATGATCAACTCGGAGCGCAACATGACGCTCACGCAGAAGGCCGTCGAGCCGCCGGGCGACGCGCTGCCGGACTGGCAGATCATTGCGCGCGTCGCGTGCGCGATGGGTTTCGCCGACGCCTTCACTTATGCGAGCGCCGCCGAGGTGTTCGACGAAATCACGCGCTTCGCCAATCCGCAGTCCGGCTACGACCTGCGCGGCGCGAGTCATGCGCGGCTGCGCGAGACGCCGCTGCAATGGCCCTGCGCGCCGGAAGGCGGGCGCGAGCGCAATCCGATCCGTTATCTCGACGCCGCTACCGCGCGCCTCAGGTTCGCGACGCCGCATGGCAAGGGCGTGTTCTTCGCGCGTCCGCATGTCGATCCGAAGGAGCTGCCGGACGCCGACTATCCCGTCGTGCTGAATACGGGCCGCCTGCAGCATCAGTGGCACACGATGACCAAGACCGGCAAGGTCGCGATGCTGAACAAGCTGAACCCGGCGCCGTTCGTCGAACTGCATCCGGACGACGCGGCGTCGCTCGGCGTGACGCAGAAGGATCGCGTGGAGATCCGCTCGCGGCGCGGCCGGGCGGTGCTGCCGGCGGTCGTGACCGAGCGCGTGCGTCCCGGCAACTGCTTCGCGCCGATGCACTGGAACGACATGTTCGGCGACGACCTGTGCATCAACGCGGTCACGAGCGATGCCGTCGATCCGCTCTCGCAACAGCCGGAACTGAAGTTCTGCGCCGTGACGCTGAGCCGCGTCGAAGCAGAAGTCCACATCGACCGCAACACTCCCACTCCGCAGCAGGAAAACGCCATGTCCCGCCTCGACGCCCTTTCGACGCTCCTCGGTATCGGCGAGATCGCCGCGCCCGCGCTGAGCGACACCGACCGGCTGTATCTGGCGGGCTTCGTCAGCGGACTGCGTTCGGGCGGAAGTGAAGCGCGCGGCGTGCCCGTGTTGCCCGCCAACGCGCCGTTCAACGCCGCGACACGCGTCTGGGTCGATGGACTGCTCGCGGGTCTGTTCAGCCGTGGCGAAGCGCCGCCCTTGTTAGCCAGCACCGACGCGCCCGAGCCTGAACTGCAGATCGCGCATACGCGGCCCAAGGTCGCGTTGCTGTGGGCGTCGCAGACGGGCAATGTCGAATCGCTGGTCGAGTCCTACGCGACGCAACTGATGGAATCCGGCTTCGAGATCCGCACGGCGTGCATGTCCGACTGCGCGGTCGCGAGTCTCGCGAAGTCGCACTATGTGCTGCTGATGACCAGCACGTTCGGCGACGGCGATGCGCCCGACAACGGCCAGGACTTCTGGTCCGCGCTCAAGGCCACCGACGCGCCGCGCCTCGAGTCGCTGCGCTACGCGGTGCTGGCTTTCGGCGACACGAGCTACGACGCGTTCTGCGGTCACGGCCGCAACCTTGATGCGCGTCTCGCGGAACTGGGCGGCGTGCGGCTGCTGGCGCGGACCGATTGCGACACGGACTTCCAGACCGCCGCCGATGGCTGGCTCGCGCGGATCATCGCCCGCATCAAGGACGACGACGCGGCGCTGCACGCAGTGCCCGCGCAGGGCGCGATTCCCGATGTGCTGAGCCCAAATGCCGCGAGCAAGGCGCGTCCGGCGCCGTCACGGCTGCTGCGCAATGTGCGGCTCAACCATCCGGGCGCGGCCAAGGACACGCGCTCGTTCGCGTTTTCGACGGCAGAATCCGGCCTCGACTACGAAGCCGGCGACGCGCTGGGCGTCTGGCCGACCAACTGTCCCGAGCTCGTCGGCGAGGTGCTGAGCCTGACGAAGCTCGACGCCGATGCGCCCGTGCACGTTTCAGGCTCAGGCGAGATGCGGCTCGCCGATGCACTGGCCACGCATTACGAGATCGCCCGCCCGAGTCCGGAAGCGCTGAAGCTGATCGCGGCGCGCACGCCCGGGCCCGCGCTGAAGCAACTGCTCGGCGACGAGCGCAAGAACGAGCTGAAATCCTGGCTGTGGGGCCAGCAACTCGCGGATGTGCTGCACGAGCATCCCGCGTCGCTGTCGGCGGATGAACTGCTCGGCGTGCTCAAGCGCATGCAGCCGCGCCTGTACTCGATTTCGTCGAGCCCGAAGGCGCACGCGGGCGAAGTGCATCTGACCGTTTCGGCGGTGCGCTACGACAATGGCCGCCGCAAGCGCAAGGGCGTGTCATCGACGTTCCTCGCCGACCGCGCCCACGATGCCGACGTGCCGCTGTTCGTGCAGAAGAGCGCGCATTTCCGTCCGCCGCGCCAGGGCGACACGCCGATCATCATGGTCGGTCCCGGCACCGGCGTCGCGCCGTTTCGCGGCTTCCTGCACGAGCGCCGCGCGCGCGGCGACACGGGACGCAACTGGCTGTTCTTCGGCGAGCAGCATGCGGCCACCGACTTCTACTATCGCGAGGAACTCGAAGGCATGAGCCGGTCGGGCCTGTTGAACCGTTTCGACACGGCGTTCTCGCGCGACCAGCGCGACAAGGTCTACGTGCAGGACCGCATGCGCGAGCAGGGCGCCGAGCTCTGGTCGTGGCTGCAGGACGGCGCGAACTTCTACGTCTGCGGCGATGCGAGCCGCATGGCGAAGGACGTCGATGCCGCATTGCGCGAGATCGTCGCGCGGCATGGCGGACTTACGGACGAGCGGGCGGCGGAGTATGTGTCCTCGCTCGCGCGCGACAAGCGTTATCTGCGCGACGTGTATTGACCTGGGCGTTGGCCTGAGCGGCGGGCCCTCGCGTTGAATGCCGTTACACTCCGTGCTCACGGTTCGGAAAGTTGGAGCATGGAGTGAAGCGAATCCTCATCATCGGCATCGGGGCGGGCAATCCGGAATACGTCACGGTTCAGGCCATCAACGCGCTGAATCAGGCCGACGTGTTCTTCGTGATGGACAAGGGCGAAGCGAAGGCGAAGCTCATCGCGCTGCGTCGCGAGATCATCGAGCGCTATGTGAAGGAGCGCGACTACCGGATCGTCGAGGCGACCAATCCCGAGCGCCGGCGCGATACCGCCAGCTATACCGATGCCGTCGATATCCTGAACCGCGACAAGCAGGCCGTGTTCGAGCGGCTGATCGGCGAGGAATTGCGCGACGGCGAATGCGGCGCGTTCCTCGTCTGGGGCGATCCTTCGCTGTATGACAGCACGATGCGCATCGTCGAGGCCATCGTCGCGAGCGGGCGGCTGGCCTTCGAGTATGAGGTGATTCCGGGCATCAGCAGCGTGCAGGCGCTGGCGGCGAAGCATCGCGTGGCGCTCAACGCGATTGGCCGCGCGGTGGAGATCACCAATGGCCGGGGCATCGCCGAAGGCTTTCCCGAGCGCGCCGACAGCGCCGTCGTGATGCTCGACGCGCAGAACGCGTTCCGGCAACTGGCGCACGAGGATCTCGACATTTTCTGGGGCGCGTATGTCGGCACCGACGACGAGATCCTCATCTCCGGCCCGCTGCGCGACGTGATGGACGAGATCGAGCAAGTGCGCGCCGAAGCTCGCGCGCGGCACGGCTGGATCATGGACACCTATCTGCTCAAGCGCCGCACGCCGTCGCGCGACTGACACGGAGACCCTCTTGAACCCCATTCTCAATCTCTTCGATCTCACCGGACGCCGCGCCTTGATCACCGGCTCCAGCACCGGCATCGGCTTCGCGCTGGCGCGCGGTCTCGGCGGCGCGGGCGCGCAGGTCGTGCTCAATGGCCGCGATCAGACGCGCCTCGACGAAGCGCTCAGCCAGCTCCGCGCCGAAGGCATCACGGCGCAGGCGGCGCGGTTCGACGCGACTTCGCCGGAACAGGTGACTGAAGCGATCGCGCGCATCGAGGCCGACAGCGGTCCGATCGACATTCTCGTCAACAACGCCGGCATGCAGCGCCGCGCGCCGCTGGAGACGTTCTCGCACGAGCAATGGCGCACGCTGATGCAGACCAACGTCGACAGCGTGTTCCTCGTCGGGCAGGCGGTGGCGCGCTTCATGATCGGGCGCGGCGCAGGCAAGATCATCAACGTCTGCTCGGTGCAGAGCGAACTCGGGCGGCCGAACATCGCCGCCTATACCGCCACCAAGGGCGCGGTAAAGATGCTCACCAAGGGCATGGCGATCGACTGGGGTCCGCACGGCATCCAGGTCAACGGCCTCGGGCCGGGCTATATCAAGACCGAACTGACCGACGCGCTCGTCAACGACGAAGCGTTCAGCGCGTGGCTGATCGGCCGTACGCCGTCGCGCCGATGGGGCGATGTCGAGGATCTCGCCGGCGCGGCCGTGTTCCTGGCCAGCGACGCGTCGCGCTTCGTGAACGGCCACGTGCTCTACGTGGACGGCGGCGTGACGGCGACGCTGTAGGGCGTTTTGGGGCGGCATACGCCCTTGCTTCACTCGAATGCCGCGCGATTCGCCTCGACGAATTCGCGCACGGTCTGCGGCGCCCGCCCCGTGATCTCGCCAATCACGCCGTCCGCGCCCGCGAAGATGCCGTTCTGATAATCGACGGCAATCGCGACGAAATGCTGGATCATGAATTCGGGCAGCTTGTAGTGCTCGAGATGCTTCCGGTAGTCGTCGAGCGACGAAGGCTGGTAGGTGACCGTGCGGCCGAGCGTTGCGCCGATTTCATCGGCGATCTGCTGCTGAGTCATTTCCACCGGCCCGCACAAGGTGACCGTCTTGCCGATATGCCCTTCAGGCTGCGTGAGCACGGCGGCGATCAGGCGCGCCTGGTCTTTGGCGGCGATCGGCGCGTGACGTCCTTCGCCATACGGCAGCGTGATGACGCCGTCGCGCACGATCTGGTCGCGCACCCACGGGAAGACCAGCCATTCGGAGAAGAAGGTCGGACGAATGTGCACGACAGGCACGCCCGACCAGTCCAGCACCCGTTCCGCGATCCAGTGGTCGCGCGCCGCGTGGCTCTGCGAATCCTTCCGCGCCGAAATCTGCGACATCTCCACGACCACGCCGACGTTCGCGCGCCGCGCCGCGTCGGCGAAATAGGCGGCGGCCTGGATATAACCCGGGCGCACCGGATAGCACAGATAGGCGCCATCGACGCCCTGCATCGCGCGGATCACGTCGTCGTGTTCGAGCAGATCGCCTTCCACGATCTCCGCGCCGGCTTCGCGCAACGCTTCACTGCGCTCGTCCTGCTGGTGTACGAAGGCGCGCACCGCGTGCCCCTGATCCAGAAGCTGACGGATGGTATGGACGCCGGTCTTGCCGGTGGCGCCGGTGATGAGATAGGTGCGTCGTTGCATGATGCGTTCTCCGCAGTTGAAGTGTATATGCACTTTTGAGGCGATATGAAAGGCCCGACAGGCGGGCCAACGGGGTTACAGCGCTTCGAGATGTCGTTGTACGTCGTGCAGGAGGGCCGTGGAGGCTTCCGGGTCGCCGATGATGCGCGCCATGGTGACGGCGCCGATCATCGCCGAGAGGGCGAACACGGCTTCGGATCGCGCCGCCCCGCGATGCCGGCGGCGAATGTGTTGCGCCATCACGTCGACCAACTGGTCGAAGCCGTGCGCGGCGGCGGCGCGGGTGTCGTCGTCTGCATGCGCCAGTTCGCTGCCCATGCCGGCGAGCGGACAGCCGTGCCCGGGCGCGTCGCGGTGCTGTTCCGACACGTAGGCCGCGACGATCGCCTGGAAGGCTTCCTTGCCCGCGAGTGCGCCGGCGGCGGCATCGAGCGTGCCGATGACGTCGCCGATGCCGGCTTCACAGGCCTCGGCGACCAGTTGATCCTTGGAGTCGAAATGCCGGTAGAACCCGCCGTGCGACAGCCCGGCGGCCGACATGATGTCGGCGACACCGGTGGCCTGAATGCCTTTCGAGCGGAACGCGCGTGCGGCGACATCGACGATGCGCTGGCGTGTTTCAGCTGTTTCGGCGTTGGATTTACGCATGGCGTGCCGCTCCGTGACTGGATGTTTTAGATGATAGGGATCATCTAAAACGAAGTCAAATGCGGCAGAGGCAAGAATGAATTGCGCGGCGGCGCAGGCGGCGAATGCTGCCGCTGCGCCGCTGGATCAGGCGCTGGGCTTGGCGTCGGCTTCGGGGCCTTCCGGCGCTTTCGGCGCTTCGGCTGCTTTCGGCGTTTCCGCCGCCTTCGGAGCCGCTGCGCTGCGCGCCTGGCGATTGTTCTCCAAATACACGGCGCGCGCCGCGTCGGCCGAAGTCACTTCGCCTGCTGCGGCGCCGGTCAGGTCCACACGTGCCGCGCCTTCCGCGAGGCTCGTCCAATAGCGATTGCCCCGGCACCACACCTTGATGGCGGCGCGCAGTTCGCGCTCGCTCAGCTGCAACTCTTCGGCGTGTTTCATCAGATCTTCGAAGATGCCAACCTTGAGCGGCTTCTTCGGCGCGGGGTTCTTCGGGAAGGCGAGCGGGAAGCGCTTTTGCAGCTTGCCGATGGTATGCACGACCGGATCCACGGGCTTCGCGGGCGCAGCCGGCGGAGGAGGAGGCGTGGGCGCAGGCGCGCGCCGCGCGCGAGGCGGCTTCTTCGCCTTGGCGGCCTTGCTTTGTGCCGCTTCCTGCTCGGCTTGCCTGGCCTGCTGCGCGAGTTGTTTTTTCAGTCCTGCGAGTTGTTCGAAGCCCATTACTTCCTACCTGTGGAAAACGTACGCCGATTTTATCAGCCCCGATCGACGCTTTCCCGGACCGGGCCTCGCGCCGTAACCGTTCTAGGTGTCCGAAGCGGGATCGTCGGCGCCGAGCCGTTCGAGCAGTTCCTCGACCTGCTGCAACTGCTTCGGCAGCAGATCCCCGGCGCTGCGAAGCTTTTTCAGACGCTGCCGCCAGTACGCAGGCGGCAGCGCGGGGTGATCGTCCCGCGCGGACGACTCGATCGCAAGCCGCAGATGCGCCAGATCGGCGTCTGTAAGGGCGAGGCGGCGGGCGTCGGTCAGTCTCTGTTTTTTGCGGTTCATGCCGCTTTTCTGTGTGCTTTTAATAAGCTCCTATGGTGCATGGAGTGTCCACAGGGCGCATACCCTACTTTCGTAGGTGCACGAAAGCAGGGGCGCGCTGACTTGTCGTTGCAACAAAACGCTCAGACGGCGAAGTCGGTGGAGCTGGACAGCGTTTGCCACGCGGCGGTTTCGGCCGTGACGTACGCGTTCTTCTCCGCGATCGCCCGCAGCGTGTCCGTGCCGAGCGCGAGGCGCAGTGGCGGGTTGGGCGCATCGGCAAGCGTGACGAGCGCGGCGGCGAGCTTCTGTGGATCGCCAGGCTGGTTGTGATTCATCTCGACGGCCAGACGGCGGATCTGTCCCGAAGTCGCGTCATAGTCGCCGATGACCTCCTGGCCGACCGTCAGCGACGACGCGTCCAGGAAGTCCGTGCGGAAATAGCCCGGCTCGACGACGGTGGCATGCACGCCGAGCGGCTGCAATTCCGCGTGCAGCGCCTCGGTGATGCCCTCGACGGCGAATTTCGTCGAGCAATACACGCCGAAGCCCGCCGCCGAGCGATAGCCGCCCACCGAGGACATGTTCATCACGTGTCCGGCGCGCTGGCGGCGCATGACGGGCAGCACGGCGCGCGTGACGTTGAGCAGCCCGAAGACGTTGGTGTCGAACATGCGGCGCACGTCGGCATCGCTGGATTCCTCAATGGCCGCGAGCAGGCCGAAGCCGGCGTTGTTCACCAGCACGTCGATGCGGCCGAATCTGCCGATGGCGGCTTCGACGGCGGCCTTTGCCTGGCCTTCGTCGGTGACGTCCAGCCCGACCGGCAGCAGGGCGGGCGATTCACCCAGGCGTTCGGTGATGGCCGCTGTGTTGCGGCCGGTGGCGACGACGGCGTGACCGGCGTCGAGCGCGGCTTGCGCGATCAGGGCGCCCAGTCCGCGCGAGGCGCCGGTGATGAACCAGACGTGCTTGTATTGCGAGGTGTTGACGTTGCTCATGTTGTGCTCCGTTGTGTCGGTGGTGAGGGTGTAACGAAGCTTAGGCCGACGGATTCGCTCAAACTAGTGAGGCAACGTTAGACTGATAATCAACTTTTATTTGCGAATCGGGAGTCCGGCGATGAACGAAGTCCGCGCGATTTCTATCTTCGTGCGCACCGCGACGCTGGGCAACCTGCGGCGGGCGGCGGTCGATCAGGGCATCTCGCCGCAGGCGGCGAGTCACGCGGTGATGCAGCTGGAAAAGTCGCTTGGCGTGCGGCTGTTTCATCGCACGACGCGCAAGCTAAGCCTGACGGAAGAGGGGCAGCGGCTGTTGCAGAGCGTCGAGCCGGCGCTTGCGGTGTTGACCTCCGCACTCGCCGATGCGCGCCGCGCCAAGGAGGAGATCGCCGGACCGTTGCGCATCAGCGCGCCGAAGGCGCTGAGCCGCGCGCTATGGCCTTCGGTGCTCGAATTCGCGACGCTTTATCCGGACGTGCAGCTCGACGTCCGTTTCGATGACCATTTCACCGATCTGGTCGAGGAACGCGCGGATGTCGGCCTGCGCGGCGGCTCGCCGCCGGCGGGCGGTGCGATCGCGCGGCGGCTGGTGCCCATTCAGCTGATCGTGTGTGCGTCGCCGGCGTATGTCGAACGGCATGGCGCGCCGCGCACGGTCGACGAACTCGCCGCGCATCGCTGCACGGGATATCGGCGGGCGAATACGGGAAAGCAGGCGCCCTGGGAATTCATGATGGGCGACGAGATCGTGTATCGGGAAATCGAGGCTTCGCTGTGCGCGAACGATGTCGACGCGGAAACGGACACCGTGCTCGCGGGGCTGGCGATTGGCCAGTTGGGCAGCTTTTCGGCGGTTCCGGCAATTCGCGACGGGCGGCTCGTGCCCTTGCTGACGAAACATCTGACGCAGCGCGAAGCGATCTATATCCACTATCGACGGCGGACCGAGCAGCCATTGCGCGTGCGAACCTTTATCGATTTCATGATCGAAAAGCTTGCTGATAACCGGGATTTTTATCTGACGGCGGCGGAGGTGCGGGGAGGCGGGCAGGTGGGGCGGTAGTTATACAAAATTTTTTTATGCGGTGGCGGTGGTGCGGTAAAACTCTTCAGCACGATCCATGGCCGGAGAGGCTTCCATTGCTGACGTCACTTGAAGCATTCATCAGAAAAGAAGCGTGTATCGCTTTGGGAAAGCCAATTACGCGCGATATGACCATCGCATTCGACCTCGGCCAACAAGGAGACGATGCCGATATCTTCATGCAGCGTTTCTTCGAAGCATTCGAGGTCGACGAAGGCGACTACGATTTTCGTCGCTATTTTCTGATGGAAGGCGACGGCGTTCTCTACCACCTCATTACGCGATTCATTCTGCGAAAACGCCACTCGACAACCAAAGAGCCGCTAACGGTAGGCATGCTATACGACGCCATGGCTCGCGGCAGGGGGGATGCCGCATCGCTCGCGACGCATGCCGATTGACCGTCTACTCCGCCCCCGCCAACTTGTCCTGCGTGCGCGTCTCGAAGTCGCCCGCATCATGCCGTTCATGCAACTGCTCCGACGGCTCGCCAAACGTCCGATTGACCATACGGCCACGCTGCACAGCAGGCCGCGCGTCAATCTCGCTGGCCCAGCGCTGCACGTGCTTGTATTCATCGACGGCAAGGAACTCCGCCGCGCCGTACAACCGGCCCTTCGCCAGCCCGCCGTACCACGGCCAGATGGCGATGTCGGCGATGGAATAGTCATCGCCCGCAATGTAGCGATGCTCGGCCAGACGCTTGTCGAGCACGTCGAGCTGACGCTTCGTTTCCATGGCGAAGCGGTCGATCGGATATTCCATCTTGCTCGGCGCATACGCATAAAAATGGCCGAAGCCGCCGCCGAGATACGGCGCGCTGCCCATCTGCCAGAACAGCCAGGACAGCACTTCGGCGCGTTCGCTGAAGTCGGTCGGCACGAACTCGCCGAACTTCTCCGCGAGATACAGCAGGATCGCGCCGGACTCGAACACGCGCACCGGCGTGGGACCGCTGCGATCGACGAGCGCAGGAATTTTCGAGTTCGGATTCGCGCCGACAAAGCCGCTGCCGAACTGGTCGCCATCGCCGATGCGGATGAGCCACGCATCGTATTCGGCGCCCTTGTGACCGCGCGCGAGCAGTTCCTCCAGCATCACCGTGACCTTCACGCCATTGGGCGTGGCCAGCGAATAAAGCTGCAACGGATGTTGTCCGACAGGAAGCGGCTTTTCGTGTGTCGGTCCGGAAATCGGACGATTGATGCTGGCGAACTGGCCGCCGTTGTCCTTGTTCCAGGTCCAGACCGTGGGCGGCACGTACTCGGGGGTCTCGCTCATGTTCGAAGCTCCTGCGCCAGATGAATGAGTTCCGGCGAGGTTAGCAGGTCGCCGGAAACGCTGCTTGGACGGGCCGCGCTCCGGCCCTTTGTACAATCGACGCGGTTTCACAGGAGAGATTCATGAGCCAGCAGCGCCCATCGCACAAAGCTTTCCGGCCTCGCAAGCGGCCGGCTCAGTCGCGCTCGGAGGCGACGGTGGCGTCCATCGTCGAGGCCGCGGCGCAGGTGCTCGAAACGGAAGGCTTCGAAGGATTCAACACGAATGCAGTGGCGCAACGCGCGGGCGTCAGCATCGGTTCGCTTTATCAATACTTTCCGGGCAAGGATGCGCTGACCGTCGCGCTGATCCGGCGCGAAACCGGACGCTTTCATCAGGACGCGCTCACCGCGCTGACCAAGCGTAGCGGCAAGGCGGCGCTCGAGTATCTGATCGGGGCCGCCGTACGGCAGCAGTTGCAGCGGCCGATGCTCGCACGCCTGCTCGACATCGCCGAAGGGCGCCCCGCGATACAGCTCGAAGTGGACGGCTCGCAGATGAATGACCTGGTGATGGCGGTGGTGAAGCGCGCCGCGCCGAAGCATCCTCGTCCGGAGGTCGCGGCGAGCGATCTGTTCGCCATGCTTCACGGCATGGTCGATGCGGCTGGCGAACGCGGCGAAACCGATCTCGACGATCTCGAACGACGCGTGCAAGCGGCGGTGTTCGGTTATCTGGCGCGAAGCGTCGGCGATTGAATGTGAGCAAGCGATCCTCCGCTTCGGCTCGATCAAAAGAAAAAGCCCTCGAAAAAGGGCTCTTTTGCATTTTGAAGCGCCTCGCCAAAGCGAGTAGTGAATGTGAGCTTTTGCTTATATTCTGACTGTCATGGAGCGACGGCGGCAAGGGGCCGCACCGGCTCTACTCCTTGAGACACAGACCATGACAGACTCGATCAAGAGCATGAAGCTCAATCACCTCAGCTTTCCCTCGTCCGATACCGCTGCAACCGCGCGCTTCTTCGAACACTATCTCGGCTTCACGATCGCGGGCAGCTGGGAGCAGTCGTATATCCTCAAGCGTCCCGGTTTCGATGTGGTCATCGATCATGTCGGCGATCACACGCCGTCTTATCCGCGTGCGTTTCACGTCGGTTTCGAGCTGCCCACGCTCGATGACGTCCAGGCCTTGCATGAACGCTTCACGGCGGACGGCGTGGAAATGGAAACCGCCGTGTTCAACAATGGGCGCGGTTCACGTTTCTTCTGCCGCGCGCCGGGCGGCGTAATGTTCGAATTGAACACGCGCTCGGACGCGTCAGCGGAATATCGCGGAACGTTCGACGAGTAAGGCGCCTCACGCGCCGCGCGGGTCCTGCCAGCCGAGCCCGAGGCTCTTTTGCAGCGACACGAAATCCTTCAGCAGTTCGGCCTTCGCCGCGACCACGTCCTGCTGCGCGGCGAACTGCGTGCGCTGCGCGTCGAGCAGATCGATGAGTGTCGACACACCCGCGCGGTAGCGTTGCCGCACGAGCGTGGCGGAGCGTTCCGCCGACGCCTCCACCTGCTGCAAGCGCACCACATGCTCGCGCTGATTGCCATAGCGCGACAGCGACGAATTCGCGTCCTTCAGCGCGCCGAGCACGGTCTTCTCATAGCGTGCCTCGGCTTCTTCGCGCGAGGCCCGAGCCGTATCGACGCTTGCCGCCGTGCGCCCGAAGTCGAACAGGTTCCATTGCAGATATGGCACGCCGACCCACGAGAAATTCTGCTTGCGCAACAGATGCCCCGGGTCGGCCGCCGAGAAGCCGATATCGCCGAGCAGCGACACCTTCGGGAAATAATCGGCGATATGCTCGCCGATCTGCGCGTTGCTCGATGCCAGCCGACGTTCCGCCGCGCGGATATCGGGCCGCTGTTGCAGCATCGCGGCGGGGTCGCCGATGGCCACCGTCGCCGGCAGCACCGGCAAGGGCGCGCGCGCAGCGAGTTCGCCATCGAGCGCGCCGGGCGCGCGGCCCGTCAGCACGGCCAGTTGATCCAGCGAATCGGTGATCTGCACCTGCAGGGGCACGAGCGTGGCGCGCGTGGTATCGACCTGCGTCGTCAGGCGTTCGACATCGACCTGTGCCGCCGTGCCGCGCGCGCGGCGCTGCTCGGTCAGGTCGAGCATCTGCTGCTGATACTCGGCCGTGCGTTCGGCAAGCGCGAGCCGCTCCTGCTGGTCGCGCAAGTCGATATACGCCGACGCCACCTCGGCCGCCAGCGACACCTGCGTGTCCGAGAGATCGGCGTGCACGGCGTCGGCTTCATCGGAGGCAGCCTCGATTGCGCGGCGCGTGCCGCCGAACAGATCGATCTCCCACGAAGCATCGAAGCCCACGGTATAGAAGTCCACCGGACCGCGTCCCGTCGATGCCGGCGCGCCGCTGTCATCCGACGAACTGAAGAACGACGTATCCGGCGAACGCATGCGCAGCGCCGCCGCCGAGCCCGACACCTTCGGCAACTCGTTGGCGCGCTGTCCGCGCAGTTGCGAGCGGGCCTGACGCAAGCGTGCCTGCGCCATCTTCAGATCCGGATTGTGCGTGAGCGCGGCATCGATCAGCGTGTTCAGCTGCGGATCGTTCAACGCCTGCCACCATGCCGCGGGCGCATGCGTCGCGACGATGCCCTCGGCCGGTGCGCGCACGAAGGCGCCGTTCCTTGCGGCGTCCGGCGCGATCTCGGGCGCACCGTGATAGTCAGGGCCGACCGTGCAGGCGGCCAGCGCGAACGCGGTCAGCGCAAGCAGGGCAGTGAAGCGGATAGTGCGAGGAAACATCGTTGAAGGATTCATCACGATCAGTGGCCCGCTGAGGGCGTCTCGCCGGCTTGCGCGCGCGGCGTCTTGAGCAAAAGCGCGAGCGGCAGGCATGCGAGCAGCGCGATCGCCAAAATATAAAAAGTCTCGGAGTAGGTCATGACAACAGCCTGCTGGCCGATCTGCACCGACAACTGCCCGAGTGCCTGCATCTTCGCGTGCGCCATGTCGCCGCCCTGCGCGAAGAAGCTGGCGGCGCTCGATGCCATGCGCTCCTGACCGATCACCGAATTGGCCGTCACGGACTCGCGGATCGCCGCTGTATGGAAGTCGTTGCGCCGGTCGATCACCGTGCCGATGATCGCCAGTCCCACCGAGCCGCCGAGATTGCGCGCCATGTTGTAGAGGCCCGCGGCATCGCCGGATTCCTCGCGCGAGACGGCGGCCATCGACGCCTGATTGAGCGGCATCATCGCGAGCATCTGTCCGAAGCCGCGCAGGATCTGCGACCAGAAGAAGTCATGGCCGACGCTCTGCGCAGTCAGGGAGATGTCCAGCAGGCAGCTTCCCGCGAAGAACAGCAGGCCCATGATGACGAGCACGCGAAAGTCCACCTTGCCCAGCAGGCGCGGCAATACCGGCATGATGAGGAAGGCCGGCACGCCCGAGACCAGCATGATCGCGCCCGACTGCAGCGCGTTATAGCCCGCAACGATGCTGAGAAACTGCGGCAGCAGGAACGACACGCAATAGAGCCCCGCGCCGACCGCGAACACGATCAGGATGACGCTCGCATAGCGCGGATTGCGCAGCAGCGAGAGCCGCACGATGGGCTTCTTCGCGATGAACTGCGAGATCGCGATCAGCAACATGCCGAAGAGGGTCACGCACGTGAGCGTGACGATCTCGCTCGACTCGAACCATTGATTGCGCTGGCCTTCCTCGAGCACGACCGTGAGCGAGCTCAGGCCGATGGCCAGTCCCGCAATGCCGATCCAGTCGGCCTTCAGGAAGGCTTCCCAGTGCGACTTCTCGGCCGGCAGTCCGGTGACCAGCAGCGCGACCAGCGCGATGCCCACCGGCACGTTCACGAAGAAGCACCATGACCACGAGATGTTTTCCGCGAGCCAGCCGCCGAGCACGGGGCCGAGCAAGGGCCCGAGCAGCACGATCAGACCGAAGATCGTCATGCCGACCGGCATCTGTTCGCGCGGCAGCCGCGTGCGAATGATGGTCTGCGCGGTCGGGATCATCGCGCCGCCGGTGAAGCCCTGGCCGATGCGGCCCGCGACCATCATCGGCAACGAATGAGAGAAGCCGCACATCACCGAGAACAGCGTGAACAGCACCGCATTGCCGAGCAGGAAGTTGCGCAGGCCGAACACGCGCGTGAGCCACGCGGCAAGCGGGATCATCACGATTTCGGACATCAGGTAGCCGGTCGAGATCCAGGTGCCTTCGGTGCCGGTCGCGCCGATCTCACCCTGGATCTGCGGCAACGCCGAGTTGGTGATCGAGATGTCGAGCGTGGCCATCAGCGCGCCGAGTGCGCCGGCCGTCACCGCAATCCAGTCGGTGGCGCTCGCGCGCGCGTGCGACTCACTCATGACGATTCTCGTCGGCGATGCGCTTGCTGTCGTCGGTGGCGGACTTCGTGTCGATGTCGACCGTCACCGACAGGCCCGGCAGCAGCACCTTGCGCGTCTCCGGACCGGTATCGACACGAATGCGCACCGGCACGCGCTGCACGATCTTCGTGAAGTTGCCGGTGGCGTTCTCGGGCGGCAGCAGCGCGAATTGCGCACCCGTGCCGGGCGCGAAGCTCTCGACGACGCCATGCAGGTCCGTGCCTTTCAGCGCGTCGACGTGCAGCGTCGCCGGCTGCCCGATGCGCATGCGGCCGACCTGCGTTTCCTTGAAGTTTGCTTCGAGATACACCGACTCGACCGGCACCACCGTCATCAGCCGCGTGCCGGGCTGCACATACTGGCCGACGCGCACCGTGCGATCGCCGACACGGCCCGCCACCGGGCTGAACAGCGTGGTGTCGTTGAGGTCGAGCTTCGTCTGATCCATTTGCGCCTGCGCCGCTTCCAGCTGCGCGCGCGCCTGGGCGATCTGCGCTTCAGTCGCGCCGATCTGCGTCGCCGCCGCGCGTGCCGCCGCGAGATTCGCGGTCAGCGTGGCGCGCGCCTGATCGCGTGTGGACACGAGGCTCGTGAGACGCTCGGCGCTCTCGGCGCCGGTCGCCACCAGCGGGCGATAGCGGTTCACGTCGTCTTCCGCGTGCGCGAGGCTGACGCGCGCCACTTCGGCCTGCGCCTTCGCCTGATCCGCGTTGGCATGCTGCTGCGTGAGTTCGGCCTGGGCGCGCTGGATGTCGGCGGCACGGGCATCGAGCGTGGCCTGCGCCTGATCCAGCGAGGCCTGGTACTGGCGCGTGTCGAGCTTCGCGAGCGGCGCGCCCGCAGCGACGGTCTGGTTGTCGCCGACCAGCACTTCCGTGATGTAGCCGCTCACCTTCGGCGCGATGGTCACGCTGTCGGCCTTGAGATAGGCGTCGTCGGTGGTTTCGATGAAGCGGCCCACCGTCCACCAGCGCGCACCCCACGCGATGCCCGCCACGACCGCAACGATGCCGACCGCGATCAGCAGGCGCTTGCGTGACGATTTGCCTTGGGCCGCGTCAGCGGGCTGGTCGCCGTGCGTGGGCGCTGTGACAGACATGTTTTCTCCGGGAGCTTTCGCGCTGCCGCCTGGGTGCGGTAGCCTTCGATGACGAGCAGGACGGCGAGCGCGCCTGCGGCAAGATGCCGGTTGCATTGCACTCGCCAAACTAGACGATGGCGTCTAGTATGCATGAATCTAGACGCCAGCGTCTAGTTCGTAAAATTGTGGAACGAAACAAAGGAACATGAATGAAGAAGCCCCGGTCCGGCAATGAAAGCGAACTGCAAGATCCGGAACGGACCAGCGCGGCCCGTTCGCCGTTGCAGGCGCGCGGGCGTGCGCGCATCGAGGCGGTGCTCGATGCCACGGCGGAACTGATCGTCGAGAAAGGGCTCACGGGCGTGACGATGCATGGCGTGGCGCGTCAGGCGCAGACGCCGATCGGCTCGATGTATCACTTTTTTCCGGACCGCGACAGCCTGTTGAAAGCGTTGTGGGATCGTCACATTGCCGCGTTCGGCGAACTCGAGGACGAGCTCGCGCAGACCGATACGGAGACGTGGAAGGCGTTGTCGCCGGCGGCGGTGATCGAGCGCATCATGAGTCCGCACATCCGCTACTTCGAGCAGCATCCGGATTGCCTGATCCTGATGTCGGTGATGCCGCACGACGACGAGAAGGGCAAGCGCAAGTCCGACATGCTGCGCCGCGTGCTCGATGCGCGCATGCCGCATGTGAAGCCCGCCGAGCGCGCGCTGTATGTGGAGATGATCCGCGCGCTGGCGGGCGGCGCGCTCGCGATCAAGCTGCGCCCCGCCATGGGCGACGTGCAGCTCGCGCAGCGTTATCTGCGCGAGGTGGAGCGGGCGTTGTCGGCGTATCTGGCGGCGGTGGAGGCGGCGGTATCGAAGTAATTAACGGCCCGCTTCGCGCCGCTCCTGTTCCTCGACGGTCAGGATGGCTTCCGGCATCGCATCGAGGCGCGCCTTTGGAATGGGCACGCCGCTTTCATCGGACAGGCCATACGTGCCCTCGGCGATTTTTTGCAACGCGCGCTGGATGTCGCCGATGCGCTGATCGTTCACGTCGCGCAATGCCTGATTCGCGACGTCCTGTTCCATGCGCTGCGCTTCGTCTTCGAATTCCTGTGCCTCGGAACCATGCTCGAGTTGCTGGCGCCGCTCGCCGGCGATGCCGCCTTCCTCGGTGCCGAGCAAATCATGCTGCATGGCTTCGAGCCGTGCACGTTGCTGCGCGATGTAGTCGTCGGTCAAACCGCTCTGGTTGATGGCCATGGTCGTGCTCCTTTGTACGCTATTCGCCCGTGGCGATGGACACGGACGCCTCGCTCGTCAGCATCAGGAAGGTCAGCGTTTCGCGCAGGTAGAGCTGGACGGTGGTGTCGGTATGGCTCGTGTAGCCGATCGACAGGTCTTGTCCGAGATACAACTCATAGTCGCCGCCGCGCGTCGACAGCACGCAGCCGCCCTGCAACGCGGGAGCCCACACCAGGTCGCCGCTGACGATGCGCTTGATGTGCTGGATCACGGGATAGCCCTGATCGCTTGCTTCGGCCAGCGCCGTGTAGGCATCCGCGCCGAGCAGCACGGAATAGGGGCCGTCGACGCCCGCGAGCCGCAGCTTCTCCAGCGCCTGGCTGATGGCGACGGGATAGTCGGCGACGTTGGTGGGCAGCATCGTCGCATCGTTCGAACTGCCCTCGCGTATGCCGACGATGCCTGCCGCCTTGTAGCCGTCGAAGATCGCGCTGTCTTCCGCGCGCGCGAGATCGCTCGCGGCGGTCTTGGCGGGCTGCCAGTCGCCGTCGTTCGAGCCGCGTTCGACGCTGTCGATGGACTCGCGCTGCAACGTGAACGGCACGGTGAGTTCGACGACCCTGCGCACGTCATGCAGCTTCGCCGTCACGCCTTGCGCGGGTGCGGCGATCGCGCTCTGATGTCCGGTGCCGATGGCCGACAGCGCGCTGCCGCCGGCCTCCTTCACATCGACCACACGCCGCCCCGCGACGGAGCGCTTGAAGGTGCGGGCGACTTCCGCTTCGATCTGCGACCATGCGGCGCTTGCGATCGGCGCGAGCTCTCGATGCAGGTTATTCATGTTGTGACGTTCCTTTGAGTGAGCCGATGTTCAGGGAGCCTTCGCCACGCTTGCCCGGTTCGGGTTCCGCGTTGGAAGCTACGGATTCGGAGGGGCTGCGGTCGGGCAGTTCGTCGAGCAGGTCCGCGGAAGGCACGAAGAACAGGCCGCCGGTGATGGCGCGGCTGTAGTCGAGCAGGCGGTCGTAATTGCCCGGCGGCCGGCCCACGAACATGTTTTCGAGCATCTGTTCGATCGGCTTCGGCGCGCGCGCATAGCCGATGAAATAGGTGCCGAACTCCTTCGCGCCCGGACGTCCGAAGGCCATGTTGTGGCGCAGGATCTTCACCTCGCGGCCGTTTTCGTCGATCGTCGTGAGCGAACTGTGCGAGCACGAGGGCTTGATCGAATCGTCGAGCTCGACGTCGGAGAGCTTCTCGCGGCCGATGATCCGCTCCTGCTGCTCCACCGTCAGGCCATTCCACGCCGCGAGGTCATGCAGGTACTTCTGCACCATCACATAGCTGCCGCCGGCGAACGGCGCATCTTCATCCCCGACGATGGTGTACTCCATCGCGCTGCGGCCCTGCGGATTCTCGGTGCCGTCGACGAAACCCACCATGTCGCGCAGGTCGAAGTAGCGAAAGCCATGCACTTCATCGACCACCGTGACCGCGTCGCCGAGCTTGGCGAGCAGTTGCGAGGCCAGTTCGAAACACAGGTCCATGTGGTCCGCGCGGATGTGCAGCAGGATGTCGCCCGGCGTGGCGATGGCGCGACGCTCGCCCGCGCCCATTTCAATGAACGGATGCAGTTGCGCGGGACGCGGCGCGCCGAACAGGAAGTCCCACGCGTCCGAGCCGAAGCCGCACACGCAGGACAGGTTCGCGGCCGGCGCGCGCGTGCCGACCGCGCGGACCAGCGCCGCGATGTCGCCGCACCATGAGCGGACGACATCGGCCTTGTCTTCGCCGCGCGCCACGGTGGCGACGAGGAAGATCGCACTTCGGGAAATCGGATTGCAGACGGCTTGCGGTTCGGGTGTGGGCATCGGGGAAGATATTATTTACTTGATGGGGTTGATCGGAAAGCTCACTTCGTGTGTGCGAAGACATTGCCGGACAGGCGTTCGGCTTCCGCGCTGAACCAGGTCTGCGCGTGACGGCGCGTGGCGAGCCACGAGCGGTCATCAGGGTGCTGGAGATGCTGGCGAATCATGCGGCGGGCGCGCTCGATGCCGTCGCGCACCGCTTCGTCGGAGGTGCGCCATTCGGGCTGCACGGTTTCGGGCCATGTGAAGGACGACTGGCCGTCGTGACGGACGGTCAAATCGGCGACCCAGGCGCCGCGCTCGTTGCGCCGTGTCGTAATGGAGATTTCATGGCCGGCATACACGTCAAGGGCAGAGTCCATCTGTTCCTCCGATGCGGTTACGATCATACGATTCGGGCGGCGCTGGGTGCGTTCTGGGCTGCGCTGTTTTGACCGGCCGCGAAACACGGATCGAGGGTACCTCAAGTCTGTGTGGTGCATATTGCAGACTGCAGGGTGGCGGGATCGGGCGCTTCATCCTATCGGTTTAGTTGAAGGTTTAGTTGAAGGCATGATTGCGGAAATGCACGCCGTCGTCGCGCGGCATTGCACATGATTGAACTTCGGGAGAATTTTTATGAAACGCCGGGGTGTGTTGATGACATTGCTCGCGCTGCCGCTTTTCATGACGCGCGCCCAGGCTGCGGACGGACATCTGAGCGAAGAGCAACGGCTGGGCATTGTCTTCGTCGCCAATCAGGCCGAGATCGCGGCGGCGCAACTGGCCTTGCAGAGATCGGGGTCGAAGAGCGTGCAGGTGTATGCGCGACGCATCATCACGGAGCATGGGCAGATGCAGCAGGAGATCGTCGCGCTGACCGGCAGCGCCGGCTCGCAGCCGCAACGCAGTGCGACGAGCAACGCGATGACGAAGCAGAGCCAGGCGGACCTCGCCCGGCTCGACGCGTCGAGCATGTACGACTTCGATGACCTCTATCTGGAGCGCGAGACCGGCTATCTGGGCCAACTCGTCAATACCGTCGACGACGGCATCCGCACGACAGGCAACGCCGATGTCAAGACGCTCCTCGCCCGCATGCGGCCTTCGTTCATTCTGCAACTCGATCAGGCACAGCGGCTGAAGATCCTGATCGGCAGCCGTGGACTGCGGCGATGACGTTCGACGCGCACGTCATGCTGTCTGCGTTTTTGCACAATTAAAAACCGAGACGCGTTCATGAAAAATTCGGAACGAATCGATCAACTGATTGCAGGCCTTGACGACTGGCGCGGCGAAATGCTGGCGAACGTGCGCAAGGCCATTCTCGCGGCGGATGGCGAGATCGTCGAGGAATGGAAGTACATGGGCAGTCCGGTGTGGTATCGCGACGGCATGATCGCCGTGGGCAATGCGCACAAGGACAAGGTCAAGCTGACCTTTGCGAACGGCGCGCATCTCGCGGATCCGGACCGGCTCTTCAACGCAGGTCTCGAAGGCAACCAGCGGCGCGCGATCGACTTTTTCGAAGGCAGCAAGGTCCAGGCGCGCGCGCTGCGGGATCTCGTGCGAGCGGCGATCGAATACAACCAGGGCAAGGCGAGGAAGAAGGGCAGCGCCTGAGGCTCGGGGTGCGCACGGGATGCGCTCGGGGGTGCGTTCGGGGTTGCCCTCAACGCACGCTCAGGGCAGCCGCGCCCAGGCGCCGATGAACGCCGGTGGCTGCACGACGCCTTCGAGCGCGACTACCTGATCGCGCAGGCGCTCGGCAAAGGTATCGATGTCCACCGCCTTCGCATCCACGATGCCGAACCGTTCGGCAAGCGGCAACAAAGTTCTCAGCACCTCCGCGAGATAGCGGTAGGTGAACGCGTCCGGGCCGCCTTCGAAGCGTGCCGACAGCAGCATCTGCGGATCGGGCAGGCCTGCTTGGCGAAACGTCTTGAAGAGTTTCGCACCCATCTCGGTGTCCACGCCCGCGCGCCGGAAGGTTTCGATGATCCAGCGCGTGCCTTGCGCACACAGCGGCGCCTCGGGCAGCGAACGCGCGGTGCTCATGTCCATTTCATGAAACACGAACAGCGTGCCGCTGCCGGCTTGCGCGGCGAGCCGGCGCAAGGTCGCGGCCGGATCGGGCAAGTGCAGCAGGATCAGCCGTCCGATCACGGCATCCACCTCGCCGACGATATCCACGTCCGTCACGCTTCCGGCTTCGAAGCGCACGTGGTTCAGATGCGCGTGCTCCGCGCGCCGGCGCGCCTTGTCGATGATCTCCGGTGACCGATCGATGCCCAGCACACTGCCGTTCGTCCCGACGAGCGCCGCGGCAAGAAACGAGACATCGCCCGCGCCGCATCCCAGGTCCAGCACGCGCATGCCCGGAGCGAGGCCCGCGCGCCGCAGGACGTCCTCGGTGAGATCGCTGATGAAACGTGCCTGATGGTCGAGCCGCTCCATTTCGGGATCTGAGTGGCCGAGCACGTAGGCGGTGGAAGAGGAAGGCGTGGAGTTCATCGGCGGACCTCGACTGTGCGTATCCGATGCGGGCTGCCCGCGTATTCAGAGGCGCCCGATTTCATCTTAGTCACTATCCGGTCGCGTCCCGTTTCTTTCGATTTCCTTCCGGAAAAAGCTGAACGGAAGGCTGAGAAAAAGCGGAAACGAATGTTTACAAAAAGGCAATGAAAGGCGACAATTCGGCCCGAAATAATAACGATTCGCATTTGCGCGTGACGACAAGAGAATGAGTATGAAGAAAACTGAATGGAATGCCGTGGCCATGCGGCCGCTGAAACTCGCCGCCCTGCTGATGTTTGCCGTTGCACCGCTGGCCTACGCACAGTCCACCGATGGCACAGCCAACGACGCTTCCGCTCCCGCGCCTTCGGACGCCACCCTGCCGGCCGTCAAGGTGACTGCGCAGAATCCGGATCAGCCGTACGGGCCGACGAACGGCTATGTCGCGAAGGAATCGACGGCGCTCAAGACCGGCACGTCGCTGCTGGAAACGCCGCAGTCCGTGTCCATCGTGACGCGTCAGCAGATGGATCAGCAGAACGCGCAGACGCTGAATGCGGCGGTGCGCTACGTGTCCGGCGTGACGCCGGAGACGCGCGGCGGCATTGCGACGCGCTATGACTTGCTGAAAGTGCGCGGCTTCGACGCCGACAAATACTGGAACGGGCTGAAGATGCTCGACAACTCGTGGTACGCGACTCCGCAGGTCGATCCGTACTTGCTCGAGCGTATCGAGGTGTTGAAGGGACCGGTCTCGGTGCTGTACGGTCAGGCCGCGGCGGGCGGCCTGCTGGATCAGGAAAGCAAGATGCCGACGGTCGTTCCGTTGCACGAAGTGGGCGTCGAATTCGGCAACTACGCGCACAAGCAGGCCACGTTCGATTTCTCGGGACCGATCGGCGGCGATGAGCGTTATCTGTATCGCCTGACCGCCATCGCGCGTTCCGAAGACGGGCAGGTGCAGTCGACGGAGAACAAGCGCATTGCGATTGCGCCGTCGTTCACGTGGCGCCCGGATGCAAAGACGTCGCTTACGCTGTTCGGGTTCTATCAGCACGATCCGCGCGCCACGTCGTACGGCAGCGTGCCGCCGGAAGGCACGGTGCTCTACAACCCGAATGGCAAGCTGCCGAGCGACTTCTACGACGGCGACCATAACTTCGAGAGCTTCAACCGGGTTCAGGAGTCGATCGGCTACAAGTTCGAACGCAAGCTGACGAATACCTGGTCGTTCCGTTCGAACGCGCGCTTCATGCACGTCGCGCAGGACTACAAGAGCGTGTATGCGAGCCAGCTCGAAGACGATTTGCGCACGCTCGATCGCGGCACGGCGGCGTCGAAGGACAACCTGAACACCTTTGCGATCGACAATCAGGTGGAAGGCAACTTTTCGACCGGGCCGATCGATCACACTGTGCTGTTCGGCTTCGATTACCAGCACTATGCGAGCAATTTCGATGCGGGCTTCGGCGTCGCGCCGCCGCTCGACATGTACGCGCCGAACTACAACCAGACGATCACGCCGCCCGACCGCTATCACCAGGTGCTGAGCGGCACCCAGTACGGCGTGTATGCGCAGGATCAACTGCGCTGGGGTCACGTGGTCCTGACGCTCGGCGGACGCGAGGACTGGGCAAGCAGCGACTCGAACAACACCACCTACGGCGTGCAATCGCATCAGTTCAACCGCGCCTTCACGGGCCGCGCCGGTCTGTCGTATGTGTTCGACAGCGGCATCGCGCCGTATGTCAGCTATACCGAATCGTTCACGCCGCAGGTCGGCACCGACATCAACGGCAATCAGTTCTCGCCGGAGAAGGGCCGTCAGTACGAGATCGGCGTGAAGTTCCAGCCGAAGGGCTACAACGCGTTCTTCTCGGCTGCGCTGTTCGACCTGACGCGCAAGAACCTGCTGACCGTCGATGCCAGCAACCCGAACTTCCAGTCCGCAGTGGGTGAAGCACGTTCGCTCGGCGTGGAACTCGAAGCGAAAGCCAGTCTCACGGATTCGCTGAACCTCACCGCAAGCTATACGTACCTCAACACCAAGTACACGAAGGACAACAGCGGGCTCGACGGCAAGTTCCTGCCTGCCGTGCCGCAGAACCAGGCTTCGCTGTGGGCGTACTACACGATCAATCGCGGACCGGTAGCGGGCTTGTCGATGGGTGCGGGCGGACGCTACACGGGCACGACCTACAGCAGCGACAACAGCTTCAAGGTGTCGAGCTTCTTCCTCGTCGATGCCACGCTGCGCTATGACCTCGGCCGCGCTGCTACCCAGTTGAAGGGCGCGGAGCTCTATGTGAACGCGCAAAACCTGTTCAACAAGCGCTATGTCGCATCGTGCTATTACGGAACGTGGTGTGCCTTCGGTTATGGCCGCCAGGTCTTCGCGGGCATGAACTATCACTGGTAAAGCCTGAACCGGAACGTCGTGAGCGCCGGCCCGGCGCTTATCGCAAACCAAGCTATCCGTAGCGGGATTTCTTGGTTCGCGTGAGAAGTGGCGGCTTGTACATTGATCGCTCTATCGACAGGAGCATCACAGTGAACGCAGTTGCCAACGCTGATGTATCGAGTGTGACGGTCAAGCCGTTATCGGCGCATATCGGGGCTGAAATCGCCGGCGTCGATCTGACGCGGCCTCTGACTGACCATCAGGTGAAGGCGTTGCGTGCCGCTTTGCTCGAATGGCGCGTCATCTTCTTCCGTGAGCAGTTCCTCACGCATGCCCAGCACGTGGCGTTCTCCGCGCAATTCGGCGAACTCACAGTGGGTCATCCGGTGTTCGGCCATGTTGAAGGCCACCCGGAAATCTATTCGATCTCCAAGTTTCGCAAGGCCACGCGCTTCGACGGCCCATCGCTCGTGCGGCCATGGACCGGCTGGCATACCGATGTCACGGCCGCCGTGAATCCGCCGTTCGCCTCCATTCTGCGCGGCGAAACCATTCCGCCCTATGGCGGCGACACGCAGTGGACCAACCTCGTCATCGCCTACGAGAAGCTGTCCGCGCCGTTGCGTGGGTTCATCGACGGACTGCGCGGCGTGCATCGCTTTGCGCCGCCGCAAGGGGCGAGCGGGACGGATGCATTCAGGAAGGCCGTCGACGATCACATCCTCGTCAGCGAACATCCGCTTGTGCGCGTACATCCCGAAACCGGTGAGCGCGCGTTGTATGTGAGCCCGGGCTTTCTCAAGCATGTCGTGGATCTCGCGCCGCGCGAGAGCCAGGCCTTGCTCGAACTGCTGTGGGAACACGTCACGCGCCCCGAGTTCACGGTGCGCTTCAAGTGGGAGCCGGGCAGCATCGCCTTCTGGGATAACCGCACGACCGCGCACCTCGCGCCGACCGATATCTTCGACCTCGACTTCGATCGCCAGCTATATCGCACGACGCTCGTCGGCGATGTGCCGATCGGTCCGGACGGGCGCGCATCGGTGGCGGTCCAGGGTTCACCGGTGGGCGCGGCAGCAGCGGTCGCATTGAATTGACCGACACGCATTTCGTCGCTCGACTACCGAGCAACTAACTGTCGATTTTTTCGGCGCCCACGAAATCGCTTCGCCAATTTATATAAAGCTGTCTTGCAAGCGTGGGCGACGCGATAGTTGCGAATGCAACTTTCATAAGCATCACAACGACGCGTGCATCAAGCGCGAGCCGCAGCAACCTGCCGCGCGATCTCGAGAAAATTGGCGGTCTTGGCCGGCGTGGCGTCGATGCGCGACGCCAGTGCAAGGCGAATGGAGATGTTGCTGTCGAGCGCATCGGTATAAGCCACGCCATCGACCTGGATCTGGCACACCGATGCCGGCACCAGCGACACCCCGAACTCCGCCGCGACGAGATTCACCACCGAGGACAATTGCGGCGCCTGTTGCCCGGCGATGGGTTCGAAGCCCGCTTCGCGGCATGCGCCGACGATGACATCGTGCAGCGTCGGGCTGGCTTCGCGCGGCAGCATCACGAAGGCGTCTTCAGCCAGCGCCGACAGCGGCACCTTGCGCTTCCTGGCGAGCCGGTGCGTGGCGGGCAGCACGATCCGCATCGGCTCGACGGCGATGTGATGGATTTGCACCCCGGCGGGCGACTGGCTGCCGAGCCGGACGAAGGCGACATCGACACGGCCGTCGTCCATATGCGAGAGCAACTGCGCCGTGTTGCCCTCGGTCAGCGTCAACGTGACGTTCGGATACGCCTGCCGATATGAGCGGATGAGCTTCGACACCACCGGATTGAACGCCGCCGATCCCGTGAAGCCGATGTTCAACTGCCCGATCTCTCCACGCCCCGCACTCTGCGCCTTCTCGACGGCGAGTCGCGCGTCGGTCATCAGACGCTTGGCGTCGGCGGCGAAGGCCTCGCCGGCTTCGGTCAGCACGACGCCGTGACCGGTACGCCGGAACAAACGCACGCCGATTTCGTCTTCCAGCGCGTGAATCTGCTGACTGAGCGGCGGTTGCCCGATGCCGAGCCGCTCGGCCGCGCGCGTCACGTTGCGCTCTTCGGCGACGGCCAGAAAATAACGGATATGACGCAGTTCCATCCGATATCTATAAAAAGTATTTCAGAAAGACGAGATAGATATTGGACAGTATATCAATCCCGCGACAAAATACCGCCAGTCCCGCAGTGCGCGGGTTGGAACGTCTCCCCACGAATACATCGCCGGTCGCTCATCGAGCGCATCAGGCAGGACGAGTCGCGCCCGTGGTGAGCATCGGCTTCGCGCGATACGTCAAAACAGAATAGGGAAGGGGTCTACCGTGGCTGAAGCTGTAAAGAAACCCAGGCCGGAGTTCCGCAACATCGGGATCGGCCAACTCGCGAAGTATCGCTTGCCGCTGGCGGGGAAGGTCTCCATCCTGCATCGCGTGAGCGGCCTGCTGCTCTTCGTGTGTCTG